>NZ_AP022314.1:3688241-4917655 GCF_009936235.1 Mycobacterium xenopi | reverse complement strand
GAGATTCAGCCAAGCCCTTTGCTGAGGCGTTAAGGGAGGTGGACTAGGAGCGCCATTGCCTGCGGGTTGGTCGGGCGGGTTCTCGCCGTTGAGCTCGGAGACGACCGCTTTCCACACGGTCGCGAAACTTGAACTGGGATCATCGGTCAACGACGGATCCCCCTGGTTTCAGGTCTAGCTGCAACTACCTGTGACGACGGCGAACTGTCCACATGGTTATCCACAAGTGTGGACAGCACGGCCGTCGTTGCACCGCACTCTACTGGCGACGGCACGCAGAACCGGCTCGCAAGACAGCCTTGATAGGTCGTCTGGTCAGATCGCCGATTCGCCATCCTCGCTTGATTGTCGCGCGCCGTTCCGGGCTGGAACGGCCTTGCCCGAAGCTAACAGTTTTCCGTGCGAGTGCCAACCGTTCCGCAGCATTCCTGTGGGGTTCATCAAGATTCGTGATCGGCCGGCCGGTCCGCGGGTGGCGGATGTGTCACGAGTGAATTAGGGCAGAGGTTGCGGGGGTGGCATTGGACCAAGTTTGACCGCGAGATGGCGCGTCAGTACCCTCGAACAGTCGCCCGAACGTCGGCGATACGGCAGCGATCCGGGCATTATTGCGCGGGGACCGCGCCGGCCAGCAAAACACCGAGCCTTAGCGGGCTCAGTGCAGGACTTGATCAGGGACCATCGTGTCCGGCCGACATCGGCGGGCGGTTGGATTCGATGGCAGATGCGACGAGGAGTGAGCCGTGGCCAAGGGCAAGCGGACCTTCCAGCCGAATAACCGGCGCCGAGCCCGTGTCCACGGTTTCCGGCTGCGGATGCGCACCCGCGCGGGACGGGCCATCGTGTCCAACCGGCGCCGTAAGGGCCGTCGGGCGCTGACCGCTTGATCTCAACGCGGGCATGCGGAGCGGTGCTTCCCGCGCGGAACCGGATGAAGCGGTCAACGGAGTTCGATGCCACAGTCAAGCACGGGGTGCGCGCCGTGCAGCCAGACCTCGTGATCTATGTGATTCGGGGAAGCGACGAAGCGGGCGGTGAAGGTCCGCGGATCGGACTGATCGTCGGCAAAGCGGTGGGCTCGGCCGTGCAGCGCCACCAAGTCGCACGGCGAATTCGTCATGTCGCGCGGGGCATTCTGGGGGAGCTGGATGCCCGCGATCGGGTGGTGATCCGAGCGCTTGCCGGCAGTCGGCGGCTGTCCTCGGCCAGGTTGGAGGAAGAGTTGCGGTCCGGGTTGCGGCACATCCGCGAGCTGACAGGGCCGACAGGATGACGTCGAAGTCGGTTAAGTTCAGCAATATGGGGCGCGATGCTGGCAGGGCGGTCGCGAGAGGCCTGATTTTTCTGATCCAACTTTATCGGCACATGATTTCGCCGCTGCGGCCGCCGACGTGCCGGTTTATCCCGACATGCAGCCAGTACGCGGTCGACGCTCTCAGTGAACACGGGCTTGTTCGGGGGTCGTGGCTGGCCCTGACCCGGTTGGCCAAATGCGGGCCGTGGCATCAAGGTGGATGGGACCCGATTCCTGAGCGGGGGCCACAGCGAAACGACCGTGCCGATGATGGCGGGGACGCCGGCGCGAAGCGAGGGGAGAGTGCGTCCGTTGTTTGATTGGTTCAGCCTCGACATCATCTACTACCCGGTGTCGGCCATTATGTGGTTGTGGTACAAGGCATTTGGGTTTGTGCTGGGGCCGTCGAACTTCTTCGCCTGGGCGTTGGCGGTGATGTTTTTGGTGTTCACGCTGCGGGCGCTGCTGTATAAGCCGTTCGTGCGCCAGATCCGCACCATGCGCCAGATGCAAGAACTGCAGCCGCAGATCAAGGCACTCCAGAAGAAGTACGGCAAGGACCGTCAACGGATGGCGCTGGAGATGCAGAAGCTGCAGCGCGAGCACGGGTTCAACCCGATCCTTGGCTGCTTGCCGATGCTGGCCCAAATCCCGGTGTTCCTCGGCCTCTATCACGTGCTGCGGTCGTTTAACCGGACCGCCACCGGCGGGTTCGGGTTCGGTCACCCGATGTCAGTGGCGCAGAACCGTGCGACCGGTAACTATGTGTTCAGCCCTACCGATGTCGGGCATTTTCTGGATGCCAATCTCTTCGGCGCGCCGATAGGCGCGTTCATGACGCAGCGGACCGGGTTGGAGGCGTTCACCGAATTCAGCCGGCCCGCGGTGATCGCGGTTGGTGTGCCGGTGATGATCCTCGCTGGCGTGGCGACGTATTTCAACAGCCGGGCGTCGATCGCGCGGCAGAGCCCGGAAGCGGCCGCCAATCCGCAGACGGCGATGATGAATAAGCTTGCGCTGTATGTTTTTCCGCTGGGTGTAGTGGTCGGTGGACCGTTTCTGCCGTTGGCGATCATTTTGTACTGGTTTGCGAATAACATCTGGACCTTCGGTCAGCAGCATTACGTCTTCGGGATGATCGAGAAGGAAGAAGAGGCCAAAAAGCAAGAAGCAATCCAACGACGAGCGGCTAATGCGCCAGCACCGGGCGCCAAGCCGAAGCGCGCGCCGAAAACGGCAGCATCGATTGGCAATGGGTCCTCCGGAGCGCCGCCCACCCCCGCCGGTGGATCGTCGAGCGTGGATGCGGACGGTCAAAGCAGCGACGGGAAACCGCCGAATACGAAAGCAGGTAGGCCGAATCAGGTTGGGCGGGGCGGCAGTTCGGGGACCCGGGCACCGCGCCCCGGTGCCAAACCCAAGAGGCGCAAGCGGTGACCGAGCAGGAATCAAACCGACTCCGACGGTTGGCCGAAGAACCGGGCAACCCCAACGGGCCGGTGACGCAAGCGAGCCGGGGTTAAGGGGACGAGGAGAGTACGGGCATGGCCGAGGCCGATACCACTGACCGTGAGGTAGAGGCGCGACGTCGCGTCGAGGAGACGGGAGAGGGCGACGTCGACGACCTGGAGGAGCGCTTGGTCGCCGAAGGCGAGATCGCCGGCGACTATCTGGAAGAGTTGTTGGACCTGTTGGACTTTGACGGGGATATCGATTTAGACGTCGAGGGCAACCGGGCAGTGGTGAGCATCGACGGTGGCGACGACCTGAAGAAATTAGTCGGACGTAACGGAGAGGTGCTCGACGCGCTGCAGGAGCTGACCCGGGTTGCGGTACACCAGAAGACCGGGGTGCGCAGCCGGTTGATGCTCGATATCGCGAACTGGCGACGTCGGCGGCGCGAGGAGTTGGCAGCACTCGGCGACAAGGTGGCGCGACGGGTGTTGGAAACCGGGGAACGTGAAGAGCTGCACCCGATGACACCGTTCGAGCGGAAGATCGTCCACGACGCGGTCGCCGCGGTGCCCGGAGTGCGTAGCGAGAGCGAAGGCGTGGAGCCGATGCGCCGCGTCGTGGTGCTGCTCGACTAGCGGCGCCGAAAGTTACACCCGTGTAGTTCCACGGGCCACCCAGCGGGGAAGGCCGGAGGATGTTTCACGTGAAACATGTCGGTGCGGGCGCAGCTCCCGAGGTTGCGGCCGAGGTGTTCGGGCCGCGACTTGAGATGGCCGAGCGATACGCGGAGTTGTTGGTCGGCACCGCGGTCGAGCGGGGGCTGCTGGGACCGCATGAGGCGGACCGCGTGTGGGATCGCCACATCCTCAACAGCGCGGCGGTGGCCGAACTGCTGGACCGCGGAGACCGGGTGGTTGACATCGGCAGCGGAGCGGGCCTGCCCGGCATCCCGGTGGCGATCGCGCGCCCGGACGTGCGGGTGACACTGCTGGAACCGATGCTGCGCCGTACCGAGTTTCTGGACGCGGTGGTGGCTGAGCTGGGGCTGGCCGTCGAGGTGGTGCGCGGGCGCGCCGAAGAGGCCACGGTGCGCGAGCAATGCGCAGACAAGGACGCGGCGGTGTCGCGGGCGGTGGCGGCGCTCGACAAGCTGGCGCGGTGGAGCCTGCCTCTGTTGCGGCCGGGCGGGCGCATGGTGGCGATCAAAGGCGACAGCGCCAGCGACGAAGTCAACCAACATCGGCGTGTGATGAGCTCTTTGGGCGCGACGGATGTCAGGGTAGTGACATGTGGCGCGAACTACTTGCGTCCACCCGTAACCGTGGTGGTGGCGCGACGGGGACGGCGCACACCGATGAACCGGAGGCCCGCCCGGACGTCGAGGAGGGGTTCGACATGAGTGGGCCACACGGACCGGTTCCCTCGGCGCCGCGGACACCGCCCGAGCCGCCCGATGTTTCACGTGAAACATCAGACGAGTACGACACGCCGATTGGGGCGGCTGCGGAGCGTGCCATGCAGATCCTGCACACCACCCACAGCAGATTGCAGCGGCCCACCCACCGCCGGCTGTTCACCATCGCGAACCAGAAGGGCGGCGTCGGCAAGACCACGACCGCGGTAAACCTCGCGGCCGCCCTCGCCATTCAGGGCCTCAAGACATTGGTGATCGACCTCGACCCGCAAGGCAACGCCAGCACCGCGCTGGGCATCACCGAGCGGCACTCCGGCACCCCGTCGTCGTACGAGGTCCTGCTCGGTGAGATCCCCCTGCACGCGGCGCTGCGGCGAAGCCCGCACAGCGAGCGGTTGTTCTGCGTGCCCGCCACCATCGATCTGGCCGGCGCCGAGATCGAGTTGGTGAGCATGGTCGCCCGCGAAAACCGCCTACGCACCGCGCTGGCCGAATTGGACAGCTACGACTTCGACTATGTGTTCATCGACTGCCCGCCGTCGCTGGGCCTGTTGACCATCAATGCGTTGGTCGCCGCCCCGGAGGTGCTTATCCCGATCCAGTGCGAGTACTACGCGCTGGAAGGCGTCTCGCAGTTGATGAGCAACATCGAGATGGTGAAGGCCCACCTGAATCCGCGGCTCGAGGTGACGACCGTGATCTTGACCATGTACGACGGCCGGACCAAACTTGCCGACCAGGTCGCCGACGAGGTGCGCCGGTATTTCGGCGGCAAAGTCCTGCGCACGGTGATCCCGCGCAGCGTCAAGGTCTCCGAGGCGCCCGGCTACAGCATGACGATCATCGATTACGATCCCGGTTCGCGCGGCGCAATGAGCTATCTGGATGCCAGCCGTGAACTTGCTCAGCGGGATCAGCCACCACCCGGGGAGGGACGACGATGAATCAGCCATCACGCAGAAGAGGTGGACTCGGCCGCGGCCTGGCGTCCCTCATCCCGACCGGTCCCACCGACGGAAGCCCGGGGCCGCACCTGGGTCCGCGGATGGGAGAGGCCGCCGCCGACGTGGTGCTCGGGAGCCACGCTCCGGTCGACGGCAACGCCGTGGGGGCGGTCTACCGGGAAATCGACCCCGCGCTCATTGAACCCAATCCCCGGCAACCGCGGCAGGTGTTCGACGACGAGGCGATGACCGAGCTCGTGCACTCGATCCGGGAATTCGGGCTCATGCAACCGATCGTGGTGCGAGCTGTCGACCACGGCGCCCGATACCAGATCGTGATGGGGGAGCGGCGGTGGCGCGCCGCCCAGCAGGCGGGGATGACCGCCATCCCCGCGATCGTGCGGGAGACCGGCGACGACAGCATGCTGCGGGATGCCTTACTGGAAAACATCCACCGCGTCCAGCTCAACCCCTTGGAGGAGGCGGCGGCCTACCAGCAGTTGCTGGACGAGTTCGGGGTCACGCACGACGAACTGGCGGCCCGGATCGGCCGGTCGCGCCCGCTCATCACGAACATGATCCGGTTGCTGCGACTGCCGCTCGCCGTGCAGCGCCGGGTGGCCGCTGGTGTGCTCTCCGCGGGGCACGCCCGCGCGCTGCTGGCGCTGGAGGCCGGCCCAGAGGCTCAGGAGGAGCTCGCCGCCCGGATCGTGGCCGAGGGGTTGTCGGTGCGCGCGACCGAGGAGGCGGTAACGCTGGCCAATCGGGGCAACGGTGAGTCGCCGGCCCCGCCGAAGCGCAAACCGATCCAGATGCCGGGGTTGCAAGACGTTGCTGAGCGATTGTCGAGCGCTTTCGATACGCGCGTCACGGTCAGCGTCGGCAAACGCAAAGGCAAGATCGTGGTGGAGTTCGGCTCGGTGGACGACCTGCAGCGCATTGTCGGGCTGATGAACGGGTCCAAGGCGTAACCAACTACACGTTGTAGTTCCGTCACTGTGACGCTCGGCTGGATCCAGCCCCACGTCGCATCCGGATTGCTCTGCGGCGCAGCATTTTTCGGCCGGAGGGCCGGGAGCGGGACGGTCGAATCGCTGTACTGGCCCGGCGGCTGCGACCTCTCCTATCCTGGAAGGGTTGTAAGGAGCTTTGGGAGTCTAGTGTCTGCTCGAATTACACCGCTGCGACTCGAAGCGTTCGAGCAGCTGCCGAAGCATGCGCGCCGCTGCGTCTACTGGGAGGTCGACCCGGCGGCGCTGCGCAGTGACGACCATCTGGCCGACCCCGAGTTCGAAAAGGAAGCCTGGCTGTCGATGGTGATGCTGGAATGGGGCTCCTGCGGGCAGGTGGCGACGGCGGCCCCGACCAATTGCGGAGCCAGCGAACCCCCCTGCCTGGGCTACGTGCTTTATGCGCCGCCGCGGGCGGTGCCGCGGGCCCAGCGCTTTCCCACCGCTCCGGTTTCCGCCGATGCGGTGCTGCTGACCTCGATGGGTGTCGAGCCGCAGGCCGCCGACGATCTGCGGCACAGCCTCATCGCCCGGGTGGTCGATGAGCTGGTCCGCCGCGGTGTTCGGGCGCTGGAGGCCTTCGGCCGCACCGAGGCGATCGGCGAGTTGCAGGAGTTGCGGATCGTGGAGCCCGACATCCAGCCGGTGCTGGCCGTCATCGGCGATTGCTCGGTGGACCACTGCATCATCGAGGCGGATTTCCTGCAGGACGTCGGGTTCGTCGTCGTCGCCCCGCACCGGTATTTCCCTCGCCTGCGCCTAGAACTGGACAGGGGCTTGGGTTGGAAAGCCGAGGTTGAAGCGGCGCTGGAGCGGCTGCTGGAGAACGCGCAGCTGCAACAGCCGGTGGGTGCCGGCTCGTCAGCTACCGAGCGTTAACCCCGCCCGGCCTGTTCCACCGAAAGTTCGTGTGCGAGTAGCTCAGCGAAGGTGAACGTGCCGGTCGGCCGGTCGTTCTTGCCGAGCAGGTAGAGCCGCTTGACCGCGGCGAGAATGCCTTCGGCGAGCGCGTCACGGGTCTGGGCGGTGACAAGCTTCGCCCGGTCATGCGGATTGGTGATGTAGCCGACGTCGACCTGAACGGTCGGCATCCGGGTGAGCCGCAGCAGATCCCACGTCCTGCCGTGAACACGGCAATCACGTAAACCGGTGCGCGCCACCACTTCTCGTTGAATGAAATCGGCAAGCATGCGGCCGATGGTCGAGACCGAGCCGTGTGAATTGCCGAAGTGAAAGGAAGCCACGCCATTGGCCGACGGGCTGGCCAAGGTGGCGCACCGCAGGCTGATCATCAGATCGGCGCCGACGGCGTTAGCAGTGGCGGCCCGCTCCGCGTCGGTTGGACTGTGATTGGGCGGTCGGGACAAAAAGGTCTCCATGCCGACGGCGGTCATCCGGCCTTCGAGCCGACTTGCCAAGTCCCACAATATATCTGCTTCACTGATGGGCCCGGTTGCGGTTTGGGTGATAAGCCCGTGGTCGGCACCACCACGACCGGGATCGATAATGATCCGTTTTCCGGACAGTTTCGGCCCGGAGCGACGGACCAGCTCCTCTTCGCGAATGGCGTGGGGAGAGCCCCCGGTCACCCGCGATGCGAGAAAATCCAACGAGCGCAACGTTTCCGGCCCGCAGATTCCGTCCGCGTACAGCCCGTACTCGCGTTGATACGACATCAGGGCGTTGTGGGTCTGCAAGCCGAAGTATCCATCGACCAAGCCGGTGTAGAAGCCCAGATCTTGCAGCCTGGCCTGCAGGGTCGCAACATCGTCGCCGTACATCGGCGCGCCGAACTGGTGAAATAGCGTGCGGGCGCCGAGGCGGTAAGAAGCCTCCTTCAACGCGCGATAGGTGGCTTCACCGACGACGCCGTCCACCAGCAGACCACGATTTTGCTGGAATGCCCGCACCGCCTGATCGAGTTCGGCGTCGAATACATCGGGCGCCACGTGTTTTCCGGTGGTCAGGTCTGCATCGGGATTGTCGAGATACCCAAGGGCAGCCAGCGAGGCGCGGATCTCGGCGACCGCTGCGCTGCGGTCACCGCAGCGCAGCGCGTCGCCGGCGCCACGATGCGGATTCGACATGCCAGCACCCTCCGGTGAGCCAGTGCGAGTAGAGCTGCCGATGCTTGACAGGCTAGGCGGTATTGTCGCAGACGCTTCGCGGATTGGAGAAAACGCCAGGCCAATACTGGCGAGATCCCGCTGGCCGAACGGTGTTACTGCGGGCTGGCAACCACGTCGGAAAGCTCGCGCAGCAGCGCGGCCTTGCCCTTGGCCCCGACGATCCGTTTGACCGGCTGGCCGTCTTTGAACAGGATCAGCGTCGGGATCGAGACGACCTGAAAATTGCGGGCCGTCTCCGGGTTGGCGTCGACGTCGAGCTTGGCGACCGTGAGCTTGCCGGCCTGTTCGGCCGCAATCTCTTCCAGTACCGGCGCCACCATTCGGCATGGGCCACACCAGGTTGCCCAAAAGTCTACGAGCACAGGCTTATTGCTGGACAGCACGTCCGCTGCGAAGGAAGCGTCGGAGACTTCCACTGGGGCGCTTGTGTTTTCGGTCATTGCGGTACTCCAATCAAATCGGTATCGGTGCCAGCCGGCTTTTCAGCGCCCCCGCCGGCCTCGGCACGCTCGGCCAGCCAGCGCTCAGCGTCAATGGCCGCGGCGCATCCAGTGCCGGCGGCGGTAACCGCCTGCCGGTAGCTGCGATCCACTAGATCCCCGGCGGCGAACACGCCTTCCACCGAGGTGCTGGTGGTGGGCGGCTTGACCAGCACATAGCCGTCCGCATCGAGGTCGACGGCACCGCGGACCAACTCGGAGCGCGGGTCGTGGCCGATCGCGACGAACACCCCGGTCACGGCCAGGGTGGATTCTTCGCCGGTGCGCGTATCCCGCAGCCGCAGCCCGGTCACCGTGGTGTCGCCCTCCACCGCGACGACGACGTGGTTGGTGATGAAGCGGATCTTGTCGTTGTTGCGGGCACGGTTGAGCATGATCTTCGACGCGCGGAACTGGTCGCGGCGGTGCACGATCGTCACGCTGCGGGCAAACCGGGTCAGAAACGTCGCCTCTTCCATCGCCGAGTCACCGCCACCGATGACCGCGATGTCCTGGTCGCGGAAGAAGAAACCGTCACAGGTCGCGCACGAGCTCACTCCCCGGCCCAGCAACTCCTGCTCGCCGGGCACGTGCAGGTAGCGGGCCGCTGCGCCCATCGCCAGGATCAACGCCCGAGCCTGATAGGCCTGCCCGTCGGCGGTGGTGACGGTCTTGACCGGGCCGTCCAGCGACACCGATTCGACGTCTTCCATCCGCAGCTCCGCACCAAACCGTTGGGCCTGCTCACGCATCTCGTCCATCAACTCCGGCCCGGTGATGCCGTTGCGAAACCCGGGATAGTTCTCCACATCGGTCGTCGTCATCAGCGCCCCGCCGAACGAGGTGCCTTCGAACACCAGCGGCGCCAGTTGCGCACGCGCCGCATAGATGGCAGCCGTGTAGCCCGCGGGACCCGAACCGATGATGATCACGTCGCGCACAGTGCTAGGGGCAGTCATACAGGCCTTTCGCATCGAAGCCGGGACCGGCTTGGAACAAAACGACTCAGGTCTACGAACGCCAGCCTAGGCGGTGCTGTTCCCCGCCGACTTATGGACGGCGAACGACGGTGTTGGCCAACAGGCCGGTGTCCGCTGCGCTGCAATTGGGCGCCACCGCCAGCGCGGCCACGCTGTCAGCCGTGTCGGCGGGCAGCAGCAACAGTACGGCCGGGCGGCCGTCGACGTCGACCGGCCGGGCACCCAGCACCCCGGTGGCGCCGGGATAACCCAGGCCGGTCAGGCACGAGGCGCGGCGGACGGGATCACCCAGCGGGCCGTAGTCGGGTGCGCGGTCGAGCAGTTCGAGGATCTCGGAAGCCGCCAGCGGAAGCGTCGCGCTGGGCCGTGACACGGTGATGTGCTGGACGGTGGTCGGCGCGCCGGGCGGGGGCGGGGGCTGCGCAGCAGCGCCGCGGTGCCCAGGCCGATCGCGGCGACAGCGGCGCCGACACCGGCCGCCGTGGCGATGATCCGCGCCGCGCGGGGTTGCGGCGCCACCGCGTGGGCGGGGTGAGCCCGGCCGGCAGGCACAGTCGCGGACCGCAGCGCCGCCGTGATGCGCGCGACGACGCCCGGCGGAATATCCGGCGCCGACGCCGGGTCGGCGCCCAGCGTGGCAAGATCGCGGCGAACCTCGTTGAGCGCGCGCAGCGCCCGCTGAGCCTGCGGATCGGCTCGGATTCGTTTTCGCAGCCGCGCGGCCGCGTCGTCGTCGAGCAGACCGGCCTGCAGGTCGGCGAGCAGCTCGACCGTGAGCGGCGGATCCGCGCCCGCCTTGGCACCAGCGGCGTCGTCCATTGCAGCCATCCGCCCCAGTGTCCGGTATGCACAGCCGGACCGCTATACACAGTCCGGTCGACGGTGGCCGGCCGCGCGGTCAGCGATATCGGCGGCGGACTCGCCGTCGACCCCTGGTCCAAGGTAACCGAGCAGCGCGGCCAGGCGGGCTCGGGCGCGGGCGCAGCGGCTTTTGACTGTGCCCTCGGCGACGCCGAGCATACGGGCGGTATCGGCGATCGAATAGCCCTGCATGTCCACGGCCACCACCGCAGCGCGCTGTTCGACAGGCAGCCGCATCAGCGCCCGCTGCACCACGATCGCCGTTTCGACCTGGGTGGTGCGATCAGCCACCGGGTAGACGTCGTCCAGGGTGGTCGTCGGGTGCGTCTTGCTGCGGCGCAGCCGATCCAGGCACGCGTTGACCACGATGCGGTATAGCCAGCTGCTGACCGCGGCATCGTGTCGGAACGAACCCGCGCCGCGGTGCGCCGAGAGCATCGCGTCCTGCAGGGCGTCTGCGGCGTCCTCGGGGTTGCGGGTGGTCAGCCGGGCGAGTCGATGAAGCTGACGGTGATGGCGGTGGAACAGCTCGGCGAACGCGTCGCGGTCACCGGCAACATGGGCGGCCAGCAGTTCGGCGTCGCTGCGCTGCCGTCGCACCTCCAGCCCAAAACCCACGGCCGGACAGTAGCGAATCGGTGCGGGCCCAGCACTTCACCCACGCAGGCGCCGTCGCCGTTGTCGCGCGGCAGCGGCTACGACGCGGCCTGCACGGTGATCTCGGAGATGTCGGCACGGCTCTTGCCGGCGGTGGAACCCAGCGTCGAGATCCACACCAGCAGATTCGACGTCGGTGATGCGGCCTTGACCGGGATGCTGTTGTGACCGGGTTGCAACGGTGTGGGCGGTGTCAATATGGCGGTGTCTTCCAACCTGGCCGGGGTTGGCGTCGGCGACGAGCGAAGCTGGACCTTGGTTCCGGTGCTGGAGATGTCGATGGTGACGTTGCCGACCACGGTGGGCGTGGGCAGCTGCAACAGCAACCCGACGCCGCTCTTGAAGCTCGGGAACGGGACAGCGTCGTTGTAGGTGTCGGTCGACCAGGCGGTGGTGGGGTTGCCGTCGATCGCCAAACCGGCCTGGCCTGGCGAGTCCGGGTCGCCGCCGGGCGAGAAGACGGTGGCCTTCACCGGTTTGACCGTGCTGCCCGCGACGGCAGAACCAGTGGCGGAACTCGTCGTGGACGTTGGCGCATTAAGACCTAGGCGGTCTTTGTCCAGGCCACCGCCGACGTCGCCGAATATCCGGCCCAGCACCGATGCGAGCAGCAACAGCACCACCGCGATCACCGCGACGGCGGCGCTGATCCCGCCGATCAGGATGCGCCGGTGCCGGGCAGCGACTTCGTCGTCGACGGTGGTTGAGACGCCGAACCGGCTCGGCGCGTCGGGCGGTGGGGGCGATTCCTTGATGGGGCTCAGCAGGTCGGTGCGGTCGGCGACCGCGGTCGCTTGTTGCAGGAGATTCAAAAGTGTTGAGGCACTGCGTATTCCGCCGCCCTCCTGGACCGCGTGCACAGCCGCCGCGGAAATCTGGAACGGTATCTCGGGGTCGATGAGGCTGGGTTCGACGGGCTGGCCAAGCGAATTGCGGTCGGCGGGGGCCAGCCCGCTGCGCACCCCGGCCTCCGGCAGCGGCCACCGGTTAACCAGCAGAGCATACAGCGCGGCACCGATTCCGCGGATGTCGTCTTCGGGTGTGGCATCCGGCATGGTGGCCGGAAACGCCAAAACGACGTCACCCGTAATGCTTACCCGCACCCTGCTGGGATGATCGATGGACAGCGCGACACCGACCTGGTGGGCGGCCTCGGCGGCGGCGGCCAGCGACTGCATCGCGCGCGCGGCACCCACCGGTGACGGCGCGGTGTCGGCCACCTCCTGCAGTGAGCCGCCGCGCACCCATTCCGCGACCACCAAGCCGCCCGCTCCGGTGTGGACGACGTCGAGCACTCGCGCAATGCCGGGCCGGTTGATTCGGCTGAGCCGCATTGTGCGAGAAAGGATTGCGTGTAATTGCTCTTCTGCAAGCGCACCGTCGGGGTCGACAAAGGTCAAGGCCACCTGGCGATTCAACGCCGTGTCCAGCGCCTGCCAGAACTGCAGCGGCGGCGCGCCGCCGTGGAAGACCAGCAGGCGGTAGCGGCCGTCGGCGATCCGGGCGCCTGGTACCAGGTGGACGACCTCGTGCCGCGGCGACGGTTGGGGTCCTGGTTCCCGGGGGGCGTCGAATGCTTGAGGCTCGGGGGCCGCGTCCTTCGGCAAATCGCGGGCAATGTGACCATTGGCGCGATTCGAAACTCGCGGTGCCGCATCGACATCGAAGTCGGCGGGGATATCGGGCTGAAACTCGTCCGCCGATGCCGGAGCGGCGCGACGCGAAGCCGGCCCGTTGGAGCTGGCCGGCTGCACCGACTCGGGTTCAGGCGCCGAACTGGTCGAGGCGCGTTCCGCTGGACGGTCGGTCACCTCGGGTCCTTTCCATCTGCCCGCTCCGGCGATGTCGTTGGCAAGCCCCCGCCGGTTCGGCTCCGCGACCGGAAACCCCCCCGGCGTGAACGAATTCCTCTGTTCAGCGTACGTGACCGTGCGACGGTGAGGTTGGCGATCGGACGCCGGGCGAACGGGCTTGACGGGTCTTAGATGCGTACCGCCAGCGCGGCGCACGACTGCGGCGAACGCCGCCTGGGCCTCGGGGACCTGCGCGCGGATCATCACCGCGGCGATGATCGGCAGCATCAGGAGCGCCAGCGCCAACAGCCTCAGCAGCGAGCCCGCGCCCCCGGCGTGGGCAGTCAGCGCCGCGAGCCCCAACAGCCAATCCGTTACGTAGGCGATCAGGCCGGCCAGCAACGACGCGGCGACCGTCACCAGGATCGTGCGCACCTCGTCGACACCGACCAGATGACCACCGAGCGGCCGCAGCGTCCGGCGCAGCAGGAAGTAGCCGACGATCGCACCGGCCAGAAACCCCAGCCCGTTGGCCAGCCCTAGGTACCCGGCAACCAGCTCACGGTTGTCGGTCATGTGCGGCGCCAACAGCGACGCGACGACCTTGACGGTGGTGATCACCACGATGATCGCGATCGGTGTCCAGGGTTCTTCGCGCGCGTAGAACACGCGCAGCTGCAACAACACCAGGGCATACGGGATCAGGGTGAAGGCCGACAGCGCGATGGCCGCGCCCAGGTGGCTCGCGTCGACGTCGCCGAACCGGCCGTAGGCGAACAGCGCGCTGCCGATTGCCGGCCCACCGACGGTCATGAACGCCACCGTCGGGATCAGGGTGATCATCGTTAGCCGGGTGGCCAGCGACAGGTCGGCGAGCACCGCGGGTATGTCGTCGGCGGCAGCGTTTCGGCTCAACCGCGGCATAACCACGGTCAGCACGGTCACGCCGATCATCCCGAACGGCAGCATCAGCACCAGCCACGTGTAGTTGTAGATAGCCGGGCCGGAGGCCGCGGCGGTGCTGGCGATCTGGTTGCCGACCACCAGCCCGAGCTGGCTGATCAGCACGTAGAGCACCATCGCGGCGGCCATCGCGCCAAAGCGTTTGAGCCGCTGGTCAATTCCCCACAGCGGGCGCAGGCTGATGCGCCGGCGCAGGATCGCCACCAACAACACCGCGGTCTGTGCGACCACGCCCAGTGTGGTGCCGATGCCCAGCACCAACAACTTGGCGTTGCCCATCTCGACCGGGTCGACCGACAGCTGGCCGGGTACCACCAGATAGACGCCCAAAGTGGCGATCGCGACCAGGTTGTTGACCACGGGTGCCCACGCCGGCGGCCCGAACACGTTGCGGGTGTTGAGGATCGCCATGAACACCGATGACAGGCCGTAGAAAATCACCTGCGGCAGCAGCAGATAGGCAAATGCGGTCGTCAGCGGTTCGTTGACACGAGGGTCGTGGCCCAGCATCAGCCGGACCAGCAGTGGGGCGGCGGCCACCGACAGCACGGTGGCGGCCACCAGCACGGTGGTGGCCAGGGTGATCAGCCGGCGCACGAACGCCGCGCCACCGTCTGGGTCGTCCTGCTCGGCCCGGGCCAGCACCGGCACGAAGATCGCGGTGAACGTGGCCTCTAGCACCAGCGCGGCGACCAAGTTGGGCAGCTGATTGGCCACCGAGAACGCACTGGCCAACGCCGCACCCAGGGTCGCGGCCAGCAGCACAATCCGCGCGAACCCGGTGATCCGGCTGACCAGCGTGGCGAACGCCATGCCCCAAGACCGCGACACCAGCGCGGCATCGGAGAGCTCCGCTCGACCCTGAGGCACCACGCCCGACGGGGGTCGCAGCGGTGCCGACGACGGAACCGGGCCCCGGGGCGGTGGCTGCGCCGGTGGCGGCACGCGCCTCCCGGCCGAATCCCGGAAGGAGGTCAAACCCGGTGCTCCTGATCCACGCGGTGGGCCGTGCCCCGGTCGCTGACGTAGCGGGCGTCACCGGGGTCCGGGCGGTCCAGGTCGGCGGGGTCGGGCTGGCCGCGGAAGCGGTGCCAAAGCCGACGTCCGGCCAGTGTCACCAGAACGGCGGCAGCGGTCATTGTGATCGCGAACAACACTTTGCCGTAGGCGTTGGAGTGCACCGACAACCGCACCGGCTCGCCCAGTGGCAGGCCGTCGGGCGTGTGCAGCGAAACGTCGACGGCGACGCGTTGGGTGAAGTTCACTTCGATCGGCACCCGTAGCGGAAGGTAGCCGGGCGGCAGCTCGATCTCGCCGATGTCGGTCACCGACATCCCAGGAGGCGCATCAACCTGCAGACGGACCCGGATCGGCACACCCAAGCCGTTGTGCAGCGCCAACGGCAGCGGGCTGTGTTCGGTGGCCAACGTGTACGAGCCGCCCGGGTTCACGATCGTGACCGCGCCGAACAAGTCGTCGATGGCGTGCCCGAGAACGTCCAACCGTTGGTGGGCCAGCCCGTTGCGGGTATCCGGGGGCTCGGATTGGCTGACCGCGCGCAGCATGTCTTCGCGCAACGGCGCGGTGTAGGCGGCGCCGGTCAGCCCGGTTCGGGCGTCGCTCGTCAGCGCCGCGGTCAAGCCCCACACCCGGCCGGCTTCGGCGGCGATCTGAGCGGTGACGTCGTCGTCGAACCGGCCATGCGCAGCCGTGTCGGTTCTGATCGGAGGGGGTGCCGTGGCGACCGCCTGGGTGTCGGCGATCACGGCTGGCAGTGGGCGCGGAACCGCCAATCCAGACCGAATCGAGGTGGCCAAGGTGGTGAGGATGGCTTGGGCGTCGGTGGCGGACAAATTCCAGGCCGCCGGTGGCATCAGGATCTGGACGCGCGGCGCGGCGTTGAGTTGCAAACTGCGCCACAACATCGAGCCCAGCGCGTCCTGGCGGCGCGCGGTGTCCGAATCGTGGCGCAGCCGTACCGCCAGCGCGGCCCCCAGGTAGGTCGGCGCGCTCGGGTCGATACCGGCGGCGGCCAATGCGGCGCCGACGGCCGGGTCGAACGGTGCGACCGCCACGTGGGGGGCCAGCCGCCGCGGCACGAGGTCCGCGGTAGCCGGTGCCCGATTGACGCCGTCCAGCTCGGAGATGTCGGCGGCGGCAACCGTCACCGGGATGCCGGTGCTGTTCAGCAGATCGATGACCCGGGGGGTGAGTGGGCCGTCGGGCATCAAGGCGGCGCCCCGAACCGAGCTGATCCCGAGTATCTGGTCGACGATATCGGCTGCGCTGCTGGTGGCGGCCGCGGTCAGGCCGGGATCCGCGACGCGCTGTACGGCGTCGAGGTCGGCCTGGGCGTACGTGGTCGACGCCACACACATCCGGTGCGCCAGCGCGCGCAGTCGGTCCAGCCAGCTCACGGCGGCGGCCTGGCCAGCACCGGGATGGGTTGGTGTACCGGGTTGTTGTGCGCTGCTGTCCGGAGCATCCGATACCACATAGCCGCCGGTCATCGCGTTCACGGTTACGAGCAGGTCGGGATCGACCGCCAGGCACAGTGAGCGTGCAACGGCGCCGTCTGGGTCGACGTCGCGGCTAGTCGCGAACTCGACCGAGGACAGCAGGATGTCCAGCCGCCCGCCGCTGGCCAGCGAAGCCGCGAGCTCGTCGTCCATCAGCCGGACCGGAACGGTGCCGCCAGGTGCGCCGGGGGACAACCGGGGACGGTCGGCCAGCGGCCACAGCATGGTGATCTGGACAGGTCTGGATGTGTCGGGCGCCACGACAGAGGTCACTGTGTCGGCGGGTGTGGCGGTTTGCTCGGGCGGCACGCCTACGACCGGAAGCAGCAACCGCGCGTTGTCGAGCCGGGCCGGTGCACCGTAGTCGGGGGTGCCGTTGACGTTGACCAGCAGCGGGTAGACACCGGGACGCTCGATGGCCAGCGACGGTGCGGTCAGCGAGCGCACCGGTGCGGAAAGCGTGAACCCCGCCTTCTGTCCGCGCTGCAATTCGCTTGCCACCGTGAGGAAATCGGCGACCGGCTGGTATTGATCGGTGTCGCCGTCGAGGCTGGTGCGCAACGCCGCCGACGAGGTGACCGCCGGGGCGTGCTCGAGACGCACCATCACGTCGTGAACCGGGCGGTCGCCGACGTTGGTGACGATGCCGCTGACCGTGACAACCGGCTCACTGGTGGTGGTGACAACATCGGGGGTGACCTGGTCGACGCGGATTTGGACGAACGGTGTCGCGCTAGGTTCCCCGGCGGCGGCGCGCGGCGCGGCGGTGGGCACGATCAGCAAGGCCAGAACGCTCGCCAGCAGGGGCAGGCATGACGCGGCCGCCCGTGAAAGTCGCGGTGCAATCACGGTCCTGGACCGCGGCCGTTCTTCCGGCGCGGTGTGGATTGGTCGGAACGCCGGCGGTGGGCGTGCGAATGGGTCTGTGGCCGCCGCCACGGTGAGCTGGGCGGCAGCGGCGGCAGCGCCGACGGGCCGTCGGTTTGTAGCTTGTCGATCAGTTCGTCGGCTACCTGGGCCAGGCGGCGCTCATCGGCGTAGGCCAGCTTGGCGGGCAGTTCGCGAATCGGCACCCAGGCCACCTCGGCGACCTCGAGGTCGCCGCCGGACAGCTCACCGCCGGCGAAGCGCATCAGATAGTGGTGCACGGTTTTGTGTACGCGCCGCCCGTCGGTGACAAACCAATAGTCGATGCTTCCCAGCGCGGCCAGCACACTGCCGTGGACACCGGTCTCTTCGGCTACCTCGCGCATTGCGGTTTGCTCGGCGGTCTCGCCGACTTCAATGTGCCCCTTGGGCAGCGACCACAGCATGCGGCCGCGCCGGTCGATGCGACCGATCAACGCCGCGACCTGTTCCTCGCGGGGCCTGTCGATGCCGTCGATCACCAATCCGCCGGCGGAGGTTTCGTGCACTGTGCGCAGCCGCTCGGCTCGGCGGCGCGTCGAGCGGGAGCGGGGATTCGCCGAACCAGCAGCCGACCCGGTGGGGGTGCCGCCGGTGGGCTGGTTTTGAGAGCGGTGCTCCGGTGACGCGGACGCGCGCCGACGGCGGCGCCTGCCGCGACGCCGACCAGGTTTGGCTTGTTCGCCGTCCGACACCCAAGCGATAGTAGCTGGCGCGGCCGCGCCTTCCCGGGCCACTCGCCGGTAGTCGGGTGCGTGACCGGAGGATACCCGCCGCCGCGCTCCTCCTCCGGCCGCCAGCGGCCGTCATCGTCGCGCGCTGGGGTGGATTGTCGCGTTCCTCCTCCGGCCGCCAGCGGCCGTCATCGTCGCGCGACTAGGCTGGTCGAACGTGCCCGAAACCGTCCAAGACGCCGACCTGCTAACCGCGGCCGCGGTCGCGTTGAACAGGCACGGTGACGTTTTGCGCGAGCTCGGGGCGTTGTTCGCCGACGCGGGCCGCGCACTGTATCTGGTCGGGGGATCGGTGCGCGACGCGGTACTCGACCGGCTCAGCCCGGACCTGGATTTCACCACCGACGCCCGCCCGGAGGAGGTGCAGGCCATCGTGAGGGGGTGGGCCGATGCGTTGTGGGACACGGGGATCGAGTTCGGCACCGTCGGCGCCGGCAAGGGCGAGCACCGTCTCGAGATCACCACTTTTCGCGCCGACCGGTACGACCGGGTCTCGCGCAATCCCGAAGTGCGTTTCGGGGACCGCCTAGAGGATGATCTTGCACGCCGCGACTTCACCGTCAACGCGATGGCGGTGCGCATCACACCAACCGGGCCGGGCGAATTCGTTGACCCACTGGGCGGTTTGGCGGCGCTGCGGGCCGGAGTCTTGGACACTCCGTCGGCTCCGCAGGAGTCGTTCGCCGACGATCCGCTGCGGATGCTGCGCGCTGCGCGGTTCGTCTCCCAGCTGGGCTTCACTGTCGCGCCGCGAGTGCGGGCGGCCATCGAAGACATGGCCCCGCAGCTGGCCCGCATCACTGCCGAGCGGGTGGCCGCCGAATTGGACAAGCTATTGCTCGGCCGAGACCCGGTGGCCGGTATCGACCTCATGGTGCAGACCGGGATGGGCGAAGTCGTGCTGCCCGAGGTCGGTGCGATGCGAATGGCCATCGACGAACACCATCAACACAAAGACGTCTACCAGCATTCGCTGAAGGTGCTGCAACAAGCGATCGACTTGGAGGACGGCCCCCCCGACCTGGTATTGCGCTGGGCGGCGCTGCTGCACGACATCGGCAAGCCCGCCACTCGCCGGCACGAGGCCGACGGCAGGGTGAGTTTCCACCACCACGAGGTAGTCGGCGCCAAAATGGCCCGGAAGCGGCTGCGGGCGCTCAAATACTCCAAACAGCTGGTCGAAGACGTCGCGCAGCTGGTGTACCTGCACTTGCGGTTCCACGGCTATGGTGACGGCAAGTGGACGGATTCGGCGGTGCGCCGCTACGTGACCGACGCCGGCCCGCTGCTGCCGCGGCTACACAAATTGGTGCGCGCTGACTGCACCACCCGCAACAGGCGCAGAGCGGCGCGGCTGCAGGCCAACTACGA
Source organism: Mycobacterium xenopi (assembly GCF_009936235.1). Taxonomy (NCBI): domain Bacteria; kingdom Bacillati; phylum Actinomycetota; class Actinomycetes; order Mycobacteriales; family Mycobacteriaceae; genus Mycobacterium; species Mycobacterium xenopi. Next base: position 4,898,146 of record NZ_AP022314.1, on the reverse strand, counting down.
CGAACTCGAGGCGCGGATCGCCGAACTGGCCGCCCGCGAGGACCTCGAGCGGGTCCGCCCCGACCTAGACGGCAACGACATCATGCAGATTCTGGGCATCCCGCCGGGCCCCCAGGTGGGCGAGGCGTGGCGCTACATGAAGGAACTGCGACTAGAGCGCGGTCCGCTGTCCCGCGAAGAGGCCACCGCCGAACTGCTGTCGTGGTGGAAGGCGCGCGGGAACCGGTAGCCGCCACGCGGCGTCGGACATCGCATGGAGTACTGCCTGGGCGGAGACGACGGCACGGCGAAGATCTGGGACGGCCAACCAGACCTGGACATCGACGGCGATGGCCGACTCGACGCGGTCGGGCTGGATTTCGACGCCGATGGGCTGCGCGACGACGCGCTGGCCGACTTCGACGGGGACGGATTGGCTGACCATGCCGTGCTGGATCTCGACAACGACGGCACCGCGGAGAGCTACTTCACCGATGACGGAACCGGGACCTGGTCTGTGGCCGTCGACCGCGGCGGTCAGCTGCGGTGGTTCGGGCTGGACGGCGCGGAGCACACCGGCGGTCCGCTGGTCGACTTCGACGACGACGGTCGCGCCGACGACCGGCTGCTCGACTTCGACGGAAACGGCCTGGCGGACCGGGTGCTGCTGACCGGTGACGGTGACGGCTATGACACCGCGTATGTCGACGGCGATGGTGACGGTAGATGGGACGTCAAACTCAGCGACAGCGACGGTGACGGGGCCGCCGACGCCGCCGCCACGCTGTAACCCGGCAGGGCGCCAGGTTAGTCCGCGGGCCGGATCTGAGTGACGCAGAAAAGACGCCGCGGCAGCTCGCCTTCGCAGAACTCGTGCACGTCGATAAGCGTCCAGTCGACGGCCAGCTCCTCAATAAGTCGACGCGAGAAGTAGTGGACGGCGAACCCGCCGTGCTCGTAAATGTCATCGCCGTGGGGGATTCCGGCACGGTAATGTGCGTCGCCGGTATGGCGGACGGTGTAGACGAAAACGCCGCCGGGCCGTAGCACGCGCCGAACGTCACTGACGATGGCGCGAATAGTATTGGTGGAAAAGGCCATACACAGCAGCATGTGTGCAAACACCGCATCAACCGATCCCGCGGGGACCGGCAGCGGATAGCGAATATCATGCTCCGTCACCGTAATTCGACCGGTGAGGCCCTGCACGGCAGCGGTATCGGCGAGTTGTTGTAATGCGGTCGGGCTAAAGTCGATGACGTGAACTGCAATTCCGTTGCGAGCAAAGAACAATGCGTCGCGGCCGTGGCCACTACCAAGGTCAAGAAGCGCGCTAACCCCAGTAGAGCGAAACACTGCCAGTGCATTCTTCGCCGCCTCGGACGGCTGATCGCCGTAAAGGTGCGGATGGGCTGCGTATGTCTGCTGCCAGTGTGTTCGTTGCTCCGCCGCTAGCCGCGCTTCTGTCACAGCCGGTGAGGAAGAGCCGCCGTGCTTTTCGCACCCCGCGGTGCTCATTTCGCGGGCCGTGTCTCTCTTCGCGCGCTCATCGCCCACGGCGGGGCCTGGTGGGGCCGTGTCTCTCTTCGCGCGCTCATCGCCCACGGCCCGGACCCGGGGGGCCGGCGAAGGCTTGCGCGATGGTCAGCCACCGTTGCGCATCGGCACCGTGGGCCGCGATGTCAAGCGTGGCGAGCGGGCGCCGCTGCGTGACCAAGAAGCAGAAGTCTTCCGCCGAGCCCGTCACCCGCTGGGAAGCATCGTCGGGACCCCACGACCAGGTGCTGCCGTCGGGTGCACGCAGCTCAACGAGAAACGGCTCGGCCGGTGGCGTGAGGCCGTTAACGACGAAGGAGTAATCACGAGTGCGCACACCGAGATGAGCGATGGAGCGCAACCGCGGCGTCGCTGGTCGTTGGACGCCGAGCGTGTCGGCGACGTCAAGTCCGTGCGCCCAGGTTTCCATCAGCCGCGCGGTCGCCATCGACGCCGCGCTCATCGGCGGCCCGAACCAGGGCAGTTTGCGCCCGTCGGGCACGGTCAGCAGCGCCTCGTGCAGCTGGGCGCGGGTGAGCCGCCAGTCGCCCAACAGCTCGGCCGGTGGCCGGGCCGCCATTTCATCGGCGCCGTCGTCGACAAAGCCGGTGGGATTGGCAGCGGCCGCCGCCAGGAATTCGGCGAAGCGCGCCTCGTCGGTGACGGCGGTGAGCGCGACGCGGTCGGTCCACAGCAAGTGGCCGATCTGGTGGGCGATGGTCCAGCCCGCCGCGGGTGTCGGGTCCGTCCAACGCTCGGCCGCCAGCGGCGCCACCAGCGCATCCAGTTCGTCGCTTTCGGCGCGCAGGTCGTCAACGATCGGGCCCGCACCGGCCATGCAGCTACCTTAGCGACTACTCACCGCTAGCCCGCGCCGGGCAACCAGGGCGTGCACGCCCAGGCCCGCAAGGTATAGCAACGAACCGGCCAAGACCAGCGCCGGGGAACGCCCGTCGTCGGGAATCACCAACGCCGCCACGGTAACTGCAACGATGAACGAGAACCAGAACAGCGAATCCTGCACCGTGAAGACGTGGCCGCGCAGGGCGTCATCGACGTCGATCTGCATCGCGGTGTCGGCACACAGCTTGACGACTTGCCCGATGACGCCGAGCAGAAACCCGCACAGCACCATTATCGCCAATTGCAAAGTGGCACCGGCGATTTGGATCACCGCGCCGGCGGCCAGCGCGCCATTGGCCACGATGAAGCGATTCCAGCGGCGCACCGCGGGCGGGGTCAGGGCGTTGGCCAGAAACGATCCAGCGCCGGTGGCGGCGAGGAAAAGCACCGCGGTGCCTAGCCCCGCGACGGTCACCGCCCCGGCATGCCGGACCAACACCAGCACCAGCAGCGTATTGACGCCGAAGACCATGCGATGCGTCGCCAACCCGGACAGAGTGGCGGCCACGGTCGGCCGGTCCAAAACCGTGCGCACGCCGCGCAGCCAGCCGGTGATCACCGCATAGATCACCGATCCGCGCACAGCGCGTTTGCTGTCGTCTGGGCCGAGCGCGTGGGCAGCAAACCGCAAAGACAGCGTCAGGGCGATCGCGATCGGGATCGCGACCACGAAAATGATCGACGCCGAGCCGGAGTCGCCCGCGCCGAAAAGCCAGCGCGGCAGAAGCATGAAGTTGGCGCCGCCAAATGCGGCAACAGCACCGGTGGCGTTCGCTAGCGAGTTCATCGTGACCACCTTGTGGCGGGGAACCACATGCGGCAACGCCGCCGACAGCCCCGACGACACAAAGCGGCCGAAGCCGTTGACGATCAACGCGCCACACAACACCGTCCAATCGTTGGCCCCGACGGCCAAGGCCGCGCCCACCGCGGCCACCGACCCGAGCCGACCGATGTTCGCCCCGACCAGCACCAGCCGGCGGTCCCAGCGGTCCATCAGCGCACCAGCAAACGGGCCAAGCAGCGAATACGGCAAGAACAGCACCGCGAACGCGCCGGCGATCGCCAAAGGATTGGTGGCCCGCTCGGGGTTGAACAACAGCGCCCCCGCCAATGCTGCCTGGAACAGACCGTCGCCAAATTGACTGGCAACGCGCAGCTCGAGCAGCCGCCAAAAGTCAGGCAAACCACGCGCTGAGCGCCAGAGCGTGACTGGCGCCCGGGTCTGAACCACAAAACCTACTTCCACGACAGCGGCCAGGCCAAGACCGACCTGAGACCACTTCAACTACAGCACAAATATCGGTTGCGCCCACACTTGATGGCCACCGCGCCCACGCGCGGGTGCGATGATGGTGTCGTGGCGCAGCACGAAGATCCCGAGGACTATGTCGCACCCGCCGCGCAGCGAGTGCGATCGGGCACGCTGCTGTTGGCGAACACCGACCTGCTGGAGCCGACATTTCGGCGCAGCGTGATCTATGTCGTCGAGCACAACGACGGCGGCACGCTGGGAGTGGTGCTCAACCGGCCCAGCGACACCGCCGTCTACAACGTGCTGCCGCAATGGGCGAAATTGGCGGCCAAACCGAAGACGATGTTCATCGGGGGACCGGTGAAGCGTGACGCCGCATTGTGTTTGGGGGCGCTGCGTGTTGGCGCCGACCCGCAGGGTGTGCCGGGTCTGCGGCATGTGACCGGGCGCATCGTGATGGTCGATCTCGACGCCGATCCCGACGTGATCGCGCCGCTGGTGGAAGGGGTGCGGATCTTCGCTGGATACTCGGGCTGGACGATCGGTCAGCTTGAGGGTGAGATCGAGCGCGACGACTGGATTGTCTTGTCGGCGTTGCCCTCTGACGTGCTAGCGGGACCCCGGGTAGACCTATGGGGGCGGGCGCTGCGGCGCCAGCCGCTGCCGCTGTCACTGCTGGCCACCCACCCGATCGACATCAGCCGCAACTAGCGATCAGCCATTAGCGGGCCCGCCGGGCGACTTAGCGGTTCGCGCGATCAAGCTGCGGGCAACCGGAGCAGTTGCCAGCGCAGTCGAGCACCCGGCGGCCGCGAAGTGCATACCGTGCCGCCCGCCACGAGCCGGCGGCCACGGTGCACACGGCGCCGACGACACACATGATCACGATGACCAACGCCTGGTTCGGGGCGGCTAGCGCCACCGCACCACCGCTGCCAAGCAGGACCGCAGCCGCGCCTTGAATCGGAGCGAGCGCTCGCGCGGGAACCCCAGCGGCGGCAAGGGTGTCGGGCCGCGACACCGACCGCAGGCCAAAAGCCGCAGCGGCAACCGCAGCGCACACGCAAACCAGCCCGATGATGAGCACGGCCAAACCATACGACGCCTACCGCGCCGGTCCTCCAGCCGCCGGCGTGCTCACCCGGAATCCGTTCACGATCGCGTCGGTGGCCGGCGCCTCGGCGACAGCCCGGGCGACGTCCGTGGTCACCGCCAGCGACACCAGGTACTTGTCTGGCCCCGAGGTGGCGATGACGTGGCGCCGGGAGGTGTTGAGTGTCATGTCGTTCTGCCGGTAGGTGCCCTCGATGATCGACGACGGGAAGCCGCCGAAGTCGGCGAGCGAGGCGGTGGTGGTCCGCCAGGCGGGCAGCTGCTGGCTGTCGACGAAGCCATGGCTGATGGCCTCGCGGGGGTTGAAGTCACCGATCAGCTTGTACACCACCACCTGGGCGTTGGAGGTGTAGAGGCTGTTGCCGGATCGGTTGGCGATCACCACGAATGGGTCGGCCACGTTCGGGTCGGGAACCTGCGTCCAGCCCGCTGGCATTGGCAGCGTGATATCGAGCGCGGTGAAACCCTGCGGCTTTTGCGGCTCGAGTTTGACGCCCTTGGACTGCAAGTAGTCGCGCAGCGTCCCGGTGGTGGCCGCAACCGGTGTCGACTGCACCGGCAGCGTGGGGCCCGGGAGAGGCGCCGCGGCGGCGGCGGCATTGTCGACGACCCCGGAGCCGGCGCCACCGGAAACGCGGCAGCTGAGGCGCTGTTGCCGACCCCGCCGGTGACGTTCTGGGCGATCGGCGGCGGTGCCGGGGTTGGCCGCGGCGGAAGCACAGGCTCCGCCGATGCGATGGCGCTGGCAAAGCCCACAGCAGCGGCGAAGCCGACGGCTGCACCGCCTGCCACTGCCCGCCAGCTGTGAGCGGTCCGCGTCATCTGGGTCGATCCTTTCGAACGCTCGGGCAAACAGTGGTCGTTAGGGGCCGACTGTAACCAGGGTGGCGCGCCGCCGAGAAGGCCTGGAATCGACCTGGAACCAACCTCTGATCGGTCCGCGACGCAACCGAAACCAACCTGTGGCCTAAAGCCCACCCGGCGGCGCCCTTATACGCTGTTGACGTGAGCGAATCCCCGCCCGCCACGGCTGGCCTGCACACCGCGGCTGCAGACGTGGACTCCGACACCCCGCGGTACCGCTACACCGCGGAGTTGGCGGGGCGCATCGAACGGACTTGGCAGGACAACTGGGAACGGATGGGCACGTTCCATGTCCCCAATCCGGTCGGGTCGTTGGCGCCCAGCGACGGCTCGGCGGTGCCCGAAGACAAGCTGTTCGTTCAGGACATGTTTCCCTACCCCTCCGGTGAGGGATTGCATGTCGGTCACCCTCTGGGCTACATCGCCACCGACGTCTACGCCCGCTACCACCGGATGATCGGACGTAACGTCTTGCACGCGTTGGGTTTCGACGCATTCGGTCTGCCGGCCGAGCAATACGCGGTGCAGACCGGTACCCACCCGCGGATCCGAACCGAGGCCAACATCGCAAACTTCCGGCGCCAATTGGGGCGGCTGGGTTTCGGCCACGACAGCAGGCGGAGCTTTGCGACCACCGATGTCGACTTCTACAAGTGGACGCAGTGGATATTCCTGCAGATCTACAACGCGTGGTTCGACACCGCCGCCAACAAAGCTCGGCCGATCGACGAACTTATCGCCGAATTCGATTCCGGGGTCCGCCGTCTCGATGACGGGCGCGAGTGGGCGACGCTGTCGGCCGGTGAGCGAGCCGACGTGATCGACAGCTACCGGTTGGTGTACCGCTCGGAAGAGATGGTGAACTGGTGTCCCGGGCTGGGTACCGTGCTGGCCAACGAAGAGGTCACCGCCGAAGGGCGCAGCGACCGCGGGAACTTTCCGGTGTTTCGGAAACGGTTGCGCCAGTGGATGATGCGGATTACCGCTTACGCCGACCGGCTGCTCGACGACCTCGACCTGCTGGACTGGCCGGAAAAGGTCAAGACCATGCAGCGCAACTGGATCGGGCGCTCCACCGGTGCGGCGGCACTGTTCGAAGCGTGCACACCCGCCGGCGAAACCGTCGACATCGAAGTGTTCACCACCCGCCCCGACACCATGTTCGGCGCAACCTATCTGGTGCTGGCTCCCGAGCACGAGCTGGTCGACCGCCTGGCCGCACCCAGTTGGCCGGAGGGCGTGGACCCGCAGTGGACGTTCGGCGGCGCCACCCCCATCGACGCCGTCGCCGCATATCGGCGATCCATCGCTGCGAAGTCCGATTTGGAGCGCCAAGAAAACAAGGCGAAGAGCGGTGTCTTCCTGGGCGCCTACGCAACCAACCCGGCGAACGGCAAACCGATACCGATCTTCATCGCCGACTATGTCTTGCTCGGATACGGCACCGGCGCGATCATGGCGGTTCCCGGCCACGACCAGCGTGACTGGGAGTTCGCCCACGAATTCGGACTGCCCATCGTGGAAGTAATTGCCGGCGGCGATGTTTCGCAAGCCGCCCACACGGGCGATGGAATACTGGTCAATTCGGACTACCTCAACGGCCTGGATGTTGCCACCGCGAAGCAGACGATCACCCGTCGGTTGGAGGCCGAGGGCCGCGGCCGGGCCCGCGTCGAATACAAGCTGCGGGATTGGCTTTTCGCCAGGCAGCGGTATTGGGGTGAACCTTTCCCGATTGTCTACGACAGCGACGGGCGCCCACACGCGCTTGACGAGGCAGCACTGCCGGTGGAACTGCCTGACATGCCGGACTATTCGCCGGTCTCCTTCGACCCGGATGACGCCGACAGCGAGCCCTCGCCACCTTTGGCCAAGGCGACCGACTGGGTGCATGTCGAGTTGGATCTCGGTGATGGGCTAAAGCCCTATACCCGCGACACCAACGTGATGCCGCAGTGGGCGGGCAGCTCCTGGTACGAGCTGCGCTACACCGATCCACACAACTCAGAACGGTTCTGCGCCAAAGAGAACGAGGTGTACTGGATGGGCCCGCGGCCAGCCGAGCACGGGCCGAACGACCCGGGCGGTGTCGACCTGTACGTCGGCGGCGTCGAGCACGCGGTGCTGCACCTGCTGTACGCCCGGTTCTGGCACAAGGTGCTCTACGACCTCGGGCACGTCAGCTCGCGCGAACCGTACCGGCGCCTGGTCAACCAGGGCTACATCCAGGCCTATGCCTACACCGATTCCCGCGGATCGTATGTGCCGGCCGCTGACGTGGTTGAACGCGACGGCAAGTATGTGTACCCGGGTCCGGACGGCGAAATCGAAGTCTTCCAAGAGTTCGGCAAAATCGGTAAGAGCCTGAAGAATTCGGTGTCGCCCGACGAGATTTGCGACAGCTACGGCGCCGACACGCTGCGGGTGTACGAGATGGCGATGGGACCGTTGGAAGCGTCGCGTCCGTGGGCCACCAAAGACGTCGTCGGCGCTTACCGCTTTCTGCAACGGGTGTGGCGGCTGGTGGTCGACGAGCACACTGGGGCAACCCGGGTCGCTGACGCTCACCCAGAGCTTGACCTCGACACGCGTCGGCTGCTGCATCGCACCATCGCCGGCGTGTCGGAAGACTATGCGGCACTGCGTAATAACACCGCGGTGGCCAAGCTGATCGAATACACCAACCACCTCACCAAGCAGCACCGCAACGCGGTGCCCCGGGCGGCAGTGGAACCGTTGATCTTGATGCTTGCTCCGCTGGCTCCGCACATGGCCGAGGAACTGTGGTCACGGCTGGGCCACACCGAATCGCTTGCGCACGGACCGTTTCCCGTGGCCGACGCCAACTACTTGGTCGACGACACCGTCGAGTATCCGGTCCAGGTCAACGGCAAGGTGCGCGGTCACATCGTGGTTGCCGCCGACGCCGACCCCGACACGCTGCAGGCGGCGGCCCTGGCCGACGAGAAGGTGCAGGCGTTCTTGGCCGGCGCTACACCCAGGAAGGTGATCGTGGTGCCGGGGCGGCTGGTCAACCTTGTCGTGTAAGTCGGCGTCTGCCCGCGCGCAGCGCGCTAGCGCTGCCGGATCACTACCTCGTGGACATGGCCGTCGGGTGGGGTGTACACGACGTTGGCGACCACCCCGGCCACGGTCTCGGGCCGCAGAAACTTAGCCGGGGTGTATTCGCCGCCTTCGAAGTCGACCAGTTCGCGTTGCATGTCGGTGTCGACCCGACCCGGATACACCGTGGTCACCCGCAGCTGGGGCTCGTCGTCGCGCAGCGAGTCTGCAAACGCCCGCAGCGCAAACTTGCTGGCGGAGTACGACGCCATGCCCGGCGACACTTTGCGTCCCGACCCGGAGTTGACGAACACCACCTGGCCGTGTGCACGCCGCAGCGCCGGCAGCAGCGCCAGGGTCAGCGCCACCGCCCCAAAAACGTTCACCTCGAACGTGGCCCGCCAGTCGTCGACCTTGGAGTCGCCGACATGGCTTGGTATCGACACCCCGGCGTTGTGCACCAAGACATCAAGTTCGCTCAGCGAAAGAGAAGCGGCCGAGTTCTCGACCGCGTCGGTGTCGGTCAGGTCCACCGGCCACGCGGTGGCCTGCAGCCGCTCGGCGACCGCGTCCAGGCGTTCCGAGGGCCGCCCCGCCAGCACCAGGGTATGCGTCTGGGCCAGCGCTTCGGCGATCGCCGAGCCGATCCCCCGGCTGGCACCGGTGATAAGTGCAGTCGGCATGTCAGCCAGCTTAAGCCGACCCGATGCCGCCGCCACACCACAGCCTGCCGCACTGACTGAAAAATTCAGGGCTGCAGGCGATTACAACTCAGCAGTGTGAGGACAACAGCTGATGTTGTTGACAGATCCGCGGTTTCACGCCTGCTCGCGGGCGGTCGGCGCGCCCGCGGCAGCGGCCGGCTCGATGGTGGCCAGCCGTTCCAGCGGGGCCAACGCCTTGGTCAGGGTGTCCAGGTCGGACTCGCTGAGCTGGCTGAGCATCGCCGCCAGCGCGGCGTGTCGATTGGCCAGCGACTCACGGTGAACGGCCAACCCGCGAGGGGTGATGTCGACCAGCACAGCGCGCAGGTCGGACGGGTCGCGGGAGCGTTTGACCAGGCCGAGCTTTTCCAGCCGACGGATCGCCACCGTGGTGGTGGGCGTGCGCACCCGCTCATGCGCGGCGAGATCGGTCATGCGGATCGGGCCACGGTCGAGCAGCGTGACCAGAATCGACAATTGCGCAAGCGTCAAATCACCGGTCGTGGACATGTTCGGGTCGCCGCGACGCAAAATGGCAAACAGTTTCGACAGCGCGCGGTGCAGGCCCTCCGCCAGCTCGGCCAGTTCCGGAGCGCTGGCTTCCCGTTCCGCCATAATTCGCCAGTCTAACCTGACGGGCGTTTACGCAGGCCGGAAAATCGTTTTTATCGTCAAAGTACTTGGGACAAGAAACGCTGCAACCGCTTGGTTTCGGCGGACTCGAATATCTTCGCCGGCGGCCCAGATTCCACGACTTTGCCGCGATCCATGAATACCACGGTGTCCGAAGCCGACCGGGCGAAGCCCATTTCGTGGGTGACGACGACCATCGTCATACCCTCGGCGCCCAGATCGGCAATCAACGCCAACACTCCCTTGACCATTTCGGGGTCCAGCGCCGAGGTGGCCTCGTCGAAGAACATCACCTGCGGCGCCATGGCCAGCGCACGCGCGATCGCCACCCGCTGCTGCTGGCCGCCCGACAGCGTGCCCGGTCGTGCATCCGCCTTGTGCTTCAGGCCAACCCGATCCAGCTGTGCCAGTGCCAGGTCGCGGGCCACGTCGGCCGGCAGCCGTCGCAGCTTGCGCGGGCCCAGCATGACGTTGTCGAGCACACTGCGATGCGGGAACAAGTTGAACTGCTGGAACACCATGCCGATGCGCTGGCGTAACCGGTCCGGGTTGTCACCCAACACCGACCGGCCGTCGAGCAGGATGTCGCCGCGGTCCGGCTCGTACAACCGGTTCAGCGTGCGCAGCAAGGTCGACTTGCCCGAGCCCGACGGACCGATCACCGCCGCCGTGCTGCCTGCCGGCACGTCGATGTCCACCCCCCGCAACACCGCGTTCGGGCCGAATGACAGATGAATATCCTTGCCCGCCAACGAGACTGGCTCACGACGCGCGATTTGGGTCGTCATGTCATCTCCTGGGCGGAGATCGCACTCGGATCCAGCGGGTCCTGTGGTTCGGCGACCACCCGGCCGCGGCGAAGCCGGGCGTCGATGAAGTTCACCAGATGCGTCAGCGGGATCGTCAGTGCCAGGTAGAAGACGCCGGCGGCCACCAGCGGTGAAAGGCTTCCGGTCTGGGCGTTCAGGTCGCGGCCGACCTGGAAAAGTTCGCGCTGCCCGGCGATCAGGCCCAGGAAATACACCAGCGCGGAGGCCTTCAGCAACGCGATGAACTGGTTGACCAACGCGGGCAGCACCCGCCGGATGCCCTGCGGCACCACCACCAACCGCATCGCCGCCGGATAGCTGAACCCCAGCGCCCGCGACGCCTCCAGCTGGCCGGGGTCGACGCTTTGGATGCCCGAGCGGAAGATCTCTCCGACGTAGGCCGCCGCGGTCAGCCCGAGCGCGGCAATACCCAGCGGATAGGGATTGCTGTTGGTCAGCCCGCCCACCAGCGGCCCCACGCCCAGCCCGATGAGCAGGATGATCACCACCTCGGGCAGGCCGCGGAAGATATCGGTGTACACCCGCGCCGGCCAGCGCAGCCAGCGCACGTGCGAGATCCCGGCGATCGCCAGCATCATGCCGATCACCAGCCCGATCACGCTGGCGCTGACCGTCAGGATCAGCGTGTTAGGCAGCCCCGTCGTCAACAGCACCGGGACGGCCTGCTTGTAGAGGCTCCAGTCGAAGAACGAGTCGCGAAGCTGGGCCAGGGTCGATTTCGCCGCGACCGGCTCGTCGACGGTCCGGTGATGCCGCGCGGCGATCGCGGCGAAAGGCGGCAGATGTGGTTGCGGCGCAGCCTTGGAGCCGGGTTTCCAGCCGGGTGGCAGTGGCCTGGGCACCCAGTCGGAGTACAGCCGCGACCAGGTACCGTCGGCGATCACGGCGTCCAATCCGGAGTTCAGGGCGGCGAGCAGCGGGCGGTTGTCCTTGGCCACCGCGTAGGCCACGTAGTTGCCGAGGCTGAAGGTATGAGCGACGGTCACCGCCGGGTCGCCCGGGCGCACCGCGTTGAGCGCCTCCAGGGCCGGCGCCACCCAGGCGTCGATCTGGCGGGTTTTGAGGCTGGCGTACACGGTGTTGAAGTCAGGGAACTTCACCGGCTGCAGGTGCAAGGTTTCGACGACGTAGGCGTCCTCGACCGTGCCCTGAACCACTCCGATGCGTTGCCGGCTGGTGAGGTCGTCGAACCCGGCGATCGGCGACCCGGACGGAACAACCAGCGAAAAGTAGCCGAAGTCGTAGCCGTTGGTGAAAGCGACGGTGCGCCGCCGGGCGTCGGTGGCAGTGATCGATGCCGACCCGACATCGAAACGCCGCGCCGCCACCTGGGCGAGCAGACCGGAGAAGTCCGTGCCGGCGAAGGTCACCTTCAAACCCAGCTTTGCCGCGATGGCCCTCAGTAGCTCGTTGTCGAAGCCGCTGTACCGGCCTTGGGCGTTGATGCAGCTTGTCGGCGGGGCCTGCGAGAGCGTGCCAACCGTCAGGGTTCCTGGGGTGATCAGCCCCAGCGCGCCGATGTCTACCGCTGACAGCGGCTCGACGGTGGGGGTCGTGTACTTGTCCTCGTGCGGACGGTGGGCGCTGGCGAGCTTGCGCGGCAACGCGATCGCGTTGTCGGCCCCGACTGGGGCGCACTGGTTGGTGTCGGCTGCGACGGGTGCAGCCAATCCGAGGCTGGCCACCACCAGCAGCGCGGCGGTCAGCGCCAGCACCCGCCCCGCACGCCGCCCACGATTCACGCTCATGACCGCAACGTATCGACTGGTGGGCCGTTCAGCCACGACCGACGGGTGTGGTCACAGCGCGACGGCGTGAGCAGACCCGGAACCCACACACCCGGTAGGGGCGAACACCCCGCGGCGAACCAGTTCGGCGAGCATGACTTTGCCCATCACGTCGGCACGGCCGATGCATGCGGCGCGCGCAGCGGCCGGGTCGCGGCGGTGGATGGCCGAGGTCTCCTCTTCGTAAAAGGGCAGCAGTTCGTCGCGGCCGTTCTGGTAAGTCGCCCAGAACACTCGCGGGATCAGGGTTTGGGTGGCGCGGATCGCCGCATGCAGCCGCGGCCCGGCGTACTCGTCGTTGACGGTGCGCCGGTACTCCGCAGCGGCGTCGAGGAAAGCCCGCGATTCCTTGGACGTGCGCAGGGCGCGCAGCAGGGTGTCGAGTCGCCCGAGGATCCGCGGCGTCGGGTTGGCGGCCGCGCGCGCCGAGGCCATGCCGTTGAGCATCCCGTAGAGCTCGTGGTGTTCGGTGACGGTGTCCTCGTCGAACCGCTCGATGAATGCGCCGCGGTGATAGCGCGTGGACAGGATGCCGTCGTGTTCGAGCTGCACCAGCGCCTCTTGGATGGGGACACGGCTGATCCCGAGCTCCTTGGCGATCTCGTTGCGGTCGACGCGGTCGCCGGTGCGCAGCTTGCCGGTCAACACCAGGTTGAGGATGTGGGAGACGACCAGGTCCTTCTCTTTGACCCCGTACTTCTTGGGCATCGGTGGCTCCCGGCTTGCTGTGCAGATCCGCGTTGTAAAGCTTCTCACGCGTCACACCCGTGCGGTCCTTTTTGCCCGAGGAAGCCCTAACGGTGGTCGCGCCACCGGCACAACGCCTCGGCGGCGCTCAAGTCGTAGTCGGGACCGGAGGAGCCGACCGTCAGCAATGTCACGCCCAACCGGGTGAGGTCCTCAGCCTCGGCGATCAGCGCGTCATCGCCACGCGCCCCGGTTTCGCCGCCCACCGCGGCGGAGTGTTCGATGGTGTCGGGGTTGCGCCCGACAGCCGCGCAGTGATCGGCCAGCACAGCCGCCTTCGCCGGGTAGGTGTCGCGGGTGGCGAAACTGTGCCAAATGTCGGCGTATTGCGCGACGAGCCGCAATGTCTTCTTCTCGCCCTGCCCGCCGATGAGGATCGGTATGTGGCGTGTGGGCGCCGGATTCAATTGGGCCAGGCGGGATTTGATGCGTGGCAAGGCGGCGGACAGGTTATCTAGCCGGCTGGCTGCGGTACCGAATTCGTAGCCGTATTCGTCGTAGTCCTTCTTTTTCCAGCCGGATCCGATGCCGAGAACAAGCCGTCCGCCGCTGATGTGGTCGACGGTGCGAGCCATGTCGGCGAGCAGGTCCGGATTGCGGTAGGAGTTGCAGGTCACCAAGGCGCCGATCTGGATGCGCGACGTCTGCTCGGCCCAAGCGCCCAGCATCGTCCAGCATTCGAAGTGAGCACCGTCGGGGTCGCCATAGAGCGGGAAGAAGTGATCCCAGTTGAATGCGTAGTCGACGCCGATGTCCTCACAGCGGCGGACCGCGTCGCGGATGACACGGTATTGGGAGGCGTGCTGCGGCTGTAATTGCACACCGATGCGAACAGGCTGCGTCATAGCCATCACGTTAGCCGTCGAGCACGGCCCGTAGGATGTCGACCAGGGCGCGGGGCTGATCGCTTTGCACCGAATGCCCGGAGTTGTCGACGACGTGGACACCGCGGAAATCCCTGGCGCGACGGCGCAATTCAGCAACATCGCCGTCGCCGACGAAACCCGACATCCCGCCCCGGACGAGCGTGATGGGCGCGGTGAGCGCCTGCACGTCGTCCCACAGGCCACCGAAATCCGGAAAGCTCTGCATCGCGTCGTAGCGCCATGTCCAGCGCCCGTCGTCGAGCCGGCGCGAGTTGTGGAACACGCCGCGGCGCAACGATTTCACGTCGCGGTGCGGCGCGGCGGCGATAGCCTGCTCCAGCATCGCCGCGAAGCTGGGAAACTCCCGCTCGCCGTGCATCAACGCCACCGTGCCGCGCTGGGCGTCGGTCAGCTCGGCATGCCGCTGCAACGACGACGGCGTGACGTCGACCAGCACCAGTTCGCGCACCAGCTCCGGTGCAGCCGCGCCAAGGGATACCGCGGTCAGCCCGCCCAGCGACATGCCGACCACCAGCTCCGCGCCGGGGGCCAGCTCGCGCAGCACCGGCATCAGGGTGGCGGCGTTGCGCCGCGGCGAGTAGTCGCCGTCGTCGCGCCAGGCCGAACGGCCGTGGCCGGGAAGGTCCACCGCCAACGCCGGCTCGCCCAAGCCCACGATGACGGTGTCCCAAGTGTGCGCGTTCTGTCCGCCGCCGTGCAGGAACACCACCCGCGGCGGGCCCTCACCCCAACGCAGCGCGCTGATCGCGCCAGCGTCGACACGCTCGACGCTGGGCAGCGGCCCGTCCACGCCGGCCTGCTCGGCATTTTCGGCCAGCAGCGCGAATTCGGAAAGTCCGGCTAGTTCGTCGTCGGAGAGCACAGCAGTTAGTCTGCCGCGAAAGTGCAACCAGCGACACGTTTCCCGAGTGGGGCCGTCGCTAGTTGCACTCTCGCGGGCTAGCCCGTGATGAACTCCTCGAGCCGGACGCGCGCGATGTCGTCGGGCATCTGCTGCGGCGGGCTCTTCATCAGGTAGGCCGACGCGGGGATCACAGGCCCGCCGATGCCTCGATCCTTGGCGATCTTGGCAGCCCGGATCGCGTCGATGATCACGCCCGCCGAGTTCGGCGAGTCCCACACCTCCAGCTTGTACTCGAGGTTCAGCGGCACGTCGCCGAACGCCCGGCCCTCTAGCCGCACGTAGGCCCACTTGCGGTCGTCGAGCCAACTGACGTAGTCCGACGGGCCGATGTGCACGTCTTTGGTGTTGAACTCCCGCTGCACGTTAGAGGTGACGGCCTGCGTCTTGGAGATCTTCTTCGACTCGAGGCGCTCACGTTCGAGCATGTTCAGGAAGTCCATGTTGCCGCCCACGTTGAGCTGCATCGTGCGGTCCAGTTGCACCCCGCGGTCCTCGAACAACTTGGCCAGCACCCGATGGGTGATCGTCGCGCCGATCTGGCTCTTGATGTCGTCGCCGACGATCGGCACCCCGGCGTCAGCGAACTTCTTGGCCCACACCGGATCTGATGCGATGAACACCGGCAGCGCGTTGACGAACGCCACGTCGGCGTCGATCGCGCACTGGGCGTAGAACTTGTCCGCCTGGTCCGAACCCACAGGCAGGTAGGACACCAGCACGTCGACCTCGTTGTCGCGCAGCACCTTGACTACGTCGACCGCATCGGCGTCGGACAACTCGATGGTGTCGGCATAGTACTTGCCGATGCCGTCGAGGGTCGGGCCGCGCTGCACCACCACGTCGGTGGGCGGCACGTCGGCGATCTTGATGGTGTTGTTCTCGGAGGCGAAGATGGCCTCGGACAAATCGAAGCCCACTTTCTTCGCGTCGACGTCGAACGCGGCGACGAACTTGACGTCGCGGACGTGGTACGGCCCGAACCGCACGTGCATCAAGCCGGGCACCGAGGAGTTCTCGTCGGCGTCTTGGTAATACTGAACGCCCTGGACCAGCGAGGACGCGCAGTTACCGACGCCGACGATGGCGACTCGGATCTCTGTCGACGCCGCGGGCGCGGTGTGCTCACTCATAAGGCGTTCTCCTTACCTGTACCTGTGGGGGTGGACGTGGTGCTCGGCTGTGCCTACGCCTGCTCGGCGTGACCTTGGGCTACCCGCTCCGCGGCGATCAACTCGTTGAGCCACTTGACTTCGCGCTCGCTGGACTCCAGCCCGAGTTGATGCAGCTGGCGGGTATAGCGGTCGAACGAGCTACTGGCCCGCGCCACTGCTTGACGCAGGCCTTCCCGGCGCTCTTCGACTTGGCGACGGCGGCCTTCCAAGATCCGCATCCGCGCCTCGGCGGGAGTGCGGTTGAAAAACGCCAGGTGTACCCCGAAGCCGTCGTCGGTGTAGTTGTGCGGACCGGTGTCGGCCACCAGTTCCGCGAAACGCCGTCGACCGGCGTCGGTGAGTTGGTACACCCGCCGGGCCCGCCGCACCGGCGTCCCGGCCGGAGCGGCGTTCTCGGCGATCAGGCCGTCGGCCTGCATGCGCCGCAACGCCGGATACAGCGAGCCGTAGGAAAACGCGCGGAAGGCACCGAGCAAACCCGTCAGCCGCTTGCGCAACTCGTAGCCATGCATGGGTGACTCGAGCAGGAGACCGAGGATGGCCAGCTCCAGCACCGAGTCACCTCCTTTGCTCCGTCGTGGCGACGCTGTCATATCGGGACACAGCCTCGAGTAATAATATCGTCCCGATATATTTGCCACCACACCAGCTTTCGTTTGTGCGGCGTTCAACGGCCTGCCAGGTCCCGGCGAGGCTCAGGACGGATAGTTCACCTGTTTGACGGTGCCGTCGCCGGCGAATGCGATGTAGCCGCTGCCGTAATCGCTGGACACATACACCGACAGCGACAGGGCGCCCGGCGTGGTCGGGTCGCGGGCCGGCTCGATCACCAGGTACGTGGTTTTGACGTCCGGCTGTTTGATGCCGAGGGTCTCCGGGGCGCCGCGCAGGATGCCCACGGTCGCCTTGGGGTCGAACCGGCTCAGGTCGACGGCGTCGGCGTCGCTGGTCTTCGCCGAGGCGGTCGGGTCTCCCCAGCCGCCGCGGTAGGTGTAGCTGAGCTGGCGACGGTCCCGGTTGGGGTCGGGGCGGTCAATCACCGCGTAGTCCGGGTAGATGACCAGCCGAAAACCCGTGATGTCGCCGAACCTTTTGCGGGTCTGGTCGATCAGGCCGGTCAGCCCGCCCAGCGACTGCAGCTGCCTGGGGGGTGTGAGTACCGTCGGCGCGACGCCGTCGGGTTTGGCACCAGGATCGGACGTGAAGTCTAGCGGCGAGGAGGTGTTGCCGTAGAGGCCCCACCCGATGCCCACGCCGAGCAGCACCGCGACGACGAGCGCGGCGATCATGACGCCCCAGCTGCTCGACCTGGTCGGTGTCGCGGGTGGGGGTGGTTGCACCGGGGCGGGCGCCGACTGCAGGTCGGCCACCAGCGTCTGAAGCTCGCCCAGCGTGACGGCACTGGTGGCCGCTTTGATCCGCTCCCGGTGTTCTTCCATGGACAGTTCGCCGTCGCTGAGCGCGGTGTCCAGCGCGCGGCAGGTCTGTTCCCGGTCGCTGTCTTTGGCCCGGGTCGCGGGGGTCTGCCGCGTCGCCACGGCGACGATCGTATGGCAACCCGCCAGGTGCACCCAGCCCGCGTAGTGGGGAAAGCCGCACAACATTTTGGCCAACATCTCGGTAAGGGCCGCGCGGACGTACTCTGGTCAGCATGCGACTCCAGCGACAGGTGGTGGACTACGCGTTGCGCCGCCGCTCACTGCTGGCCGAGGTGTACTCGGGACGTACCGGCATCTCCGAGGTGTGCGACGCGGATCCCTATCTGCTGCGCGCCGCGAAATACCATGGCAAACCCAGCCCGGTGATGTGCCCGATCTGCCGCAAAGAGCAGCTGACGCTGGTGTCGTGGGTGTTCGGTGAGCATCTGGGGCCGGTGTCGGGTTCGGCCCGTACGACCGAAGAGCTGGTCTTGCTGGCGTCCCGCTTCGACGAGTTTTCGGTACACGTAGTGGAGGTATGTCGGACCTGCCGCTGGAATCACCTGGTCAAGTCGTACGTCCTGGGTGCGGCTCGCCCAGCCCGTCCTCCTCGGGGGTCGCGCGGCACCCGGGCGGCGCGCAATGGTGCCCGCACGGCCAGTGAATAGCGACGGGCGCTACGACCGCTCATCCACCGACGTCCCCCGCGGGCCGACGCCAGGTGGTGCACCCAAACACCGCGGGGATCGCCGGTCACGCGGCCCTTCCCGCCCGGCGCCCGGTTCACCGCATCGGCCGATTCCTCCCGACGACCGGTTGACGACGGTCCTGCCGCCCGTCACCGACGACACCTCGCCCGGCCTGCGCGACCCGATCGAAGAGGTCAAGGCCGCGCTGGATGGCACCCGTTCCAGAACCCCGCAGCGGGCTCCGATCGAAAAGGTCGCGGCTGCGCTGGACGGCGCCTCACCGCCGCCGCGACGGCGCCGCCCGCTGACCGGCAGCCCGCCACCCGGTGGCCCGCGGCCCGGGCCGCAGCTGGGCTGGCTTGGCCGACTGGGCCGGCAACTGCAGGAGCTGAATTGGGATTGGGTGCATCGCCTCAACTGGATGTGGGTGCGACGCGGCCTCTACGCCGGCGCGGTCGTGCTGTTGGTGTTGCCGATCATCACCTTCGCCATGGCTTACTTCATTGTCGATGTTCCCAAGCCGGGCGACATTCGTACCAACCAGGTCTCGACGATCCTGGCCAGCGACGGCTCTGAGCTCGCCAAAATCATTCCGCCCGAGGGTAATCGGGTCGACGTCGACCTCAAGCAGGTACCCGT
Source organism: Mycobacterium xenopi (assembly GCF_009936235.1). Classification (NCBI taxonomy): domain Bacteria; kingdom Bacillati; phylum Actinomycetota; class Actinomycetes; order Mycobacteriales; family Mycobacteriaceae; genus Mycobacterium; species Mycobacterium xenopi. The sequence goes on along the minus strand of NZ_AP022314.1, from coordinate 4,879,023 downwards.
GCATGTGCGCCGGGCAGTGCTGGCCGCCGAAGACCGCAACTTCTACTCCAATCCCGGCTTTTCGTTGACGGGTTTCGCGCGGGCGGTGAAGAACAATATGTTTGGCGGCGACCTGCAAGGCGGCTCGACGATCACTCAGCAGTACGTGAAGAACGCGCTGGTCGGGTCGCAACGCACCGGGTTCGGCGGGTTGATCCGCAAGGCCAAAGAGCTCGTCGTCGCCACGAAGATGTCGGGGGAGTGGTCCAAAGACGATGTGCTGCAGGCCTATCTGAACATCATCTACTTCGGCCGCGGCGCCTACGGGATCGCCGCCGCGTCCAAGGCGTATTTCGACAAACCCGTCGAGCAGCTCACCGTCGCAGAGGGCGCGCTGCTGGCGGCACTGATCCAGCGACCGTCCGCGCTGGATCCCGCCGTCAATCTCAAGGGTGCGACCATCCGCTGGAACTGGGTGCTCGACGGGATGGTGGAAACCGGGGCGTTGTCACCGAGTGACCGTACGCAGCAAGTGTTTCCGCAAACCGTGCCGCCGGAGCTGGCCCGCGCGCAGAACCAAACCACCGGACCCAACGGTCTGATTGAACGGCAGGTGACCAAGGAACTGCTGGACCTGTTCAACATCGACGAAAAGACGCTCTACACCCAGGGTCTGCAGATCACGACCACCATCGATCCGCAAGCCCAGCGGGCGGCGGAGAAGGCGGTGTCGACCTACCTCGACGGCCAAGACCCTGAGATGCGGGCCGCGGTGGTGTCGATCGATCCGCACAGCGGCGCGGTGCGCGCGTACTACGGCGGCGCGGACGCCAACGGTTTCGACTTCGCCCAGGCGGGGCTGCAGACCGGGTCGTCGTTCAAGGTCTTCGCGTTGGTGGCCGCCCTGGAGCAAGGCATCGGCCTGGGTTACCAGGTGGATAGTTCACCGCTGACGGTCGACGGCATCAAGATCAGCAACGTGGAGGGTGAAAGCTGCGGCACGTGCTCTATCGCCGAGGCGCTGAAACGTTCGCTCAACACCTCCTATTACCGGTTGATGCTCAAGCTGAAGCACGGCCCGCAGGACGTCGCCGACGCCGCGCACCAGGCCGGCGTCGCCACCAGCTTTCCCGGAGTTCCGCACACGTTGTCCGAAGACGGTAAGGGCGGCCCACCGAACAACGGAATTGTGTTGGGCCAATATCAGACTCGGGTCATCGATATGGCCTCGGCCTACGCCACTCTGGCGGCGTCGGGTGTCTACCACGCACCGCATTTCGTGCAAAAGGTCGTCAACTCCGACGGCCAGGTGCTCTTCGACGCCGCTACCCAGGCCAACAACGGCGAGCAGCGCATCGACAAGGCCGTCGCCGACAACGTCACTTCCGCGATGCAGCCGATAGCCGGCTATTCGCGCGGGCACAACCTGGCCGGCGGGCGGCCGTCGGCGGCCAAGACCGGGACCACGCAGTTGGGTGACACCGACGCGAACAAGGACGCCTGGATGGTTGGTTACACGCCGTCGCTGTCGACCGCGGTCTGGGTCGGCACCGTCCGGGGCGACAAGCCGCTGGTCAACAAGTGGGGTTCGCCGGTATGGGGGTCGAGCTTGCCGTCGGACATCTGGAAGGCGACCATGGACGGCGCGCTGAAGGGCACCCCCAACGAGTCCTTTCCCAAGCCGGCCACGATCGGTGGCTACGCCGGGGTGCCCGCGGCCCCGCCCCCGCGGGTGGAGGCGCCGCCGTCGGAGACGGTGATCCAGCCGACGATCGAAGTGGCACCGGGCATCACGATTCCGGTCGGCCCGCCCACCACTGTTCCCGTGGCGCCGGCACCCGGACCTGTCGCGCCGGCGCCAGGCGGGCCAGGTCCTTTCGCACCGCCAGGAGCGCCCCAAGCGCCCGCACCGCCGCCGTGACCGACGCCGACACCCGCCGCACGATCGTCTCGCCGCGGCCATTGGCGGCTGACTTGCGCAGCGCCGACGACCGCGATTGCCCCAGCCGCACAGACGCTTTGGGCTCAGCGCTGTCGACGGTGATCGGCGGGCCGGTGGGCCGGCACGCCCTCATCGGCCGCGCGCCGTTCTTGACCCCGCTGCGGGTGATGTTTGTGATCGCGCTGGTGTTCTTGGCGCTGGGCTGGTCGACGAAGGCCCCGTGCCTGCAGAGCACCGGCACCGGACCCGGCGACCAGCGAGTGGCCAACTGGTCCAACCAGCGTGCGTACTACCAGTTGTGCTACTCCGACACCGTGCCGCTCTACGGCGCAGAGTTGTTGAGCCAAGGGAAGTTTCCCTACAAGTCCAGTTGGGTGGAAACCGACTCGGCCGGCAAACCACAGACCCGCTACGACGGCGGACCCGCGGTGCGCTACATGGAGTATCCGGTGTTGACCGGGGTCTATCAGTACGCGTCGATGGCGCTGGCCAAGACGTATACCGCGTTGAGCAAGCTGCATGTGCTGCCCGTGGTGGCCGAGGTGGTGGTGTTTTTCGATGTCGCCGCGTTCGGGTTGGCGCTGGCCTGGCTGGCGACCGTGTGGGCCAGCGCGGGACTGGCCGGCCGGCGGGTGTGGGACGCAGCCCTGGTGGCCGCCTCGCCGTTGTTGATCTTTCAGGCCTTCACCAATTTCGACGCGTTGCCAACAGCTTTCGCTATCAGCGGGCTGCTGGCCTGGGCCCGCCGGCGGCCGGTGCTGGCCGGTGTGCTGATCGGCCTGGGCGTCGCAGCCAAGCTGTATCCGGTGTTGTTTCTGGTTCCGCTGGTGGTGCTGGGCATTCGGGTGGGGCGGCTCGCGGAGGTAGTTCGCGCGGCTGCGGCGGTGCTTGCCACGTGGCTGGCGGTGAATCTCCCGGTGATGGTGCTGTTTCCGCGGGGGTGGTCGGAGTTCTTCCGGCTCAACACCCGACGCGGCGACGACATGGATTCGGTCTACAACGTCGTGAAGTCGTTCACCGGCTGGCGTGGCTTCGACCCCGGACTCGGCTTTTGGCAGCCGCCGGTGGTGTTGAACACCGTCGTCGCAGTGCTGTTCCTCTTGTGTTGCAGCGCAATCGCATACGTCGCACTGACGGCTCCGCAGCGACCCCGGGTGGCGCAGCTGACATTTTTGGTGGTGGCGGCGTTCCTGTTGACCAACAAGGTGTGGAGCCCGCAGTTCTCGCTGTGGCTGGTGCCGCTGGCGGTGCTGGCGTTGCCCCATCGACGGATCCTGCTGGCGTGGATGACGATTGATGCGGTGGTGTGGGTGCCGCGAATGTATTACCTGTACAGCATGCCCAATCGAGGGCTGCCCGAGCAGTGGTTCACCGCCGCGGTGCTGCTGCGCGATGCCGCCGTGGTGCTGCTGTGTGTGCTGGTGGTGCGCCAGATCTATCGCCCCAGCGAGGACCTGGTGCGCTGGGGCGGGCGCCTGGATGATCCGGCGGGCGGCGTCTTCGACCGGGCCGCCGACGCGCCGCCCAGCTGGCTGCCCGGCCGGCTGCGACCGCCGAAGCTGCGCCGGCCTGCGGCCGACGATTACCCAAGCCACGCGAGCATCCGGTAGCCTGTGCGGTTGCCGACGCAGGCGACCCTCCTGCCACGGATCCGACCGTGGCCGCACACGACCATAGGAGGTGATGAGGTTCCCATGCGTCCGTACGAAATCATGGTCATCCTCGACCCGACCCTCGACGAGCGCACGATAGCCCCCTCGTTGGAGGCCTTTCTCAACGTCGTCCGCAAGGACGGCGGCACCGTGGAGAAAGTCGACATCTGGGGCCGACGGCGGCTGGCTTACGAAATCGCGAAGCACTCTGAGGGCATCTACGCCGTGATCGACGTCAAGGCCGCTCCGGCGACGGTGACCGAACTCGACCGCCAGCTCAAACTCAACGAGTCCGTCATGCGGACCAAAGTGCTACGCACCGACAAGCACTAGCGTGGTGATGAACGACGATAGACGTCGGAGCAGTTGCGTAGGCTCTGCGTTGAGCCGCCTGCGCGCAGCGCGCAGAGCAGAGCACCCGGCGAAACCAGGAGGACGTTGTGGCTGGTGACACCACCATCACCGTCGTCGGCAACTTGACCGCTGACCCCGAACTGCGGTTCACCCCGTCGGGTGCTGCCGTGGCGAACTTCACCGTGGCGTCGACACCGCGGATCTACGACCGCCAAACCGGGGAATGGAAGGACGGGGAGGCGCTGTTTTTGCGGTGCAACATCTGGCGTGAGGCCGCCGAGAACGTGGCCGAGAGCCTGACCCGCGGGTCGCGTGTGATCGTGACCGGACGGCTCAAGCAGCGTTCGTTCGAAACCCGGGAGGGCGAGAAGCGCACGGTGGTCGAGGTCGAGGTCGACGAGATCGGCCCGTCACTGCGCTACGCCACCGCTAAGGTCAACAAAGCCAGCCGCAGCGGCGCCGGAGGTGGGGGCTTCGGCGGTGGCGGTGGACCCCGCCCAGCGGCGGCCCAGGCCAGCGGCGCAAGCACGGACGACCCGTGGGGCAGCGCCCCGGCGTCGGGCTCGTTCGGTGGTGGCGACGACGAACCGCCCTTCTAACCACAAGCAGCACGGCACGAAAGAGACGCATACATGGCCAAATCCAGCAAGCGGCGCCCGGCACCGGAAAAGCCGGTCAAGACACGCAAGTGTGTGTTCTGCGCCAAAAAAGACCTGGTGATCGACTACAAGGACACAGCGCTGCTGCGCACCTATATCAGTGAGCGCGGCAAGATCCGCGCCCGCCGGGTCACCGGAAACTGCGTACAGCACCAGCGCGACATCGCGCTCGCGGTGAAGAATGCCCGCGAGATGGCGTTGCTGCCCTTCACCTCTTCGGCGCGGTAGTCGCGCACCCGGACGAAAGTACGACACGATGAAGCTGATCCTGACCGCCGACGTCGACCACCTCGGCTCGGTCGGCGACACTGTCGAGGTCAAAGACGGTTACGGCCGCAACTTCCTGCTTCCACGGGGGCTGGCGATCGTCGCGTCGCGTGGCGCGCAAAAGCACGCCGACGACATCCGCCGCGCCCGGGAATCCAAACGGGTGCGCGACCTCGAGCACGCGAACGAGATCAAGGCCGCGCTCGAGGCGCTGGGGCCGATTCCCCTGCCGGTGCGGGCCGCACCCGATACCGGCAAGCTGTTCGGGTCGGTGACCGCCGCCGATGTCGTCGCCGCCATCAACAAGGCGGGCGGGCCGACCCTGGACAAGCGGATCGTGCGGCTGCCCAAGGAGCACATCAAATCGCTCGGGGCGCACACGGCGAAGGTGCATCTGCATCCCGGGATCGATGTCGAACTGACGCTCGACGTCGTCGCGCAGGGTTAACTCACCGAATCGACCACCCCGGTAGCGGCCATGACGGCCGCCGCCGGGGCGTTGCTGGCTGTGCTGGCGAACTAACGGCCGAGTAAATACGGCTGTGAACGTAACCGTCTGTTAACGCCGGAAATAACTGACTGCAATGCAACACGCCCGACATAGCAACCTGCCGCGACACGCCGAAGAGATTCTCATCCACACAAATTGCGCACTGCCGTGGTCCTCTTATCTGCGGAAATACTGTTACGCCGCGCATTCGTCCACAAGTTGTACACAGCCGCCTCAACACAGGTGCCGACGGATATGCACACACGATGCACAGCTTCATAAACAGCGGCCCTTGGAGTAGGTGCCAGCAACGTTTAGCGTCGACGCGTTCGCGAACTGCGGGCGGTCTTCTCGGGAGCGCGCGACGGGTGCTACGAACTGTCGGTGCTTCGACCTACAGTCGAACCGCCGATCGAATGAGCGTTCGAGGGTTGTGCTGGAGGAGGTGAAGAGCCCATGGCGGTTGTCGACGATCTCGGCTACCCCGGCATGGACGCCGCTTCACCCAGCGAGGACTTCGGGCGGCAGCCGCCGCAGGACCTCGCCGCCGAGCAGTCGGTGCTGGGCGGGATGCTGCTGTCCAAGGATGCGATCGCCGATGTGCTGGAGCGGCTGCGGCCTGGCGACTTCTACCGCCCCGCGCACCAGAACATCTACGACGCGATCCTGGATCTGTATGGGCGCGGCGAGCCGGCCGATGCGGTGACGGTGGCCGCCGAGTTGGACCGCCGCGGCCTGCTGCGCCGCATCGGTGGTGCGCCGTATTTGCACACGCTGATCTCGACCGTGCCGACGGCGGCCAACGCCGGCTATTACGCGGGAATCGTCGCCGAAAAGGCGCTGCTGCGCCGCCTGGTGGAGGCCGGCACCCGGGTCGTGCAGTACGGCTACGCCGGCGCCGAGGGCTCGGATGTGGCCGAGGTGGTCGACCGGGCACAGGCAGAGATTTACGACGTCACCGATCGGCGGCTCTCCGAGGATTTCGTCGCCTTGGAGGACTTGCTGCAGCCGACGATGGACGAGATCGACGCCATCGCCTCCAGCGGTGGTTTGGCGCGCGGGGTGCCGACCGGTTTTCATGAACTCGACGAGGTGACCAACGGTCTGCATCCCGGGCAGATGATCATCGTCGCGGCCCGGCCCGGGGTGGGCAAGGCGCTCGCGTTGGACACGCCGCTGCCGACGCCGTCCGGCTGGACGACAATGGGCGACGTCGCGGTCGGTGACGAGCTGCTGGGCGCCGACGGGCAGCCCACCCGGGTGATCGCGGCGACCGACGTGATGATGGGGCGGCCGTGCTACGAGGTCGAATTCTCGGATGGCACAGTCATTGTCGCCGACGCGGATCACCAGTGGCCGACGGGCTACGGGGTTCGCACGACCGCCGAATTGCGATGCGGATTGGATAGCATCGCCGCCGCCGGGTCGATCGCGCGGTACGCCGAGCGCCGGGTCACCACCAACTTGATGTCGCCGGTTCTGCAGCTCGACGCGGTGCGCCGGGTTCGCAGCGTCCCCGTGCGCTGCATCGAGGTGGACAACGCCGCGCACCTGTATCTGGCCGGACGTGGCATGGTGCCGACCCACAACTCGACGCTGGGCTTGGATTTCCTGCGATCGTGCTCGATCAAGCACCGGATGGCCAGCGTGATCTTCTCGCTGGAGATGAGCAAGTCCGAGATCGTCATGAGGCTGCTCTCTGCTGAGGCGAAAATCAAGCTCTCGGACATGCGTTCGGGCCGGATGAGCGACGACGACTGGACGCGGTTGGCACGGCGGATGAGCGAAATCAGCGAGGCGCCACTGTATATCGACGACTCGCCGAATCTGACCATGATGGAGATCCGCGCCAAGGCCCGGCGGCTGCGCCAAAAGGCCGACCTGAAGCTGATTGTGGTGGACTACCTGCAGCTGATGACCTCTGGCAAGAAGTTCGAGTCGCGCCAGGTGGAGGTATCCGAATTTTCCCGCAACTTAAAGCTTTTAGCGAAAGAACTCGACGTACCGGTTGTCGCGATCAGCCAGCTGAACCGCGGTCCCGAGCAGCGCACCGACAAGAAGCCGATGCTGGCCGACCTGCGTGAGTCGGGCTGCCTCACCGCGAACACCCGAATCCTGCGCGCCGACACCGGGGCCGAGGTGACGTTCGGCGAGCTGATGCGGACGGGTGAGCGGCCGCTGGTGTGGTCGCTCGACGAACAGTTGCGGATGGTGGCGCGCCCGATGACCAACGTGTTCCCGAGCGGACGTAAAGAGGTGTTCCGGCTCCGGCTGGCCTCGGGACGGGAAGCGGAGGCGACCGGTAACCACCCGTTTATGACGATCAACGGCTGGACGCCGTTGGAGCAGCTGAAGGTTGGCGACCGGCTTGCCGTGCCGCGTCGGGTTCCTGAGCCGGTTGACACGCAGCGTGTGGCTGACTCCGAAGTCATCTTGCTGGCGCACATGATCAGTGATGGGTCGTGTGTGAAGGATAAGCCGGTTGGCTATGCGAGCGCCGACGAAGTGTACTTAGCTGAAGTGGGGATTTCCCCCGCGCACTTCGGCGTAACCGCCGTGCGCGACGACTACCCGGCGGCCCGGGTGACAACACTGCGACCGCCGGCGCCGTACCACCTGACGCACCGTAAGCGCAATGCGATTGCCGCGTGGCTGGATGAGCAGGGGCTGTTCGGCCTACGTAGTCACGAAAAGTTCGTGCCAGAGCGGGTTTTCAAGCTACCCAATGATCAGGTGGCGTTGTTCCTGCGCCATCTGTGGGCAACGGATGGTTCAGTGCGGTGGGACGACAAGCTGGGAATGGGGCGGATCTACTACGCGGCGACAAGTCGGCAGCTTGTCGACGACGTCCAGCAACTGCTGCTACGCCTGGGTGTAAACAGTCGAATCACAAAGCTGCGCAAGACGGGTTACCGCGACTGCTGGCGTCTGTGGATTGACCGGGCCGACAATCAGATTGCGTTTTTGACCAAGGTCGGCGTCCATGGCCTACGCAGCAGGGCAGCGCAGAAAGTCCTGGAGGAACTGACCGCACGAGTGCGACGTCCAGGTGCGGACACGGTGCCGAAAGAGGTTTGGGCTCGGATCGTACAGGCATTGTCGTCCCGACAGATGACGTACCGCGAATTCGCAGTTGCGGCCGACATAAGGCCGGAAGGTTCGGCGACATGGACGCACGCTCCAGGCCGACCGCGGCTACATCGGGTGGCAGCGCTTCTTCAAGGCGGGGCGCTTCACGATCTTGCGACCAGCGATGTGTTCTGGGACAAGATCGTGGAGATCACTAGCATCGGCGAACGCGATGTGTACGATGGGACTGTGCCAGGAACTAATAACTTTGTGGCACAGGGAATTTCAGTACATAACTCCCTCGAACAAGATAGCGACATGGTAATCCTGTTACACCGGCCTGACGCCTTCGAACGCGACGATCCGCGCGGCGGCGAGGCGGACTTGATCCTCGCCAAGCACCGCAACGGGCCGACGAAGACGGTGACTGTCGCGCACCAGTTGCACTTGTCGAGGTTCGCCAACATGGCGCGGTAGAGCACCTTGTTGGCGCCGCCTCCCACCACCACATCTGAGCCTGGTCTGCCAATTCCTATCTCCGCCGAACGCTGTTAGCGCCTTTTCCTGGCGCGACCACGGTCATGCCGAGGTCGTCGGCGGCCGCGCTAAGGCGAGTGTCGTAGGTGACGAGCGCGGTCAACGGTGCAGCGGAAGCGGCGGTTTGAGCGGTGGCGAGATGTATTGCGTCGAGTAATCGCAGTGCGGGATTGGGGTAGGCCGCCGCGGTGGAACGGATGACATGGTCGATTTCGAAGCGGTTTAGCCTGGCCAGCACGGAGGGCACGCGGGTAGTCCTTCCGGGGCGACTGCGCGGATGGCTCTGGGGAGCTCGACTTCAGTCAAAGCGGATGTTATCCAGGGGATTTCGGGGGAAACTCTTCCGCCACGTCTCCGTGCTTTGGGGTTGACCCCTGACGGACACCTAACTGGTGGGATCCCTGGGCCCGCGGGAATGATGTCCGTATGTCGGGGAAGCGTTCGCAAGTACACCCCGGAGTTTCGGAGCAGGCTGCCCGCCTGGTAATTGAGACCGGCCACCCGGTACCTCACGTGGCCGCCGAGATCGGTGTCGGTAAACAAGTCTGGGGCGCTGGGTGCGCCTCCAACGCCAAGCGCCCGCAGCTGGCGATACTGGCAGCCGCGTCGCAACTTAACCCGTTCCCGGTATGTAAGTACGACAGTTATGATCCCCGCATGGTGCGTCCAGAAAGCTGGATCAGGCTAGCGGGTGGAAGTCCCGTCCCGGTAAGCACCGGAGCGCCGGGTAGCAGGCCCCGGTTCGTCGCTGAGAGGCGACGGGCTAAGCGGGGTGTCAAGAGCTTCTTTGGAGGGAGCAAGTGCACGGGCCGTAGCAGCATCGCGAACTCTGCAGCCTCGTCAGATTCACAACAGGAGAGCCGAGCCGCTCATGTCACGGTGAAGGCCACGTCCGGCGAGTCCCGGTCCGGGGTCAGCTCGTCGGGTCTCCTCGGGGTAGGGGAGATGGCACGTGCACACAGTCTGGTTCGGAACTGGAGAGACCCGTCTGCGCACGCCCGCGTCGGGCAAGAGACCAAGGGTATAAGCCGATGGTGAAAGTCCTTGGAGCACAGCGGGAGTCCGAGGGGGTCATAGTACCGCTGATCGGCGTGCAGCATAACGCGTCGGGAGGAAGGGCCCCTGCTTTGATCACGTGCGCGAAGCGGGTAAGTGTGAGGGCATGACCGGATCGCTCCGGTCCAATAACCCCGGCAAGCCATTGCTTGCCGTAGCCGATGACGAGCCGTTGAGCCCGTCGGGAGTGAAAGTGCGACAACTGCAACGGGCGCTATGGGCTGCGGCCAAGCAGTCTGAGGGTCGGCGTTTCCACGCCCTGTTTGACCGTATCTACAGGGGTGACGTCCTGTGGGAGGCGTGGTTTCGCGTGTGCAAGAACAAGGGCGCGGCCGGGGTGGATCGCATCACCGTGGCCGCGGTGGAGGACTACGGCGTGGACCGCATGTTGCGTGAGTTGCGCGGTGACCTTCGCACGGGTCGTTACCGTCCGGCGCCAGCGCGCCGGGTGGAGATCCCCAAACCACAGGGCGGTAAGCGGCCGTTGGGGATACCCACGGTGCGAGACCGGGTGGCCCAGGCGGCGGCCAAGATCGTGTTGGAACCGATTTTCGAGGCGGATTTCTTGTCGTGCTCGTATGGGTTTCGGCCGAGGCGGTCGGCGACGATGGCTAAGGAACGCTTGCGGACCGGGTTCATCGAGGGCTATCAGTTTGTGGTCGAGTTCGATATCGCCAATTTCTTCGGCGAAATCGACCACGACCGGCTACTGGCTCAGGTCAGTAAACGGGTTTCGGATCGGCGGGTGCTCAAACTGCTGCGCTTGTGGCTGCAGGCAGGAGTGATGGTCGAAGGTGTGTTGGAGCGGACGGTCGCAGGCACACCGCAGGGCGGGGTGATCTCGCCGCTACTGGCCAACATCTACCTGCACGTGCTCGACACTGAGTTATCTGCCCGTGGGGTGGGTGAGTTGGTGCGCTACGCCGATGACGGTGTGGTGCTGTGTCGCAATGCGGCACAAGCCGAGCACGCCTTGGCGGCGGTGGGAGAAATCTTGGCGTCATTGGGGTTGCGGCTGCATCCGGACAAAACGAAGGTAGTCGACCTACGGGAGGGTCGGGAGGGGCTGGATTTTCTGGGCTGTCACTTCCGAGCTCGCATGTCGGGGCGGCTGTGGGAACAACGGCGCATCGTGCGCTACTACCTGCACCGTTGGCCGTCACAGCGGGCGATGAAGCGGCTGCGGGAGAAGGTCCGCGACCGCACCGGCCGCAACCGCGCCGGGACAGACATCCGCGTCATCATCGCGGAGCTGACTCCGATCTTGCGCGGCTGGGGAAATTACTTTCGCACCGGCAACGCCGCCGACAAGTTCACCCAGATCGACCGGTACGTGTGGCGGCGGTTGTTCCGCTTGATGGTTAAGAAGCGGGGCCGCAACCTTCGTGCTGGGCAAGCTGATCAGTGGACTGAGCCGTGGTTCAACGGGCACGGCCTGTATCGACTTCGTGGCACCATCCGTTACCCGAAGGCTGCGTAACCATGTCTAGAAGATCATCGGTAAGCCGTGTGCGGGAAAACCGCACGCACGGATTGAAAGGGGGATGGGGAAACGGGTCTGCCTTGCAGACACCGCGCCCCTGACTACCAATGCCCGACATTCTTCGGGTCAACCCCGATGAACTGAGGGCAGCCACCGAGGTCCAGGCCAGGCTCACTGACGCTCAGCGGTTCAACCTCTGGGAAATGCTTCGTAAGGCGGGCGGCGGATGCGTCGTCGGAGGAGGCTCGGCTGGCGTTGTTGGCCTCATCACCGGTGGCCTCGATCCGCTCATTATTGGCGGCGCGTGCGTAGGCGGCGCCATTAACAGCGGGGGCGACTACATATTGGACCACACCAAATGATTAAGGGTGACGCGATGACTACGGTGCGCGTCTTGTACATCGCCGCGCTGATCGCGATTAGCTACGGCGGCGCCCGTGCGCTTAACCACTATCACGATCCAGGCCGTTTTGTCTCCGGCCTCGTGATCGCTGGAGTCGGGATGGCTGTTTTGATCGTGGCAGCGCTTCGCTATCGTCGGATGCCGCCAGAACAGCGCCGACCAATCTCCGGAGAATCGAGTGTTGCCGGAACAATTGGTCTTGTAGCGGCGGCCCTGCTCGCAGCACTTGGCGGCCTCGCCGTCTGGGTGATGTTTACACCCGATGGCGGATTGACAATGCTGCCGATCGCCGCACTCTTCTTCGGCTTGGCCGCATGGGGTCTGGTCGACGCGCGTCGAAAGCTCCGTGCGCCGCGGCAAGAAAGTATTCGAGCTCAACCGGGTCGTCCTGCCGGATCCTCCTCATGACGTCCGGCGGGGTGTATGAGTTCGTGAGCGGAGGCGAGTTGTTCTCATCGTCGGCTGGGTGGTCATGTTCACGCGGGTAACCCCCGAAAGGCTGTCGCTAGATGCGCACCGCGATGACCTGGACTCGCGCCGTCGACTATTATCGGCTTCCCGCGGCTACCCGGCGCGGGCTAGCGTCGACACGCCATGACCTATCCCTCTAACGAGGAGATGTCCTCCGCGCTGCCGGAAGTGCCGGAAGGAATGCGCTGGGTGGTACTGGTGGACAAGCGCCAGATCGCGGTGATGCTGCTAGAGAACGAATTACCGGTCGCTTCCGCAGATGAAAGCCTGGAGCGAGACGCCGAACTCGATTATGACCGCCAGCCGGTTGAGGCGGTGGTTCAGGTGTGCAGACGCCTGGCTGGTGAGGTGTCGCATCAGTGGGGCTTCCTCCACGTGCTCAAGCAGAAACTCGGGCCGAGCGTCGACGTCCGAATGAGGCTGGTGGACTGGAAACGGTGAGCTTTGCGGCAAGCCAGCCAGGGGGGTAGATTCCCAACTTCTGACTAAGCCTGGCTTCTTGTGTTCGGCTGATACACAAATGCAGCACCTATCGGACGCGCTACGACGTCGAGGGCTTGGAAGCGCCTGCCCAGGCGAGGCGCGCTGGTGGAGCTGGGCCGATCTCCACCGCCCTGGGGTCGCCGGTGGTTGGGTCCATGAACTGGCCAAACGCGGTGTGAGGTGTCACCCTTCCATTTCGGACTACGGTATTCAGCGGTAACTCCGCCGGCCCCCACTTGATAAGGACCGCTGCACGCTAATCTCTCGTTCCGCAGCGGTGCTGTGTCTGCTTGGAGGGATTGAAACTATGCGCTTCTTCAGCATGGCCGTGCTCGTCGCGGCCGCCGCCATCTTGGGCTCCGCCGGCATTGCCGTGGCTGCCCCGAAGGACTACTGCGCCGACCTCAAGGGCGCCAATACCGGCAGGACGTGTGAGATCCAGTCGTCGGACCCCGGGTACAGCGTCGACATCAGCATCCCGCTGGACTACCCCGACCAGAAGTCGGTCGCCGAATACGTCTCGCAGACGCGCGATGGATTCCTCAACGCGGCCAAGTCTGGCGCGCCCCGCGATACCCCGTATGAGCTGAAGATGAAGCCGACGGAATACAACTCAGCGATTCCCCCGCGCGGCACGCAGGCCGTGGTGTTCAAGGTGTACCAAAACGTCGGCGCGAACCCAAAGACGACATGGAAGGCGTTCAACTGGGACCAGACCTATCGCAAGGCGATCACCTACACGGCCGCTTCGGACGACAAAGAACATACGCCGCTGTGGCGGGTGGACGATCCGCTCAAGACCGTCGCGCCGATCGTGCAGGCTGAACTGCAGAAGCAGCAGGCACCGCCACCGCCGCCGGCGCAACCGGGACAGCCGGCAGCGGCCACGCCGACGACGCAGACGCCGCCGTTGCCGATCGCACCGGGGGCGCTGTACAACCCGGACAACTACCAGAATTTCGCCGTGGTCAACGACGGGGTGTACTTCTTCTTCGACCAGGGCGCGCTGCTGCCCGACTCAGCCGGGGCGTTGCAGGTGCTTGTGCCCCGGTCGGCGATCGACCCGATGCTCGCATAAAAACCCGTGTCGGCCGCTGCTTCCGGACGCTCACCGCATCAACGCTGTGGGCTACCGCGACGCTGAAAAGGCCTTCGGCACAACGGGTTACCTGTCGGCGGCACCCTCGTTTGCTTCGTCCGCCAAGGCGGCGCTTAGTCGGCGAGTCGCCGAAGCGAGGTGCTCCCCCAGCCGGGTGACCGCTGCACCGCTCATCGGCTCCGCGCTGGGAACCAGGCTGAGCATCAGGGCGATGCGCGGCCCTGGCTCCAGAATCGGCGAGTCGATGTGGCTCACCTTGTAGGTGCGATCTGGGTCCAGACTGACCGGGAACCACTCCTCCTGGTGAATCAGTTCGTCGGTCAACGCCTGCGCTAGCTGACTCAGCCGCGTGGAACGCACTTCGGCACTGCGCACGATCTGCGCCAGTTCCCGCAAGCGCAGGTCGGGCAGGATATGCAGGCCGACCGCGTAGCCGCGCTGCTTGGCCGCTGCCAACGCCTGGCGGTACCGATCACGCACATCCTCGGGCAGGGAAGCCAGCCACCGCTCCCGAGCATCTGGTCCGGCCCAGGCCACGATCGGCGCCCCATACGGCGGGCGGTGGGGGAACTGGGTGCCGATGGGCATCGGGTGACCACCGCCGTGAGGGCTGCGGACCTGATCGACGACGGTGGAGTGGTCATCGCTGACCGAGAAGGCAATGCAATGAGCGCCGGTCGCGGCCGACAGCTCCGCCATAGCGCAGCGGGCCAACACCAGCGCCGGGTAGCGGCTCGCCGCCTCCCTGCCGAGCCGCACCAGAGCGGGACCGAGGTGGTAGGTCTTGCGAACCGGGTCGCGCAATAGCCAGCCGGCCCGCAGCAGTTCGGAGAGCATCGCGTGGCAGCTGGCCTTATGGACGCTCAAGTGCCGCGACACCTGCGCCAATGTCATCCCCCGGCCTTCATCACCTGCCAGCTGCTCGAACAGGCTCACCACCCGCTCGGTCTGGGGGGAGGGACGCGCAGCCACAGAGCAATGGTCGCATAATGCGACTTCTTGCGGTACACAGCGCGACCATGTGACGATTGCCACAATGACTGACCTTCAGGGCAAGGTGGCGGTCGTAACCGGCGGTGCCGGAGGTATCGGCCGTGCCATGGGCAGGCGGTTCGGCCAGGAGGGCATGAAGGTGGTGCTGGCCGATGTCCTGAAAGAACCGCTGGACGAGGCAACCCGGGCACTCGCCGACGAGGGCATCGAGGCGCTCGGGGTGGTTACCGACGTCGCCGACTATTCCTCCGTCGAGTCGTTGGCCAAGGAGGCGCTTGATCGCTTCGGCGCGGTGTGCGTGGTGTGCAACAACGCCGGCACCGGCGCGGTCTCCGAGGGCTACATGTGGGAACACGACCTGGCCGACTGGCGCTGGGGCATCGACGTCAACGTGCTGGGCGTGATCCATGGCATCAAGGCCTTCGTCCCGATCATGCTCGAGCAGGGCGAAGGACACGTGGTCAACACCTGCTCGGGCAACGGCGGGTTCGCACCAATTGCCCGGGGCGCCATGGGCGGACCGGCCAATGCGATTTACCCGATGACCAAGGCCGCGGTGCTTTGCCTGACCGAAAGCCTCTACACCCACCTGGAGATGACCGGGACCCGGGTGCGGGCGCACGTCCTTTTTCCCAGTGGCTTTTTGAACACCGGCATCTGGGAGTCGTGGCGGCACCGCCCGGCGCGCTACGCCGCGACCCAGAAACGCCGCACACCCCAGCACACTCTGGCCGACGTTGTCGCCCGCTTCGAGGCCGCCGGGGCGCGTGTCGAGTTCACCCCGCTCGAGACGGTCGCCGACCAAGTGGTGGAGGGAATCCGGGCGGATCGCTTCTGGATGCTGGGTCCACCCACTCCCGGCGAGGAAGTCGTGAGCCGCAAGGCGGCATCGATCCTTAATCGCAGCAACCCCGACTACCTGGTCGACGTGCTCGACAAGACTGCTACCGAAGGAGGTAAGCGTTGAGCGCCAACGTGATTCGCTACGGCCCGCGCCCACCGGAGGCGCAAGTCGATCACGAGGTCGACGCCACCAAGGCGCCCATCGCCACCGAAGCGGTGACCGTTACGTACCTCACCGATCCGGAGATCGTCGCGGCCGTACTGCCCAAGCCGCTGGAGCCGGCGGCCGAGCCGTTGGTGCGCGTTCAGCTTCAGCGGGTCCGGATCGAGGGCAGACCGCCGTTCGGGTCGGCAGTGTTCTCGGTGACCGCCCGCCACGGCGACCTGCACGGCGACTATCCCCTCTTCATGCCCCAGTCCACCGAACAGTCGGTCACCGGTGGACGCGAAACATTCGGCGAACCAAAGAAATTGGCCCACATCGAGGTGGAACGCGATGGCGATCGCGTCACCGCCACCGTCGACCGGCTGGGCTATCGGCTCATCAAAGTCAACGGTCAGGTCACCGGCCCGGCGGCCACACCGCCCGACCAGGTGAACACCGAGTTCTACTTCAAGTTCCTGCGTGCTCCCGACGGCAACGGCATCACCGACCCCCACCTGGTCTACGGCGAGTACCACCGCCACTACGAGCTGCTCGAAAACATCTACGGCACACTCCAGTTGGGGGAGTCGCCGCTGGATCCGGTGGCCGACATCGTGATTCGCCAGATCAGGTCGATCACCTGGTGTCGTAGGCGCACCGTGCAGGTGGGCCGGGTCGTAGAGCGGGTGCCAGCCGAGTGGCTGCTGCCCTATGTGCACCAGCGCTACGACGACTTGGCCCTGTTGGCTGCTCCCGGGCCCGAGCCGGCGCGGGTGTAGCCCATGGAGCGGTACACGGTTATATCGGCTGACTGCCACGCCGGCGCGGATCTGCTTGACTATCGCGAGTACCTCGACCCGCAGTACCGGGACGAATTCGACGGCTGGGCAAGCACTTACGTTAACCCGTTTAGCGACCTCACCGAGCCCGACGCCGAACGCAACTGGAACAGCGATCGGCGCAACACTGATCTGGATTCCGAAGGCATTGCGGGAGAAGTCATTTACCCCAATACCGTGCCGCCGTTCTTTCCTCAGGCGAGCCTGGCCGCTCCCCCGCCAGAGACCGCCCGCGAGCTCGAACTGCGCTGGGCCGGGCTCCGCGCGCACAATCGCTGGCTGGCCGACTTCTGCTCGTTGTCACCGGAGCGGCGCGCTGGGGTGGGCCAGATCCTGCTCGGCGACCTCGACGAAGCTGTCGCCGAGATAGCGCAGATCGCCAAGCTGGGGCTGCGCGGCGGTGTGCTGCTGCCCGGCGTCGTCCCCGGCACCGGCATCCCACCGCTCTATGCCGAGCGCTGGGAGCCGCTGTGGGCGGCGTGCGAGGAGGCGGGCGTGGTGGTCAACCACCATGGCGGCAGCGCCGGGCCCAGCCCGACCGACGGGTGGGGCAGCTCGTTTGCGGTGTGGGTGTATGAGACGCACTGGTGGGCGCATCGGGCGTTGTGGCACTTGATCTTCAGCGGCGCACTGGACCGCCATCCAGACCTGACCGTGGTGTTCACCGAGCAGGGAGCCGGGTGGATTCCGGCGACCCTCGACTCGCTCGACGTGGCGGCGGCTCGCTACGCCCGGGCAAGTTCGGCGATCGCCCGCTTCGCCGGGCCCACCGCCGGCTCGCTTTCCCTGAAGCCGAGCCAGTACTGGGCACGCCAGTGTTACGTCGGCGCCAGCTTCATGCGGCCTGTCGAATGCGCCGAGCGCCACCGCATCGGCGTCGAGAAGATCATGTGGGGAAGCGACTACCCGCACTTCGAGGGCACCGCCCCCTACACCCGGGAGGCACTGCGGTACACCTTCAGCGGCGTCCCGGCCGACGAGGTCGCGGCCATGGTGGGCGGCAACGCGGCGGCCGTCTACGGCTTCGACCTCGAGGCCCTAACGCCTCTCGTCGACCGAATCGGCCCGACCGTGGCCGAGGTCGCTGAGCCGCTGCCCGCTGTGCCCGCCGACGCCCGCAGCACCGTCTTCGAACCCGACCCCATCCGTGCCTGGTAGCGAAGGGACCACCGTGGAGCCATACGTCATCATCTCGGCCGACTGCCACGCCGAGCTGCCCACCGAGCGATACCGGGAGTACGTCGACCCCGAATACCGGGAGGACTTCGAGGCTTACCTGGCCGAGAAGGCTGCGGCGTCGCAGGTCGGCGGGTTCATCGACGAGGAATTCGCGGAGCGGTGGTTCACCGAGCACGGAGAGGGCATTGCCGGCGGTTGGGACGTAGCTCTGCGGGACAAAGAGCTCGACGGCGACGGGGTGGTCGGCGAGGTGATCTTCCCCGACGCCGACGCCGTGACCGGGGTCGCCGGGGCCCCGTTCGGGGCCGGGCTGGGCCAGTCGGGCGACCTCGACCCCGGACGTGCCATGGCCGGGGCGCGGGCCCACAACCGCTGGCTGGCCGAGCTGTGCAGCCACAGCCCCGAGCGGCGGGCCGGGGTCGCGGTCGTGCCGATACTTGCAGACGTCGACGCAGCGGTCGCCGAGATCACCCGCGCCGCGGAGTCCGGATTGCGGGGCGGGATTCTGATCCCCGCACGCTGGGTCGGCTACCCGCCCTACCACGATCGCCGCTACGACAAGATCTGGGCCGCCTGCCAGGACCTGCAGATGCCGGTGCACACCCACTCCGGCCCCGCCCCGCAAGAGGAGTACGGCGGCCACCTGGGCATCTACGTCACCGAAGTGCGCTGGTGGGGGGCCCGGCCGCTGTGGTTCGCGTTGTGGTCGGGGGTGTTCGAACGCTTCCCCCGGCTGCGCTGGGGCGTCACCGAGTGCGGTGCGTTTTGGGCCAACGACCTGCTGTGGCTGATGGATACCCGCTACCTGCGTGAGCACTCGGCCAAGAAGATGAGCCATCAGATGGAGGGCGATCTGACCATGCCGCCCTCGGCCTACTTCGACCGCAACTGTTTTATCGGGGCCACCACCACCGAGCGTCGGGAGCTGGCGCGGCGCTACGAGATTGGCGTGTCGAACATGCTGTGGGGCAACGACTTTCCCCATCCGGAGGGGACGTGGCCGCACACCCGCGACTGGCTGCGTCGCTCGTTTTGGGACGTTCCCATCGAGGAGACCCGGCAGATGCTGGGCCTGGCAGCAGCCGAGATCTACAACTTCGACCTGGACGCCCTCGCTGCGCTGGCCGAGCGCATCGGCCCGACCCCCGAGGACCTCGGCCAGGACGACGCGGTGAGCATTCCCAAGTGGGAAACCGCGCGCCGCACCGGACGCCACTGGCTGACGGGGGCAGAGCCTGTCCCCGACCTAGTGGAGAGCTGAGAACGCCGCGGAGGGACGCCGCCGCAGCTGCTCGCACGCGCGCCCTTCTGCTCAGGGCTGAGTTAGCTGGTCAAGCGTAAAGTCCAGCGCCACAGGTTCTTTAGTTCGCACCCAATCACCGACGGTGGCCTCGACCCGCTGATAGGTCCCTTCGCGGAGGACGACCTCGACCTCTTGCAGCACGACCAGCGAGTCCGGTCGCCGTTCGTCAAGCAACCGAGTGAGATTCTTCGACACGACCTGGTGCAGCGGACGCGGCCGCGGTGTCATGAGGATGCTTCCCTCGACGAGCTCCCAGCGACGCGCGTCGCCGAGTTCGAGCGCGTCCCACTCTTCGAGAGTCACCAGGCCGCGAGGAAATTCGGCCAGTCCCGCCACCGTGCACCTCCAGTCTCTTTGGGGGCAGGTTACGCCTGTTAGCGGCCCCGCTCGTCGCGAAGCATCCCAGCGGGCACCGACAAGTCTCTGACACCCATTGCGCAGATTCACCCCGTCGTCTGCCGCGCCAGGCGCTGGTGGCTACCCGATCCACGGGTGGCGTCGAACTTCGGCCGTTTCTGACCGCACCGTCGACACCACCAGGGCGTCGGGGTCAGCGGAACCGGACGGTCACCGTCGCCAGGCCGAAGATCTTCCGGCCACCCGACTTGGCGCCGACAATGACGACACCGCTGCGGGTAGCCGGGTCCAGCGACTTGATCCGGCCGCTGAATTCGATGTCTGCACCCTCGGCGGCCGACACGATCGCGGGCTGGGACAGCCGCACCGCATAGCGGGTAACCGCGCCAGGGTCACCTGACCATGCGGATACGTATCCGGCACCCAACCCCATGGTGAGCATTCCGTGGGCGATCACGTCGGGCAGCCCGGCGAGCTTGGCGATGCCTTCGTCCCAGTGAATCGGGTTCGCGTCGCCGGCGACGCCCGCATAGTTGACCAGGTCGCCGCGGGACAGACGCGCATGGCGCACAGGTAACTCGTCGCCGACCTGCACGTCTTCGAAGAATCGCGTCCCTGGAATGCGGGTCGTGCCGCCCTCGGCGATCCGAACCTCGCTCGGGGGGCGCACCGTCTTCTCGTAGTCGGCATCCGAGGCACCGATTTCGGCGATGTTCACGTCGTGCATCATCGCGTTCTGGGCGGCAGTCTTGATCGCCGGATCGACGTCCTCGGCGGTGACGCCGACGACAGTGGTGTGCAGGGTGTGCACCCGTTCGCCGGCAGCATCGGTGTAAGTGTTGGTCACGGTGATCAGGTCTCGCCCGGCGATCCGGCGGACCGACGACAGTTCGACGTCGATACGCAGCTCGTCGCCGGCGACGATCGGGCGGTGCTGCTCGAAGACTTCTTCAGTCTGCACATAGGTGTGGTAACCGACGACCACCTCTTCGAACATGCGGCGATTGCAGGCCATGCCCGGGACCGACGTGAACGTCAGCGGCGCCACCAGATCCGGGTAGCCTAGCTCGGCGGCGGCGGCAACATCCCAGTGCGCAGGGTGGTAGTCCTGCACGGCACGGGCGTACTCGCGTAGCTTCTCGCGCCCGACCAGGTAGGTGCGGTCCATCTGGTAGTAGTGGCCGACCCGCGATTCGATCGCCGATGCTTCTGCTGCTGTGGTCATGAAGGTGCCCAACTTTTCCTGTTCGCCTCTTCGCGAGGCTGACCAAAGCACACTAACCCGCCGTCGGACGTCGACCGCAATCAGCGTGTTATACCGTCGCCGCGCTGAGGTGCGGTGAGCAGCCCTCAGCCGGTCCGAGATGGACCGAGCGGCGTCGCCGCCAAGCCGCGGCTCTAGTCTGAACCCGCATTGCGGAGGCTCAGGCAGAAGGGAGGCCACGATGAGCTGGCCCGCGCGATCGGCCAGGGCCACCCGGCCACCGGGAGCCGGAGAGCTCAACGGGTCGACGCCGCCCCTCCAGCCGCGTCGCCGCGACCCGCGCTGGCACCACGCCGTCGGCGGGTGGCGCGGGCTGTGCTGGCTGGCCGGGGGAGTCGCAGCCAGCGTGGTCATCGTCTGGTACATCGTGTTCAGTCCTGGCGAAAGCGGATCCAAGGCCCAGTGGTTCTTCGGCGCGGTGGTTTTCGGTGTCGCCCTGATAGCCCTCTGGCAGACCATCGCCATCCAGCGTCAAGCAGCCCAGAACGCGGCCGAATCCCACGAACGCCTGCGCAGCCAGCTGGCCGCCGCCGAGGAACGGTCGGCGCGCGAGCTCGCGTTGACCCGAAGCTTGCACCAGACCGAAATGGAAGCCCAACGGGCGTTGCACCGCGCGGAGATGGAAGCTCAACGGGAACTGGCCCGCGTCGAGCGCAGGCATCTACTCGAGCGGTTACAAAGGCAAGCGCTGGTCGAGGTCTCGCGCGCTGTCGGTGCGCACACCCAGATGCTGGCGCTCCTGTGGGACGAGGGCGCGAGGGTGCTGCGCCTCGAGGACCGCGACCAACGGGAGCAAGCCATGAATCCGATCATCGAGCGGATCGCTCAGGTGGTGAACGACTTTGCGGTGGAGATCGACAACGCCCACCTGCTAATCGAGGACGAGCACCTGCACCGCGCGCTGCAACACGTGAACGAGGCTGCGGTGATGGCGATGCGGGTCGCCGAGGAGGTGCACGCCGCCGTCATCGACGGCCACGAACCAGATCCTAATCCGATTCCGCCGGTGCAACGCCTGATGTACAAGAGGGCCACAGAGGCCCGGCGTCTCGCATGGGATTTGCTGCGCGCTGGCCTCCGCGACAGCGGCTAGCGTTGCTCTTGATGGTCGGCGAGATGCAGCGCAGCTGGGAGTTCGTCGTGGCACCGCCGCGCAGCGCCCCGGGCGTCACGTCGATGGTGGGCTACCGAGCCCTGGACGTCCCGGAAACCGTGCATCGCGGTATGCCGTCGTCGACGTTGACGTTCATCGTCAGCCTCGACGACGGGGTGGAGGCGGCCGCCAGCGCCGAGGCGCTGCCCGATGCGCGACCTAACCCCTTGATCCTCGGCGGCCTGCACCTGCAAGCCAGCCATGTGCGGCAGCGGCGCGGTCAGGCCGGTGTGCAACTCGCAGTGCACCCACTGGCGTCACGCCTACTGTTTGGTGTGCCCAGCGCTGAGCTGCCCGTCACCGGCTACGACGGGGGCAAGTGCTCGGCCGGCACGCGGCCGAACTGCCCGAGCGTGCGGCCGCGGCGCGGCAGTGGCCGGAGGTGTTCGCAACGGTCAGCGCCTTCCTCACGGATGCCGGGCGACGCCGCGACGGTGTGACGGTGCGGCCCGAGGTCGCGCACGCCTGGCATCTGCTGCAGCGCACGCGGGGGCGAATCCCGGTGGGACAGTTAGCCGATCGTGTCGGTTTGAGCGCACGCCACTTGACGGCGCTGTTCCGGCGGGAGGTTGGCAGGTCGCCGAAAACCGTGTCGAGGCTGATGCGATTCGAGCACGCGACCACGAGGATCGCGGCATCGGTGCGGCGGCATCGCCGGGTTGATCTAGCCGCGGTCGCGGCCGACACCGGTTATTGCGACCAGGCCCACCTGACCCGCGAGTTCGTCCGGTTTACCGGCGTGCCGCCGGGCACCTGGCTCGCCGAAGAGTTCCGAAACATCCAAGACGGCGGGCACTCCTTCGGGTCACAGTCGGAGCATGACTACTTCGAATCCGACGGTGTGGCTCACGCTGCAGGCACATGACGCTGCCAAGCTCATCGACTACTACGTGGAAACATTCGGTTTCGTGCTCACAGCGCGATACGGCGCGGGCGACAGGGTCGATCACGCGCAGTTGAATTGGCCCGAAGGCAGCGGCGGCATCATGCTCGGCAGCTACAAACCTGGCGCCGACTGGTGCCGTGAGCCGGGAAGCGCTGGCGGTTATGTCGTCACCAGCGACCCGGACGGCCTCTACGAGCGGGTCCTTTCCCGCAAGGCCGAAATTGTCCGTCCACTGGCGAAAACCGACTACGGCGCCAATGAATTCGCCGTTCGGGACCCGGAGGGCAACCTGTGGTCGTTCGGCGATTACACGGGCGAACCCGTGGCGGGTAACCAGGATGCCGGAGCGGCCGGACAGCACCGGTAAGCAACCGCGGGATTAGCCGCGTTCCTGCCGTTGCCGTAGCGCGGTGCGGGCCCGCTGCCCGGCCGCGTATGCCGCGGCGGCAAGAGCATCCCGTTCAGCCGGCGGGTCGGCGACGAGCAGGCCGCCGGTCGGGGGAGCGCCACTGACAGCGAGCTTGTTCATTCGCTTGGGTACCGGCGCCCCCTGGTATTGCAGCCGGAACGGGCCGAGCGGCTGACGAAGTTCGACGTAGGCGCCGTGCGGCAACCGCTTGATGATGCCGGTCTCGATGCCGTGCTCGAGCACCTCGCGGTCGCTGCGCTGCGACGCGACGCACCACCGCCCGTATCGACTTGGTGCACCGACGGACAGGCCACCTATGTGTATCACTTGTTCCCCAACGCCATGTTTGCGACATTCCCCGACCAGGTGCTGTTAATCGTCATCGACCCGGTCTACGTCGAGCATTTCGTGGTCACCATCTACGCGATGACCACAGCCGAATCGGCTGAGAAGCCAACGAAATACGCCAACGGCCGCGATCCTGCCGGTGCACGCACCCTGCTCGCAGCCGGCGCGCTGGAGGACAACGAAATGTCGCAGGGCGTGCAGCGAGGTCTACGCGCCGGCGCCAACACCTACGTGGAGTTCGGTCGGCACGAAAGCGCGATCGGGCGCTTCCATGCCACGCTTGACGAGCGGCTCAGGCTTCTGATTGAGCCGACACCACGGCCGGCGGGCGACGACCAGGGCTGATGTGAGGCCGGGCGGCATGCGCCCCCCTCCCACGAGCATGTCGGGGGGAGGCCGATACTCGTCTGTACCGCTGGCCAACCGATTGACCACAGGAGGCACCGTGGCCTGGGATTTTTCCACCGAGCCGGAATTCCAGAGGAAGCTGGACTGGGTCGAGGAATTCTGTCGCGAGGAGATCGAGCCCCTCGAGTACGTCTTCCCCTACGCGGTCCGTTCACCGGACCCCGTGGTGAAGAGCTACGTGCGCGGCCTGCAACAGCAGATCAAAGACCGCGGGCTTTGGGCGATCTTCCTCGACAAAGACCTCGGCGGCCCGGGTTTCGGCCAACTGAAGCTTGCGCTGCTCAACGAGATCATCGGCCGGTACCCGTCAGCGCCGGCGATGTTCGGCGCCGCTGCGCCCGACACAGGCAACATGGAAATGCTCGCCGCTTACGGCACCGAGGAGCAGAAGGAGCGGTGGCTCAAGCCGCTGCTGAACCAGGACATTTTTTCCGCCTACTCGATGACCGAACCGCAGGGCGGTTCCGACCCCAACCTGTTCAAGACCCACGCTGTCCGCGACGGCGACGAGTGGGTGATCAACGGCGAGAAGTGGTTCACCTCCGCGGGCCGGGTGGCCGACATCTTATTCGTCATGTGCACCAACGGGATGTTTGTGGTGCCCCGCAAGACGCCCGGCGTCGAGATCATGCCGGAGCCCCGCAACCACAACCACATCATCTACCGCGACGTCCGCGTGCCCCTCGACCACCTGCTGGGCCCGGAGGACGGTGCCAAGGTGCTCGCCCAGCGGCGCCTCGGCGGTGGCCGCATCCATCACGCCATGCGCACCATCGCCCAATGCAAGTTGGCGCTGGACATGATGTGCGAGCGTGCGCTGTCGCGCGAATCGCACGGCAAGATCATCGCCGAGCACCAGATGGTGCAGGAAAAGATCGCCGACTCCTACGCCGAGCTGCTGCAGCTGCGGCTCATGGTGCTCTACACGGCGTGGAAGATCGACAACACGAGCACCCAGGAGGCCCGCACCGAGATTGCGGCCGTCAAGTTCACGATGGCCAAGGTGCTGCGGGAGATATCGTTTCGCGCGCTGCACATCTTGGGCTCGCTTGGTACAACGGATCTCACTCCGCTGCAGGCGATGTACGTCAGCGCCCCGACCATGGGCATCGCCGACGGAGTCGACGAGGTGCACAAGGCTACCGTCGCCCGACGGCTCCTGACGCAGTACCGGCCGCAGCAACACCCGTACTGGCCGACGGAGTACATCCCGGCCAAACGAGAGGCGGCGTGGAAGAAGTTCGAGCCGAAGTTCCAGGCGAATCCCGAATTACGCGCATCGGCCGAGGCCTACAAGCAATACTTCGCATCCCGGCGCTCCGGCTAGCGGAAAGCGAAAATCCTTGAGTCACATCATTATCCGCGTTTGGCGCGGACCCATTGAAAAGTGCCGACGACCTTGGTGCGCACGCTGACGAAACCGTGGTCTTCCAGTATGTCGGCGATTTCGTCTTCGCCGAAGACATAGGCCCCGATATCGGGAAGAACCCGCCAGAGCCGCGCGGCGCGCCCGGCGGTGGGCACCATCACGGCCAGTCGCCCGCCCGGACGCAGCACCCGCGCCATCTCGGCGAGCGCCGCCGCGGGATTCGGGACCAACTGCAGCACGGCGATCGAGACCACCGCATCGACGGTCTGGTCGCGAAGCGGCAGTTGTTGCGCGTCAGCCCGCAAAAAGCCGACCTGCGGCCCCCACTGGGTGCGCGCCGCCCGCGACAACATCGCCTCGGACAAGTCGACGCCCAAGACCAGGCCCTCGGCCCCGACCGCGTGGGCCAGTGACGCGGTGATGCTGGCAGGGCCGCAGCCGACGTCGAGCACGGTGGCGCCGGCCGAGATGTTCAACCACTCGATGGGCAGCCGCAAAACGCCGAGCAGCCTGCGCACAAGGGCCTGCTGGGTGTCGTAGATCGTCGCCACCACCGGCGAGGTCCATATCGCCTGGATTACGCCCTTGCTCGGTGCGGATTCCTGCCCCGACGCCGCGCCCAGCAAGTCGAGGTAACCCTTGCTGACGTCTGGGTCTGCCGGCGGATCAATCAAAAGCTCCAGCGCCTTGCGCAGCGCGGGCGGCAATGTGGTGGTGTTCAGATCGGTCATGCACCTTCCTTCCGCCAAATGTCAAGCTGTACTGGTGATTACGTCACACGCGCCGCATCAAGCGGGTGTTGATTTGCAGCCTACGCCCGGCCGCTGCCGGATGCGTTAACGCGGCGCGAAAACGCGGCGAACCCACCGCCCCACCGCCGACGTTGCCCGGCCGGTCGAGTAGCCGCATGCGGTGAGAATGGTTGCATGAGCGTGACCGCCAAGGTGATCGACGAGCTGGTCAACCCGCCGCGGGTTGCCGATCCCGACAAGTTGCGCCGAGCCGTTGCCGGCAAAACGGTGTTGGTGACGGGCGCGTCTTACGGCGTCGGTGAGGCGACCGCGCGTGTGGTGGCCGCTGCAGGAGGGACCGTGCTCGCCGTCGCCCGCTCGGCCGATCGGCTTGACGACCTGGTGGCAGCGATCACCGCCGGTGGCGGACGAGCGGTCGCTTACCCGACCGATCTCACCGACGAAGCGGCCGTCAGCGCGCTGACCAAACGCATCGCCGACGACCACGGCCCACTGGACATCGTGGTGAGCAATGCCGGCAAGTCGATCCGGCGCTCGCTACATCACCAGTACGACCGCCCGCACGACTTCCAGCGCACCATAGACGTCAACTACCTGGGCCCGATCCGGCTGCTGCTCGGGGTGCTGCCCGCGATGCGGGAGCACGGTGGCGGCCACATCATCAGCATTTCGAGTGTCGGGGTGCGGGTGCCGCCCGGCCCGCAGTGGGGTGCCTACCAGGCATCGAAGGGAGCCTTCGACATCTGGCTGCGCAGCGTCGCCCCCGAGTTGCATGCCGACGGCGTCGATGTCACCACGATCTATCTGGCCTTGGTGCACACCCGGATGACCGAACCCACCCCGTTGCTGCGCAAACTGCCGGGCCTATCCGCCGACGAGGCCGCCGACGTCGTCGCGAAAGCGATCATCGAGCGTCCCCGCACCATCGAGCCATGGTGGGTCTGGCCCGCCGAACTCGCCACGGTGGCACTGGCCGGGCCGGTGGATTGGGCGGCGCGGCTGTGGTATCGGTACGCCATCGAGCCCAAGCGCCGGCCATGACGACCGCGAGCGTGGTCACCACCGCGGCCCGAGCGCTGCTGCGTTCCCGATTGCTCACGCCGCCAGGCCCTGCCCAGGCGCATCGCCTGCTTCGCGAGATGCGCCGCGGCGGCACCAATCCCGTTACGTTGCTGACCATCGCGGCGGCCCGCGCGCCGCATCGAGCGGCCATCATCGACGACGACGGCGCCATCACCTACCGCGAGCTGCAGTCGAAGACCGAGGCCGTCGCTTGCGAGCTATACCGCCGCGGCGTTCGACCCGGGCAGGCGGTCGGAATCCTGTGCCGCAACGGCCGCGGCTTCCTCGAGGCGGTGTTCGCGGTCGCGTTGGTCGGTGCCGACGTCGTCTTGGTCAACACGGAGTTCCGCACCGATGCTCTGGCCGCTGCGCTGAGCACTCACCGGATCACAACCGTGGTGTGCGACAACGAATTTGTCCGACAGCTGGCGGCAACCGGAGAATCGATGACGGCGATCGACCCGGCAACGATCGAGACCCCCGAGCATAAGCGGCCCAAAGTCGCGACAGCAGGCCGGATCGTCCTGCTGACATCGGGTACCACCGGTAAACCCAAGGGTGTGCCCCGCACCCCGCGGATAATATCGGCGGTCGGCGTCGGCGCGACGATACTCGATCGCACCGGGCTCCGGATCGGCTCGCGAATTTCGGTGGCAGTACCCATGTTTCACGGTCTCGGGTTGGGCATGACCATGCTGTCCGTAGGCCTGGCCGGCACCATCCTGACTCGGCGGCGATTCGACGCCGAGGCCGCGCTGGCGCAGGCGTCGCTGCACCGCGCCCAGGCGTTTACCGCCGTGCCGGTGATGCTGGCGCGCATCCTTGACCTGCCGTACGCCGTGCGGGCCCGCAACCCGGTGCCGTACCTGCGGGTGGTGCTATCCAGCGGCGACCGCCTGGATCCCGGTGTGGCGCGACGGTTCATGGACACCTACGGTGACATCCTCTACAACGGCTACGGCTCCACCGAGGTCGGCATCGGAGCTTTGGCCACACCGGCCGACTTGCGCGAGGCTCCGGAAACCGTGGGTAGACCGGTGGCCGGCTGCCCGGTGCGCATTCTCGACGAAAACGGCAACCCGGTCGGGTCCCATGTCATCGGGCGGGTGTTCGTCGGCGGCAAGCTGACCGCACAGGGCTACACCGGCGGCGGCGCCAAAGCCGTCGTCGACAACATGAGCAGCACCGGCGACATGGGATACTTCGACGAATCCGGGCGCCTCTACATCGTCGGTCGCGAAGACGACATGATCGTCTCCGGCGGGGAAAACGTCTATCCGCGGGCGGTGGAAAACGCGCTGGCGGAGCATCCTGACATCGCCGACTATGCGGTGGTCGGGGTTCCCGACGACCGGTTCGGTCATCGTCTAGCCGCCTATGTCGTGCCCCGGCCGGACACCGGCATCGACGAAGCCGCGGTACGGGAATACCTGAAGCACAAGGTTTCCCGATTCGAACAGCCGAGAGACATCGGCATCGTCAGTAGCATTCCACGCAACCCCGCCGGCAAGGTCGTGCGAAGCCAACTGACGACCTGAAAGCGTACTGTCTACTCCACGACCCGCAGCCGCGGGGCCATGTCTGGCACGGACGCCGACGCGTCGACGGTCTTGGTCAACCAGTTCGGGGCCAGCGCCGAGACGGCGGTCGCCGCTGCGGTCGCGCCGATGACGCCCGTCCAGGCGACGGGGCCCAGCGGCGTGCACCCGAAGAACTGGCTAAGGCCCGGGGTCTGGACGATGCCCACCAAAACCGCGGCGCTGCCCAGCGCGGTGGCCACCACCAGCGGGCTGTGGCGGCGTGTCAGCAGGGTTTGCGTCAACTGGGTACCGACCAGTGCGGTCAATCCCATGGTCGCCGTGCGTCTTTCGGTTCCCGGTGTCCAACGCCCGATGGCCCAGGCTGCGGTGGCGCCGGCGGCGGTGACCACACCGCGGCTGACGATCTGCCGCATCAGCGGCGTGTCCAGCGACGGCGCCGCTCGGTGAGCACCGCACGCTGGTAGGCGCGGTGTGCCTCATCGAGGCCGTCACCGGTTTGTTCGTCGCTGTCTTCAGGTTCGGGGAATACCGGGGTAACCGCCACCGCCAGCGCGGGGAACATGTCGGTGAGCAGGTTCACCAACAGCAGTTGGCGCGTCCCGATCGGTGCGCGTCCCGCGCCGAACGCGGTGCCGACGATGGTGAAGATCACCTCGCCCACGTTGCCGCCCACCAGAATGGTCAGCGCATCGCGCACGCCGCTCCACATGCCGCGGCCCTCAACCAGTGCGTCAACCAGCACACCGAGGTCGTCTTCGGTCAACACGATGTCGGCCGACCCGCGGGCGGCTGACGAACCGCGGCCGCTCACCCCGATACCGACATCGGCCAGCCGGATCGCGGCGGCGTCGTTGGCGCCGTCGCCAACCATCGCGATCACCTGCTCGCAACGGCGCAGCGCCGCCACGATCTGCACCTTTTGTTCCGGGCTGACGCGGGCGAAAACCTGGACCTCGGAGGCCAGTTTGGCGCAGGCGTCCTCGTCGAGCCCGGCGAGTTCGGCTCCGGTAACTACCCGCACGTCGGCCGGCAGGCCCAATTGGTGGGCGATGGCCCGGGCGGTGACGGGATGGTCTCCGGTGATCAGCACGACGCGTCGCCCGGCATCCTGGAGCGCTTCGATCAGCGGCCGCGCCGACGGTCGAGCGGTGTCTGCCAGGCCGACATAGCCGAGCAGTTCCAGATCTTGGGCGGCGGCTTCGACAGCGTCGGCGTCGGTGTCGGACTCCTCGGCGGTGTCGCCGTCCCAGCGGCGCCGCGCCACCGCCAGCACCCGCAAGCCGCGTTCGGCGAGGCCGTGCACCACCGACTCGGCATGCTCGCGCTCGGCCTCGGGCTCGGCAAACCGGCAGCGCGGCAAGATCTGTTCGGGTGCGCCCTTGAGCACCAGCATCGGTGCTTGCGCCTCGTCCCGCAGTGCGCCGATCGTGGCCGAGAATCCGCGACTGGACTCGAACGGAACCTCCGCAATCACCGTCCACTCCGAATCAGCTTGGCCGCCAAGCGAACCGGCTGCGGAGATGATCGCTTCGTCGGTGGCATGCGCGTGTCCGTGCTGATCCTCCGGCTCCGGACAAGCCCGCGCGGCGGCCAAAAGCACCTCGGCGGCCTGCGGATCGGCCAAGTCGGGGAATGCCCGGGTCGGGTCGGTGGTGGCCGGCACGGCACACACCACATGCAGG
The DNA here is from genome assembly GCF_009936235.1 of Mycobacterium xenopi. NCBI lineage: Bacteria > Bacillati > Actinomycetota > Actinomycetes > Mycobacteriales > Mycobacteriaceae > Mycobacterium > Mycobacterium xenopi. The sequence goes on along the minus strand of NZ_AP022314.1, from coordinate 4,848,546 downwards.
CGGTTCTCGGTCAGCGTGCCGGTCTTGTCGAAACAGACGGTTTCGACGCGGCCCAGCGCTTCGATGGTGCGCGGCGCGCGGACCAGCACCCCGCGGCGCGACAACCGACGTGCGGCGGCCAGCTGGGCGACCGATGCCACCAACGGCAGCCCTTCGGGGACCGCGGCCACGGCGATGGCAATGCCGTCGGCGACCGCCTGACGCAGCGACGCCCTGCGCAGCAACGCCAAGCCGGTCACCGCGGCGCCACCGGCGAGCGTCAGCGGAAGCACCTTGCTGGTCAGCTCCCGCAGCCGCGCCTGCACGCCGGCTGCCGGTTCGACGTCGGAAACCGCGGAGATCGCGCGTTGCGCCGCGGTCGCCGACCCGGTGGCGACGACGATGGCGCGCGCGTGCCCGGCGACGATGGTGCTGCCCTCGAACAGCATGCTGGCCCGATCGGGATCGTCGGCGGCGACGGGCTCCACCTGCTTGTCGACCGGCAGCGACTCACCGGTGAGCAGGGATTCGTCCACCTCGAGATCCTCGGCGACCAGTAGCCGCGCATCCGCGGGTACCACCTCCGGAGCGGCCAGGTCGATGATGTCGCCGGGCCGCAGCGAACTGGCGGGCACCGTGACCATGCGTTCGGTGTGCCGGGCGTCGTCCAAGCGGCGCCGTGTCGTCGCCATCACCGGGACGACGACACGGCGCGTGAAGCGTTCCTGTTCGGCGAACAGCTCGGCGGCCGCACGCTCCGCGCGTAACCGCTGCACCCCACCGACTAGCGCGTTGGCGGTCATCACCCCGGCGACCAGCAGCGCATCGACATTGCTGCCCACAACGGCCGACGCCGCGGCGCCCACCGCCAAGATCGGGGTCAGCGGATCACGAAGCTCAGCCCGGGTCGCGGCCAGTAACCGGCCCGCGGCACGGGCCGGCTCGCGCAGCGGCGCCAGCGGCGGGCTGTCGGATAGGTCGGTGAGGAAGCGTTGCCATGACGACACGCCCGGCTCGGCCGCCAGTGGTCGCCTCCGACCGGCCAGCCGAGAGTAGACGATCTCGGGATCCAGGGCGTGCCACGCGGTCAGCGGTTGCGGGGTGGGCTCGGGCAGCCGCAACACCTTCCGGGCCGACCAGGCGCCCGATATCAGGGCGGTCGCGGCGGCCGCGTTCACCGGGCTGAGCCAGCGTCGCAGCGCCACCGGGTTGGCTTGCCCGGGTTGGCCGGTGACGGCGATCAGTCCGGCAAGTGTGCTGCCGCCCTGCGCGAGGTGCACACCGGTCTCGCTCACGCGCCGGGCGGCGGGAAGCGCCGACAGGATCCGCACTACCGCGGCGAGGTCGGTGCCGGTGATGATGTCGGCGGTCCACGGGGTGGCCGCTTTCGGGTCGTCGAGGGCGACTCCGACGTCGGCGACAGCCAGTGCCGCCAGCGTGTCGGTGGACGCGAAATCCGGGTGCAGCGCGGTGACCAGCAGCACCGGCCCGCGGTCGGCCCGCAGGTCGCGAACCAGCTTCAGCAGCGGGGTGCCCGCCGGATGGGCGACCGCGGCGCTGGCCGCCAGATCGTCGGTGCCGGCGACGTGCCGCAAAACCACCCGGGCCCCGGTGCGGTGCGCGGTTTGCAGCAACGGGATCGCGAACGGGTCGACCTCCCAGCCCACTTCGACGCTGCCCACGTGTTTGCCGTCGACCACCAGGTCGGCGCGCTCCAGGCCTTCGGCCGGGGTGGCCGCCGGGCCCTGCGGTGGAAGCCATTGCAGGCGTGCGCCGGTGGCGGGTAGCTCGTCGGGATCGGGCTCGGGCGCCTGTTCGCCGTGCAGGAGCGCGTCGGCGACTTCGTAGACCCGGTCGTCGTCCCACCCGGGGCGCCGCCTGTGGCTCGCAGCACCGCCCGCGCGTCGCCGCGCAGTGCCGCGCCGTCGATGACGATGACCTGAATCCGGTCGAGGCGGCGCAGCGCGCCCCGGTCGAGCACCAGTTGCCCGCTTTCGGCCAGCCCGCGGCCCAACACCGCGGCGAAGGCTTCCCGGCCGTAGACAGCTGCTTTGGGTATCGCAGCCAAGATCGCGTCGGCGACGGCCTCGGATCCGCCGCCGCCAGCAACGTGCCCGCGGCGGCCACCAACGAACCGTTGGCCGCTTGTTCCAGGTATTGCTCGACCGGGCCGGGCATTGCGCCCTTGGCGGTGTCAATCGCCGCGTCGACGGCCCCGTCGACCACGACGTGTGAGGGCTCACCGTCGGGCTGTGGGGAGCCGGATGGCTGCGGGCCGGCGCCGATCGACGAGATGACGGGAACCACCGGTGCCTGTGGACGCTGCGGTGAGGCCATCTCGGGTTCGCGCTGCCCCCAGGTTCGGCGATGGGCCGCGGCTTCGGAGATTTGAAAACCTCGATGCGCCAAGTCCAACAATGGTGTGCCGAACGAATGCGCAAGCCCATGCACCGCGGCGGAGGAGGCGCTGAGCGCGATCTCGGTACTCGCCCGGCCCAGCCGCGACTCCAGGACCGACCGCACCCGGGGTTGGTTGAGGACGGCGACGGCGGCGCGGGCGGTTCGCGGCGCGGCCGGCAGCCGGCTCAGCCAGCCGCCACCGCGGCGCCGACCGCGACCACGTCGAGGGCCGCAGCGGTCAACGGCACCAGCATCGCCGCGGGATCTCCGGGGTCGGCGAAGGGCGCTATCCGAGGCGCCGGCTCGTGGTCAATGCCGTCGACCGCGATGGATGTCACCGCATCACGCACCGCGTTCGTCATCGTGTCGCCGTCGACGGATTCCTCATGCTCGACCACCAGCCGACCCAGGGCACGCTCGACATGGGCCGACGACACGCCCGGAACCTTGCGGGCCACCCGCTCTACCGCTTCCGCATGCTGATGCCAGCGCGGAAAAGGCAGCAGCGGATCCAGGTCGACATGCAGGCGTCGTTCGGTATGCCAACGCACCGACGGTGCGGCCGCGCGGTGCGAGTTGCTCGCTGTCCCGACGACGCGTCCGGCCGATCGCACCACCGGGGCGGTCAGCAACTGCGCCGCACCCGCGGCACCGGCCGCGGTCTGCACGCCGGCTCGCACCACCCGCACCGCGCCATCGGCCACGCCACCGACAACGGTGGCCACACCCGGAACCCTCATCGCGTTACCCTTCACGTCTGCCGCGGCCAAGACATACGACTATTACCTAACACCGACCGCAAAGTTGCCTGGTAAACGGGATCGCTGCCGTCGCTCAACGGCTCAGCGGGTTGGCGGCAGGCCGAATGCGGCAAACAGCTTGGGATCAACACCGCGCTGCCGCGCCGGAAGCTCTTGCATGGCGGTGAGGACAGCCAGCCGAATGCTTTTCCTTGCCGTGACAGCTGTTTCGGGGTCAACGCGTCGGAAATCGGTTCTAGCCACTGATGGGCGCCGCCGTTCACGTTGAGATCGTCTGCGCCGTGAAGTCTTCCTGTGCAGGCACGTTGCTATGCCCGCGGACTCGACGCGTTCCACGCGGCCTACCGAGTGCTGGACCGCGCTCCCCGCAGACGCAAGGACGACGACCCGTCCGTAGCGGTCGCCTGGGTGCGGCGCCATGACGAGTATTACGCCGTGCCGCGCTGACGTTGGCCCGCGCGACCGCCCTCGACGCGTGGCTCCCCTCCGGGCCGCTTGATGAAAACGCTGACGTATGAGATCAGGCCGTCGCCGTCTTGCTCGAAGACGAGGCATTCCGGGTATTCGGTTGGCATGCCGTTGATGTCGAACGTCTCCGTCAGCTCGACGAATGAAAGACGTTCGGAGGCATGAGAAATCCGATGCACATGCAACTGATAGCCGTGGAGTCCGGAGAAAACGCCGCGCAGGAAGCCGAGGTAGGCTTCTTTGCCTTCGACCATGTCGCAGAACGGGCCGTCGCGGACCAGACCCCGGTCCGCGATGGTGGTGGCCAGACCATCCCAATCCTGGCTGCCCAGGCACGCTAAATAGCGTTCCACCACGCCGCTGCTTTGGCTCGGATCACCCACGTCGCCCTCCTGACCTGTTGTGCGCAGAATCTACACATCGTCTCCCCGGCTCGGTCGACGGCCAGCGGGCTAGCTCTTGATCCCGACGGTGAGCAGATCGGACACGATTTTCGTCCAAACGGGCCGATGGACCCGGTGTTGTTCGGTGATGGTGAAGCCGGCGTCTTCGAACAGCGCGCGCATCTCGGCCGGCGACGGGTGATGCGCCGGTTTCCACCGGCTGGCCGAGGGGGCCTGCAGGCGAGGTTGACGCGCGCTGAGCGCCGCGACCGCCACCAGCCCGGCGGGTGCCAGCACGCGGTGGAACTCGCGAAGCGCCGCCGGCTGGTCGAAGAAGTGAAACGCCGACGTCGTCACCACGGCATCGAGCGCAGCGTCATCGAACGGAAGATGCTCTGCCGGGCCCTTGAGCCACTGGACCCGATCAGACCGTGCCCGGGCCTGGGCCAGCATCCCGTCGGACATGTCGACCCCGTACACCTCGTCTGGTTCGAGCTCGCGCTGGATCCGGTCCGCGAAAACACCTGTGCCGCAGCCAACATCCGCTATTCGGCTAGACCCGTGGGCGCGCAGCTGCTCGATTACCTCGTCGTGGGCCGGGCGATAGACCCAGCGCTGGAGAGTCGGGAAGTTGTAGGCGGGGGCCGCGAAACTCCAGAACCGAGTGACCGTGTCATTGAAGCCGCGCCGTCGAGCTGCTTCCACATCTGCAGCCTACCCATGTTCCGCGCGCCCAACCTGCTCGGCCCACGCCAGCAGCTGCCGCCACAGCCACCACCGCATGGCCGTGTTCCACGGCGTACTCGGCTAATTTGTATCCGCAGGGACCCGCACGTCCAGATGCCAGTAGGCGCAGTTGTACGTCCCGCCGGGCAGGCACACCAACACGATCGGGTCGGGCGTACTGGCTGGGTAGTAGGTCGCGGCCAGCGACGCCGGCTCGCCAACCGCCGCGCTGACATCGAGCCACATGGTGCACATTCTCGTATGTGCCTCGCGCGAGAGTCGGCCCAACCCGCTGCCGAATCTCCGCACCCGGGTGGATGCTATCTGCGTGGCGACCAACACCGATCGCTATCGCGCCGCGCGTGACCGGGCGCTCGCCGGCGCCTTGACGTGGCCGCACATCACCGGCGTTTTCAACTGGGCCACCGACTGGTTCGACGTCATCGCGCGCGGCAACGATCACACCGCGTTATGGATTGTCGACGACAGCGGCGGCGAAAGACGGCTGAGCTTCGCCGAAATGGCCGATCGCTCGGATCGGGTCGCGGGGTGGCTGCAACAGCTGGGAGTCGGCAAGGGTGATCGCGTTCTGCTGATGCTGGGCAACCAGGTGGAACTGTGGGAGGCGATGCTGGCCGTCGCCAAACTCGGCGCCGTCGTCATGCCGACCACCGCCGCGCTGGGCCCCGTCGACCTGGCCGACCGGATCAGCCGCGGCCGTGCCAGATTCGTCATCGCCAACGCCGCCGACACGGCCAAGTTCGCCAAGATCCAGGGTGACTATCGACGCATCGCGGTGGGCGCCCCGGTCGACGGGTGGCACTGCTACGCCGACGCCGCAGGCATCGCCGCTCCCGGCCCCTTCACCGCTCAAACCAGCGTCGACGATCCGATGCTGATCTATTTCACGTCGGGAACCACCAGCACACCCAAACTGGTTCAGCACTCCCAGATCAGCTACCCGGTCGGCCATTTGTCGACGATGGCCTGGATCGGTGTGCGGCCCGGCGATGTGCACTTGGCGATCAGCCCACCGGGTTGGGCCAAGCATGCTTGGAGTTGTTTTTTCGCACCGTGGATCGCCGAGGCGACGATCTTCGTCTACAACTACCACCGCTTTGACGCAAGCGCGTTACTGGACCAGATTCGTCGCGCCGGGGTGACGACGTTTTGCGCACCACCGACCGTGTGGCGCATGCTCATTCAGGCCGACCTCGGTGACAAACCGGAACGGCTGCGCGAAATCGTGGCCGCCGGCGAGCCACTCAACGCCGACGTCATCGCCCGGGTGCAACGAGCGTGGGGGTTGACCGTCCGCGACGGCTACGGGCAGACGGAAACGACGCTGTTGATCGGCAACCTTCCCGGCCGGCCGGTCAAGCCGGGGTCCATGGGCCGACCGCTGCCCGGTCTGCCCGTGGTCCTGGTCGACCCGGCCACCGGGCAACCTGCCGACGAGGGCGAAATCTGTCTTGACCTCAGCGCCCACCCGGTCAACCTGATGACCGGCTACCTCGGCGACGACCAACCCGCAACCGCGGGCCGCTACTACCGCACCGGCGATGTCGCGCGGCGCGACGCCGGCGGCGACATCACCTACATCGGCCGCAGCGACGACGTGTTCAAGTCGTCCGACTACAAGGTGTCGCCGTTTGAACTGGAGAGCGTTCTCGTCGAACATCCCGCGGTTGTTGAGGCGGCCGTGGTGCCCCAGCCCGACTACACGCGGCTGTCGATTCCGAAGGCCTACATCTTGCTGGCCGCCGACTGGAACGCCAACGCGGACACCGCACGAGCGATCATGGAGCACGTGCGCGACCGCGTCCCGCCGTATCTGAGGGTGCGACGCGTCGAGTTCTGCGAACTACCGAAGACGATTTCGGGCAAAATCCGTCGGGTGGAACTGCGGCGCCGCGAAGAGACCGCACACCGCGCCGGAACGCCGATCACCACGGAATACCGATACGAGGATCTGGTGGGCTAACTGGTGCAGTCCTACGACGTTGGACCGACCACGCCTCCGATTCTCGAGGAGACGATCGGAGCGAATTTCGAACGCACGGTCGCGAGCAACCCCGATGCCGAGGCGCTGGTCGATGTCGCCGCCAACCGGCGGTGGACCTACGGCCAGCTGAACAGCGCGATCGATTTAATTGCAAGGGCTTTGATATCCCTCGGGATCGCCAAAGGTGAACGCGTCGCCATCTGGGCGCCGAACTGCGCTCAATGGACCATCGTGCAGTACGCCACTGCGAAAATCGGTGCGATCCTGGTCAACATCAACCCTGCCTACCGCACACACGAACTCGCCTATGCGCTGAATCAGTCCGGCGTCCGCACGCTGATCGGCCTGACGAACTTCAAGACCTCGAACTACCGCAGCATGATCTGCGAGGTGAGTCCTGGCTGCCCCGAGCTCAAAGACATTGTCTTCCTTGACAACGACGACTGGGACGCCCTGCGCGACCGCGGGATATCCGTCCCGGACAGGGAGCTGAAGACACGATCGGCGGCTTTAGCCAACACCGACCCGATCAACATCCAGTACACCTCGGGAACCACCGGATTCCCCAAGGGCGCCACGCTGTCGCATCGCAACATCCTCAACAACGGCTTCTTTGCCACTGAATTGCTGAATCTTGGCCCAGATGACCGGCTGTGCATACCAGTGCCCTTCTACCATTGCTTCGGCATGGTGTTGGGCAACCTCGGCTGCACCACGCACGGGGCCACCATGGTCATCCCCGCAACCAACAAAGCATCAGGCTATTGCAGGCGGGCGCGCCGAAAGGTAAGCCCGGGCGGTAACGATTCTGCTGTCGGCCCACTCAGCACGCAGCTAGCGTCCAGTCAGGGCGAGAACCAGGGTTCGTCGCCCACGATCGAGGAGGTTGATCTTCGTCGGCATCGGCAGCATCATCGCCGCGATCGCCCGCTGCGACGAGACACAATTCACGGCGGCAGCGGGCGCGATTTGGTGACCCTGGCTTGTCACTGGCGGTCCTCGAGGCGCGCTTGGAAAGGACATGGATATGGCGCAAGGCGGATCCACGATGAACGTAGAAGCGCTCGACGGCGTGACGATAGCCCGATTGGACCACCCTCAAGTGAATGCTCTTGATCTCGCCTTGCTCGACGCCGTGGTCGCGACAATGCGCGGTATCGAGGGCCCGGTTGTTCTTACCGGCGCGGGCAAGTGTTTTTCGGCTGGTGTCGACCTGCGGGCGATCCTCGGCGGAGGACGCGAGTACACCGACGACTTCATCACGGCGCTCTCGGCGGCTTTCCTCGCTGTCTTCGACCATCCCGCACCGGTAATCGCCGCGGTCAACGGGCACGCCATTGCAGGCGGGTGTGTCTTCGCCATGGCTGCCGACACCCGAGTCATGTCCACCGGCACCATTGGCCTGACCGAACTTGCCGTGGGTGTACCGTTCCCGGTGACCGCCCTTGAGATATGCCGCTATGCGATGGGGGCCTCGATCACCCGAGCGACGTTGCAAGCCAAGACGCTTGGTGTGCACGAAGCCTCGGCGCAGGGATGGATCGACGAGGTGGTCGAGCAGGACGAGCTGATCCCACGCGCCGTTGCGATCGCGCGCGAACTCGGCGAGCACTCACCGACCGCGTACGCGGCCACGAAGGATCAGTTGCATCGGCCGGTTCATGCGGCGATCAAGGCTGGTGCGGACATGGACGCGCAGGCGAGGGCCGACTGGCTGACGGACGAAACCCGCAGCCGCATCACCGCTTTTGTCGACGCGCTTGCACGCAACCGCCGATGAGCTGGTGCATCAGAAAAACCGAACACACGCTGTCGCAACAGGTGCCGGCGGTGCCCGACCAGGTGCGTGATTTCTACGCGGACCTGCAAAACATGAAGCTCGTGCATCCGCTGATCGTCGCCGTGCATCCGGCGGCGCGCCACGAAACTACAGCCGGGTACACCCAGAGCTACCGCATCACAGATCGAATCTCATTGGGTAGACTGGTAATTCGGACCCGCTACCGCGCTAGGATTTGCGTGCCGACACACGGCGAACTGATCACCGAAGCACGGCAATTCCCCGGCGTCAGGCTGCACGCGACCGTGGCATTCGAGCAGATCGACGCTGGCACCCGGGTCGTCGAGCGCCTGTGCATCACAGCTCCCCGTCCGCTGGCCGCGCTCACCGTCCGCCAAGCGCTCGACGCGCACATCACGATGCTGTCGGCCATCTGCCGGCACTTCCAATCACAGCCGTGACTCAGGCGTCACACCAACTGGCGGCGCAGCTCACGTTTGAGCACCTTGCCGTAGCTGTTCTTCGGCAACTCCTCGACAATCACGTACCGCTTCGGGCGCTTGAACCGAGCGATGCGCTGCAGCAGATGCGTATCTAGTTCCTCGGGTTCGGTTGTGCCCACGATGAATGCCACGACGATCTCGCCCCACTCGGCGTCGGGCACCCCGACCACGGACGCCTCCAACACACCAGGGTGCTCGAGCAGCGCCTCCTCGACTTCCCGGGGATAGATGTTGCTGCCACCACTGATCACGACGTCTTTGCTGCGGTCACGCAGTGTCAGGTAGCCGCGCTCGTCGATGGAACCGACGTCACCGGTGCGTAGCCGGCCGTTCTGCAACGTCTCGCGGGTGGCCGCCGCGTCATTCCAATAGCCGCACATGACAACGTCGCCGCGGCAAACGATCTCACCAATTTCGCCGACGGCCGCCGGGGTACCGTCATCGCGCAGCACCGCGACTTCCACACCCGAGCGCGGGTAGCCTACCGAACGCAGGATTGCGTCGTCGGCCGTCTCGTGGTCGACGCGGCGCAGCCCGGTGATGGTCATCGGGGCCTCACCCTGGCCATAGATCTGGGCGAATACCGGACCGAATGCGGCCAGCGCCTTCTTGATGTTCTGCAGGTACATCGGGCCACCGCCATAGATGATCGTCCGCAGATGCCGCGGGCGTTCGCGGCCGGTTTCGACGAGCCGCTGCACCATCGTCGGCGCCAAGAAGGCGCTGCAGCCGGGATGGTGGTCGCAGAGGTCGAGAAACTCGCCGGGGTCGAATCTGCAGGACGCCGGCACCACCTGGCGGGCGCCGCGTAGCACATAGGCGGGGATGTAGAGTCCGGAGCCGTGCGACATCGGCGCGGCATGCACCAGGCTGCATCCTTCGTCGGGTGCGTCGATGTCGGCGAGGTGGGCAAGCGTCATCGCCGTCAGGTTGCGATGGGTGAGCATGGCGCCTTTGGCCCGGCCGGTTGTACCGCTGGTATAGAACAGCCACGCCAGAGCCGAAGGATCGGTGCACGGCGGTGTAACAGGCGGACCGGCGATCTGCTGCAGATACGCTGGCCCCCCAATCTCTTCGATCGGAAAAGCTGCGCCCGAAGCAAGGTTGGCAGCCACCGTCGCGGATGCGAAAACCTGGGCCACGCCGGCGTCGCCGAAAATCTGCGCCATTTCACGTGGGTGCAGCTTGTAATTAATCGGGACCGCTACGCATTCGGCCGCCCAAATAGCGAACAGCAGTTCAACGATTTCCGGGCGGTTTTCGCTGGCAATCCCGATCCGCGCGGCCGCCGGGCAGCGCTGCCGAATGGAGCCGGCCAATCGCAGCGAGCGTTCACGCAGCTCGCCCCAGGTGCAAAACAGGCGCTCGCCATGGTATACCGCGCCGCGTTCGGGAAAGCGATGCGCGGCCTGTTCTAGCAGCGTGAACAGATTCATCGGACAGTCCACCGCGACGTCAGCGCAAAGTCAGACAGATATCTGGTGGAACTCCAGCCGCCGTCGACGACGATAGTTTGCCCATTGATGAAACTGCCTTCGGGCGAACACAGGAACGCCACGGCGCTCGCCACGTCGTCGACCGTGCCCAGCCGCTGATGGGGGGTCATCTCGATGTTGAGCCGACGGAAACGCTCATCCTGCAGCCGGGTTTCGGTCATCGGCGTCTCGATCACGCCGGGCGCCACGGCGTTACACCGGATGCCACGTGAACCGTATTGGCAGGCGATGTGGGTGGTCAGCGCCGTCAGGCCGCCCTTGGCCGCAGAGTAGGCACCCCCGCGCAACCCCCCCACCACGGCGAACGTCGAGGTGATGTTGATGATCGCGGAGCCAGGATGCATGTGCGGCAACACATCCCGCGCCAACCGAAACGGCGCCCGCAGCATCAAGCCGAGGAAGTGGTCCAGGGATTCGTCGTCGGTTTCGTGCAGCGGTTTCGGGCTGCCCACTCCCGCATTGTTGATCAGGAAGTCGACGTGACCCCAGCGTGCGACGGCGGCGTCGACGATCCGTCGAGGCGCCTCGGCGCCGGTGAGATCGACGGCCAATGTGCCGACACGTTCAGGATCGCCGACGGCCCGCTCAAGCTCGCTGAGGCGGCCCTGATTCCGCCCGGTTCCCAGCACGGCCATGCCAGCCGCGGCAAGTTTTGCTGCGCAACCAAAGCCGATAGCACCGCTTGCGCCGGTGACGATCGCTACCTGCATGTCATCTATCCGCCTTCATGAGCGCCGCTCTGATCCGATGTTTCAATACTTTTCCTGCGTCGTTCTTCGGCAACGCATCCCAGATCACCACCTGCTCAGGGACTTTGAACTTGGCCACGCCGTGTGATAGCAAAAAGTCACGCACGCTGGCGACATCGGGAGCTGACGCGGCGGCGGGCACGATCACCGCGCAGGCCCGCTCACCGCTCGACTCATCAGGCAGGCCGACGATGGCGATCTCGGCGATATCCGGGTGCCCGATAAGAATGTCCTCGATCTCCTTCGGTGAAATGTTTTCGCCCTTGCGGATAATGATGTCCTTTGCGCGGCCGGTGACGACTAGGTACTGGCCGTCGACCCAGCGGCCGAGGTCTCCGGTGCGGAAATACCCGTCGGCATCGAACGAGTCGACTTCGTCCTCAGGATGGGCGTAGCCGACCAGCATCTGGGGTCCGCGGACGAGGATTTCGCCGCCGCTGGTCGATGCATCGTCTGCGGCGGAGATCTTGACCGCGGCGAAGCCGGGACGCCCATCGGTGTCGGCGGCGCGGTCGGGGTCGTTCGGCGCGCCAATCGTGGTGACCGGGACCTCAGTTGAGCCGTAGACCCGGATGACGACGGCCCGCTCGAAATATGCTGCAGCGCTGCGGATCAAAGACGGCGGCACCGACGCGCCGCCGCAGACGAACAGCTTCAGGTCGGGAAGCCGAGTTCCGGCCCGCCGCGCCGCGTCGAGCAGCTGTTCCAGAAACGGTGTCGCCCCGGCGACATGGGTGCAGCGCTCGGTGCGCATGAGTCGTACCGCAGCTTCGGGGTCCCACCGGTCCATCAGCACCGCGGCCGTTCCGAGCAGAAGCGGGCATTCGAACGCATAAATCGACCCGCCGATGTGAGCGATCGGGGACGGGACCAGGAACCGGTCACCTGGCTCAACCATCCAGTGTTCCCGGATCTGGCAGATTAACGCGTGAAGCGAGTTATGGCTATGGAGCACACCCTTCGGGCGGCCGGTAGTACCCGATGTGTAGAGGATCATGCGCACGGCGTCGGCGTTGACCTTCGGCAATTCGTGCGCCGGCGGCCGCTCTTCGATCAGCGATCGGTAGGCGGTGTGACCGCCGGGATCACCGCGCAACACGACAACCTCGGGGCGTGTGTTTAGCTCAGCCAAGACTCGGCTGAGCATGGACACGTAGTCGTGGCGGCCGAAGCTGGATGGCACGAAGATCATCCGACTGCCCGCGTCGGAGAGGATGAACTGCAGCTCGCGATCCCGCAGCGACGGCAGGATCGGGTTCACCACCATCCCGGCCAGGGTGGCCGCAAGGTAGATGACCACGGCTTCATGCCAATTAGGCAGCATGAACGACACCACACTGCCAGTCGGCATGCGCGCCAGCAGGGCCTGCGCCAGCGCCGCGGCTTGCTCAAACAGACTTTGGCAATCCAATCGGCGATTGTCGTCGACCACCGCCAGGCGCTGCGGAGTCTGCCGTGCGGCCTCGCGCAGCGCGTCAGCCAACGTGGTCTTGACCCACCACCCGCGGGCATAAGCGCCGGCAGCGGTGTGCTCGTCGAAACGAACTTTCACCGACGGCCTAGTCTTTGACCCGACGCATGATCATCGAATGCCGGAACCGCGACGACGGATGCGTGTTGATCGTCACCTGGGCGACCTCACCGTCCGATGTCTTGTAGGTGCGGCGGATCTCCAGCCCCGCGGTCCCCGGCTCGACCTCGAGGCCGTCCGCCAACTCGCGGCAGAGCACCACCGCGCCGATCTCCTGATGCACCTCGACGATACTCACCCCGAACAAGTCCTCGATCAGCGGGAAAGCCGGCCCGGTGTGGCGTTGCAGCAGCCTACCGACCGCGGCGAAGGCGCGGTTGATGTAGTACTCGGTGCGGCAAATCGGCGCCGAGGTTTCCTCGGCTTGCCGGTACCCGCGGATGGCCAGCCACTGAGTGCCGACCGGCAACCCGTTGCGCGCGGCAAGACCGTCGTCGACGGTCACCATTGCGGTCGAGTCGATGGCGAAGTGGGTGCCGGTCGCGAAGGCGAGCAGGTCATTGATCGACTTCACGTCCTGGGCATACGAATTCGACGCAGGCCGGGGAACGACCATGGTCCCCGCCCGGGGCCGCGACACGACGAGGTTGTCTTCCCTGAGCCGGCGCAACGCTTCCCGCACCGTATAGCGGCTAACGCTAAACCGCTGGCACAGTTCGTGTTCGGTGGGCAGCTGGGAGCCCACGGGATAGACCCCGTCGACGATCTCCTTGCGCAGCGTACGCGCGACCTGAAGGTAGCGGTGATCGGTGGGGCTGACGGTCATCGGCGGTCCCCCCCAGCAGTTGGGCGTAACGCGAGGACGCTGCCCTCCGCGTCGGCGGAGACGAACAGGGTGCCGTCCGGTGCGGCCGTGATGCCCGCGAACGGGCCCTGGGGGCCGGAGAACGGCGGCAAGCCCTTGAGCGGTTTGGGCACCACACCGGGCGGGGCACCGACCGGCAAGCCCGCGGCAATCGTGCGCCGCGCCCGGGTGTCCAGATCGAACTCGAGCAACTCCTTGGCGTCGGCGTCGACGACATAGAGCCGCTGACCGATGACCAGAATGCCTTGGGGACAGCCCAATCCGTCGACAACCGGCTCCGGATGTGAGCCGCTCAACCGGACTATTCGCCCGGCGCCGGATTCGGCGACCAGAGCTGAGCCGTCGGCGGCGATCGCCACGCCCACCGGGTCACACAGCCCGGACGCCAGCGTCTCGACGCCGCCCGCGCGCAGTAAGAGCACCCGCCCGGTGCCCAGCTCGGCGAACACGACACCAGACGACGCGACGGCCACACCGTAGAGCTGGTCGAATCCGTCTACCAGCACCTCACTTTCGCTGGCCGCCGGCCGGTAGCGCGCAACCTGACCGCCCGACGTCGTCACCACGAACTGCCCGCCACCCGACGGTGCCACACCACGCACAAACCCGGGATAGCCGGGGGAGAAGAGCATCCCGACGGTCCGCAACTTCCCACCTGGATCGAGCACATAAAAGACGGTGCCGTCGGCGATGTAGAGGTTGCCGTCGTCACCTACCGCCAGATCCAGCGGCCAGTTCAGGCCGCCCGGCAACAGCGTGGCGGTCTCGCCCCCGGCCCGAATCTCGGTGAGTTCGCCGGTGAAGTTGGACACCAACAGCCGACCACCGGCGAAGGTCAGGTTGTCCAGCCCGGGGCTAAGCGTGGCCAGGACGGTTCGCTCACCGCTGCGGGGGTCGATGCGCAACACCTGTCCACTGGCCACCTGGGTGGAGACGATGAAACCTTCGGAATCGAACTTGACCGCATCCGGGACGCCGAGATCGGCTGCAACGCAGTGCGGTTCACCACCGTCCAAACCGACGCGCCAGATCTCGTTCGCACCCATCACCGGGAAATACAGCAGGCCGTCCGGGCCGACTTCCATCGCGTTGGGCAGCGGCACATTCTCCAGCAGCACGCGCGGCTTGCCGCCGCCCAGGTCCATTTCGAGGATGCGCCCGCCGACGCGGCACTCGCTGATAAACAACCGTCCCCGATGAAACGTGATGCCGTTGGCGGCCGGGACGTCATCCCGCAGCACCCGCGGTCGCTTACCGGGCTCCAGCACGCTCACCCTGCCGTCCATCACCTCGGTGGCGTACAGGTTGCCGCTGGGGTCGAAGGCGACGTCGTCGGGTGCGACGACGTCACCACCCTTGGCGCTCACGGTGTCCAACTGCCCGGTCCGCAGATTCAACGCGCTGATCTGGCTGCCCGTCACCTGCGCGATATAAATCCGATCGTCCGGGCCAGTGCGCAAGCCGTTGGCGCCGAAGAGCCGGCTGGGCGCGGTGACCCGCTCGAGTTGCCACCCTTCGGCCAACTGCAGTGGGCGTACCGAGGTGTAGCGGCCCGTTGCTGGTGACGTGGTCATGGCGTTACAGAACCCTTCCGTCCGCGTTGCACCACTGCTTTATCGGTTGCAGCTAGTCCAGACAACTATTCACGCATTGGCGCGACCGGCACTTGACTCGGCTTTAGCTTGAGCGGAATAGTGTTCTACTAAATGGAGAGTAACATATCTTGTCCGGACAATTGTAGTGATTGTTGATCTGTTGAAGTTGGACGGCCGCGTGGTGGTGGTGTCGGGCGCCGGTGGCGGCGGCATCGGCACCACGGTGACGTCGATGGCGGCCCGGGCGGGCGCCACCGTGATCGCGGTGAGCCGGTCCAAGGAGAACCTCGACGAGCACATAACGCCGCTGGCCCGCCAGGGTCTTCCGGTCATACCAGTGCCCGCCGACGCGTCGACCGACGAGGGCATCGATACCGTCATCGACCGCGCCCGAGGCGCCGCGGGCGAACTCTATGGGCTCGTCAACATCGCTGGTGGCGCGGCGCCGTCAACCTGGATGCCCGCTACCCGAGTGGCCCGACGCGAGTGGCGGGACTTGTTCACCGCAAACCTCGAGACCGCGTTCTTCATGAGCCGGGCGGTTGCCGCGGAGCTGAAAAAGCACGGAAAGCCCGGCGCGATCGTGTCATTGTCCTCGATCAGCGGCATGAACACCGCGCCGTTTCACATTGCCTACGGGACTGCCAAGGCGGCGGTGGCGGCGATGACGCGCACCATGGCCCTCGAGCTCGCGCTGGACAACATCCGGGTAAACGCGGTCGCGCCGGGGATCACCGCGACACCGGCCTCCGGCACGTATGTCGACCACGACCCGGAGCGTGACCGCCGCGCCATCGCGATGGGACGACGGGGGCGCCCGGAGGAGATCGCCGGGGCGATCCTGTTTTTGTTGTCGGAGCTTTCCAGTTACATCACCGGCCAGACCCTGCTGGTCGACGGCGGCCTCGACCTCAGGTGGTCCCACTTAGACGCGGACAACACGTCGTTGTTTCTCAAGGACGACTCGTTCCGGGCGGCGCTAAGGAGCATGCAATGACCGACTCCAAAGTTCAATCAGCCGAAGAGCTTTCCGCACCGATGACGATCGGCGTCGACGCCTACCTGTCAGAGGACTACGCGCGCGCTGAACGTGACAAGCTGTGGCGCAAAGTGTGGCAGCAGGTCGGCCGGGTCGAAGACCTTCCCCACGTGGGCAGCTACCTGACCTACGACATTCTCGATGATTCCGTGGTGGTGGTGCGCACCGGGCCAAACACGTTCCAGGCTCACCATAACGTGTGCATGCACCGAGGCCGTCGGCTCATCGACATCCCGGACGGCGCGAAAAGTGCTTGTGGGCGCAAGAAGTCGTTCGTATGTGGTTTTCACGGGTGGACATACGACCTGGAGGGCTCCTGCGTTCATGTGCCCGAAAAGCAAGATTGGCGCGGCGCGCTGACAGCGGAGAACACCCACCTAGCACCGGTTAACGTCGACACCTGGGGCGGCTGGGTATGGATCAACATGGACCCGAACTGCGAGCCTTTGCGTGATTACCTTGAGCCGGCCGCGACCATGCTCGACCCGTTCCAGCTTGACAAAATGCGTTGCAAGTGGCGCAAATGGCTACATTTCGACTGCAACTGGAAAGTGGCCATGGAGGCCTTCAACGAGACCTACCATGTCGCCACGACACACCCGCAGTTCAACAAGTTCGGCAGCTTTCGCGGCTGGGCCAAGGTCCAGGGCCGGCACAGCAACATTGGGTATGACGCCCCTAAGGATCTGGAAAAAACCAAATCCAAGATAAGACTCGGGACTGGCGCCGACCCGCGCATCTCCACCGCGCAGATGCAGGTCTATACCCTGGAAGAAACCAACGCCACCACCACCAAAACGTTGGTGGAGGCCGCGCGCAGACTGGTCGACGAACTTCCGGAGGGCACCCCGGCAGACCAGGTGCTCGAACATTGGCTGTCTTCTGCACGCCGCGACGACGCTGCCCGCGGGGTGCTCTGGCCCACCATCGACCCCGAACACCTTGCGGCCAGCGGCACAGCCTGGCAGATCTTTCCCAATTTCCAGATCGGTCAGGGCTTGACCACCGCGCTGTGTTACAGTGCCCGGCCCCACGGCTACGACCCGAACAAGTGCATCTTCGAGGCCTCATGCTATGAGCTCTACCCGGAAGGGCAAGAGCCACACACAGAGTGGGAATACCTCCCGCCCGAAGACCCGAGCTGGCGCACTGTGTTCCCGCAGGACTTCTCCAATATGGCCGCAGTCCAGCAGGGCATGAAATCGCTGGGTTTCAAAGGCACCAAACCCAACCCCTACATGGAACGCAGCACGGTCAACCTGCACTACCAGCTGTCGAAATACATGGGCACCGGCGAACCGCGTGAGCTTTGAGGAGAACGGATGACCGCGCCCACGACGATGCAGAGCGTAGCGATGAGGAGGAGCGGCGCCAGATGACCGCGCTGGTGACGATGCAGAGCGTAGCGATGAGGAGGAGCGGCGCCAGATGACCGCGCTGGTGACGATGCAGAGCGTAGCGATGAGGAGGAGCGGCGCCAGATGACCACGCCCGATTGCGAGCAACCAACAAGAACTCCCGACGACATCGACATCGATGCGCTGCGCGAGAAATACCGTCAGGAACGTGAAAAACGTTTGCGGCCCGAGGGTTCCAAGCAATATCTAGAACTGACCGGTGAGCTGGCCAAGTTCTACGAAATCGACCCGTACTCGCCACCGGTGGTCCGCGATCCGATCAGCGAGGACATCTACGTCGCCGTTCTGGGTGGCGGCATCGCAGGCCTGCTAGCGGGCGCCTACCTGAAGAAAGCCGGCGTGGATGACGTGCACGTGATCGAGATGGGCGGCGACTTCGGGGGCGTCTGGTATTGGAACCGGTTCCCCGGCATCCAATGCGACAACGACTCGTACTGCTACATGCCGCTGCTGGAAGAACTGGATTACATCCCGACCAAGAAGTACGCCGACGGCGCCGAGATCAGGGAGCATTGTCAGCGCATCGGAAAGCATTTCGGCCTCTACGACTCGGCAATTTTTTCCACCGAGGTCCGTGCGCTTCGCTGGGACGAAACGATCAAACGCTGGCGGATCAGCACCAACCGCGGCGACGACATCCGAGCCCGTTTCGTCGTCATGACCAACGGGTCCTTCAACCGGCCGAAACTTCCCGGGATTCCCGGCATCCAGGACTTCACCGGCCACCAGTTCCACTCGTCCCGCTGGGATTACGAGTACACCGGCGGGGATTCGAGCGGGGGGCTGCATAAGCTGGCCGACAAACGCGTCGCCCTGATCGGCACGGGGGCCAGCGGCATTCAAATCGTGCCGTTCCTGGGCCGCTACGCCAAGCACCTGTACGTATTCCAGCGCACGCCGTCGTCGGTCGACTCGCGTGGGAACACACCCACCGATCCCGAATGGGTCAAAACGCTCAAGCCGGGGTGGCAGAAGGAGCGGCAGCGCAATTTCCACCGCTGGAGCCCGTTCGAAGGGGTGGTGTTCGACCAACCGGACCTGGTCTGCGACTTCTGGACCGAACTGGGCCGCAACATGACCGCACGGATCGCGGCCATGGACGATCCCGCGTCGCTGACCGTGGAGCAGATCATGGCGATCCGGGAGGAAGAAGACTACAAGGTCATGGAGCGTCTTCGCCGCCGCATCGACAGCATCGTCGAGGACAAGCGGACCGCAGAAGCGCTCAAACCCTACTACCGGTTCCTGTGCAAGCGACCCTGTTCCAACGACGAATACCTGACCACATTCAACCGGCCCAACGTCACGCTGGTCGACGTAGCGGAGTCGAAGGGCGTAGAACGGATCACCGAAACGGCGGTCCTCGCCGGCGGTGTCGCATACGAAGTCGACTGCATCATCTACGCCAGCGGATTCGAGATCACCACGGAGATCAGCCGCCGCTACGCCATCGACACGATCGAGGGCCGCGACGGGCTGTCGCTGTTCGACTACTGGCGAGACGGCTACAAAACGCTGCACGGCATGACGACCCGAGGGTTTCCCAACCAGTTCCACACCGGCTTCATCCAGGGCGGCGTGGCCGCCAACACCACCGCGATGCTCGAGCAGCAGGCCGAGCACATCGCCTACATCATCGCCGAAGCTCACAAACGCGGCGTCGTCACCGTCGAGCCCAGCCAGCGGGCCCAGGAGGAGTGGATCAGGACCATCCGCGAAACCGCGGTCGACACTTCGGCATTCGACCAGACCTGCACCCCGGGCTACTACAACAACGAAGGCGGTGGTGGCGGCGAAGGCATCCGCACCCACCTCGGCGAGCCCTACGGGCCGGGTTTCTACGCCTTCGGCGAATTGCTCGAGAAATGGCGCGCCCAAGGCGATCTCGACGGCCTCGAACTCGGAATCTAGATGCCTGAGCTCAGATTCGACGATCAAGTCGCAGTGATAACCGGCGCCGGCCGGGGTCTGGGACGCGCCTACGCACGGTTGCTCGCCTCGCGGGGGGCGAACGTCGTCGTCAACGATCCCGGTGGTGCCCTCACCGGCGACGGCACCGACGCGGCTCCCGCGAACGAAGTAGTGCGAGAAATCAAGTCGGCGGGTGGTGAGGCGATCGCGTGCACCGAGTCGGTGGCGACCCCGACCGGTGGCGCGGCGATCATCGCGGCGGCGTTTGAGCGCTACGGGCGACTGGACATCCTCATACACAACGCCGGCATCGTCCGCAGCCGTTCGTTGCAGCAGATGAGCTACGAGGACTTCGACGCGGTCCTCGATGTCCACCTGCGTGGTGCGTTTCATGTTGTGCGGCCGGCGTTTCCGCACATGTGCGCGGCAGGGTACGGCCGCATCGTGCTGACGTCATCGATCGGAGGGCTGTACGGCAACCACGGCGTCGCCAACTACGCGGCCGCCAAGGCCGGGGTGATCGGGCTGTCCAATGTGGTGGCGCTCGAGGGCGGCGCGCACAACGTGAAGTGCAACGTGATCGTGCCTGCGGCCGAGACCAGAATGGCGCAGGGCCGCGACACCTCTGGCTACCCCCCGTGGGGCCCGGAGTTGGTGGCGCCCGCTGTCGGTTGGCTCGCCCACGAAGCCTGTTCGATCAGCGGTGAGATGCTGGTCGCGATCGCTGGCCGGATTGCGCGGGTCGCCGTCGCCGAAACTCCTGGCGTGTGCCGCGATTCATGGTCGGTCGAGACGGTCGGCGAGCAAATCGACGCGATCCGGGATGCATCGACGCCGGTGATGTTTCCCGTGCTGCCCCACGGCCATGCCGACCACATCGACTACAGCTTCCGGATGGCCCGGCGACAAACACGGGAAGGAGCGCCTCATGGCTAGGCCCGGCACAGGTCCGCTGGCCGGCGTGCGGGTGGTCGACCTCACCGCGATGGTGATGGGGCCGTACTGCACCCAGATCATGGCCGACATGGGCGCCGACGTGCTCAAGGTCGAACCACCGGAGGGCGACGTCACGCGTTACGTCACGGTGGGGCCCGCGCCGGGCATGAGCGGGGTATTCGCGAACGTCAACCGCGGCAAGCGCAGCATCGTACTCGACTTGCGCTCGGACAACGGCAAATCCGCGCTGCGGGCACTCATCGAAACAGCAGATGTGTTCATTCATTCGATGCGGGCCAAGGCGATCGGCAAGCTCGGCTTCGCATATGACGAAGTCGCCGCCATCAACCCGGCGATCGTCTACACCAACTGCTACGGCTACGGCCGCCGCGGCCCGGACCGGGATCTGCCCGCCTACGACGACACCATCCAGGCAGAATGCGGGCTGCCGGCCGTCCAGCAGATGCTGACCGGCGAGGCCAGCTATGTCGGCACAATCATGGCCGACAAGGTCGCCGGCCTGACGGCGCTCTACGCCACCATGATGGCGTTGTTCCACCGCGAGCGCACGGGGGAGGGCCAAGAGGTGGAGGTGGCGATGTTCGAAACCATGGCGTCGTTCATGCTGGTCGAACACGCCAACGGCGCGATCTTCGAGCCCCCGCTTGGACCGGCCGGCTATCCGCGCGCGCTGGCCCCCAACCGCCGCCCCTACCAGACCAGCGACGGCTACATTTCGGCGCTGATCTACACCGACAAGCATTGGTCGGCGTTCATCGACGCCGTGCAGCCGCCATGGGCCTGCGACCGGTACGCCACGCTCGAGCAGCGGGCCCGCCAGATCGACACGGTGTACGGCCTGGTGGCCCAGACGATGCGGGAGCGCACCACCGCGGAATGGCTGACGCTGTTTCGCAAGCTGGAGATACCCGCGGCGCCAATCCGCACACCCGACGGGCTGTTCGACGACCCGCACCTAAATGCCGTCGGGCTGTTCGAGACGGTGGATAGCCCGCACGGGCGGATGCGGTTTCCCGGTGTGCCGACCTGGTTTTCGCACACCCCGGGCCGGGTCGCCGGGCCGGCCCCGGAGTTGGGGGCCCATACCGCCGAGGTGCTCGAGGAAATCAGCGCGAGCAGACGCCAAAGCACCCGACACGCCGTCGAAAACGGGGCTTTTGCGTCT
Source organism: Mycobacterium xenopi (assembly GCF_009936235.1). Taxonomy (NCBI): domain Bacteria; kingdom Bacillati; phylum Actinomycetota; class Actinomycetes; order Mycobacteriales; family Mycobacteriaceae; genus Mycobacterium; species Mycobacterium xenopi. The sequence continues at coordinate 4,826,875 of NZ_AP022314.1, read as the reverse complement.
GCTCGGCACGGAAAGGAGCGCTGAGCATGGGTGTGCCTGTCTACCAACGCATTCTGGACCTGTTCGAGGCCGAGGGTGTCAACACCCTGTTCGGTATCCCCGACCCGAATTTCGTGCACATGTTCCTGGAAGCCGACCGACGCGGCTGGGCGGTGGTGGCCCCGCATCACGAGGAGAGCGCGGGCTTCATGGCCGACGCGGCCGCACGCATGACGGGCAGGCCGGGCCTGTGCATCGGGACGCTCGGACCCGGCGTGGCCAACCTGGCCGGAGCGATGATGTGCGCCAAGGTGGAGAACTCGCCGGTCATCTTCATCGGCGGTCAACGCGCGCGCATCACCGAACGACGGGTGCGGCGCGGGCGTATCCAGTTCGTCCGCCAGGAGGCCCTGGTGGAGCCGTCGGTGAAATACAGCGCATCGATCGAATACGCCGACCAGACCGACGAAATCGTTCACGAGGCGATCCGCCGGGCGATGTCGGGCACCCCGGGCCCGGCTTACATCGAATACCCGGCGCATGTGCTGCTGCACGAACTGGAGGTGCCGGCACCACCGCCGCCCGGCACCTACCGCCTTGTCGGCCAGGGTGCGGGCGCGCGGGAAATCGCGCAGGCCGCCAGGCTGATCCAAGACGCCAAGGCGCCGATCCTGTTGGTCGGTCATGGCGTACACACGTCGCGCAGCCAAACTGCGGTGAAGGCGCTCGCCGAGCTGATGGCCTGCCCGGTGATCCAGACCTCCGGCGGCACCTCGTACATCCCGGGTCTGGAGGACCGCACCTTCCCCTACGGGTTTTCGGCAGCGGCTGTCGAGGCGGTGACCGCCTCCGACCTGTGTGTCGCGCTGGGCACCGAACTCGGCGAACCGGTCCACTACGGCAGGACTCGCCACTGGGCGCAAAACGACCCCATCCGCAAGTGGATCTACGTCGAGCAGGATCCGACGGCGATCGGGGTGAACCGTCCGGTGGACGTGGCGCTGGTCGGAGACCTGCGGGCGGTCGTGCCGCAGCTGGTGGACGCGCTCGGGGACAGCCCCCGCTCACCGTCGGCCGACCTGGCCCGCTGGGTCAAGCAGGACGCCGACCAGTTGGCTGAATTGGCTGAGACCGCACCCAGCGGCCAAATACCCATCCATCCCGCGCGTTTCGTGGTCGAGGCAACTAAAGCTTTTCCGTCCGAGGGCATTCTGGTGCGCGACGGCGGTGCAACGGTCATCTTCCAGTGGACCTATTCGCAGGCCAAACCGCGCGACGTCATCTGGAACCAGAACTTCGGCCACCTCGGCACCGGGTTGCCCTATGCCGTCGGCGCTTCGGTGGCCGACGGCGGCAAGCGACCGGTCATGTTGCTCACCAGCGACTCGTCGTTCCTGTTCCACATCGCCGAATTAGAGACCGCCGCACGACTGAACCTGCCGCTGGTGTGCATCGTGGGCGTCGACCACCAGTGGGGTTTGGAAGTCGGTGTCTACAAGCGAACTTTCCCCCAGCCCTCGCCGCAGCCCGGGGTGCACTGGAGCAAGAACGTGCGCTTCGACAAAATCGCCGAAGGCCTGGGCTGCCACGGCGAATACGTCGAGCACGAGCACGACATCGGCCCGGCGATCAAACGTGCCTACGCCAGCGGCCGGCCGGGGGTCGTGCACGTCGAGATCGACCCCAAAGCCAACTCGGAGGAGATGCCGAACTACGCAGAATTCAGAACTTGGTACGCCGAAGGAACCCAGTAGAGGAGGATGGCGTCATGCGCGAATATCTGAAGTTCTACATCGACGGCCGGTGGGTCGATCCGGTGCGGCCACAGCCCTTCGACGTCGAAAACCCCGCGACCGAACAGGTCAGCGGCCGAATCTCGCTCGGCTCGGGCGACGACGTGGACGCCGCGGTGACCGCGGCGCGACGCGCCTTCGCCAGCTGGTCGCAGAGCAGCCGGGAAGAGCGACTCGAGCTGATGCAAGCGATCCTGGCCGAATATCAAAGGCGTGCCGACGATCTCGCGGAAGCGGTGACCGAGGAGATGGGGGCTCCGCCGTCGCTGGCCGCCGGTCCCCAGGTGCAGCTCGGCCTGGGTCACCTGATGACCGCTATCGACGTGCTGAAGAATTTTGCGTTCGAAGAACAGCACGGCGCTACCCGGGTGGTCAAAGAGCCGATCGGGGTATGCGGGCTGATCACCCCGTGGAACTGGCCGCTCAACCAGATCGCGGTGAAGGTGTATCCGGCGCTGGCGACCGGCTGCACAATGATCTTGAAACCGTCAGAGGTGGCCCCCTACTCGGCCTACATTTTCACCGAGATCCTCGATGCCGCCGGCGTGCCGGCCGGCGTGTACAACCTGGTCAACGGCGACGGCGCGGGGGTGGGGGTGGCGCTGTCCAGCCATCCCGGCATCGACATGGTGTCGTTTACCGGTTCGACGCGTGCCGGCACCGACGTGGCGGCGAAGGCCGCGCCGACGGTGAAGCGGGTCACCCAGGAGCTCGGGGGCAAGAGCCCCAACATCGTGCTCGACGATGCGGAATTCGAGAACAGTGTCCGCGCCGGCGTGGCCAACATGATGCTCAACACCGGCCAGAGCTGCAACGCGCCGTCGCGCATGCTGGTGCCGAAATCACGCATGGCAGAAGCCGTCGCGGTTGCGCGCGAAACCGCCGAACAGGTGAAGGTCGGCGACCCCGACGACAGCCGCGCCATCGGACCGCTTGCCTCACGGGCCCAGTTCGAGAAAGTGCAGCGCTTGATCCAGACCGGCATCGACGAGGGCGCCACACTGGTCACCGGCGGCCCAGGGCGGCCCGACGGGCTGACCACCGGCTACTACGCCAAGCCCACCGTCTTCGCCGACGTCACCAACGCCATGACCATCGCGCGCGAGGAGATCTTCGGGCCGGTGCTGTGCATACTCGGCTACGACGACATCGACCAGGCCGTCGAGATCGCCAACGACACCGACTACGGTCTGGCCGGCTATGTTTCGGGAGCCGACCTCGACAAAGCGCGGGCAGTCGCCAGCAGAATCCGTGCCGGCTGGGTGACCATCAACCATGCCTTCGACATGAACGCGCCGTTCGGTGGCTACAAATGCAGCGGCAACGGCCGCGAATGGAGCGAGTTCGGCTTCCACGAGTACCTGGAGACCAAGGCGATCCTGGGTTACGCATCCGGGTAGCTGTTGCCCCGCCGTGTCTTCCGCTCATGGTGCTCAGCCGCGGCTAAGCTTGCCATGATCCGACGGGGAGGTGCATCGACGTATCGGCAGCAACACCACCGCGGTCCGGCCGGCCAGCCGAGCCGCGCGGCGAGCGAACACTGAACCGGCCAGGCCTTATCCTGCCCCGGTTCGCTACGCTCGACGGCCCCGATGGGTTGCTCCGGTCCCACAGCTTGCACGTCACCGCCCTGGCCCCGGCATTCCCGCCCTGGACGGGCTTCGCGCCATCGCGGTCACGTTGGTGCTCGCCGGGCACGGCGGCATCCCCGGTCTCGGCGGCGGCTTCATCGGCGTCGACATCTTCTTTGTCCTCAGCGGATTTCTGATCACCTCGCTGCTGTTCGACGAGCTGGCACGCACCGGTCGGATCGATTTGTCCGGCTTCTGGATTCGCCGTGCCCGGCGGCTGCTGCCCGCGCTCGTGCTGATGGTTCTGACCGTGGCGCTCGGGCGCGACCTGCTTCCGCAAGAGTCCGTCGCCGAGCTACGCGACGACGCCATCGCCGCATTCGTCTGGATGGCGAACTGGAGATTCGTCGCTGAAAAGACGGACTATTTCACCCAGGGCGCCACACCGTCACCGCTGCGGCACACCTGGTCGTTGGGAGTCGAGGAGCAGTACTACTTCGTCTGGCCGCTGGTGTTGATCGCGGTCGCCGTATCGCTGGCGATGTGGGCCAGGCATTACCGCCTGTGGGCAACCCTGAGCGGCGTTCGCTTGATCGTGTTCGTGGTGGCCGCGCTGGGCGCGGTCGGCTCGGCGGCCGCGGCGATCGCCTGGTCGTCAAACGCCCCGCACGACCGGGTCTACTTCGGCACCGATACCCGCGCCCAGGCACTGTTGGCCGGCGCGGCGGCGTCGGTTCTCTTGGTGCGCGACTGGCCGGCGCTGACCCGTGGCCGGTCTGCCGTTCGGGCCCCCTGGGCCAGATGGACCGCCCGCGTTCTGCCGGTCGCCGGTCTGGCGGCGTTGGTGCTGGCGGCACACTACGCGACCGGCAGCGCGCGCGAATTCCGCACCGGGTTGCTGACCGGGGTGGCGATCGCCGCTGTCGCGGTGATCGCGCCGGTGGCGCTCGACCAGCGGACAGCGATGGCCCGGGTGCTGGCCTGGCGACCGTTGGTGTGGCTGGGTGCCATCTCCTACGGCATCTACCTATGGCATTGGCCAATCTTTTTGGTCCTCAACGGGGAACGCACCGGCTGGTCCGGCTGGCGGTTGTTCGCCGTCCGGTTCCTCGTCACAGTTACCCTGGCGGCCGCGTCGTGGTGGTTGGTCGAACAGCCTATTCGACGGTGGCGCCCGGTCCGCGTCCGGTTGTTGCCGCTGGCCGGGGCCACAGTCGGTACCGCTGTCGTGGCTACGGTGCTGATTGTCCCGGTCGGAACAACGCCCCATACGGGGCTTGAGAGCAGCCTTCCACCGGGAGTATCTGAAGTGGCCGCCGTTACCCCGTCCCCGCCGGTCGCCGCGATGCCGGTTCGCCCCGTGGCGCAGCGAAATCCCAACCGGCCGTTCACCGTGTCGGTTTTCGGTGATTCGATCGCGTGGACGTTGATGCACTATCTTCCGGCGACCCCGGGGTTCCATTTCGTCGATCACACCATCATCGGATGCAGCCTGGTGCGCGGCGGGCCATATCGATATCTCGGCCAGACGCTCGACCAAAAACCCGAATGCGAAGCCTGGCCCGGCAGATGGTCCGCGCAAATCGCCGCTGACCAGCCCGATGTCGCACTGCTGATCATCGGGCGCTGGGAAACGGTCGACCGGGTCAACGAAGGACGGTGGACTCATATCGGCGATCCGGCATTCGACGCATATCTTGCCGGTGAGCTGCAACGAGCGCTGGATACTCTCGGCACCAACGGGATTCGGGTCGCAGTGACCACCGTGCCCTACAGCCGTCGCGGCGAAAAGCCGGATGGAACCCTGTACCCAGAAGACCAGCCTGAACGGGTCGACCAATGGAACACGTTGCTGCGTCGCACAATTGGAAAACGTCCGAATGTATCGATCTTAGATCTGAATAGGAAGTTGTGTCCCGACGGTGTCTACACCGCCAAGGTCGACGGTATCCAAGTGCGCAGCGACGGAGTGCACCTCACCCCGGAAGGGGTGCAGTGGCTGACGCCGTGGCTCGAAGAATCGCTGCGATAACGGCCTGCCGATCCGGCTCGCCGCCAGGGAAACCGCCACAACCCGAGCAGGGGTCGTGCCGCGATGGCCGGCAGCGTGGCGCTGCCGGTGGCACCGCTGATCTGGCAACTCAAACGTCAGACACGGCAGCTGATTTCCATGCTGTCGGCTTCGCGGGCGCGGAAGTTGACGCTGACATAGCCATTTTCGGTGTTCCGCACATAGTCGAGGTACGGCTGCGTGTCGGCCATTTCGGTATTGTCGGCGACGATCAGGGCACCTGGTGACAGCTGTGGTTCGAGCAGCTTGACGACCGGCAGATACATGTCTTTCCAGCCGTCGAGCAGCACGAAGTCGACGGGCCCGGCCACGGTCCTCAGGGTCGACAGCGCGTCCCCTTCGAGCACAGTGATCAAATCGTCCAACCCGATGTCGGCGAATGTCTTCCTGGCAGCGCCGATTTTGGCGGTGCTGAGTTCGGTGGTGATGACCCGCCCGGCGCCGTTGTCATGCACCGCCGACGCCAAGTGGATGGCAGAGATGCCGAAAGACATGCCGAATTCGACAATCGTCGTCGGTTGAGCCGCTCTGACCAGCATGTACAACAAGCGGCCCGCGTCGGGCGTTACCGGAATGTAGAACGCGCCGAACGCGTCAGCGCGCTCCTGCGCGCTCGCCGAAGATAGTCGCTGCAACTCATCACGCCAATCCCGCAACTGAGCCACCTGCTCTTGGCTCTCGGCATACATGCGCTCAAGCGCGGTCGCAACTTTGGGGTCTTGCAGTGTGTTGGCCATGACGTCGAGGGTAGGCGGTGAGTCTGCCGAGTGTCGTGGGCAATCTGGCAAGTCCCGGCTGGGTGTCAGGCCTGCACGATGATCGGGTCGCCGATGTGCACGGTGTCGAAATACCAAGCCGCGTTGTCCGGGCTGAGGTTGATGCAACCGTGGCTGACGTTGGCATACCCCTGTGAGTCGACCGACCATGGCGCCGAGTGCACGTAGACGCCGCTCCAGGTCACCCGGACCGCGTACTGTCCTTGGATCAAGTAGCCCTCAGGCGAACTGAGCGGGATGCCGATGGTGCGCGAATCGAATGTGACCGTCCGCTCTTTCGACAGCGCGGTGAAAGAGCCGATCGGTGTCGGACGACTCGGCTTACCCATCGACGCCGGCATCGTGCGGACCACCTCGTCGTTGATGCTCACGGTGAACGTATGCGCGGAGATGCTGGCAACCGCGCGCACGACGTCACCGGTTTCGAAGCCAGTCGTCAAGCCGTGCACCTGAACCTTGACGGTGGTGTGCGGGGCCCAGTACTGCTCCGGCGTCCATTGCACGACGTTGTCGTCGACCCAGGCGAACCGCCCGACTGCGTCACTCGGAGAAATGATCTTGATGGTCCGCTCGACGGCGGCGCGGTTGGTGACCGGCGCCGTGAATGTGACGATGATCGGATGCGCGACACCCACCACCGCGCCGTTGGCGGGCTGGATCGATGCGATGCCGGGAGCGGTTTGAGGCGGGGCACTGGCGGCCAAGCTGGGGCTCACCGACACCGCCGTCGCCGCGATCATGATCCCTGCCACGACGAATGCCTGCCGAAGCGCTCTTCGCATGGTGTCTACCCCCTCGAGTTGGTGCGCGAGCCCGCACCACATGCTGTTTCCTTAATATCTACCCTATTCGCCGACCAGCAAACTCGATTTAGCACCGCAATGACGGAGTGTCGTCGACAAGGCGCGCGGCACTCCAATTGCCCAGCAAATCGCGGAAAATCCCGGAACGGTGCGCCACGGTTCCGAGCGCCTGGCGAGCGCGCGATGCGGTGATTCGGTGGTTCAGCGGATCAAGCGCCGCTGAAATCGCCGAAGAGAATCGACGATTCGTGACTTCGGACAAGGCCCAAGCCAAACGAATAGCGGGGGACGCCCCGCGCGTCCCCCGCCTTTCCAAGCGTCCCTGCGGACGCTGATCTACCCGTACAACTTGCCGATGATGGCGCCGGCGTCGTCGTCTTCGAGCACCGGTGTGGCCTCGATCTGCATGTACTCTTGCCATTCCGAGATGAGCTCGAAGACCGGCTTAGGGTCGGAGGCTTCGAGCACAGCACATCCCTTGCCGTTGAGGCCGAACCAGCGACCGAGTTGGGTTGCCCCGTCCGGTGGTTTGGCGCCGGTCTTGAGGAAACGTTGGGCCGCGGGCCGAACCAATGATGGTTCCAAGAAGTTCCACTGCACAAGGTATTTCATCGTGTTACCCTTTCCTTGTTTGTGATCGTCGCGGAGCCGATTGGCGTCTCCACTAGACGTTCGGAAATTCGATGATGCCGCGGATGTTTCGGCCCTCGCGCAGATCGGCGATCGCGACGTTGATCTCGTCGAGCCGATAGCGCCGCGTCACCAGCTCGTCGAGTTTCAACGCACCGGCCGCGTACAGCGACAGCAGCATCGGCATGGCGGTGCGCGGATTCATGCCGCCATACGGAACGCCCTTCAGCTGTTTTCCCCAGAACACCATGTCCTGAAGCTGCAGTGGAACCATCGTTTCGCTGGTCGGTGTGATGCCGGTCAGCACGCAGGTGCCGCCCTTGCGGGTCAGCATCATCGCCAACGGGATCAGATCGACGTGGACCACGCCCGCGGTCAGCACGACACGGTCGGCCATCACACCGCGGGTGAGTTCGCGCACCAGGCCGATCGCCTCCTCGGCTGACGGGCTGGTATGCGTCGCACCGAAGATCTTGGCCGAATCACGCTTGAACTCAAGGGGATCGACCCCGACGACGTACTTGGCACCTGCCGCGCGTGCCCCCTGTACCGCGTTCATCCCGACACCTCCGGTGCCGAGGACGACGACGGTGTCACCCGGCTCCGTGCCCGCAGACACCGTCGCCGATCCCCACCCGGTGGTGACGCCGCACGCCACCAGGGACGCCGCGTGGAACGGAATCGAGTCATCGATCTTGACGGCGGAATTTTCCGCCACCACGGCATACTCGGAGAAGGTCCCGAGTTGGGCGAAAGCCATCAGATCGTCATCACCCAGATGGCGACGAGGGGTCCCGTCGGTGGGCATCTCCTTCGTAAGCAGGCTGGCACCCGTATCGCAGAGGTAGCTTTGCCCGTTCACGCACCAGCGGCACTTGCCGCAGGCGGGAATGAACGACATGGCCACGCGGTCACCGGGTTTCAGGGCTGTCACGCCCGGACCGACTTCTTCGATAACGCCCGCGCCCTCGTGACCGCCAAGCAGCGGGAACCAGTCCGGCGCGGGTAAGCCGTTGGCGGCCAGAGTCGCAACCATTTCCGGGGTGGGCACCATGTCGCCGGTGGCGAAATGGTCGTCCGAATGACAGATGCCGGCAACTGCTATCCGCACCAAAACCTCGCCGTGACGAGGCGGGTCGAGATCGATGTCGCAGATCTCCCAGTCGTGACCGACTCCGCGCAGCACTGCGGCCTGGCACTTCATCGCTCGCGCCTCCCGCGTGGCGTGATCCCGAATCGGCGAACACCCCGACCCGCGGCCGCGCGCATCACCCCCGTAGCCAGCTTGACCCGGCGACGCGACACCGGATACCACAGCAGCTCCTTGGACTGCGTCGGAATCCGCGGTGCGGTGATCGCCTGCTCGCGGCAGTACTTGCGGATGCCGCTGGCGCCGCCGAGCCGGCTGCCGACACCCGAGTGCTTCCACCCGCCCATCGGCAGCGCCAGGGCAAAGGCGTTGGCAGCCGCGTCGTTGATGTTCACTGCACCAACGTCGAGTTGACGCGCAATCCGCTGCGCCCGTTCGCGATCCCTGGTCCACACCGTGGCCGACAGCCCGTAGTGGGAGTCGTTGGCCAGCCGGATCGCCTCGGCTTCGTCGGCGACCTTCACCACCGGCAGCGTCGGGCCGAAGGTCTCTTCGGTCATGCACGACATGGAGTGGTCGACGTCGGTGAGCACGGTCGGCTCGAAGAACGTGCCGGTGCCGGTTGGCTTTCCGCCGGTGAGCACCGTGGCACCCTTGGCGACCGCTTCGTCGACATGGCGCTGCACGATGTCGCGTTGCGTGGCGGTGGCCAACGCACCGATGTCGAACTTGTATCCGCGGTCGTCTTGACCTTGCCTCAACTGCTGGACGTTCTTGGTGAGCTTGTCGACGAACTCGTCGTAAACGGGTTCCTCGACATAGACCCGCTCCACCGACACGCATATCTGCCCGGAATTCAGAAGCCCGCCCCAGGTGATGCCGTTGGCAGCCCGGTCCAGGTCGGCGTCGGCGAGCACGATCGCCGGATCCTTGCCGCCGAGCTCCAGGCTGTACGGGATCAGCCGCTGCGCACACTGGACGGCGACCTTGCGTCCTGTCGCCGTAGACCCAGTGAATTGGACGAAGTCCGCGTTGTTGATCACAGCGGCACCGGTCTCGCCGTAGCCGGTCGCCAACGCGAGCACGGGCGGGGCGCCGATCTCGGCCCACCCGCGCACGAACTCCATCGCGCTCAGCGGGGTGACTTCTGACGGCTTCAACAACACGGCTGCGCCGGCCGCCAGCGCCGGAATCACATCCATGCTCGGCACGACGAACGGACCGTTCCACGGCGTGATCACACCGACCACCGGGTACGGCCGGTATACCGTGGTCAGCCTTTTGACCGCGGACAACGGGCTGTGCGGCTTGGGGTGATCGTCGGCGAGGAATTTCTCGGCGTTGTTCGCCCAGTAGTTGATCATGTCGGCCGACGCCGGCACCTCCATGCTGGCGTCAGCTCGGGTCTTGCCCGTCTCCGACTGCAGCACATCGGCGATGTGCTCGGCGTTGTCGAGCATCCAGTCCTGAAACTTCAGCAGCCAAAGCTTTCGACCCCTTGGGCCGGCGGCGTCCCAGTCGGGTTGAAACAGCCGCAACTCGCGGGCCATCGCCGCCACGGATTCGGCCGAATGAACCGCCACTTGGCCGACCACCGACCCATCGGCGGGGTTTCGCACCACGATGGTTGTCGTGTCGATCTTCGATCTTGTTTCAGTCATGGACGAAAATCCCATTCTCCGTTGTGCAGGTAATGACCCGCGGTTTGTGGCACTAGGTCACTGGTGGTGGCGCCAGTTCGGTCAGGTTGATGCCTGCCTAACGATCGTGCTGGCAGGCAGAAGGGCCCGATAGAGTAGTTGGGTACTCGAATTCGCTATTACTATGTCGGTGCCCAGCTGCTGCGGCGATGCCAGCGAACGGGCGCCAGGCATCGGTGAAGGCAAATAACTTGGGGGACAAGAATTTTGGTTCCACGGAGGTCGACTGTTTTCACAGTCGGTGCATCGCGCGCCATGCAGGCGTGTTCGAGGAATCTGTAACTCTTCGGGTGGTGCCGGCGTTCTCGGCGAGCGCCCGGCACCGATATGACCGACCGGCGCGTCATGACAACAAAGGTTGCCTTCACCCAGCGGCGCAGAATGGCCGGCCGGGCCAGCCTCACTGCCGTGCTACTCGGGCCACTCTGTTCCCCACTGACCAGGATCGGCACCAGGACCGGCGCTTCGATGATGGGCTCGGTGTTCGGTGCGACAACACCCACGGTGTCTGGCATAGCCGTCATTTTTGGGCTCCTTGGTGGTGCGGATCGGCTGTCGATCGGCTCTTGCCCTCTGCCGCAGCCGCGTTAGCTACGTTTCACGCTTGCGCGCGCGGGCCTGGATGGGGTGCGTAGTGTGCTACTCGAATCTGGCTGGTCTGTTAAAACAAGACGCTATGAACGATCCCTACACGCGGCCCCATTCCGGCTCGGCGGCGCTCGTTCTTATCGACGTGCAATGTGACTTCTACTCCGACGACGCACCACTACCCATCGACGGCACCCGCGACGCCATCCCGAGGATGGCGAAGCTGGCAACCGCGTTCCGGCGCAAACGCTTACCGATCGTTCACGTCGTTCGGCTGTATCTGCCCGATGGTTCCAACGCGGACCTGGTGCGACGGCGCTCACTTGAGCAAGGCGCACAGATTGCCGCACCGGGCAGCACAGGCTCGCAAATAGCACCGGAGCTGTTGCCGAGTCCCGTTGAGCTGGACCATCAATTGTTGCTAGAAGGCGGTTTTCAACAGGTCGGGACGCGCGAGCATGTGATGTACAAGCCACGGTGGGGCGCGTTCTACCTGACTAAGCTCGAACAACACTTGCGCGAGGTTGGCAGCGACACGCTTGTCTTTGCCGGGTGCAACTTTCCCAATTGCCCGCGCACATCGATATACGAGGCGTCCGAACGCGACTTCCGGATTGTCCTTGTCTTCGAAGCTATTTCAGGTATGTACGATGGCGGGATCGAGGAATGCCGTCGCATCGGGGTGGACGTGCGCAACCTGGATTCGGCCCTGGCATGGCTGAACCAGTAGCGGGGCGCGTAGCGGTCAGTCAGGTTTTTTCATTCGGGCGGCGATCGACTCCGGCATGGGTTCGTAACGCACGAACGACCGGGTAAACGACGCCGCGCCATGCGACAGCGACCGCAAGTCGATGGCGTAGCGGGTCAACTCGATTTGCGGGACCTCCGCCTTCACCACCGTGCGCTCATCGCCGGCCGTGTCGGTGCCGAGCACCCGGCCGCGCCGCCCCGAAAGGTCGCTCATCACCGCGCCGACAAGGTCGTCGGGCACCAGCACTGAAACTTCGTCGATCGGTTCGAGCAAGATCACTTTGGTCGCCGCGGCGGCATCCTTCAGTGCTAGTGCACCGGCCATCTGGAAGGCGAAGTCCGACGAGTCGACACTGTGGGCCTTGCCGTCGAACAAGGTGACCCGGATGTCGACCACCGGATAGCCGGCATGCACGCCTTTGTCCATCTGGGCTCGCACGCCCTTCTCCACGCTGGGGATGAACTGCCGGGGCACTGCGCCGCCGACGACCTTGTCGTGGAATTCGAAACCCGAGCCCTCCGGCAACGGCTCGACCTCGATGTCGCAGACGGCGTACTGCCCGTGTCCACCGGACTGCTTGACGTGGCGCCCATGGCCTTTGGCCTTGCCGGCGAAGGTTTCTCGCAGTGGTACGCGCAACTCCACGGTGTCCACGGTCACGCCGTAGCGGTTGGCCAAGGCGTCGAGGACGACGCTGGCATGGGCTTCACCCATGCACCACAGCACGATCTGGTGGGTTTCTTGGTTCTGTTCGATGCGCAAGGTTGGATCTTCGGCAGCCAATCGGCCCAATCCGACCGACAGCTTGTCCTCGTCGGTCTTGGCGTGCGCCTGGACCGCGATCGGCAACAGCGGCTCGGGCAACGTCCACGGTTTGAGCACCAGCGGCTCCGACTTGTCGGAGAGGGTGTCGCCGGTTTCGGCCCTGCTGAGCCGACCGATCGCACAGATGTCGCCCGCCAGCACGACGGGAGCGGGACGCTGCTGTTTACCCAGCGGGAAGGACAGCGTCCCGATGCGTTCGTCCTCGTCGTGGTCGGCGTGGCCATTGCTTGCGCCAAAAAATGAGCTGAAATGCCCTGACACATGAACGGTCGCGTCGGGCTTGATGGTCCCCGAGAACACCCGCACCAGGCTGAGCCGGCCGACATAGGGGTCGGACGTCGTCTTGATCACCTCGGCAAGCAACGGTGCATTGGGGTCACAGGTGAGGCTATTGCGGGGTGCGCCCTGCGGTGTGAACACCTCCGGCAGCGAATGTTCCAACGGAGACGGGAACGCCCGGGTGATGATCTCCAGCAACTCCATGGTGCCGACGCCGGTGGTGCTGCACACCGGAATCACCGGGAAAAACGAACCGCGGGCCACCGCTTTTTCGAGATCGTCGATGAGCACCGACTCGTCGATTTTCTCGCCGCCGAGGTATCGGTCCATCAGTGACTCGTCCTCGGATTCCTCGATGATTCCTTCGATCAGGACGCCGCGTTGCTCCTCGATCTGATCGGCGTACGACGAGTCGGGCGGGCGGGTGGTGCGTTTGCCGCCGCTGTAGTCGTACTGCGTTTGTGAGAGCAGCCCGATCAGCCCGTCCCCAGCAGGAAGATACAGCGGTAAAACCTTGTCGCCGAACGCATTCTGGGCGGCGGCCAATGCATTCTGATAGCTGGCCCGGGCATGGTCGAGCTTGGTGATCACCACTGCCCGCGGCATCCCGACCTGCTTGCACTCCTGCCAGAGCAACTTGGTGGGCTCGTCGACACCCTCGTTGGCTGCGATCACAAACAGCGCGCAGTCAGCGGCCCGCAGCCCGGCGCGTAATTCGCCGACGAAGTCGGCGTAGCCAGGCGTGTCGATCAGATTGACCTTGACGCCGTCGTGCGCCAGTGACGCTAAGGCAAGTCCGACTGACCGCTGCTGGCGGATCTCGGCGTCGTCGTAGTCGCAGACTGTGGTGCCCTCGACCACCGATCCGGGTCGAGACAACACGCCCGCAGCGACCAGAAGCGCCTCTACCAGGGTGGTCTTGCCGCCGCCCGACGGGCCCACCAGCACCACGTTGCGAACGGCGGCCGGACTGTCTACAGCGGGGGCGGCTCCGGCGCCCTGGGCGGTAGTCGCCTTGTCTGCCATGACGCTCCTCTCCTCATCCTCCGGGTCGCTTCATCCGCCCACACCTCAAGGTGGCGATACCACCCGTTGCGGGGGTGTGGCCCAGATCACGGACCTACTAGCCACCTTCCCCTTAACGCTCACCCAGCACAAGACCGCGACAAGATCGACCGGGTGTCGAAACGACCCTGAGCAGCGGAGTGTTGAGAAGCAGAAATGCCGGTGGGACAATCGGACCCATGAACGCGGGCCCGCCGGTCCCACTGGCTGGGCAAAGAACGGACGCATGGTGATCGCGTTAGACGTCCTCGCCGTCGCGGGTGTGCTGGGCGCGCTGTGGCTGGCCACCAGTGTGCGCGTCATCAAGCAATTCGAACGAGGCGTCGTCTTCCGGTTCGGGCGGGTGCAGCCTCGGGTGCGCCAGCCCGGGCTGACCTGGCTGCTGCCCCTGGCGGATCGCCTGCAGAAAGTCAACATGCAGATCATCACGATGCCGGTGCCCGCCCAGGACGGCATTACCCGCGACAACGTCACCGTCCGCGTGGACGCGGTCATCTACTTCAAGGTGTCTGATCCGGTGCGGGCAGCCGTCGATGTCCAGGACTACATGTCAGCGATCGGGCAGGTCGCCCAGACGTCGCTGCGCTCGATCATCGGCAAGAGCAACCTCGATGACCTGCTGTGCAACCGCGAGGGTCTCAACCAAGGCTTGGAGCTGATGATCGACAGCCCGGCGCTGGGCTGGGGGATCCATATCGACCGCGTCGAGATCAAAGATGTGGTGCTGCCGGATTCGATGAAGAGGTCGATGTCGCGGCAGGCCGAGGCCGAACGCGAGCGCCGAGCCCGGGTGATCACCGCCGACGGCGAGTTGCAGGCCTCCCGGAAACTGGCCCAAGCCGCGCAGGTGATGGCCGAGCACCCGGCCGCGCTGGAGTTGCGGCTGCTCGAAACGGTGGTCGAAGTGGCCGCCGAGAAGAACTCCACGTTGGTCCTGCCGTTCCCGGTGGAGTTGCTCCGGTTCCTCGAACGGCTGACGCCGGAGCGGGCGCTGCCCACCGACTAGCCGCGAGGTCACCCAGCCCGCGACGGTCCTGGGCTAAAGCCGAGGCTTCCGCCCGGCCTGCCAGCTAGACCAGTGCTGCACCGCGACAGTGATCACTGGGCCGTCCAACGAAACAAATTGGTATTGAGGGTATTTGGCGCGCAGCAAGCGGTATCCGGTGTGCACGACGTCGCCCTCGCGGTAAATTGCGGCGGTCCCGTCGGCACGGACCCACCACAGCTGCGACCAGTCGTCGCGGTACTCGTCGACGAGCAGGCTCACTTGTGGATTGCACTCGATATTGGCCAGCCGCTGCAGGCGCTGCGTGGTCTTCGGTTTGGCGTCAACAGCGGTGTAGACCACGTCATCGCGAAGCGCGAACACCACCGGCACCACATGCGGCATGCCGCCCGGCGTCACTGTCGCCAGCCGTGCTACCGGTGCCTGCGCGAACCGGGTCTTGGGGTCGAATTCGACCACCGCGCCAGCTTAGGTTGACGGCATGTCGGCCGAGACCCAGATCATCAACCTGCTGTACCGCTACGCCGAATGCATGGACGCCGGAGACCTTGACGGGGCCGCGTCCCTTTTCGAGCACGCCCGGTTGCGGGTCGGCAGCGGCGACGGGGGCACTGTTGACGCGGCCACCATGCTCAGGTTCTGGAGGGCCGCGGTTGTCCTCTATCCCGACGGGACACCACGCACCAAACACGTGGTCACCAACCCGATCATCGAGATCGACGAGGACGCCGGCACCGCGAGTTGTCGCAGCTACTACACGGTGCTGCAGCAGATCGACGACTTTCCACTGCAGCCGATTGTCGTCGGCCGCTACCACGACGGGTTCGAACGCGTCGACGGCGCGTGGAGGTTCTGTTTTCGCGACTACACCCTCGTCGACCTGGTCGGCGACCTGAGCCGCCACCTGAGCGCGCCGATCGTGCCTGGGTCGTGAAAGCGCAACGTCGTTTGCCGAGTACACGGCGTGGCTACTCCCGATGCGGTGCTCGCGCGGCACGCCACCGCAGGATGCGGACCTCACCAGGAGGAGGCACACTACGGTGAAGAGGCTGAGAAGATACTGTCAGGCACAATGGTTGCGACAATCTTTCAGTCTTAAGCCTATCGGGAGGTGACGGGATGAGCGGATCGCACCGCCGCATATCACGGTGTTTGCCGTGCTTACTGAGTCTGACGGCTGCGGTCGGCCTAGCTTTTGCCACGGCGCCGGCCAACGCGTCGCCGACCGTTGACCGGTTCAGTGAAGCGCCCGCACCGCTCGACCCGTTGTCGGCTGTCGCTCAGGTGGGTCCGGAGATCGTCGACATCGACACCAAGATGGGCTACCAGAGCGCGGTGGGCGCCGGGACCGGCATCGTCATCGATCCCGGCGGCGTGGTGCTGACCAACAACCACGTCATCGCCGGAGCGACCGATATCCGCGCCAGGGACATCGGCAACGGTCAGACCTACCCCGTCGAGGTGATCGGCTACGACCGCAGCCATGATGTGGCCGTGCTGCAGCTCGCCGGCGCAAGCGGGCTGCCCACCGCCAATATCGGTGACTCGTCCACCGTCGCGGTGGGCGACCCGATCGTTGCGCTGGGTAATGCCGGTGGTGTCGGCGGGGCGCCCAGCGCGGTGCCGGGTCGCGTCATCGCGCTGAACCAAACCGTCTCGGCCGCAGACGCCCTGACCGGCAGCTCGGAGACGCTGCACGGTCTGATCCAGGTCGACGCGGCAATACGTCCCGGTGACTCGGGCGGCCCGACGGTCAATAGCACGAACCAGGTGATCGGTATGAACACCGCCGCCTCCGACAACTACAAGCTTGGGCGCGGTGAAGGGTTCGCGATACCGATCAACCAGGCCATGGCGATCGCCGGACAAATCCGGTCCGGTGCGGCATCGCCCACCGTGCACATCGGTCCCACCGGCTTCCTCGGCATCGGTGTCAGCGACGCCCGCAATAGCGCCGGCGCTTTGGTGCAGCGGGTGATTCCTGATGCTCCTGCAGCGGCCGCCGGAGTGAGCCCGGGCGATCGGATCGTGTCGATCGATAACCAGCCGGTCAACTCGGCCACCGCACTGACGAACATCCTCGATCAGCGGCACCCCGGCGACACCGTCGTGCTGGGTCTGCTAAGCGGTCCGGGCGCTGTCCGTAGCGTGAATGTGACCTTGGCGCCCGGTCCTCCCGGCTGATTGTCGGCGCGGGATATTCGACGGCAACGCTCAATCCTTTTGCGCCGCAGAAGGTTATGGGGCTGTATTTCGGATACCGGTAGACTAGTGAACTTGACCCGCGACCTCGAAAACACCGTCGACCACGATCCTGCCGAGGGCAGCCACGTCCAAGCGGGGGTTGTCGAGCATCCCAGCGCAGACGACTTCGCCGACGCTGTTGCGCTGCCCGCCGATCGAACCTGGTATAAGCACGCCGTCTTCTATGAAGTGTTGGTGCGGGCGTTCTATGACGCCAACGCGGACGGTTGTGGTGATCTGCGCGGGCTCATCGAGCGCCTCGACTACCTGCAGTGGCTGGGCATCGACTGCATCTGGCTGCCCCCGTTCTACGATTCGCCGCTGCGCGACGGCGGCTACGACATCCGCGACTTCTACAAGGTGCTGCCCGAATTCGGCACGGTCGACGACTTCGTCGCGTTGCTCGATGCCGCTCACCGCCGCGGCATCCGGGTCATCACCGATCTGGTGATGAACCACACCTCCGATTCGCACCCCTGGTTCCAGGAATCCCGCCGCGACCCCGACGGCCCGTACGGCGACTACTACGTGTGGAGCGACACCAGCGACAAGTACGCCGAGGCCCGGGTGATCTTCGTCGACACCGAGGAGTCGAACTGGACCTTCGACCCGGTGCGACGCCAGTTCTACTGGCACCGCTTCTTCTCCCACCAACCGGACTTGAACTACGACAATCCAGCGGTGCAGGAGGCGATGCTCGACGTCATTCGCTTCTGGCTGGACCTCGGGATCGACGGATTCCGGTTGGACGCGGTGCCTTACCTGTTCGAGCGGGAAGGCACCAACTGCGAAAATCTGCCCGAGACGCATGCGTTTCTGAAGCGCGTCCGCAGAGTCGTCGACGACGAATTCCCCGGCCGGGTGCTGCTGGCCGAGGCCAACCAGTGGCCGAGCGATGTGGTCGAGTATTTCGGTGATCCCGACACCGGCGGCGATGAATGCCACATGGCGTTTCACTTCCCGCTCATGCCACGAATCTTCATGGCGGTCCGCCGCGAATCACGCTTTCCGATCTCGGAGATCCTGGCCCAGACACCACCCATTCCGAAGCTGGCGCAATGGGGCATCTTTCTGCGCAACCACGACGAGTTGACGCTGGAGATGGTCACCGACGAAGAGCGTGACTACATGTACTCCGAGTACGCCAAAGACCCGCGCATGAAAGCCAACGTCGGCATCCGCCGCCGACTGGCGTCGTTGCTGGAGAAGGATCGTAACCAGATCGAGTTGTTCACTGCGTTGCTGCTCTCGCTGCCGGGCTCGCCCGTCATTTATTACGGTGACGAGATCGGCATGGGTGACGTCATCTGGCTCGGTGATCGCGACGGCGTGCGCACCCCGATGCAGTGGACACCCGACCGCAACGCCGGGTTTTCCACCGCCAACCCGGGCCGGTTGTATTTGCCGCCCATCCAGGACCCGGTTTACGGCTATCAGGCCGTCAATGTCGAAGCGCAACGCGACACCTCGTCGTCGCTGCTGAACTGGACCCGCACCATGCTGGCGGTCCGACGCCGGCACGAGGCGTTCGCCATCGGTTCATTTCGCGAACTCGGTGGCTCGAACCCGTCCGTGCTGGCCTATGTCCGAGAAGCCGACGGTGACGTGGTGCTGTGCGTCAACAACCTGTCCCGTTTCCCGCAACCCATCGAGTTGAACCTTCAGCACTGGAACGGCTACACGCCGATCGAGTTAAGCGGACGGGTGGAGTTCCCACGTATCGGTCAGCTGCCGTACTTGCTGACATTGCCAGGACACGGGTTCTACTGGTTCCAGCTGAGCCCATCAGAGGAGACCCAATGAATTCGCCAGCCAACCTGCCATGGTCAGACTGGCTTCCGCAGCAACGTTGGTATGCCGGGCGTAATCGAGAGTTGGCATCCGCAAGCGCGCACACCTCCGTCGCCCTGCGCGAGAACCTTGACCTGGTGTTGGTCGACGTCGCATACACCGACGGGTCCTCGGAACGCTATCAAGTGCTGGTCAGCTGGGATACCGCACCGCTGTCGGAGTACACCACCGTGGCCACCATCGGCGCAGCGGGCGATCGCACCGGCTATGACGCCCTGTACGACCCGGGCGCAACCCAATTTTTGCTGTCGCTGATCGACTCGTCGGCCGTGCGGGACTTTGCCACCGGTCAGCTGACTTTCACCCGGGAACCGGATGTGTCGCTGCCGGTGCAGGCCTTTCCGCGCGTGTCGGAGGCCGAGCAAAGCAACACCAGCGTGATCTTCGAGGAAGACGCCATCCTGAAGGTGTTCCGCAGGGTGATCGGTGGGGTCAACCCCGACATCGAGCTGAACCGGGTGCTTGGCCGCGCCGGAAACCCCCACGTCGCTCGGCTGTTGGGTGCCTACGAGCTCGCACCGGCCGACGGCGCCCCGTTCCCACTGGGCATGGTGACCGAGTACGCGGCCAACGCGGCCGAAGGCTGGGCCATGGCCACCGCCAGCGTGCGCGACCTGTTCGCCGAGGGCGATCTCTACGCGCACGAAGTCGGCGGCGACTTCGCCGCCGAGTCCTACCGCCTCGGTGAAGCCGTGGCATCTGTGCATGCCACGCTCGCCGCGGAGCTCGGCACATCGGAGGCCACATTTCCGGTCGACACCATGTTGGCCCGGCTGTCCTCGACGATGGCGGCCGTGCCGGAACTTCAGGAGTACGCCGAGACGATCGAACAACGCTTCCAAAAGCTCGCCCAAGAGACGATTACGGTGCAGCGGGTGCACGGCGACCTGCATCTGGGGCAGGTTTTGCGCACGCCGGACACGTGGCTGCTGATCGACTTCGAGGGCGAGCCGGGACAGCCGCTGGAGGAGCGGCGGGCACCGGACTCGCCGTTGCGCGACGTGGCTGGCGTCCTGCGGTCCTACGAATACGCCGCCTATGGGCCTTTGGTGGATCTGGCGCCCGATAAACAGCTCGCGGCTCGCGCTCGCGAATGGGTCGAGCGCAACCACACCGCCTTTTGTGACGGTTACACGGCAGCGGCCGGTGTTGACCCGCGCGATTCGGCGCTGGTGCTCACGGCCTATGAGCTGGACAAGGCGGTGTACGAGGCGGGCTACGAGTCGCGGCACCGCCCGGGATGGCTGCCGATTCCGTTGCGCGCGATCGCCCGGCTCACTGCTTCCTGACCTGACGGTGCCGATACGAACATCGGCAGCAGCGCGGCGCTGCGCCGCTGCCGACGTTCGTGTGTCTCAGGCGGCGTTGGGTGCGGCCGCGAGCACCCGCTGGATGTCGGGCTTCATGGCCACCAGCTGGTCGTTCCAGTACGGCCAGGAATGCGTCCCGTTGGCGGGGAAATTGAACACGCCGTTTCTGCCGCCCGCGGCGATGTAGTTGTCCCTGAAGGCTTCGTTCGTGCGCAGTGTGAAGCTTTCCAGGAACTTGGCCGGCATGTTGTCGCCACCAAGGTCGGTCGGAGTGCCGTTACCGCAGTAAACCCAGATCCGGGTGTTGTTTTGGACCAGCCGCGGGATCTGCAGCATCGGGTCGTTGCGCTTCCACGCCGGGTCGCTGGTCGGACCCCACATGTTGGTGGCGTTGAATCCGCCGGCGTCGTTCATCGCCAGGCCGATCAATGTCGGCCACCAGCCCTCCGACGGGTTGAGAAAGCCCGACAGCGACGCGGCGTAGGGGAACTGCTGCGGATGGTAGTCGGCGAGGATCAACGCCGAACCACCCGACATCGACAGGCCCACCACCGCATTGCCAGTCGGGGAAACACCTTTCTTGGCCTGCAGCCAGGTGGGCAATTCCTGCGTCAGGAACGTCTCCCACTTGTAGGTTTGGCAGCCGGCTGCGCCACAGGCTGGCTGATACCAGTCGGTGTAGAAGCTGGACTGCCCACCGACCGGCATGATCACCGACAACCCCGACTTGTAATACTCCTCGAACGCCGGAGTGTTGATGTCCCAACCGTTGAAGTCGTCTTGCGCGCGCAGCCCGTCGAGCAGATACACCGCGTGCGGTCCACCGCCCTGGAATTGCACCTTGATGTCATGGCCCATCGACGGTGAGGGCACCTGCAGATACTCGACCGGCAGACCCGGTTTGGAAAATGCCGCCGCGGTCGCCGAGCCGCCGAAAACGCCGACCACACCGGGCAATAGGGCAGCCCCTATGGCCGCGATCGTCAGCCTGCGCGACAGACTCACCGCTGCACCGCGCAACTGTTCAACGAACTTCATAGCTCCTACCCATCCCAACTTTCATCTGCCGCTAGATGCGGCCGAGTGGCTGTTCTTCGGCAGTCAAACACAGCGGGATACGGTCTGGCGTTTGTCGCCGCCGTGGTGGGATGTCGCGGTTGGCTAACGATTACGACTCGGAGCGGACTCGGGCTAGCGGACCAGGCGCGGCAATAACGCTGAGGCCGTGGCGATGCCGACTGCGGCCGCGACCACCAACACGGCGATGTCCGCCACCTTGAACCCCGGACCGATCAGCAGCGCCCGCAGGGCGTCGACTTCATAGCTGACCGGGTTGACCTTGCTGAGCAAGCGCAGCCATCTCGGCATCACGTCGACCGGGTAAAGCGCGTTCGACGCGAAGAACAACGGCATCGTGATGGCCTGACCGATGCCCATCAGGCGGTCGCGGTTACGTACCAAGCCAGCCAAAGTCATTGACAGACAAGCGAAAAACGCCGCACCTACTACGACGACCGCCATCGCTGCCAGCACACGCAGCGGATTGGCGGTCAAATGCACGCCCATCAGATACGCCAAGCCCAGCACTCCGATCACCTGCGCAACCGAGCGCACCCCCGCCGCAAACGACTTCCCGGCGACGAGCGCCGACGCCGGTGCGGGCGTCACCAACAATTTGGCGAGCACACCGGAGTCGCGATCCCAAATGATCTGTATCCCATAGAAAATCGCGATAAACAACGCCGACTGGGCGATGATGCCGGGAGCCAAGAACGCCAGGTAGGATACCGATCCGGTATCGATGACATGCAACTTGCTAAACGTCGTGCCGAAGATCAGTAGCCACAGGGCCGGCTGCACCATCCGCATGACCAACTCAGTGCGGTCGTGCTGCAGTTTCTGAAGTTCGACGACTGCGAAAGCGC
This sequence comes from Mycobacterium xenopi, assembly GCF_009936235.1. Classification (NCBI taxonomy): domain Bacteria; kingdom Bacillati; phylum Actinomycetota; class Actinomycetes; order Mycobacteriales; family Mycobacteriaceae; genus Mycobacterium; species Mycobacterium xenopi. The sequence continues at coordinate 4,804,618 of NZ_AP022314.1, read as the reverse complement.
TGACACGCGACCACATCCCGCGCAGCCGCTGCCAACCACGAGGAGCGCGGGCCAACTGACCGCCCGCGGTGCAATCAGCGGTGTAATCAACCGACACGACCCGCTACCCTTCTGATGGAACGGATTGCGCGCAGACCCTGCGAGGAGGTGTCGTCGTCCAGGCTGGAGCCTGCGTAATGCCGGAACACGTCTTCGAGCGTGGCATCGGATGAGACGCTCGATTTCAACTCGGTCGGCGTCCCGAGCGCACGCAGCTTGCCCCGGTGCATCAGCGCGACCCGGTCGCACAGCGAGTCGGCCTCCTCCATGTAATGGGTGGTGAGCAGCACGGTCATGCCGTACTCGTCCTGCAGGTTTCGCACCTGCGCCCACACGCTGTCACGAGCGATCGGATCCAGCCCGACGGTGGGTTCGTCAAGCATCAGCAGCGAGGGCCGGTTGACCAGCGCCTGCGCGAGTTCCAGCCGTCGCACCATGCCACCGGAGTAGGTGGCCGCCAGCCGGTGAGCGACGTCGAGCAACTGCATCGCGGCGAGCGCCGCGTCGACACGCACGGGGCGTTCGGCGCGTGGCACCCCGTACAGTCGCGCGAACCATTCCACGTTCTGCCGGCCCGTCAGCGCCGGCTCAATCGAAAGTTCCTGCGGCACATAGCCGATGTTGCAGCGAATGTCGACGGTGTTGGCTTGAGCGTCGAAGCCCAAGATGTGTAGCTCGCCATGCTGTACCGGGGCCAAGGTGGTGAGCATGCGCACCAGCGTCGTCTTTCCGGCGCCGTTGGGCCCCAGCAGACCCATCGTCTCGCCGGAGCGCACCTGCAGGGTGAAATCGTCGACGGCAGTGAACTGGCCGTAGCGATATGTCAGATTCCGGCAATCGACGGCGAGCATCGGTGATCGGCTCATGTTGATCTTTCCCGCATCATTTGGGTCATGTTCTCGAGGACCTCCAATCCCTCTGTCAGCGCAGCGATCTGGCGCTCGTCAAGCTCACCGAGTACGTCGGAAAGCACCGCCCGGCGCGCGGCGCGCGACGCATCGACCATCTGCTGCGCCGACTCCGTGAGCCACAACCTGCCGACGCGACGGTCGGCGGCGTCGACGGTGCGGACCAACAACTGCTGGGCGACCAGCTTGGACACCAGGGTGGACGCGGTGTTGGCCACCAGCCCGAGTTCGGCGGCGGCGAGGCTGACCGAAATCCCGGGGCGCTGTCCTACCAGCCACAACAACTCCGCCTGCGATTCGGTCAACCGCGCGGACGCGAATCCGTGGCCGGCGGATCGTCGAAGTTGGCGGCGAAACCGCCCGATCACGCGGCATACCTCGGAGCCCAGATCAGTGCGTGACTTCACTGCACCCATAATAGCTCTGTTTAGGAGCTATCTATTCGAGGCGGTGCAGCGCCACGCCGCTGAGAACGCCATCGTCCACCGTGGCGGTCATGTAGCTGCAGTACGGTTGGCGGCGCCGATCGGTGGGCGAGCCCGGATTCAGGAGCCGCAGGCCGGTGGCGGTCGTGGCATCCCACGGGATGTGGCTGTGCCCGAACACCAGGACGTCGGTGTCGGGGTAGCGCCGCGACATGCGCGTCTCCCGGCCCTTGGCGCTGCCGGTCTCATGCACGACCGTGAAACGCACGCCGTCGAGGATGACATCTGCTCGCTCCGGCAGCCGCGAGCGCAACGTGGCCCCGTCGTTGTTTCCCCAACACGCCACCAGCCGGCGCGCCCGAGCTTCGACTTCGTCGAGGAGTTGCGGGGCTGTCCAGTCCCCGGCGTGCACCACGACATCGGTTGCGGCGACCTCGTCCCACACCCGTGCGGGCAGGTCACGAGCCCGTTGCGGGATGTGGGTATCGGCGAGCAGTAAGAGCCTCACCCGCTCATCGTGCGCTATCCGCGGTTGCGCCGGGCTTCGGCACCGGTTTCGCCGGCATCCTCTTATGGCCCTTCTTTGCGGTCATGGTTGCGTCCTTCCGATGCCCGGAGATGCCGCACCTGCTGGCATCGGACTACCCGAACACCGACCAGCACGAAACATCGGTCAGGGACCGGCGCAGCTCCCCGCGCCAACGGTGGCACGATTCATACCAGCATTGTCGCCGGGCCTAGCAGAGGAGAACACCGCATGCGCACCTTCGAGTCAGTCGCCGAACTCGCCGCGGCCAAGGGCCAGACCATCGGCCGGAGCAACTGGGTGACCATCACTCAGCAAGAGGTCAACCTGTTCGCCGACGCGACCGGCGACCACCAGTGGATCCATGTGGACCCGGACAGGGCGGCCAAAGGGCCGTTCGGCACCACCATCGCGCACGGGTTCATGACGTTGTCGCTTCTTCCGCGCCTGCTGCATGAGATCTACGAGGTCAAGGGCATCAAGCTCGCCATCAACTACGGCCTGAACAAGGTGCGCTTTCCCGCGCCGGTGCCGGTGGGCTCGAAGATACGGGCGCAAAGCTCGCTGGTCGACGTCGCCGACGTCGGTGACGGCGCAGTGCAGGCCACGCTGTCGACAACCATCGAGATCGAGGGAGCAGCCAAGCCGGCCTGTGTGGCGGAAAGCATTGTCCGCTACGTTTCTTGAGCGCCTAGAATTCCGCGGCGGCGTGTTCGGTCGGCAAACGCTGAAACAGGAAAGCTGTTGACGCAGGCCCGTATTCGCGCAGCATGCGACGGCCGTCATTTGTCCGGCTCTAGACCCACCGGCTCGACTGCATCGGTCGTCGGTGTTTGCGGTTGGGTTCACCCGGCTGGGGCGACCTCTAGGCCCGTCAGCAACAAGGCCCGCACGATAGCCTTGCGGTTGTGACGATCGAGACCCGTCCCGCCCGCAAAGCCGATGTCCGTGGGTTGTCGCGGGTACTGGGACGAGCGTTCTACGACGATCCGGTGACCACCTGGATGCTGCCAGACGACAACGCGCGCTCCGCGCGATTGCCCGCGCTGTTCGCGACGCTGATCCGCCATCACCATCTCTCCGGCGGCGGCGTCGAGGTCGCCTGGGATGCTTCGGGCATCGGCGCGGCGGCGCTGTGGGATCCGCCAAACCGGTGGAAGCACTCGGCGCGCGAGCAGCTGGCGATGCTGCCCGCGCTGATCCGCACATTCGGCTTGCGGCTATCGGGTGCGCGCGACGCGATGGAACTCCTGCAGCATCACCATCCCGAGGAGCCGCACTGGTATCTGGCCGTCATCGGAAGCGACATCGCGGTCCGCGGCCGCGGATTCGGGCAGGCCCTGATGCGTTCACGGCTCGACCGCTGCGATGCCGAGCATGCTCCGGCCTATCTCGAGTCGAGCAAACCCGACAACGTACCCTATTACGAGCGTTTCGGCTTCACGGTCACCGGCGAGATCGTGCTCCCCGACGGCGGGCCGACCCTCTGGCCGATGTGGCGGGCGCCGAGATAACCGCTGCAATACCGCTGGAGCGCGGCCGTAACCGCGCTACCGTTGCCCCGTGCGATTCCACCGGAAGATCGCCTTCATCACCGGCGGCGCGACGGGGCTGGGCCGAGCGTTCGCCCGGGCGCTGACCGGTGAGGGGGCGAGCGTGGCAATCGCCGACATCGACCGCGCTGCCGCGGATCGCGCCGCCGCCGAACTGACCGCCGAAGGCGCCCGCGCGATCGCCGTGACCTGCGACGTCGCCGACGAACAGCAAGTCGACGCTGCCGTCGGCCTGGCCATCCAACAGCTGGGCGGCATCGACATCCTGATCAACAACGCCGGTCGTCACCTCACCAAGTACAACCAACCGTTTAGCGTGCTTTCGCGCGACGACATCCGTGAGTTGTTCGAAGTCAATGTAATCGGTGTTATCAATTGCACTCTGGCATGCCGAGATTCGATGCGGGAGCGAGGCGGCGGTGTCGTGCTGAACATTTCGTCGATGGCCGGCTTCATGAACGTCAGCCCGTATGGGGTGTCCAAGCTGGCGGTGCGGGGCTTGACCGTCGCCTTTGCTTCCGAACTGTCACCGGATCGGATTCGCGTCAACGCGATCGCGCCAGGCCTGACGAACACCGAGAATGCACTGGCCGACCTGCCCCATGGGCTGGTCGACGACATCGTTCGCGAACGTCAGCTCGTGCACCGGCTCGGCACCACGGACGACGTCGTGTCGGCGATGTTGTACCTGTGTTCAGACGACTCCTCCTTCATCACCGGTGAGACGCTGAAGGTCAGCGGCGGTTACCCGCTGAACTTCTAACCGCCCTCCGGCTGGTTTAGCGATCCGACACCAGGGGCAACCGTTGCCTATGGCTAGGGACAACGCCGAAGACCTCGTCGACCCGTCGGACTTCCCGGAGGAGGGCGGGCCTGGCCAGACGCTCAACCCGAGCGAGTCCACCGATTCCGACGAACTCCGTAACGCGGACGGCGACATCGTCGTCGATCCACCGGAGGCGTGGAGCGAGGCCGACAGGATCGAAACGACGGAAGGCCAAGAGCGCCAAAGCCCATCACTTGACGACAGGCTCGCCGCCGAGGAGCCCGATGTCCTCGACGACACCGTGGACGACGACGTCCGTTGCCGAGCGCATCGCGGCCAGGTGAGCGGGACTCCCGAGGACGGCGATTCGCTGTTCGAGGTTCCCGACGAGTGATCGGCTTCAGCGGGTGATCTGGTCGGCGGTGCGGTGCGACGAGCGGGTGGTGTCACGAAGCGTCGCCCGAAATTGCATCACCCGATACGGCCAACCGTGCGAGGTGTTCCACTGCGAGACCGCAAGACCCACACCCCCGGGCATATCGAGTCGCGAGCCGGGAAGAACGTATCCGCCGTACAGTTGCGCGACCCGGTTGATGGCGTGGTCCTCAGCCTCCCACGCCGAGCCGACGACCGGCCGTTGGAGTGGCGCGTCGTGCACCGCGGTGGGGGAGTCAAGCACCCGGTAGCCCAGCGCATAGTGTGACGACAGGAATCCGCCGAGAATCCATTTCCCGTCGGGGAGCCGGCGCAATGACAGCTCGCCCCAGGTTTCGTCGTGGGGCGTGAGCGGGGTCGGATCCTGGCCCCACGACCAGCGACCGTTGGCCGCACCCCACCCCGAATACTGGCGCGCATCTGCGATACCGCTCGGGCGAACGCGCCGCAAGATGATGCCCTTGTCGCGCTGAAAGCCGGTGGACACGACATATACCCAGTTGTCGTCGGGGTCGTAATCCCACGACCAGCACTGTGCGTAACCGTGGTGCAACTGCGCCGGGAACTTCGCGCGATTTCCCAAGTGCCGCCACGATATTCCGCTGTCGGCAGAGCTCCAGATCTCGGTCCAGACGACGTTGCCAAAACCGCTATTGACGATCGCGTGCAGATAAAGCGACTCGCCGACCCGCAGCAGGTCGGAGGGAATGACGGTGCTGATGCCGCGGCGGGCCGAGCCGCTGGTGTGGTGCACGTAATGCCAAAGCTGTCGCGCATAGTCGGGATCGTCGCCGCCGGCGCGCTGGTAGCTGATCGGATGGGTGGCGTCGCCGGTACCGATCAGGATCACCGGTGAACGCCAGTCGCCGTCACCAACCTTGGTGCCCGAGAAGGTGTCTCCAAACACCGACACCACCATGCCGTTGGGCGCGCACACCGACGCGCCGAGATCGGCGCACGTCATACCCCACCGGTCGGTGATCCCGGGGCCGGTGAGATCGGCCAGCTTGCCGGTTGGACGCCGCCGCGACGTCCCCATCCTCAGCGCGACCACGGGGTAACCGGGCGCTGCCTGCGCTCGCCGTCGACGATGACGTCCACCCGCTCGTCGAAGAAGGCGATCCGGTCGCGCACCGGCTCGGCGTCATGAAGGGGGTGGTGGTAGGTCCAGGCCAGATCGGCCGGACCGCCGGGCACGGAGAAGTACGACGCCCGACCCTTGTACGCGCAGTAGGTCACGGTATCGCTGGGCTCAAGCTCGACCGCCACATCGGCGGGTGGGAGATAGAACCGCACCGGCAGCAGCGTCTCGAACAGCAGCATCGGGCGCGACGATGCGGCCAGCAACCGGCCCTGCAACTCCAGCCGGACGTGGCGGGTGCTGGCCACGATGTCGATGCGTTTGAACGGGTCGTGCGGGTGCGCCACGATCGGCTCGTCTTCTTCCCGCCACTCGAACGCGCCGAAGTCAAGCACGACATAGTCGGCCAGATCGGGATCGTCTGGCCGGAACGCGGCCGCCGCGCGCCGCAAGTCGTCGACCACGACGTCGAACACCGCGCCAGGGCAGCTGTGCGCGGCGGACGCGACGGCGGGGTCCAGCAGCGGCTGGTCTCCCGGATGTGCCGCGGTTTCGACGTGCTCCAGCCGCGCCGAGAGATCCGAGACCGGCACGGCGTAGGTCGGCACCACCCGACGCGGCTCCCAGACCAGCAGCCCACGGCGGGTGTCGGCGACCAACTCGTCGTCGAGACAAACCCGCAGCCGCTTCTCGGTGGGTTCGTAGCGCAGCGACGCGAGCACGCCGCCGAGCAGGTCGCTCATCTTGGTGGCCATCGATTCATCATCGCCTCGGCGATGGAGTGCGGCTACCTCACGGGTTGCTGCGCCAACCGGCCACCCCGATGGCGATCATGCGCAACTGCTTGACCGCGATCCGTTTGATCTCTTCGAGCGCTTCGGCGCTGTGTGCGTCTTCGATGGCCTCTGCGATGACGATCATCGAGTTGACGAACAGCGTGGCCAGCACGTTGAGATCCTCGGTACTCCACGCGTTCAAGCCGGGAAATCGGGCGAGGTCGGTCGCGAGTTCTGAAGTGATGAGCCGGATTTCGGTGCGGATGGCATAGCGCAGGACGGTCATTCCGCTGGAGCGCTCGCGCCCGATGAAACGCCAGTGCTCCCGTCGGTCGGTGACGCTGGCGACCAGGATCTCCACCGAGGACTCGATGACCCGGTTGGGGTCCAGCTTGCCGGCGCGCGCGCCGCGCAGCATATCGCGCAGGGTGCGAAACGACTCGTCGATCAGCACCAGCCCGAGGGCCTCCATCGACTCGAAATGCCGGTAGAACGCCGCGGGCACGATCCCGGCTTCGCGGGTGACCTCTCGCAAGCTCAAGCTGCCGAAGCTGCGGTCGCCAAGCAGCTTGAGCGCGGCCGCGACGATGGCGCGACGCGTCGCCTCCTTGCGTTCTTCCCGGGAGGGACGTTCCCGGCCGCGGCCCTGGCCGGACCGGTGCGGCCGCGGATCAGGCGTACGGCTGTTCACCATGTGAAACCTAACACAGAGCCACGTAACTGCTTGACTACGGCCTCCGGTGTGGTCGTACGGTGTACATATGTTCACTGAAGTCCTGGCTCGGACAGCGCGGCACCGGCTGGTTGGTTCCGGCCTGGTTGACCTGCTTACCGGCCCGCACGGCATCGACCGCTACACCGAGCTGGTGGCGCCGACGTGGACGCTCGGCGAGGCGCGCGCCAAGGTCGTCGATGTCCGGCGGAGCACACCGCGCAGCGTCACGCTCACCCTCACCCCGAACGCCGCCTTCACCGCCGACGTCACGGCGGGCCAGTACGTCACCCTCGCCGTCGAGATCAACGGCCGCCGGCACACGCGCTGCTATTCGCCGGCCAATGCCGAGGGCGCCCGCCGTCTCGAGCTGACCATCGGGCGCCACGACGGCGGGCTAGTGTCGAACTACCTGTATGAGCGGGCCCGTCCCGGAATGGTGGTCGGTCTCGCCGGCGCCGGCGGCGATTTCGTGCTGCCGAGCCCACGGCCGCACCGAATTCTCTTCGTGTCTGGTGGCAGCGGCATCACACCGGTCATGGCGATGCTGCGCACGCTGCTAGCCGAGGGCCATGACGGCGAGCTCGCGTTCGTCCACTACGCGCGTAACCCCGGCGAGGCCTGCTACCGCGACGAGCTGGCCGCGATGACCGGGGTGCGCGTGCTGCACGGCTACACCCGCTCCGGTGCGGGCAACCTGCACGGTCGCTTCGGCCCCGAGCACCTGGCGGCCGCAATGCCGGCACCGGACGCGGTGTTCGTTTGCGGGCCAACCGCGTTGGTGGACGCGGTCCGCGAACTCTGCCCGAACGCCCGTGCGGAAAGCTTCGTGACGCCGACATTCGAGCCAGTGGAGCAAACGTCGGGCGGACGGATCACGTTTGCCGACAGCGGCATTGACATCGTCGGCGACGGGCGCCCGCTGCTCGCCCAGGCCGAAGCAGCCGGCCTGTCGCCCGAAAGTGGATGCCGGATGGGCATCTGCCACACCTGCACGCGCCGCAAAACCGCGGGCGCGGTGCGCAACCTGACCACCGGTGCGGTGTCGACTGCCCCCGACGAGGACGTGCAGATCTGCGTGTCCGTCCCTCTCGGCGACGTCGAACTGGCCCTATAAGCCCTAAGCCTGAATCCGTGGATGGGTGATTTCGTGTTGCCGTCGACGCGGTTGTTTTGGGATGCGGCCGAGTGTGGCGCGGTGGGGCGTGGGTGATCCGCTGGCCTGTACCAGCTTTCCTTTGGGTTCCTTGGGTCGGGCCTGGGATGGCGGGGCGGACAGGGCTTGGAAGGTGGGGTCAGGCGGCGCGGGGTTGCGCGATCGGGTAACCGATGACGTTGTGCCACAGGGCCTTCCATCTGGCTCGCCAATGCCAGTGGGCGGGTAGGTGCAGCATTGGTTTGCGGGCCGGGGCGGCGAAGCGGGCCGGGATGTTGATCAGGTCGCGGCGCAGGGTAGCCCCGCGGGCCACGGCATGGTGGCCACCGGCGAGGGTGCCGACGGCGCGCAGCAGGTTATGGGCGATCACCGCGCAGGCCAGCCAGGCGCAGTTGGCCGCGAACAGCCCCGACGGGATGTGTGCCAGTGGGCCGTCGATTAAATCGGCGAAGGTGGTTTCGATGATGGCGTGGCGTCGGTGGGTGATATCGGCCTGGTCGACCGGCAGCGCGGAGTTGGTGACAAACGGGTGATAGCGCCACACCGGAAACAACGCATCCAGGTGGCGGGCGTCTTTGACCCGGCGCACTACCAGCCGCACGGTCAGTGTTCGGCCGCGGGCCAGGCGCAGGGTGTAGGGGTTTCGGCGACCTGGGCATCGGAGATCAACGCCCCGGTGTCGGGGTCTTCGACCGCGCCCGGGTAGTGCACCGGGGTCCAGGCGGCCTCGTCGATGGCGGCGATCGCGGCGTTGATGCGCTTGTTGCGGCTGATCGACAGGGAGAATTCGGCGCCTCGCTGAATGCAGGTGGTGATCACTTTCTTGGTGCCAAACATTGAGTCGCCGCGCACCAGGATCGGCGCGTCGGGGTTGATCGCTTTCGCGGTGGTGATCGCCTGCTTGAGCTGGTATGCGGCACCGCGCCCGGAGGCGGCTTTGCCGCTCCGTAGCTGCGCCTCGGCGATCACCGGCGCGGCGGTCGCCGTGGAGATGGTGGTGATCTGTGGGGACAGGCCCAGCCGCAGCAGCGCGCGGCTGGCGATCTTGGCATGACCGAAGGAGGCGCCCTGCTTGGCGTGGCCGTAGACCGGGCGCAGCAGCGAGTCGATGTCCAAAAACATCCGCTCGTCGGCGCCAGCCAGCAGCGGGGTGCGCGCCGCCAGTGCGATCAGATGCTCGCGGGCCACTGCGGCGAGTTGTTTGGTATGCCCGAAGGTGAACTCGCGCAAAAAGATCCCCAACGTCGATGGGGCATATACCTCGTTGAACACCCGGGGTGTGCCGCCGGCGCGCAGCACATTGGCATCATCGATGCTGTCCGCGCCGCACATCATCCCGGCGACGATCGAGGTCAGCTTGCCAGCCGGGTTGACCGCGCCGGACTTCACCCGAGTCGACGGCAGATCCACGCGCTCGTTGATCAATTCCGAAAGACCGGTCTGCTCAGCCAGTTCCAGCACTGGCACCAACCCGGCCGCCGACAGCAGATTCTGCTCGTCAAACACCGCCGATCCGGTGGTGAACGTATACGATGAGTGCATCGAAAGTGCCTTCCCGGACTATGGACAAATGCGGCCTCAGCACTCGTATTGTCCCAGTTCAGAAGGCATTTTCGCTGTTCACACGCCGATCAAATCACCGGAACCATCCACGGATTTAGGCTAAGGAGAAGTCGTGTCACAACCCACGATCACCCTCACGCCCGACCAGGCCGAGGCCCTCGGCCGCGAACTCGACGCCATCAAGGAACGCGTCATGGCTGACCTCGGTGAACGCGACGCCGCCTACATCCGCCGGGTCATCAAGGCCCAACGCGTGCTCGAAATAGGCGGCCGTGCCGTGCTGTTCGCAGGGATTGTGCCGCCGGCTTGGCTGGCGGGCACCGCGATGCTGGCGTTGTCGAAAATCCTGGACAACATGGAAATCGGGCACAACGTCATGCACGGCCAGTACGACTGGATGCGTGACCCGTCGATCTCGGGTCGTAGCTTCGAATGGGACACCGCGTGCCCGGCAGATCAATGGCGGCACTCACACAACTACATGCACCACACCCACACCAACATCGTTGGGATGGACCGGGATATCGGCTACGGCATCCTGCGAATGAGCGAAGGTCAGCGTTGGCATCCGTACTACCTGGGTAACCCCGTCTACGCATTCCTGCTGATGGTGCTATTCCAATATGGCGTCGCGCTTCATGAGCTGGAAACCGAACGCATTCGTGCCGGCGAGATCTCGCTGGCCGACAAGCGCGAGACATTGGAAGGGATCTGGCGCAAGACGCGTCGTCAACTGCTGAAGGACTACGTCGCCTTCCCGCTGCTGGCCGGGCCGTTTGCGCCGTTGGTCTTCGCCGGCAACATGTCGGCCAACCTGATCCGCAACGTCTGGTCGTACATGATCATCTTCTGCGGACACTTCCCCGACGGTGCGCAGGAATTCTCCATCGAAGAGACACGGGATGAGTCTCGCGGCATGTGGTACTTGCGGCAGATACTGGGCTCGGCAAACTTGACCGGTGGCAGGCTCTTTCATCTGCTGTCCGGCAACTTGTCGCACCAGATCGAGCACCACCTGTTTCCGGACATGCCCGCGCGCCGCTACGCAGAGATCGCACCCGAGATACGCGAGATCTGCGCACGGTACGGTATCCCGTACAACAGCGGGCCGCTGCTGCGCCAGTTCGGCACCGTGGTGCGCAAGATCGTCAAGCTGGCCTTCCCGCCGAAAGGCGCCCAACAGGACGTCGTCGACGACGAGGAACGGGCAGCCGCCTAACCGTCGCGGCCTGGGTCGGGCTGCCACGACGAATAGGCAAGTGCGGTGAGGGCTTCCGCGGTCCGCTCACAGAACTTGTCCACGTCGCGCAGCCCGACCGTCAATGCCCGGATGGCGGTGGACGCCACCAAAAGGTCGAACACCGCGTCGGCGCGCTCCTCGAGCCCGTCGGCGGCCAGCAGCTCGACGAGCTGGGCGCGCACATCCTCTTCGCTGCGCGATACCAGGCGCTCGTAGAGTGTTTCGTCGCGGTGATAGGCCACCAGCAGGCCAGGGATGGCCGCGCGGGTGACCGGGTCGGCCAACTGGACCAGGAATGCCTCCACCCACGCCCGCAGGTCGGCGTAGAGATTACCGGTCGCCGCGGGCAGCGGCGCGGGCTGTGTGTGACCGAACGCGGCATCCTCGATCAGCGCCTCCCGGCGAGGCCAACGGCGGTAGATCGTCGGCGCGCCGACCCCGGCGCGCCGGGCCACCGCGGCGATCGTCGTTCGCTGATAGCCGACCTCCACCAGCAGCTGTCGAGTGGCGGCAAGCACGTCGCGATCCTTCTGTGGGTCGCGGGGGCGTCCGGGGGCTGCGGGCTGGGGTTTCACACCGCAAACCTACTCTAGTTTTATTACGTGGCATGCTCTAACGTAATCCCCTATGTTGACGTCCCATGACGAGCTGCTGTGCCACCAGCTGTCCACCACTTTCGACCACGTCTCGCAGAGCGACCTGCGCTGGACCGAGCGCATCGTGATGTACGGATTCGACAAGTCCGGCGACATCAACGTGATGACCGGTCTGGCTCGCTACCCCAACCGCAACGTCACCGATGCCTACGCGATGGTGACCCGACGCGGTGGACAGACCACCGTGGTGCGCATGTCGACCGAACTGCGACCCGACACCGCGGAATTGGGCACCTACACGGTGGGGCCGTTCACCTACACGATCGAAGAACCGCTGCGGTGTGTGCGAGCGGTGTTGGGCCCCAACGACCATGGCCTGAGCCTGGATCTACGGTTACGCGGCCAGTTTCCCGTCTACGAGCAGACGCCGGCTTTTCACCGCAGCCGGGGCCGGGTCATCGAGGACGCACGCCGCTTCTATCAGAATGGCGAATTGGAAGGCTGGATCGAAGTCGGCGACGAGCGCATCGACATCGATCCGCAGCGCTGGTGGTTCGGCCGCGATCACTCGTGGGGTGTGCGCCACGGCCCGGGCGGCGGCAGCCTACCGGAAGGCACCGAATTGCAGCCCGCCGAGATTCCCGACGGCGTGCTGTATTACATGGGCATTTTTCAGTTCGATGACGAGCTGGTGCATTTCGCGCAGCGCGAGACCAGCGCCGGCGAACGCTGGCAATTCGAGGGTGAGCTGCTGTATCCGATCGACAGCGGCCATGAACCGGGCAAGATCATCGACGTCGAGCACGATCTGAAGTTCCGTGACGAGCTGCGCGTCATTCGCTCCGGCACCTTCACCATCCACCGGGGTGACCGCAGCACGAGCACCATCGACGTCACTCCGCTGTGTGACTTTTGGCCTGGCCTGGCCGGTTACATGGAGGTCAACGGTTACGCCTCCGGTTACTGGCGCGGAACGGATTTCATCGATGGCTACACCGTCGACACCGGCGACCTGGCTGTGATCCGACCGGTGAGCATGCTCAGCGAAACACTGTGTGAAGTCCGCATGGACGGCAAGGTCGGGCATGGCCTGGTCGAAATGGTGTTCATGGGTGCCTACCCCCGTTACGGGTACACGGGTTGGTAACCGTGGCGCGGTTGACCGCCGAAGAACTACCGCTGGCGCTGGAACCCGTTGTGCGAAAGATGATTCCAGGCGGCGACTCGGCACGCATCGTCAATTGGCGACGAGCCGAGGGCGGCTATTCCACCGAGACATACCTGTTCGACGTTGTCGGATTGAGCGCTCCGTCGAGTGTTGGCCTGGTGTTTCGCCGTCCTCCCGACCACGCGATACTTCCCGGCTACGACCTGCGCCGACAGTTCCTGACCATGCAGCGACTGGCCGGCTCACCGGTCCCAGTGCCGACCGTGCGCTGGATCGACGCCGACGGCACCGCGCTGGGCACGCCGTATTTCGTGATGGACCGTATTGACGACGTTGTCACCGTCAGCGACGTGCCCCCTTATCAGCAGGCGGGCATCTTCGCCGACACCGACGACGAGGGCCGCGCTGCGCTGTGGAATGGCTGCCTGGACATCATCGCGAAGGTCCACGCCATAGATCCGGACCGCTATCGGTTGGGGTTTCTAGCGTTGTCGCAGTTCGGGAGCACACCACCGCAGCGGCTGGCCAATTTCCTTCGCTACGCGCTGAATTGGGCCAGCGGGGACGCGCCGCTGCATCCGGTGTTTACCCGGGCGCTCGATTGGCTCGACGCGCATCTGTACACCCCGGAGCGGGTCACGTTGTGCTGGGGCGATAGTCGGATGTCCAATGTGCTCTACCGTCGCGACTTCACGCCGGTCGCCGCGCTCGACTGGGAGATCGCCTATGTGGGAGATCCCGCCGGCGACGTCGCGTGGATGCTGATGACCGACTGGATATCCAGCCCCTTCGAGGGGCATGCACCGGCCCCCGGCACGCCGGGCCGAGAGGAAACCCTCGAGCGCTACCAGCGACTGACCGGACATCGGCTGACCAACATGCGGTTCGCCGATGTGACGTCGGCGCTGCTGCTGGCCGTGGCGATGATCCGGTTGAACGCCAAGCTTGCGATGGACGGGGTGGACCTGGCCGAAATTTGCGCGCAGCGTGTCGAGTTTGTGCTCGGCGGGGACTGATTTCGGCTATCTTGTCGCCACATGGTCAGCTTGCCAGCTCTAGAGGGGGTCGAGCACCGGTTCATCGACGTAGCTGATGAGGTGACAATCCACGTCGCCGATGCCGGCCCCGCCGACGGGCCGGCGGTGATGCTGGTGCACGGCTTTCCGCAGAATTGGTGGCAGTGGCACAGCTTGATCGACCCGCTAGCCGCCGACGGTTACCGGGTGTTGTGTCCCGATCTGCGCGGCGCGGGATGGAGTTCAGCACCGCGTTCGCTGTACCGCAAAGACGAGATGGCAGACGATCTTGCCGCTGTTGTTGACCGGTTGGATGTTGGGAAGGTGAAGGTGGTCGCCCACGACTGGGGCGGCCCCGTGGCGTTCATTATGATGCTGCGCCACCCGGCGAAGGTGGACGGATTCTTCGGACTGAACACTTTGGCGCCGTGGCCCAGTCGCGACCTTGCCACAATCTCGAATATGTGGCGGTTGTGGTATCAAATCCCGATCGCGCTCCCGGTCATCGGGCCACGGGTGATCGGCGACCCCAAGGCTCGCTACTTCCGAATGCTGGTGTCGTGGGTCGGCGGGGTTTTCGCCGCCCGACGACGACTTTTGGTTCTATGTCGAGCTGATGCGCGAGCCTGGGCACGCCGTCGCCGGGTCGCGGTGGTACCGCACCTTCCAGACCAGGGAGATGCTGAGTTGGCTACGCGGTGCGTATGAGCCGAAAAACAGTGAGCAGCTGAGCATTCCGATCCGCTGGCTGCATGGCACCGCCGACCCTGTCATCAGGCCGCAGTTGCTGCGCGGATATGCCAAGCGAGCAAGCAATTTCGAACTCGAACTCGTCGACGGAGTCGGGCACTGGATCGTCGAACAGCGTCCCGATTTGGTGCTCGACCGCGTCCGCAAGTTCGTCAAGGTGTGAACAACCTTGCACCACCGCCGTTGGTGCAGCGAAATATGCGCTTTCGCAGCGCTTTTCGGTGGGCCTCTGCGGATCGATTCAGGATCGCAGTGGGCACGCAACGGCGGCCGGGGAAGTTGTCCGTTTCACTGCCGCGGGCCGAGCAGTGCTACCGAGGCGTCGACGGCAGGTTCGACGATCTGGCGGATGTCGTGACCGTCTTCGACCGCGAGCGCGGTGAGTTCCCGCAGCCCGCCCAGCAATATCACCGCCAATGGCGGGGTCAGCGGCGGCAGGCCGGCTCGGCGAAACCCGAGACTGCCGCTGAGATCGACCAGCAGGTTGGTCAACAGTTCTAACCCTCGGCGCTGCACCGGCCGCGCCGCTGCGCCGAGGGACGGAAGCTCGCGAATCCAACTCAACGCGATGGCCGGCCGAGATTCGATGCTGCCGACGTAGGCGTCGACCGCCTGACGGATCTGGCGATGCCAGTCCGCCTCGGGGTCGACCGCCGCCCGGATCTCCTCACTGAGCCGTTCGCTGTCGGCGCGCAGCAACTCCAAAAAGCATTGCTCTTTGCTGACGAACCGGTCGTAGAACGTGCGTTTTGACGTGCGCGCATGCCGGACGATGTCGGCCACCGTGGTCGCGCGGTATCCCCGTTCGCCAATCGAGGTGGCGAGGCCGTCGAGCAGCCGGCGCCGAAATGGATCGATGTCGAGCGGAGACGCGTCGTCGGCCACAGCTGACACGTCGGCGCTCCTCTCGAATTCTCCCTTGCCAGAGTTTGGTACCAAAGAGTACCGTACCCGATGAGCCTCTGGTACACCGCAGTACCACGCGGACCTTGGGAGCGCATCACCATGAGCGACGCCGTCACCGTTGGCACCCATGCGGCAGCAGCACCGCCCACGATCAACCTGCCACCCGCGGTACGAATCCCGAAGACATTCCTCGGAATTGCATTCGCGACGTCGCGGCGATGGACCATACAGCAACTGGTGCCGCGATACGGCAACACCTTCACGCTCACCATGCCGATCTGGAGGCACACCGTGGTGGTCGCCGACCCGCAGCTGGCCAAGCAGGTATTCACCACCAGCCCCGAACAGCTCGGCAATATCCAACCCAATCTGAGTCGGCTGCTTGGCTCCGGATCAGTGTTCGCGCTCGACGGCGACGACCACCGACGGCGCCGGCGTCTGCTGGCTCCACCGTTTCATGGCAAGAGCGTCAAGAATTTCGAGAAGATCATCGAAGAAGAGACCCTGCGTGAGACCGAAAGCTGGCCCGAACACAAGGAATTCCCCACGCTGCCCTCGATGATGCGCATCACGCTCAACGCCATCCTGCGGGCGGTATTCGGCGCCGGTGGCACCGAATTCGACGAGCTGCGACACCTGATCCCGCCCTGGGTCACCCTGGGCTCACGACTGGCAGCACTGCCAAAACCCGCCCGGACCTATGGCCGCTACAGCCCCTGGGGGCGGCTGGCCGAGCGACGGCGGAAGTACGACCTCGTCATCGACAAGCTGATCGAGGCTGAGCGGGCCGACCCGAACTTCGAGGACCGCACCGACATCCTTGCGCTCATGCTGCGCAGCACGTACGAGGATGGCTCAGCCATGTCCCGCAAAGACATTGGTGATGAGCTACTGACGCTGTTGGCCGCCGGACACGAAACCACTGCGGCTACGCTGGGCTGGGCGTTCGAGCGGCTGAGCCGACATCCCGACGTGCTCGCGCAGCTGGTGGAGGAAGCCGATACCGACAACAACGAGTTGCGCCAGGCGGCGATCCTCGAGGTGCAGCGCAATCGGACCGTCATCGACTTTGCCGGTCGGCACGTCTATGCTCCCGCGTACCAGCTGGGCGAATGGGTTATCCCCCGGGGCTACTCGATCGTCGTCGCAATCTCGCAGATACACGACGACCCCGACGTGTTCCCCGATCCGGAGCGTTTCGACCCGCAGCGTTACCTCGGCACGAAGCCGCCCACCTTCGCCTGGATCCCGTTCGGCGGCGGTACACGGCGCTGCGTCGGCGCGGCATTTGCCAACATGGAGATGGACGTTGTGCTGCGAACTGTGTTGCGGCAGTTCACTATTGAAACGACGACAACTCCCGGTGAAAAGTGGCACGCGCGCGGTGTCGCCTTCACCCCCAAGCGTGGCGGCCGCATCGTCGTACATCGCCGCTAAGCCACCCCTGCCGAGCAGACGCAAAATCGCGTTTTCTCAACGCAATTGGGCGATTTTGCGTCTGCTCGGCCAGCTACTCGACCGCGGCCCGTCGGGGCAGCTTCCAATTCGGGCGCGGGTAGTGGCAGGTGTAGCCGTTGGGGTAGCGCTCCAGGTAGTCCTGATGCTCGGGTTCGGCCTCCCAGAACTCGGCGGCCGGGCTGACCTCGGTCACGACCTTGCCCGGCCATAGGCCGGATGCGTCGACGTCGGCGATGGTGTCCAGCGCGATCTTCTTCTGCTCGTCGTCGAGGTAGAAGATCGCCGAGCGATAGCTGGTGCCGACGTCGTTGCCCTGCCGGTTCTTGGTCGTCGGGTCGTGGATTTGGAAGAAGAACTCCAGCAGCGTGCGGTAGTCGGTGCGCGCCGGGTCGTAGACGATCTCGATCGCCTCGGCATGACCGGGGTGGTTGCGGTAGGTGGGGTTGGCGTTCTGCCCGCCGGTGTAGCCGACGCGGGTCGAGACCACGCCGGGCTGTTTACGGAACAGATCCTGCATGCCCCAAAAGCAGCCGCCCGCCAGAATCGCCTTCTTCGTACTCGTCATGTTCAGCCTCCTTCATCCGAGCATAGGAAGTGCTCGACAAATCCAGGTAGAACGTGTTCTAGTTTTGACGTGACGACTCAGCCGTTCAGCCGCGACGAACTGGCCGCCGCGTTCAACGCCTACGAGCAGACCGTGGCCCGCGCCGCCGAAACCCGCGACTGGAACGCCTGGGTGCAGCAGTACACACCCGACGTCGAGTACGTCGAGCACGCGGCGGGCACCATGCGGGGCCGCGACGAGGTGCTGGCTTGGATCCGCAAGACGATGTCGACGTTTCCGGGCAGTCACATGGTCGCGTTTCCGGCGCTGTGGTCGGTCATCGACGAGCCGACCGGCAGGATCATCTGCGAACTGGACAACCCGATGAAAGATCCCGGCGACGGCACCGTCATCAGCGCGACCAACATCACGATCCTCACCTACGCCGGCGACGGCTTGTGGTGTCGTCAAGAAGACATCTACAACCCGCTGCGCTTTGTCCGCGCCGCGATGAAATGGTGCAAGAAGGCTGAGCAGCTCGGCACGCTTGACGAGGACGCAGCGCGCTGGATGCGCCAGTACGGAGGTGACAAATGAGTGCGGCGCCCAAGCTGGTGATCGGCGCCAACGGCTTCCTGGGGTCACACGTCACCCGACAGCTTGTCGCCGACGGCGCCGACGTCCGGGTGATGGTGCGGCCCACCGCCAACACCCGCAGCATCGACGACCTAGCGGTCACCCGCTTCGAGGGCGATATCTTCGACACCCCCACGCTGCGCGCCGCAATAAACGGCTGTGCCGACGTGTACTACTGCGTCGTCGACACCCGCGCGTGGCTGCGCGACCCCGCGCCGCTATTCCGCACCAACGTCGAAGGCCTCCGCAACGTCCTCGACGTCGCCAAAGACGCGGATCTGCACAGGTTCGTCTTCACCAGCACCTACGCGACCGTGGGCCGACGTCGTGGCCACGTGGCCACCGAAGACGATCAGATCCGCCGTCGCGGCCTGACCGCGTATGTCCAATCACGGGTGCAGGCCGAGGATTTGGTGCTGCGGTACGCCTCTGAGCACGCGCTCCCCGCGGTCGCGATGTGCGTGTCGACGACCTACGGCAGCGGTGATTGGGGCCGCACCCCACATGGCGCCTTCATCGCCGGCGCGGTGTTCGGCAAGCTGCCCTTTCTGATGGACGGCATCGAGCTGGAAGTGGTCGGCGTCGACGACGCTGCCCGAGCGTTGATATTGGCCGCTGAACGCGGGCGCAACGGCGAAAGATACCTTGTGTCGGAACGGATGATGCCGCTGAAGGACGTCGTGCGGATCGCCGCCGACGAAGCCGGCGTGCCACCGCCGCGACGGTCGATCCCGGTACCGGCGCTCTACGCCCTGGGGGCCCTGGGCAGTCTGAAGGCTCGGCTCACCGGTAAAGACGCGGAACTGAGCCTGCAGTCGGTGCGGATGATGCGCTCCGAAGCGCCGGTAGACCACAGCAAGGCGGTTCGCGAATTAGGTTGGCAGCCAAGGCCGGTCGAGGAATCGATCCGTGAAGCCGCGCGGTTCTGGATGGCGCTGCGCGACGCCAAGGGCAAGAGCGCGGCTGCGAGCTGACTACCCGTACTACCGTCACTCCGGTGGTGGTTGAGTTATCTGTCGAGCTACGCGGGGCGCCGCAGACCATGCTGGCCGCGCTCTACGCCAAGGCGCTCGACGCCGACGTGCCGGAGCCGATCCTGGGTGATCGGTACGCGAGAGACATCGCCGAGCTGCCCCGGCAGCTGTTCTCGGCCGGGGACCGCTACCACGGTCAGAGTCGACTGCATTGGGGGATCAACGGCCCCGACGAGATGCTCGCGGCGGTGCCCAACACACGACTGTTGGCATGGGTGCGGTGGTATGAATCGGCCACATTCGCCCGGCTACCGCGCCGACACAGGTGTTGGGCAGGGCCATGTCGCTGGTGCCGGCCTTGGCCAACATGGCGCAATACCACCGCTACGCATTCTGAATCCACGGACAGCTGGGAATGTCCGTCGCCGCGCGGCGTTACACCTGCTATCCACCGTGAGGAGATGCCACCATGAGCGACCGGATTGTCTTGGAACCAAGCACCGAGCACCCGATCACGATCGAGCCGACCAAAGGCCGGGTGCGGGTTCGCGTCAACGGCGAGCTCGTCGCCGACACCCACGCGGCACTAACGCTGCAGGAAGCGACTTTGCCTGCCGTGCAATACATTCCGATAGGCGACGTCGTCAGCGATGTGCTGACTCGCAGCGACACCAAGACCTACTGCCCATTTAAGGGCGAGGCCAGCTACTACAGCGTGACCACCGCGGCCGGTGACACCGTCGACGACGCGATCTGGACCTATGCGGAGCCGTACCCCGCTGTGGCAGCGATCGCCGGCCACGTCGCCTTCTACCCCGACAAGGCCGAAATCACCGTGGAACCCGACTAGGTGGTGGCCGCCACCCGGGTATCGGAGTACTCGCGCAGCGACACGATCTGACCGTCGCGGGTATCGAAGATGAAGACATACGGGCTGTCGTAGCGCGTTCCAGCGGCGGTGACACCATCGCCGTGCGCCTCGATCACCACACTGTCACCGTCGGCGATGTAGCGGACCAAATCCAAGGTCAGCTCGAGGTCTTGCTTGCGCCGCTCGATTTGCCGGCGCAACGAAGCCTTGTCGGCCGATTCCCGAGTAGCGACGTTCCAGTAGGTGAAGTCATCGCTGAGCAGCGCGAAACACTCGTCGATGTCTCCGCCCTGCAGGCACTGCAGGAACATCCACGCCAGTTCAGCCTGGGGATTATCGAACGGCGTGATCACACCGCCATCCTGTCTCGCAGTACACCGGCGGTCAATCACGGGTAAACCGGTACGAACCTATGATCTGTGGGATCCGGCAGTCGCGGCGTTGGAGTGATTAGGTGCAGGTGAAGCGGGCTTGTCGCACCGTGACGTTCCCGGGCGTGGTCAGCCCGGACATCACGCTGGCCCCCCTGCGGCGCGGCCCCCGCGACCCGTGTTTTCAAGTCAGTGGCGGGGCGATCTGGCGGACCAGCCTGTTGCCCACCGGACCTGTGACGGCGCGGATTAGCCGCGCGGCACCCAATGCCGTGGAGGGCGTCGCCTGGGGCAGCGGGGCCGAGGAGTTCCTCGACGCGTTGCCGGCGATGCTGGGCGCCGACGACGACGCCTCGGATTTCCTGCCCCAAGATGCCACCGTCGCCGCCGCGCATCGACGGCTGCCACACCTGCGGCTGGGCCGTACCGGGCGGGTGCTGGAAGCGCTGATTCCGGCGATTCTCGAGCAGAGGGTTCCGGGGGCCGACGCCTTCCGATCCTGGCGGGTGCTGGTCACCAAATTCGGCACGCCCGCGCCCGGTCCAGCGCCGGCCGCGATGCGGGTGCCGCCGTCGGCCGAGGTATGGCGAGCGGTCCCGTCGTGGGAATTTCATCGCGCAAACGTCGACCCGCGGCGCGCGCGCACCGTCGTCACCTGCGCACAGCGGGCGTCATCGCTGGAACGGCTGGTGGCATTGCCGGCGGAACGGGCGCGGCAGGCGCTGGCCTCGTTGCCCGGAGTGGGCGTGTGGACCGCAGCCGAGACCGCGCAACGAGCATTCGGTGACGCCGACGCGTTGTCGGTGGGCGACTATCACATCCCCAAGATGATCGGGTGGACGCTGCTGGGCAGGCCGGTCGTCGACGCGGTCATGGTTGAGCTACTAGAGCCGATGCGGCCGCACCGCCACCGGGTGGTCCGGCTACTCGAAGCCAGCGGATTGGCCTGCGAACCGCGCCGCGGACCGCGGTTGCCGGTCCAAAACCTGCGCGGTTTGTAGGGGCCAGCCCGCCGAGCAGACGCGTAAGCTCCCATTTCGCACCGGAATTGGGGGCGTAGGCGTCTGCTCGCCAAGGAGATGCTTACCGGCCGTGGTCAGCGGGTACTCGTGATCGGACCATGTGTCTTTCAGGTGAGGGAGTAATCGCGATGACACAGTTCACAATTCCAGGCTTGTCCGACAAGCAGGCAGCGCGGCTGGTGGAGCTGCTGCAGAAACAGCTGAGCACTTACAACGACCTGCATCTGACGCTCAAGCACATCCACTGGAACGTAGTCGGACCCAATTTCATTGGTGTGCACGAAATGATCGACCCACAAGTAGAAGCGGTGCGTGGCTACGCCGACGTGCTGGCCGAGAGGATTGCCGCGCTTGGGGCCTCTCCGCAAGGCACCCCTGGTGCGATCGTCAAAGATCGCACGTGGGACGACTATTCGGTGGGCCGCGACACCGTGCAAGCACATCTAGCCGCGCTGGACCTGGTTTACACCGGTGTCATCGAAGATGTCCGAAAGGGTATCGACGAGACCGAGGAGCTCGACCGAGTCACCCAGGACATCCTGATCGACCAGGCCGCCGAGCTCGAGAAGTTCCAGTGGTTTGTGCGCGCTCACTTGGAGAACGCGGGCGGGAAGCTGGCCCACGAAGGATCCGCGACCGAACGTGACGCCGCGAGCACGGCGCGGCGGAAGAGTCCGAAATCGGCCTAGCCATCGTCAGGGGTTCGCTGGAGCCCGAGGCGACAGTGTGATCTGTGGCACAATTTAGGCGTGCCGCGAACCGGGAGTCGGGGACCGGGTCGCCCCCGGCAGCGAAGGCTGCCGAAACGCGAAGACGCATTTTGCATGCTGCTCGTGAAGTATTCAGCGAACGCGGTTACGAAGCGGCGACGTTTCAGGCGATCGCGGTCCGAGCCGACCTGACGCGGCCCGCAATCAACCACTATTTCGCCAACAAGCGTGTGCTGTATCTGGAGGTGCTGGAGCAGACGAGCGACCTCCTCGCCGCCAGCATCAGGCGGGCGGAGCGCGAGACGACGTTGCCCAGACGGCTGTCGACGTTCATCGCGGCCACGACCGACACCGATGCCCAGGACCGGTCGGCTGCGGCGTTTCTGATCACCTCGGTGCTGGAGTCGCGGCGCCATCCGGAGCTGCGCGCGGTCGAGACCGACTTGTTGCGCAGTACGCGCGCATTCCTTAACCGCGTGCTCGATGATGCGATCCGCCGCGGCGAGGTGGCCACCGAGGCCGACAGCGCGTCGCTGACCGAGATGCTGGTGGCGCTGCTATGCGGCGTGGTTTTCTATGCCGGCTACGTCGGCCAAGGAGAGGAATTGGATGCGGTCACACGCCAGCTCGAGCGGTTGATGGATGGCAGGCTCTGGCAGGTGGAGAGTTAGTGAGCGGACAGCAGTCCTGCGCAGTGATGTAGCGCACACAAGCACATAGTTTGCCTAAGTTATTCGGTAGCATGGCTACGGCATGACTGACCTGGATGAGGTGCGCTCGGTACGGACCGACGGCGACAGCTGGAGCATCACCGAAAGTGTCGGCGCCACCGCGCTCAGTGTCGCCGCCGCGCGCGCTGTCGAGACCGCGTCTGCTGAACCGCTGATTCGCGACGAGTTCGCTTCCGTCCTGGTCGCGTCAGCCGGGCGGCGTGGGCCCGGCTGGCCAGCCCCGATCTGGAGTGGATCAGCGACGACGAGCATGGTCGGCGCGCCCACCGGGTGACCTGCGACTACCAGGCTGTGCGCACCCACTATTTCGACGAGTATTTCCGCGCAGCGGTGGCGAGCGGCATCCGCCAGGCGGTGATCTTGGCGGCCGGGCTCGACTCGCGAGCCTATCGCCTGGACTGGCCGGCCGGCACGACCGTCTATGAGATCGACCAACCCAAGGTGCTGGAGTACAAGTCCAGCACACTGCAGAGGCATGGCGCCGTTCCCAAGGCGAACCGGCGAGCGGTCGCGGTGGATCTACGTGAGGACTGGCCCGCGGCGCTGATCGCCGCCGGATTCAATCCCACCGAGCCGACGGCGTGGCTGGCCGAAGGCCTGCTGCCCTATCTGCCTCCGGACGCACAGGACCGGTTGTTCGAGAATGTCACCGACCTCAGCGCGCTCGACAGCCAACTGGCGGTCGAAGCGTTCTCCCTGACCGCGCCCACCAGCGAACGACGCCGTGCGGCGCGGCGGGCGCGGTGGGCCCGGGTGCGGGAACGGCTGGGCTTGGACATCAACTTTGAAACGCTGACGTACAACGACAGCCGCCGCGCCGATGCCGTGCGGTGGTTGACCGAGCACGGCTGGCAGGTTCACGCGGTAAGCAACGCCGACGAAATGGCTCGTCTGGGTCGGCCGATACCGGACGACCTGGCTGAGGAAACCGTGAGCAGCACACTGTTGCGCGCACGTCGCGTCACCGCCGATTGACTGGTCAGACCCGTTCGCGAAGGGGCACGATGCGCACCGACGATGACACCTGGGACATCACCACCAGCGTGGGCTCGACCGCGGTGATGGTGGCTGCCGCCCGCGCTACAGAAACCGACCGCCCGGATTCGCTGATCAACGACCCCTACGCCAGGCTGCTGGTCACCAATGCCGGCACCGGCATCTGGGAAGCCATGCTCGACGAGTCGATAGTGGCCAAGCTGGAG
Organism: Mycobacterium xenopi; assembly: GCF_009936235.1. Taxonomy (NCBI): domain Bacteria; kingdom Bacillati; phylum Actinomycetota; class Actinomycetes; order Mycobacteriales; family Mycobacteriaceae; genus Mycobacterium; species Mycobacterium xenopi. The sequence continues at coordinate 4,780,483 of NZ_AP022314.1, read as the reverse complement.
GCCGCCGACCCCGAGACTGCCGCGATCGTCCACCACATGCGTAGCTACCAGGCGGTGCGCACCCACTTCTTCGACGCCTACTTCAGCGAGGCCGTCGGCAAACGCATCCGGCAGGTGGTGATTTTGGCTTCCGGCCTGGATTCGCGCGCCTACCGATTAGATTGGCCGCCCGGCACCGTGGTCTACGAGATCGACCAGCCCAAGGTGCTGGCCTACAAGTCGGCGACGCTGGCTGCACATGGCGTGACCCCGTCGGCCGACCGCCGGGAGGTGCCCATCGACCTGCGGCAGGACTGGCCGGCCGCGCTGCGCGAGGCGGGTTTCGACCCCGCGGCGCCGACGGCGTGGCTGGCCGAAGGCCTGCTGATGTATTTGCCGGCCACCGCGCAGGACCGCCTGTTCGAGCAAATCACCGAGCTCAGTGCGCCGGGCAGCCGGATCGCGGTCGAAACCGCCGCACGCCACGCCGACCAGCGCAGCGAAGAGATGCGAGAGCGGTTCAAGCGCGTCGCCGACGAGCTCGGCTTCGAGCAAAGTGTCGACGTGCAGGACCTGGTCTACAACGACGAGGACCGCGCCGTCGTAGTGGATTGGCTCAACGGGCACGGCTGGCGGGCCAGCGCGCAACACTCACACGACGAGATGCGCCGGTTGGGTCGCTGGGTCGACGGTGTGCCGATGAGCGACGACAAGGATGCGTTCGCCGATTTCGTGACGGCCGAGCGCACCTAGTCGGGCAGCGGCCTGGCCGAGCGCGTCTGTTACCCAACCCAGTGGTTGATTAGGATTGGGTTTTCGCCGGTCAGGAAGGAGACCGCATGCCCACCCATGCCGCCGCCGACACCACCGCTGCCGACACCGCCGCGCCGGTCGCCGCCGAGATTCAGAAGACGGTTGACCGCTTGCGAAAGACCTTCGCCACTGGGCGAACTCGCGGTCTTCAATGGCGGCGCACCCAGTTGCGTGCCCTCGAGAAGATGATGGCCGAGAACGAGGCCAAGATTGCCGAGGCGCTGCAAGCCGATTTGTGCCGCAAACCATTCGAGGCCTGGCTGGCCGACACCGCGACCACCGCCGCCGAGGCCCGCTACGCGGCCAAGCATGTCAAGAAATGGATGCGCCGCAGATACCACCTGCTTGAGCTGGCGCAACTGCCGGGTCGCGGCTGGGTGGAATACGAGCCCTACGGCACGGTGCTGATCATCGGCGCCTGGAACTACCCGTTCTATTTGACGCTCGGCCCGGCGGTGGGCGCGATCGCCGCGGGAAACGCCGTGGTGCTCAAGCCTTCTGAGATCGCGGCGGCGTCGTCACGGCTGATGGCCGAGTTGGTGCCGCAGTACCTCGACCCCGACGCGATCGCGGTGATCGAAGGCGACGCGGCGGTCAGCCAGCAACTGCTCGCGCAAGGGTTCGACCGGGTGCTGTTCACCGGCGGCACCGAGATCGGCCGCAAGGTATATGAGGCGGCGGCGCCACATCTGACGCCGGTGACGCTGGAGCTGGGCGGCAAGAGCCCGGTGATCGTCGCCGCCGATGCCGACGTGGACGTCGCGGCCAAGCGGATCGCCTGGATCAAACTGCTCAACGCGGGCCAAACCTGCGTCGCACCCGATTATGTGTTGGCCGAGGCGAAAATCCGCGACGAGCTCGTCACCAAGATTGGTGAAGCCGTCACCGCGTTCGCGGCCGACGAGCCGGCCGGAATGCGCATCGTCAACCAACGCCAATTCGACCGGCTCACCGGGTATCTGTCCAACACCAAGGGCACGGTAGCGGTGGGAGGTACGTTCGACGCTGCGGATCTACGCATCCAGCCGACGGTGGTGGTCGACCCGGACCCCGCAGAACCGCTGATGACCAACGAGATCTTCGGTCCGATCCTGCCGGTGATCACCGTCGAATCCCTCGATGACGCAATACGTTTTGTCAACTCGCGGCCCAAGCCGCTGTCGGCGTATCTGTTCACCAAGACCCGCGCCGTGCGCGAGCGGGTCATCAAGGAGGTGCCCGCGGGGGGTATGCTCGTCAACCACCTCGCGTTCCAGGTGTCGACGGCTAAGCTGCCGTTCGGTGGGGTCGGCGCGTCGGGAATGGGCGCATACCACGGCCGCTGGGGCTTCGAGGAATTCAGCCACCGCAAGTCGGTGCTCACCAAGCCCACCCGACCCGACTTATCGAGCTTCATCTACCCGCCGTATACAGAGAAGGCGTGGAAGTTGGCGCGCAGGCTGTTCTGACGGCGCGTAATCACACCGAGAAAGGAAGCTCATGCCGGGAGTGCAGGATCGTGTCATCGTCGTTACCGGAGCCGGTGGGGGGCTGGGCCGCGAATACGCCCTGACCCTTGCGCGCGAAGGTGCCAGCGTCGTCGTCAACGACCTCGGTGGGGCCCGCGACGGCACGGGCGCCGGACATTCGATGGCCGACCAGGTCGTGGCAGAAATCAAAGATGCCGGCGGACGCGCGGTCGCCAACTACGACAGCGTCGCTGAGCCCGACGGTGCGGCCAACATCATCAAGACCGCGCTCGACGAGTTCGGGGCTGTGCACGGCGTGGTGAGCAACGCCGGGATTCTGCGGGACGGCACCTTCCACAAGATGTCGTTCGAGAATTGGGACGCCGTGCTCAAGGTGCACCTCTACGGCGGCTACAACGTTCTGCGGGCGGCCTGGCCGCACTTCCGCGAGCAGAGCTACGGCCGGGTGGTCGTTGCCACCTCGACCAGCGGGCTGTTCGGCAACTTCGGGCAGACCAACTACGGGGCGGCCAAGCTCGGCCTGGTCGGCCTGATCAACACCCTGGCGCTCGAAGGCGCCAAATACAACATCCACGCCAACGCGATTGCGCCCGTCGCGGCCACCAGGATGACGCAGGACATCCTGCCGCCCGAGGTGTTGGAGAAACTCAAGCCCGAGTTCGTTGCTCCGGTGGTGGCGTACCTGTGCACCGAGGAGTCCAGCGACAACGGATCGGTATTCGTTGTCGGTGGTGGCAAGGTGCAGCGGGTGGCATTGTTCGAGAACGAGGGCGTCAACTTCGACAATCCGCCGTCGGTCGACGAAGTCGCTGCGAAATGGGCGCAGATCACCGACCTCTCGGGTGCGAAGCAGGCCAGTTTCTCGATTCGGTAATTCGTGAAAGCCTGTGTAGTTCAAGAACTTACAGGCCTGCCGGGCGTAGTTTACGTGGTGGTCATCGATGCGCACGCCGCCGGGTGTGCTTTCCGGACCTGCTGCTAAGCAAGGGCGAGTACCAACTCAAGCTGCCGCCACCGTTCATCGCCGGCATGGAGACCGCCGAGGTGGTGCGCTCGGCGCCGCCGGAGTCGGCCCGGGGCGTACGAGGCGGAGCGCCGGCACGTGGGCGCCCCCTCTGATCGCGGCCCGCGGCTGGGCCGACGAGGCCGTGTCGAGCACGGCCGACTGCTGGCTAATGGTCGTGCTGACACGCGCGCCCGCGTGGCGATCGCCCAGGGCGAGCCGGATCAGGCCGAGCGCGACGCCCACGACGCGCTCGCGATCGCGGCCAGCATGCAAGCGTATTTGGGCATTCCCGTCCTCGAGTGTCTCGGCGCTCTGGCTGGCGAGGCCGCCAGTCACCGTGAAGCCGCCAGTCTTTTCGGCGCGGCGGCAGCGATCCGGCAACGGATGGGAGCGGTGCGCTTCAAGGTCTGGGACGTCGGCTATGAGACCTCGGTGCGGGCGCCGCGAGAATGCCTTGGGCAAGCAGGACTTTGACACCGCCTGGGCCGAGGGGGCGGCGTTGTCCACCGAGGAGGCGATCGCCTACACCCAGCGCGGCCGCGGCCAACGTAAACGCCCCACCAGCGGCTGGGCCTCGCTCACCCCCACCGAGCGCCACGTGGTAAAGCTCGTCAGCGAAGGGCTGGCCAACAACGACATCGCCACAAGGCTTTTCGTCTCACCGCGCACTGTGCAAACCCACCTCACCCACGTCTACGCCAAACTCGGAGTCACATCGCGCGTACAACTGGTCCAAGAAGCGGCACGCCACGCCTGAACGCCGCCACGGTCGGCGACGCCCTTGCCTGACCCGCAACGCGGCGAGCTTTGGCTCGTCGCCCTCGGCGCCGCCCGCGCCGGCGAACCCGGCAAGCACCGCCCCGCCGTCGTCGTCTCCGTCGATGACATCCTCACCGGCATTGGCGACGAACTCATCGTCGTGGTACCGGTGTCGAGCTCACTGACCCACAATCCATTGCGGCCACACATCTCACTCACCGAAGGCGTGGACACTAAAAGCGTCGCCGTGTGCCGCGGCATCCGCGCCGTCGTTCGCACCCGTCTACTGGAGCGCCTGGGCACCGTGGCGCCCGACACGATGGATCAAATCGAACGCGGCCTCGCATTAATTCTGGGCATCCAGATCGCCTAAGCCCACTAGTCGATCCCCTGGTGGCGCAGATTTGCGTTGCTGGGTCGTAGATACGTACCCGGGGGGCAGCGCTGCGAGATGCCATGGGAGAAAAGGACTTTGATGCCGCCTGGGCCGAGGGCGCGGCGTTGTCGACCGAGGAGGCGATCGCCTACGCACAGCGCGGCCGCGGCGAACGCAAACGGCCTGCCAGCGGCTGGGCCTCGCTCACGCCCACCGAACGCGACGTCGTAAAGCTGGTCGGCGAGGGACTCGCCAACAACGACATCGCCACACGGCTTTTCGTCTCACCGCGCACCGTGCAGTCCCACCTCACCCACGTCTACACCAAATTGGGCCTGACCTCCCGCGTGCAGCTCGCCCAGGAGGCAGCCCGCCACGGCTAAACGCCACTGCGCACACCGCTCGACGGCGAGACCCGCAGGATAGGCACCGCGACGACCACGGGACGTGTGTGTGGTCGGCGGCTGAGAAGCCCGCGGGATCAGTGGTCCGACGTTATCGGATCCCACACGCGGGAGAAGCCGAAGTCGGTGAAGTCGTTGATATTTCGGGTAGCCAACTCGTCGACACCGTGGTGGCGCAATGTCAGTGCCAGCCGGGCGTCGAAGAGGCGCCGGCGAGCAATGCCGGGCGTGGCCGCCAACACCCAGACATCGTTCATCACCGGGGCGTTCTCGATGAGCGCCCAGCGCCGGTTGCGACGGAACGTCTGGCAGACCTCGGCCGCCTCGGGGCCATCGAGCGGATGCGTCACCACCGTAGGGTTCCGCAGCAATTGATAAAGCTCCATAAGCACGAGCTCGCAGACTGCGACGTCGGTGCGACCGGCGCACCCGGCGAGGAAGGCGACGGCGGCATCGTGTTCGGGGCAATCCTGGTTTTGGGCATACAGCAGGACATTCGTATCGATCGAGAGCACGACGACTCACGCCTCGTTGGCGAGCTCGCGCCACGCGTCCGCCGACACCCGAAACGGACCGAGTCGACGCGGTGTAGGCGGCTGCCAGGTGTCGGACGCCACGTCGCGCCTCGGATAAATCTGCACCATGTGCTCAAGCCCGCGACGGATGACTTCCGCAAGCGTCATTTCGTGCTCGCGCGCGACCCGCTTGGCGTCGCGGTAGAGCTCGTCCGGCAGCTGGACCTGGGTCCGAATCATACATCGATTTTACATCTATATTTAAAACGCATCAACATCGTCGGGTGTGGTGTCACGCGTCTCCAACCCGGTGGGGCGCGTTTTCAACCGGTCGTGCGCACGAACGGTGACCAGCCCGCGAGGACTATTCGTGCCGTCGGGATCGGCTGTCGCGACCCGGACAAAGGTCGAGGTCGGCCAGCCACCACTTGGTGGCGGTCTCAGCCTCCGCTGGTCAGGTCCAAAGGTGAGAGTTCGCCGATACATAGCTGCACGCATGAAGTCGGGTGATGAGGCCGGTATTGCTGATGTTCGGGAACACGCGACCGACGCGCGCCCCGAGGTTCGACCGGCGCGCTGGGGCAAGTCCGGTGGTTGATAGCGCAATTCGCGATACGGCGCATCAGTCATCGTCGTGGTCACCGGGATGACGACGACCGATCCCGATGCGGAGCGTGTTGATGTGCCCTTCGCTCAACACGGTCGCCGTTCACTTTCGGAAGTGCTGGTTGGCTCAGGCCATCAGCGCTTCGCGTAACCGGTCCACATCGGCGTCTGTGATGGCCGCGTCGCGCAGGTAGGCGTCCAGCGAGCCGTACGTCTCGTCGATCGTTTGCCGAGCGGCGGCTAAGTATTCGGGGCGCACACCGAGAACCTCGTCGGAGAGCCGGGCCTCGGTAAACGTCACCACCTCCGGGGTCAGTTCGGTGTCCGTCCTCTGCTGGATCATGTCCATGATCCGGGCCCGCAAGTGCGGTGCCGCGTCGTTGCTGCGCAAATAGTCCGCCAGAATCTCGTCGCGGTCCAGTCCGACTGCTTCCAGCACTACCGCGATGACGAAGCCGGTGCGGTCTTTGCCCGCAAAGCAGTGCGCTAACACCGAGCGTCCGGCTGCCAGCAGCGAAACCACCTGTCGCACAGCGCGTTGTGCGCCGCCGTACGTGGGAAATCGACGGTACTCGTCGACCATGTAGCGGGTGGCGGCGTCGGCGACCGACTCGGCGCTGGGCCTGTCGGTCATCAGCCGCCGGAACGCGTGCTCGTGCGGGGGTCGCCGTCGGCGTCGCTTTGGTCGGCGGCAAGGTCAGGGATCGGCAGCAGGTGAATGGCGACGCCGTCGGGCACACGGCCGGGCCCGCGGCGCTGGACCTCGCGGCGAGAGCGGAAGTCGGCGACATCGGTTACGCCGAGTCGGCGCAGCGCCGCGCGGCCGTCGTCGTCGAGCCGGCTCAGCTCACCGGAGCGGAACAGCCGGCCGGGCCGCACACTGGCCGAAAGCGCGACGTCGCGGAAGTTGACCGCGCCAGGCAGTTCCTGGATCTCGGTGGTCACCTGGTAACCGCCGCGGCGAAAGCGCTTTTCTCACGGCCGATCTCGGCGCGGGCAATCGACCGTAAGTGGACCTCGTCCGGTCCGTCGAAGATCCGCATGGCGCGATGCCAGCCATACAGGCGGGCCAGCGGGGTGTCGTCGCTGACTCCGGCCGCGCCGTGCACCTGGATGGCCCGGTCGATCACATCGCAAGCCACCTGCGGAGCCACCGCCTTGATCTGCGAGACCAGCAGGTGGGCTGCCTTGTTGCCGTGCTGGTCGATGGTCCACGCGGCCTTTTCGCACAGCAGTCTAGCCTGGTCGATCTCGTTGCGGGACTTAGCAATTGACTGCTGCACCACGCCCTGCTCGGCCAGCGTCTTGCCGAAAGCCACCCGGCTGCGGGCCCGGTCGACCATCAGCGCCAGCGCGCGTTCGGCCGCACCTAGCGCACGCATGCAATGGTGGATGCGCCCCGGCCCTAGCCGCGCCTGCGCGATCGCGAAGCCGGCGCCCTCCTCGCCCAGCAGATTCGTCGCCGGCACCCGCACGTTGTCGTAGATCACCTCGCAGTGGCCGTGCTGGTCCTGCCAGCCGAACACCGGTGTGGAGCGCACCACCGTCACACCAGGGGTATCCATCGGCACTAGAATCATCGACTGCTGCTGATGGGCCGCGGCGTCTGGGTTGGTGCGGCCCATCACGATGAGGATCTTGCAGCGTGGGTCGGCGGCTCCCGACGTCCACCATTTGCGGCCGTTGATGACGTAGTGGTCGCCGTCGCGCGCGATCGCCGTTTCGATATTGCGGGCGTCGCTGCTGGCCACCGCCGGTTCGGTCATCGAGAACGCGCTGCGGATCTCGCCGTCGAGCAGCGGTTGCAGCCACTGCCGGCGCTGGTCCTCGGTGGCGAACAGGTGCAGGATCTCCATGTTGCCGGTATCCGGCGCGGCGCAGTTGAGCGCCTCGGGGGCGATTTCCGGGCTCCAGCCCGTCAGCTCGGCCAGCGGCGCATAGTCGACGTTGCTCAGCCCGGACTCGGCGGGCAGGAACAGGTTCCAGAGCCCACGCTCCTTGGCCTTGTGCTTGAGATCCTCGACGATCGGCGGCACCGTGTGGTCATGCGGGCCGGCGTCGTGGCGGTATCGGTCGTACTCCGCCTCGGCGGGAAATACATACTCGGTCATGAAGTCGGACAGCCGCTTGTGGTAGTCACTGGCCTTGGCCGACATCGCAAAATCCATGCCCGTCACGATAGGCCACCGCGTCGGCGCCCGTGACTTCGCGGAGCCGTCGCGCCAACGGGTTAGGGTAGCGAGGCAATCCGACGGCGCAGGAAAGTAGATGTACGTGCGATGACAGATACGCAGACGACGGTTGGGGTGGTCGCCGAGTCGGGCGACGACGAGCGGCGGGTAGCACTGGTTCCCAAGGCGGTCGTGCCGCTGACGAAAAGCGGTGTCGCGGTCGTCGTCGAATCCGGTGCCGGCCAGCGGGCGCTGCTGCCCGACGAACTCTATACCGCCGCCGGCGCCAGCATTGGTGACGCGTGGGCCGCCGACATCGTCGTCAAGGTTGCGCCGCCGACGCCCGAGGAAGTTCGGCGGCTGCACCGCGGGCAGACCCTGATCGGCTTTCTTGCACCGCGCAACCCCGACAACCAGGTCGAGGCGCTTCGGGCCGCCGGGGTTCAGGCCTTCGCGCTGGAGGCAATCCCGCGGATCTCGCGGGCGCAGTCGATGGACGCGCTGTCCTCCCAAGCCAACGTCGCCGGATACAAGGCGGTGCTGCTGGCCGCATGGGAGTCGACCCGGTTCTTTCCGATGCTGACCACGGCGGCGGGCACGGTAAAGCCGGCCACGGTGCTGGTGCTCGGCGTCGGGGTGGCCGGCCTGCAGGCGCTGGCCACGGCCAAGCGACTCGGCGCGCGCACCACCGGCTATGACGTGCGGCCTGAAGTGGCCGACCAGGTGCGCTCCGTGGGGGCGCAGTGGCTCGACCTGGGTATCGACGCGGTCGGGGAGGGCGGCTACGCGCGTGAGCTCAGCGAGGAGGAGCGCGAGCAGCAGCAGAAAGCGTTGGAGCAGGCGATCAGCGGGTTCGACGTGGTGATCACCACCGCTCTGGTGCCGGGCCGGCCGGCACCGCGGCTGGTGACTGCGGCGGCGGTAGAAGGGATGAAGCCGGGCAGCGTCGTGGTGGACCTCGCCGGTGAGGCGGGCGGAAACTGTGAATTGACCGAGCCCGGGTGCACCGTCGTCAAGCACGATGTCACCATCGCCGCGCCGCTGAACCTGCCCGCCACCATGCCAGAGCACGCCAGCGAGCTCTACAGCAAAAACATCACAGCGCTGCTAGACCTGTTGATCAAGGACGGCAAGCTGGCGCCCGACTTCGACGACGAGGTGGTGGCGGCGGCATGCGTCACCCGAACAGCAGGAGAGGGCAGCTAGATGTACGACGAACTCCTGGCCAACGTGGCGATCCTGGTGCTCGCCGGGTTCGTCGGCTTCGCGGTAATTTCCAAGGTGCCCAACACGCTGCACACTCCGCTGATGTCGGGGACCAACGCCATCCACGGCATCGTCGTGCTGGGCGCGCTGGTGTTGCTGGGGCGGATCGAGCACCCGTCGCTCGCCTTACAGATCATCCTGTTCGTGGCGCTGGTGTTCGGCACGCTGAACGTGATCGGTGGGTTCATCGTCACCGACCGGATGCTGGGCATGTTCAAAGGAAAGAAGCCCACTCCCGTTAAAGCCGAGACGGACGGGCAAGGTCGATGAACTACCTGGTCACGATCCTCTACATCATCTCGTTTGCGCTGTTCATCTACGGGCTGATGGGCTTGACCGGGCCCAAGACCGCGGTGCGCGGTAATCTGATCGCCGCGGTGGGCATGGCCATCGCCGTGGGGGCCACGCTGATCATGATCCGGCACACCCAGCAGTGGCCGCTGATCATCGCCGGGCTGGTGCTTGGCGTCGTGCTCGGGGTTCCCCCGGCACGGCTGACCAAGATGACCGCCATGCCGCAGCTGGTGGCCTTCTTCAACGGTGTCGGTGGCGGCACCGTCGCACTGATCTCGTTGTCGGAATTCATCGAGACCACAGGCTTTTCCGCTTTCCGGTACGGCGAGTCGCCGACGGTGCACATCGTGGTGGCCTCGCTGTTCGCCGCGATCATCGGGTCGATCTCGTTCTGGGGTTCGATCATCGCTTTCGGCAAGCTGCAGGAGGTCATCCCTGGTCGGCCGATCGGCATCGGCAAGGCGCAACAGCCGCTGAACGTGCTGCTCCTGGTGGGCGCCGTGGTCTGCGCCGTGGTCATCGGTCTGGGCGCGCACCCCGGCAGCGGCGGGGTGCCGCTGTGGTGGATGATCGGACTGCTGGCCGCCGCGGGCGTCCTGGGTCTGATGGTGGTGCTGCCTATCGGCGGCGCAGATATGCCCGTGGTCATCTCCATGCTCAACGCGATGACCGGGCTGTCCGCCGCCGCTGCCGGATTGGCGCTGAACAACACCGCGATGATCGTGGCCGGCATGATCGTCGGCGCGTCCGGTTCGATCCTGACCAACCTGATGGCCAAGGCGATGAACCGCTCCATCCCGGCGATCGTGGCGGGTGGCTTCGGGGGTGGTGGCGTGGCTGTTGGCGGCGCCGCTGGCGGCGACAAGCACGTCAAAGCCACCTCGGCCGCCGACGCCGCGATCCAGATGGCCTACGCCAACCAGGTGATCGTGGTGCCCGGCTACGGCATGGCCGTCGCGCAGGCACAGCACGCGGTCAAGGACATGGCCACCTTGCTGGAATCTCGCGGTGTCCCAGTGAAATACGCGATACACCCGGTCGCCGGCCGGATGCCAGGGCATATGAACGTGCTGCTGGCCGAAGCCGAAGTCGACTACGACGCGATGAAGGACATGGACGACATCAACGACGAGTTCGCCCGCACCGATGTCACGCTCGTGATCGGCGCCAACGACGTCACCAACCCGGCCGCGCGCAACGAGCCGAACTCGCCCATCTACGGCATGCCGATTCTCAACGTGGACAAGTCGAAATCGGTGATTGTGCTCAAGCGGTCGATGAATTCCGGATTCGCGGGCATCGACAACCCGCTGTTCTACGCCGACGGCACCACCATGTTGTTCGGCGACGCGAAGAAGTCGGTGACCGAGGTGACCGAGGAGCTGAAGGCCCTGTGACGAGAGGACCCAAAAAGACCCCAAAACCTGCGATTTTAGGGCGCCTTTTGCGTTTGGTCGCGCGGGCTTAGACCGGTGGATATGCCGGGGGTGGGTAGCCCTGGCCGTCGGTGACGCCGCGCAAGCCCCAGGTGAAGTACTTGAAGAAGAATTCCAGCTCGTCGGAAAAGTCGTAGCTCGGATCTGGATCCATGTGACCACCTCTCGACTCGACGACGTGCTAAGACGGCAGTCTAATCCCCTCCGTCAACCGCTTGAATAGACTATCCAACTAGTTGATCGACACTGAAACGAGTGGAAATGCCATCCGACATCACCACGCCCAATGGGCTCTCCCGCCGCGAAGAGCTGCTGGCCGTCGCTACCAAGCTGTTCGCCGCGCGCGGATACCACGGCACCCGGATGGACGACGTCGCCGATGTGGTCGGCTTGAACAAGGCGACGGTGTATCACTACTACGCCAGCAAGTCACTGATCCTGTTCGACATCTACCGCCGTGCCGCCGAGGGGACGCTGGCCGCCGTACACGACGATCCGTCCCTGACCGCCCGAGAGGCGCTCTACCAGTACACAGTGCGGCTGCTCACCGGGATCGCGAGCAATCCCGAACAGGCCGCGGTCTACTTTCAGGAACAGCCCTACATCACCGAGTGGTTCACCGAAGATCAGGTCGCCGAGATCCGCGAAAAGGAAGCCCAGGTCTATCACCACGTCCACGGCCTCATCGACCGCGGTATCGCCAGCGGTGAGTTCTTCGATTGTGACTCGCATGTGCTGGCGCTGGGCTACATCGGGATGACGCTTGGTGCCTACCGCTGGCTGCGGCCCAGCGGACGGCGCACGGCCAAGGAGATCGCCGCCGAATTCAGCACCGCGCTGCTGCGGGGCTTGATCCGTGACGAGAAGATCCGCGCGGAGTGGTCGCTGGGCGATGACGTCACAGCGCGAACCGATACAGCTGGTCGCAGTTCTTGATCCCCGGGGTCGCACACTAGCTGGTAAGGCGGGCGGGGTTTCAATGGAATATTCGCCGGGTCGATGTGCGCCACCGTCTCGACCAGTTCCAGCCGCGGGATCCACTGCATGAGTTCTCGGCTGTCCGGAGTGCCCTATTTAGCCATGCCGGACGTGAAGACCCTGGAAAGCTTTGGTCTCCAAGGTGACCCAGGTCGGCAAGGAGTTCACCCGTGACGGGGTGGAGGCAGTTATGGCGCGCTGGCCTTCAAATGCGCGTCGAGGAAGGCCAGTTGGTCCGTAACGACGCGGTCGAAGGCTTTCCCGACGTAGATGTCGAAGTGGCCGTCGGGGTAGACCTTGATCTCGCCCCGAGGTGCCTTGGCGGCGTGGCGCAGGGTGGCACTGGCGGGTGCGACGGAGTCGGGTTCGCACACGCAGAACAAGATCGGGCAGGTGACCTTCCTGGCGGCGCGCCCCGGCCGGTAGGCGAGTACTTTGACGCCGAAGCGGGCGGCGACCTCGTTGCGGACTTGCACACCGTCGGGCACCAGCCGCATGAAGCCTGGGTATGCGTCGGGCGCGGTCATCATCGCGACCTCGCCCGGGTGGCCGACCACCGGCACCATCACCGGTGGCCTGCCGAGCCGGGCGCCGGCAAGATCGCGCACCGCGAGCGCGGTAACGCGCGCGATGGTCAACGGGTTGACCACCCGCGCTGAGGCGATGCCGTCGGTGAAGGGACACTGCGCGACGACGGCGGCGATGCCCGGCAGCTGCGCCGCCGTCGCGATCACGTGCCCGCTGCTAAAAGACGTGCCCCACAAGCCAATTCGACGGCTGTCGATGTCGGGCAAGGTGCGGGCGTAGGCCACGGCCGCGGCCCAGTCCTGCAGTTGCATGCCGATGTCGAGCAGCTGTCGGGGCTCGCCTTCACTGTCACCGAAGTTGCGGTAGTCGAACACCAGACAGGCATACCCGGCGGCGCTGAACCGCTCGGCGTAGGCGTCCAGCCGCATCGTGCGCACACCGCCCAGCCCGTGGGCCATGACCAGCATTGGCGCGTCGCCGGGTGCTTCCGGCCGGTACAGCCAGGCGCTGACGCGCTCATGGCCGGAGGTGAACTGGACGTCTTCACGCTGCGCCATGATTCGCATCATTGCGCACCGTGTGATACTTCGACGCCATGACCGCAAGCGTGCTGCAACAGCTGGCGGAGGTGGTGGGTCGACAGCATGTCAGCGCCGATCCCGACGTGCTTGCCGCCCGCAGCGTCGACCACACCGGCCGCTACCGCGGCCACGCCAGTGTGCTGGTGCGCCCAGGGTCCACCGGCGAGGTGGCCGAGGTGCTGCGGGTGTGCCGCGGTGCTGCGGCTCATGTCACAGTCCAGGGTGGACGCACCTCGCTGGTGGCCGGCACCGTTCCCGAGCACGACGACGTGCTGCTGTCCACAGAGCGGCTAAACACCGTCGGCGAGGTCGACGCTGTCGAGCGCCGCCTGCACGTCGGGGCGGGGGCGACGCTGGCCGCCGTGCAGCAGGCGGCCAGCGCCGCGGGTTGGTATTCGGTGTCGACCTGGCCGCCCGCGACACCGCCACCGTCGGCGGCATGGCCTCGACCAATGCCGGCGGCCTGCGGACGGTGCGCTACGGCAACATGGGCGAGCAGGTGCTTGGGTTGGACGTTGCGCTGCCCGACGGCTCGGTGCTGCGCCGGCACAGCCGGGTGCGCGCCGACAACACCGGCTACAACCTGCGGCGCTGTTCGTCGGCGCCGAGGGCACCCTCGGCGTCATCGCCGCACTCGACCTGCGGTTGCACCCCACCCCGTCGCACCGGGTGACCGCCCTGTGCGGGTTCGCCGACCTGGGTGCGCTGGTCGAAGCCGCCCGAACGTTTCGCGATCTCGACGGCATCGCGGCCCTGGAACTGATCGACGGCCGGGCCGGTCTCCTGATGGCCGAACACCTAGGCGTGACGGCGCCCGTGCGGGCCGACTGGCTGTTGTTGGTGGAGCTGGCCAGTGATCACGACCAGACCCAGCGGCTCGCCGACGCGCTCGACGGCCTGCAGACGTGCGGAGAGCCGGCGGTGGGTGTGGACACGGCCGCGCAGCAGCGGCTTTGGCGGGTGCGGGAATCGGTGTCCGAGGTGCTCGGTGTGTACGGGCCGCCGCTAAAGTTCGACGTCTCGCTGCCGCTGGCGGTGATCAGCGAGTTCGCCCGCCTGGCGGGCCAGCTCGTGCACCGGCACGCCCCTGACGCGCTGCCGGTGTTGTTCGGCCACATCGGCGAGGGCAACCTGCATCTCAACGTCCTGCGCTGCGCGCTGCAGCAGGAACACGCCCTGTACGCGGCGATGATGGGGCTGATCGCCGACTGCGGCGGCAACGTCAGCTCCGAGCACGGCGTCGGTAGCCGCAAGCGCGCGTATGTCGGCATGTCACGCGAACCGGCCGATATCGCGGCGATGCGCACGGTCAAGCATGCTTTCGACCCGACCGGCTACCTCAACGCCGCGGTGCTGTTCGACTAGTCCGCCGCCTTGATGCCCACCGCGTGCCGCAGCTGCGCCAAGAATTGGTCGGCGTCGTCGCTTCTCACCATGTAGTGCGAGATCGCGATCCGGATCGCGGCCGCGGCCTTCACCGCGCCGCCGGGTCCGGGAAGCAGGCGTTGCAGTCCTTCCCGCATCTCCGGGATGACACGGGAGAACTGCGCTATGACGTGCTCGGGCTCGATGTCGACCATGCGGACGCCCGAGTAGGAGTGCTGATAGTCGACGATGAACCGCAGTGCGGCGTCGAGTTTCTCGGCACCCTTGAGGCCGGCTGTGGCCTTGGCTAAACCGCTTTCGAACGTTTGCCGTTCGTAGCGTGAAAACGCGTCCAGCAACTCTTCTTTGGAGGCAAACCAGCGATACAACGTGGGGCGTGAGACGTGCGCTTGAGCGGCAACGTCTGAAAGGCTGAGCTTGCGTTTGCCGTTGCGGCTGATTACCTCGGCAGTGGCCGCCAGGATCCGCTGCCGGGTCGACGTGTCGGCCTCAGTCGGTGACGGGTGGTTCACATTCGAAACTTTACAAACTGTAGGTGAAGTGTCACGCTGTTTGGGTGCCACTTTGTTGGTCCTTGGCGGGGGCCGTTTCGCCCGCAGATGACGTATCCGACCACCAAATCCTAGCCGCTCGCCGTGGCTGAAGGGGGCCAGCCTGCGCGCGCCGTCATGGTGACCGCGGCATGGTCACCAGTCGGCCGGGCAGCCGCCGCGCGATTGGCCCAGCGCGGCGACCTGGTGCTGATGGGCGCACGCCGTCCCGACCACTGTGAGCGGCTGGCAAGTCGCCTTCGGGGCCAGGGGGCCACGGCGTTCGCCGGTTATCTCGACCTCGCTGACACGGTGTCCATCGATCGGTTCGTCGAGTCCGCTCGCTATCTCATCGGTGAGGTCGACGTGCTGATCACCGATGCCGGCCTGTGCGCTGCCGAGGCGCACGTGGTTGGCGCGCAGCACCTTGCCGCGCAACTGATTCCGCCGATGATCCGGCATGGACACGGCGACGTCGTTTTGGTCAGCCCGGACCTCGTCGCCGGGACGAAGCCACCGAGGACGGCGGTGTCGGCGGCAAGCCGGCAAGCACTCGACGTCTGGGTCTCGGGCTTGGATGCCGAATTCGTCGGCACCGGCGTGCGGGCTTCGCTCGTCCGGTCGGCGTGGCCGGGCAGCAGGGTGGCGCCTGACGATGTGGCATGTGTCATCGCTGCGATGCTGGCCTCGGACGAACGCATGCACCTGCGGCTTGTCGAGGTCATCTCGCATCGGCCCGCGGCGGCGCCCGCCAAGGGGCGAGAAGTTCGCTAACCGTCGCCGGCCTGGCCCGTGAATATGACCTGTGAATATGGCGTAAACTGCGAAACTTGTTCCGCGAGTTGCTATCTCGTCCACCCGGGGACGAATTTGGTGATCCGGATTTCTCGTCAGCCAGACCGCCGCCGCACCAGCACCGACTGCTGAATGGCGCCCACGGCGGCGCTTTCGTCAAACAGGGTGCCGACGGTGGTTCCGATTCCGTCCGGACCGTAGCTGGTTTCGGCGCGGATACCGATCCACTCCCCTTCGGGGATTCGGTGCACATGGACGACGAGGTCATTGTTGAGGAAAGTCCATCTGGTGATGTCGAGTTTCGAGCCGATGCCGTTGGCGCAGTCGGCGACAGCGAAGAGCCGCTGCAGCGGCGTCATCGTCTCGCCCTTGACGAGGTCCACGGTCGGCCTGATCCACGATGCCCCCGGCCCGTCGTTGAGGGGCGGGGTGAGCCACCGCCAGTCCAGGCTGTGCACGTAGTTGCGGTCGAAATCCTTTTCCAGATTGCGGCTGCGGCCCTGGGTGAGCGGGCCAATCGGCGGCGCAGGCGCCCGCATCACATCGGCGGTGTCGAGCTGCTGCAGCCGCCAGCCGCTGCCGCGAGCGACGGGCCGAGGCCGACCATCCGGTCCCGGTCCCAGCATCTCGGCGGTGACCAACTCGATTTGTTTGCCGGGGCGTTCGATGCGCGAGCGCACCCAGAAGTCACCGTCGGCGGGCACCGGTCCCAGCAGGTCGACGGCAACCCTGCTCAGCCGCGTGTCGTCACGGCGAGCGCAGTGCTCGAGTGCCCGCACCAACAGCGCCGACACCGGCGCGGCGTGCTGAATCGCCGCCGACCAGGTGCTTCGCACTAGATCAGTGGCAGTGAACTGCTCACCCAGCGGGTCGGCAGCACCGGTCAGCTCGTAGTACGCGTCGGTCATGCTCGGCCTTGCGGCGTCACGGCAGGCCGGCGCCAGGGATATCGACGGTGACGGTGTCGACCCGGGAGAGCCGGGTTCCTTTGAGCCGCTTGGGGTAAGCGTCGGTGCTCGACAACAGAAACAGGGTGCGCCGCGCCGGCCCGCCAAGCGTGCAGGCGATGGCGGCGCGCTCACCGATGTCGATGCGCTCGGTCACGGCACCGCCTTGGGTGATCCGCTCGAACTGGTGTGCCTGCGTCATCGCCGCCCACACACCGCCCTCGACGTCCAGCGCGATGCCGTCGGGTGGGCCGTCCAACCCGTCGGCGAAAACCCGGCGGTCGGTGAGGGCACCATCGTCGGTGATGCGGAAAGCGGTCAGCCGTCGCCCCATCGACTCCGCGACGATCAGGCTTCCAGCGTCCGGCGTGATCACCATTCCGTTGGGGAAAGCGAGGTCGTCGGCGACGACGGTCACCGAGTTGTCCGGATCGAGGCGCACGATCACGCCCCCTTCGAGGGCCGGCGATGCGATGAAGGCACGCCCCACTTGGTCGACGACCATGTCCCCGAGAGCCGCGGGCACCGTCGCGGCAAGGTCAGCGATGGTGGTCACCGTGTCACCGTCGTAGCGCAGCACGACCCGGTCTTCGGTTGAGGCGATCAGCAGTGAGCCGTCCGGGCGGAATCCCAACCCCGACGGGCTGTGGCCCGGCAGCGGCAATGTCGTCATCGAGCCGCCCAGCGTGACGGTGTGCACCGCCTCGCCGAGCATGTCGGAAAACCACAATAGTCCTTCGAACCACCGCGGCCCCTCGCCGAAACAGAAGCCGTCGGCTAACGGTGTCAACTGGTAGCGCGTGGTCACGATGCCCACCCTGGTTGCCTCCTACTGCGACGACGCCAAACCAAGGCTTTACAGACTAGCTCACGAGTGTCAAGCCGTTTTAGGCGGTAACGTGCCTGGCGTGTACTTCTCGATCACTCACCCGATGCACAGCCACCCGTATCACCCGGAATTGGCCTGTGGGGAGGGGATATCTGCGGTTGCTGCGGCGGCCGAAGCCGCCGGGTTCCACGGGTTCGGCTTCACCGACCACCCCGCCCCGACGCAGCGCTGGCTCGACGCCGGTGGCCACGACGCGCTGGACCCGTTCGTGGCGATGGGTTTCGCCGCCGCCCGCACCACCTCGTTGCGGCTGATTCCGAACATCGTGGTGTTGCCGTACCGAAACCCGTTCTTGGTGGCCAAATCCGGCGCGACGCTGGACTTGCTGTCCGGTGGCAGGTTCACGCTGGCGGCCGGGGTGGGCTACCTCAAACGCGAGTTCGCCGCCCTGGGCGTCGACTACGACGAACGGGCCGAGCTGTTCGACGAGGCGCTCGAAGTGATCCGCGCGGTGTGGACCACCGACGACCTGTGCTTCGACGGCCGGCATTTCACCGCCCGCGGGATCACCGCGCACCCGCGGCCGGTGAGTCGGCCGCATCCACCGATCTGGATCGGCGGCAACACCGGGGCCGCCCGTCAGCGGGTGGTCAAGCACGGCGACGGCTGGTGTCCGTTCCCCGCCCCGGCGGCGCTGGCCCAGACCGCCCGCACGGCGGCCATCGATTCGATCGAGCGGCTTGCCGCCGGCATCGACGATCTGCGCCGCCGCTTGGACGCAGCCGACCGGGATTGGTCGGCAATCGACGTGGTGTTCAGCAACTTCGACGGCGGCAGCCCGGCAAGCGACGACTTCAACGCCGACGCCTATCTGACCGGCCTGGATAAGCTGGCCGCGTTGGGTGTGACCTGGGTGCAGGTCGGCTTGCCCGGCGACAGCCTGGCCCACGTGCTGGACACCATCGACCGGTTCCGGGCCCTGGTGATCGACGCGTACCGGCCCTAAGCCTTTACAACTTTCCCCGACAATGTCACTCTCCCTGTGTGACCACGGAATCTGAGCAGACACACTGGTCGGTTACCGGCCTCCTGGACTTGTTCGACGTACAGGCCGCGCAGGGCGACCGATTCACCGGCGACACGGGTATCGCCGGCGCGGACGAGCGGCAGGTGGTGGAAGGCACCCAGGTGCTGGCTCAGGCGATTGTCGCGGTGGCCAAACGATTCCCGGGCAAGTCGGTTCGCTCGGCCCACGCGGTGTTCGCCCGCGCCGTCATGGTCGGCCCGCCGGTGGAACTCGACATCGACGTCGTGCACGAGGGCCGCTCCACCGCCACGGCCGTCGTCTCGGTGCAGCAGAACAGCCGGCGCTGCATCACGGTGACGGCGCTGGCCGACGTGCCCTCGCCCGACGTCATCCGCCACCATCTACCGCGACCGGACGTGGCCCCGCCGGCTGCGGCGAACCCGTCGCCGATGCCGATGACCGGCCGCGAGGTGCGGCTGGTCGACGTGGTCGACGTCAACAGTCCCGACGAGGTCGGGCCGCCGGAGTTGTATGCGTGGGTGCACTACGACCCGATCCCCGCACGTGACGACCTGGCCAAGGCGCTGGTCGCGTATTTCACTGGGCACCTGGGTATTTCGACCACGATGCGCGCCCACGAGGGCATCGGCACCAGCCAGGCGCACCTGACCGTGTCGACGGCGCCGATGACGATCTCGGTCAGCTTCCACGAGCCGGTGTCGTGGACCGGCTGGTTGCTCTACACCCATGAGAGCACCCAAGTGGGGGCCGGCATGTCGTATGTCCGGGGCACGGTGCACACCGAGGAAGGCCAACTGCTCGCGTCGTTTGCTCAGGAAGCGCTGATCCGGCCGCTGCGGCAGACCGACACCGCGATCAAAGCCCAAGCGCGGCTGTAGCGTTCGCAGCGCACGGACGGTTGGCGGCACAAAGTCGATCGCGAACGGAGGCGACTCGGAGCGCTCGCCGAGCTATGACGGCAGCTCCGCGGCGACGTCGGCCCGTGCCGGGTCGAAACTGAAGTAACCCTTGATCGGTAGGCTCTCCGGAGGCGGATCCGGGTAGCTCCAAGCCACGTCTTCGACCACGCCGTCACCGATGACGGCCGTCCAGTACGTCGCGAAACCTTTGTAGTTGCAGTAGCTCGACGTGTCGCTCTGCCGCAGTACCTCGGTGCGCACCAACGCAGGATCGGCATAAAGGCGAGGCTCCAGCGCCGTCTCGAAGACGATGACGGTGTCGTCGGTGTCGACCAACGTGGTGCCCAATACTTGGACCCGCAGGCGTCGCCGCGTGGGTCGGCAATCGACGCGGTGATAGGGGTTCGGCGGGTAGTGGACGAGCTTGCGGCCCTCCTCGAGCCAGGTGTCGACCGCATCCCAGGGCACGCGGACCAAGCCGGGTGCTTGCGGCTCGGGCTCACCAGGCAAGCCGGCAACCTCGTCGGCGGGGAACGCGTAGCTGAGTGGGCGATTTCGGCGATGCACCAGCACTGCGCGCTCGGTGTCGATCACTTTCTGCCCGTCGCGGAAAGCTTGAATTCGCCGGGGATGTGGTTCGACGTAGACCACGTCCTTGGGCAGCGGTGACGAGAACCATCCGGCGGGATCATCGCTCAGCGGCCCGCGCCCGGCGACCAGGCTCATAGTTCCTCCACGCCTGAAGCTTACAAAGCATGGCGGCTCTGTAAACAACCCCGAGCCGGGGGTTCGTGGCAGGGTATGGCCATGGCTGGACCACTGGAAGGCGTCAAAATCGTTGAGCTCGGAGTGTGGGTGGCCGGCCCGGCCGCCAGCGGCATCCTGGCCGACTGGGGTGCGGACGTCATCAAGATCGAGCCGCCCGCGGGCGACCCGGGGCGCGAGTTCGGCCGCATGCTGGGGCTGGACTTGGACGCCAACCCACCGTTCGAGATGGACAATCGCTCCAAGCGCAGCATCGTTCTCGACCTCAACACCGACGAGGGACGCAAATTCGCATTCGAATTGCTCAGCGACGCTGATGTTTTCGTGACAAATGTGCGCCTCGGTGCGTTGCGGCGCCTCGGATTGGACTTCGAGTCGGTGGCCGCGGCCTTCCCCCGTGTGGTCTACGGGTTGATCACCGGCTACGGCGAAACCGGGCCCGACGCCGAGCGCGCCGCCTACGACATCGCCGCGTTCTGGTCGCGCGCCGGGGTAGCTCATCTGCTCACCCGCCCGGGTGATACGCCGCCGTTTCAGCGCGGTGGCATGGGCGATCACATGGCCGGCATGACGCTGGCGGCGGCGATCTGCGCCGCATTGCTCGCCCGCGGCCGAACTGGGACTGGGCAGCTGGTCACCACGTCGCTGTATCGGCAGGGCGCCTACATGGTGAGCTTCGACATCAATACCTACTTGATGACCGGTCAACCGATCGCCATCGGGCAGCGCGAATCGATGGCCAACCCGTGCATGAACAACTACGCCGCCGGAGACGGGCGGCGGTTCTGGATTGTCGGGCTGCAGGGCGACCGCCATTGGCCCGCTCTTTGCCGCGTCGTGGGGCGCACGGACTGGCTGACCGATCCCCGCTTCGCCGACGGCCGAGCGCGCGCCGCCAACGCCGTCGAGCTCATCGCCCAGTTGGATGAGATCTTCGCGACCAAACCGCTTGACGAGTGGGCGGAGACCTTCGCTAGCGAACCGGAGTTCTTCTGGTCGCCGATCAATTCGATCGAAGACATGGTCGTCGATCCGCAGTTCCATGCCGCCGGCGGCCTCGTCGACGTACCGGACCCGCGCGGAGCGGTCCCGATGGTCGCCACCCCGGCCGACTTCCACGGCACCCCGTGGGCACCACGATCCACCGCGCCACAGCTCGGTGAGCACACTGAACAAGTTCTCGCCGAGCTCAAAGCGCGCCGCCGTCGCGCATGACACAGGCTTTACAGATTCAAGTAAAACTGTCACGCTATGTGGGCCGGGCCACGTCTCGGCGTCGTTTGACGACAATGCTGAAGGGATGCGATGACGACCTCCACTGTGGCGCTAAACCCGCATTCTGCGAGGCGCTTCAGCGATCCCCAGGCTGCAGCGCTCAAATACCGGCTCGACGTTGTCGCGAACTCGGTCGTCGATGTGGTGCGCTCGGCCGGCGGATGGCTGTACGACCGCGTGGCAGCCGGCTGGGAGGTGACTGTGCTCTTGCCGCAGCACGGCGATACGCGGCCGTTGCAGATTCTGGGCGTGCACGCCCTCGAGCTGAAGTCCCGGTTCGCGCCGACGAGCACGGCATGGGTCAGCCAAGGATTGGCGGTCAGTGCCGGTGTGTTCGCGACCAATTCACGTGTCCAAGAGTTGGTGTTCGAAGCCTTGGATCGCCATTTCACGGAAGTCACACTCTGGGACGACGGTTGGCCATTGACCGTGGGTCGCCGGACGACCACCGTTCAGCATGTGCTGAGCGGGGCGGCACGGGCGTTCAAGGCCCATGCGCTTACCGCCGCGGGAATCCCCGGCCAGCCGGTGGACCCCACGGAGACGCTGCTCAGCGACATGAAGGGGAGTTTGCCAGTCGCTTCCGAGCTGGTACCGCTCGAGTGATCCAGGACGCCACCCTAGAAGGTAATCAGTTGCCGAATGGCGGCACCATCGGCCAGCTGGTCCATCGCCTCGTTGATCTTGTCGAGACTGATTCTCGAGGACACCAGTGACTCCACCGGCAACCGGCCCGATCGCCACAGCTGCACGAACCGGGGGATGTCGCGGCCGGGCACCGCGGAACCGAGATAGCTGCCGATCAGTGCGCGGCCTTCTGCGACAAATCCTAACGGCGACAAGCTAATCCGCGTCTCCGGTGGCGGCAGCCCCACCGTGATCGTCCGCCCGCCCGCAGCGGTCAGCTCGATCGCGGTCTGCAACGCGGCGGCGTGGCCGACGGCCTCAATCACTACGGCGGCCTTGACACCGGCCTCGCTGGCCTGCTGCGGCGTGTAGGCCTCGTGCGCGCCGAAGGCCCGAACGGTTGCCAACTTCTCCGGCAGCTGATCGACCCCGACCACGCGAATATCGTTGTGCGCCAACGCGGTTAGCACGGCAGCCATACCTACGCCACCGAGCCCGACGACCGCCACGGTGTCGCCAGGTTTCGGTCTGCCGACATTGAGCACGGCACCGCCACCGGTCAGCACGGCACACCCCAGCAGAGCGGCAACGGTTGGCGGAACGTCGAAGTCGACCGGCACCACGCTGGCCCGGTTGACCACAGCCTGGGTCGCAAAGCCAGATACGCCGAGATGGTGGTACACCGGGCGACCTTCGCGGCTCAGCCGCATCGCGCCGCCGAGCAAGGTCCCGGCCGCGTTGGCGGCGCTGCCCGGTTCGCACGGGGTAAGGCCTTCGGTGGCGCAAGCCGGGCAGCGCCCGCAGCGCGGCAAGAACGCCATGACCACCCGCTGCCCCACCGCCACATCGCCAACCCCGTCGCCGACCTGTTCGACGACCCCGGCGGCCTCGTGACCGAGCAGCATGGGCACAGGTCGCACCCGAGTGCCGTCGACCACCGACAAGTCGGAGTGACACACCCCCGCGGCTTCGATGCGGACCCGTAACTCGCCCGCGGCTGGCGGCGCCAAATCCAACTCGGCCACATCGATGGGCTTCGATCGTGCGTAGGGGCGCGGCAGCCCGATCCGCTCCAGCACGGCGCCCCGAATTCGAAACATGTTGGAATACAACCATGACGTCGGTCCCGCCTACACCGGACAACCTCACCAGCCGCGACTTTCCGGTGCACTGGCCGGTGCTCACCCGATGGGCCGACAACGACATGTTCGGCCACCTCAACAACGCCGTCTACTACCAGCTGTTCGACACCGCGATCAACGGCTGGATCAACACGAACATCGAAGTGGATCCGGTCACCATGCCGGCACAGGGCATCGTCGCCGAGTCCGGCTGTCGCTACTTTTCCGAGCTGCACTTCCCGGAGCGGCTCGTCGTCGGGCTGGCGGTAACTCGGCTCGGGCGCACCAGTGTCACCTACCGGCTCGGCCTGTTTCGCGCTGCCGAGGAACTCACCGCCGACGAGCCGCAGACAGTCGCGGCGCTGGGGCACTGGGTGCACGTCTACGTCGATCGGGCCACCCGCAAACCGGTACCGATCCCCGACGCGATTCGAGCGCTGTTGTCGACGGCCTGTGTCAGTTAGTCGCCCAGTGCATCCACGTATGCTCAGCCAATGCCGTTCGTGAGCAAGACAGTCGAAGTTGCCGCCGACGCCGGCTCAATCATGGCCATCGTCGCCGACTTTGAGTCCTACCCACAGTGGAACGAGGAGATCAAAGGCCTCTGGGTGCTGGCCCGCTACGACGACGGGCGGCCCAGCCAGCTGCGCTTGGACATGGCTTGGCAGGGCATCGAAGGCACCTACATCCAGGCCGTCTACTACCCGGGCCCCACGCAGATTCAGACCGTCATGCAACAAGGCGACCATTTCACCAAGCACGAGCAGTTGTTCAGCGTGGTGGAGATGGGTCCGAAGTCGCTGCTGACCGTCGACATGGACGTCGAGACCGAGATGTCGGTGCCCAAGCCGATGGTGAAGAAAATGGTCAACGACGTGCTGGACTACCTGGCGGAAAACCTCAAACGCCGCGCCGAGCAGCTGGCCGCCAGTTCTTGACTACCTCCAGATTCCGGTGCGTTCGAGCTTCTGGATCAGTCGCTCTGCGCCGTCGGTGAACTGCCAGGTGGTGTGCTCGAGCACAGCGGCCTTGTCGCGACTACGCAGCGCGCTGATCAGCTGCCGGTGATTGGCTACCGCGGCAGCACCCCAGTCGGGGTCGGCGGCGTAGACCAATGCCGGCATGTAGCGCGCGGCATGCAGCAGAAAAAACGCCAGCTTGATCCGGCCGCTCGCTTGGTTGAAAACGCGGTGAAAGGCGAACTCCGCTGACGCGATCGCCTCGGTATCACCGGAGCCGACGGCTGCGGCCAGCTCCTCGTTGAGGTGTTCGAGTTCGTCGATTTCGGCGTCGGTGATCAGATCGGTGGCCGTGGCGGCGAGCTCCGTGGCGATCGTTGCTTGCAGCCAGAAAATGTCGTGGATGTCTTGACGGGTCAACGGCAACACGACGTGGCCACGGTGCGGTTCAAGCTGGACCATGCCCTCGCCGCGGAGCTTGAGCAGCGCTTCGCGCACCGGCGTGACGCTGACACCGAGCTGGGCGGCCGTTTCGTCGAGCCGGATGAACGTCCCCGGACGCAGCGTTCCGGACATGATCGCGGCACGTAGATGTCCCGCGACCTCGTCAGACAATTGCGCCCGGCGCACTGGTCGCCAGCTGCGCGGCTGGCGAACACGAGATGCGGCAACAGATGCGGAAAGTGGTGCGTTCACCTGCGTTTCCAGCGCTTGTCTTCGCGACGGTCAGGCCATAATGTGACCCACACAACACCATGTTTGATCAAATATCAACTTGCCGCCAGGGCGCGAACGACGACGAAGGGACACCACTACTTGACCGCGCTGATGACCGGCCAGACCGCCGCCTCCACTGAGCAGCCTTACCTTTCCCGCCGCCAGAACTGGGTCAACCAACTCGAGCGCCATGCGCTGATGCAGCCGGATGCGCCGGCGCTGAGATTCTTGGGCAAGACGCTGACGTGGATGGAGCTGCGGGGCCGAGTCGCGGCACTGGCCGGTGCCCTGAGCCGACGCGGGGTCGGGTTCGGCGACCGGGTGATGATCCTGATGCTCAACCGCACCGAGTTCATCGAGGCAGTCCTGGCCGCCAACATGATCGGTGCGATCGCGGTGCCGGTGAACTTTCGGCTCACGCCCGCCGAGCTTGCCTTCCTGGTGGCCGACTGTGAGCCGCGCGTCATGATCACGGAGCCCGTGCTGGCGACGGTGGCCAGCGCTGTCCGCGACAAGGAGCCCAGGCTGGGCATGATCGTCGTCGCCGGTGGTGCCACCGAAGACGGCCTGCTGGGCTACGAAGACCTGGTGAACGAGATGACCGGCGATCCACACCAACCCGTCGACATCCCCAACGACGCGCCGGCGTTGATCATGTACACCTCGGGAACGACCGGCCGGCCCAAGGGCGCGGTGCTGACCCACACCAACCTGACCGGGCAGACGATGACCGCGCTCTACACCCACGGCGTCGACCTCAACAACGACGTCGGTTTCATCGGCGTGCCGCTGTTCCACATCGCCGGGCTCGGCAACATGCTGACGCCGATGTTGCTCGGGATCCCCACGGTGATCCATCCCCTCGGGGCGTTCGACCCCGGACAGCTGCTCGATGTGCTGGCGGCGGAAAAAGTCACCGGCATCTTCCTGGTGCCCGCACAGTGGCAGGCGGTGTGCGCCGAACAGCAGGCCAATCCGCGTGAGCTTCGGTTGCGGGTGATCTCCTGGGGAGCGGCACCGGCGTCGGACACGTTGTTGCGGCAGATGTCAGAAACCTTCCCCGGCGCCCAAATCCTCGCGGCATTCGGTCAGACCGAAATGTCGCCGGTCACCTGCATGCTGCTCGGTGAGGACGCCATCAGAAAACGTGGATCGGTCGGCAGGGTCATCCCGACGGTCGCCGCCCGGGTAGTTGACGACGACATGAACGACGTCCCGGTCGGTGAGGTCGGCGAAATCGTTTATCGCGCACCAACATTGATGAGCGGCTACTGGAACAATCCGGAAGCGACCGCGGAAGCGTTCGCGGGTGGCTGGTTTCATTCCGGTGACCTGGTGCGAATGGACGACGAGGGCTACGTCTGGGTCGTCGACCGTAAGAAGGACATGATCATCTCCGGCGGAGAAAACATCTACTGCGCAGAGGTGGAAAACGTCCTGGCCAGTCATCCCGCCATCGTCGAAGTTGCCGTTATCGGCCGAGCTGACGAGAGGTGGGGCGAAGTTCCCGTCGCGGTCGCAGCCGTCAATCGAGACGACCTGCGGCTCGAAGACATTGACGAATTCCTCGACGGTCGGCTGGCGCGCTACAAGCACCCGAAGGGTCTGGAAATCGTGGATGCACTGCCGCGTAACCCGGCCGGAAAGGTGCTCAAGACCGAATTGCGCAGACGGTACGGCGCCGCGACGAAGCCCGACCCGGACGCCGAAAAGAGCTGTCCTACAGCCAGAACAGGAAATTGACGATGATGGCAATTTCACTATGGCGGCGACGGAGGGTCAATTGTGCGGATTGCGGTGTACGCGCCGCGGGCCATCGGGTACAGTCCTGTGGTCTCTCTTACTACCTGTGAGTAGGGAGGCGGCGGTCACACACCGAGGGTCGGGGCAAGGAGGAGGCGTGCGACATCAACCGCCGCTACACCTGGGAGCTCGCGGTTTGATGGTGAGGGGGCAGCAGTGACGACGACGCAGCCGCGGCTCACCGACTATGTCCGCGATCAACTGGGTCCGCCGATCACCCTCGTCGGTGGCTTTTTCCGGATGTGTGTGCTGACCGGCAAGGCGTTATTTCGCGTCCCGTTCCAGTGGCGCGAGTTCATCCTGCAGTGCTGGTTCATCATGCGGGTCGGCATCTTGCCGACGATCGCGGTGTCGATCCCGCTCACCGTGCTCCTCATCTTCACGCTCAACGTTCTATTGGCTCAGGCCGGGGCCGCCGACATCTCCGGGGCCGGTGCGGCGATCGGTGCGGTCACCCAACTGGGTCCGCTCACCACGGTGTTGGTGGTGGCCGGTGCGGGTTCGACCGCGATCTGCGCTGACTTGGGCGCGCGGACCATCCGCGAAGAGATCGACGCGATGGAGGTGCTCGGCATCGACCCGATCCACCGACTGGTGGTGCCTCGCGTGCTGGCGGCCACCGTGGTCGCCACCCTGCTCAACGGCCTGGTGGTCATGGTGGGTCTGGTCGGCGGCTACATCTTTGGTGTCTACTTGCAGAACGTGTCGGGTGGCGCCTACCTCACCTCGCTGACTTTGATCACCGGCTTGCCAGAGGTGGTCATCGCGACCGTCAAGGCCGCCGTGTTCGGACTGATCGCCGGGCTGGTCGGCTGCTACCGGGGCCTGACCGTGCGGGGTGGCTCCAAGGGACTGGGCACCGCGGTCAACGAGACCGTGGTGCTGTGTGTGGTCGCACTGTATGCGGTCAACGTCATCCTGACCACCATCGGTGTCCGTTTCGGAACGGGGCGCTGACATGTCGACGATCCAGGTGCTGCGCGCGCGCTTCCCGCGAGCAACTGCCAACCTCAGCCGCTACGGCGGTGCCGCGGGTCGCGAACTGAGCCGGGTCGGACAGATGGCCTGGTTTGCGGTGGAAGGCGCGACGGGGTTTGCCTGGGCGCTGCGGCATTACCGCCGGGAGGTGCTGCGGCTGATCGCCGAGATCGGGATGGGCACCGGCGCGATGGCGGTCGTCGGCGGAACGGTCGCGATTGTTGCCTTCGTGACCCTGTCCGGTAGTTCGCTGGTCGCCATCCAAGGCTATGCGTCGCTCGGTTACATCGGTTTCGACGTGTTCACGGGTTTTTTCGCCGCGTTGATCAACGTGCGCATCGCCGCGCCGGTGGTGACCGGCGTAGCGCTGGCGGCCACTGTCGGCGCCGGCGCGACGGCCGAGTTGGGCGCGATGCGGATCAGTGAGGAGATTGACGCGCTGGAGGTGATGGGCATCAAGTCGATCGCGTATCTGGTGTCCACCCGCGCGTTGGCTGGCCTGGTCGTGATCATTCCCCTGTATGCGGCGGCGATGCTGATGTCGTTCATCTCCCCGCAGCTCGTCACCACCGTGTTGTACGGCCAACCCTCGGGCACTTACGACCACTATTTCCGGTCATTCCTGCGTCCCGAGGACGTCCTGTGGTCGTTCGTGGAGGCAGTCATCATCGCCGGGCTGGTCATGCTCACCCACTGCTACTACGGCTACACGGCCAGCGGCGGCCCGGTCGGCGTGGGTGAGGCAGTCGGGCGGTCGATGCGGTTCTCGCTGGTCTCTGTCCAGGTCGTTGCCCTCTTTGCTGCGTTGGCGCTCTACGGCGTCAACCCGAACTTCAACCTGACGATGTAGCTGCCATGACGACACCGCGAGGCAAAATCAACCCGATGCGTACCCCGCCGTACAAGACGGCGGGGGTGGTGGCATTGGCACTCGGCGTGTTGATCACTGCACTGGTGTACTGGCAGTTTCGGGGCAATTTCACCCCAAAGACACCACTGACAATGCTGTCGGCGCGCGCCGGTCTGGTGATGGATCCCGGGGCGCCGGTCACTTATAACGGTGTCCAGATCGGGCGGGTGGGCAGCATTTCCGAAGTCAAGCATGACGGCAAGCCGGCAGCGAAGTTTATCCTCGACGTTAATCCCAAGTACATCAAGCTGATTCCGGCCAACGTGGACGCGAATATCAAAGCGACCACGGTGTTCGGCAATAAATATGTGGCACTGACGTCACCGAAAAACCCCAGCCCGCAACGGATCACGCCACATGATGTCATCGACGCGACGTCGGTGACGACGGAGATCAACACGTTGTTCCAGACGATTACGTCGATCGCCGAGAAAGTGGATCCGGTCAAGGTCAACCTGACACTGAGCGGAGCCGCGGAAGCGCTGAACGGGTTGGGCGAGAAGTTCGGCCAGTCCTTGGTCAAGGCGAACGCCGTCCTCGACGACGTGAACCCGCAG
This sequence comes from Mycobacterium xenopi, assembly GCF_009936235.1. Taxonomy (NCBI): domain Bacteria; kingdom Bacillati; phylum Actinomycetota; class Actinomycetes; order Mycobacteriales; family Mycobacteriaceae; genus Mycobacterium; species Mycobacterium xenopi. Next base: position 4,751,156 of record NZ_AP022314.1, on the reverse strand, counting down.
CAGCCGCAGGTCCGCCACGACATACAACAATTGGCCGCCCTCGGTGACGTGTACGCCAACGCGGCGCCGGATCTGTTCGACTTCCTTAACAATGCGGTGATCACGGCGCGCACGCTGCACCGTCAGGAAAAGGATCTGGATGCGGCGTTGCTGGCTGCGACCGGATTCGGCAACACCACGGAAGACGTCTTCCGCAGGGGCGGGCCGTACCTGGAGCGGGGAGCAGCCGACCTGGTTCCCACCGCCAAGCTGCTCGACACCTACAGCCCGGAGCTGTACTGCACCATCCGCAACTACCACGATGTGGAACACAAGGTCTATTTAGGGACCGGCGGCCGTGGCGGTTACGCACTGCGAACGGAAACGGAAGCGCTGTCCGGGTTGGGATTCGTCCTGACTCCCGCGGGATTGACCGCCACCGTGCTAACCCAGGGATTAGCGGGGCTGGCCGGGCTGGTTGGTGGCGCGCCGAATCCCTATATCTACCCGGAGAATCTGCCGCGCGTGAATGCTCACGGCGGACCGGGTGGTGCACCGGGCTGCTGGCAGACCATTACCCGTGATTTCTGGCCAGCACCCATGTTGGTGATGGACACCGGCAACAGCGTTGCACCGTATAACCACATCGACACGGGCTCGCCATATGCCATCGAGTACGTCTGGGGCCGTCAAGTAGGAGACAACACGATCAACCCATGAAAATCACCGGTACCGCTGTCAGGCTCGGCATCATCGCGGTGGTGCTGCTGCTGTTCACCGCGCTGATCGTCGTGGTGTTCGGTCAGATGCGCTTCGACCGGACCTATAGCTATTCCGCGGAGTTCAGCAATGCCAGCGGGCTGCGCAACGGCCAATTCGTCCGGGCCTCCGGAGTGGAGGTCGGCAAGGTCAAAAACGTCCAGCTGATCAACGGTGGCCGGCGGGTACGGGTGGACTTCACGGTCGAGCGGGACTTGCCGCTGTACCAGTCAACGACAGCACAGATCCGCTATCAGGATCTGATCGGCAACCGCTATGTCGAGCTCAAGCGCGGTCAGGGCGAAGGGTCCGACCGGGTTCTGCCGCCGGGCGGATTTATCCCGCTGTCGCGCACCTCCCCAGCCCTGGATCTCGACGCGCTGATCGGTGGGTTCAGACCGCTGTTTCGGGCGCTCGATCCGGACAAGGTCAACACCATCGCATCGACCATCATCACCGTATTCCAGGGTCAAGGCGGGACCATCAACGACATCCTTGACCAGACAGCACAGTTGACTTCCCACATCGCCGAGCGTGACCAGGCGATTGGCGAGGTGATCAAGAACCTCAACACCGTGCTGGACACCACCGCTAGGCATCGCAGGGAATTCGATCAGACCGTTGACAACTTCGAGAAACTTGTCACCGGTCTAAAGAACCACGCCGATCCACTGGCCGCCGGCACCGCCAACATCAGCAACGCGGCCGGAACGGTCGCCGACCTGTTGGCCGACAACCGCGCGCTGCTGCACAAGGGACTGAATTATCTGCAGGCCGTCCAGCAGCCGATCATTGATCAACGTGATCAGTACGACGATCTGTTCCATCGGGCCCCGCCCGCGTTGAACACGATCGGGCGCGTGATCGGCACCTACGGAGACTGGGTGAACTTTTACGCTTGCGACATCACGATCAAGTGGAACGGGCTTCAGCCGGGCGGTCCGGTGCGCACGGTCCGGATTTGGCAGCAGCCGACGGGCAGGTGTACGCCCCAATGAGAACGCTCGAACCTCCCAACCGGCTTCGCATCGGGCTCATGGGCCTGGTGGTGGTGCTGATGATCGTGGCCTTTGGCCAGACCATGACCAGCGTCCCCATGCTGTTCGCCCAGCCGAGCTACTACGGGCAGTTCGCCGACACCGGCCAACTGAACAAAGGCGACAAAGTACGCATCGCTGGCGTCAACGTCGGTGTTGTGCAAGGACTCAAGATCGACGGCGATCACGTCGTGATCAAGTTCTCCACCGGAAGCAACACCATCGGCACCGAAAGCCGGCTGGCAATCAAGACCGACACCATCCTCGGTAAGAAGGTCCTCGAAATCGAGCCGCGCGGCACCCAGGCGCTGCGTCCGAACGGGGTGCTGCCGCTGGGCCAAAGCACCACCCCGTACCAGATTTATGACGCCTTCTTCGACGTGACACGGGCGGCAGCCGGCTGGGACATTGACACCGTCAAGCGCTCGCTGAACGTGTTGTCGCAGACCATCGATGAGACCTACCCCCACCTAAGCCCCCTGCTGGACGGCGTGGCGAAACTGTCCGACACCGTCGGCAAACGTGATGAAGAGGTCAAACACCTACTCGCGCAGGCGAATAAGGTGGCCAGCGTGCTGGGCGACCGCAGCCAACAGGTCGATCGGCTGCTGGTCAACGCAAAGGCCCTGCTGGTTGCCTTCAACGAACGCAGTCGGGCCATCAGCGCGCTGCTGGGCAACGTTTCGTATTTCTCTCTTCAGGTGAAGGGGCTCATCAACGACAACCCCAATCTGAACCACGTCCTGGAGCAGCTGCGTATCGTGAGCGATTTGCTGGTGGCCCGCAAGGACGACCTAGCTCAAATCCTCGTAACGCTCGGTAAAGCCGCCGCGGCCGTGAACGAGGCCGTCGCTTCCGGACCGTACTTCAAGGTGATCCTGGCCAACCTGCTGCCGTACTGGATCTTGCAGCCGTGGGTTGACGCCGCGTTCAAGAAACGCGGCATCGACCCCGAGGAGTTCTGGCGCAATGCCGGACTACCCGCGTTCCGCTTCCCTGATCCCAACGGCACCCGCTTGCCGAACGGAGCGCCGCCGCCGGCACCGCCAGTGTTGGAGGGCACCCCGGATCACCCCGGGCCGGCCGTTCCACCTGGATCGCCCTGCTCCTACACGCCGACTCCTGATCTCTTGCCGCGGCCGTGGAACCCGCTGCCGTGTGCGGGCATTAACCAAAACCTAGGCCCGTTCGGCCCGCTGGGTGGTCCGGACTTGGCCCCGCCCGACGTCATGGCGTCGCCACCCAACCCGAACGGGCTACCACCAACACCTGGTATCCCGATCGCCGGACGACCCGGCGAGGTGCCGCCCGACGTCCCGGGCACACCTGTGCCGTTGCCGCCGAACGCGCCGCCAGGGGCGCGTTCGGAACCGCCCAACGCACCCGTTTCAGGCCCTGCTCCGGCCAATCCCGCGGCGGCACCGCCGGCGCCGCCGTTGGCTCCCGGACCGCCGGCGCCGCCCGGACCGGGCCAGCAGTTGCCCGCACCCTTCATCCCGCCCGGCGTACTGGGAAGTCAGCCAGGTGGTGGCGGAGGAAGCTTGGGAGGTAGCCAGAGTTGAGCACCGTCTTCGATATCCGCAACTTGCGACTTCCCAGACTGTCGCGGGCGTCGGTGATCGTCGGGTCGCTAGTGGTGGTGTTGGCTCTGGTCGTCTTCTTTGTGGGCCGCGAGCTCTACCAGAAGTTGACCAACAACACGGTGGTGGCCTACTTCACGGAGACCAACGGACTCTACTCCGGGGACAAGGTCCAGATCATGGGTGTGCGGGTGGGTTCGATCGACAAGATCGAGCCCGCCGGCGACAAGATGAAAGTGACGTTCCACTACAGCAACAAATACAAGGTGCCCGCGAACGCACAGGCGGTGATCCTTAACCCGACCCTGGTGGCGGCGCGGAATATCCAGTTGACTCCGCCTTACCGAGGCGGCCCGGTACTGGCCGATGGCGCGGTGATCCCGATCGAGCGGACACAGGTGCCAACCGAGTGGGACCAGCTGCGCAACAGCGTCACCAACATCATTTCCAAACTCGGCCCCACCAAAGAACAGCCGAAAGGGCCTTTCGGCGATGTTATCGAGTCATTCGCTGACGGGCTGGCCGGCAAGGGCAAGCAAATCAACACCACGTTCGACGCTCTGTCGCGTGCGCTGACGGCGCTGAACGAGGGTCGTGGTGACTTTTTCGCGGTCCTGCGCAGCCTGGCGCTTTTTGTCAATGCCCTGCATCAGGATGACCAGCAGTTCGTCGCGCTGAACAAGAACCTGGCTCAGTTCACCGATAGCTTGGTCGGCTCCGATCGCGACCTGGCGAACGCGATCCAACAGTTAGACAGCATGCTTGCCACCTTGCGGCCATTCCTGGAGAAGAACCGCGAGGTGCTGGCACACGATATTGACAATCTCGCGACCGCGACCACGACCCTGTTGCAGCCCGATCCGTTGAATGGATTGGAGACCGGACTGCACGTTCTACCGACCGCGGCAGCCAACATCAACCAGATTTACCACCCGTCGCACGGCGCCGTCGTCGCCATCTCAGCGATCCAAAACTTCGCTAATCCGATGCAGTTCATCTGCAGCGCGATTCAGGCCGGCAGCCGAGCCGGGTACCAGGAGTCCGCCGAGCTCTGTGCGCAGTATCTGGCACCGATTCTCGATGCGATCAAGTTCAACTATTTGCCATTCGGGTTGAACCTTTTCAGCACTGCCGAGACCCTTCCCAAAGAAGTCGCCTACTCCGAGCCGCGGTTGCAGCCGCCCAACGGGTACAAGGACACTACCGTGCCCGGGATCTGGGTGCCGGACACGCCGTTGTCGCACCGCAACACCCAACACGGCTGGGTTGTCGCGCCCGGCATGCAAGGCGTTCAAGTCGGACCGATCACCGCAGGTCTGATGACTCCGGAGTCGCTGGCTGAACTGATGGGTGGGCCCGACATCGCGCCGCCGCAATCGGGGCTGCAGACACCGCCCGGGCCCCCGAATGCGTATGACGAGTATCCGGTGTTGCCACCGATCGGGGTGCAGGCTCCCCAGGTGCCGATCCCCCCGCCGCCGCCGGCACCGGGCGTGGTCCCGGGTCCCGTCCCGCCAACGCCGGCGCCGGGGCCGGGACCCGCCGGACCACCGTTGCCGGCTGAGGCGGCCGCCGCACCGACAGGAGGCGGGCAGTGAGTCGCGCGACGAGCGCCGTGGGCGCGAAAGGCAAGCCCTACCGCGAGCTGCGGAGCGGGGTGCGCGTCATCTCCGGTTGGGCCCGACGCGGGGTGTGGCAAGGGTTGGCTCTGCTCCTTGCAGCCGTGATGCTGAGCTCGTGTGGCTGGCGGGGAATTGCGAATGTGGCGATCCCCGGCGGCCCGGGCACGGGACCCGGCTCCTACACCATCTACGTGCAGATGCCAGAAACCTTGGCGCTCAACAACAACAGCCGCGTTCTCGTTGCGGATGTCTTCGTTGGCTCGGTGCGAGCAATCAAGTTGAAGAACTGGGTGGCCACCCTGACGTTGAGTTTGGACAAGGGCATCAAGCTACCGAAGAATGCCACCGCCAAGATCGGGCAGACCAGTCTGCTGGGGTCCCAGCATGTGGAGCTGGCAGCTCCGCCACACCCCTCGCCTGAGCTGCTGAAGAATGGGGACACCATTCCTCTGAAGAACTCGTCGGCGTACCCCACGATTGAGCAAACTCTGGCTAGTCTGGCTCTGATCCTGCGTGGTGGCGGCATCCCCAATCTTGAAGTGCTGCAAAACGAGATCTACAACATCGTCCGTGGGCGAGCCGATCAGCTTCGTGCTCTGCTAGGAAAACTGGATACCTTCACCCGGCAGGTCAACGAGCAGCGCTACGACATCACCCATGCCATCGATTCCACCAACCGGTTGCTGGCCTATGTGGGTCCCCGCTCGGATGTGGTCGATCGGGTCCTCACCGAATTCCCGCCGCTGATCAAGCATTTCAACGAAAAACAGCAGCTGCTCGTCGACGCGACGGATGCGTTGGGTAGGCTCAGCGAGCAAGCCGACCGATACTTATCTGGTGCGCGGCCCAATCTTCATCAGGATCTGGAGTCGTTGCAATGTCCGTTGCGGGAACTCGGTCGCGCCGCACCATACTTGTTCGGGGCGTTGAAGATTCTCGGTACCCAGCCCTTCCACATTGATAGCGTGCCGAAGTTGATGCGGGGCGACTACATGAATCTGTCGCTGGAGTTAGACCTGACCCTTTCCGCCGTCGACAACGCATTTTTGACCGGCACCGGGTTCTCCGGTGCGTTGCGCGCGCTCGAGCAGTCGTACGGCCGCGATCCCGAAACCATGATTCCGGACGTGCGGTATACGCCGAACCCGAATGATGCGCCCGGTGGGCCGCTGGTCGAAAGGGCGGACAGGCAATGCTGACGCGATTCCTCAGACGACAGCTGATCCTGTTCAGTGTTCTGACAGTGATCGCGATTGTCGTGCTGGGCTGGTATTACCTGCGCCTTCCGAGCGTGGCAGGTATCGGTCAGTACACGCTGAAGGCGGATCTGCCCTCATCCGGCGGTCTGTATCGGACCTCTAATGTCACTTATCGCGGTATCACGATCGGCAAGGTCACCGACGTGCAGCCGACGGAAACCGGTGCGCAGGCAACGATGAGCATCGACAACCGCTACAAGATCCCGATCGATGCGACAGCAAACGTGCATTCGGTGTCGGCCGTTGGTGAGCAGTATCTGGACCTGGTGTCGGTTGGTAACCCGGGCAAGTACTTTTCGCCCGGACAAACCATCACTAAAGGCACTGTGCCCGCTGAGATTGGGCCGGCATTAGACACCGCCAATCGAGGGCTGGCGGTGCTGCCGAAGGAGAAGATCAGTTCGTTGCTCGACGAAACAGCGCAAGCGGTCGGCGGACTCGGTCCAGCGCTGCAACGGCTAACTGACGCAACCCAGGCGATCACCAGCGACTTCAACACCAATATCCGTGACGTCAACGACATCATCCAACACTCCGGGCCGATCCTGGAAAGCCAGGTCAACTCCGGCAATGCCATCGAGCGCTGGGCGCGCAATTTGAACAACCTCGGCGCCCAGGCCGCGCAAAACGACCAGCACCTGCAGAGCATCCTGACTCAGGGAGCGCCAACCGCGGATCAGGTCAGCGCGGTATTCGGCGATGTCCGAGAGTCGTTGCCGCAGACGCTGGCGAACCTCGAGATCGTGCTCGAGATGCTCAAGCGTTATCATAACGGGCTCGAACAGTATTTGGTGTTCCTGCCACAAGGGGCTTCGGAGGCACAGGCAGTTGCAGCGCCCTACGAGCGCGATGGGCGCCTCGCGCTCGACTTGGCACTGTCGATCAATCAGCCGCCACCATGTCTGACCGGTTTTCTCCCAGCGTCGGAGTGGCGATCGCCGGCGGACACCAGCCCGCAGCCGTTGCCATCCGGGTTGTACTGCAAGGTTCCGAAGGAAACGCCCGCCAACGTGGTCCGCGGGTCGCGCAACATCCCGTGTGTCGACGTGCCCGGGAAGCGTGCGGCAACGCCGCGCGAGTGCCGCGACCCCAAGCCGTACGTGCCGCTGGGTACGAACCCGTGGTACGGCGACCCGAACCAGATTAAGAACTGTCCTGCACCCGGTGCTCGCTGCGACCAGCCGATCAACCCGGGCCAGGTCATACCCGCACCGTCGATCAACACCGGCCTCAACCCGGCACCCGCCGACCGCGTGGCAGGGACGCCGCCGCCGATCAGCGATCCGCTGCAGCGACCCGGATCGGGTACGGTGCAGTGCAACGGACAGCAGCCGAACCCCTGCGTCTACACTCCCAGCGGGCCTCCCACGGCGATCTACAGTCCGCAAAGCGGTGAGTTGGTTGGGCCCGATGGTGTCAAGTACGCCGTCGAAAACTCGAGCAAAACAGGAGACGACGGATGGAAGGAGATGCTGGCGCCAGCCGGCTGAACCCCGCCGATGCGGACGACTCGTCGTTTTCGGAGGTGAAGGCCGAGGATTCGAAGGAATCCGAGGTCGGAACCGACCAGACCACTACGGAGGTGAAGGCCGAGGATTCGAAGGAATCCGAGGTCGCAACCGACCAGACCACTACGGAGGTGAAGGCCGAGGATTCGAAGGAATCCGAGGTCGGAACCGACCAGACCACTACGGAGGTGAAGGCCGAGGATTCGAAGGAATCCGAGGTCGGAACCGACCAGACCACTACGGAGGTGAAGGCCGAGGATTCGAAGGAATCCGAGGTCGGAACCGAGGCGGAGTCTGAGGGTGTGGAGGGAAGCCCGTCGCGGTTGGATCGCCGTTGGTTTATCGGTATCACCGCGGCGCTTGTGCTGCTGGCCGGCGGCGTCGGCGCCGGCGGCTATTTGGCACTACGCGCCCACCAGCACAGTCGTACCCTCGCTCGCGACGATGCGGCAGCCATTCAGGCTGCGAAGGAATGCGTTTCGGCAACGCAGGCACCGGACACCAGTGCCATGGCCGAGAGTGCGCGAAAGATCATCGAGTGCTCCACCGGTGATTTCGGTGCGCAAGCCGCGTTGTACAGCGGCCTGCTCGTCGACGCGTATCAGGCCGCGAATGCTCGCGTTCAGGTGTCGGACATGCGTGCGGCAGTGGAACGCAACAACAACGACGGTTCGATCGATGTGCTGGTAGCGCTTCGCGTCAAGGTGACCAATGCCGAAGCCAAAGAGCAGGAAAGCGGCTACCGCCTGCGGGTCAAGATGGCATCTGACGAGGGGCGGTATAAGATCTCCAAACTCGAACAGGTGACGAAGTGACAGCGGTCGCCGACACCGCGGCGACCACACAAGACACCAACGTCGATCCGCGAGATCATCTGGCGCCGTGGCATTTTCGCGCTACCGCGTTTGCGGTGGACGTATTGCCAGGTGTTGCGGTGTTGACCACCATGGCGTTCGTCGCGTTGAGCGTGCCGCTGCGCAGCGCCTACTGGTGGTTGTGCGTTTCGGTCATCGGCTTCGTTTTCATGCTCATGGCGGTCAACCGGTCATTGCTACCGACGATCACCGGTTGGAGCATGGGCCGGGCGTTTTGTGGCATCGCAGTGGTGCGGCAAGGCGGCGAAGCGGCGGGTCCGTGGCGGCTGCTGCTGAGAGATCTCGCGCACCTGCTGGATACCGGATCGGTGTTGGTGGGTTGGCTTTGGCCACTGTGGGATCCGCGAAAGCGTACGTTCGCAGACCTGCTGTTGCGCACGGAAGTGCGGCGGGTCGATCGGGGTCGGCGCCCGCGCAAGATCAGGCGCCTGACCGGGGTGGCGGTGCTGACTGCGGCGCTGCTGTGCTTGGCGGGCGTCGCGGTGGACTACTGGGTGGTGTACCGCCACGACCACGCGCTCGACCAGGTCCGGAAACAGGTTGCGGTACAGGGACCCAAGATCGTCGCAGAGATGCTGACCTACGATCCCAAAACCCTGCAAAGCGACTTCGAGCATGCCCGGTCGTTGACGACCGACAAATACCGTGAACAACTCGCCGCCCAGCAGCAAGCGGTGCAGAAAGGGCGACCGGTCGTCAACCAGTACTGGGTGGCCAACAGCGCGATACGATCGGTATCCACTGACCGTGCAACGATGTTGTTGTTCATGCAAGGGCAGCGCGGTCTGCCACCTGGTGAGCGGTATATCAGCGCGACTGTCCGGGTGACTTTCGCGAAGGGTTCCGACGCCCGGTGGCGCGTCGACGATCTGACAGTGCTGACCAAACCCAGACCAGTGGGTCGCGGAAAATGAGCCCACGCCGCAAGTTTCGACCCGGTGACGAACCACTGCTGGTCGCCCCTACCCTGAAGCGGTCGCGACGGTTGGCTTTGCGGCTTAGGCCGCGAGTCCTAATGTCGGAGGTCCGCGCGGGTTTGCGGTCAGGACGATGGGGATTGGCGCTTGCTACGACGGTTGCCGTCGTGATCATGGTGACCGCGATTTCGACATGTGCTCTGATGCTGATCTCGCACGAATCCCATCGGCGGATCGCGGCTAAAGAAGCGGCGGTACTGACCTACGTCAGTTCGTTCATGACGCAGTTCACCTCCGTGGATCCATTCCACGCCAATGACTATGTCGATCGCGTGTTAGCTGAAGCCACAGGGGATTTCGCGAAGCAATACCAGGACAAGGAGAACGAGGTCCTCGTCCAGGTCGCCCGAGGTGAACCGACGAAAGGCACAGTGCTCGACGCTGGCGTGGAACGGTGGACCGACGATGGCGGCGCCAACGTGCTCGTCGCCGTTGATGTCACCGCGAAGTCCCCGGACGGCAAGCAGGTGTTCGAGAACGCTACACGGTGGGTGGCGACGGCGAGGCAGGAAGGGAACCAGTGGAAGATCAGCAACCTCGTGCAGGTGATGTGACCGGACGCAAGCCGTCGCATCGCATGCCCCGGCGGTGGGGACGTGGTCGCCGGGCCCGAATCGGAACCGACGCAGCGACGTCCGGTGGCATCGACAAAGATTCGGCGACGGATACCGCCACCGAGGACCGGGTGGAGGCCGGGCCTGTCGAAACCGACGCCCCCCATCGCGAGGTTGCCGACCACAAATCCGACGCCGGTGTCGCCGAGACCAGCAGCGGTGACGAGGAACAGGATGCAGACGCCGAGGCCGAAGACGCCGCCGACATGTCCGACCAGGATGGCGCACCTGCCCGGCGACCGGCCGGCAAGAGGCTCGTCATCGCGGTCGGTGTGGCGGCCGCTTTGTTCGTCGGCTCCGCGGCTTTCGCGGGGGCTACAGTGCAGCCTTATCTGGCCGATCGGGCCACCGTGGCCACCAAGCTCAAGATCGCGCGCACTGCAGCCGATGCCATCACCACGTTGTGGACCTACACACCGGACAATATGGACACGCTGGCTGATCGCGCGGCGAACTACCTCAGCGGTGATTTCGAAGCGCAGTACCGCAAATTCGTCGACGGGATCGCGCCGGCCAACAAGCAGGCAAAGGTAACCAACAACACCCAGGTCACCGGGGTGGCCGTGGAATCGCTTGCGGGGCCGGAAGCCATCGCGATCGTGTACACCAACACGACCTCGACCAGCCCTCTGACCAAAGGTATTCCGTCGCTGAAGTATTTGTCTTATCGGCTGTTCATGAAGCGTGCGCACGGACGTTGGCTGGTGAACCGGATGACGACAATCACGTCGCTGGACTTGACACCACGGCTGTAACGCCAGTTCAGCCGAACGATACTGGAAGCCATGGCCGTTGCCTCGCCGGTGTCCCACCGGTCAACGGTAGCCGCGCTGTTGCTGTTGACGTTTGCAACCGGAATTGTCGACGCGATCAGCGTCCTAGTTCTCGGCCATGTGTTCGTCGCCAATATGACCGGGAACGTGATTTTCCTGGGATTTTGGTTTGTCCCCTCCGGGGTCGACTTGACCGCAGCGGTGGTCGCCTTCGGCGGCTTTCTGGCCGGCACCGTAATCGGCGGCCGCCTGGCGCGACACCTCGGCGGGCAGACGCGGTTATGGCTGGTCGCGGCGCTGGGTATGGAGGTCGCGATGTTGGCAGTGTTGTCGGTTCTGGCCGGGGTGGGGGTGCTGGATTATCGCGACAACACCAAGCTCATCCTGATCGCGGGGCTGGGCCTGACGTTCGGCGTGCAAAACGCTACAGCCCGCCAGTTCGGCGTCCAGGAACTTACCACCACGGTGCTCACCTCGACGATCGTCGGCCTCGGTTTCGATAGCAGGCTGGCTGGCGGAACTGGACATCGTGAAAAGCTGCGCTACAGCGTCGTTTTCACGATGTGCGGCGGTGCGGTGCTGGGTGCGACGTTATCGCGAGTGGCCGTGGCACCGGTGATCGCCTTGGCCGCCCTGGTGGTGCTGTCGAGCCTGTTGATGTTCCGATTTGGGCGAAAAGCTGACAGTTGAGTAGTGCTGTACGGCTGGCGAGGCGCGCACTCGCTCGCCCCGAACGACGACCGACGTGCGTCGTAGCTAGTTAGCTGTCAGCTATCCACCGAAACGTCGCAACAACCGGAATTCGGCTGTTGTCGAGCCGGTCGATAACGCCTGGCTTGAGGCTGTTTCGAGGCAGTGTGCCTTTAGACTTTTGGCTATGACCCCCGCGCCAACGACCGAATCTGGCGATCGCAGGACTTCGCTGCGGCCCGAGGATTACCTGGACGCCAATGGTGACATCGCACTGCCCGCTGGCGTTAACCTGATGTCTCTTCTCGAACGCAATATCGCCGAGTTCGGTGATTTCGTCGCCTACCGCTACCTGGACTATGCCCAGTCGGTCGAGGGACAGTCCGTTGAGCTGACCTGGGCCCAACTCGGCAGCCGAGTGCAGGCCGTCAGCGCACGCCTGCAGCAGGTCACAGCACCTGGCGAGCGGGTGGCGATCCTAGCCCCGCAGGGGCTCGACTACGTAGCCGGATTCTTTGCGGCGATCAGGGCGGGAACCATTGCGGTGCCGTTGTTCGCACCGGAACTGCCCGGCCATGCCGAACGTCTTGAGGCGGTGCTCGGTGATGCGCAGCCCACCGTCGTGCTGACCACTGCCTCGGCGAGCGAAGCTGTTCAAGCGTTTATGCGTAAGCGCCCACTCGCTGACAGGCCTCGGGTCGTCGCGATCGATCACGTACCCGACGTGGTGGGCGAGGCGTTCGTTCCCGTGCAAGTCGACACCGACGACATCGCCTATTTGCAGTACACGTCGGGTTCGACGCGCACCCCGACCGGGGTGGAGATAACCCATCGCGCTGCTGGGACCAACCTGCTGCAGATGATCCTCTCCCTCGGTCTCAACCCCGACACCCGCGGGGTCAGCTGGTTGCCTCTCTACCATGACATGGGCCTGATGATGATCGGGTTTCCGGTGCTTTACGGCGGGCATGTCACGCTACTGTCGCCAATGGCGTTCATCCGTCGACCATTGCGGTGGATGCGCGCATTGGCGGCCGAGTCGCGGCAGCGCCGGGTGGTGACAGCCGCCCCGAACTTCGCGTTCGAATTGGTGGCGCAACGCGGTCTTCCTGCGACGGGCGAGGAACTCGACCTCAGCAACGTCGTTCTGATCAACGGTTCCGAACCGGTCAGCATGGACTCGATTACGAAGTTCGCCAAGGCATTCGAGCCCCACGGGCTGGCGACAACCGCAATCAAACCGTCGTATGGGATGGCCGAGGCGACCCTGTTCGTCTCGACCACCGGCCCCAACGTTGAGCCAACCGCCACCTATCTCGATCGGGAGCAATTGACGGCCGGCCACGCGGTGCGCGTCACCGCCGATCACCCGCATGCGATGCCGCTCGTCTCCTGCGGCCGGATCTCTCGCAGCCAGTGGGGTGTCATCGTCAATCCCGACACCGGCGAGGAGCTGCCCGACGGCGAGGTCGGCGAGATCTGGCTACACGGCGACAATATCGGCCGCGGCTACTGGGCACGTCCGGAGGAAACCAGGCTGGTGTTCGCCAACACGCTGCGTTCCCGACTCCCGGAGGGCAGCCACGCCGACGGGGCGCCCCTGGACGCCACCTGGCTGCGGACCGGTGATCTGGGCGTTTACCTCGACGGCGAGCTCTATATCACCGGACGTATCAAGGATCTGGTGATCATCGACGGACGCAATCACTACCCGCAGGACATCGAGGCCACCGCCGTTGAGGCGTCGCCGGCGGTGCGGTCAGGTCGGGTCGCGGCATTCTCGGTGCCGGTTCACGAGCTGCCGGCGGGAGCGCACCCACAGGGCAGCGGGGAAGCGCTTGTGATTGTTGCCGAACGCGCGGCGGGCGCAGGCCGGGCCGATCCGCAACCGGTGATCGACGCGATCCGGGCTGCGGTGTCTCGCCGACACGGATTATCGGTAGCCGATGTGCGTTTGGTGGCGGCGGGTGTCATTCCACGCACCACCAGCGGCAAGTTGGCTCGCCGGGAATGTCGTGCGCAATACCTGAGTGGGCGTTTGGGTACACCTTTGACGTCGCGCTAACAGACTGGGCGGCTATCGGTTCGCTGCCACGAATCTGGACAGCCCTCGTGCCTAAATAGCCGCAGTGCGGATTGGTTGACGTCGGCGTGGCCGGGAATAACCGCTGCGCCAAGCCGATGAGTCGGCGGGCTCAGTTGAACGCGAGCCAGCTCGGCAGCGCACGCTCGTGGGAGTCGCAAAGAACCTGACGGGTGTCGCAATTTCCCCTGGGGGATCCGGCGCCGGCCCACATGCCGCCGGTGTCGCGGCGCAGCACGATCGCCGACGACCCGCCACCGTCGAGCAGCACCGCGGTATCGCTACCCAGGCCGCGGAACAGGTCCTGGATGTTGTCCGGCGTGTAGTTGCCGCCTTGAAACACGTACATCTCGTCCTTTTGCCGTGAGTACGCGATTGCCGTTCGGGCGGCGCTGGGACCGCCGTCGTTGAGCTGACCGGTATCGCCCGGCGACAACAGCCCGATCCCGCTGACCGCGACGAACCGGGATCCCCTCTCGACGAGACTTTGGATGACCGGCGCGGCGGCGTCGTAATCGTTGCTGCTTCTGGGCCGAATCACCGACGGTGCGCCTTCGGTTGGCAGAATCATCGTCGTCAACGCCGACCAGTGGTCGTCTCCGCCGGAAAGACCTTGCTTGCCCGCGTAGGCGATAGTGCCGGTGACCGGCTGGTTGGCCCGGCCTTGGCCGCGGGTGTTGTCGACGAACGCCCCCAGCGGCGAGCTACAACCGGTCGATTTCCACGACCCGCCCCGTTGTCCACGGATATCGAAAAAGTTGGCATTGATGGCGATCGTCGGCTGGCCTAACACTTGCCAAGCCTGCAGCGGCGGGTAGATCTCCGACGCTTGCAGCAACCCGTCGCTGGTGCGCGCACCGGGATTGCGCTCGCAACGGGCCTGATAACCGGTGTGGCTATCGACCAGCAGATGCGGTGAAAGTCGTTGCGAGGCAGCCTTGATGATCATCAGATGGCCACCGCTGTTGCCGTCATACCAGTTGCCGGCGGCGTTGAGCATGGGCGCGGGATGACCAGCGCCGAAGTTGTAAACCAGATACGACCCCCTGGTGTTGGCAATGGCGCTGGCGAGCAGGTCGCGGGCCTCGGCGCGGGCGACCGGCTGCCCGGTGCTGGTCGTCAGCGCCGCACACAGCGCCGCCGCGGCGCAGCTGGCTGCCATCCGCCGGAACATGGCGGCAAGAGTCGGCACAGGTCGCCCTTTCGCGCACGGGAGGTCGGTACAACAAGCACAACATTAACCACTGAGATAACACCGTCAACTTATGTCACAGTCGTGTGACGCTTTAGCTGCAGTCGAATTACGTTCCGCCGCTTGAACTTTGCCCATCGGCTACTGGACAGCTGGCGTGTCAGCCGTCGACGGGATGCGGTGATAACCGCGCCGGTCGTAGATGCGCGTGACGATGCCACCCAGCAGCAAGCCGATGACCAGGCCGAGGGCGGTCAGCGTCACCGCCTGCGACAGCCCAGCATCAGCCCGGCCGTCGAGATACAACAACGCCCTGGTACCCAGGAAAACCTGGTGCATCGGCTCGAACTTGGCCAGCCAGCCAAAAAACGACGGCGTTGCCTGTAGCGGGACGGTCGCGCCGGCCGACGGCAAGCCCAGGATCACGAAAACCAACATGCTCACCAGCAAGCCCAGCGAGCCAAGGACCGCGATGAGCGCTGTAGAGGTGACACCGACGGCCACGATCGCGAAGACGCCGTAGAGCCACAACACCCAGCCGTGCGTGAACGGCATGCCAAGGCTGCTGGCGATCGCCAGGTACACCGCAGATGTCAGAAGCGCCAGCGCCAGCATCAAGGCCCATTTCACCAGAAGGGTGCGAAACCGCGAGATGTTGACCTGCTCGGCGAACCGGTACACCGGGCCGAATTCCGCTGGAACGTAACCAAGCATCGAATCGACCAGGGTACTGACCACGATACTGCCGGTGAAGCCCCCCAACAGCAGCAACAGCGCGTAATAGAACGCCGAGAGCCCGTTGCCGGTGCCGTCGGGCAACGGGTTGTGCACGCTGCTTTGCACGTCGATAGGGCTGGCCAACAGCAGCGACACCGCCCCGGCCAACGTTGCCCCACCGGTCTGTTGGGCCACCTGGCTGCTAAGCTGTTCTCCCACTTTGGTGCTGACTACCGCCATCGCGCGCGTCAGCGTTTGACCGGCGATGCTGGCGCCCAGCGTTCCCGCCCGCGGATTCGTGGAGATCCTGATCACCGGCCGTACGGCGGGTCCGGCCCCGACCGCGGCTTGCGGCAGGTCCCGCAGCTTCGAGGAGAAGTCCGGCGGTATCACTACCACGCCGAACACCGCCGCGGTATCGAGCTCATGCCAGGCCTCTTGCCGGGACAGCACTCGCACGTCGAACTGAGTCGAGTCCAAGCCGGACGTCACACCCTCGACGATGCGCGTACCCGCAGGCCCGGCATCCTCATTGACCACCGCAACCGGAAAGTGCCGCAAGTTGCTCATCGGGTTCAAGATTCCGCCGAGATACAGCGCGGCCAGGGCCGACAGTATCGCGATGGTGATCACGATTGGCACCAGCCAAAACCGTACCGTCCGCGTAGCTCTCGCCCCGGCCTTAGCCCGGTGCCGGGCCGCTTCTCGTGTCGCGGCAAGGCCGGGATCGTGGGTGGGCGGGGAGGTTGCCGCGTGTCGTGTCTGTGGGTGAGACATACCGACTCCTCTTCGTCGGGCTCACCTTATGCCCCGGGGGGATGTGTTCGCGCTCACGGCGGCGCTAGCCGCCAAGTTCGGCGTGCATCTCCCAGACCAGGATTTCTGCCGGCCCGGTGGCGGTGACCCGCTGGCCGTCGGATGCTGTGAAGCGGACTGCGTCGCCCTCGTCAAGCTCGCCGATGCCCTCGACCACGATTTGGCCGCGTGCAACGAACAGGTGCAGGTACGGGGCCGCCGGAAGGTCGACGCCGTTGCTCGGCCGCAGCCGCGCCCCGTGCAACGCGGCGTTGCGGTTGTGGATGGTGATAGCGGCGTCGTGTCGCGGTATGCCGGAGGCGATGGTCGTCAGGCTGGCGGTCAGCAGTTGGTCGTCAATCTCGTGTTGCTGGTAGCCGGGGGCGATCCCGGTTTCGTCGGGTAGCACCCACATTTGGACGAAACGTACTGGCTCGGTAGGGGAATCGTTCTTCTCTGAGTGCAGGATTCCGCTGCCGGCCGACATGCGCTGGGCCAGCCCAGGGTAGATCACACCGCGATTACCGGCGGAGTCCCGATGGGCCAGCGATCCCTGCAACACCCATGTCAGGATCTCCATGTCGCGGTGGGGGTGCGTGTCGAACCCGCTGACCGGTGCGACGATGTCGTCGTTGTTGACCAGCAGCAGCCCGTGGTGTGTGTTGGCCGGGTCGTAGTGGTCGGCGAAGGAAAAGGAATGCCTGGAAGTCAGCCAGGAAGTCGTGGTGACAAACCGATCGGCCGCACGCCGGATCTCCACGGTGGCCCGCATTAGCCCCAGGGTAGTCCGTCGGCCGTGACCGCTTACCAGTCGGCGTCGGTGTAGCGGATGACCCCGCGAATGTTCTTGCCGTCCAGCATGTCTTGGTAGCCGTCGTTGATGTCTTCCAGCCGGTAGATGTTGGTGATCATCTCGTCAACTTTGAGCAGCCCAGACTTGTAGAGCCCCACCAGGCGCGGTGTTTCGACGTGCGAGCTGCCACCGCCGAAGATGTTGCCTTTCAACGTCTTTTGCAAGATCGCAAACAAGAACAGGTTGAGCTTGACGTCCACGTCTGTCATCGCGCCCATGCCGGTGACGACACAGGTGCCGGACTTGGCGGTCAGGGTCAGCGCTTCTTCGAGGTATTCTCCACGCATCTCGCCGACCGCGATGATGGTCTTGTCGGCCATCAGGCCGTAGGTCAGGTCCATCATCGGCGCAATCGCGGCGCTCATCGACTCGTAGGCGTGGGTGGCGCCGAACTTCATGGCCTGCTCACGTTTGAATTCGACCGAGTCGATCGCGATGACGTGCTTGGCGCCGGACAACACGGCGCCCTGCAACGCGCTCATCCCGATGCCGCCGACGCCGCCGTCTCACCAGGTTGAACGTCGGCGACGTTGGTCGCCGACCCGAAGCCGGTCGGCACGGCACAGCCCATGATCGCAGCGGGCTCAAACGGGATGGTCGGATCGATCTTGACGACCGAATCCTTGTGCACGGTCATGTAGGGCGCGAAGGTGCCGAGCAGAGAAAAAATCATCGCTACAGCCTCTTGTCCCGATGTCCCCCGGGGATCAACCGACGCCCGCGGCCAGCATGGTTTGTGCACTTCTAAGTGCCGCCTCGAGCTCGGGAAGCGTCAGCGCCGGGGCCCGACCCAAATGAATCTCGATTTGGTAGTGCGGCTGGCCGTTATGCCCGAAAATCGGGAGCACCACGAATTCTGTTGCAGCTAAGTCTGTTTCAAGGGTGCGTGTTACCGATCTCAGGGTCACCATCGTCATCAGCGTGCTGAGCTCGCGAGCCACTTGGGCCGTCGGCTCCACCGACCCCAAAACCGCGGCGAGGCGGTCATGCAGCGCGGCGTGGGCTTCGTCGAAGCGCCACGCGCCGTAGCCGCGGGTGCGGATATCGGCGAGCACGGCACGGTACGTGGCAATGTCGGCGCGCGTCAGCCGGGGCGTGACACGACGCAGCCACTCCTCGACGGCGTCGTCGTCGCGCCAGGCCATCGCCACCAAGCCGAACGGCGGATCAATCGGGAAGCGCTGGCCGACGGCATCAGCACTCGAACCATGGCCGACCGCGTCGACTGTGGTCAGATGCCGGTCGCCGATTTTCGACATCGAACAACCCGCGCCGAGCTTCTCGTGCAGGAAGGTGAGCGCCTCGCGGCCGCGATCTAGCAGCGGGAACTGCGCCCGTAAACCATGAACGATCCCGAACAGCCCGCTGCCCAGCGCATAGCGGCGATCCTCACGCCGCGTCACCCAGGCTGCCCGTTCCAGCTCGGCGAGCACCAGCGCGCACGTCGAGGTGCTCATGCGGCAGATTTTGGCAAGCTCAGCCGACGTCTTGGCTTCCCCCGACTCCGCAAGCGCGGCAAGGAGATCCATGACACGGCGGGTGGGAGGGGATTTGGCGGGTGCGGGGGTCGCTGTTGACGCGGTCATCGTCGCCTCCTAGCATCCGTCCAGATACTAACGAAATACTTCCTAATATTAGGAGAAGCTCGATGTGGAAGGTCGGCGTGTGGGGTCCGGGCTCGATGGGGCTGATCGCCCTGCGCGCCGTGATCGACCACCCGCAGCTGGAATTGGTCGACCTCGTCGTCCACAGCGATGCCAAGGCCGGTGTTGACGCTGGGCAACTCTGCGGGATCGACCCCGTGGGCGTGGTGGCGACCCAGGATCCCGGTCCCATGCTCGCCGGGCCTGCCGATGCCGTGGTCTACGCGGCCGCGGCCAACCTGCGGCCGATGGAGGCGGTCGAGGATATGGCGTCGATCTTGCGGGCCGGCAAAAACGTGGTGTCGTGCTCGCTGGTGCCGCTTGTGTTTCCCGACGCCGTCGATCCGGCGTTCACCGACCCGCTGCGAGAGGCCGCGCTGGCTGGCGGGGCGTCGTTCTTTACCACAGGAATCGATACCGGATTTGCCAATGATTTATTACCACTGGCACTTTCAGGGATCTCACGGGTGATCGAAAGCGTCCGCGTGACAGAGATCTTCAACTACGCCACCTATCCCGACAGATCGGCGGTATACGAGATCCTCGGCTTCGGCAAGCCGCCGGAGGCCACCGTGCTCGCGGCCACCCCGGGGGTGTTCACATTCGGCTGGGGCCCGGTGCTGTACCAACTTGCCGCCGGTCTCGACGTGCGCATAGATCGCGTGGAGGAAAGTGTCGAGCGCATACCCGCAGAGGAGTCGTTCGACACTCCCACCGGACACATCGCTGCCGGGACGATCGCGGCGATGCGTTCGACGCTGACCGGGTACGTCGAGGACCGGCCGACTTTCGTCGTCGACCATGTCACCCGCATGCACGACGACATCGCCCCGGACTGGCCCCAGCCACATGTCGGGATTGCGCCACGCGACCTCGGCTACGGTGCCGCCTCGGGCCGCGGGGTGTACCGCGTCGAGATCGACGGCTCGCCGAGCATGCGCTGTGAGCTTGAGTTAGCCGACGACCACGATCACGACTTGGGTGCGCGCATCGCCGGCGCCTCCCGGATGGTCAACGCCATCCCCGCGGTGTGCGCAGCACCGCCTGGGCTGCTATCGGCGCAGGATCTGCCGCTGATCACCGGTACCGGCCTGGTGCGCCCGGTGACCGGGCCGCCGCCGGACTCGCGCCGAGTGTGGACTTGATGCACATCATCCCCAGGGTGCAAATCCACGTTCGGCGGGCTAGAGCGATGCCGGCAAACCAAATTTTGGGAACAGCATGGTGTCGAGGAAGGCGACGACGTGGCTGACGCCGGCCTCGGTGATGTCGAGCACCTGCAGCTGGAACGGCAAATGACGGTCACCATCGCGCATGTACATCGCGGCCGCCGGCTGCCCATTGGCCAGCAGCGGGATCAGTCGCATGTCCCCGGCCGCCTGTGCGGGGCATTGCTGGCGGATCAGGGTGGCGATCGTCTGCGGACCCTGATACCAGCCGACATACGGCGGCATCTCCCAAACCGCCTCGCTGGTGAACAGCTCCACCAGCCGGTCCACGTCATAGGCCTCGAACGCCGCGATGTAGCGGGCCAACCGATCCTGGGCTTCCGCCGAATCCGGCGCCGCCAATCGCTCGTCGGGGCTGGGGCCCGCGGCCTCCAACTGGGTGCGGGCCCGCTGCAACAGGCTGTTGACGGCGGCGGTGCTGGTGCCGATCGCCTCGGCCACCTCTGCGGCCTTCCACTGCAGCACGTCACGCAGCAACAGCACCGCCCGCTGCCGGGGCGACAGGTGCTGCAACG
The DNA here is from genome assembly GCF_009936235.1 of Mycobacterium xenopi. Classification (NCBI taxonomy): domain Bacteria; kingdom Bacillati; phylum Actinomycetota; class Actinomycetes; order Mycobacteriales; family Mycobacteriaceae; genus Mycobacterium; species Mycobacterium xenopi. Next base: position 4,730,456 of record NZ_AP022314.1, on the reverse strand, counting down.
CTGCGATGAACGCCAATCGCACCGACTCGCGCGATCCGACAATGTCGGATGGATCGGCGGCGAATTCCGGCAATGGCTCCAGCCATGCGATTTCCGTCCGCTCCACCAGTTCGGCGGTGGGATCGGAGCTGGGCGCGCCCAACCCGCTCGGCAACGGTCGGCGCTGCCGGCCTTCCAGCGCGGTCAGACAAGTGTTGGTCGCGATGCGGTGCAGCCAAGTCCGCACCGACGACTTGCCTTCGAAGCGGTCGTAGGCCTTCCAGGCCCGCAGATAGGTTTCCTGCACCAGATCTTCGGCGTCGTGCAGCGACCCTGTCATCCGGTAGCAGTGCGCAAGCAGTTCCCGCCGGTACGGCTCAGCCTGGGCGAAGAAATCGCCGTCGCGGCGTTCGGTGAGCACACTCACGCGGATAGAGCTTACGCAGACGATCTGACATCCGCTGGCTACGCTGCCTCTGATGCCTACCACCCGCACTGAACGGACCTTCGACGGCGTCGGCGGTGTACGCATCGTCTACGACGCCTGGATGCCAGACACCGCACCACGCGCGGTAGTTGTCCTCTCGCACGGGCTTGGCGAGCACGCTCGTCGCTACGACCACGTGGCCGAGCGGTTCGCTTCCGACGGCCTCGCGACGTATGCACTCGACCACCGCGGACACGGCCGTTCGGGCGGCAAACGGGTGCGGCTGAAGGACATCTCGGAGTACACCGGCGACTTCGACACACTGGTGGGCCTCGCTACTAAGGACCATCCCGGCTGTAAATGCATCGTATTGGGGCACAGCATGGGCGGTGCCATCGTGTTCGCCTACGGTGTCGAGCGGCCCGACAACTACGACCTGATGGTGCTGTCGGGGCCGGCCGTGGCCGCGCATGCGGCCGTGTCGCCGTTATTGGCATTCGCCGCCAAGATTCTGGGTGCGATCGCCCCAGGGCTGCCGGTGCAGGAGCTCGACGTCGAGGCGATCTCCCGCGATCCGGTTGTGGTGAACGCCTATAACAGCGATCCGTTGGTGCACCACGGCAAGGTGCCGGCCGGAATAGCCCGCGCCCTGCTGCGGGTCGGCGAAACCATGCCGCAACGCGCCGCGGCGCTCACTGCGCCCCTGCTGGTCGTGCACGGCTCACAGGACCGGCTGATCGACGTCGAGGGCAGTCGGCGGCTCGTCGAGTGCGTGGGCAGTTCTGACGTCGAACTGAAGGTGTATCCGGGCCTTTACCACGAGGTGTTCAACGAGCCGGAGCGAAACCAGGTCCTCGACGACGTGGTCTTGTGGATCAACGCCAGACTGTGAGTCGCCGCGCCGCAATGTCAGAGCCATCCCGTAGTTTGGCCCCAGGATTGGAGCCGACGACGATGCCGAGCGAAGCGATGAAAAGGAGCGGCGTAGATGACCGACGACAAGATGCTGGCGCGAATCGCTGCCCTGCTGCGACAGGCTGAGGGCACCGACAACCCGCATGAAGCTGAGGCGTTCATGGCCGCAGCACAACGTCTGGCTACGGCGACGTCCATCGACTTGGCGGTGGCCCGTTCGCATGCCGACAAGCGCACCCGCGCGCAGGTGCCGATCCAACGTACGATCACAATCGGACCAGCGGGCGCTAAGGGACTGCGGACGTATGTGCAGCTGTTTGTGGTGATCGCCCATGCCAACGACGTGCGCTGTGACGTCGCGTCCAACTCGACGTTTGTATACGCCTACGGGTTCGCCGAGGACATCGACGCCACCCACGCCCTGTACGCCAGCCTCGTGGTCCAGATGGTACGGGCCTCAGACGCGTATATCGCCTCCGGTGCGCATCGGCCGACGCCGACCATCACGGCGCGGCTCAACTTTCAGCTCGCATTCGGCGCGCGGGTGGGTCAGCGGCTGGCGGAGGCCCGCCAGCAGGCACGCCAAGAAGCGGAACACGACTCCGATCGTTCGCCCGGTACCGCGATCGCTCTGCGCGACAAAGAGATTGAACTACTCGACTACTATCGCAGGGCATCAAGGGCGCGCGGCACCTGGCAGGCCTATCGGGCTTCGGCTGGGTATTCGTCGGCCGCACGGCGAGCGGGGGACCGGGCTGGTCGGCGGGCAAGGCTCGGCAACACCGCGGAGTTGTCCTCGGCGCGGGCTGCGCTGGACCGCTGAGCCCGAGGAGGCCGGCACGCGGGATACGCAGCGCTCCAAGGTCTACGCGGCCGAGGACTTCGTGCGGACGTTGTTCGACCGGGCAGCCGAGCATGGATCACAGGCCGTCGAATTCTTCGGCACGCAGCTGACGCTGCCGCCGGAAGGGCGGTTCGGGTCGGTTGCTGCGGTGCAGCGTTACGTCGACGAGGTACTGGCGCTGCCAAGCGTGCAACGCCGGTGGCGGCGCTGCCGCCGCTGAAGGTCCGAGCCCGGCGCGCCGCTTCCGCCGCGCACTACGAAAACCATGACGGCGCAGGCATTATCGCAGTACCCACCCGTGACACCGCCGACTGGGCGATGCGTGAGTTGGTGGTCTTGCATGAAATCGCGCACCACCTCTGCCAGGCGCAGCCGCCGCACGGCTCGGAATTCGTCGACGCCATGTGCGCCCTGGCCGAGCTGGTGATGGGACCGGAGCTCGGGCATGTGCTGCGGGTGGTATACGCGAAAGAAGGTGTGCGATGACCGATCCTGACACCCGCGCCCGCGAGATCGAGGCGAAACTGACCGACGACGAGCGGTTTTCGTTGCTGGCCAGCGTGATGGGCGCCAACGAGTTACTCCCGGTCCGCGACGAGCGCATCCCGGCCGACGTTCCCATGAGCGCCGGATATGTGCCTGGCATCCCGCGACTTGGTGTGCCGCCGCTACTGATGACCGATGCCAGCCTCGGCGTTACCAACCCCGGCTACCGTCCGGGCGACACCGCAACCGCGCTGCCGGCCGGCCTGGCATTGGCTGCCAGCTTCAACCCTGCACTGGCGCGCGCCTCGGGCGCGGCGGTCGCTCGCGAGGCGCGCAGTCGCGGATTCAATGTGCTGCTGGCGGGCGGCATCAATCTCGCGCGCGACCCACGCAACGGCCGCAATTTCGAATACCTTTCGGAGGACCCGTTTCTGAGCGCCACGATTGCTGCCGAATCGATCAACGGAATCCAGCAGCAGGGCGTCATCTCGACGATCAAACATTACTCGCTGAACTGTAACGAGACCAACCGCAACTGGCTGGACGCTGTCATCGACGCCGACGCCCACCGCGAATCTGACCTGTTGGCCTTTGAGATCGCCATCGGGAGATCGCAACCCGGCGCCGTGATGACCGCATACAACAAGGTCAACGGCGATTACGCGAGCGGAAACGACCTTTTGCTCAACGACATACTGAAAGTTGCTTGGGGCTACCAGGGTTGGGTGATGTCGGACTGGGGGGCGACGCCTAGCTGGGAGTTTGCGCTCAAGGGCCTGGACCAGGAGTCAGGCGCGCAAATCGACCGATTGCTTTGGGGTGCAGAGGCATTCACCGACCGCCTCAGAGCCGCCTATGCCGAAGGCAAACTGCCCAAACAGCGCCTTTCCGACATGGCGCGTCGGATCCTACGTTCGATATTCGCCGTCGGCGCCGATCGATGGGAGGCTACGCCGCCACCAGATATGGCTGCCCACAATGCAATTGCGCTGGACATCGCTCGACAGGGAGTCGTGCTGCTGCAAAACCGCGGGCTGCTCCCCATCGAACCGGAGTCGGCGGGTCGCATCGCCGTGATTGGCGGTTATGCGCAGATCGGTGTCCCGACCGGTTGCGGTTCGAGCGCCGTCGTTCCGCCCGGCGGCTATGCCGCGGTCATCCCGATAGGTGCTCCAGGGCTGATGGGCAGCGTCCGCAATCTCTACCTGTTGCCATCGAGCCCACTAACTGAGCTACGAAAGATGCTCCCACACAATACTATCGAGTTCGACCCCGGTATCAGCCCAGCCGAAGCCGCGCTGACGGCGCGGCGGGCAGACATCGCCGTGGTGTTCGCGGTGCGCGTCGAGGGAGAAGGCTTCGACAACGCCGATCTGGCTTTGCCGTGGGGGCAGGACGCGGTGATCGAAGCGGTTGCCGAGGCCCAGCCCAACACGGTGGTGGTGCTCGAAACCGGCAACCCCACGGCGATGCCCTGGCGCGAGAAAGTGAACGCAATCCTGCAAGCGTGGTACCCGGGGCAGGCCGGCGGGCAAGCGATCGCCGAGATTCTGGTCGGCGCTGCTAACCCGTGCGGGCGGCTGCCGCTCACATTTCCGCTGGATCTCAGCCAGACGCCGCGCCCGGAGTTGCCTGGCCTGGGCGCCCCGTGGGGGACACCGATCACCATTCACTACAGCGAAGGGGCCGAGGTCGGGTACCGGTGGTACGCGACGCAGGGCCATCGCCCGATGTTCGCGTTCGGTCATGGCCTGTCCTACACCAGGTTTGAGCGCCGCGACCTGACAGTGAGCGGCGGTGACACCGTCACGGCCAGCTTTACCGTCGTCAATACCGGCGGACGTGCCGGCACCGACGTCCCGCAGCTCTACATGACCGCGGCGCCCGATGGGCAGCGGTTGCGGTTGCTCGGATTCGAACGTGTCGAGCTGGCGCCCGGCGAGTCGCGCCGCGTCACCATCGAAGCCGATCCGCGGGTGCTCGCCCGCTACGACGGCAGCGCCGGCAGCTGGCGCATCGACGAGGGCAGCTACACGCTCGCCGTGGGTGCCTCGGCGGTGGAGCCGGAGCTTAGGGCCACTGTCGGTCTCCCCGGGCGCACGTTCGGACGTTGATCGACCGGAAGCCCTGGCCCCACCGCAACGACCCGGCTACCCGACGGCGACCAGTTCGTCGCCGCACGTGCAGCGGTACGCCTCGCCGGCCTCAGGGCAGTGGCATTCGACCTCGATGCGAACGCGGCACCCACAGCCTTCGTGGCCACAAGTTAATACGGTGCCCTTCTCGTAGCTGGCCATCGGCATCACCCCTATTCGTCGTGGGATTCCCGCAAAGGCAAGAATCCAGCGGAGGTTCCGCTACCCGGTCACTATATACCCCCTACGGGTATAGAGTAAAGAGCCGGATGGGTGGCTGCAGTAGGTTGGCGGTCATGGCACAAGAGTTGAGTCCCCGCGACGTCGACAAGTTCTTGAACAGCGCACTGATCGGTGACGATCCCGCGCTGTGGGCGGCCTTGGAAGCAAGCGATGCTGCCGGGTTGCCGCCCATCGCGGTATCGGCGCAACAGGGGAAGTTTTTGTCGTTGCTGGCCAGCGCGATGCAGGCGCGCAGGATTCTCGAGATCGGCACGCTGGGCGGCTTCAGCACCATCTGGCTGGCGCGCGGCGCAGGTCCGCAAGGTCGGGTGGTAACACTGGAATACGAGCCGAAGCACGCCGAGGTTGCCCGGAGCAACCTGCAGCGCGCCGGCGTTGCAGATCGAGTGGAGGTGATCGTCGGCGCCGCCCTGCACACTTTGCCCACCCTGACCGGCGGACCGTTCGACTTGGTGTTCATCGACGCCGACAAGGAGAACAACGTTGCATACGTCGAATGGGCGGTACGACTGACCCGGCCGGGCTCACTTATCGTGGTGGACAACGTCATTCGAGGTGGTCAGGTGGTGACACCGGCGCCAGGCGACCGTCGGGTGCAGGCGGTGCGCCAGACCATTGAGCTGATGGGCAAGCATCCACAACTGGATGCCGCAGCGCTTCAAACGGTCGGGGCCAAGGATTGGGATGGCTTCGCGATCGCGTTGGTCAAGTAGTCGTCACGGCGTCAGATCTGCCAGAGCCTGCTCGGCCGAGGTGATTTCGGTGATCCGCAGCGCCGTCTCACCGGCGTAGAGGGCTGCCCGGTCGACCCAGGAATCGGGCATTCCTGCCAGCGGCGCCAATGGCGTGAACCAGGGACGCCGCGGTGACTGCAACCGCAGCAACGCACCGGCGTCGAGGTAGCCCAGCACGGCAAGCGCGCGACTGCATGTGTTGAGCGCAGCTGGCAACGTCTTGGCGGTCCCGTCGCTGCGGCACCACCGGCGGGTGGCGGCATTGGGCACGACGCGGTGCCGCAGCGGCCAGCTCAGGCCAAACAGCGTGGTTTCGATGGTCCGGTCCGCGTCGAGGAGTCGGCGCTGGTATTCGGGGTGCGCGTTGGACTCAGACGTCATCAAGAACCTCGTTCCGGCGATGACGCCGCTGGCGCCACCCGCGAGCGCGGCGCGGGTATCGGCGCCGGTGGCGATCCCGCCGGCGAGGAACACCGGACGCGGCCCGGCCAGCGACAGCGCCTGTGGCAGGAAGTCCAGCGCCGGCTGGGTGCCGACCAGGTGGCCACCGGCCTCGCGTCCTTGGGCGATGAGACCGTCAGCGCCCCACGCGATGGCTTGTCGCGCTTGGCCTTCGGTCCCGACCATGACGAAGACGAAGATCCCAGTGTCGTGTAGATGCTCGATTAGGCTGCGGTCACCGCCGAAGGCCAGCACCGCGACGTCGATGCGAGCTTCGACGCAGACGCGCACGTGGCGGCGACGGGTGAAGGGCCACAACAGGTTTACTGCGACGGCGCGCCCTGGGGCTTCGTCGCGCACCTGATCGATGGACTTTCGCAACTCGGTGGGCGAGGTAAGCCCCAGCGTCCCCAGGCCACCGGCCTTGGCGACCGCGGCCGCTAACGGTGCGCCCGCCAGCCCACCGCCCATCCCCGCTTGGCCCACCGGAACGTCGAGCTTGAGCCGATCTGCGACATCCATGTCTCACCTCGCTGCTCCTTGACGGTACGGGGTGGTGGCGTCCGCCCGTCGAGGGGGTGGTGACCAGGGGTCACTTTTCGTTGCTGGCGTTGCACCGACGGGCGTAATCTTGGGGCAGATGGATGGGTTGCGGTAAGCCCAAAAGGCTTGCCGCATAACAGAAAGGTCACAAAATGAGCACGGTGCATCCATCAATCGAACAACACCCGGATCTGTTGGCTTTGCGTGCCAACTATGAGCGGGCCGCGGAGTCAATGACCGCGCAGTTCACCTTCGGTTTGGCGCTGCTGACCGGGATCTACGCGGCTGTGTCGCCATGGGTTGTCGGGTTCGCCGGGACTAGACCGCTTGCCCGCAACGACCTGATCTGCGGGATAGCCGTCGCCGTGTTGGCGTTTTGCTTTGCGTCAGCGCTCGACCGCACGCACGGCATGACCTGGACGCTGCCGGTGTTCGGTGTCTGGCTCATCGTCTCGCCGTGGGTGTTGCACGGTGTCTCGCCGACGGCCGGGATGATCTGGTCGAATGTGGTCGCCGGTGCGGTGATAACCGTCCTGGGCCTGACCGCCGTGTACTTCGGCATGCGCGCACGTAGCTACGAAGCAAAGCACGCGTAACTAGGTCGGGCGCCGATTCGCCATGCCCGGCCGGGATCAGCCGGCCGGGTCGGACTCAATGCAGCTTAACCACAGACCGCTCCGGTGGCCGCCGAGCCGACCAGCTTGACGTACTTGGCTAGTACCCCGCTGGTGTAGCGCGGCGGTAGTGGAGTGAAACCGGCACGGCGCGAAGCGAACTCGTCGGCATCGACCAATACGTCCAGGGTTGCCCGCGCGACGTCAAGCCGGATCCGATCGCCGTCCGCAAGGAAAGCGATCGGCCCGCCGTCGGCCGCTTCAGGGGCGATGTGCCCCACGCACAGGCCGGTCGTGCCGCCGGAGAAGCGGCCGTCGGTCAACAACAGCACGTCTTTACCCAAGCCAGCGCCCTTGATAGCGCCGGTGATAGCAAGCATTTCGCGCATCCCGGGACCGCCCTTTGGACCCTCGTAGCGGATCACCACGGCGTCGCCGCCCTTGATGGTCCCGGCCTCCAAGGCATCCAATGCGGCCCGCTCACCGTCGAAAACCCTTGCGGTGCCTTCGAACACCTCGGTGTCGAAGCCCGCGGTTTTGACCACCGCACCCTCCGGCGCCAGCGATCCGTACAGGATTGTGATGCCGCCGGTCGGATGGATGGGCTTGTCCAGCGCCCGTAGCACCTTGCCGTCCGGGTCCGGCGGGGCGATACGCGTGAGGTTCTCCGCCACCGTCCGGCCGGTCACCGTCAGGCAGTCGCCATGCAGCAGACCAGCATCCAACAGGGCTTTCATTACCACCGGCACGCCGCCGATCCGGTCGACGTCTGCCATCACATGCCGCCCGAAGGGCTTGACATCAGCCAAGTGCGGGACTCGGGCCCCGATGCGGCTGAAATCCTCCAGCGACAGCTTGACGTTGGCTTCGTTGGCGATCGCCAACAGGTGAAGCACCGCGTTGGTCGAGCCGCCGAACGCCATCACTACCGCGATCGCGTTTTCGAACGCCTCCTTGGTCAAGATGTCGCGCGCGGTGATACCGCGCCGCAGCAACTCGACAACAGCCTCCCCGCTGCGGCGCGCGAACCCGTCGCGGCGGCGGTCAGTCGCCGGTGGCGCCGCGCTGCCCGGCAACGACATCCCCAGCGCCTCGGCGGCGCTGGCCATCGTGTTGGCGGTGTACATGCCTGCGCACGCCCCTTCGCCGGGGCAGATGGCACGTTCGATGGCGTCGACGTCTTCGCGGGGCATCAAGCCGCGTGCGCACGCGCCGACCGCCTCGAATGCGTCGATGATGGTGACCTCGCGCTCGCTGCCATCGGAGAGTTTGGTTCGTCCGGGCAAGATGGTGCCCGCGTAGAGGAAAACCGCGGCCACATCCAGGCGGGCGGCGGCCATCAGCATCCCGGGCAGCGACTTGTCACAGCCGGCGAGCAGCGCCACGCCGTCGAAGCGTTCGGCCTGCATCACGGTTTCGACGCTGTCGGCGATCAGCTCGCGGGACACCAACGAGAAGTGCATGCCCTCGTGGCCCATTGAGATGCCGTCGGACACCGAAATCGTGCAGAACTCAAGCGGATAGCCGCCGGCAGCGAACACCCCGTCTTTGGCCGCCTTGGCCAGCCGGTCCAGCGACAGGTTGCACGGCGTGATCTCATTCCACGACGACGCGACCCCGATCTGCGGCTTGGCGAAGTCGTCGTCGTCCATGCCCACTGCCCGTAACATTCCACGAGCGGCGGCTTTTTCCAGACCGTGGGTGACATCACGGCTGCGAGGTTTGATGTCGATCGACCGTGACTCCGACTCGGAGGTGTGTGCCATCGTCCAAGTATGCGGGAGACGGCTCAAGGCCCCAAACAGGGGAGCATACCCCGCTGGGGTATCGAGTAGAGTTGATCGCAGTGCAGCTCCTTGCAGGCGCGACGTCACCGTGCAACAGGCCTACACCACGATGCTGGGAGGTTAGATGGCATCGACCCGCGGCTATTCGTCGCAAAAGGACAACTACGCTAAACGGTTGCGCCGCATCGAAGGCCAGGTGCGCGGGATCGCGAAGATGATCGAAGAGGATAAGTACTGTATCGACGTCCTCACCCAGATCAGTGCCGCCAACAGCGCCCTGCGTTCGGTGGCGCTGAGCCTTCTTGACGAACATCTCGGCCACTGCGTCAGCCGTGCGATCGCGGCCGGCGATGACGAAGCCGATGCGAAAATCGCGGAAGCGTCAGCCGCGATTGCCCGACTCGTTCGTTCTTGAGGATTAACGCCTGGGGCAAACCCATGGTTGAGTAGGGGCCGTGGGGGCGACGCACACTGGGCGAGCAGCGCGATTGCGCCATCGCCGACTCGACGCTGCAACCCACACGCTCGGCGCGGACAACGCAACCGGGCGCGCCGGGCCCTGGACGCCGCGGATCGCGGCGCAATTGACGGTGCTGGCGGCTGCCGCCTTTATTTACGTCACCGCCGAGATCTTGCCGGTCGGTGCGCTGCCCGCGATCGCGCGTGACCTGCACGTCAGCGTTCCCCTGGTCGGCACGCTGCTGGCCTGGTATGCGCTGGTTGCCGCGGTGACGACGATTCCCCTGGTGCGCTGGACGGCGCACTGGCCGCGGCGGCAGACGCTGCTGCTGACTTTGATGTGCCTGACCGCCTCACAGGCCATCTCGGCGGTGGCCTCCACATTTTCGATGCTGGCAGCCGGTCGGGTGCTGTGCGCGATCACCCACGGTCTGATGCTGTCGGTGCTGGCCCCGATCGCTACCCGGCTGGTCCCGGCCAGTCATGCCGGACGCGCCACGACGGTGGTCTACGTCGGCATCAGCCTGGCCGTCGTCGTCGGCAGCCCGTTGACGGCGGCGATGAGCTTGCTGTGGGGCTGGCGGCTGGCCGTCGCGTGCATCACCGGGGCCGCGGCCGGCGTCATGCTGGCGGCCTGGGCGGTCTTGCCGACGCTGGCGCTCAGCGACGACCAACTCGCCACCGTGGGCCCCCGGGCCCGCCACCACCGCAACCGGCGGCTGCTGCGGGTGAGCCTGCTCACGCTGGTCGCCGTCACCGGCCACTACATCTCCTACACGTACATCGTGGTGATCATCCGTGACGTCGTCGGCGTGCGCGGGCCCAACCTGGCCTGGTTGCTGGCCGCGTACGGGATCGCCGGCCTGGTGGCAATGCCGGTGGTGGCCCGGCCATCGGACCGTCGCCCCAAAACCGCCGTGATCAGCTGCATGGGCGCACTGTCGGCGGCGCTGTTCCTGCTGACCGCATTGGCATTCGGCTCGCCCGGCACGGTGACCGCGGTGATCGGCACCGCTGCGATCGCGCTGTGGGGGGCGGCCGCCAACGCCGTGTCGCCGATGATGCAGGCTGCTGCGATGCGGGCCGGCGCCGACGATCCCGACGGCGCGTCAGGGCTGTACATGGCGGCCTTCCAGATAGGGATCACCGCCGGATCACTGGCCGGTGGTCTGCTCTACGAGCGCAGCGTGCCGGTGATGCTGGCCGCCTCGGCGGTCCTGATGGGCGCCGCGCTAAGCGGCATGGCGGCCAGCCGACAGCTGTTCGCGGTGCCTGCGCTGGCCGAACAGCCGTAACATCCGCCCCGTTGCGGCGATTAACACTGCAGCTCAAGCCGACAATTTGGGCAGTCGTGCGGCCGGCGGGCGGTCGCTGAGCTGAAAACCGGTCGCCGCGCTATGCCACACTGGGCTACAGACTGTGACTGGAGGTATGCATATGTCGCGATCGACGAGAGGCACGCTTCTCGCCGTTCTCGGCACGGCGGGACTGGCCGCCGTGCTGGCCTTGGGTCCCGGCCCGGCCCTGGCCGACCCCGACCAGCCGCCCGGGGATCCGACCGTGGCCGATCCGGGCCCCGGTGACGCACCGCCGCCACCGCCGCCGGTCGTGCCGGCAGCGCCGGCAGCAGGCGATCCGGTGGCAGCACCGCCTCCCGCGGACCCTGCGGCCCCGCCGTCGGCACCGATCGCCTCCGCTGCAGCACCCGCGGGACCAGTCGCTGGCCAGGACCCGACGCCGTTCGTCGGCGAGCCGCCGTTCCTGCCGCCGTCGTTCAACCCGGCCAACGGCGCGACGGTCGGCGTGGCCAAGCCGATTATCATCAATTTCCAGCGACCGATCGCCGACCAGGCGATGGCGGAAAAGGCGATCCATATTTCGTCGGAGCCACCGGTGCCCGGCAAGTTCTACTGGATGAGCCCAACCCAGGTGCGGTGGCGTCCACTGAGCTTCTGGCCGGCCCACACCATCGTGAATATCGATGCAGCCGGCACCAAGTCCAGCTTTCAGACGGGTGACGCGCTGGTCGCCACCGCCGACGACGCCACCCACACGATGACCGTCACCCGCAACGGGAAGGTGGAAAAGACCATCCCGATGTCGATGGGGATGTCGGCGGGCGGCCACCAGACCCCCAACGGCACCTACTACGTGCTGGACAAGAAGGCCACCGTGGTGATGGATTCGTCGACCTACGGGGTGCCGGTCAACTCGACGTACGGTTACAAGGTCACGGTTCAGGATGCCGTGCAGTTCGACAACAGCGGCGACTTCGTGCACAGTGCGCCGTGGTCGGTGGCCGACCAGGGTGTGCGCGACGTCAGCCACGGCTGCATCAACATCAGCCCCGCCAACGCCAAGTGGTTCTTCGACAACTTCGGTAGCGGCGATCCCATCGTGGTCAAGAACTCCAGCGGTGGTACCTACAGCAAGAACGACGGCTCCAACGACTGGCAGATTTAACCGTCGAGCAGACGCAGAATCGCCCTTTTGGCAACGGATTTGGGCGATTTTGCGTCTGGTCGCGCTACTTAGTTCCAGATGCGCACGCGGTGCTGCCGATCCAGATAGAGCTGGTCGTCGGGTGTGACGCCAAACGCGTCGTAGAAGGCGTCGATGTTGCGAATCACGCCGTTGCACCGAAACTCCGGCGGTGAATGCGGGTCAACCGCCAGCCGCCGGATAGCCTCGGCCTCGCGCGACTTGGCCCGCCACACCTGCGCCCAGCCGAAGAACACCCGCTGCACGCCGGTGAGGCCGTCGATGACAGGAGGCTGCTGGCCGTTCAGCGACAGCTGATAGGCCAGCAGCGCGATCGACAGTCCGCCCAGATCGCCGATGTTCTCGCCGACGGTCAACGCGCCGTTGACCCGGTGACCATCGCCGAGCGCCCTTGGCGTGTAGTCGCCGTACTGCTCGATCAACGCCTTGGTGCGGGCGGCGAACTCGTTGCGGTCCTCGTCGGTCCACCAGTCGACCAGATTGCCGTCGCCGTCGTATTTGGCCCCCTGGTCGTCGAACCCGTGGCCGATCTCGTGTCCGATCACCGCTCCGATGCCACCATAGTTAGCGGCGTCGTCGGCGTCGGCGTCGAAGAACGGCGGTTGCAGAATCGCTGCCGGAAAGACGATTTCGTTCATCCCCGGGTTGTAGTAGGCGTTGACCGTTTGCGGTGTCATGAACCACTCGTCGCGGTCGACCGGTCCGCCGAGCTTGGCCAGTTCGCGGTCGTGGTTGACCGCACAGCCGCGGCGGTAGTTGCCGTAGAGGTCGGCGCGGTCGACCACCAGCTTGGAGTAGTCGCGCCACTTGTTCGGGTAGCCGACTTTGGCGGTGAACTTGTCCAGCTTGGCCAGCGCGCGCTCGCGGGTCTGCGGCGTCATCCAGTCCAGGCTCTCGATGCTGATTCGGTACGCTTCGCGCAGGTTGTCCACCAGGGCGTCGATGCGGGCCTTCGCCTGCGGCGGAAAATGCCGCTGCACGTACAGCTTCCCAACGGCGTCGCCCATCAGGGATTGCACCAGTGAAACGCCGCGCTTCCAGCGTTCCCGGATTCGCTCGGCACCGGTCAGGGTGCGACCGTAGAACGCGAAGTCCTCGCGCACCAGCGCATCGGTCAGCATCCCCGCCCGCGAGTGGATCACCCGCCAACGCGCCCAGCGCTTCCAGTCGTCGAAGTCCTCGCTGCTCCACAGCTGGGCGAATGCGGTGAGGTAATCTGGTTGGCGCACAACGAGTTCCGCCATAGCCTCCGGTGTGCTGCCCAGCGCGCCGATCCAACCGGTCCAGTCGAATCCGGCGGCTTCGGCTTGCACCTCGGCGAAGGTGCGCAGGTTGTAGGTGAGCTCGACGTCGCGGCGTTTGACCACGTCCCAGTGCGCTGCGGCGAGCTTGGACTCCAGCGCCACGATGCGGTCCGCGGTTGGGGCGTGGTCTGCGGCGTCACCGCCGTACACCAGCGCGAACATCCGGGCGATGTGACCGGGGTAGGCGGCCAGAATCTCGGCGTGCTGCTCGTCGCGGTAGTAGGACTCGTCGGGCAACCCGATGCCCGATTGCGTCACGTGCACCAGGTAGCGGCTCGAGTCTTTGGCGTCGGTGTCCACGTACGCCCCGACGCTCCCGCCCACCCCGGTGCGTTGCAGGGCGCCGAGCGCGCCCGCCAGCGCGTCGGGGTCGGTGGCCTCGTCGATCGCCGCCAGTTCCTCCAACAGTGGTTGCACACCACGCCGTTCGACGGTGTCCTCGTCGAGGAAGCTGGCGTAAAGGTCGCCGATGCGCTGTTCGTCGGTGCCCGGCTCGGCAGCGGCCGCGGCCGCTTCGGTGATCAGGTCACGCACCTGGACCTCGGCCCGGTCGAACAGCTGCCGGAACGCGCCGTCGCTCGCGCGGTCCGGCGGAATCTCGTAGTCGGCCAGCCAGCGGCCGTTGACGTGACCGAACAGGTCGTCTTGGGGTCGGATACCGGTGTCGAGAAAGCTCAGGTCGATGCCCGAGCGCAGCGCTTCTACCGTCACCCCGCCATCCTTCCATCCCCGCCGGGTAGCCTCTCGGCCATGCCTGACGACGGCCAAGCAACCGCGCCACGGGCCGAGGGTGACGCCGCCCCGCCCGAACCGCTGGCCGACGATGACGACACCGCAGCGGCCGACGGGCGGATGTTCTCGGCTTACGGTGTGGCGTCGGCCGCGCTGGGGGTGTTGTGCGTCGCGGCGATCGCGTTGGGTGCGGCGATCTGGTCGGCGCACCGCGACGAGGTGGCGGAACGCTCGTATCAGAGCCGAGTCCTGCAGACCGCCGCCGACTGGACCGGTGTGCTGATCAACATGACCAGCGACAACGTCGACGCCAGCTTGCAGCGGCTGCACGACGGGACCGTCGGTGAGCTCAACGTGGACTTCGACGCCGCCGTGCGTCCGTATCGCGAAGTGGTGCAGCGGCTGAAGTCTCGCAGCACCGGGCGGATCGAGGCGGTCGCGATCGAGTCGGTGCACCACGACCCCGATGCCGCGCCGGGTGCCCGACAGCCCGCGCCGGGGCTTCCGCCGGTGGCCAGCCGCACCGACACCGTCATGGTGGTCGCGACGTCGGTCGCCGAGAACGTCGGCGGCAAACCGCAGACGGTGCATTGGAACCTGCGCCTTGATGTCTCGGATGTGGACGGCAAGCTGCTGATCTCGCAGTTGGGGTCGATCCGATGAGAAACCTCTGGCGGGTGCTGGCGTTTGACGTCGCAGCACCGCTCGGCGCGATCGGCGCGCTGGCGATGATCGGGATCATTTTGGCGTGGCCGCTGTGGTGGGTGGCGCTGTGCTCGGTGCTGATGCTGCTGATCGTCGAAGGAGTGGTGATCAATTTCGTTCTGGCGCGCCGTGATTCGGTAACGGTCGGAACCGATGACGACGCGCCCGCACTGCGGCTGACCGGCTTCGCTCGCTGGACGATGCCCGACCGCGACTTCAACCGCGACGCCCGAGACGTGGCGCGGATCGCTTCAGGCATGGCCGAGGCGACGGCGACGTACTCTCCGCAGGACCCGACGGCATCGGTCGACCGGGCCGCGGCGATGATGGTGCCGGAGCGCGCGGCGGCGTTCAAGGACCAATTCGCTAAGTCCACAGCCGATTTGGCGCAGCGCAATGTCACTGCGCAGGCTTCGACGCTGTCGGCCGGAGTCGAGGCGTTGGGGCCGTCGGCGGCCAGTGTGGCGGTGGTCTTACGTGCTACCCAGAACACCCCGGGCCAGCAGCCGAGCCGAACCGTGCTGGCGCTGCGGGTGACGCTGACCAAAAACAGCGGTCACTGGCTGGTGTTCGACGTGTTGCCGATCCACTCGCGGTAACCCTCCGGCCACCCGCGCTCGCCGTCAGGTGTTCGACCTGGCTTTGGCGAACCGGTCGGATAGTCGGCGCATGCGGATCATCAGCGAGGCCGAGGGGCTGACCTTCGCGTCGAGGTAGGCGGCGAGCTCCTCGGCGGTGACCCCGATGCGCGACGCGAATTCTTGTTCACGCAAACCCGATCGCTCGATGAGCAGCCGCACATGACGGGCGACTTCGGCGCGTTCGTCGGCCTCCAGGTGTGCGCGGGCGCGTTCGAGCACCTCGGCCATCGCTTTGGAGATGCCGTAGGGCCGCGAATCCGCGAGCACCTCTTCGACCTGGCGCGCGGTGCGCCCATACGGGTCGCGTTTGAGCGCAACGGCGATTTGTTTCCAGGTGCCGATGTCCCCACCCTCCAACGCGGAGCGGATCGCGGCGGTGGGCCAGAATTCGACAGGCTGGTCGGCGTACCGCGGCCGGGGAGCGGGACGATGCGGCACCGGCCCACGGCGTCGGTCCGCTGCCAACGTCACCTCGCCTCCTCCAGCATCGCCACAGCTACCGACAGGCAGCGCTGCCGGACCTCTTCCCACTCGGCCCGCGCATCCGGGTCGGACCAGTCTTCGTCGTCGATGTCAGACGGGTGCGGATCCGCAAGCCGACGCACCAACTGGCTGGCGACCCATTCCCGCCTAGGTTGTCGACAACAGTAGTACCTGTCCATCCCGGCCAGGATCACCGCAGCGGTTTCCGGCTCCACTGCATCGACGAGCTCAGCAAACTCGGCGTAGTCGCGGCTGCTGTTGCGGCACATGATCAGGTAGCCCTTCAGGCGCAGCGTCTCAGCGCCGGTCGGGATCTGCAGTCGGTCACCGGTGGGCAATTGGACATTGGTGGTCTCCACCGGGCTGCGCCGCTCGACCGTCGGCTCGACCGCGTCGGCCTGGGTCTCCAGCGCATCGAGGGCCACGGAAAGCCGGCCGCGCCAGACGGTGACGGGATGTAGCGGGCGGGGGGTGCCTCGGCTGATGCCGTTACGGGATGGCAAGCCGCCGACGAACTTTCGGGCTACCGACGGCGCGTTGGCCGCGGTGTTGGTGGCGGTCAGGGCGGTACGACGGCCGGTGTCCTCGTCGCTGCCGGTATCGCGGCCGCCGCACCCGGTGAACGCCAGCGGGTCGGTCACCGAGATCGCGTCAGGAACCAGCCGCTTGAGCCGTGCCGCCGACTTGATCACCGTCCGCAGATCCGCGCTGGGCACCGCGGGCGCGGGGATGTCGTCGGGAATCATCACGACGTCGCCGAGATCGACTTTCGGTAGCGGCTTTTCGACGTCGACGGAGGGCAGGATGCGGGACAGCCAGCCGGGCAACCACCAGTTCCACTGGTCGAACATCGCCATCAACGCCGGCACCAGCACCAGCCGCACGATGGTGGCGTCAACGGCGATCGCGACCGCGCATGCCACGCCGATCTCGGCGACCAGTGGCATACCGGCGAACGCGAAGCCGATGAATACCGCGATCATGATCAGCGCCGCGCTGGTGATGGTGCGGGCGCTGGTGCTCACCCCGTAGGCGACGGCGTCGTGGGTGTGCCCGGACTGCAGGAAGCGTTCCCGGATGCGGGTCAACAGGAAGATCTCGTAGTCCATCGACAGCCCGAAGGTCATTGCCAGTACCAGCGGCGGCACGGTGCTGTCGATGGAGCTGATCCGCTCGAAACCGAGCTTTTCCAGCCAGCCCCATTGGAACACCATCACCAGGCTGCCGTAAGCCGCGGCGACCGACAGCACCGTCATCAGCACGCCCTTGAACGCCAAGAACACCGATTGGATCGAGATCAGCAGCATCACAAAGGCGATCAGCGCGACGAAAACCAGTACCAGCGGCTCGGTCTGGGCGACCCGATCGTCGAAGTCTTTGATCAGCGCGGTGGGCCCACCGACGTCGATGCGCGGCGAGCCGGCACCGAACGCTTCGGGCAGGTGGGTGCGGATCCAGTCGACGGTGTGGCGCGCACTGATGTCTTCGGGGTCAACCGACAGCACCGCGCTCAGCAGCGCACTGCTGTTGTCGTCGGCGAACACCGGCGGGGTCACCGAGACGACGTCGGGAGCGCGGGCCAGCTCGCGACCGATCGCGGCCAGTGTCTGCTGGTGCGCCAGCGACGACGCTTGCCCGTCGGAAAAGCTCACCAGCACCTGCACCGGGCCCAGCGCCCCGGGCCCGAGCGCCTGCGCCGCCGACGCGACACCGGCGCGGATCTCATGGGTGGAGTCGAATTGGCGCAACAAGCTATTGCCCAGCACCATCGACAGCGATGGTGCGGCCATGGCGAGAAGCACCGCCGCCGCCGCGAGGGCCGACGCCCACGGGCGGCGCATGACCCAACCGATCCAACGGGTCCAAAACCGCGACTGGGTGGACTCGGGCCGCCGCGACCAGTGCAGCACCGCTGACCGCTTGGCAGCGGCGCGGCCAAACGTCGCCAGCACCGCCGGTGTCAGGGTGGCCGAGGTGAGCATCGCGACCGCGACCGCGAGAATCGCGCCGGTGGCCATCGATGCCAGCGCCGGGGTATCGATCAGGTAGATCCCGGTCAGCGAGGCGACCACGGTCATGCCCGACAGCACCACCGCCAGCCCGGAGGTGCCCATCGCCGCGTCGATGGCTTGCTGCGGCTGCCGGCCAGCGCGCAGCTCCTCGCGGAAGCGCATCAAGATGAACAGCGAGTAATCGACCGCCAGCGCGATACCGAACATCGACACCGTGGAGGTGACAAACACCGACATCGTGGTGTAGGTCGACAGCAGATACACCAAGCCCATGGTGATCGCCACGGTGCAGATGCCCAGCGCCAGCGGGATCGCGGCCGCGGCCAACGAACCGAACACCGCGAGCAAGACAATCAAAATGATCGGCAGGTTCCACCGCTCCGCTGCGGCGATGTCGTGTTTGGTGTTGCCCGCCGCGGCGGTGCTCAGCGCGCCCTGCCCGATGACATACAGCCGCACCCGGCCGTTGTCGATCGTGCCGGGCTTGTCACCGTTGACGCCCACTTTTTGCCGCAGTTTCCGGGCCACGTCGCTGGCGCCGGTGTTGTTGAAGTCCAGCCGCAGCGACACCACATACGGCCGGTCGGGCTGCGGGGCGGGCTGGCGTGCGTCGGGAACCACCGACACGCTGGGCACCTCGGCCGCGATCCGCTTGAGCAGCGCGACGGCGTCGTTCATGTCCGCATAGGTGGCGTCGGCGCGCGGTGCGGCCACCAGTGCAAGCGGGGACGCACCCTGATCCGGGTAATGGTCCTCGAGCTGATCGTGAACAAACAGCGACTGCGACCCGGCCACTTCGAAACCGCCACCGGTCAAGTGACCCGACTGGGTCATCGTCAAATAAATTGCGGGAACCAGTGTGAGCAACCAACCTGCGAACACCAGCCAGCGGTATCTGCGCAGGTTGCTGCTCAGACGCATCATGAACTGCTGGATTTCGCTCTCCCCGCCTTCTCCCGCGTTGCGTGGCCGTGAGCCTACCGCAGCATGCTGTAAAGTAAGTCTACTTATCGGCTCTGAGCTGCGGTGACTGTCGAACTGTGATGGTATTGATGCCGCGAGCCAAAAGAGCGCTTCAAAGCAGATTCTCAGCCACGCCGGTTGGCGGTGTCGCCGCACCAGATGGCACGATGTCAAATGGCCGTAAGCCGGGCCACATGCCGACGTGAGAGCGTTCGCAAGCCCTAAGGAGTTATCCATGAAGAAGACCGCTGCAACGTTGCGTCACGGGCTTTTCGGCGTGTTGAGCGCCGCCGCGATAGGTGGTGCGGCCGCGGCTGTGATGGCAGTGCCGTCGGCAAGCGGTGCCCAGGATCCGTGCGCCGCCAGCGAGATGGCAAAGACGGTTGGCTCGGTAGCCAAGTCGGCGGGCGACTACCTGGACTCGCACCCTGAGACCAACCAGGCGATGACCACGATCTTGCAGCAGCCCGCCGGGCCTCAGTCGGTGACGTCGCTGAAGAGTTACTTCGAAGCCAACCCCAAAGTGGCCAGCGACCTGCAGACGATTTCGCAGCCGCTGACCGGCCTGGGCACAAAGTGCAAGCTGCCGATCACGATTCCGCAGATGCTTGGACTGATGCAGGGTGCGCAGAACGGCCTGCCCGGCGCTGGCGTGCAACCGGTTGCCGGAACGCCCGGCGGCGCGCCGGCGGCCCCGCCACTTGGAGCCGGGAGCCTGCCAGGTCCGGCTGCCGCGTCGCCGATCACCGCCGTCAGGTAAGCGCTGACGGCGCCGCCGCTAACTGTCCGAAGAACTGCGCCGGTCGCCGGGCGGGTCGGGCTGCGGCAGGTTTTCGTCGCTGCTCGACCCGTCGACGCCAACGTCAACGGCGTCGGGGTCGACTTCGTTCTCGGTGCGGAACATGAAGAAAAACACCACCCAGCCGATAGCGGCGATGAGCAACCAGCTGATCACCCGGTAGACCAACATCGCCGAGATGGCGTCCGGCAGCGACATGCCGCTGGACACCAGGCCAGGCACCAGCACCGCCTCGACAACCAGCAAGCCGCCAGGCATCAGCGGAATCGTGCCGACCGCCCGGGCGGCGGCGTAGGCGACCGTCAAGCCCGCCAGCGACGCCTTGTCGCCGCCGCGTATGCGGCGAAGCCGAGGCAGGCGACGTCGGCGATCCAGTTGAAAAGTGACCAGCTAAACGCCACACCGAGGTCGCGCCGGCTCAGGCTGACCGCTTCAAGCTGCGTCAACGTTTCGCGCCACTTCTCCAGCCCGGTGTCGGCGGGCTTGCCCCGCAGCGAGTTAACCCAGGAGAGCACACGCGCTCCGATGCCATCGATCAACTCCGGCCGCGAGGCCACCGCCTGACCGAGCAGCAGAAGCGCGACGAAACCACCGATGGTGAACAGCAGCGAAAACGGGTTGTTCTTGGCGCCCAGGAAAAATGCGCCACCCAGGCCAAGCAGTGCCAGTCCAACCGCCTGCAACACCCCCGACATCACCAGCTGCCACGACGCGACCAGCGTCGAGGCACCCCAAATCCGTTGTTGCCGAAGGAGAAATGTCGCAGACAGGACGGGACCGCCCGGAAGCGTGGTGCTCAGCGAGTTGGCGGCGTAGTAGGCGGCTTCCGACCGCCATTGCTTGACCCGCACGCCAGCCGATTTCAGCAGTGTGCGCTGGATCTGGGCGAAGCTGTGCATCGACGCGCCGGCTGCCAGCACCGCGGCGACCAGCCACCACCACTTGGCCGACAGCAGGCTCTTCCAGGCCTTGGCCAACTGATCCCAGACCAGCGCCACCTCGATCGCGAGCACGATCGCCACGATCGCGAGAATGACCCACCGGATCCACCAGTACTTGCCGCGAACAGGCTCTTCCTGCTGCTGGCGAAGGTTGCCGGCCGGCGCGTCATCCGACACGTGCTTTAGGGTAGCGGTGCAGATCGCGCCGTCGGCGGCGCTTAGCTTCGCCGACGTGTCGCCGCCAGCGCAGATCGTGGCCGTTTGAGCGTCGCTGAGCCGGATACGCTACCGGGATGTCGGTCCTGGAAGACGAATCCGTTCACCCGCTGGTGCGCAAGGCCGCGGCATGGTCGTGGCGACTTCTAGTTCTATTCGCGGCCCTGGTGGCAGTGCTGTGGCTGATCAAGCGGCTGGAGTTGGTCTTCGTTCCGCTGGCACTGGCGTTGATCCTGTCGGCACTGCTGCTGCCCGGGGTCGACTGGCTGGACCGCCACGGCGTCCACCGCGGGCTGGCGGTGTTCCTGTTGTTGCTGACCGGTTTCGCCGCGATCGGCGGCGTGCTGGCGTTCGTCGTGAGCCAGTTCATCGACGGGTTGCCGGGGCTGGTCAACCAGGTCACCCGCCTGATCGACTCGACCCGCAAATGGCTGGTCGAAGGTCCGGTGCATCTGAGCCGGGATCAAGTCAACAACCTCGGCAACACGATGACCGAGGTGCTGCAAAAGAATCAGGCCAAGCTGACCAGCGGGGCGCTGTCGACAGCCACCACCGTCACCGAGATCGTCACGGGCGCGTTCGTGGTGCTGTTCACGCTGATCTTCTTCCTGTACGGCGGCCGCAACATCTGGCAGTTCGTGGTCAAGATCTTCCCCAGCGAGGTGCGCGAAAAGGTCCACAAAGCCGGCATCGCCGGGTTCCAGTCGCTGATCGGTTACGTGCGGGCGACGTTCCTGGTGGCCCTGGTCGACGCGGCTGGAGTTGGCACCGGTCTGGCGATCATGAGCGTGCCGCTGGCTTTGCCGCTGGCCTCATTGGTCTTCCTCGGCGCGTTCATCCCGCTGGTCGGTGCGGTGGTCAGCGGGTTCCTGGCGGTGGTCGTCGCGCTGATCGCAAAGGGTTGGGTTTACGCGTTGATCACGCTGGGAGTGATCATCGCGGTGAACCAGTTGGAAAGCCATGTATTGCAGCCGCTGGTGATGGGGCGCGCGGTGTCAATTCATCCGTTGGCGGTGGTGGTGGGCATTTCGACGGGCGGAATATTGGCGGGCATCGTCGGCGCGCTGCTGGCCGTCCCGACCATTGCATTCGTCGATCGCGCGGTACGGGTGCTGATCGCATCAACTCCCGTACCCGAGGCGCAAACCGCGCAAGCCGACGGCGGCACGACGCGTGTCCACGCCGAACCGGATAGCGTCGACGCGCGCTCGGGACCCGACGAGGGCGACGCCGCGGAGCGTGGCGCAGACCGCAGTTAGAACCGGCCTTCGCGGCGCAACAGATCCTGTGCGCTGACGCTGCCGGTGCGGCGCTGGCGGGTCTGGTCGGCGTTGTTGCCGCTGTGGCCGCGGGAGTTGAGCTTCTCGGTGGCCACGTCGGAGTCGCTGTCCTCGGGCGGTGGGGTCGGGAGGGCGGCGGTGGGATCACCTGCGTCGCTTGGAGTTTGGCTGCCGGGTTGGTTTCCGGGGATGGGCATCGCGCGGGTCTGCTCGGCTGACGGCTTGGGTGTTGGGTCTGCGCCCGCCTCGTATCGGTCGGCGGGACGGTCACCGGCGCGATCCCGGTGGCGGGAGCGTGGCGGCGGTGGGGACATGTCGTGGTCGTGGGGCGGCCGATCGTCGGGGAGGTCTAAGCCGTCGCGCAATTCGCTTAACCACGATTCGATTTCGCGGTCGTGTGGCGGCGGGGATGCCTTGGGCCGCCGGTTGGCTGGGGCCGCGTTCTGGGGCGTCGACAAGCGGGTGGTCGGCGGTTCGGACGGCTCGCCACCGCCGGCGGGCATCCGGGTGGTGCTGGCACCGGACGGCCGGGGCTGCGCGGCGGCTGGGGCGCGGGCCGACCGCCTGCCCGCGGACGTGATGTCCCTTCCACGCCGGGATGGGTGGGGTCGTGCGGCGGACGCGGCGAGCGGGCGGGCGCGGCCATCGCGGCGGCCGGACGCCGCTCGACGAAAGGACGCTCTACCCTGCTGCGCGGTACAGGCAGTTTGCGCTCGTCGGGCAGGTGAATCTCGCCCAGCCCGATGCGGTTCTGCAGGCGTTTCATCCACAGCGGGGCCCACCAGCAATCGTCGCCGAGCAGCTTCATCACCGACGGCACCAGGAACATCCGGATGACGGTGGCGTCCAGCAGCAGCGCCGCCATCAATCCGAACGCCAGGTACTTCATCATCACCAGGTCGGAGAACACGAACGAGCCGGCGACCACCGCAAGCACGGTCGCGGCGGCGGTGATGATGCGGCCGGTGGTCGCCGTGCCGATCCGGATCGCTTCCGCGGTCGACATCCCGCGTTCCCTCGCCTCAACCATTCGGGAGACCAGGAACACCTCGTAGTCGGTCGACAAACCGAAGACGACCGCGATGATCAACCCGATGACGGGCGCGGTGAGCGGCGTCGGGGTGAAATTCAGCCACTTGGAGAAGTGCCCGTCGACGAAAATCCACGTCAAGATGCCCATCGTGGAACCCAGTGTCAGCGCGCTCATCACCGTCGCTTTGACCGGCAGCACCAACGAGCCGAATGCCAGGAACATCAACAGCGTGGTAGTGGTCAGCAGGATCACCAGCATCAGCGGCAACTTGGCGAATATGCCGTGAATGCTGTCCTGCACAAGAGCCTGGGTACCGCCGACCATGAGGTTGAGCCCCTTGGGCGCCGTGATGGCGCGCAACTCGGCGATTTTCTTCGCCGCATCGTTGGGACTCACCAGGCCGTTCTGGATCACCCGAACCGAGTCGTCCTTCGGGTGAGTCGTGCCATTGGGTCCCGCGACACACGGATTTCCCGCAATGTTGGGGCAGGGGCGTTCCTCCCACTGCTTGGCGGTGAACCCGTTCAGCGGTGCCTTGCTGCGGATATCGGCGACCTGCTGATCGGTGACCTTGCTGTGGTTGGTGCTCTGGATCACCAGGGTCAGCTGCTCGGTGCGGTAGCCGGGGAAAAGCTTGTCGAAATGCTCCTGCGCCTGACGCACCGGGTTGCTGGGCGGCAGGTATTTTTCGCTGAAGCCACCGAGGGACAGGTTGAACAGCGGAATGATCAGCAAGATCATCGCGACCACAATCGGAACGGCGAACAGCAGCGGTCGCTTCATCACCCGGTTGACCAGCTTGCCCCAGAACTCTTGCTCGACCTCTTCCCGAGTCTTCGTCTTTTGCAGCAGGTCGGCGAGCCAGTTCAGGTATGCCCGCGACACCTTCCAATTCGCCAGGAAGGGCACCCGGAACAGTGTGCGCACGCCCAGCGCGTCGACGTGACGGCCCAAGATGCCCAGCACGGCCGGCAGGATCGTGATCGATAAAATCGCCGAGAGCATGACCGCCGCAATGGTCGCGTAGGTCAACGACTTCAAGAACCCTTGCGGGAACACCAGCATGCTGGCCGCCGACACCGCGATCAGCACGGCCGAAAACGTCACGGTGCGACCGGCCGTCATCATGGTGCGGCGCACCGCGACCTCGCTGTCGTAGCCTTCGGCGATCTCTTCGCGGAACCGGCTCACCACGAACAACCCGTAGTCGACCGCGATGCCCAGGCCGATCATGGTCACGACCGGTTGGGCGAAGAAGTGCACCGGCCCGAAAACCGCGATGAAACGCATAATGCCCAGCGCACCGGCGATGGCCAGACCACCGACGATCGCGGGCAGGCAGGCCGCGACCACCCCACCGAACACCAGGAACAACACCACCGCCACCAATGGCAGCGCCAGGACTTCCATCCGTCGCTGGTCGGTTTCGATGGTGCCGGTCAAGGCGTTGGCCACCGGTTCGAGGCCGGCGAGTTCGACCTTGCCGCCGTCGAGCTTCTGCAGGGCCGGCGCGATCGCCTTGTAGTTGTTGAGGATCGTGTCGTCGTCGTCGCCCTTGAGCGGGATCGACACGAAAGTGTGCTTCTTGTCTTCGGTCGCCATGCCCTTGACCACCGGGTCGGTGGTGTTCGGTGCCGCCAGATACCCGACCCAGCCCAGCACCTGGTCGGGGTGGTCCGCTTTGAAGGTGTTGAGCTGGTCCTTGATCTGCTTCGACCAAGCCGGGTCGTCGACGGTTTTGCCTGGTGGGGCGGTGAACGTCGCCACGATGTGGCTGGTGCGGTCACGGCCATAAACCCGGTCGCCCAGGACAGAAGCCTTCACCGACTGGCTGCCGTCGTCGTAGAAACCGCTCTGCGTGACATGCTTGCCGAGGGTCAGCCCGAAAACGCCGCCGGCAAGGCAAAGCGCCACCATGACCCCGATTACGATGAACCGGTAGCGGTACACAGTTCGGCCCCACCAGGCGAACACGCAATCTCCTTACTGGATCTGTCGCGACCGTCGCAT
Organism: Mycobacterium xenopi; assembly: GCF_009936235.1. NCBI lineage: Bacteria > Bacillati > Actinomycetota > Actinomycetes > Mycobacteriales > Mycobacteriaceae > Mycobacterium > Mycobacterium xenopi. Next base: position 4,705,228 of record NZ_AP022314.1, on the reverse strand, counting down.
TGCTCTTGAGTTGTCACTCACGCGAGGTCAGTAGCGAGGACAGCGGCCGGAACGGCTGCAGCCACGCTCCTTGTTCGGGCAGCGAATCCAGGCCGATTCGCGGCAGCGGCTCCCGGAATACGCCTGCAATGTCCTCCAGGTCGACGAACTCCAAGGTATCCGACGCTAGCGCCCAACTAGCGTGTTCACGAAATCCGAGCACTTGAACTGGGACCCCACCACGCGCGATGTCCTCCAGCGGTTGCCGGAAGGCCTGACCGTCGGCGGAGGCCACCATTAGCGCCGCGAGCCCCTCTTGGCACCGTAACGCGATGTGCGCGAGCATATCGGCGTCGACGTCGCTGTCGTCGTCGATCTTTGGTTTGGCGAAGACGGCGAAACCGACGTTACGCAACGCATCCACCCAGGGACGAACCACGTCGGCGCTGCCCGCGGCGATGTTGGTGAAGACGGTGGCCTCCGGCTCGACCGACACGTCGGGACGACTAGCAGCCAGTTCGGCGGTGCGGGCAAGCAGCCAGCGGCCCAGCGCGTCAAAACGCGGGCGTTCCAGCGCGGTGGGGCGGCGACCCAGGATCGAACCCAGGCCCATGTCGAGGTTCGGGGCATCCCAAACCAGCAGCACCCGCCGAACCGGGGGCGCGAGCCCATCCACGCCGTTCCCGCACGGCTCGGCCGACGGCACGGGCGGCGGGATCGGTTCGGGTGCTTGCGCGCCCGCTTCTTGTGTCATGCTCATGGTCAGCATCTTTCCCAGACCAATTCGATGACGGCACTGCCGGCGTGCCGGGCCTTGGTTTCGTATTTGGTGGTCGGGCGGTCGACCGAGATCGCCAGTGGCCGGGAGCGAGGGTCGACCCGAGCAAGCCGCGGCTCGCCGTCACCGGCCTCGGCGATCTGCGCGGCGTAACCGGCGTGGTCGGTCGCCACGTGCAGCACACCACCGTGTCGCAGCCGGTCGGCGATCAGGGCAACCGTAGCTGGTTGCAGCAGCCGGCGCTTGTGGTGGCGAGCCTTGGGCCACGGGTCGGGGAAGAAGACCCGAACCCCGGTCAGCGAAGCCGGCGCGATCAGGTGGTCGAGGACGTCGACCGCATCTCCGCGGATCAGCCGGATGTTGCCGACGTCTTCGCGGTGCATAGCGCTGAGCAGCTGCGCGAGCCCGCGGCGATACACATCCACCGCGATGACGTCGACATCGGGCTCAGCCCGCGCCATCTCGAGTGTCGAAGTTCCTGCGCCGCAACCGATTTCCAGCACCACCGGCGCGTGACGTCCGAACCAGGCCGGGGTATGCAGCGGCCGTGGTTGGTCGTCCTCGCCACTCGATTGCGCCTGGCTGTAGCGGGGGGCGTCGCGCCCGTACACCGGCCATAGCCGTTCCCAGGTCTGCTGCTGGGCGCCGGAGAGTGCTGAACGTCGTGACCGGAAGCTGGTGACACGCGGATAGCGCTGCGCAGGCACATCTCTATCGGGCAGCTCCGGCGACGTCGCCGCTGCCCCGTGCTGCGCATGCATTCGTCCATGGTGGCCCATGAACCCATGGTGCAGCCGTCGTGTGGTGCAGATTGATACCCAACAGTTGTCTTCGGGTGGTAGTGCGTGGCTCGCGTCGCTGCGGCGCAGATGCCACCATTCCAGGGCATGAACGTCCAGGGGCACCAGATTTTCGTCGATGAGCTGGCGCGATTCGCCGACGAGGCAGGCGAGCCGCGGCTGACTGCAATGGCGCAGCGGATCGCGGCGCCGCTGCGCGTGGCTGTCGACGGTCGTCGCGGGGTTGGCCGCCGCACAGTCGCGCGGGCCTTGGCCGGTGCGGGAATCGAACTTGCCGCATCCGCGGCCGCGGACGTGAGCGTCCGCGTCGTCGCCGAGGTGGTGAAGCCGGAGGACCGAGACGCCGTCGCGGCGGCGCGGCAGCCGGTACTGGTGGTGCTGAACAAGGCGGATCTGCTCGGATCGGCGGGCGGCGAGCGGCTCGCGGCGGCGCGCAGCCACTGCGCGCGCCTGTCCGCGCTCGCCGGGGCAACGGTCGAGCCGATGGTCGGACTGCTGGCCGTCACAGCGGTCCACGGTTTGGTGCGCGACAGCCTGTGGGCCGCGGTGCAGCTGCTGGCTGCTCACCCCGCCGACCTGGGCTCCGCGGAGGCGTTTCTCGCCAGCGCGCACCCCGTGCCGCGCGCCGAACGCCAGCGGCTGGTGGGCACTCTCGACCTGTTCGGCCTCAGGCTGGCCGTCGCCGCGGCGCGCCGGCGCAGCTCCCCGCCGCAGGTGCACGCCCTGTTGCGCGGCGCCAGTTGCGTCGACACCGTCGTCAAGCGCATCGGCGCGGCGGGCGCTGAGGTGCGCTACCGGCGCGTCCTGGACGTGTTCGACGAACTGCAGGCAATGGCGGTCGGCGACCAGCGGATCGGCGACTTCTTGCGCCGCGACGACACCGTGCTGGCCCGGATGGCCGCCGCGATCGACGTCATCGAAGCCGCCGGCCTGCACGTCGAGCCGGGCGACGACCGGGCGGCCCAGCTGCGGCGGGCCGTGAAATGGCAGCGCCACAGCCGTCGACCGGGACCGGGCCTGCACCGCCGGTGCGCCGCGGACATCGCCCGGGGATCGCTGCGGTTGTGGTCGCAGGCCGGCGGTGCGCCGTGAGCGAGTCGGCGCACGAGGATCCGGTCGCCAGGGTCGACGCGCTGGTCGGTGCGATCGGGCCGCGGCTGTCGGCGCCGGGTGTGCAGCGCCGCGAGGTGGTGCTGGTGACCGGCCCCTGGCTGGCGGGCGTCACCGGTGTGGCGGCGGCGCTGCGCGAGCGGCTGCCCGAGCACACGTTCGTCGAGTCGGCGGATTTGGCGGCCGGCGAGGTCCCGCTGGCGGTGGTGTTCGTCGTCTCCGCGGCCGCCGCGCTGACTCCGTCCGACTGTGCGCTGCTCGATGCGGCGGCCGCCGATACCGACCTGGTGATCGGGGCAGTGTCCAAGATCGATGTGCACCACAAGTGGCGCGACATGATCACAGTCGACCGCGACGCGCTGATCGCGCATGCGACGCGCTACCGCAACGTGCCGTGGGTGGGGGTGGCCGCCGCACCCCAAGCCGGCGAGCCTCGTGTCGACGACTTGGTCGCCGAGGTCCAAAAGCAGCTCGCCGATACGGACTTGGTACGACGAAACCGGTTGCGCGCCTGGGAATCTCGGCTGCAGGCGATTGCCGGCCGGTATGAGCGTGACGCCGAGGGGGTGGGCCGACAGGCCCGGGTGGCCGCCCTGCGCGAAGAGCGCACGGCGGTGCTGCGGCAGCGACGGCTGTCGAAATCCGAGCGCACGATCGCGCTGCGCAGCCAAATCCAGCAGGCCCGCGTCCAGCTGTCCTACTTCGCACGAAATCGCTGCGCCTCGGTGCGCAGCGAACTGCAGGAGGACGCGGCCGGCCTGACCCGCCGCAAGCTACCGGAGTTCGAAACCTACGCCCGCGAGCGGTTCAGCGACGTGGTTGCCGAGGTGAACGACGGGAGCAGCCGGCACCTGACCGACGTGGTCGCGGTGTTGGGCCTGGCCGTGGAACTGCCCGCCGCCCCTGAGCCCCCCAGGATCGATGTGGCGGCGCCGCCGCTGACATCGCGACGGCTGGAGACCCGGCTGATGACGTTGCTGGGCGCCGGTTTCGGGTTGGGGGTGGCGCTGACGGTCAGCCGGCTTCTTGCCAACCTGGCGCCCGGGCTGACCGCGGCCGGGGTCGTGGCGTGTGTGGCGATCGGGCTTGCGGTCACCGTGTGGGTGGTGGGCACGCGAGGATTGCTGCACGACCGCGCGGTGCTCGACCGCTGGGTGGGGGAGGCCACCTCGTGGCTCCGTTCGACGGTCGAACAGCTGGTGGCCACCCGGGTGCTGGCCGCCGAAAGCGCGCTGAGCGCCGCGCTGGGCGAGCAGGACGAGCTTGAGAACGCTCGCGTCGCCACGCGGCTGAAAGCGATCGACACCGAACTGCGTGAGCACGCCGTGGCCGCGGCGCGGGCCAGCGCATTACGTGACCGCGAGATGCCGACGCTGCGGGCGGCCCTGGACGCGGTGCGACGCGAGCTGGGCGAATCGAGCCAGCCTCGGCCGGAGCCTAACCCGACCGAGCAAACTCCGCGAACGGCGAGTGCGGCTCATCTGAATCGTTCCTGTGAGTGAGCTGATACCTGCCCAGACCATCCTGGATAAGTCGCCCGCGATAGCCTGTATTTAGACCCACCGCGAACGCCAGGGACGAAAAACGTCCGCGACGACACGTGAGCAGGAGTTTTCTTATGACCTCAGCGACCATTCCCGGTCTCGATACCGCGCCGACGAATCATCAGGGCCTGTTGGCCTGGGTGGAGGAGGTCGCCGAGCTGACTCAGCCGGACCGGGTGGTCTTCGCTGACGGCTCCGACGAAGAATGGCAGCGGCTCTGCGATCACCTCGTCGAGGTGGGCACGTTCAAGCGGCTCAACCCGGCCAAGCACCCCAACTCCTACCTTGCGCTGTCTGATCCGTCTGACGTGGCCAGGGTGGAGTCGCGCACCTTCATCTGCTCGAAGCGCGAGGTCGACGCTGGGCCGACCAACAACTGGATGGACCCGGCCGAAATGCGGTCGACGATGACCGACCTCTTCCGGGGCTGTATGCGGGGACGCACCATGTGGGTGGTCCCATTCTGTATGGGCCCCCTGGGCGCCGAGGACCCCAAGCTGGGCGTGGAGATCACCGACTCCGAATACGTCGTCGTTTCGATGAAAGTGATGACGCGGATGGGCACGGCGGCGCTGGAAAAGCTCGGTGGCGACGGCTTTTTCGTCAAGTGCCTGCACTCGGTCGGCGCCCCGCTGGAGCCGGGCCAAAAAGACGTCCCGTGGCCGTGCAACGACACCAAGTACATCACGCACTTTCCGGAGACCCGCGAGATCTGGAGCTACGGCTCGGGCTACGGCGGCAATGCGTTGCTGGGTAAGAAGTGCTATTCGTTGCGGATCGCGTCGGTGATGGCCCGCGACGAGGGCTGGCTGGCCGAGCATATGCTGATCCTCAAGCTGATCTCGCCGGAGAACAAGGCGTACTACATCGCGGCGGCGTTCCCGTCGGCGTGCGGCAAAACCAATCTCGCGATGCTGCAGCCGACCATCCCGGGCTGGCGCGCGGAAACGCTAGGCGACGACATTGCCTGGATGCGGTTCGGCAAGGACGGCCGGCTGTACGCGGTCAACCCCGAAGCCGGGTTCTTCGGTGTGGCGCCGGGAACCAGCCGCAAGTCGAACCCGAACGCGATGAAGACCCTCGACGCCGGCAACACGATCTACACCAACGTGGCGCTCACCGATGACGGCGACGTGTGGTGGGAGGGCATCGACGGCCCCACCCCCGATCACCTCACCGACTGGAAGGGCAACGACTGGTACTTCCGTGAGACGGAAACTCTTGCCGCGCATCCGAATTCGCGGTACTGCACACCGATGTCGCAATGCCCCATCCTGGCGCCCGAATGGGACGACCCGCAGGGCGTTCCGATCTCGGCTATCTTGTTCGGCGCCCGCCGCAAGACCACGGTGCCGCTGGTCACCCAAGCCCGGGACTGGCAGCACGGTGTGTTCATGGGCGCGACCATGGGCAGCGAGCAGACCGCCGCGGCGGAGGGCAAGGTGGGCACTGTGCGCCGCGACCCCATGGCGATGCGGCCGTTTTGTGGCTACCACGTCGGCGACTACTTCCAGCACTGGATCAACATCGGCAAGAACCATGACGAGTCCAAGCTGCCAAAGGTGTTCTTCGTCAACTGGTTCCGCCGGGGCGGCGACGGCAAGTTCTTGTGGCCGGGTTTCGGGGAGAACAGCCGCGTGCTTAAGTGGATCATTGACCGCATCGAGGGCAGGGCCGGTGGCCGCTCGACACCGATCGGCGTGGTGCCGGCGGTTGAAGACCTGGACTTGGAAGGACTCGACGTCGACCCGGACGACGTGGCCAAGGCGCTGGCCGTCGACCCCGGCGAATGGCGCAGGGAACTGCCGATGATCGAGGAGTGGTTCGAATTCGTCGGCGAGAAGCTGCCCACCGGCGTCAAAGACGAGTTCGAGGCGCTCAAGCAGCGGCTGGCCGAATAACCGCGAGCAGCTAGCAAGGGGCTGCTCGCGCACCGCCGGGCGCCGCAACGACTTCGGCAGGTAGACCGCACCTGGCCCGGCCATCGCCGCGGAGTCGGCCGGGTTGGATATCGCGCACCGCTTCAGCGACAGACAACCGCAACCGATGCACGAGTCCAAGTTGTCGCGAAGCGCGACCAGTCCCGCAATCTGGTCGTCGAGGCGGGCCCGCCAATCCCTGGACAACCTATTCCAGTCGGCCCGCGTCGGAGTGCGACCATCGGGCAGCTTCGCCAGCGCGGCGGCCACCTCTTCCAGGCTGAGCCCGACATTGCGTGCGGCACGGATGAAAGCTAAGCGCCGCAACATGTTTCGCTCGAATCGGCGCTGACCGCCGGAAGTGCGTGACGCGGTGATCAGCCCGACGTTCTCATAGAAGCGGATCGCCGAAGCCGCGAACCCGCTGCGTCGAGCGATCTCGCCGACGGTGAGCAAATCCCGGCTTTCCATGTGACCTGCCTCACTCGCGGTTGACTTAAAGTTCACTTTAACTACCAGTATGCCGGTATGACGCAAGACAACACCCGTCCAGTTGCGATCGTCACCGGCGCCGCCCGCGGCTTCGGCCGCGCGCTGACCGAGGCGCTGCTAGACCGCGACTGGACCGTCGTCGGCGACGCGCCGCGGCGGCGAACTAGAAGCGACGGCCCGAGCACTGGACTCGACGCAATTCATTCCCCTCACCGGGGACGTGGCCGACGCGTCGCATCGCGACCAGCTGGTGGCTGCCGCGGTCGACGCCGGGGCACTGACGCTGCTGGTGAACAATGCCAGCAGGCTCGGGCCCAGCCCCCAACCGGAGCTGGCCGATTACCCGCTAACCGAACTACGCGCCGTCTACGACACCAACGTCGTCGCCCCGCTCGCGCTGATCCAGGCGGCGCTGCCCGCGCTGACCGCCAACCGCGGCGTCATCGTCAACCTGACCTCCGACGCGGCGGTCGAGCCCTACCCGGGCTGGGGTGGATACGGGTCGTCGAAGGCCGCACTCGACCAACTTTCGGCGATCCTTGCCGCCGAGGTTCCGGCCGTGCCGGTCTACGCGTTCGATCCCGGCGATATGCACACCGAGATGCATCAGGCCGCCTTCCCTGGCGAGGACATCTCCGATCGTGCGGAGCCGCGCTCGGTGGTGCCGGCGCTGCTGCGCCTGCTGGACACCCGGCCGGCGGCAGGCCGCTACCGCGCCGCCGAGCTGGCGGTGAGCGGAGCCCACGAATGAGCCGCGCAGCCCCGATCACCCGGTTTCAGCGACCGCCGGGCTCCGACGCCACCGAGCCGCCGGAAGCTCGCGGGCTCGCCCGCGACGCGGTCAAGCTGCTCGTCGCCCGGCCGAGCGGCATCAGCCATGCGCGCTTCGCCGACCTCGGTGACTATGTGTGCCCCGGTGACCTGCTGGTGGTGAACAACTCGGCCACCCTGCCCGCCGCCGTCGACGCTCGGCGCGACGGCCGCCCGATCACCGTGCACTTCTCCACCGCGCGCGCCGACGACGTGTGGGTGGTGGAATTGCGGCCGGCGGGCACCGCGACCGGGCATCTAAGCGACATCCGGCCCGGCGAGCGCATCGAACTGCCCGCCGGTGGGGCGCTGGTCGTCGGGGCCTCCTACCCCGCAGCGGGCGTGGCCGGGGCCCGGCTGTGGACGGCCAGGGTAATCGTCGAAGGCGACGACAACCGCGTCGCAGCGTACCTGGCCTTACACGGTCGGCCGATCCGGTATGCCTACGTCCCGCGGCAATGGCCGCTGCGGGACTACCAGACCGTGTTCGCCCGTCATGCGGGTAGCGCTGAAATACCCAGTGCGGCACGCCCCTTCACCACCGAGCTGGTTACGGCGCTGGTGGCCGCTGGCGTGGTCATCGCGCCGGTCACCCTGCATGCCGGGGTGTCTTCGGCCGAGGCGGGCGAGCCGCCCGCGCCCGAGCGGTTCGAGGTATCGTCGCGCACCGCGCATCTGGTGAACCTGGCACACGCCACCGGGTCGCGGGTGATCGCCGTGGGCACCACGGTGACCCGGGCACTTGAGTCCGCCGCGGGCCCGGACGGTATCGTGCGGCCGGCCGAGGGCTGGACGGATCTGGTGCTGGGTCCGGATCACCGGGCCCGCGTGGTCGATGGCCTGATCACCGGATGGCACGAGGCCGGCGCCTCCCACCTGTTGCTGCTGGAGGCCGTCGCGGGCGCGGAGCTGGTGGCCGCGGCCTACCAAGAAGCCGCCGAGCATGGCTACCTCTGGCATGAGTTCGGCGACAGCGCGCTCTTCCTGCCCGGCCCGACCACTTGACACCCGTCAATTTTCGCGGCGGTACAGTCTGCGCATGCAGATCCGCGAACACCTCGGCGCTAACAAGCCGGCCGTCATCCTGCATCCGTCGGGCACCGTCATCACCTTCGACGACCTGGAAGCTCGCGCCAACCGGCTGGCGCATTTCTTCCGGCGCGCCGGTCTGCGGGAAGGCGACACCCTCGCGATCCTGATGGAGAACAACGAACACATCCACGCGGTCATGTGGGCGGCGCGGCGCAGCGGACTGTACTACGTGCCGATCAACACCCACCTCACCGCCGGCGAGGCCGCCTACATCGTCGACAACAGCAATGCCCAGGCGATCATCGGCTCGGCCGCGCTGCGCAAGACATGCGAGAACCTCGGCGAGCACCTGCCGCACGGCCTGCCGCGCCTGCTGATGATCGCCGACGATGACTTGTCGGGTTGGCTTCGCTATCCCGAATGCGTTGCTGACCAACCAGATACGCCGATCGACGAAGAGCTTGAAGGCGACCTGCTGCAATACTCGTCGGGCACCACCGGCCGGCCCAAGGGGATCAAACGCGAACTGCCGCATGTCTCGCCGGCCGAGGCGCCCGGCATGATGTCCGCCCTGCTGGGGTTTTGGATAGACCCTGACGCGGTCTACCTGAGCCCCGCCCCGCTGTACCACACCGCGCCATCGGTGTGGTCGATGAGCGTGCAGGCCGGGGGGATAACGACCGTGGTCATGGAGAAATTCGACCCCGAGGGCTGCTTGGACGCCATTCAGCGCTACCGCGTCACACACGCGCAGTTCGTGCCAGCGATGTTCACTCGCATGTTGAAACTTCCTGCATCCGTGCGCAATTCGTACGACGTTTCCAGCCTGAAGCGGGTTATACATGCGGCGGCACCCTGCCCGGTGGAGATCAAGAAGCAGATGATGGACTGGTGGGGGCCGATCATCGACGAGTACTACGCCTCCTCGGAGGCGATCGGTTCGACACTGATCACCGCCGAGGAGTGGCTCGAGCATCCGGGATCGGTGGGCAAGCCCATGTTGGGAGTGGTGCACATCCTCGACGAGAACGGTGACGAGCTGCCGCCGGGACAAGCCGGCGAGATCTACTTCGAAGGCGGCTATGCCTTCGAATACCTCAACGACCCCGAGAAGACCGCCGCGTCGAAAGACAAACACGGCTGGGTGACCGTCGGCGACGTCGGCTATCTCGACGACCAGGGATACCTGTATCTAACCGACCGGCGTCATCACATGATCATTTCCGGCGGGGTGAACATCTATCCGCAGGAAACCGAGAATCTGCTGGTGACCCACCCGAAGGTGCTCGATGCGGCGGTGTTCGGCATCCCCGACGAGGAGATGGGGCAAAGCGTCAAGGCGGTGGTGCAGACGGTCGATCCCGCCGATGCCACCGACCAGTTCGCCGGCGAGCTGCTGGCCTGGCTGCGGGATCGGTTGGCGCACTACAAATGTCCGCGGTCGATCTCGTTCGAGGCGCAGCTGCCGCGCACCGAAACCGGCAAGCTGTTCAAGCGCGAACTGGTCGAGAAGTATTCGGCGTAGCCCATGCTGCGGGTGGTCGACTTGTCCGCGGCGCCCGACGTCAACGTCGCACCACCGCCCGGGGTGATCGTCGCGTTCGGCTCAGCAACCGATCTTGCTGCCCCGTACGCCGAAACATGGCTTACCACAGCTACTTTCACGATCACCGAAGACACTGGCACCGACCGGCGGGTGATCACCGTCGACTCGGTGCCTAAGACCCTGGCCGAACTCCGCGAACGCTGCGCTCACTGGCCGCAGGCCAGCGCGGTCTGCGACGACGTCCTGCGCAGCATCGACCCGAGGCGACCCGCGCTGGCCGGAGTGGTCACCGAGTCGCTGGCCTACTCCACGCTGCAGGCCGGCCCGGAATTCGCCCGGTGGCTTGCCGAACGCGGACCCGCTCGCATGCCCGACATCCCCGACCCGGTGCTGACCGAACGCGACGGCAACACCCTGCGGATCAGCTTCAACCGGCCGCAGCGCCATAACGCGTTCTCCACCGACGCCCGCGCCGCGTTGCTTGAGGCGTTGGCCGTCGCGCAGCTCGACCCGTCGGTGCAGGAGGTGGTGTTGCGCGGCAACGGGCCGTCGTTCTGCAGTGGCGGTGACCTGGCCGAATTCGGCACGTTCGCCGATCCGGCCAGCGCGCATCTGGCCCGCACCAGACACAGCCCGGCGCTGGCGCTCGATGCGCTCACCGCCCGCCTCGGGCCGGCCTGCCGCGCCGAGGTGCACGGCCAGGTACTGGGTAGTGGCCTGGAGATGGCGGCGTTCTGCGGACGGGTGGTGTGCCGGCCCGACGCCGTTCTGGGGCTGCCGGAGCTGAGGCTGGGTCTGATTCCCGGGGCAGGCGGCACCGTCAGTATTACCCGACGGATCGGGCGTTGGCGCACTGCGTATTTGGTGCTTTCAGGCCGGACCATCGACCCGGAGACCGCCCTGACTTGGGGGCTGGTCGACGCGATCGGCTAGCCGGTGAGCACGCCGTGTTCTCGAAAGAAACGCACGATCGCGTCGATCATCAACGGGCCGTCGAGCAGCTGCGGGCTGTTATGGTCCGCACCCGGCACTGACAGGAATTGCTTTGGCTCACGAGCCTTTTCATAGAGGCGTCGACTGAGCCCAGCCGGTACCAGCACGTCACGCTCGCCGACGACGACCAGCACCGGCGCCGTCACCTCGGCGATGCGGTCGATGGACGGGTAGCGCTCGGTCAGCAATGCCCTGACCGGAAGCCACGGGTAATGCAGCCGGCCGACATCGGTCAGCGACGTGAACGGCGAGCGCAACACTAAGGCGCGCGGTGATGACTCGACGGCGAGCCGGACCGCGACGGCTGCGCCCAGCGACTCGCCGAGGTAGGCAATTCGCGCCGGATCGACTTCCGGGCGCGCGGCCAAAAACGCTCGCGCGGCCCGCGCATCGGCGGCCAGGCCGTCTTCGCAGGGTCGGCCGGGGTTGCCGCCGTAGCCGCGGTAGTCGAACAGCAGCACCGACAAGCCCGCACGAACCAGCGCGGCGGCAAGCGGGGCACGCAACGCGCGGTCGCCCGCGTTGCCGTTGCAGACGAGTACCGCAGCACCACGCTGTGCGGCCGGCACGAACCATGCGCCCAGCCGCAGCCCGTCCTCGGTGTCCAGCACGACGTCTCGGCCATCGGGCAGCAACGCGCTGGCGGGCGGCACCGGCCCGGGTGATGGGAAGTAGATCAGCCGCCGTTGCACCGAGGCAAGCAGCGGCACGTCAATGTCGAAGCGCCGCATCGACAACAGCTAACACGCCGCAGTACCGAGCGGCCAATCGATGCGGGCCTTTTCCCGAAAAGCCGTGCATCAAGTGGCCACCCGGCAGGCTCGGCGAGAAGGTCACCGGCGCGCGGTCAGCCGACCTTTGCTGGCACGCGGAAGCAATCGACGCACCCATGCCGGCGTTAAGCGCTGCCGAGCCGCGTGGGTCCGGCCGGACTCGATTGCAATTTTGCGCGGCTTGGTCGCATGATGCATCGGGATGGTCAGTCGCAGAACGCCGTTGGTGTAGTCGGCACTGACCTTGTCGATGTCCAGCTGCTCGTCGAGGAAAAGCTGGCGAACGAACACGCCGTGCGGACGCTCGGCGCTCAACCACGTGCGGTCCCCGTCGCCGGGCTCGCGACGCTCGGCGCGCACCGTCAGCACGCCGCTCTCGACGGTGACGTCAAGCGAGTCGGCTTTGATGCCGGGTAGGTCGAGTTCGGCGACGAAGGTGTCGCCATCACGCCAGGCATCCATCCGCATCAGCGCCGGATGCGCGGGTGTACCGACCATCCGCGGCAGCCCGTCGAGATCACCGACGAATGGTTGAAGCAGGCTGGGCATGCATGTCACCTCCTTGAAGCGCTCGATTGCGGCGGGTAGCCGAGGGCCGCCCCGGTGCACGACGTCACGGGGCGGCCGTCGTCCCGCTGACCCGGCACCCTAGGCGTTGATGGCTTTCTGGTTGCCGGTGCCGATGGCGATCTTGCGCGGCCTTGCCGCCTCGGCCACCGGAATGGTTAGCCGCAACACGCCGTCGGTGTAGTTGGCGCTGATCTTGTCGGCGTCTAGGCCGCTGCCCAGGAATAGCTGCCGGCTGAACACACCGTGCGGCCGTTCGGCGACCACCCAGTTACGGTCTTCCGTGACGGCGGGACGTTCGGCCCGTACCGTGACCGCCTCATGTTCGACGCTGACATCGATGGAGTCGGGCTTGACCCCTGGCAGGTCCAGCTCGACGACATAGTCGTCACCTTCGCGCCAGGCGTCGATCGGCATCACCGCCGGACGGCTCACGGTACCCAGCGTGCTGCCTAGCAACTGTTGGGTGAGTCGATCGAAGTCACGCAGGAACGGGTCAAACGCCAGCATCGTCATCACCTCCTTCAGCGACATCGAATCTATTCGTTCCGGCACAGATAACCTCTACTATTAGCGACATATTCCGGACGGTGGTGGTGCGCCGGAGGTGCGCGATGCGGGTACTCAGATCCCGCCGCGGGCCACCAGCTGGGCGGTGATGACGTTGCGCTGGATCTCGTTCGTGCCTTCGCCGATGATCATCAGCGGGGCGTCACGGAAGTAGCGTTCGACGTCGTATTCGCATGAGTAGCCGTAGCCGCCGTGGATACGCATGGCGTTCAATGCGATCTCCATCGCCACCTCGGAGGCGAACAGTTTGGCCATGCCGGCCTCCATGTCGGCGCGCTCGCCGCTGTCGTAGCGCTCGGCGGCATAACGGGTGAGCTGACGCGCCGCGGTGAGCTTGGTTGCCATGTCGGCCAGGTAGTTGCCGACAGCCTGGTGCTGCCAAATCGGCTTGCCGAAGCTTTCCCGCTGCTGGGCATACGCCAGCGCGTCCTCCAACGCCGCCGTGGCCACGCCCAGCGCGCGAGCGGCCACCTGGATACGGCCCGTCTCAAGGCCTTTCATCATCTGGGCGAAACCCCTGCCCGGCACGCCGCCCAGAATCGCCGCCGCCGGAACCCGGCAACCGTCGAAGGACAGCTCGCAGGCTTCCACGCCCTTGTAGCCGAGCTTGGGCAGATCCCGCGACAGTGCCAGGCCCGCACGCGGATTGTCCACCAACACCACCGAAATCCCCTGGTGCCGTGGGACGGCGTTGGGGTCGGTTTTGCACAACAGCGCGATCAGTCCGGAGTGGCGGGCGTTGGAGATCCACGTCTTGGACCCGTTGATCACCAGCTCGTCACCGTCGCGCAGGGCGGTAGTCGACATGTTCTGCAGATCGCTGCCGCCGCGCGGCTCGGTCAGCGCCATGGTGGCCCGCAGCTCGCCGGTGGCCATCGGCGGCAGATAGCGGCGTTTCTGTTCCTCGGTGCCGAACAGCGACAGCAGCTTGGCGACTACGGTGTGACCGCCCATCGCGCCGGCCAGGCTCATCCAGCCTCGGGCCAGTTCCTGGGTGATGAGCACATAGCAGGGCATCGACACCGGCGAGCCGCCATACTCCTCGGAAATCGCCAAGCCGTACATGCCGATGCGCTTCATCTGCTCGATCCACGCCTCGGGATAGGCGTTGGCGTGCTCCACCTCGCGCACGGTCGGCTTCACCTCGCGGTCGATGAAGGCGCGCACCGTGGCGACCAGCATGGCTTCTTCGTCGTTGAGTCCGGTGCTCATCGATCACCTTCCCGCGTGTGCCAGGATCTGTACCGCCATACTGACGCACGGGAGGCGCAATGAGCGGCGGGCCCTACTTCGACGACCTCGCGGTGGGCCAGGTGTTCGACTCGGCGCCGGCGGTGACGCTGACGGCCGGGATGGCCGCGGTTCACCAGGCCATCGTGGGGGACAGGCTGCGGCTGCCGCTGGACGCCGATCTGTCCGCCGCCGTCACCGGCGCGCCCGCCGCGCTGGCGCATCCGGGATTGGTCTGGGATGTGGCCATCGGGCAGACGACGCTGGCGACCCAGCGGGTCAAAGCCAACCTGTTCTACCGCGGGCTGGTGTTTCACCGCTTCCCGGTCATCGGCGACACCCTCTACACCCGCACCGAAGTGGTGGGACTGCGCGCAAACCGGCCAAAACCGGGCCGCGCGCCCACCGGGCTGACGGCGTTGCGGATGACCACCATCGACCAGGCCGACCGCTTGGTGCTCGACTTCTACCGCTGCGCCATGCTGCCCGCCAGCCCCGGGTGGCCGCCCGACGAGGAGCGGGCCGGCGACGACCTGTCCGGCGTCGGCGCCGACGCGGCGGCACCGGCCCATGACCCGACCGCCGACTGGGACGCCGAGGCGTTTCGCCGACGAGTGCCCGGCCCGCATTTTGACGCCGGTTTGGCCGGCACGGTGTTGCACAGCAGCGCCGACGTGGTCAGCAGCGCACCCGAGCTGGCCCGTCTCACCCTCAATATCGCTGCCACACACCATGATTCACGTATCAGCGGGCGTCGGCTGGTCTACGGCGGACATACCATCGGGCTGGCGCTCGCCCAGGCCACGCGGATGCTGCCGAACTTGGTGACGGTGCTGGGCTGGCAGTCCTGCGATCACACGGGACCGGTGTACGAGGGCGACACGCTCTACAGCGAGTTGCATGTCGAATCGGCCTGCCCGGTCGACAACGGCGGGGCGCTGGGCTTGCGATCGCTGGTGTATGCGGTCAGCGACTCCGGGCCCGACCGGCAGGTGCTGGATTGGCGATTTACCGCGCTGCAGTTCTAAATCGCGTCTAGATCGCGCGGTCGCCATCCCGGGCGCCGTAAGCCCCTGTTCACCGGGGTGTCGGGGTACCTTTGCGTCTGCTCGCGCCGGAAAAGAACAATGGGGGCGTGGACTCGGCCGCGGCTGACTGGGCTGGCAGCGGCCTGGCCTATCTGACCGGGCCGGCCGACGGGCCGCCGGATTTCTCGCGCGCCGGCGTGCTGGCCAAGGCGCGGCACGTAACCGCCGAGATCGCCCGGCTGCTCGGCGTCGACACCGATGCCGCCACGATATTGGCCGGTCGCGCCGCGTTGCTCGGTCTGACACGGCAGGGCCGTGTATCCGCCGGTGGGGCCACGCGGCTCCTGCCCAGCGCCGACGGCTGGTGCGCGATCGCGCTGCCGCGCCCCGACGACGCGGCCGCGCTGCCCGCGCTGCTGCAAGTCGACGCCGTCCCCGCAGACCCGTGGCCGACGCTGGCGGCATGGGCCGCAACACATTCCAGCGACGCCGTGGTCGCCCGCACCCAACTGCTCGACATCGCCGCCGCGGCACTAGGCGAAACGGCCGCAGCACCGCCGGCGGTGCGACGCGACGGAAACCCAACCGCGCCGCGCGCATTTGGCGACCTGTTGGTGGCGGACCTGTCGTCGCTGTGGGCGGGACCGTTGTGCGCTCAGCTGCTCGCCCGGGCCGGCGCGGTCGTGGTGAAGGTGGAAAGCCCGGCCCGGCCCGACGGCACTCGACGCGGCGAACCGGCGTTCTTCGACTGGATGAACTTCGGAAAACTCTCCTACGCAGTCGATTTCGATAAGGAGCCCGATGTACTCCGGCAGCTGCTGTCGGCGGCCGACGTCGTCATCGAGGGATCGCGCCCCGCCGCGCTGCGGCGCCGGCAATTGAGCGCTGACGACATGCCGGCACGGCCGGGGCGAGTGTGGTTGCGCATCAAAGGTTATAACGACCAGCCCGACCGAGTGGCCTTTGGCGACGACGCCGCAGTGGCGGGCGGGCTCGTCGGCGCGGACGCCGACGGACCCGTTTTTGCGGCGACGCCATCGCCGACCCGCTGACCGGCCTGGAAGCGACGCGGGCAGTGGCGCAGTCGCTGCACCGCGGCGGCGGGGAGTTGATCGAGCTGTCGCTGGCAGCGGTGGCCGCAACCTATGCCGCGCTGCCGCTCGAATCGTCGGAATCCAGCACACCGATCGCGCCCCCGCAGCCTCCGCCGCCGAGCCCCGCCGCGCCACCGCTGGGCGCCGACAACGCCGCGGTGCGTCACATCGTCGCCGAAAGGCTTTGCGCCTCATGCTGATCCAACGCGCCACCACACTTGACGGCGCGACGGTCGACGTTCGGGTGGGGGCGCGGATCGAGGAGGTCGCTGGCGAACTCGCGCCGCGGCGCGGCGAGGAAACGTTCGACGCCGCGGGTGGAACCGTGCTGCCCGGACTGCACGACCACCACGTCCACCTGTACTCGGCGGCGGCCGTGGAAGACTCGGTGCGGGCCGGGCCCCGCAGGTGCGCGACCGCGACGGGCTGGCCCGCGCGCTGGCCAATGCCCCAGTCGGAAGCGACGGCTGGATCCGGGCGGTCGGCTACCACGATTCGGTGGCCGGCCCGCTGGACCGAACGCTGCTCGACGCCATCTCGCCGCCGGTGCCGGTGCGCGTACAGCACCGGAGCGGCGCGCTGTGGATCCTCAACTCGGCGGGCCTCACCCGGGTGGGGTTGGCGGATCATCCCGACGGGCGGCTGCGCAGCGCCGACCCGAGCTGGTCGGACGCGCTGGGGCACCGCGGCACCAACCTGGCAGAGCTCAGCCGCCGGCTCGCCCGATACGGAGTCACCGGCGTCACCGACGCCACACCGGACCTGGATGTCGCCGACATCGTGACGTTGACCGAACTGCACCGGCGCGGGGAATTGCGCCAACACGTGCGTTGCCTGTCGCCGGGCAAGCGCATCCTGCACGACGACGACCTCGACCTCGACGCGCTGGCCGGCTGGATCGCCGAGCGCCACCGTGCCGGCGGTCCGGTCGCTATCCACTGTGTGACCGCCGCGCAGCTGGTGGTAACCGTCGCGGCGCTGCGCCAAGCCGGCACGCGCCCAGGGGACCGGATCGAGCACGCCGCCGTGGCGCCTCCGGATTCTTTGGTCGACCTCGCCGCACTGGGCCTCACCGTGGTGACCCAACCCAACTTCGTCGCCGAGCGCGGCGATGAATACCTGGCTGAGGTGCCCGCGGAGGAGCACGGCCAGCTGTGGCGGGTCGCGTCGCTGTTGCGCGCCGGCGTCGCGGTGGCGCTGTCCACCGATATGCCGTTCGGCCGCGACGATCCGTGGGCGGCCATGCGCGCCGCCGTGCACCGAACCACCCCCAGTGGAAACGTTCTCAACTCGAGCGAATGTGTAACGGCGCGAACAGCATTGACGATGTTCCTGGGTAGAGCCGACGAGCCGGCCCGACCGCGCGTTGTCGAGCCGGGACATCCCGGGGACCTGTGTGTGCTCAGCGTTTCGCCGCAAACGGTGTTAGCGGAACTGGACGCCGACATGGTTGCCGCGACCGTGATCGCCGGGAAGCTGGCATTCGCGGCCGGTTAACCCGTCTCGGTGAACGCTTGCCGCAAACACGCGCATTGGCTGGCGAAAAAGTTTCGCGACACTTGGGCTTTGGGCACCAACAGGTCGAAGCCGTGGAACGCGCCGGGCACGACCTCAACGTGGCATGCCACCCCGGCGCGGGTGAGGCGCTCGGCGTAGGCCAGGTCCTCGTCATGGAACAAATCGTGGGTACCCACCCCAATCCACGCCGGCGGGAGCCCGCTCAGGTCGTCGCGGCGGGCCGGCACCGCGAGTTGCGGGTCCGCGTCACCGAGATACGCCGTCCAGCCGAACCGATTGCTGGCCGGGCTCCACAGCCGGTAGTTAGGGTTCTTCGGGGCCGCCGCGCTGCGGTCGTCGAGCATCGGATAGGCCAGCATTTGCAGGCACGGGGTGATTTCGCCGCGGTCACGGGCCAACAGTGCCAGCGCCGCGGCCAGCCCGCCGCCCGCGCTGGCACCGCCGATCGCCACCCGTGCGGGGTCCACGGCGGGCAGCCCGGCCAGCCAGGTCAACGCCGAATAGCAGTCTTCCAGCGGTGCGGGGTAGGGATGCTCGGGCGCCAGCCGGTAGTCCACTGCTGCCACGGTGATGCCCAGCGCGCGGCTGAAGCGCCGGCACACCCCGTCGTCTTGCCGGGCGGTGCCCAGGACATATCCGCCGCCGTGAATCCACAGCAGCGCCGGCCCTGGTTCGGTGACACCCGCGGGCCGGTGCAGCCGCACACCGGCTCCCGACTCCAAGGTGAGGACGTCGACGTCGCGGGCGCGGCCGAAACCCTGCAGCCGTGTCAACCTCCGCATCAGCGGCAGCGTCCGCGGACTCACCAACGTTCGGGGGGCGACTCGGGCGATTGTGCGCAGGTCGGGGTGAAAATCAGTGCTCGGCATTGGCTCAGTATCGCCTGTCTTCGGTCGTGTGACGGGAGCGGACCGCGGGACTGGTCCCACCGGCGGCGAGCAGCTCGCCGCGGCCGACCTGGGTTAGCAGGCTGGCCGAATCGAAAAAGATACGCTCGTTGACGATGCGGTCACGATCGAAGAAAAACACCGCGACGACCGGCACCCGAAACGCCTTGCCCGTCGGCGGAAAGCCATAGAACTCACCGAGATTGGTTCCGACGAGGTCAAACTCGACGATCACCGCGTCGTCGGCGACGTGGTAGCGGGCGTTGTCGTGGCGCTGATCAGGAAACGCGGTTCGGGTGGTCCGGTAGTAGCCCATCACCTCGTCGTCGCCGTCGAAAACCTGACCCGTGGCCATGATCTCGTAGCGTGGGTGCCCGCCGAAAGTGCTTAGGGTGCGGTGGAATTGTTGGGTCACTTCGGCATCCATATGCTCCCGGATGACCTCCAGCCGGCGTCGACGCAGATCGTCACTGACCATCAGGGACTCCTTCACGCCACCGGCTGCTGGGCACACGCACACCGCAAAAGCGTCAGCGTATGCTATGGCCCACCTGAGACAGGTCGTTTTGTCGACACGGCCTAGGCCACGAGAGCGGGGCGTCGGTGCGAGATCTTGGCCGCTTACGGTGGCGCAGCCCGCTGCGCGGTCCTTGGTTGACATCGGTGTTCGGGCTGGTGCTGCTGGCGACGCTGCCGATCGTCATCGTGACCGGACTACTGTCCTACGTTGCGTACGCACCGCAGCTCGGTCAGGCCATTCCCCCCCAGGTGGGCTGGCTGCGGCTGCCCACCTTCGACTGGCCAACCCGCCCTTCGTGGCTGTACCGGATGACTCAGGGTGTGCACGTCGGGCTGGGCCTCGTGCTCACCCCGGTGGTGCTGGCCAAGCTGTGGTCGGTGATGCCGCGGCTGTTCGTCTGGCCGCCCGCCCGGTCGATCGCCCAACTGCTGGAGCGAATCTCGTTGGCGATGCTGGTCGGGGGAATCCTGTTCGAGATCGTCACCGGGGTCCTCAACATCCAGTACGACTACATCTTCGGGTTTAGCTTTTACACCGGGCACTACTTCGCGGCATGGGTTTTCATCGCCGGCTTCGCCATGCATGTTGCGCTCAAGTTTCCCCGAATGCTCACCGGTCTGCGATCGCTGCCGCTGCGAAAAGTATTGTGCACCAGGCTTATCGACACACGACCGGAGCCGCCCGACCCCGACGGGTTGGTGCCCGCCCATCCCGCCGACCCGACGATGAGCAGACGCGGAGCCCTGGCGCTAGTCGGCTCGGGCGCGCTGCTGATGGCCGTGCTGACCGCCGGCCAGACACTGGGCGGGATCACCCGCGACGCTGCTTTACTGCTGCCGCGCGGCCGCAGCCGTGGCCCGCACGACTTTCAAGTCAACCGGACCGCGATCGCGGCGGGAATCGACCCGCGGCGCACGGGCACGCAGTGGCGGCTCACGCTGACGGGCGGCGCGTCGACGGTGGTCGTAGACCGGGGCACACTGGCCGGGATGGCGCAACGAAGCGCGCGACTTCCGATCGCCTGCGTCGAAGGATGGTCGAGCACCCAAACCTGGAGCGGCGTACCGCTGGCCGAGTTAGCCCGCCTTGCGGGCGTACCCTCGCCGCGTTCGGCCCGGGTGACGTCGCTGGAGCGCGGCGGCGCGTTCGCGCGAGCGAACTTGCAGGCCAACCAAATCCGCGATCCCGATTCACTATTGGCGCTGCGGGTCAACGGTGCCGACCTGTCACTCGACCACGGATATCCCGCGCGGGTCATCGTCCCCGCGCTGCCCGGTGTGCACAACACCAAATGGGTGAGCTCGATCAGATTCGAGGCGGGTTGAGCGTGTCCGTGGTGGGCACCGTGTACGGGTCGCGTGGATTCCACCTGGTGGTGATGACGTCGGGTTTCGCGCTGGCCACCTACACCGTGGCCGTCGCTGGGCCGGCGAGTCTGTGGAATCCAAAGAGCTGGTGGCAGTCGATTGCGGTCTGGTTTGCCGCCGCCATCCTTGCCCACGACCTGGTGCTTTTCCCGATCTACACGCTGGCCGACAGGATTCTGTGGGGGAAGCGCGACCACCGCCGCGCGCGGGTGTCAGCCCGCAACCACCTCCGGATACCGGCGCTGGGGTCCGGACTGACGCTGCTGGTCTTCCTTCCTGGCATCCTCAAGCAGGGTGCACCGACCTATCTTGCGGCCACCGGGCAGACACAAGACCCGTTTCTCGGCCGGTGGCTGGTGCTGACCGCCGCGATGTTCGCCGCCAGCGCCGTCGTCTACGCAGCTCGGCTGATCCGGGCGCACCGACGATCGGCAGGCCACGACGGGCCACCAGCTTAGGGTCCTGACCCACGGGCATACCGCGTCAGCCGCGCAACCTGTCCTGTTCGTCGTTTGCCGCGACGACGGCGGGTACGCTCCCCGCATGGTGCGTACAGCGACCCGCTATCCCGGCCCCAGCATGTCCAGCCGCGCCCGGTGGTTGCGGCGAGCACGCCTCGCCGACTGCATGCTGGCGATCAGTGTCGCGTCGGCTTCGCTGCCGGTGATCGGCAAGCACTTGGAGCCGCTGGGCGGGGTGACCGCGATGGGAGTTTGGGGCTGTCGGGTGTTGCCGGAATTCGCCTCGACAACCGCGAAGGCCTGGCTGACCCCGGGCATCAGCGAGATCCGCCGCCGTGACCGCGACAGCACCCAGGCAGTTTCCGCGGCGGCGCTACGCGGCATCGTGCCCGCCCATAACCTCGATATCGAATGGCCCGCGCCGGAGCGGACCCCGCCGATATGGAATGCCCGACGGCACCGCCGCTACCTGTACCGCGCTTCGGTGCGCTACGGCGGCAACCCTGCCCAGGTGCTCGACGTGTGGCGGCGCAAGGACCTGGCGGCGACGCCCGCGCCCGTGCTGATCTTTGTGCCGGGTGGCGCGTGGGTGCAGGGCGGCCGCGCCCTGCAGGGTTATGCGCTGATGTCGCACCTGGCCGAGCAGGGCTGGGTATGCCTGTCCGTGGGCTACCGGGTGGCGCCGCACCACCGTTGGCCGGCACACATCACCGACGTCAAGACCGCCATCGGGTGGGCTCGCGCGAATGTCGACAAATTCGGGGGTGATCGCAATTTCGTTGCGGTGGCGGGCTGTTCGGCCGGTGGGCATCTTGCCGCGCTGGCCGGGCTGACCGGCAACGATCCCGAGTTGCAGGCCGAGCTGCCTGAGGGCTCGGATACCTCGGTCGACGCCGTCGTCGGGATTTACGGCCGCTACGACTGGGAAGACCGCTCAACGGCCGAGCGGGTGCGCTTCGTGGATTTCCTCGAACGGGTGGTGGTCCACCAGCGCCTCACGCGCCATCCCGAGGTGTTCCGCAAGGCTTCACCGATCGCTCGGGTGCATCCGAAAGCGCCGCCGTTCTTGGTGATTCACGGCAGCAAGGACACAGTGATTCCGGTCGAGCAGGCCCGCAGCTTCGTCGCGCGGCTGCGGTCGGTCTCGCACTCGGTAGTCAGCTATATCGAGCTTCCGGGCGCCGGGCACGGTTTCGACCTGACCGACGGTGCGCGCACCGGTGCGATGGTTACCGCCGTCGGGCTGTTTCTCAATCAGGTTCATCGCAGTCGCACGCCGATTGGGGCCAAACAGGTTATCTAAGCGCCGGCCGAATGTAAGGTCCGTGCATGGGGAAGGCGCAACCGTGAAACGGCTCAGCGGGTGGGACGCGGTACTGCTGTACAGCGAGACGCCAAACGTGCACATGCACACCCTGAAGGTGGGTGTGATCGAGCTGGACCCCGACCGCCGCGACTTCGGCATCGACGAGTTCCGGCGCGTCATCCACAGTCGGCTCTACAAGCTCGAGCCGTTCCGGTACCAGTTGGTGGAGATTCCGTTCAAACTGCACCACCCGATGTGGCGGGAGAACTGCGACGTCGACCTGACCTACCACATTCGCCCGTGGCGGCTTCCCGCCCCGGGTGGTCGGCGCGAACTCGACGAGGCGATCGGACAGATCGCGAGCACCCCGCTGGACCGCAGCCGCCCGCTGTGGGAGATGTACTTCGTCGAGGGCTTGGCCAACAACCGGATCGCGGTGGTCGGCAAGATCCACCACGCGCTGGCCGACGGCGTGGCTTCCGCCAACCTGTTGGCCCGCGGGATGGACCTGCAGCCGGGTCTGGAGCCCGCGCGCGGCACCTATGCGCCCGACCCTGCCCCCACCAAGGCACAGCTGCTGCGTTCGGCATTCGGTGATCATCTGCGCCACATCGGCCGGATTCCGGGCACGATCGGTTACACCGCGCAGGGTCTGCGCCGGGTGCGCCGCAGCGCGCGCAAGCTTTCACCCGATTTGACAAGGCCGTTCACCCCGCCGCCGACGTTCATCAATCACATGCTCACCCCCGAGCGCCGCTTCGCCACCGCGACGTTGGCGTTGTCAGATGTCAAGGAGACCGGCAAGCACCTGGGGATCACGATCAACGACATGGTGCTGGCGATGTCGGCCGGCGCATTGCGGGCCCTGCTGTTCCGCTATGACGGTAAGGCCGACCATCCGCTACTGGCGTCGGTGCCGGTGAGTTTCGATTTTTCCCCAGGGCGAGTCTCCGGCAACTACTTCACCGGGATGCTGGTGGCGCTTCCAGTCGACGTCGACGACCCGCTGGAGCGGACACGTCGGTGCCATGAGAACGCAGTCTCCGCCAAGGAGAGTCACCAACTTCTGGGACCGCAGTTGGTCAGCCGGTGGGCGGCGTACTTCCCACCGGCGCCGACAGAGGCGCTGTTTCGGTGGCTTGCCGGCCGTGACGGCCAGAACAAGGTGCTGAACTTGAATATCTCCAACGTCCCGGGCCCCCGCGAGCGCGGTCGGGTCGGCGGTGCGCTGGTCACCGAAATCTATTCGGTGGGACCGCTGACGGCCGGCAGCGGCCTCAACATTACGGTGTGGAGCTACGTCGACCAACTCAACATCTCCGTGCTGACCGATGGCGCCACCGTCAGAGATCCGCATGAGGTGACCGACGCCATGATCGACACGTTTGTCGAAATACGCCGCGCGGCGGGGCTTTCCGAAAAGCTGACCGTCGTCGAGACGGCGATGGCCCAAGCCTGACAGCGCTCGCGCAGCTAACCGAGCCGATCTAGCAGCTCGCCACGCAGGATCTTGCCGGTGCTGCTGCGGGGGAGCTGGTCCACCACGACGATCTCGCGGGGCACCTTGTAGTTGGCGAGATTGTCGCGCACATACTGTTTGAGCGAATCCGGGGTAGCCGTGGCGCCGCCGCTGAGCACCACGAACGCGGCCAGTCGTTGACCGTACTGCTCGTCGTCGACACCGATGACGCTCGCCTCCTCGACCGCGGGGTGCGCGATCAGCGTCTTTTCCACCTCGATCGGATAGACATTCTCCCCGCCGGAGACGATCATCTCGTCGTCGCGGCCCACCACGTAGAGTCGCCCGGCCTCGTCGAGCCGACCGATGTCGCCGGAGGCCATGAAGCCCTCGTGAAAGTCCTTGGTGGAGCCGGACGTGTAGCCGTCGAACAGGCTGGTGTTGCGCACGTAGATCTGACCGACCTCGCCGGTGGGCACCGGCTGGAACTCGGAATCGAGGATGCGAATCTCGGTGCCCGGCGCGGGTTTTCCGGCAGTATCAGGCGCGGCGCGCAAGTCTTCGGGCGCCGCGGTGGCGATCATGCCGGCCTCGGTGGCGTTGTAGTTGTTGTAGATGACGTCGCCGAACTCGTCCATAAACCGGGTCACGACGTCGGGACGCATCCGGGAACCCGACGCCGTCGCGAACCGCAGCGAGCGACAGTTGTATTTGCCGCGCACGTCGTCGGGCAATTCCATGATCCGGTCGAACATCACCGGCACCACGCACAGGCCGGTGGCTTGATAACGGTCGATCAGCGCAAGCGTTGCCTCAGGGTCGAACTTGCGTCGGGTCACAACGGTGCAGCCCAGCGATACCGCGAACGCCAGCTGCGAAAACCCCCAAGCATGAAACATCGGCGCCACCACCACCGTCGTCTCCTCGGCGCGCCACGGTACACGCTCCAAGATCGCCTTGAGTTCACTGGCACCACCGCCGGAACGCTTGGCGCCCTTGGGAGTTCCGGTGGTTCCCGACGTCAGCAGGATCAGCTTGCCTTTCCGCAGCGGTCTGGCGGGCCGCTGGCCGGTATGGGTGGCGACGAGCTTGTCGACGGTCAGGTCGTGGCTTTCCGGGTGGTCGGTCCAGGCGACGACGCGTGTGGTGTGCGACCGGTCGGCCAGCGCCCGGTCCACCGAGCCGGTGAACTCCTCGTCATAGATGATCGCGTCTGCGCCTTCGCGGGCGACGACTTCCGCGAGCGCCGGACCGGCGAATGAGGTGTTGAGCAACAGGATGTCGGCGCCGATCCGGTTGGCGGCCACCAGCGCTTCGACAAACCCGCGGTGATTGCGGCACATGATCGCGACAATCCTCGGGCTGCCGCCGGGCAATGCCTGCAATCCCGCTGCCAGCGCGTCGCAGCGTTGGTCGAGCTGGCGGTAGCTGAGCGCGCCGAGCTCGTCGATCAGCGCCGGGCGGTCGGGGCAGCGCTGCGCTGACATCGCGACTCCGCTTGTCATCGACAGGCGTTCGCGGCGTGCGGCCGCGGCAATCCGCACATACTTGTCGGGCCGCAGGGGTGCGATGATGCCCGCCCGAACCATGGTGGTCAGCAGGCCGCCGACGTCCGCGAAGCGGCTCCACACCCCCGGGCCGGTCATGACCTCAACCGATCACCGGCAGGCGGCGCTCTTTGGCCAGCCTGTCCAGCGCCGTTTGCATGACCCGTCGCACATGCGCGTCGACCGTGTCGACATCAGGATCCTCGCCGAACTCGGCGGCCACGTCGATCGGCTCGAGCACCTGCATGACGATCTTGGTGGGTAGCGGAATGTTGACTGGCAGCACCGCGGAAAGCCCGAACGGAAAGCCGATCGAGATCGGCAGGATCTTGACCCGCATCAATTTGTCGAGCCGCAACAGATGCGCCAGCCCCATGCCGCGCGAGAGGTAGAACTGGTTTTCCTGACCCCCGATCGCCACCGCCGGCACAATCGGCACCCCGGCATTCAACGCAGCTCGCACATAACCTGTACGGCCGTCGAAGTCGATCTTGTTCTCCGACAACGTCGGTCGATACACGTCGTAGTCGCCGCCGGGGAACACCACGACTACCCCACCAGAGCGCAGTGCTTCGTCGGCGTTTTCGCGGCTGGCGCGGATGAACCCCGTCCGCACGAAGAACTCGGCGATCGGCCCGGTGAACAACACGTCATGGCTCAACGTGTAGACCGGGCGGTCGTAGCCGAACTTCTCATAGAACCCGGTCGCGAAGACTGGAACGTCCATCGGGAAGAGCCCACCAGAGTGGTTGGACACCACCAGCGCACCGCCTGGGGGAAACGAATCGAGGCCGCGCACCTCGGCGCGGTGATAGCCCTTGATCAGCGGCCGGATCAGGGCGATGACACGTTCGGTCAGGCCCGGATCCCACTTGGAGATCTCGGTGGGCTCGATGTCGGTGGCGGTCAACGCGTCCCCCTGGGCTCGGCGCGGATTTTGCTGTGATGCTAGTCGCGGAACCTTGCGGGCTGGACAGCAGCCCGCAGACCACCGGCGGATACCATCGCCTCGTCACCCGTCCCCGATATCGAACGGAGCGTCACAGCGTCGTGAGCGAACAAGCCAACACCCAACCTGTGGTCCTGACCGAACAGCGCGAGCGGATCTTGATCATCACGATCAATCGGCCCGAGGCGAAGAACGCGGTCAACGCCGCTGTCAGTCAGGGCCTCGCCGATGCCATGGACCGGCTCGACGGCGACACCGGCCTGTCGGTGGCGATCCTGACCGGGGCGGGTGGCTCGTTCTGCGCGGGCATGGATCTCAAGGCGTTTGCCCGGGGTGAAAACGTCGTCGTCAAGGGTCGCGGTATGGGCTTCACCGAACGTCCACCCGCCAAGCCGGTGATCGCCGCGGTCGAGGGCTATGCGCTGGCCGGTGGCACCGAGCTGGCCCTGGCATGTGACCTGATTGTGGCGTCGAAGGAGTCGGCGTTCGGGATCCCGGAAGTCAAACGCGGCCTGGTGGCCGGCGGCGGGGGCCTGCTGCGGCTTCCGCAGCGCATCCCCTACGGGATCGCCATGGAGCTGGCGCTCACCGGTGACAACCTTCCCGCGGAACGGGCGCAAGCGCTTGGACTGGTCAACGTGTTGGCCGAGCCGGGCAAGGCGCTCGACGAAGCAATCAAGCTCGCCGAGAAGATCACCGCCAACGGGCCGCTGGCGGTGGCCGCCACCAAGCGAATCATCGTGGAGTCTCGCGGCTGGAGCCCGGACACCATGTTCGCCGAGCAGCTGAAGATCCTGATGCCGGTGTTCGCCTCCAACGATGCCAAAGAAGGCGCGGTCGCATTCGCCGAGAAACGCCCGCCACGCTGGACCGGCACGTGAACGCACGGTCCCGCTGGGGAATTCGCGACGCCGAGGAAGATTCGGCAGTCGAGCAAGGCGCGGCTCAACCGTCCCGATCGGTGAGGTAGCGCTGTATCGTAGGCCCCACCCGGGCCACCAGCTCATCGACCGCGCTGGAGGCGAGCGGCTCGATCCGAAGCTGGTAGCGCGCGAACGCCAGCCCGGCGAGGTGGCTGGCCACTAGCTCTACCCACAGCTCGGCATCCGCGACCCCGAACTCGGCGGCGACCCGCCTGGCGATCGGTTGCCCTACTGGTGTGGTTCGCGGTTTTTCTGGCCGTCCAGGCGACCGCCATCCGGTTCTGGGAAGAGCCTCATCTTGCCCGGCGATTCGGCGGCGAATACCTCGACTATCGCCGCCACGTGTCCCGCTGGATCCCACGGCTTTCGGCGTGGACGCCGACCGAATAGCAGCTCACGTGGTGGTCGGTTTGGCGCCGAGCACGCGTTGCAGGTCAGGCTTCATCTGCTGCAGCTGTTGGCCCCAGTGGTTCCAGGTGTGGATTCCGGGCAAGAAATTGAACACCCCGTTTTTGCCGCCGTTTGCGACATAGGCGTCTTCGAAGGCCCGGTTGCTGTCGATCGCCAACCCCTCGAGCGTGCCCAGGCCGCCGACGTTGGCGGTGCCGGCATCAATGTCCGTCGGGCTGCCGTTGCCGCAGTAAACCCACACCCGAGTGTTGTTGGCGACCAATCGTGCGACGTTGACCGTCGGGTCGTTGCGCGCCCACGCCGGGTCGCTGGCCGGGCCCCACATCGCCTCAGAGTTGAACCCGCCGTCGTAGTGCATCGCGATGTTCACCAAGCCCGGCCACTTGTCGTTGGAGAGATTCAGGAAGCCCGACATCGAGCCGGCGTAGGCGAACTGCTGTGGGTGATATGCCGCCAGTACCAGCGCCGACGAGCCGCCCATCGATGCCCCGACCACGGCGTTGCCGTTCGGCGCGACGTTTCTGTTGGCCGCCAGCCACGTTGGGAGTTCTTGAGTCAGGAAGGTTTCCCACTTGTAGGTGTGGGTCCCGCCGTTGCCCACTGCGGGCTGATACCAGTCGCTCCAGAAACTGGACATGCCGCCCACCGGCATGACGACCGACAGCCCCGATCCTTGGTACCAGTCGAACGCCGCGGTGTCGCGGTCCCAGCCGTTGACGTCGTCAGCGGCCTCCATGGTGTCGAGCAGGTAGAGCGCGTGCGACCCGGGACCGCCGCTTTCGAACTCGACCGGGATGTCGCGGCCCATCGCCGGCGAGGGCACCTGGAGTTGTTCGACCGGGACACTGGAGAATGCCCGGACCGGTGGTGCAGTGGCCGCGATCACGATAAGCCCCGGCAGCGCCGCGACCGCCGTGACGGCGACCGCTAGTCGGTACGTGGTGGTCTTGAAAGTTGTGCCCGTGAACGCCATCGCTTCCCCCGATCCGCGTGCCGGGTAGCGTAGCTAACTTGAGGGGTTTCAGTGGTTCGATTCGACGACAGACCACGCGCCGCGGCGTTCCAGGTGGCACCGAAAGGGTGTATCGGTTAGGTGGTCTACAATACAGTTTCGGATATGAATGTCACGCCCCATCCGGGGATCGGTTCTGAAAAGGGTTGAGGCGCAGAGAGACTCGAGGATGAGCATTTCATTACTTCTCGAAATGGCAGCGTCGAGCAACCCGGATCGAACAGCGGTGGTCTGCGGCGACGTCCGGTTGACCACCCAGCAGCTGAGCGACCTGGCCGACGGCGGCGCCGGCGTGGTCGCCGGGTCGAACGCCCAGCATGTCGCCTACGTCGGCACCGGCGGTGTGATGCTGCCGCTGCTGATCTTCGCCTCGGCCCGCGCAGGGTTGGCCTTCACGCCCATCAACTACCGGCTCTCGGCCGAAGCCATCCAGACCCTGATCCGGCGTTTGCCCGAGCCGCTGGTGATCGCCGACGGCCGCTATCGGGACATGGTCGGTGACGTGGGCCGGCAAACGATGCTCTCCGACGAGTTCCTGGCCGCGGCCCACACCGCCACGCCGGCCGCGCAAGTCGCCGATCCCGACGCCGTCGCGATCGTGTTGTTCACGTCGGGCACCACGTCGGTGCCCAAGGCCGTCGAGCTGTCCCACAACAACTTGACCACGTATGTCACCGGCACCGTGGACTTCGACTCGGCCGGCCCCGACGACGCGGCGTTGATCTGTGTGCCGCCCTACCACATCGCCGGGGTCAGTGCAGCGCTGTCGAACCTCTACGCGGGCCGCAAGATGGTGTATCTGCCCGACTTCGACGCCGAGGAGTGGGTGCGGCTGGTCAATTCCGAGCACGTCACCACCGCGACCGTGGTGCCCACGATGCTCGACCGCATTGTCAAGGTGCTCGAGCAAGGCGATCACCGGCTGCCGTCGCTGCGCAATCTGGCGTACGGCGGTTCCAAGGTGGGGCTGCCGCTGCTACGCCGGGCGCTTGAGCTGCTGCCCGAGGTGGGTTTCGTCAACGCCTACGGGCTGACCGAGACCAGTTCGACGATCGCCGTACTCACGCCGGAGGATCACCGGCGGTCGCTGGCGGCCTCCGATGCGGCCGTCGCCAAGCGGTTGGGGTCGGTCGGTCAAGCGGTGCCCGGCATCGAGCTGCAGGTCCGCGATGAGAATGGGGCAGTTCTCGGGCCGGGAAAGACGGGAGAGTTGTTCGTCCGCGGCGAGCAGGTGTCCGGCCGCTACACCGGAATCGGCTCGGTCCTCGACGAGGACGGCTGGTTTCCCACCAAAGACATCGCCATGTTGGACGAGGACGGCTACCTGTTCATTAGCGGACGCAGCGACGACACCATCATCCGCGGCGGCGAGAACATCGCGCCGGCCGAGTTGGAGGACGTGCTGATCGAGCATCCCGACGTGCGTGAGGTAGCCGTGGTCGGCGTCGACGACCCGCAGTGGGGCCAGGCGATCGTCGCGGTGGTCGTGCCGGCTGAAGGCGCCGACCCTGACCCGGAGGAGCTGCGCGCATACGTGCGCAAGAGCTTGCGCGGGTCGCGAACACCCGACCGGGTAGTGTTTCGTGACGAACTGCCCACCAACGCGACCGGCAAGCTATTGCGTCGCGAGTTAGTCGAGCAACTTCGTGCCGCCCCGGCCGAGCAGTGAGCGATCGAGGGACGAAATCATGATCAAGAACGGAACCCGCCTCGCCAGCCAAGTGTGCGAGACCCAGGTCATCGTCGTGCGGAGCGCCGACAGCCTCGACGACCTGCGCTGTGGCGGGGCCCCGATGGTGCCGATCGGCGCGGAGCGTTCCGGCGAGCTGGATCCGGCGTTCGCCGACGGCAACATCATGGGCAAGCGCTATGTCGACGACAACGGCGCCGAGGTACTGGTGACCAAGGCCGGTGCCGGGACCCTGACCATCGGTGAGACCCCGCTACATCTCAAAGAGGCCAAGCCGCTGCCCGCCAGCGACTGATAGCAAGCAGACGCAAAAGCCCCCCTCGTGCCCGGCGCGGCGGGGTTTTTGCGTCTTCTCGTGGCGCTAGCGGCCGGGTACTCCGTTGCGACGAACGAATTCCCTTGCCTTGATGAGGAATTCGAGCTGCTCGGCAACTTTTTGCAGCGGTGTGGCACTGCGTGTCGAGCGGCACAGCACCACCGCGCCTTCCAGTGCTGCGATTGACGTCAGCGCGAGTGAATCCGCATCGGACTGGTCGAAGCCGTCGGCGACGAAGGCCCGGCTCAGCGCCGCGCGCCAATGGTCAAAGATCTCTCCGGCTTCAGCGGTCAGATGCGGTTCGCCGTCTGCCGGGCCGATCGCCGCGGCCACGACAGGACAGCCGGCATTGAAGTCGCTCTCGGCCAACAGATGTTCCCACAGCTCGACGAAGCGACGCACCAGGGCCGCCGCGCCTTGGTCGGCGGCCGTATCGATCGCCGCAGTGATCGCCTCACCGGAGTAGCGCAGCGCCTCGGTAAGGATCTGATTGCGACCGTTAGGAAAGTGGTAGTACACCGAGCCACGGGGCGCGCCGCTACGGGTAAGTACCTCATCTATGGTCACCCCGGCCGCGCCGCGCTCGCGCAGCACTTCAGCCGCAGTGACAAGCATGCTGGTGCGCGTACCGCCACGGTTCTTCCGCGCGGCCTCTGCTGCCGTCGACATCACCGTCGTCCCCCTCGAAGCCAGACGATTATGCGGCGTGCGAGTGACGTGCCTGCAGGGCACGCCAGTGCATGTTGCGTGGGCTGAACCGGACACCGCGGAAGGGTTGGCGGCGTAGGTCGGACACCTCACGGGTGAACCGATGACCCGCAACGTTGAGCTCGATGACCCACATCGGAATCTCCTGCCTCACGGGCCGAATACGTCAACCCATGACTATGCATCAGAGCATACTACATACAGGTCGTGCTACGGAATCTGTGGTCCAGGAGCCCAGGAAATCCGGCTAACACCGCCACAAAGCAGACCGTCACCGGGTCTCGATTATGCAGGCTCACATATTGCCTCTGGCCCATGAATCCGCTGGCGGCAGCCATCGATGAGTTCGACGCCGGGCGCGACCCGCGACGCTGAAAGGCACCGGGCATCAATAGTTTTTGCGGCCAACCGCACTGGACCAAGCCAATCTTGTCCGGAATGTAACCGAAACACAGCCCAACGAGAGGGTTAACTCAAAATGAACGAATGGTAAACTGCCGGTGGCTTTCGCGCATGCTGCCCCATCAAAACCGACCGAGAGGTGTGGTCAATGCCCGACTTGCCGCCGATCACCCTGGATAGCGATGTCGACGCCGCCGACCGGGCCAGCGCAATCGACTTCATCAACCGTGTCAACTTGCTGTTCGATGCTTGGGATATCGACGCGATGGTCGAGGCCTTCCTCCCGGACGGCGTTACGTACCACACCCACGGCGTCAGTCGGGGCCGAGCGGAAATCCGTAGTTTCTTCCAGCGGGCCTACCCGTACAGCGCCCCGGGTGTCAGCAGACTCGCGACCAACCCGATCGTCGATCGTGACGGTGAGGGTGTCATCGTTCGCTACCACAACCTTCTCGTGCGCTATGCGCCGCCGGACGCTGTGCCCGGCATGATCACCGCCGAGGTGGTTGGAACTCCGGGTGAACTGCCCGCGATTTGGGTTTACTCGGCCATGACAGACCGGCTGCGCCGGACCGATCGGGGGTGGCGCATCTTAGAACGTCATGTCGGGCCGACCACCATGAATGACCGCCTGCGCCCGATCACTTGCGACCCTGCCTATTTCGAGCCGTGCCTGCCTGCGGCGGTTGCACGATGACATTCGCCACAGCGGCCGGCGCGCCCCATCTCAGTCCCGGATAAAACCCTTATTGCGCATCAGGAAGTCCGCCAGGAACCCGTCGTGTGGGATTTCGGGCGCGTGGTAGCAGGTCGGATGGCGGCCCCAGTAAACGTTGGCGACGGTCGGCTCGGCCAGTAGGGCATCGACGAGGGCTTCGTCGCTGGTGATGGCGGTGACAACCAGTGAGTGCCGCAGCGCTGCCATGCCCTCGCGGCGCGACCACGGCGACACCCAGACGCACGGGAACGGCAGTTCGGTGTTGAGCGTGTCGACATCGGTCGTGGCCATCAGATGCACGGCGGGGCGTAATGCGGCGCAGCCATTGCCCAGCGGGGCGACCACCTGCTCCGCGCCGAGCACCGGGGTCGTTCCGGCGGCCTTGGCCGCGAGATAGTCCGCCAGCCGCGCGGCCTCGTCGATGCTCTGGGTGGGCAGAAGCGCCCGCTCGTCTCCAGTCGGCAACGGTTGGATCGTCGACAATCGATCGGCGATCGCGCCCGCCAGTGGCGCGGGATCGCCTTCGTAGAGCACGGCGGTGGTGTTGACGCACGCCATTCCGCCCTGGTTGGCGATCGAGTCGACCACGACGTCGAGGTAGTCGCGCCAATCTTGCTCGGCGGTGATCAACATCTTGCTGCGCCCGGGCCCGTTGACAAACACCGTGGGATCGGTCGCGTATTTGTCGACGACGTGCTGATCGCCGTAGACCATCGCCAGGTCGGCCGACCGAATGATCTCGTCGGCTCCGCCATACTCGGTCGGCAGATACGTCGCATCTTCGGATCGAAATCCGTTGGCGCGCAGGGCATGGACGAGTCTATGCGCGGTGAACGGCTCGCGGCGCGACGGGCGGACCGCCACCCGGTAGCCCAGTGCGAGCGCCTGGGGCCACAAGGCGTGGATGGCGGGCCCGTTTCCTGAGGCGTGCACGGCGAAGACTTCGCCGCGCCGGGCCCACACCGCGCCGCCGTCGGCGATGCGGGGCTCGCGCCAGTCCAGCGCTGCCCCGGCGGGGCAAGCCGGCCGCACCGCATCGATCGCCGACGCGACGGCCCGGGCGACCCGCTGCGCACCGGCACGGGTTACCGCGATCGGCAGCCCCGAAGCAGCGCTGGCAAGTTCGACGTAGGTGTCGAAATCCAGTCCGGCGATCACGGCGCTCCCGAATGCGTCGGCTGCCTCGGCAAGAGCGGTGAGACGCTGCGTAACAGGCAGCGGCGGCGTTTTGCGCTGCGTACCGATGCTGCGCGAAACATAGAGTGGCGGAGCAATACTTAGCTCGGCAACCGGCACACCAGCTGTGCTGGTGATGGTCTGGCGGTTCCGCGTGCGGTACGGCCCGTTCGGTCCGAGTGCGTCTAGGCATACCAGATCTGTTGCCCGACTTGCGTATTCGCCGGCAACCGATGTCATGGTCAGTACACACCTTCGATGACGCCGCGGCCTTCGAATGTGGCTACCGGCTGCACCTCGGTGAGCGAATCGCCGACCTGGCCCGGGGGCCCTGGGAGTCGGACTGCGCTGTCGCGTTCCAGGTTGTTCGGTATGAACATGGCTTTGCTGAGATGGTTCATCACGACCTGGCCGCGTTGCCCGTGGGGCACCTGATCGCCGGTGTCGGGATCCAGCACCCAAAACACGACATACGGGGTGCGCGGGTCGAACACGAACGAATCGCAATCGCCACCGGTGCGGGTAATCGCTTGCGAGAGGATCATCGTGCTGCCGAAAACCATCGTGATCGCGGTATCCGGGAAGATCTCGCGAAACAGATCCAGCGTGTCGGTGTCGACATGGGCGCCGCTGAGCAGGACATAGCGGATCTTCTCGTTCACCAAGTCCACGATGTGATCGTTGCGGGCGAGGGCTTCGAGCAGCGGCGGAGTG
Organism: Mycobacterium xenopi; assembly: GCF_009936235.1. NCBI lineage: Bacteria > Bacillati > Actinomycetota > Actinomycetes > Mycobacteriales > Mycobacteriaceae > Mycobacterium > Mycobacterium xenopi. Next base: position 4,670,879 of record NZ_AP022314.1, on the reverse strand, counting down.
GTGTGCAGATTCGCGACGTTTTGGGTGCACAGAACGTGACGGGCCTGCTCGATTACGTGTTCGACGTAGGCCAGCACGTCGGCGGCGGCGTTGCGGGCAGCGAGCTTTTTGACCCAGCGCGGATCCAGATCGATCGAGTGGAAGATCGAGCCGAGTCGCGCCGAGACCAGGCGGGAGAAGTAGCCCACCCCGTGCGGTCCGCTGGGCATAAGGCACAGGAAGCCGCGGCCCGGCAGGAATCCACCCGCGGTGAAATCCTCGGTCTGCCACCGGACAACTTGTTCGATCCAGTCCGGCATTTGCACAGTCCGTTTCGGAGCCCCCGTCGTGCCGCCGGACTCGAAGATCTGCGGCAGCGGCGGCGGTGACCCATACCCGCGTGGAATCAGGTCCTCCACGGGCGCAGTGCGCAGTTCGTTGACGAGGTCGGGAAACAAACGCAGGTCCGCGAACGTGTTGATGTCGGTCAGCGGGTCGAAGTTCAGTGTGGCCGCAATACGCAACCAGAACGGCGATCCGGTGTCCTCGCTGAAGTGCCAGGCGACCGCGGCGCGAAGGTAAGCTTCGGGATCCTCGACCGGCTCTGAACGCGGCACCTCCAACAACGACACATCGATACGCGCCACGCCAACGATCCTGTCGCACCGCCGACCACCCGGCAATCGCAAGCGCTCGATAGGTGGTCAGCTGGCCCAGACACAAGCCGACACAATAAGACGATGAGCACAAACGGCGTTCGATCCAACAACGCGGAACCCGTCGTAGTGGTCGGGGCCGGGGTGAGCGGATTGACCACCGCGATCTGTCTGGCCGAGGCGGGCGCGCGGGTACAGGTGTGGGCAGCGGAGCCGCCCCCACAGACCACGTCCATCGTCGCGGGCGCGCTGTGGGGCCCCGCATTTCAGGAACCGGCGTCCCAAACGCTGGCGTGGATGGCGCAGTCGTTGCGTGATTTCCAAGAGCTGGCCAAGGTGCCAGACACCGGGGTGCGGCTGGCGCCGGTACTCGCAGTGGGCGAGTTAGCCAACGTCGACGAGCTGCCGCCGCAGGCTTACCTGGTTCCCGACCTTCGCCGCTGTGCCTCCGCGCAGCTTCCGCCGGGCTTCACGCACGGGTTTCTGGCCACCATGCCGCTGATCGACATGCCGCGCTACCTGCAGTATCTGCTGGACCGCCTGTCGGCCGCCGGCGGCGAGATCGAGATCCGCCGCGTGCGGTCGTTAACCGAGGCCGCAGAGGCTGCGCCGATCGTCGTCAACTGCACCGGTCTGGGGGCCCGCGAACTGGTCGGCGACCACACCGTGCAGCCGCTGTTCGGCCAGCATGTCGTGCTGAGTAATCCAGGGTTGGACCAGGTATTCGTCGAGGTCACCGAGGCCGAGGAGTGGACGTGTTATTTTCCGCATCCCCAGCGAGTGGTGTGCGGCGGAATCCGAGTGCCGGGCCGGTGGGACCGCACCCCCCTTCCGGATGTCACCGAACGGATTCTGCAGCGATGCCGGGCGATCGAGCCGCGTCTTGCCGACGCGGAGGTGGTCGAGACCATCACGGGCCTGCGGCCTGGTCGCCCCGCGGTGCGGGTGGAGGTCGAGCCCGTGGGCCGGGCGCGCTGCGTGCACAACTATGGACACGGCGGCAACGGGGTCACGCTGTCCTGGGGTTGTGCCCGCCAAGCCGCAAGGCTGGTGCTCGCGCCAACAGCGTCACGCAATGAGTCATGACCGAAAAGCCAAGGCGCACAAGTAAAACCGCCTGACTCCTGTTTCGGCGTAGCTTTGATTCTGTGCAGAACATCGAGCGGCGGACATTGCTGTGCGCCATTGCCGCCGCTTTCGTCGCGGCCGCGAGCCGGGCAGCAGCGGCAGGCGCCGAGCCGGTGCGGTGGAAAATCCCGCTGGCGCCGCTGCCGACGGCGGCCGGCGTGCTCACTCGGCTGCCCGGAACTGGCAATAAGTTGGCGCTCACCGTCGATGACGGCGCCAGCGTCCCTGTCGTCGGTGCCTTCGCCCAGTTCTGCCGCGACAGCGGCACCCGGCTGACGTTTTTCGTCACCGGTGTCCACCCCTCGTGGTCGGTTAACGCACCCGCGCTGCGACCCCTGGTCGACTCCGGGCAAGTCCAGATGGCCAACCACACCTGGTCGCACCCCTACCTCACCCGCATCGGGCTGACCGCGGTGGCCGACCAGATTCGCCGCAACGCCGACTTCCTAAGACGCACCTACGGTGTGGACGGCACCCCCTACTTCCGGCCGCCCTACGGCGTCCACAACGCCGACATCGACCGGGTCGCCGCCGACCAGGGCTACACGACGATCACGCTGTGGAGCTCCACCCTCGGCGATTCCGCTCCCGAGAGCGAAGCCAGCCTAATAGCCAACGCCAGCAAGGCGTTTCAGCCGCAGCAGATCGTGCTGGCGCACGCCAACCTGCCCACTATCACGCATTGTTACCCGCAGCTGCTCGATCTCATCCACAGCCGCAACCTGCAGACGGTCACGCTCAACGACGTCGCCGCCTGAGCGGGGCCGGTCAGCTGTCGATCGTGTAGCCCATCGGCAGCAGCACGCTCTTGAGCTGGCAGAAGTGCTCGACACCTTCGGGCCCGTTCTCGCGGCCGATGCCCGAGTTTTTGTAACCACCGAACGGTGAGCCGGGGTCGAAGGCATACCAGTTGATGCCGTAGGTGCCGGTGCGGATCTTCTGGGAGATCTCAATGCCTTTCGGCACGTCGGTTGTCCAGACGCTGCCAGCCAGGCCATACACCGAATCGTTGGCGATGGCGATCGCGTCCTGCTCGGTGTCGTACGGGATGATGCACAGCACCGGTCCGAAGATTTCCTCCTGGGCGATCGTCATCTTGTTGTCGACATCGGCGAATACCGTCGGCTGCACAAAGTAGCCGCTGTCCAGCCCCTCCGGTCGGCCGCCGCCGCACACCAGCCGCGCCCCTTCCTCGATGCCCTTGGCGATATAGCCCTCGACGCGGCTGCGCTGCTTCTCCGAAATCAACGGCCCGATCTGGGCGGCGGGGTCCGAGGGGAGCCCCACCGGGAGGGCTTGCACGAAACTGCTTACCGCTTCGACGATTTCGTCGTAGCGGGAGCGCGGCGCCAGGATGCGGGTCTGGTTGACGCAGCCTTGGCCCGCGTTCATCACGCCCGAGAACACCAGCATCGGCACCGCTGCGGGCAGATCGACGTCCTCGAGGACGATAGCTGCCGATTTGCCGCCGAGCTCGAGCGTGCACGGCTTGAGCATGTCCGCGGCGCGCTTGCCGACTTCCCTGCCCACCGCCGAGCTCCCGGTGAACGTGAACATGTCGACGTTCGGGTTGGACGTGAGCGCTTGGCCGGTGTCTGCCCCGCCGGGCACCACCGACAGCACCCCTTCGGGCAGGCCGGCTTCGGCGAGGACCTCGGCCAATGCGTTGGCCGTGAGCGGAGTTTCGGCGGCGGGTTTGAGCACGACGGTGCAGCCGGCGAGCAGTGCGGGTCCAAGCTTGTTGACCGCCAGGAACAACGGAACGTTCCACGCGACGATCGCGCCGACCACGCCCATCGGCTCGCGGCTCACGATGGTCTGCCCGTAGGCACCGGTACGGGTCTCGGTCCACTTGACCTTGTCCGCGGCCCCGGCGAAGAAGTTCAGCGACCCCATGGATCCGGCCCAGTGCATCGTTTCGATGATGGTCGGCGGTTGACCGGTCTCGGCGGCGAGCAGCCTGGTGAACAGTTCCTTGCGGTCTTCCATCAGCTTGACCGCCGCGGCGAGGACGGCGGCGCGCTGTGCCGGCGGGGTGGACGGCCACGGGCCGGTGTCGAACGCCTTGCGGGCCGCGGCGACAGCGGCGTCGACGTCGGCGGCCGCGGCCAGCGGTACCCTGCCGACGTACTCGCCGGTGGCCGGGCAGTGCACTTCGATGACGGCTGACGTCGACGGCTGGGTCCACGCGCCGCCGATGAACAGCTTGTCGTATTCGGTCTTCTGGCTGTCGGTCATGGCGCCAACCCTACCCAGCCCGACCCGAAACGAGAACACGTTTCAGTCAAGTGGAATCGCGGTGCGACTACGGTTGCAGCACCAGCACCAGGTTGCTCACCAGAAACTCCCGTAGCACCGGCACGGACGTCGTCCACCATGCCCATCGCGGGTGGTAGCGGGGAAAAGCCGCCACCAGCGCGCCGGTGCTGGCCGCCCAGGCCAGGCCGTCGGCCGCCGACACCGCAAAAAGCGACGACCCATAGTTGTTCTTGGCCGGATGGCCGTGTTTGCGGGCGTAGCGGGCCGCGGCACGGGCTCCGCCGAGGTAATGCGTCAAGCCCATTTCATGGCCGCCGAACGGTCCGAGCCACACCGTGTAGGACAGCACCGTCATGCCGCCCGGTTTGGTGACGCGCAGCATCTCGTTGCCGAGCTGCCAGGGCCGGGGCACGTGTTCGGCGACGTTGGACGACAGGCAGATGTCCACACTGTCGTCGGCGAACGGCAGCGCCATCCCTGAAGCGCGCACGAACACACCCGGCCGTTCGTCGGGCGCCGGGCCGGGCGCATGCATCTCGTCGAGGCTGGGCTCGACGCCGAGGTAGTCGATCCCGACCGCGGCGAAGGCGGCCGCGAAATACCCCGGACCGCCGCCGACGTCGAGCAGTCGGCAGCCTTCTGGTGGCCCGCCATGCACGGCCCGCCACAGGTCGGCGACCATTGTCGCGGTGTCGGCGGCCAGCGCGGCGTAGAAACGGGCCGGCTCCGATCGCTCGTAGCGGAACTCCCGCAGCAACCGCAGCGAGCGGGACAGTGTCGCACGCCGTGCAAACGTGTCGGTGACGGCCATCGGACCCACGCTAGGCTGTCACCCGATGTCTGCCGCGCAAAGTGAGCCCGAGGGCCACAAATCCCGGGGGGTGAGCGCGGTATTGCTGCTGTGCTGGCGCGACACCGGTCATCCGCAGGGCGGCGGCAGCGAAGCCTACCTGCAGCGCATCGGCGCGCAACTAGCCGCGACCGGCGTGGACGTCACCCTGCGCACCGCGCGCTATCCCGGTGCGCCGCGCCGCGAGGTGGTCGATGGTGTGCGGGTCAACCGCGCCGGGGGACGGTATTCGGTATACCTCCGGGCGCTGCTGGCGATGGCCGCAGCCCGGCTGGGGTTCGGGCCGCTGCGACGGGTGCGGCCCGACGTGGTGATCGATACCCAGAACGGCGTGCCGTTTCTGGCGCGGCTGCTCTATGGGCGGCGGGTGGCCGTGCTGGTGCATCACTGCCACCGCGAACAGTGGCCGGTGGCCGGCCCGGTGCTCGGCCGGCTGGGCTGGTATATCGAGTCGAGGTTGTCGCCGCGGCTGCACCGCCGCAATCAGTACGTGACGGTGTCGTTGCCGTCGGCCCGCGACCTTGTCGAGCTCGGCGTGGACAACGATCGAATCGCGGTGGTGCGCAACGGTCTTGACGAAGCACCGGCGCAGACCCTGGGCGGACCGCGCGCGGCGTCGCCGCGGGTGGTCGTGTTGTCGCGGCTTGTTCCGCACAAGCAGATCGAGCATGCCCTGGACGCTGTCGCGGCGCTGCGGCCGCGGGTAGCGGGTCTGCATCTCGACATCGTCGGTAGCGGATGGTGGCGGCAGCGACTGGTCGACCATGCTGAGCGGCTGGGCATCACCGACGCGGTGACATTTCACGGCCACGTCGACGACGTCACCAAACACTATGTGGTGCAACGTTCTTGGGTACATGTATTGCCGTCCCGCAAAGAAGGGTGGGGGGTGGCCGTAGTCGAAGCGGCCCAGCACGGCGTGCCCACGATCGGCTATCGATCCTCCGGCGGGCTGTGCGACTCCATCGTCGACGGGGTGACCGGGGTCCTTGTCGACGACCACCACGAGCTGGTGGATCGGCTCGAACAGCTACTGGCCGATCCGGTGTTGCGCGCCGAACTCGGCGGCAAGGCGCAGACCCGATGCGCTGAATTCTCTTGGCGCCAAAGCGCCGAGGCGATGCGCGCTGTGCTGGAGGCGGTACGTGCGGGCCGTCGCATCAGCGGCCTGGTTTAACGCAGAACGAAGTTTCCAGCAAGTCGGAAATCTACACAGCTGTACAACAGCGTGTGCCTCGAAACAGCTAGCGACTCGAACTAACGGGGCCCCGATGGCACCGTCCGCTGACAGCTACTCCGACAGCGCCACCAACGAGCAATCCCAGCCACATCAGGTGTGCGACCAGCACCGCGAGTCGGCGGTTCGCCGGCGGACCCACATCGTGGCCACCGATCCGGTACAGCGCCAGATCCGCGTCACGATAAACCGGCGGCAGCAGGTCGAGGGTCCGGGCGGCCGCGCCCATGTCGCCGGCAGTTCCCGACTCGACGACCACCCAGTCCACACCTGCATCGCGAAGCGTCCGCGGATCAACCCCGGCCAGCAGCAACCCCTGCACCGCGCGGGCGTGGGCGCCTTCACCCGGAACGGTAACCCCGGAAACGGTCAGGTCGCCGGTCACCAGCACGTCGGCGCGCAGCCAGCGGGGCAGCGGGTCGAGCACGGGTGCCGGCCCCGACCAGGAGAAGCGCCGCATGGTGCCCGCAGGCAGCACCGCCACCGGCCCGGGATGGTCGTTGATCATCCTCGACACCGTCGGCCAGGCGGTGGGGTACCGCACGGACTGAAGCTTGCCCGCAGCCCCCCAGGCCAGATCGGGCAGGCCCGCGATTAACGCCACACAGCACACCGCAGCCGTCACCGTCGGTCGCAGCCATCGGCGCAGGGTCACCACCGCGGCGTCGCCCGCCAGGGCATATCCGGGCATCGCCAATGCCACCCACTTCTGACCGTCGCGCAGTACCGCCAGGCCGGGTGCGGTCTCGACCAGCCCCCGCAACACCGCCAGTCCAGGCCCGGTGGCCGACACCGCGGGCACCACGACGGCAACGACCGCCAGCACCAGCAGCGGGATAGCAGCCGCGCGGCGCACCACCACCGGCAGGCCGGCTGTCACCACGCCCAGCAGCGCCACGGCTGCCAGAAGCGCGAAAACCGTTGTGCGGGATGTCGGTACGGCCTCGGCGTTCCACATCCCGCCGAGGCTGGCCAGGCTGCCCAGCGTGCCCAGGCCCGGCTCGGCGCGCGCGGCGAACACCGCGACCGCCGGGGCTTGTGCCCAGGCGTGCCCACCCGCAGAACGACTCAATGCCGACGCCGTCAACCAGGGCAGCGCGGCGACCACTGCCACGGCCAACGCTGCAGTCCCGCACAGCCAGCGTGGATGCCCCGGCCCGGGCGTCGCCGCGCATACCAATGCCACCGTCGCCGCCAGCATCAGTCCCGTCGGCGTCAACCCGGCCAGCGGAACCCAACACGCCAGCGCAAAAAACCCCCGTCGGCTTAAACCGAGGCGCAGATCCACCATGCTCGACGCAACCCAGGGCAGGCAGCCGTAGCCGACCAACAGACTCCAATGCCCCTGCAATAGCCGCTCGGCGACATAGGGGTTCCAGATCGCCAGCGTGGTCGCGACGAACTGGCCGGGCCGCCCAGCATCGGGCAGCACCCGTGCGACCAGCCGGGCCGCACCCCACCCAGCCAGCCACAACCCCGCCACCAGCAGCACCTTGACCACCACACCGCCGTCGAGCACATGCGACGCCAGCGCCACCGCGAAATCCTGCGGGCTAGCCCGCGGCGCAGACTCGCCCAACCCGAGCGCGGTGTCCGACAGATAGGACCGTGGCGTGGACACCGCGTCGCGCAGCAGCAAATAACCGGGGGCCAGCAGCGGCGCCACCACCAGCAGCGCCAGCGTCAGGGCGTACGCCGGCACCGACCACTGGAGAGCCCGGTGGCTAACCCGGGTCATGGTCGGTTAGGGACGGTCCGGCGGAGCTGAGTCGGGCGAACCAGGTGCGGGCGCGCCGTCCTGCAAGTCAGGGCGTGTCGGCAGTATCTCGGTCTCGGCTTCAGCGCCAGACACCGGCTCACCCGCCGTGTCGTCGCGGCCGAAGAAGCCGTGGTCGGCTCGGTCCAGGCCGGGGTCAATCAGCGCCGCCTCCGTGCGCAGGCTGAACCAGCCGAGCACGACACCACCGACCAGCGCAATCAGGCCCGCCGCGGTGAACGTGATCGGCAAGACCCGCGACCACAACGCGAGCCGGTCACGCTCGTCGCGGGCCGCGTTGACTTGCGCCTCGATGGTTTCCTCGGTGGAGGTGACTTTGTAGTCGGCGAGCGTCACCTCCGCCTTGCGCGGGTCGCGGGCGAAGTAGTGGTTGGCATGCTCCTGCGCTTTGACGATCGTGCCGGTCACCGGGTCAACCCAGAACGTGCGCTGCGCCGCGTAGTAGCGCGTCATGGTGATCTTTTCGTCGGGGTTGTCGCCAGGCAGGCCCCACCTCGCGGCGGTGGCGGTGACTTTGCCGTCGTCGTCGTTGGCATACAGCGAGGGATACTTGACCGGGTCGACCAGCTTGCCGTCGGCGTCGTAGCCGACGTTCTGGGTGAACTTGTAGGTGGTCAAGCCGTTGACGTCTTCTTGCCCCTGGTAGTTGGCGTCATATGCCTTCTGCGCGATCGGGTCGAAGTAGGAATAGGTCATCTTCTCGGTGTGAAACGGAAACCGGTAGGCCAGCCCGTCGTGCGGCAGCGCGATGTTGGTGGGCGGGCTCTCGTCGTTGATGCTGCGCGGTTTCTGCACCGAGCCGCCGGGATGGGTTTCGTCGGAGACGGCCATCGCGGTTTTGCGGTTAAGGGTGACGGTATCCACGATCGCGAGCAGCAGGCCGGTGTCCTTTTGTTTGTCGCTGCGCCGCACAGTGCTGCCGACTTGCAGCGTGACCACATCGGCGTTGGCGGGTGACTCGACGCTGATCTGTTGCTGGGATACCAGCGGCACGTTCTGGTCGATGACGTAGTGGTCACCGGACAGCGACCCGGGGTCGAGCGCGGTGCCGTTGCCGTCGCTGATCAGTGTGGTGTCGAGGTCGAGCGGGATCTTGGTGATCCTGCTGGTGGTGTAGGTCCACAGCAGCAGCGCGGCGATCAGCAGAGCGGCCCCGAGACCCATGATCCCGCACGCGGCGATCCGCAACATGACTGCTCGGTTCACGTTGCTGTGACCTCCTTCTGGTCCTAGATCGCCGCCACCGGGTTGTGATCAGGCAGCGGGGCAAACCCGTTCGACCCTAACAGCAGAACTTAAGATGCCGGCTTATGTCCCGATGCTCGCTGTAGGCAATTGCGATGTACCCGGGTTCGTGTCGCGAACCCGTCGGCGGCAGACTGGGGCCGGTGACCGAAACGCGCCGGGTCGGCGGGACCCGTAGCTTTTTGCCCGCGGTCGAGGGCATGCGGGCCTGCGCGGCCATCGGGGTGGTGGTCACTCATGTCGCGTTCCAGACCGGGCACTCCAGCGGTGTGGACGGCCGGTTGTTCGCCCGCTTCGACTTCGCGGTCGCGGTGTTCTTCGCGCTGTCGGGGTTTTTGCTGTGGCGTGGGCACGCGGCGGCGGCGCGCGGCCTGGGCGCGCCGCCGGCGACGGGTCACTACTTGCGGTCCCGGGTGGTGCGGATCATGCCCGGCTATGTGGTGGCGGTCGTGGTAATCCTGTGTCTGCTGCCCGAGGCCGACCATGCCAGCCTGACCGTGTGGCTGGCGAACCTGTCGCTCACCCAGATCTATGTTCCGCTGACGTTGACGGCGGGTCTGACCCAGATGTGGAGCTTGTCGGTCGAGGTCAGCTTCTATCTCGCGTTGCCCATCTTGGCGCTACTGGCCCGCCGCATCCCGGTGCGGCTGCGGGTGCCGGTGATCGCCGCGGTCGCGCTCGCCAGTTGGGCATGGGGCTGGATCCCGTTCGGGGCGACGCCCGGGCTTAACCCGCTGAACTGGCCGCCGGCGTTCTGCTCCTGGTTCGCCGCGGGCATGCTGCTGGCTGAGTGGCTGCACAGCCCACTCGGCCTGCCGCACCGGTTGGCGCGCCGGCGGGTGCTGATGGCTGTGGTGGCGCTTTCGGCGTATCTGGTGGGCGCGTCCCCGCTGGCCGGGCCGGCTGGGCTGACGCCAAGCACCGCAGGCCAATTCGCGGTCAAGACGGCGATGGGCGCGGTGCTGGCCTTCGCGTTGGTGGCGCCGTTGGTGCTGGATCGGCCGGATACCCCACACCGCTTTCTGGCGTCCGAGGGCATGGTGACACTGGGTCGCTGGTCTTACGGGATTTTCGTGTGGCATCTGGCCGCGCTGGCCATGGTGTTTCCGGTGATCGGCGAATTCGCGTTCAGCGGATCGATGCCCGTGGTGCTGGTGTTGACGCTGGTCTTCGCCATCGCGATCGCGGCGGTCAGTTACGCGCTCGTCGAGTCACCGTGCCGAGAGGCGTTGCGCCGTTGGGAACATCGCAGCACTCAACCCGGCCAAGACCCTCGCGACGTGCCGGGGCTCGAGCCGGTCAGCAGCGTTGCCGCGCCTGCAACCGTGTGATGACGTCGGCGCGCACCGCCGAGCGGCGCGCCTTGCCGGCGTCGTCGCGCAGCGGGGTGTCGACGAACTCTACGGTCCGCGGCACCTTGTATGCGGCGATACGTTCACGCACAAATGCTTGCACCGCTTGCTCGGTCAGCGTCGACCCGTCGGCGGTTTGGACCAGGGCGTAGGGCACCTGACCCAAGTCCTCGTCGGGAACTCCCACCACCAGACACGACAGCACGTCGGGGTGCGCGGACAGCGCGTTCTCGATCTCGGCGGGGTAGACGTTGCGGCCGCCGACGGTGAACATGTCGACCCGCCGATCCGACAGATAGAGGTAGCCGTCGGCGTCGAAGTAGCCGAGATCACCCAGCGAGTCCCAGCCGTCGCGGCTCTTGGCTGAAACACCGACGTAGCGGTAGGTCGGAGCAGTGCCGGGGCTGGGCCGCATGTAGATCTCGCCGACCACACCGGGCGGGCATTCGCGGCCGTTGTCGTCGAGCACCTTCATCTCACCGGCCACGACGACGCCCACCGACCCGGGGTGGGTCAACCACTGCTCGCCGGAGATGAACGTCAGCGCCTGAAGCTCGGTGCCGCCGTACAGTTCCCAGACCTTCTCGGGGCCGAGCAAGTCGATCCAGGCCTGTTTGACCGCCGGCGGGCACGGCGCACCCAAGTGCCAGAACCGCCGGATCGACGACAGATCGTAGGCATCGGGATTGGCGCGGTAGACCGGCAGCAGCCGCTGCATGATCGTCGGCACCGTCGTCAGGAACGTGACGCGATGCTCGGTGATCAGCCGCAGGAACTCGTGCGGGTCAAACCGGCGCATCAGCACCAGGTGGTGGCGCATCAGCAACGCGATCACCGCTGTAGTGATGCCGGTGTTGTGGGTCAGCGGCACCGACACGAGAGTGGTGTCGCCCTCCTGTGCGCCCAGCGGATAACCGATGGCAGGTGGTATCCGGCTGTCGCCGCCGGCTTCGATGAGCTTGGGCCGACCGGTGCTGCCGCCGGATGCCATCGACTTCCAGCATGGCGATACCGCCTCAGGCAGCGGAGAATCGGAGGTTTCCGGCACGAAACCCGCGGGGACGGAAGGGATTTCACTCTTTGGATCCGTTCGTCCCACCAGAAGCGCCCGCGGTTTCAGCTCCAGCAGGCCCTCAAATTCCGGGTCGGGCAGCCGCGGCGACAGCGGCTGGGGCACCGCGCCGAGTTTCCAGCACGCCACCGCAGCCTGTATCCACTCGATAGAGTTGGGCAGCACGATCGTCACGTAGTCGCCAACACCGACACCACGCCCGGCGTAGGCGCGGGCCAGCCGGTTGGTCGACGCGTCCAGCTCGGCGCGGGTGATGGTGCGCCCGTCGCAGGTGACCGCCGGTTCGTCGGGAGCCAGTTCGGCCAGCCGCGAGATCTGGGTGCCGATCGGCGGGACCGGCTCGGGCTGCGTCATTGGTAGGCGCCCTGGCGTTCGAAGATGCGGCGCGGGTTGTCGACGAGCATGGTGTGCAACTGCTCGTCGGTGACGCCGCGCTCCTTCAGCGCGGGGATCACGTCGTTGTGGATGTGCAGGTAATGCCAATTCGGCGCGGCGACCCGCAGCAGGTCTTCGGGCAGCGCGTCGAAATAGCAGTTGGCGTCGTGCGAGAGCACCATCTTGTCGGCGTGCCCGCGCTCGCACATCCGGGCCACCGTATTCACTCGGTCCTCGAACGGCAGGAACGCGTCGACGCCGAAGCGGTCCATGCCGATGTAGGAGCCGTTGTTGATGAGCTCTTCGAGGTAGTCGATGTCGGTGGTGTCGCCGGAGTGCCCGATCACCACGCGGGTCAGGTCGACGCCTTCCTCGGCGAAGATCCGTTGCTGTTCGAGCCCGCGCCGGGTGGCCGCGTGGGTGTGGGTGGAGATCGGCACACCGGTGCGCTTGTGGGCCTGCGCGACGGCCCGCAGCACTCGCTCGACCCCCGGGGTGACGCCGGGTTCGTCGGTGGCGCACTTGAGGATCGCGGCCTTGACGCCCGTGTCGGCGATGCCGTGTTCGATGTCGCGGACGAACAGGTCGGTCATGATCTCCGGACCGTCCAGCGGCGCGCCCGGGCCCAGATAGTGGAAGCAGAACGGCACGTCGTTGTAGGTGTACAAACCGGTGGCGACGACGATGTTCAGCTCGGTTTGAGCCGCGATCCGCGCGATGCGCGGAATGTAACGGCCCAGTCCGATGACGGTGAGGTCGACGATGGTGTCGACGCCGCGGGCCTTCAGCTCGTTGAGGCGTATGACGGCGTCGGCTTCGCGTTTTGACTCGTCACCCCAGCCTTCCGGGTAGTTCTGGACGACCTCGGTGGTCATCACGAACACGTGCTCGTGCATGAGCGTGACACCGAGATCGGCGGTATTGATCGGTCCCCGTGCGGTATTCAGTTGCGGCACGACGCTGATGCTAGAGCGACGAGCGCCCGAGTTCGTCCAGATTGAAGGTAAGACCGATGGCTGTCGTCACAGCTGCCACAACGGTCTCCGCATGCTGCGGTTGATCTGGCGTTCGGGTTTCGCTGGTGAGTTAGCACCTCGCTTGTTGAGGAGTGAGCTGCATCACAGTAGGATGACCAGTGGTCATCGAGGCGAGGAGGCCTGATGCCGACGGTGACGTGGGCCCGCGTCGATGCGGCTCGTCGCGCGGCGGTCGTCGAAGCCGCCGAGGCCGAGTTTGGTGCGCGCGGCTTCTCCCGTGGCAGCCTGAACGTCATCGCTCGGCGCGCCGGCGTCGCCAAGGGCAGCCTGTTCCAATACTTCGCCGACAAACGCGACCTCTACGCGTTCATCGCCGACGTCGGCAGTCAGCGGGTGCGGTCCTACATGGAAGACCGCATCCGCAAACTCGACCCGAGCAGACCATTTTTCGAATTCCTCACCGACCTGCTCGACGCCTGGGTCGTCTACTTCGCCGACCATCCACGGGAGCGTTCGCTTCATGCCGCGGCCAGTTTCGAGGTCGACACCGACGCCCGCATCAGCGTGCGTTCGGTAATCCACCGCCACTACTTGGAAGTTTTGCGACCGCTGGTGCGTGAGGCACAGGCGCGCGGCGACCTGCGGGCCGACGCCGACACCGACGCGCTGTTGTCGTTGCTGCTCATGATCTTTCCGCATCTGGCGCTGGCGCCCTATGTGCGCGGCGTGGATCCCGTTCTTGGGCTCGACGACCCCACACCCGAGCAGCCTGCCCTGGCCGTGCGCCGGCTGGTGGCCGTGCTGGCGGCCGCTTTCTCCAGCCCGGCTGAAAAGCCAACAACCACCAAGGAGGTCATATGACACGCACACGGTATGGCTCGCTTGCCGCTGGCGGGCTGAACTGGGATAGCTTGCCGCTCAAGCTGTTTGTGGGTGGCAACGCGAAGTTCTGGGACCCCGCTGATATCGACTTCTCCCGTGACCGCGACGATTGGGAGTCGCTTACTGAGCGCGAGCGCGACTACGCCACCCGGCTGTGCGCGGAGTTCATCGCGGGCGAAGAGGCGGTCACCAAGGACATCCAACCGTTCATGGCCGCGATGCGCGCGGAAGGGCGGCTCGGCGACGAAATGTACTTGACGCAGTTCGCGTTCGAGGAGGCCAAGCACACCCAGGTGTTCCGGCTGTGGCTGGACGCCGTGGGTGTGGCCGACGATCTCCACAGTTACCTCGACGACCTGCCGGCTTACCGGCAGATGTTCAACGAAGAACTCCCGGAGTCGCTGAGCGCGCTCGATGTGGATCCATCACCCGCGGCCCAGGTTCGCGCGTCGGTGACCTACAACCACATCGTCGAAGGCATGCTGGCGCTGACGGGCTACTACGCCTGGCACAAAATCTGCGTCGAGCGTGGCATCCTGCCCGGCATGCAGCAGTTGGTTCAGCGCATCAGTGACGACGAGCGACGTCATATGGCGTGGGGAACCTTCACGTGCCGGCGCCACGTCGCCGCCGACGACGCCAACTGGACGGTGTTCGAAAGCCGCATGAATGAGCTGATGCCGCTGGCACTGCAGCTGACCGCAGAGGGCTTTGCGCTGTATGCCCCCGACATTCCGTTCGGCCTGTCCGAGGACGAGTTTTTGCAGTATGCCAGCGACAAGGGGATGCGCCGCTTTGGCACGATCAGCAGCGCTCGCGGGCGTCCGGTCGCCGAGATCGACCTCGACTACTCGCCGCTGCGGTTGGAAGACACGTTCGCCGACGAGGACGCCACGGCACTAGCCGCCTCGGCATAGACGCCGAGCAGACGCAGAATCGCACAATTTTGGTGCCAAACGTGCGATTCTGCGTCTGCTCGCCGGCGTTACTCGACCTTTGTGCCGCCACTGGAGTCGCCGGTCTCGGGTGAGCCGATCCAGACCGTTTTGGCGTTGCAGAACTCGCGGATCCCGTGGCCGGAGAGCTCGCGGCCATAGCCGGATCGCTTGATGCCGCCGAACGGCAGCTCGGGGTAGGACACCACCATCCCGTTGATGAAGACCTGCCCGGCTTCGATGCCGTCGATGAAGCGCTGCTGCTCGGACTCGTCGCGGGTCCAGGCGTTGGAGCCCAGGCCAAAGGTGGTGGCGTTGGCAATCTCGATCGCCTCGTCGATGTCGGCGGCGCGATACACCGACGCCACCGGGCCGAACACCTCTTCGCAGAAGATCGGCATGTCGCGGCGGATGTCCGTGATGACGGTGGGCGGGTAGAACCAGCCCGGCCGGTCGAGACGCTTTCCGCCGCAACGGATCACGGCACCAGCGGCGACGGCTTCGTCGACAAGCTTTTCTACGTCGGCGCGGCCCTGTTCGGTGGCCAGCGGGCCGACGTCGGTGTCGGGGTCGGTCGGGTCGCCTACCCGCAGCGCCGCCATCTGCTCGACGAACTTCTCCACGAAGGCGTCGTAAACATCGGTATGGATGATGAATCGTTTCGCCGCGATGCAGGACTGGCCGTTGTTTTGCACCCGCGCAGTGACCGCGGTGCTGACCGCCGCGTCGAGATCGGCCGACGGCATCACGATGAACGGGTCGCTGCCGCCGAGTTCGAGCACGGTGGGCTTGATCTCGTCACCGGCGATGGCCGCCACCGAGCGGCCCGCGGGCTCGCTGCCGGTCAGCGTCGCCGCGGCCACCCGCGGATCGCGCAGGATGGTCTCGACGGCGCTGGAAGGTACCAGCAGCGTCTGGAAGCAGCCGTCCGGGAAGCCGCCGCGGGCGATAACGTCGGCGAGATAAAGCGCGGTCTGCGGCACGTTGGAGGCGTGCTTGAGGATACCCACGTTGCCGGCCATCAGCGCTGGTGCAGCGAATCGCACTGCCTGCCAGAGCGGGAAGTTCCATGGCATGACGGCCAGCACTACCCCCAGCGGTTGATACCGGGTATAGGCCCTGGCCGCGCCCACTGCGACGGCATCGGCCGGCTCGTCAGCCAGCAGCTGTTCGGCATTGGCCGCGTAGTAACGAAATCCTTTGGCACACTTAAGAACTTCTGCCTTTGCCGCCGCTAGTGTCTTGCCCATCTCCAGTGTCATCATCGCCGCTGTCTTCTCGGCTTCGGCTTCAAGCAGCTCGGCGGTGGCCCGCGCCCACGTCGCGCGCTGCGCGAAGGTAGTGCGGCGATACTCGGCGAACCGGGCATGTGCCCGCCCGATGGCTGCGTCGATTTCGTCGGGCGTGGCCGGAGTAAAGGTTTGGACCGTCTCTCCTGTTGCCGGGTTGATGGTGGCGATGGGCATGCTGCATCCTTCGGCTGCTCGTTACGGAACCGCCCTCCAGCCTGCCACTATCGTGGCTTGCGTGAGTACCGCCGCCCAGCTGATGGTCAAATGCCTCGAAAACGAGGGTGTGTCCGTCGTCTTCGGGATACCGGGCGAGGAGAACATCCGGTTTGTGCAGGCTCTGGCCGCATCGGATATCCGCTATGTGCTCACCCGCCATGAGCAGGGCGCGGCGTTCATGGCCGAGATGTATGGCCGCGTCACGGGACGCGCGGCCGTGGTGTCGAGCACGTTGGGCCCGGGTGCGATCAACATGCAACTCGGCGTCGCCGATGCCACCACCAACAGCACCCCGCTGGTCGCGATCTCCGCCCAGGTCGGCCGCGACCGTGAGTACAAGGAGTCGCACCAATACGTCGACCTGGTGTCGATGTTCGCTCCGATCACCCGCTGGGCCGACGGCGTTCCCACCGCGCGGGCGATTCCGGAAATGGTCCGCAAAGCGTTCAAGGTGGCCGAGACGGAACGTCCGGCCGCGGTTTACCTGGCCGTGCCCGAGGACATCGATGCCGACACCACCGAATATGCAGACCTCACCCCGCTGCCCCGCAACGTCGTCCGCGCCGAGGCCCCGGCGGCGGGCCAGGTTCAACGGGCCGTCGAAGTCTTACGTAAGGCGCAGCGTCCGGTGGTGCTGGCCGGGCATGGCGCTGCCCGCAACGACGCCAGCACGGCTTTGATCCGGTTTGCCGACGAGCTGGGGATCCCGGTGGCTAACACCTTCCACGGCAAAGGCGTGATGCCCGACGACCACCCCCACAGCATCGGCACCATCGGGTTCATGCGGCATGACTACGTCAATTTCGGGTTCGACAACGCCGATGTCGTCATTGCTGTCGGCTATGAACTGCAGGAATTCGACCCCGTGCAGATCAACCCGACTGCCGACAAGAAGATCATCCACATCCACCGCTTCCCCGCCGAAGTGGACGTGCACTACCCGGTTGCGGTCGGCATCATCGGAGACATCAGTGCGTCGCTGAACGCGCTGACCGATGCCTTAGCGGGGCACCGCTACTCCAGCGCCGCCACGGCCCCAGCCTGCGATCTGCTAGCCGAGGAATTCGCTCGTGGACAACAGGATTCGCGATTTCCGCTGGCGCCGCAGCGGGTGGTCGCCGATACCCGTGCCGCGCTGGGGCGCAACGACGTGGTGCTTGTCGACACCGGCGCGACCAAGATGTGGATGGCCCGCCTGTATCCCACCTATGAGCGCAACACCTGTTTGATCTCAAACGGATTGTCCACCATGTCTTTTGCGTTGCCGGGAGCGATCGGGGTCAAGCTAGCACGCCCGGACTGCAAGGTATTGGCTGCCGTGGGCGACGGGGCATTCATGATGAACTCGCAAGAAATCGAGACCGCCGTCCGGGAGCGGATACCGCTAGTGGTGCTGATCTGGGAGGACGGCGGCTATGGGCTCATCGAATGGAAAATGGACCTCGAACTCGGCAACCACTACTACGTCAAATTCGGCAACCCGGACGTGGTGAAATACGCGGAAAGCTTCGGCGCCAAAGGATATCGCATCACCTGTGCGGAGGAATTACTGCCGACGCTGAAAACCGCGCTTGACGACGACGGGGTGTCGGTGATTTCCTGCCCGGTCGACTATTCGGAGAATCTGCGCCTGACCGAGCGACTCGGCCAGCTGGACGCGACGCTATAGTGGCTCACCCGTGTTACGCGGCGTCGACCGGGCGCAGCGTCTGCCCTGAATGCCTCGGCCGCTGCGGTTGGCGGAGGTAGACACGGCGCGCTTCGTCTACTACACTGTGTCGTACACAGCTTTCTGCGTCGGGTGGAGCGCTGATGGATTTGGTCGACATTTCTCGATGGCAGTTCGGGATCACGACGGTCTACCACTTCATTTTCGTGCCATTGACAATCGGTCTGGCGCCGCTAATCGCCGCGATGCAGACGGTCTGGGTGGCTACCAACAATGTCGCCTGGTATCGGCTCACGAAATTCTTCGGCAAGCTGTTTTTGATCAACTTCGCGATAGGCGTTGCGACCGGGCTGGTGCAGGAGTTCCAGTTCGGCATGAATTGGAGTGAATATTCACGGTTCGTCGGCGACGTATTCGGGGCGCCGCTGGCGATGGAGGGTTTAGCCGCGTTTTTCTTCGAGTCCGTCTTCATCGGCTTGTGGATCTTCGGCTGGGGCCGACTGCCTCGGTTGGTGCATTTGGGATGCATCTGGGTGGTAGCGATCGCGGTGAATCTATCTGCGTTCTTTATCATTTCGGCGAACTCCTTCATGCAGCATCCGGTCGGAGCGCACTACAACCCGACGACGAAGCGCGCTGAACTGGACAGCATCGTCGCCCTGCTCACCAACAACACCGCACTATGGGCGTTCGCGCATGCGGTCGTCGGTAGTCTGCTGACCGCTGGCGTGTTCGTGGCCGGCGTCTGTGCATGGTGGATGGTTCGTAAACCTCACGCCGACGAGGCGCGCACCATGTACCGGCCGGCCGCCATCCTTGGTTGCCTGGTCGCCCTGGCCGCTGCGGTGGGTTTGTTCTTCACCGGAGATATGCAGGGCAAGCTAATGTTCCGACAGCAGCCGATGAAGATGGCTTCAGCGGAATCGTTGTGCCACAACGAATCCGACCCGTACTTCTCAATTCTCACCATCGGCACCCACAATAATTGCGACAGCATCACACGCGTGATCGAGGCTCGATACGTGCTTCCCTTCCTGGCGGAAGGGAAGTTCAGCGGCGTCACGCTGGAAGGCGTCAAGGATATTCAGCAGCGCTACGAGAAGCAGTTTGGTCCGGGAGACTACCGACCGAACCTGTTCGTGACGTACTGGGCATTTCGCGTCATGGTGGGGCTCCTTGTAGTACCCTCGTTGTTTTCCATTGTCGCGCTGTGGATGACGCGCGGTAAACGGGTCGTGGACCGGCAGTGGTTTTCCTGGCTGGCGCTGTTGACCATCCCCACGCCATTTTTGGCCAACAGCGCCGGCTGGGTGTTCACCGAGATGGGACGGCAACCCTGGGTCGTGGTGCCCAATCCAGGTGGAGATCAATCGATCCGAATCACCGTGGCGCAGGCTGTTTCTGATCACGCACCGGCAATGGTGATGTTCTCACTGGCAACGCTAACCCTGGTTTATGCCGCGCTCGCGGTCATTTGGTTCTGGCTGCTGCGCCGCTATGTGGCCGCGGGGCCCCAGGAACACGACGCCGAACCGGTGCCGCGCCCATCACCCGACCAAGAACAGGTCGCGCCGCTGTCGTTTGCCTACTAAGCCATCAACGAAGAGGAGCTGATTCACGGTGGGCCTGCAGGAGTTGTGGTTCGTGATCCTCGCCGTGCTCTTTCTCGGGTTTTTCATCCTGGAAGGCTTTGACTTCGGTGCCGGGATGTTGATGGCGCCGTTGGGTCGCATCGCGAAAGGCGACCGCGAGGCCCATCGACGCGCCGTCCTCAACACGATCGGGCCGGTCTGGGACGGCAACGAGGTATGGCTGATCACCGCGGGCGCGTCGATGTTTGCGGCGTTCCCGAACTGGTATGCCACGGTGTTCTCCGCGCTCTATCTGCCGTTGCTGGCGATCTTGTTTGGCATGATTCTTCGGGCGGTCGCCATCGAATGGCGTGGCAAGATCGACGACACGAGATGGCGCATCTGGGCTGACTGCGGGATTGCGGCGGGATCGTGGCTGCCTGGAATTCTGTGGGGGGTGGCCTTCGCCATCTTGGTGCGCGGATTGCCCGTCGACGCGCGGCATCACGTTCACCTGTCGTTTGGCGACGTCGTCAATGCCTACACGGTGCTCGGTGGGATCGCCTCCGGTGCGCTGTTCCTTTTCCACGGCGCGGTATTTCTCGTCCTGAAAACTGAGCAGGCAGTGCATGAGGACGCGCTGCGCGTTGCGACCGCATTGTCGTTGCCGGCGACCGTGGTGTTGGGTGCGTTCGGGCTGTGGACTCAGCTGGCTCATGGAAAAGGGTGGACGTGGTGGGTCCTGGCGGTTGCAGTGGCAGCCCAGTCGGTGGCGGTCGGGCTGGTGTGGTGGCGGCGGTTGCGGCGCAATGCGATGACCGGTAACCGCGGTGAGGGTTGGGCGTTCGTGTGTACGACGCTGGTTGTTGCCGCGGTGGTGGTGTTGCTGTTCGGCGCCTTGTACCCCGACCTGGTCCCGTCGACACTGAATCCGAACTGGAGCGTCACCATCTACAACGGCTCGTCGACCCCGTACACACTGCGGTTCATGTCCTGGGCGGCATTGATCTTCGCGCCACTTGTCATGGTGTACCAGGGTTGGACGTATTGGGTGTTTCGCCGACGGATCTCCGCCGAGCGCATACCGGAATCGATAGGCTTGCCGAGGGCCGCGGCGTGATCACGACAGGTGGTGCGAACAGGCGCAACGGCACGCGTTTTGGCCCGAAATGGGAGCCACAGCGTTTATTCGCCGATTTCGACCGGAGCGCGCGCCGCTGGGCTGGGAAACGGCAACACCAACTGGCCCGCGGACCTATGCTCGTCGCGAAGCTACCGGTGATAAGGAGGACCGCGATGCGCCTGTCTACCCGAAACCAACTCAAAGGAACCATTGCCGAAGTCGCCCTGGGCAACGTCATGGCGATCGTCAAGGTACGGCTCGACGGTGGAGATCAGGTCATCACATCCTCGATTACCAAAGATGCCGCCCAAGAGCTGGGCCTCAAGGCCGGTCAACCCGCGACGGTGTTCATCAAGTCGACAGAAGTGACGATCGGCGTCGACTAAGCCGCATATTCAAAGGTGATTTACGAAGCAGCGTTGGTGGATAAGGATTCTGGTTATCGCTATTCCACGCAGCCTTTCATTTCGCTGGCTTTGGGCAGCTGCGCCATCGAACGATCGGGTGGGCTGATTGTTGGACAAGAGGCCGACTTATCTCCAACGCCTCACCCTGCACCTTTGACGGAGACGCCGTCGAATTCAATTGTCTGACATGCCGACCGGTAACCGGATGCCCAGGCTATTTCCAAGCATCGCCACGCAGCTGTTTGTGCGTCTCAGCGGGAACCAAGTCACCACCAGACTCAATCGCCGGACGCGGGAGATGTTTTCGTCTTGCCAAGCGTGACCGGACCGACGTACTCACCGATTAGGGCACGATGCCACCAGGCTCGTTCGCGCAGCAACTCCCGAAATGTGGTGTAGCGGTACTGGTAGAGCTGCACGCGCACGTACCGTGGCGCGGAACCGGGGAATGGGTTGTGACGCAGCAAGCGCAGTGTCGCGCGGTCGTTCTGCAAAAGCCGCACCAGGAAGGGGCCTAGCCATCGCTCGGCGTACAGCGGTGAGATAGCGGCGAACCACATGAGCCAGTCCAGACGCAGATGGTACGGCGCCCATTGCCGAGGCAGCCGGCGGACCGCGCCGGGTTTGCCTTTAAATTCGTACTCCCTCCACACCGTCTGCTCAGTGAGCGTGGGCTCGTCGGTACCCTCGACGATTAGCTCGTTGCGAATCCGCCCGATGCTTCCAAACGCCCCATAAGTGTTGACGAGGTGAAACGGGTTGAACGACATGTTCATGCGCTGGTGGCGCGACATCATGTTGCGCATCGGCCAATAGCTCAAAAACAGCGACAGCGCCGTGAAGGCGATCACCAGTCCGGCGAACCAAAGCGGCGGCTCGGCAAACGCCGGCGGCTTGGGCACCGGCAGCACCATGGACCACGACGAGTCGTCGATCACACTGCAGCCCAGCAAGATCGTCAGCCAATTAAGCCAGGCGAAGTTGCCGGAAATCACCAGCCACAGTTGGGTGATGACGACGACCGCGCCGGCCATGCTGGCAACCGGCTGCGGCGCGAACAACCCGAACGGGACCACGAGTTGGGCGAAATGATTGACCGCTACTTCAATTCGGTGCAGCGGCCTGGGCAGGTGATGGAAGAACCAACTCAGCGGCCCGGGCATGGGCTGGGTCTCGTGGTGGTAGTAAAGGCAGGTCAGGTTGCGCCAGCACGGGTCACCGCGCAGCTTGATCAAGCCGGCACCGAACTCCAGCCGGAACAACAGCAACCGCGCCAGCCACATCGCCAGCAGCGGCGGGCCGACGCGGGCGTTACCGAGGAAGATCGCGAGAAAGCCGGTCTCCAGCAGCAGCGACTCCCAGCCGAACGAATACCACGTCTGGCCGACGTTGACGATCGACAGATAGAGCACCCACAGCACCAGCCACATCAGCATCGCCGCCCACAACGGGACGAGGTCGGCGAGCCCGGCGACTATCCCCGCTGACAGCGCCGCACCGAACCAGGAGATGCCGGAGAAAAACCGGTCCGAATAGTGGAAATGAAAAAGGCTCGGCGCCTGCCAGAAACTCTGCCGAGCTAGATAACGCGGTATTGGCAGCATGCCGTGCTCCCCGAGAAGCGCCCGGAATTGGCGCGCTGCCGCGACGAATGCGATCAGATAGACAGCCGCTACGCCGCGCTCGAGGATCAGTCTGCCCAGCCAATATTCGGGTGCCGTAAACCATCCCATGTCCGCAACTCCCGGGACCGTGGACGTTGACAACCGCCTACCTAGTTTCCAGCCTAGAACGTAATTTCGATGACGCCGAAAATTGGCAAACTCATCGTCCGCCCGGCTCCTCCTCGGGCCGATACCCGGCCCGCATCGTCGCCGCTGGGCCTAGTTGCGCGGCTCCTCCTCGGGCCGATACCCGGCCCGCATCGTCGCCGCTGGGCCTAGTTGCGCGGCTCCTCCTCGGGCCGATACCCGGCCCGCATCGTCGCCGCTGGGCCTAGTTGCGCGGCTCCTCCTCGGGCCGATACCCGGCCCCGCATCGTCGCCGCTGGGCCTAGTTGCGCGGCTCCTCCTCGGGCCGATACCCGGCCCGCATCGTCGCCGCTGAAGCGAGCATTGCGAGCGAGATCAGCGCCAGCAACTGCACACCCGGTGAATGGCCGGCGTAGCCGTCGACCGACCGCCAGGGATGCCGCGATAGCACCGCACCCGCCACGATGAGCCCGCCGGCGCTCAACCCGACAGTGACCGCCTCGCACATCCGCTGCCGGTGGCGCAGCGCGTACCGCAAAGCCAGGGCCGCGCCGAACACGGCGAACCCCACGATGCCGGCGATCAGCGTCCCTGCTGCCACGACCGCGACCATGCCCCAGCGCCGCGGCGCCCATGGCCGCGCGGGCTCGTCGTCGACAAGCCGCCGCCGCGCCGGCCACCACGCGAGCAGGGCCAGCACAGGCAGCAGCGCCAGACCACCCAGCAGCCCGGTGCGGTACAGCGAGTTCGAAACAAAAGTCAGCGTGATCGTGCCCGCGGTGCCCGCGGGCACGACCCAGCCCTGCTGCCAGCCGTTGACCGCGACCGGCGTCAGCCTGGTCCCGTCGCCGGTGCGCGCCACCCAGCCCGGGTTGATGCTTTCCGGCACCACCAGCACCCGCGCGGTGTTGGCAGTCGGTGCCCTAACCTCGCGGCGCGCTGGCCCCCACGCGCCCGTTTCAGCGAGAACTCTGGTGGCACTGGGCAATTCAGGTGTAGAAGGATCCGTCAGCTCGGCCCCGTCGACCGCAAACGCGTCGCCGGGGCTGATCACCAGCTCCTGCTGTCCGGCCGGCAGCGCGATGGGCTCGCGCTCGCAGGGTTGGGCCGCTACCGGTTCGCCGTCGAGCAACGCCCCCGCCGTGGTGCGGATCGAGGTGTGCACGAAACGGCCCGCGATTGCCAGGACCGGGCCGTGAGCGCAGTCGACGGTGATCTCCCGGGACCTGTTGCGGTTGGCATCGGCGCCTGCCACCGGTCGATCGTCGCCGCCAAGTACCGCCACCTCCGCGAGGCCCGGCGGCTTGAGCTGATCGAAGCCCAACGCCGTCCGGTCGATGACGTCGTTCCAGTTCAGCAAGCTGAGCGTGATGGTGTCGGTAGTCCGGGATTTCAGCCGGATTGTCTGCGGGCCGGCCGCGTCGCTCGATTTCAGTTCGCGGACCTGTGGGCCGTCGCCGAGGTCGACCGCCACCATGGTCGGGTGGGCGGGCACCGCAGAGCGGCTCGCGGTCAGCCGCAACCCGGTCACCTCCGCGGGCCGCGGCAACGTGAGGGTGAGCGTGGGCGGCGTCTTGTACTGCACGACGTGCTGCGGAGCCGTCCACGCGGTCGCCGGATCTCCGTCGGTGGCGGCGTATGCCGAGCCGAGCACGTCGATAAGGTCGGAGTCGCCGCGGGCCCGCACGGTGTCCGGCTCGGCGATCAGGTCGGCCAGCTGAGGCCCTTGCCGCGGCCGCACCCACACCCTCGGCGTCACCGACATCGGCCGCGGCACGGTCAACGTTCGGCTGAAACCGACCTGTTCCTCTGGAGTCAGTGCCATCGACGCCGCGCAGTGCACCCCGTCGGGCGCTTCGGCGCAGCCCGGTCTTCCCAGTGGCTCCGAACCCAGATTCCATTGTGCGACAACCGAATTCGATGGCGGACCCGGGACCAGCACGGTGTGACGCAGCGCGACCGGGTGCGCGAAGCCCGACGCGTCGTACTGGGTGACCGACAGGTCGGTAATGGCGAATTGCACACCGGCGGACCCGTCGTCGGTGCCGATGGCGGTGATCCGCACCCAGGGTGTTTCGCCGTAGGGCAGCGCCGCGGTGAGCGGTTTGCCGGGCTCATCGAACCGCAGCGTCGTGGTGCCGTTGACGGTGGCGACCTGGATGCGGCGGATCTGGGCGCCGACGGCGGTCGCGCTGGGAGTGAGGGTGATGACGCCGTTGGTCACTGGGTGGTCGAAATCGACCTGCAGCCATTGACCGACCGCGGCTTGCAGCGCATTGGACACCCACGCGGTCGCCGGATCGCCGTCGACGGCCGCGACCGGCGAGGTGGAGGGTGCGACGTCGGGCAGCGCGGTGGCGTCCGACGACGAGCTCGACGCGCTGAGCCGGCCACCGGTCCAACCCCCGAAAACCGTGTCGGCACCTGGAACCGGATAATCCGGCACCCGGTTGTAGGTGTGACGAGCGTCGCCTGGCGCGCGGATCGCCGACGAGTGCAGGTCCACCCGGCCGTAGTCGGTCTCCCGCGCCAACGGGGTGTCGGTGACCGTGACTAGGGGCGCCGCGAGGCCGGCACGCCGGGCGTCGGCAGTCATCAGCACCGGCCCCAGCGGCGGGTCGTTGAGCAGACGCCGTCGTTCGTCCAGGCGCAGCAGCACCTCGGGGCCTCCGTCGATGCGGGCGAGTTGGTCAATGTCGGCGAAATAGGGCGCCGCCGGATTACCGGCAGCAGCAGTGACCCGGTAGATCTCGACCGCAGGATACGGCGGCCGCAGCCCGCTGTCAGTGACGAAACCCGGCAGGACGCCGGCGCCTACCGGCGGCCCGAATTGCGCCACCTTCTGCAGCCGCGGCGACCCGGCAATGGCGCGGTGAACCAGGATCGGGCGCGCCGAGCGCGACGTTTCGGGGTCCAGATCGTTGCGCACCACCACATACGAAATGCCTTGGCGGGAAAGGGTATCGGCGAGCCCCGCGGACGGCCGGCCCGCGGCGAAGAGACGCTGCACCGAGTCCAGTGCTCGGATGGTTTGGGGTGGGGTCAACGGGATGGAGTCACGTACCCCCCACGGGCTATCACCGAGGACCTGCAGCGGCTCGTCGTGACTGGTCCCCCAGACCTGGGTGGCGAAGGGTGCGCCAGGAACCACTAGCACCCGTCCGGGCATCGGCGTGCCCGTGTTGTGCTCGGCGAGCCACTCGGCGGCGTCGCGCCAATATTGAGGTATCGCACGGAAGGTGCCCGGCGGCGTGAGCCGGCCAGTCCAGGCCAGCGAGGTACTGACCATCAGTGCGA
Source organism: Mycobacterium xenopi (assembly GCF_009936235.1). Lineage (NCBI taxonomy): Bacteria > Bacillati > Actinomycetota > Actinomycetes > Mycobacteriales > Mycobacteriaceae > Mycobacterium > Mycobacterium xenopi. Next base: position 4,644,829 of record NZ_AP022314.1, on the reverse strand, counting down.
TCAGCACCACGATTCCGACCGCAACCCGCTTGTCGCGTTCGGGATGGGCGAATGCGCGGACCCAGTCGCGGACCGGGGCGCTGCCGGGCAGCGGTATCCGGCCGAGCAGCTGCGCGAGGCCCAGCGCGACCGGAATCCGGATCAGTGACTCCAGTTTGTGCACGTTGCGCAGCGGTGCGCCGCCCGCGTCAAGGAACGCTTGCACCTGGTGGGCCAGCGGCGAGCCCAGTCCACCGGAGTAGCCGGCGGCCAACAGCACGATGCCGACCAGCAGCATCGTCACTAGCCGCCCGCTTCCGGGCGCGCCGCGCCCGGCTAACCCAGCCAGGCCCGCCAAGCCGCCGGCCGCGACCAGGCAGGTGCCCAAGATGGCCACCGAGCCGGTGACCAGCGGCGCGCCCGCGGTTGCGTGGGGCGCCACGAATGGAGTCCAGCTGGCCGTACCGCGCAGCACCTCGACCAGCGACGACCATTGGGTGGTGACGCCTGAGGATTCGATGAAGTCCAGGAACGGCGGGCTGATCCGGGCCAGCAGGATCAACGCCACCAGCCACCACAGCGTCGCCAGCGCCAGCGCCAGCAGCCACCACCCCGTGTACCGCCACCACACCCGGCAGGGTCGATGGCACGCCCACCAGACGACGGCGGGCAGGCAACCCGCTACCGTGGCGATCGCGTTGACCGCGCCCATCAGCGCGACCGCGAGCCCGGCCTGTCCGGCCAGCCGACGCACCGACCGGCCGGGTTCCGCGCGGAGCGCCACGATGGTGGGCAGCAACACCCACGGCGCCAACATGATCGGCAGGGTTTCCGAGGAAATCGACCCGACCGTGGTCAGCACCCGCGGCGATAGCGCAAACGCCGCGGCGGCGATCACCCGTGACGTCGGGCTGCCGATCCCGAGCACTTCAGCGACCCGCAGCAACCCCCAAAACCCGACCGTGAGCAGCAAGGCCCACCAGAGCCGCTGGGTGACCCAACCCGGCAGCCCAAGCAAATGCCCGGCAAGGAAGAACGTGCCATGCGGAAACAGGTAGCCATAGGCCTGGTTTTGCGCTTGGCCGAACGGCAGCTCGCTGTTCCACAGGCTGGTCGCTCGGGCCAGAAAGCGCAGGGGGTTGGCGGTCAGGTCGAGTTTGGTGTCGGGCGAGATCTGTCCCGGCGACTGGGCGAAGCTCAAGGTCAGCGCGACCGCGCAGACCACCCACAGCCAGCGCCGCGACAGTGACGCGGCAAACCACGGTGCGGGCTTCGCCGCGCTCCGACCAGATCCGGGTTGCCCGGCGTGTGCCCGGGCCGCTACACCGGCCCGCATCGCCGGCTAGGTGCGGTTGCCGTACTCGACGCGGTTGAGCACCGACGACTGCGGATCCCCGCCGGGAAGTGGCGGCTTGGTGTCCTGCTGCACCATCAGCGTGACCCCGAAGATCGCGGCGGCGCCCAGCAACAGACCGACCACGACGCTGGCTGCGGCGGGCGCAACGAACCGGTTCATCGGTGGCTCCTCGAAAATGCGATCGTGGGTTGTGGTCAACCTAGCAGAAACGCAACTGGCGGCCCGCGGCGTGGTTTTCGGCACCAGGTGGCCCGGGGCTACCGCGGATCCTCGCCGTGACAGCATGGGCTGGTGTTTGTCGTCCGCATGGTGGCTGTGCTGGCCGCTACGTCGATGCTGATGACGGCGTGCGGTCGTACCGCAGACCACCCGCCCACCTCTGCGCGGCCCGGGGCGGGGGCGTCGGGCAAGCCGGTCCCCCCGGCATGCGGGGACGGGACTGCGATGTTGGCGGCAATGTCCACCCGCGACAAGCTCGCCCAGTTGCTGATGGTCGGGGTGCGCAACGCCGGTGATGCCAAGGTCGTCGTGGCCAACCATCACGTCGGCGGCATCTTCATCGGCAGCTGGACGGATCTGTCGATGCTGACCGACGGCTCTCTGACCGCTATCGCGCGCAGCGCGGCCCCATTGCCGCTGGCGGTGAGCGTCGACGAGGAAGGTGGCCGGGTGTCGAGGCTGTCCCCCCTGATTGGGGCCGCTGCGCCGGCCCGGGTGCTGGCGCAGACGAAAACCGCCGACGAGGTGTACACCGTGGCCTTGGACCGTGGCCGCAAGATGCGCACCCTCGGCATCACCGTCGATTTCGCCCCGGTGGTCGATGTCAGCGACGCCCCGGCCGACACGGTCATCGGCGACCGGTCGTTCGGATCCGATCCGGCCGTCGTCACCGCCTACGCCGGCGCCTATGCGCGCGGCCTGCGCGACGCCGGGCTGCTGCCGGTGCTCAAGCACTTTCCAGGGCATGGGCATGGCTCTGGCGACTCGCATACCGGCGCGGTCACCACCCCTCCGCTTAGCGAGCTGCAACGCGACGACCTGGTGCCGTATCGGACGCTGGTCACCGCCAACCCGGTCGGGGTCATGATCGGTCACATGCAGGTTCCCGGGCTGACCGGCGACCAGCCGGCGAGCCTGAGCCCGGCCGCGGTGCAGCTGCTGCGTGCTGGTACCGGCTACGGCGGTCCGCCCTTCGACGGCCCGGTCTTCAGCGACGATCTGTCCAGCATGGCCGCGATCTCCGACCGTTTCGGCGTGGCCGAGGCGGTGTTGCGCACCCTGCAAGCGGGCACCGACACCGCGCTGTGGGTCACGACCGACGAGGTTCCCGCGGTGCTGGACCGGCTGGAAAAAGCGGTGGCCGCAGGGGAGTTGACCATGCCCGCGATCGACAAATCAGTGTTGCGGATGGCCACGGTGAAAGGACCCAACCCGGCGTGTGGCCGGTAGCGCATGTGGGCGGCAAGCCCGTTGCTTACCCTGGAGTCACATACGTCCGAAAATTAGCCAGATCACGAAGGACAGCGCATGGCCGGTGGTACCAAACGGTTGCCGCGTGCTGTCCGCGAGCAACAGATGCTCGATGCTGCCGTCCAGATGTTTTCGGTCAACGGCTACCACGAGACCTCGATGGACGCGATCGCCGCCAAGGCCGAGATCTCCAAGCCGATGCTTTACCTGTACTACGGGTCCAAGGAGGAGCTTTTCGGCGCCTGCCTGAACCGCGAGCTGACGCGGTTCATCGACGGGGTCCGCGAGGAGATCGATCTAAAGCAGAGCCCGAAGGACTTGCTGCGCAACACTATTGTCGCGTTCCTGCGCTACATCGACGCCAACCGGGCTTCGTGGATCGTCATGTACACTCAGGCCACCAGTTCGCAGGCATTCGCCCAAACTGTGCGGGAGGGCCGCGAGCGGATTATCGAATTGGTCGCCGACTTGCTGCGGGCGGGCACTCGCAACCCTGACCCCGATACCGACTTCGAGATGATGGCCGTGGCATTGGTCGGAGCCGGTGAGGCGGTGGCGACCCGGCTCAGCACCGGGGACACCGACGTCGACGAAGCCGCCGAACTGATGATCAACCTGTTCTGGCGCGGCCTCAAAGGCGGGCCAGCCGACCGGGACGTCGACACTGCGTCCAAACTCGCCGCCGGCTCCGGTTAGAGCGAGCGAACTGCGCCGGTGAGGTAGGGATAGCGCTTGGTGAGGTTGCGCAGCGCAAGTTCCCAGCCGTCGTCGACGCGGTCAACGTACAGGCCTGCCCGGGTGGGCAGCACCATCGGTTTGCCGAACCTCACCGAATAGCTCACGGCGCCCGGAAGACGGCCCTCGACGTTGGCCAATACCGCTGCGGCACTGAACATTCCGTGTGCGATGACGGTTGGGAAGCCGAACAGCTTGGCAGCGATCGGGTTGGTGTGAATCGGATTATGGTCGCCGCTGACCGCCGCATAGCGGCGAATCTGTCTGGGGGTTATTCGCAGCACCGCACTGGGGGGCGGCAGCTTCGGCTGCTTCTGCGGTGGTGGTTTGGGCTCATCGGACAAGCTGGTGCGCTGCTGATGCAGGAAGGTCGTCACTTGATGCCACGCGGTGTCGGTGCCGACACTGACGTCGGTCACCAGATCGACCAGCAAGCCCTTGCGGTGTTCGCGCAGGTTCTCCGCGTGCACCTTGACGCCGACGCTGTCGGTCACCGCGATCGGGCGGTATTGGGTGATGTGGTTTTCGGTGTGGATGGCTCCTATTGCGGCAAAAGGAAAGTCGAATGACGTGACCAGGGACATCACTGCCGGGAAGGCCAATACGAACGGATAGGTCAGCGGCACAGTGTCGCGGTAGCGGAGACCGGTGACCGCAGCATAGGCCGCCACATGTGCGCGGTCAATCGACACATCGTCGACCTTGATCGTGCGGTCGGGCAGCCGGTCGTCACGGGGAACCACCGGCAACGCCCCCGCCGCCGCGCGCAGCATGTTCTTCAGTCCACTGGGTTGCGTCATGGCGCTCAAGCACCCATCATTGCTTGGCCGCAAACGCGAATGACGTTGCCGGTTATGGCATTCGACGCAGGGTTGGCGAAATAGGCGATGGTTTCCGCCACGTCGACCGGCTGTCCACCCTGCAGCAGCGAATTCAGGCGCCGGCCCACCTCGCGGGTGGCCAGTGGGATCGCCGCGGTCATTTGGGTTTCGATAAATCCCGGCGCGACGGCGTTGATCGTGATGCCCTTCTCAGCGAGGGCGGGCGCCAGCGCTTGGGTGATGCCAATCATGCCGGCCTTGCTGGTGGCGTAGTTCGTCTGCCCCCGGTTGCCGGCGATACCGGCCACCGAGGACAGCCCGATCACCCGACCGCCCTCGCCGATACAACCATTGCCCACCAGTCCTTCGGTAAGACGAAGCGGCGCAAGCAAATTCACAGCCATGACCGCGTCCCAACGATCACCGTCCATGTTGACCAGCAGCTTGTCGCGGGTGATGCCGGCATTGTTGACCAGGATGTCGGTGCGCCCGTTGTGATGGTCGCGCAGATGCTGGGTGATCTGGTCGACGGCATCGGCGGCGGTGACGTCGAGGGTGAGCGCCGTGCCGCCGACGCGGCTCGCGGTCTCGGTGAGCGCGTCGGCCGCGGCGTCCACGTCAATCGCGACCACTCGGGCTCCGTCGCGGGCCAACACCTCGGCGATCGTCGCGCCGATGCCGCGGGCAGCGCCGGTCACCACCGCGACTTTGCCGTCGAGCGGGCGGTCCCAGTCGGCCGGGGGTGTGGCATCGGCTGCTCCGACGTAAAACACTTGGCCATCAACGTATGCCGATTTCGCCGACAAGAGGAACCGCATCGTCGACTCCAGGCCGGTTGCCGCTGGTTTGGCGTCCGGGGAAAGGTAGACCAACTGAGCGGTTGCTCCCCGCCGTAATTCCTTGCCCAGCGAGCGGGTGAAACCCTCCAGCGCACGCTGCGCGATTCGCTCGTCGGGGCTCGCGGCTGCCTCAGGAGTGGTGCCGACGACGACAACGCGGCCACAGGCGCCTAGGTTGCGCAGCAGCGGGGCGAAAAACTGGTGCAGCGCTTTCAACCCGGTCGGCGCGGTGATCCCGGTGGCGTCGAAAACGAGGCCGCCGAACAAGTCGGCCCAGCGACCGCCGAGGTTGGCGCTTACCACCTCGTAGTCTCTGTCCAGTGCGGTGCGCAGCGGCTCGACCACCCGGCCTTCCCCGCCGATCAGCAAAGATCCGTCGAGTGGCGGATCACCTACCCGGTAGCGGCGCAGCGGCGGGGGTTGTGGAATTCCGAGCTGCTTGGCCAGAAACGACCCAGGACCGGAGTTGACGACCTGCGAGAATAGATCGGATGAAAGCTTAGGGGCCACTGAGCTGCCTTCCGTTGTGGACGTATCTCGTAACCAACGACGAACTTACTCCAGAGTAAGAACGGTGGGTAGTATGGCCCTCATCGGCGGACCAATCCCAACTGACGACACGGAGACAAACGTGGCCCCTGCAAGCACTTCGACAAGTTCTCAGATAACTAACCAGCCTGCCAACAAAAGTATGCAGTCGCGGCGACGCGTCGCCGTGCTGGGTGGCAATCGTATTCCGTTCGCACGGTCCGACGGCGCGTACGCCGACGCATCGAACCAGGACATGTTCACTGCTGCGCTGAGCGGCTTGGTGGATCGTTTCAATCTTGCCGGTGAACAACTCGGCGCGGTGATCGGTGGCGCGGTGCTCAAGCACAGTCGCGACTTCAACCTGATGCGGGAATGCGTACTGGGATCGGCCCTCTCGCCGCACACGCCGGCCATCGACATGCAGCAGGCCTGCGGGACCGGGTTGCAGGCGGCAATCGCCGCGGCCGACGGCATCGCTGCCGGCCGCTACGAGGTGGCCGCCGCGGGCGGTGTCGACACCACGTCGGATCCACCGATCGGTCTGGGCGACAGCCTGCGTCGCACGCTGCTGAAGCTGCGCCGGTCCACGTCCAACCTCGAGCGGCTCAGGCTGGTGGGCACGCTGCCCGCCACCCTCGGTGTGGAGATCCCGGTGAACGCCGAACCCCGCACCGGGTTGTCGATGGGTGAACACCAGGCCATCACCACCAAGCAGATGGGCATCAAACGAGTCGACCAGGACGAACTCGCCGTCGCCAGCCACCGCAACATGGCCGCCGCTTACGACCGCGGCTTCTTCGATGACCTCGTCACCCCGTTCTTGGGGCTGTACCGCGACGACAACATGCGCCCCGACGCGTCGGTAGAGAAGCTGGCCCAGCTCAAGCCGGTGTTCGGGGTGAGGGCCGGCGACGCGACGATGACGGCGGGCAACTCCACGCCGCTGACCGACGGTGCCTCGGTCACGCTGCTTGCCAGCGAAGACTGGGCTGCCCAGCACTCCCTGGCGCCGCTGGCCTACTTCGTCGATGCCGAGACCGCCGCGGTGGACTACGTCAGCGGCAACGACGGGCTGCTGATGGCGCCGACCTACGCCATCCCCAGGTTGCTGGCGCGGAACGGACTGAGCCTGCAGGACTTCGACTTCTACGAGTTCCACGAGGCGTTCGCGTCGGTGGTGCTGGCGCATTTGCAGGCGCTGGAGTCCGAGGAGTACTGCAAACAGCGGCTGGGCTTAGACGCGGCACTGGGATCCATCGACCGGTCCAAGCTCAACGTCAACGGTTCATCGCTTGCCGCCGGTCACCCGTTCGCCGCGACCGGGGGGCGTATCCTCGCGCAGACCGCCAAGCTGCTGGCCGAGAAGAAGGCCGAGCAGAAGGAAGGAGCCGGCACGCCGCTGCGCGCGCTGATTTCGATTTGCGCGGCCGGTGGGCAGGGCGTGGCCGCCATTCTGGAGGCCTGAACCATCGGGCGCCGAATTTCGTTGCGAAGTTTAGTAACGCCGGACCCCGGGTACGCGAAATATGGATAGCTCCGTGTTGTCGTCCGACCCCCGACCCGATGGCAACGCGGGGCATCCCTGGTCGAAGAGGCCGCCGCTGGACTGAGGGGATCCAGCGGCGGCCTCTTAGGTCATCGCCGTGCCTGCTCGCCAGGCTTAGAACGCCGCTTCGTCGAGCTCCATGATCTCGTTGTCGATCGACTCGATCACCTGGCGGGTGCTGCTCAGCAGCGGCAGGAAGTTCTTCGCGAAGAACGATGCCACCGCGATCTTGCCCTGGTAGAAGGCCCGATCGGCGTCGCCGGCCCCGCGGTCGAGGGCCTCCATGGCCACGGCGGCCTGACGCTGCAACAGCCAGCCGATCAGCAGATCACCGACAGCCATCAGGAACCGCACCGAACCCAGGCCCACCTTGTAGACGCTGGAGATGTCCTCCTGGGCGGCCATCAAATAGCCGGTCAACGCGGCGGCCATGGCCTGCACATCGGCCAACGCGGTGGCCAGCAGCGCGCGTTCAGCCTTCAGCCGGCCATTGCCGGACTCGTTCTTGACGAACTCCTCGATCTGGCTGGCCACGTAGGCCAGAGCCACACCCTTGTCGCGGACGATCTTGCGGAAGAAAAAGTCCTGCGCCTGGATGGCCGTCGTGCCTTCATAGAGCGAGTCGATCTTCGAGTCGCGGATGTACTGCTCGATCGGATAGTCCTGCAGGAAGCCCGAACCGCCGAGCGTTTGCAGGCTCTCGGTGAGCTTGGCGTACGCCTGCTCAGAGCCCACACCCTTGACCACCGGGAGCAGCAGATCGTTGACTTTGACAGCCAGCTCGGCGTCCACACCATGCACTGCTTCGGCCACCGCGGCGTCCTGGTAGGTCGCAGCGTAGGTGTACAGCGCGCGCAGACCTTCGGCGTAGGCCTTCTGCGTCATCAGTGACCGGCGGACGTCCGGGTGGTGGGTAATCGTCACCCGCGGCGCGGTTTTGTCGGTCATTTGGGTCATGTCGGCGCCCTGCACGCGCGACTTGGCGTAGTCCAGCGCGTTCAGGTAGCCGGTCGACAGCGTCGCGATGGCTTTGGTGCCCACCATCATGCGGGCCTGCTCGATGACGTCGAACATCTGCGCGATGCCGTTGTGCACCTCGCCGACTAGCCAGCCCTTAGCCGGTACGCCGTGCTGGCCAAACGCCAGCTCGCAGGTGGCCGATACTTTCAGGCCCATCTTGTGTTCGACGTTGGTGACGAACACGCCGTTGCGCTCACGTGGCTCACCGGTTTCCGGGTCGAACAGGAACTTGGGGACGAAGAACAGCGACAGACCCTTGGTACCCGGGCCGGCGCCCTCCGGGCGGGCCAGCACCAAGTGGAAGATGTTCTCGAACAAATCACCGGAATCGGCGGACGTGATGAATCGCTTGACGCCGTCGATGTGCCAGGAGCCGTCGTCCTGCTTGATCGCCTTGGTACGGGCCGCACCGACGTCGGAACCGGCGTCCGGCTCGGTCAAGACCATCGTGGCGCCCCAGTTGCGCTCGGCGGCCAGCATGGCCCACTTCTTCTGCTCTTCGGTGCCGAGCTTGTAAAGGATGTTGGCGAACCCAGCGCCTCCGCCGTACATCCACACCGCCGGGTTGGCGCCGAGGATGTGCTCATGTAGCGCCCAGACCAGTGCCTTGGGCATCGGCGTGCCGCCCAGAGCCTCTTCGATACCGATCTTGTCCCAACCGGCTTCCAGCGTCGCCTGCACCGACTTCTTGAACGGTTCGGGCAGCGTCACGGAGTGGGTTTCCGGGTCGAAAACCGGCGGGTTACGGTCGCCTTCGGCGAATGACTCCGCGATCGGGCCCTCCGCCAGCCGGCTCATCTCCGCCAGCATCTCGCGGGCCGTGTCCACGTCCAGGTCGCTGTAGGGGCCTTCGCCGAATACCTTGTCGACACCGAAGACCTCGAACAGGTTGAACTCCTGGTCGCGGACATTGCTCTTGTAGTGGCTCACGTTGCCTCCTCGATGAGAACGCCACTTCGCGGTTGGGTACTAGGGCTAAGTTACCCACCAGTAACAGCGCCAAACTTAACGGCTCAGTAACTTCAACGCAAGCCAATGTGAGCTACATTCCATTGGCTAATTAACCAACCGGTTGGAAAGGCCCTGATTCCGTCCCCAGCACGCGCTCTGAGCTGCGCAAACGACGAACCCTAGGCCAGTGTGTTAAACGCCACAAACAGCCTTATGATCCGTCTCCGCGACGTCTCGGCGTGTCGTTCAACCCGAGTGTGGGCTATCGCGAGGGCGACGCTGTTTAGCCTGCCCCGTGGGTCCCTGCAGCCCGCCGCGACCGCCAGCACGCGAAGCTAGGGCCGCCGGCCGAGCTCTTCGCGGTAGCCCTGAACCCGCTGCTCGAGCTCGGCGGCGTCCTCGTGGCGTCCCTCCCTGCGGGCGAGGTCGGCACGGCGAGACAGCTCGCGGATCGCGGTGCGAATGTCGTTGATGCTCGTGGGTTCGCGTAGGACCATCGCATTTGTCCTTCCGCCTGGTCGGTGGACCTTCGTGCGGGATACCCGACTCACACCTGCTTTAACGTCTGCTCGGCACGCTACCGGCGAAACAGCTTGTTGCCCAGCCACACCACCGGGTCGTACCTGCGGTCGGCCACCCGCTCTTTCATGGGGATGATGGCGTTGTCGGTGATCTTGATGTTCTCAGGGCAAACCTCGGTGCAACACTTGGTGATGTTGCAGTATCCAAGACCAGCCTCGTCCTGGGCAAGGTCTCGCCGGTCCGCTATGTCGAGCGGATGCATCTCGAGTTCGGCGAGGCGGATGAAGAACCGAGGGCCGGCGAAGGCCTTCTTGTTCTCCTCATGGTCGCGGATCACATGGCAGACGTTTTGGCACAGGAAGCACTCGATGCACTTTCGGAATTCCTGCGAGCGCTGCACGTCGACCTGCGCCATCCGGTATTCGCCGGGCTGCAGCTCCTTCGGCGGCGTGAATGACGGGATCTCGCGGGCCTTTTCGTAGTTGAACGACACATCGGTGACCAGGTCGCGAATCACCGGGAACGTCCGTAGTGGTGTGACGGTGACCACCTCGTCCTCGGCGAACGTCGACATCCGGGTCATGCACATCAACCGCGGTCTGCCATTGATCTCCGCCGAACACGACCCGCACTTGCCCGCTTTGCAGTTCCACCGCACCGCGAGGTCGGGTGTTTGAGTCTGCTGCAGACGGTGGATGACGTCGAGCACCACCTCGCCCTCGTTGACCTCGACGGTGAAGTCCTGCAGTGCCCCGTTGGCGTCGTCGCCGCGCCACACCCGCAAGCTTGCGTTGTAACTCATTTGCTTCTCCGTCCTGGATGCTCTGCCAGCTCTTCATCGGTGTAGTACTTCGCCAGTTCGGAGAGCTCGAAGAGCTCCAGCAGGTCCGGCCGCATCGGTGGTTGCTCCTCGGGGCTGACGTCGACATGGGGCAAGCTCACGTCGTCGCCTTGCGCGCGACACACCAGCAGGATCTTGCGCCAGTTGGGGTCCATGGCGGGATGGTCGTCGCGGGTGTGCCCGCCACGGCTTTCGGTGCGCTGCAGGGCCGCCTTGGCCACGCATTCGCTGACCAGCAGCATGTTGCGCAGGTCGATGGCCAGATGCCAGCCTGGGTTGTATTGCCGATGTCCTTCGACCTGCAGGTTAGTGAATCGCGCCCGCAGTTCGTCCAGCCGGCCAAGCGCCTGCGTGATCTCCTCGCCGGTACGGATGATGCCGACCAACTCGTTCATGCAGTCCTGCAGATCAATATGCAGCTTGTACGGATTCTCCGCAGGCGAGCCATCTTTGGGCCCTTCGAACGGCGACAACGCGAGCTTGGCGGCGGCCTCCACGGCCTGCTCGGAGACCTGCGGCCGGCTGCGCAGCGCGCGCACGTAGTCGGCGGCGCCCAAACCGGCTCGCCGGCCGAACACCAGCAGGTCCGACAGCGAATTGCCGCCCAGCCGATTGGAGCCGTGCATACCGCCGGAGCACTCGCCGGCGGCGAACAGTCCAGGCACGGTGGCCGCACCGGTGTCCGGGTCGACCTCGACGCCGCCCATCACGTAGTGACAGGTCGGCCCGACTTCCATCGGTTCCTTGGTGATATCGACCCCGGCCAGCTCCATGAACTGGTGATACATCGACGGCAGTCGCCGCTTGATCTCCGCCGGTGTCAGCCGCGACGCGATATCGAGGTAGACCCCGCCGTGTGGCGTGCCGCGGCCGGCTTTGACCTCGGCGTTGATTGCGCGCGCGACTTCGTCACGTGGCAGCAGGTCGGGGGTGCGCCGCGCCGAGTCGTTGTCTTTGAGCCACTGGTCGGCCTCTTGCTCGGTTTCGGCGTACTGGCCCTTGAAGACCGGCGGAATGTAGTCGAACATGAACCGCTTGCCATCTGCGTTCTTCAGCACGCCGCCGTCGCCGCGAACACCTTCGGTGACGAGAATCCCCTTGACGCTGGGCGGCCAGACCATGCCGGTCGGGTGGAACTGGACGAACTCCATGTTGATCAGCGTTGCCCCGGCGCGCAGCGCCAGGGCATGCCCGTCGCCGGTGTATTCCCAGGAGTTCGATGTCACTTTGAACGATTTGCCGATCCCGCCGGTGGCCAGCACCACCGCCGGGGCCTCGAACAAGACGAATCGGCCGGTCTCGCGCCAGTACCCGAACGCGCCCGCGATGCGGTCCCCGTCCTTGAGCAACTCGGTGACCGTGCACTCGGCGAACACCTTGATCCGTGCCTCGTAGTCACCGAGTTCGGCATGGTCCTCCTGCTGCAGTGAGACGATCTTCTGCTGCAGCGTTCGGATCAGCTCCAGACCGGTGCGGTCACCCACGTGCGCCAGCCGCGCATAGGTGTGTCCGCCGAAGTTGCGTTGGCTGATCCGGCCGTCTTTGGTGCGGTCGAACAGCGCGCCGTAGGTCTCCAGCTCCCAGATCCGGTCCGGTGCTTCCTTGGCGTGCAATTCGGCCATCCGCCAGTTGTTCAGGAACTTCCCACCGCGCATGGTGTCGCCGAAGTGCGTCTGCCAGTTGTCTTTCGGGTTGGCGTTACCCATTGCTGCTGCAGCACCGCCCTCGGCCATCACGGTATGTGCCTTGCCGAACAACGACTTACAGACCACCGCGACCTTGAGGCCGCGTTCGCGCGCCTCGATCACTGCGCGTAACCCGGCGCCGCCGGCACCGATCACGACGACGTCGTAGGAGTGCCGCTCGACCTCAACCATGAAACCCTCGCTCAGCTAAACCTGATAGTTCTTGTCAGCCAATGAATCTCAAGTCGTGAATCCAGCCGCTGGCCACCAAGGCAATGTAGCCGTCGGTGAGCATCAGGGTGCCTAACGTGATCCACGCCCACTGCATGTGCTTGGTGTTGATCAAGCTGACCCGTGTCCAGAGCCAGTAGCGCACCGGATGCCTCGAGAAATGCTTGAGCCGACCGCCGGTGACATGCCGGCAGGAGTGACAGGACAAGGTGTAAATCCACAGCAGGATCACATTGACCGTGAGGATGACGTTGCCCAGTCCAATGCCGAAACCGCTCGGCGAATGAAATGACTTGACGACGTCGTAGGTGTTGATGAGCGAGACGATGCATGCCACATAGAAGAAGTAGCGGTGCACGTTTTGCATTATGAGAGGAAGCCGCGTCTCACCGGTATATGCCGAATGTGGTTCTGCCACAGCGCATGCCGGCGGAGATTGCCATACCGTGCGGTAGTAGGCCTTACGATAGTAGTAACACGTCAACCGGAACGCCAGCAGAAACGGCAGCGATATGAACGCCATCGGAATGAACCATGGCAGTTCGCCAACCCAGGTGCCAAAGTGCCGGGCTCCTTCTACGCACGACGCGCTTACGCACGGCGAGTAGAACGGCGTCAGGTAGTGGTAGTCCTCGACGTAATAGGCGCTGCCCCAAAACGCCCGGATCGTCGCGTAGATGACGAACACCGACAAGCCCAGGTCTGTCCACACGATTGGCAGCCACCAGCGGTCGGTGCGTAAGGTGCGCCGGTCTAACTGTGCCCGGGCAGGTGAGAAGACGCCGGTCGCAGGACGGTTCGCCGTGGGTGCGCTCATCTGGTGATCCTCTTCTGGTTGCCTCGTCGGAGCGTACTCAGAAGTGATCAACCGCTGTCGCGGGGGGTCTGTCAGGACCTGCTGTGACCGCCGACACCCTCGTCGTCGACATCTCGCCAGAACTCGGCGTTGTAGTCGGTGTCGGGTATCCGGATCTTCTCACCCGAGTCGTGCCCTGCGGCCCGCGCCAGATCCAATTCCGTGGCGTCAATATCGAGTAACTCGATGTCACCTAGGATCCGGTCTGCGTCGATGACGATGCGTCGCATCGCCGGTGTGTCGCCGTAGCGGGCCTTCAACGCGGTCACGCACCGCCGTAGACCACCGATCAGGTCGTGAAGCTCGGCGAGTTCGGTAATGGTGGACAACAGATCTCCCATACCTGACGTGTCACGGATCACAGTACGACACCGATACTATCCAGCGCACCGAGCCGACGTGAGATGAGTCACCTGGCGCCAGAAGGCGCACTCGAGGTTGGGCGCTGGCGTCTTCTACCGGCGGGCCGTCGTCGCCCCGATAGGGGTGCGGCGCTTGACAGGTGAGCTGGGTTAACTCTTAGCCGTACCCATCAGGCGCGACGGCCCCCGACACGCTGGGCGTGCGGGGGCCGCGGTGTCAGCGCGCGCCAGGCTTTTACGCGGTAACCGCGATGCGCTTGGCCTGGCTTCCGGCGTAGGCGCCGGCCACCCGAACCCTCAGCACTCCAGCGTCATACGACGCCGAGACCGCCTCGCTTGTGACGTGCGCCGGCAGCTGGAACGTTCGCCGGAACGACCCGTAGCGGACCTCGCGCAGCGCCCGGCCGTTCTTTTCCTCGGCGTGCTCGTCGCGACGCTGTCCGCGGATCACCAGGCGATCCTGCCGGACCTCGACCTCGACGTCCTTGTCGACGTCGACACCGGGAAGCTCCACGCGGATTACCGCGTCGTCGCCTTCCCTGACGATCTCGGCGGCCGGAGTGAACTCACCGTTCGACGGCTTGAACCAATCGGTCATGGCCGCAGGACCGAAGAAGTCGCGCAGCCAACGGTCGGTGTCCCAGATGGGTCGTGACCACAGCGTCAAGTTGCTCATCCAATGTCTCCTTGTGTGATCTTGATCAAGGCCGGTGTCCACCGGCCCGCTACTCCTAAAACATGAGTCGACTACGCTAAAGTTCCACCTGCGCGTTCGCCTGCGGTGAACCAGGGTGCCGTCAATCTCGTCCAACTCCGTGTGAACCGCTTCAAGATCACGTGAGCAGGCATGTGAGGGCACCGTCATGTCGGTGTCACATAAGGCGACATTGCGGCAATATCGCCGTCCTAACCTCGGGCTCATGGCTGCAGTGGCACACCCGCCGGCGACTCGCGACGTCGTCGTAGTCGGGCACGGCATGGTGGGCCACCGCCTCGTCGAAGCGCTGCGTGCGCGCGACGCCGAGGGCCGGTGGCGGATCACCGTGCTGGCCGAGGAGGCTGACGCTGCCTACGACCGGGTCGGGTTGACCGGCTACACCGAGCACTGGGACCGCGGCCTGCTGGCACTGCCAGGCAGCGACTATGCCGACGACCACCACGTCCGGTTGCTGCTGCGCAGCCGCGTCGTGGAGATCGACCGTGCCACCAAATCGGTGCTGACCGCCAACGGCCAGCGGTATCGATACGACGTACTGGTGCTCGCCACCGGGTCGTACCCCTTCGTGCCGCCGGTGCCCGGACACGACCTGCCGCTTTGCCACGTCTACCGCACCCTCGACGACCTTGACGCCATCCGAGCTGATGCCCAGCGCACGCTGCAGGCCGGTCACAGCGCCACCGGTGTGGTGATTGGCGGCGGCTTGCTGGGGCTGGAGGCCGCCAACGCGCTGCGCCAGTTCGGGCTGCGCACCCACATCATCGAGATGATGCCGCGACTGATGGCCCAGCAGGTCGACGAGGCCGGCGGCGCCCTGCTGGCCCGGATGATCACCGACCTGGGGATCGCGGTGCACCTCGAGGTGAAAACCGAGTCAATCGAACCCATTACGCACTGCGACGGCTCGATGTCGCTGCGGGTGCGGTTGTCCGACGGACAGAGCATCGAGGCCGGGGTACTGATTTTCGCCGCCGGTATCCGGCCGCGTGACGAGCTGGCCGCCGCCGCGGGCTCGCGATCGCCGAGCGCGGCGGCGTGCTCACCGATTTATCTTGCCGGACAAGCGATCCTGACATCTACGCAGTCGGCGAGGTGGCTGCGATCGAAGGCCGTTGCTACGGCTTAGTCGGTCCCGGCTACACCAGCGCAGAGGTGGTGGCGGATCAGCTGGTCGGCGGCGCGGCCGAATTCCCGGAAGCTGACATGTCCACCAAGCTCAAGCTGCTCGGCGTCGATGTGGCCAGCTTCGGCGACGCGATGGCCACCACGCCGAACTGCCTGGAGGTCGTCGTCAACGACGCGGTGAACCAGACCTACGCCAAGCTGGTGCTCTCCGACGATGCCAGGACGCTGCTCGGCGGCATCCTGGTGGGGGACGCGTCCAACTACGGCGTGCTGCGGCCCATGGTCGGCTCCGAGCTGCCAGGCGACCCGCTGGCATTGATCGCGCCGGCCCAAAGCGGCGGTGCAGCAGGGGTTTTAGGTGTCGGTGCGCTGCCGGACTGCGCGCAGATCTGCTCTTGTAACAATGTCACCAAGGGCGACCTGACCGCGGCGATCGCCAACGGTTGTGCCGACGTGCCAGCGCTCAAATCGTGTACTTCAGCGGGCACCTCATGCGGTTCCTGCGTGCCGATGCTCAAGCAGCTGCTGGAGGCCGAGGGTGTTCAGCAGTCCAAGGCGCTTTGCGAACACTTCAGCCAATCGCGCCAAGAACTGTTCGAGATCATCATGGCCACCGGTATTCGCACGTTCTCCGGTCTGCTGGAGCGTTTCGGCACCGGAAAGGGTTGCGACATCTGCAAGCCAGCCGTGGCCTCGATCCTTGCGTCTACCGGTTCGGAGCACATCCTCGACGGCGAACAGGCGTCCCTGCAGGACTCCAACGATCACTTCCTGGCCAACATCCAGAAGAATGGCAGCTACTCGGTGGTGCCGCGGGTCCCGGGCGGCGACATCAAACCTGAACACCTGATCCTAATCGGCCAGATAGCACAGGAATTCGGGCTTTACACGAAGATCACCGGTGGCCAGCGCATCGACATGTTCGGCGCGCGAGTTGACCAGCTACCGGCGATCTGGAAGCGGCTTGTCGACGCGGGCATGGAATCAGGCCACGCCTACGGGAAAGCCGTGCGCACCGTGAAGAGTTGCGTGGGCAACGATTGGTGCCGTTACGGGCAACAGGATTCAGTGCAGCTGGCGATCGACTTGGAGCTGCGATACCGGGGGTTGCGCGCACCGCACAAGATCAAGATGGGTGTCTCGGGGTGCGCCCGCGAGTGTGCCGAAGCGCGAGCCAAGGACGTCGGCGTCATCGCCACCGAAAAGGGTTGGAATCTCTACGTCGGCGGAAATGGCGGGTTCACCCCCAGGCATGCGCAGTTGCTGGCCAGCGATCTCGACGAAAAGACGCTGATCCGCTACATCGACCGGTTCCTGATGTTCTACATCCGTACCGCAGATCGGCTGCAACGCACCGCTCCGTGGATCGAATCACTTGAGGGTGGACTCGATCACGTGCGCGACGTGGTGTGCAACGACTCACTCGGCCTAGCCGAGGAGTTCGAGGCCGCGATCGCACGGCATGTCGCGAATTACAAGTGCGAATGGAAAGGCGTGCTGGAGGATCCAGAGAAGCTGTCTCGGTTTGTTTCGTTCGTCAACGCCCCCGATGCCCCTGACCCCACTGTGACGTTCACCGAATACAACGGACGCAAGAGACCGGCGCCGCCCAACGACGGACGTGCTGATCCGGTGCTGATTGGTATGCCGCGAGTGCGGACATGAAGGCCAAAGCAAGGGAGATCTCATGACGCTGCTTGACGACACCACCGAACTTCTGTCCGTCTCTGTCGAAACCTGGACGGCCGCTTGCTCATACGACTACTTGGTGCCCAACCGGGGTGTGGGGGTGCTCTTGGCAGACGGCTCTCAGGCGGCGTTGTTCCGACTAGACGACGGATCCCTGCACGCGGTCGGAAACATCGACCCGTTCACCGGTGCGGCGGTGCTGTCACGGGGCATCGTCGGGGATCGAGGTGGTCGGCCCATGGTTCAATCACCCATCGGCAAGCAGGCATTCGCTCTCGACGACGGCCGTTGCCTCGACGATCCGGCGGTGGCGGTGCCCGTGTATCGGACCCGGCTGGTCAACGGAATGGTCGAGGTGGGCCGCTAGGGCTCTTAGGCGGCAATCGGTGTGCGAGCCCGCTGGAAGTGGTTGGCAATCAGACGCGCCAGCCGCGGATGGGTGCCCAGCGGTTCGGCCACCATGTCCGCGCCGGAATTTCGGAGCTGGTGCGCAAACATGCCGTCGGCCAGGAGGTAGGAAGCCACCGCGACCGGACGACTGGACCGGTGCCGCGCGTCGGCGACCGCCTCGGCCACGGTGGGATCACCGGTGGCCGCGAACGCCAGCTCGACGCGTGATCCGGTCAGCGCCGAGGTCAGCGTCGCTGTGGTGTGCAGGTCGGCGCGAGCCACCGGATCGGATGTGCCGGCCGCGGCCAGGATTACCGAATCACCAGGATGCCAGCCAGCTTTGAGCAATTGTTCGCCGACCAGCCTCGCGATCTGCGGGCTGGGCCCTAACGCCGGAGCGACGGTGACGTGGGGATGCCCGCTGGCTGCCACGTGTGCGGGCAGGTCGGTGCGAACGTGGTAGCCGCGGGAGAGGAACGCTGGCACCACGATGGTGGGCTGGTGAGCCACCGCGCCGCTGGAAAGCACTTCGGTTGGCGTGGGCCCTAGCACGTCGACGAACGCGACGTGCACCGTGCGGTCCAATAACCGGCTGACGTGTGCGGCGAGGTCGCCGATCATAGCGACGCCGCCCGGTCGGCGCGTGCCGTGAGCGACCAGGACGAGGTTCACGCCGCACCTGTCTGTTCGTCGATTGCCAACCGATAGCCACGCTTGACCACAGTTACGACGATTCCTTTGTCTCCTAACGCAGCTCGCAGTCGCAGCACTGCCGTATCCACCGCATGGGTGTCGGTGCCACTGCCTGGGAGCGCGCGCAGCAGATCGCCGCGGGACACGACCGCGCCCGGACGTTGGGCCAGCGCACGCAGTATCGCCATTCCAGCCCGCGACAGCGGCCTGACTTCGCCGTCGACGACTACACAGGTGCCGCGGATCTCGATCACATGGCCGGCGGCCTGCACCGTGCGGGAGCGCAGTAGCGGCAGTTCATCGGCGATATGGCGAGCCAACGCGCCTAACCGCATCCGGTCCGGCGACGACGTCGGAATTCCCAGCCGCGTTAGCGGTTGCGCGGTGACTGGACCGACACACATCGCGCGCACGTCGGTGCGCAGCGCGTCCAGAAACTGGCCTTGAACCCCGAGTTCCTCGGCACGCATCAAGGTCGCCGCGACCGCGGGCGCCGAGGTGAAGCTGACCGCATCGACTTGGCGTTGGGTGATCTGGATGACCAGCTGGTCGAACTCGCCGCCGCGCGGCACCGGCCGCCATCGGTACACCCGAATCGGCACCACTTCGGCACCGGCGACGCGTAGTTCGTCGGCGAACTCGGGAAACGGGTCCCACTCGTCGGTGGCGCCGTGCAGCTGAAGAGCGATCCGCCGACCGGTAACGCCGGATTCGAGCAGATACCGCAGTACGTCGCGAGACGATTCGGATTCCGGTGACCATGCCTCGCGCAAACCGGCCGCGCGTAGCGCACCGGTCGCCTTCGGACCGCGAGCCACGATCTGCGAAGTCGACAGCGCCGCAATCAGCTGGCTCGCCAGTCCCCACCCGTCGGCGGCAGCAATCCAGCCGCGGAAGCCGATTCCGGTGGTCGCGATCAGAATATCCGGCGGGTTGGCGATCAAAACCTCGGTGTGACGGTGCAATTCGTCGTCGTCGGGCAGAGCGACCATGCTGATCGCTGGGGCGCTGCACACCGTGGCTCCGTGGCGACGCAGCAACGCGCACAACTCGTCCGCGCGGCGCGCTGCCGTCACGGCGACCCGATAACCGGTGAGCGGCGCCGCGGCTGGCTCACTCATATCACGTGTGTAAGGCTCGCACATTTCGACCGCGTTACCGCGCAATTGCCTCAGCGTTGCCCCGCTGCGCGGCTTCGGTCACAGCCGCGTCGGCGTCGGCTCGGAGGCTCTACCCGCCACACGCGGAGCCGCGACAGGCACCCGCACGTACATCGTCCAGGTCAGGACCGAGGCGACGACATAGAACGCCAAGAACATCAAAAACGCCGAGGTCTCCTCGCCGGTGCTGACATACGACTGCCGCAGTGTCAGGTTGATTGCCACGCCACCGAGCGCGCCGACCGCGCCGGCGAAGCCGATCAGCGCACCCGACATGGCACGCGACCAGTGTCGGCGTTCGGCTTCGCTGACGTTCAGCTCGCGGCTGCGCGCCTCGAAGATCGACGGGATCATCTTGAACACCGACGCATTGCCGATTCCGGACAAAATGAACAGGGCGATAAAGCCGACGACGTAGCCAACCATTGCCACAGCGCTTGTCGCGGGACCGGTGCCTTCGTCGTATCTGCTGACCCCGACCAGCAGCCCAGCTGCCAGGATCATGCCGGCAAACACCGCCAAAGTAACCCGGCTACCGCCGATACGGTCGGCGAGCCTGCCGCCATAGATCCGCGACAGCGACCCCAAAAGCGGGCCGAGGAAAGCGATTTGGGCGACATGCAGCGACGCCTGGGCGGCGGTCTGCCCGCTGTCGATGAAATTGATGTAGAGCACCCGGCCGAACGCGAACGAGAACCCGATAAACGACCCGAAGGTGCCGATGTAAAGCAGCGAGATCACCCAGGTGTGACGAACGAACAAAATCGCCTTCAAGTTGCCCACCTCGATGGCGTGGTCCAAGTTGTCCATGAATAGTGCGGCCGCAATTCCGGCGATCGCCAGCAGCACCAAATATATTGCGCACACCCAGTACGGCTGCCGGTTGCCGGCGAACGCCAGCACCAACAGCCCGACCACCTGGACCACCGCCACGCCGAGGTTTCCGCCGCCCGCGTTGACGGCCAGCGCCCAGCCCTTGAGCCGCTGCGGATAGAACGCGTTGACGTTGGCCAGCGACGCGGAATAGTTACCGCCGCCCAACCCGGTCAGCGCCGCGCACAGCACGTACGGCCATAGCGGTAGCCCAGGGTTGGCCAGCAACACAATCGTGCCGACGGTCGGAATCAGCAACACCAGCGCCGAAAACGTCGTCCAATTACGGCCGCCGAACTTCGCGATGCCCAGCGTGTAGGGAATGCGGGCGCAGCCACCCACTAACGTGGCCACGGCGCCCAGCAAGAACTTGTCGGCGGCGGAGAACCCATAGACGGTCTGCGGCATGAACAGCACCATCACCGACCACAACGACCAGATCGAAAAGGCGACATGGTCGGAGACCACCGTGCAGATCAAATTGCGGCGGGCGATGGCTTTGTTACCCGCTTCCCATGCCGCGGTGTCTTCCGGATTCCAATCCGCAATGCGATGCGAATGGCCTCTCAAGTCTCCTCCTCAACGATGCCGCGCGGTCACGGTAGGAACGCGTTGTTACCGGGACACTGCCGACAATGACCGCGGCGTGAATTTACGGTCACAGCCTGGGAGGTGACAGTGCGAATGCTGGGAGTCGGCAGTGATCCCGCCGACTCCCAGTGGCCTGCGCCACAGCGCGCAGGATAGCCGCGCCGCGGTCATGCCGCCATTCACCGATGGGCGCTACGTTGACGCTGGCGCCAACGTGTCCGGCACCGCATGCGGCAGGCCGGAAAGCGTCGGCCGACGCACGTACTTGAACCAGGTCAGCGTGGCTGCACCGAGGTAGCAGGAGACGAACACCCAGAAAGCTGCCGTGGCCGAACCGCTGGTCAGATATGACTGTCGCAGCGCCAGGTTGATGCCCACACCGCCGAGCGCCCCGATAGCGCCGGCGAAGCCGATGAGCGCTCCCGCCATGGCGCGGGACCATTGCTGGCGCTCCGGCTCACTGAGATTCAGGGAGCGGCTGCGCGCTTCGAAAATCGACGGAATCATCTTGTAAACCGAGCCATTTCCGATGCCCGACAACACGAATAGCGCGACGAAACCGACGACGTAGCCGACCATCGTGCTGGCCGTTGCGGGGCCCGCCCGATGATCATCGACGGTGCTGACGCCGATGAGCAGGCTGGCGGCCAGGATCATTCCGGCGAAGGTGTACAGGGTGATCCGGCCGCCGCCGACGCGGTCGGCGAGCTTTCCGCCGTATACGCGGGAAACCGATCCCAGCAGCGGTCCGATGAACGCGATCTGAGCGGAGTGCAGCGCGGCTTGGCCGGCGGTTTGCCCGCTGGCGGTGAAGTTGATCTGCAGGATCTGTCCGAACGCGAACGAGAACCCGATGAACGACCCGAAGGTGCCGATGTAAAGCAGCGCGATGACCCAGGTGTCGCGCTCGGCGAGGATGTCACGCATTGCGGTCAGATCGATCTTGTGCTGTTCGAGGTTGTTCATGAACAGGGCCGCTCCGACGCCGGCGACGGCCAGCAACACCAGATAGACAGCGCAAACCCAGTAGGGCGAACGGTTGCCGGCAGTGGCGATCACCAGCAGGCCGACCAGCTGGATCACGGGCACCCCGATATTGCCGCCGCCCGCGTTGACGCCGAGCGCCCAACCTTTCAGTCGCTGGGGGTAAAAGGCGTTGATATTGGTCATCGATGAAGCAAAGTTTCCGCCGCCGAATCCGGCCAGCGCCGCGCACACCATGTACATCCACAGAGGTAGTCCGGGGTGGGCGAGCAGCCACAGTGTGCCAAGCGTCGGGATGAGCAACACGAACGCCGAAAAGGTCGTCCAGTTGCGGCCGCCGAATGTCGCCGTCGCCAAGGTGTACGGGATGCGCAGGCACGCGCCGACCAGGGTTGCGGTCGCGCCCAGCAGGAACTTGTCGGCGGCGGTGAAACCGTAGACGGCCTGCGGCATGAACAGCACCATCACCGACCAGATCGACCAAATCGAGAAGCCAAGATGTTCGGCGACCACCGACCAGATCAGGTTGCGACGGGCGATGTTCTTATTACCGGCCTCCCAGGCCACTTTGTCCTCGGGATCCCAGTCAGTTATCACATGTGAACGTGGCATGCGGCCACGCTAAAAACCCTGTGTTGCCTGAATGCTCTGTGGCGTGACCCGGGCGTGAACTTCAGATCACAAAGCGACAGGCGTCATGTGACATGTCGGAAGTGCAAACGTAAACCAGCATGCTTTGCACCCAAACCTGGTGAGATGAAAAGCGCTGTGACGCAGTCACCCTCGTCTTCGGGTCTCGCGGTATGCATGTACCTCCGGTCGAGTTGGGAGTTCGCTCAGGCGATTTGGATGCCAAGAACCGGTGGGAAAGCGCTTGTGATGCTGGCGGTGCCGGGATTTACGCAGCGGTCATATATCGGGAGTTCGGTGCGCCCACGGTTTGGCGGCTTCCAGTTGGCTGGCCACCTGCAGCAAGACGTCCTCGCGTCCATAGGCTGCCACCAGCTGAACGCCGACTGGCAGCCCACCATCGGTCCACTCGACCGGCACGTTGATTGCCGGCTGACCGCTCATGTTGAACGGCGGGGTGAATGGGCAGAACTGCCCGGCCCGGTCAATAGCATCCATCGGACGATCCGGGTTGTTGGTGATCGTTCCCAGCGGCAGCGGAAGTTCGGCCACGGTAGGGGTGAGCAAAAGATCCCAGCCATCGGCCCACCAGGCCTGCACCGAACGGCGGAACTGGGCGGTGGCCGATAGCGCGAGCGCATAGTCGATCGAGCTGAAGCGGGCTGCGAATTCGGCCTGTACCCGGTTCATGGGTTCGAATTCGCCCTCGGCGAGCGGTCGTCCGAGTTGTTCTTCGAACCGCCGCAGGCTCACGCCCATGTTCGTGCTCCACAGGGCGCCGAAACGCGAACTAAGCCTAAATCCGTGGATGGTTCCGGTGATTTGATCGGCGTGTGAACAGCGAAAATGCCTTCTGAACTGGGACAATACGAGTGCTGAGGCCGCATTTGTCCATAGTCCGGGAAGGCACTTTCGATGCACTCATCGTATACGTTCACCACCGGATCGGCGGTGTTTGACGAGCAGAATCTGCTGTCGGCGGCCGGGTTGGTGCCAGTGCTGGAACTGGCTGAGCAGACCGGTCTTTCGGAATTGATCAACGAGCGCGTGGATCTGCCGTCGACTCGGGTGAAGTCCGGCGCGGTCAACCCGGCTGGCAAGCTGACCTCGATCGTCGCCGGGATGATGTGCGGCGCGGACAGCATCGATGATGCCAATGTGCTGCGCGCCGGCGGCACACCCCGGGTGTTCAACGAGGTATATGCCCCATCGACGTTGGGGATCTTTTTGCGCGAGTTCACCTTCGGGCATACCAAACAACTCGCCGCAGTGGCCCGCGAGCATCTGATCGCACTGGCGGCGCGCACCCGCTGCTGGCTGGCGCCGACGAGCGGATGTTTTTGGACATCGACTCGCTGCTGCGCCCGGTCTACGGCCACGCCAAGCAGGGCGCCTCCTTCGGTCATGCCAAGATCGCCAGCCGCGCGCTGCTGCGGCTGGGCCTGTCCCCACAGATCACCACCATCTCCACGGCGACCGCCGCGCCGGTGATCGCCGAGGCGCAGCTACGGAGCGGCAAAGCCGCCTCCGGGCGCGGTGCCGCATACCAGCTCAAGCAGGCGATCACCACCGCGAAAGCGATCAACCCCGACGCGCCGATCCTGGTGCGCGGCGACTCAATGTTTGGCACCAAGAAAGTGATCACCACCTGCATTCAGCGAGGCGCCGAATTCTCCCTGTCGATCAGCCGCAACAAGCGCATCAACGCCGCGATCGCCGCCATCGACGAGGCCGCCTGGACCCCGGTGCACTACCCGGGCGCGGTCGAAGACCCCGACACCGGGGCGTTGATCTCCGATGCCCAGGTCGCCGAAACCCCCTACACCCTGCGCCTGGCCCGCGGCCGAACACTGACCGTGCGGCTGGTAGTGCGCCGGGTCAAAGACGCCCGCCACCTGGATGCGTTGTTTCCGGTGTGGCGCTATCACCCGTTTGTCACCAACTCCGCGCTGCCGGTCGACCAGGCCGATATCACCCACCGACGCCACGCCATCATCGAAACCACCTTCGCCGATTTAATCGACGGCCCACTGGCACACATCCCGTCGGGGCTGTTCGCGGCCAACTGCGCCTGGCTGGCCTGCGCGGTGATCGCCCATAACCTGCTGCGCGCCGTCGGCACCCTCGCCGGTGGCCACCATGCCGTGGCCCGCGGGGCTACCCTGCGCCGCGACCTGATCAACATCCCGGCCCGCTTCGCCGCCCCGGCCCGCAAACCAATGCTGCACCTACCCGCCCACTGGCATTGGCGAGCCAGATGGAAGGCCCTGTGGCACAACGTCATCGGTTACCCGATCGCGCAACCCCGCGCCGCCTGACCCCACCTTCCAAGCCCTGTCCGCCCCGCCATCCCAGGCCCGACCCAAGGAACCCAAAGGAAAGCTGGTACAGGCCAGCGGATCACCCACGCCCCACCGCGCCACACTCGGCCGCATCCCAAAACAACCGCGTCGACGGCAACACGAAATCACCCATCCACGGATTCAGGCTAAGTGTCTCGTCCGACAGCGCTGTCGGCCACGCGTGCTCGACCGCATGGCCCAGCGACTCGAGCAACGCCGCGGCGGACCGGGCGGCGGCCGTGCACTCGGGCGCGACGGCGCTGCCTCGCGGGTGGTGGTCGAGCAGGCCGATGCGCAACCGGCCTGGCTCGGCGCCGACCTCGTCGATATAGGGCCGCGACGGCGGCGGCGCTATCACCGTGTCGCCGATGCCGGGTCCCCGAACAGCGTCGAGCAGGGCCGCGGTGTCGCGCACCGTGCGGCTCACACAATGTTCGACCCCGAGCGCGGTTTCGTCGCGGATCGGGCCGAGCGTTGTTCGGCCCTGGCTTGGCTTTAGACCGACCAGCCCACAGCACGATGCGGGAATGCGAATCGACCCGCCGCCGTCGCTGGCGTGCGCGAACGGCACCAGGCCACTGGCCACCGCGGCCGCTGCGCCACCGCTGGATCCTCCAGGCGACCGACTGGTGTCCCATGGGTTGTGGGTGGGGCCCCAGGCGATCGGCTCGGTGGTCGGCACGCTCCCAAGCTCGGGGGTGTTGGTCCGCCCAGCGATCACTAAACCCGCGGCGCGGTAACGGCTAACGAGCGTGGTGTCCGCGTCGCAGATCACGTTCTCGTTCTTGAACGCGAGGTTGCCGTTGCTGATGCGCTGACCGGCGTACCCGGCGAACAAATCTTTGATGAGGAACGGCACGCCGCGAAACGGCCCGTCCGGAAGAGCACCGCGGGCGGTGTCGCGGGCGTGGTCGAACCAGCGGATGACGACCGCGTTGAGCTTTGGGTCGATGCGCTCAATGCGTTCGATCGCCGCTTCGAGCAGCTCGACCGGTGTCACCTCGCCCTTCTTGACCAGGGCGGCTTGGTCGACCGCATCCATCCAGCGGGTGTCATCGGCAAGTGAACTCACGCGGCTTGTTTAGCACGAGTTGGCGGGCATCATCGACACGCGAGCCAGTATTCGGATTCCGCACCACCACGTGCAATACGAGTTCTGTTGGCCGGCAACGTGATTGCTGGTGGCCCAACGGCGGCGGGCTACCAGCTACCAGACCTCGCCGTCGCGCCAATCGCACATCAAGCCCGCAGAGGTGTCCACGCTGATGCCGATCGGCAGCACGAATACCGCTCCGTCGGCCTCGGGCGTGCGGGTCGGCCCGGTCGGTGCCAGTACCGAAGTCGGGCCGCGCCACGGCAGCCAGCCGCGCAACGCGAACATGCGGCGGGCGCGGTCCGACGACTTGATCGCGCCGATTTGATAGGCGCCGCGCATCACCTGCTCGGCTGCGTCCAGCAGCGCAATCGCCAGTCCCTGACCGCGCCAATCCTCGCGCACCGCCACGCCTTCGACGTAGCCACAACGTAGCGCGGTGCCGCGATAGATCAGCCGACGTTGCACGACGGCGGCGTGCGCGATGATCGCGCCGCGATGCCAGATCAGGGCATGCATCCCGCCCAGGGCGTGCTCCCAGTCTGTGTCGGTGAATTCACCACCGAACGCCGCGCTGACCATGTCGCGGGCGCTGTGATACGTCTCGGTATCGAGGTCGGCCGTGTGGACCAGGCGGGCAGTGTGTACCTGGGTGCGCACACTGCCTGGTTTACCAGGTTGACGCGCCGACGGCAGCGGAAGCCAGCTCAGGACCGCGTCGCGAGCGCGACCGCGACCAATGCAGCCGCACGTATTGGCCTGGGCGGATCTGGGCAACTTTGTCGATGTCGTCCGCGGCGATGACCCCAGCCACCGGATAGCCCCCGGTGACCGGATGGTCGGGGCCCAGGATGACCGGTAAGCCGTTGGGCGGCACCTGGATCGCGCCGCGGGTGACGCCCTCGCTAGCCAGCTGGCGATCCGGCCAGCGGTACCGCAGGGGTCGCCCCTCCAACCGCATTCCCACCCGGTCGCTGCGGTCGGAAGCCATCCAGATCGTGCGGACCAAGGCGTCGGGATCGACCACCCAGTCATCGCGCGGCCCCGGCACCACCAGCAGTTCGACCAGATGCTCCTCGATCGCCGCGACCGGGGCCTGCTCGAGTTCGGGGTAGTCGTCGGTGTGTCCGCCGACGGGCAGCACGTCTCCAGGCCGCAGTGGCGGCGGTCCGATCCCGGACATTACGTCGTAGCTGCGTGACCCTAGCACCGGTGTCACATCTAGCCCCCCGCGCAGGGCCAGATACGTGCGAACCCCGGTACGGGGGATACCCATCGAGATGATATCTCCGTCACGAACATGCTGAATACTGTTGATGCCGAATGCAATTCCATTAACTGAGGGAGTGGTGTCGGCTCCGGTCACCGCGATGTCGACGCCGCCGCCGCGGACTCGGGCGGCGAATCCACCGAAGGTGACCTCAATGGTGGCGCGGTCGTCGGGGTTTGCCACCAGGCGGTTGGCCAGCGTGTGTGAGCGGCGGTCGGCGGCCCCGGAACGGGTGACACCGAGGTGGGCCAGACCGACCCGTCCGAGATCTTCGACAAGGGCCAGCGGTCCGGTGCGCAAAATTTCCAGGGTTGTCACGGTTGGTCTCCTATGCGGCTCGGAACTGGACCCACATGCCCGGTGTCAATAGCGCCGGGTTAGGACGATCGATATCCCACAGCACTGCATCGGTGTGGCCGATCAGCTGCCATCCGCCCGGTGCTCGGCGTGGGTAGATCCCGCTGAATTCGCCGGCCAGGCCCACCGAGCCGGCGGGCACCGCGGTCCGCGGCTCCGAGCGGCGGGGCACGTTGAGGCGCGGATCGCCGCCGACGAGATACGCGAAACCCGGCATGAAGCCCGCGAAACCCACCAGCCAGGGTGTCGCGGTGTGTGCGTTGATGACCTGGGCGGTGGTGAGCCCGGTGCGGTCGGCCACCTCGGCCAGGTCGACGCCGTCGTAGACGACGTCGATCACCATGTCGACACGGCCGTCGGGCGGGGCGGTCTCGATCGCGCGGGGGTTGATCTGCAACCTGCGCAGCCGGTGGCGAGTGACCCCCTGATAGCGATGTCCGTCGAGCTTGACCAACACCGTGCGGGCAGCCGGAACGATGTCGAGCACACCGGGCAACGCGGCTTGGCGCAGCGCGGCTGTAGCCGCCAAAACCTCGGCGCTGCTGTCGAACTGCCACAGCAGCGCCTCGTCGCCGTAGTCGAATACGGTATCGGCCACGATCAGGTCGCTCACCACGCTCATTACTCGACGGTAACCCCAGGCTGGACGCCCGACGAGAAATTTTCGAGCACTGCCAGAGGTGCCTTACCGAACGCTCAGACGGCCGCCCGGCGGCTCGGCGGAAAGCGCTAAGCGGCCACGATTTTGGCGATCAGCGCAGGCAACTGGTCGGCCACCAGGGGGTAGCTGAGCGGCGAGGCGAAAGCGATCGCGCCGGCCTGCTCCTTGGTGGTGAAGACGCTGCGCGCGCGCTGGGCCGCCACATCGGCGTTGGCCAGCAGCGCCTGCTGGTCGTCCGGGCTCTCGGTGGTCCAGATCAGGACGTCGGCGGATTCGAGGACGGGCCTGACCTGGTCGCGGGGAACGAACGCGCGCTGCCGATCGACGGCGAATGCGGTGACGCTGTCGGAGACGACCAAACCCATTAGGGTCAAAAACTCGGTTCGCCAGCCAGGCAGCATCGCCACCAGGCTGTTTTGGTGGAGCGTGCCTTGCAGCAAGAGCACCTTCTTGCCGCGAAACTGTGGGTTCTGTTCGGCGACGCCGCGGAACTTGGCGTCGACGCCGTCGATCAACGCCCGCATCTGGTCGGCTTGAAACACCGCTTGGCCAACCGCGGTCGCCTGCTCCTTCCACGGCTCGAAGAATGCGTCGCCGTCGGATTGCGGGACCGTGGGCGCGATCGCCGAGAGCTTCTGGTAGGTGTCGGCGTCCACACCGGCGTTGACCGCCACAATCAGGTCGGGTTTCAGGCCGGCAATGCGGTCGAGCTGTATTCCGTTGTCCAGGTTCAACACAACCGGTTGGGCGCCGCCGAGCTTGGGCTGCGCCCACGGCCACACCGCGAATGGTTGGTCGCCGAACCAGTCGGTCACCGCGATCGGCACCACTCCCACCGCGAGCAGGTCATCATGCTCGGTATAGCCGGCGCTGACCACCCGTTTGGGCGGGGCAGGGATGGTGGTCTCACCAAAGATGTGGCTGATCGTGACGGGCCCTCTACCCCTGGCGCCGGGGCTGGCTTGGTGCGACGAACAGGCCGCTGCCACGCCGGCCGTGAGCAGACCTGCGGCACCGAGGAATCCGCGCCGACTCCATTGGGTTGCCATCGCTACCTCAGCGGCATGCCGGCTTCGATGAAGTCCATGACGCGCAAGGCCAGCTCGGGGGTGACCGGGCCACCGTCGGAAGCGGCCATCATCGCACCGGTCGCAGCGCCGGCCAAGACGCGGATGTCGAAATCGCTTGGGTCGCGGCCGATTCGGCGGCTGACTGCTTCGGCGATGACAGTGACGGTGCGCAAATACTCGTCATACAGCGCGGCCTTGAGTTCAGGTATCGAGAAGATCAGCCGCTGGCGCCTGGTTTCGAATTCCCGTTGCTCCTCGGACATGTTGGCCATGACCGCCGCGTACGCGCCGCGAAAAGCCTGGATGGGCGAAAGCTCGGGCGGCTGTTGGGCGTAGGCATCCAGAATCAGCGGGTCGAGGTCGTCGGCCAGGAGCACGGATTCCTTTGACGGGAAGTACCGGAAGAAGGTGCTTGGCGATACCTCGGCGGCCTCGGCGATCTGCTCGACGGTAGTGGCGGCGTAGCCGTTCTCCTCGATCAGCCGGATCGCCTCCCGCCTGATCGCTTGACGGGTCTTGAGCTTCTTGCGTTCCCGCAGACCTAGGGGCTGCCCAGTCGTCTGCATGCCGCAATTGTCGCGCATGGCACGGTTCAGCGGCGCCACTGCGCGCCCGTGTACCCGTCCCACGGGCTGTAGTCGGCGATCAGTTCCTCCTGCGGGGGACGCTGGTCGGGCGGCACATGCTGCAGGTTGATCCGAATCCGGTACCAGATCGAGCTGGGCCCACGCATGCCGTCGACCAACACGTCAGCAGGCTGCAGCCGGTCGGCCGCGGCGGGGTATCGCTCGCGCCAGGTGTCGAGCGCGGCCATCGCCTCGTCTTTGGTTTTGGTGCGGGCGATCTCGATGAGCGGCATGGTCGGCACGCGGCGGCCGTCTCGGCCGCGGCGGGCTTGTTTCGGCGGCTTCTCGGCAGGTCCTAGCTTGTCGGCCAGGTCAAGCAGCGTTTCGAGCCCCCCAGCTGTCTCGTCCATGCCTGCCCACGGGTCGCCGATGTCGGCGAACCGCTGCGGCACCGTCGTCATGGTGAACGCCTCGGGCCGGCAGCCGGGCACCTCGTCCCAGCTCAGCGGCGTCGATACCCGGGCATCGGGTGTGGCCCGCACCGAGTATGCCGACGCGACGGTGCGGTCTTTGGCGTTCTGGTTGAAGTCGACGAACACCCCTTGGCGTTCTTCCTTCCACCAGCGAGCGGTCGCCACATCGGGCGCGCGCCGCTCGACCTCGCGGGCCACCGCTTGGGCGGCCAGGCGTACCTGCCGAAACGACCAGCGTGGCGCGATGCGCGCATAGATATGGAAACCCCGCGATCCCGATGTCTTCGGCCAGGCTGTCAACCCGTGCTCGTGGAGCACGTCGCGGGCGACCGCTGCCACATCGAGGATCTGCGGCCACTCCACGCCCGGCATCGGGTCGAGGTCGACGCGCAGCTCGTCGGGGTGGTCGAGATCCTCGGCGCGCACCGGATGCGGGTTGAGGTCGATGCACCCCAGGTTGATCACCCACGCCAGCCCGGCGGCGTCGCGGATGACCGCCTCTTTGGCCGAGGTTCCCGACGCGTAGCGCAGTTCAGCCACGTCCACCCAATCCGGACGTTTGGCTGGCGCGCGCTTCTGGAAGATCGCTTCTTGGTCGATTCCCTTGACGAACCTTTTGAGGATCATCGGACGCCCGGCCACGCCCCGCAATGCGCCCTCGGCCACGCTCAGGTAGTAGCGGATCAGATCGAGCTTGGTGAGCTCAAGTCCGGGAAACACCATCTTGTCCGGATGGGTCACGGTGACCCGGCGTCCGTTCACCTCCAGCGACACCGGCCCGGCCATGCCGCTCATGGTAATTTCCCGGCCTCATTGAGACCCCGGTCACATATTGTGGGCGTATGCCTAAGCTCGCTGACCTGCTGCCCTGGAATGCGGCGGCCAAAGCCAGGCAGTATGCCGATCGTGGCTTGGCCGAACTGCACTACCTCCGCAAAATCATCGAATCCGGAGCGTTGCGGCTGGAGCCGCCACTGAACTACGCGGCGATGGCCGCCGACATTCGGCGCTGGGGCGAGCTCGGCATGTTGCCGGCGGTCAATGCCCGGCGCGCGCCGAACCGGGCGGCGATCATCGACGACGAGGGCACATTGACCTACAAAGAACTCGACGAGGCGGCCAACGCGGTTGCCCACGGCCTGCTCGGTAAGGGCGTGCGCGGCGGCGACGGGGTTGCGATCCTGGCCCGCAATCATCGGTGGTTTTCCATTGCGGAATACGGGTGCGCGCGGGTCGGGGCCCGCATCATCTTGCTCAACAGCTCGTTCTCTGGCCCGCAGATCAAGGAAGTAACCGAGCGCGAAGACGCCAAACTGCTCATCTACGACGACGAATACACCAACGACGTCAGCAAAGTTGACCCCCCGCTCGGCAAGCTGCGGGCACTGGGCGGCAACCCGGACTCCGATGAACCCTCGGGCAGCACCGACGAAACGCTGGCCGAGCTGATCGCGCGCAGCAGCAAGGAGCCAGCGCCCAAGGCCACCAAGCATTCGTCGATCATCATCCTGACCAGCGGCACCACCGGTACCCCGAAGGGGGCCACCCGCAGCACCCCGCCCACCCTGGCGCCAATCGGCGGCATCTTGTCGCACGTGCCGTTCAAGGCCGGTGAGGTGACGTCGCTGCCGGCGCCGATGTTTCACGCCCTGGGCTTTTTGCACGCGACCATCGGGATGTTCCTGGGCTCGACGTTGATCCTGCACCGCAAGTTCAAGCCCGCCGTGGTGCTCCAGGACATCGAAAAGCACAAGGCGACCGCGGTGGTCGTCGTTCCGGTGATGCTCTCGCGGATGCTCGACGCGCTGGAAAAGATGGAGAGCAGGCCCGACCTGGCGAGCCTGCGGATCGTGTTCGTCTCCGGCTCGGCGCTGGGCGCCGACCTAGCCGAACGTGCGCTCAAGGAGCTCGGCCCCGTCGTCTACAACATGTACGGCTCGACCGAGGTCGCGTTCGCCACGATCGCCGAGCCCAAACATCTGCAGTTCAATTCCTCAACCGCCGGACCGGTCGTCAAAGGGGTCAAGGTCAAGATCTTCGACGACAACGGCAACGAGTTGCCGCGCGGCGAGGTCGGGCGGATCTTCGTCGGAACCAGCTTCCCGTTCGAGGGTTACACCGGCGGCGGCGGCAAGCAGGTCATCGACGGACTGCTGTCCTCCGGCGATGTCGGCTACTTCGACGAGCACGGCCTGCTGTACATCAGCGGCCGTGACGACGAGATGATCGTCTCCGGCGGCGAAAACGTGTTCCCCGCCGAAGTCGAGGACCTCATCAGTAGTCACCCCGACGTCAAGGAGGCCTCCGCGATCGGTGTCGACGACAAAGAGTGGGGCCAGCGGCTGCGTGCCTTCGTGGTGAAGAAGGAGGGCTCCGACATCGACGAGGACACCATCAAACGCTACGTGCGTGATCATCTGGCCAAGTACAAGGTGCCGCGGGAAGTGATTTTCCTCGACGAGTTACCGCGCAACCCTACCGGCAAGATCCTCAAGCGTGAGCTGCGCGAAATGCAGGTTTAGTAGACGTTAAACAGGCGCGAAAACCCCAATTTCGTTGCGAAATGAGAGTTTCGCGTCCGTCTAAGGGTCGCGGGGGAGACCGAGCAGCCGCTCGGCGATGATGTTGAGCTGCACCTCCGACGTGCCGCCGTAAATTGTGGTGGCCCGGCTAGCCAGCAGGTATTGGCCCCACTTGCCAGCCAGCTCCTCGGGGTCGCCGATCGCGGCGTCGGTGCCGAACGTCGACACGGCGAACTCGGCATAACCCTGAGCGGTACGCATCGACAACAGTTTGGAGATCGCCGCCGAGGGCATCGCGTCCCCGCCGGCCAACGTCAACAGCGTCGAACGCATGTTGAGCACCTTGGCGGCATGCCCCTCGGCGATCAGCTGCCCACCGCGGTTCTGCGCGACCTGGTCGAACTGGCCGTCGCGAAGGAAGCCGACAAACTCGTCAAGGTTGGCCAAAAACGGTGCCTCGCTACTGCCGATCGACACCCGCTCAGCGGTCAACGTATTGCGGCTGACCTCCCAACCCCTGTTCACCTCACCGAGCACGCAGTCGTCGGGCACGAAAACGTCATCGATGAAGACGGTGTTGAACATCGCGCCGCCGGTCAACTCGCGCAACGGCTTTACTTGCACGCCTTCACTTTTCATGTCCAGCAGAAAGTAGGTGATCCCGTTGTGTTTCGGCGCGCTGGGATCTGTCCTGGCCAGCAGCGCCCCCCAGTCGGAGAACTGCGCGGCGGTGGTCCAGATCTTCTGCCCGGTGATGCGCCAGCCGCCCTCGGTACGGGTCGCCTTGGTGGCCAGCCCGGCCAGATCGGACCCAGCACCGGGTTCGGAAAACAGTTGGCACCAAGTCATTTCGCCGCGGAACGTTGGCGGAATGAACCGCTGCTTTTGCTCCTCGGTGCCGAATGCCACGATCGACGGGATGATCCACGACGCGATCCCGATCTGCGGGCGCTTGACCCGGTCGACGGTGAACTCCTGCTCGATGATGATCTGCTCGACCGGGCTGGCCGCGCGGCCCCACGGCTTGGGCAGATACGGCAACACCCAGCCGCCCTCGGCGATCGCCGCTTTGCGTTCTTCGCGCGGCATCGCCTTGAGCGCGGCGACCTCGGCGCGGATCTCGGCGCGCAGCTTCTCGGTCTCCGGGTCCAAGTCGATGTTGAGCTGGCGCATCCCGGTGCTGGTCGCGGTGTCGACCACCCGCTGCGGGTAATCGGTGCGGCGACCGAAGGACGCGGCCAGTATCAGCGCCCGCCGGTAGTAGACGTTCGTGTCGTGTTCCCAGGTGAAGCCGATGCCGCCGTGCACCTGGATGCAGTCCTGCGTGCAGCGCTGCGCGGCGGCCGGGGCCAAGGTGCCAGCCACCGCGGCAGCGAATTCGACCGCGGAACTTGCAGTGTCCCAGTTGCTTTCGCGTGCCTCATCAATCGCGCGGGCAGCGTCCCACACCGCGGCGGTGGCCCGCTCGGTATCGGCGATCATCTCCGCGCACTTGTGCTTGACGGCCTGGAACTGGCCGATCGGCCGGCCGAACTGTTCGCGGATCTTGGCGTATTGCGACGCGGCGTCGGTGGCCCACCGCGCCACCCCAATGGCCTCCGCCGACAACAGTGTCGATATCAGCGCGTGCGCGGCGGCCATGCTCAGGTTGCTGAGCAGGGCGTCGTCTCCGACCTCGACCGCATTGGCGCGCACGTGGGCGATCGGGCGCAGCGGATCGATGCTTTTGACCCGCTCGATCTCCAGCTGCTCGGCATGCAGCACGATCCACTCTTCGCCGCTGTCGATCGCCACCGGCAGCACCAGCACCGAGGCTTCGGCTGCGGCGGGGACCGCCCGCACCTCGCCGCGGATGACCAGCCCGTCGCCGTGCCGGGTGGCCGTCAGCCCCGGGCCCAGGGCGTATGCGGCGATGGCCGCGCCGGAGCTTAGCTCGGCGAGCACCTTGGCGTGTGGGTCATGCGCGGAGATCAACGCGCTGGCGATCGCCGACGGCACGAACGGGCCGGGCACCGCGCCGTAGCCGAATTCAGCCAGCACGATCGCCAACTCGAGGATTCCGAAACCCTGACCACCGACCGATTCCGCCAGGTGGACACCCTGCAGCCCCTGCTCGGCGGCGGCCCGCCAGTACGGCGGCGGATTCTCGATCGGCGTCTCTGGCCCTGTTTCCATGGCCGCGTGCAGCACCTCCGACGGCGCCACCCGCGCTACCAGGGACCGCACGGAGTCGGCCAAGTCTCGATGCTCAGGAGTGATTGCGATCGGCATTGCTCGCCTTCCCTCGGTGACGTCCCCCTCAATCTAATAACCGGTCGGTTGGTTGACCACATGCACCATTGGCCACCGCGGCAGTGACACCGGTCGGCAATCTCAGCGCCACCGCTTGGCGATCCACTTGGCGATGGTGTCGGCCTGCTCGCTGCGCGCCCCAGGGGTGGTGAAGTAGTGGTCGGTGTCGATCGAGACCTGGGTCTTGTCGACGCTGCCGAGCCCGTCGTAGATACGTTGGGCATCCGAGGGGAACACACCGGTGTCGGCCTCGGCGTTGATCACCAGCGCCGGGCAGGTGATGCGGGCCAGGTGCGGCTCGGCCCGGGTCTGTGCGGTTCGTAGGCTCCACATGCCAAGCCAGTTGCGCAGCGTGCACGCAGCCGCGATCCCATGCGCGGAGCGGTTGGCCTTGACCGGGACGCCGGCATAACACATGTTCGGCTGACGCTTGGTGGGCTCGATCGTGGGATCGACCATGCGCGGATCGGCCCATGTCCGCATCACCGCGAACGGGCGGTCGGAAAACCCGGCCGCCCGAATCCTTTTCAGCTCTCGTTCGGCCCAGTCGGTGATGGCGTGGTTGCGGGCCACTTGCGCCGCCCGATAACGACTGAGGAATTCCGGCGAGTACGGCGGGCCGTTGCGTTCGTTGAACAGGTCCAGTTCGGGATCGGTGGCAACCGGGTCGTTCTCGTCGACGACGGCCGCGTCCATCCACGCGGTCAGCACGTCGGGACGCCCGGGATGCGCGGCGCTGGCGACATAGCCGTCGGCGGGGAGCAGGTCGTTGAGCCCGGCCGCGGCCCGCATGCCGGGCAGCGGGGTCACGTTCGGCTCCACCGCCTGCGACTGGTAAGCGGCCATCAACGACCCGCCGCCCGAATTACCCAGCAGCACAACGGTTTCTATGCCTTGCACTTCACGCAGCCAGCGCACACCCACACCGATGTCGACCAGGGCGTGGTCGAGCAGGAAACTGCTCTCAAAACCGCGAAACCGCGTGTTCCAACCCAGGAATCCGATGCCGCGGGTGGCCATGTAGTCGGCCAGATAGTGCTCGGAGAAGTCGATTTGGTAGTGCGTGGCGATCATAGCCACCTTCGGCTTGCGCCCGACTCCGCGGTGATATAGCCCCTGGCACGGGTGCCCGCCGGCCCCAGCGCGCCGGGCGGTGGGAGAAGGCAGCCCGATGAACTCCCGGATCACCCCCGGCGTCCCCGCTGCGTGAGTCATCTCAGCCAACCTCCTTGCAGTGAATGGCCCGTTAAAAAGGCGGGAATCGCGCAGACGTCGGTCCAGTGCTGCGCGGGCCTGGCCCGTGGCGGCAACGAGCACGAACAATTAGTCGGCAGCTCGGACACGGTCGACACCGCCGCGCCTCCTCTCATGGCGTTCCACGGATTATCGCGGGCTCGGGCAGGTTACGGCAGCGAAATTCGGCGAAGCGGGTGGTAACTTGGGCCCACGGTCGTAGAAAGTCCAGTCTTGCGCCTTGGGAGCCGACGGGAGCCGCGATGATCAAGCCGCACAACACCAACACCGAATTCGAATTGAGCGGGATCAACCATGTCGCGCTGGTGTGTTCGGACATGGCCCGCACCGTCGATTTCTACAGCAACATCCTGGGCATGCCGCTGATCAAATCACTGGACCTGCCGGGCGGCCAGGGGCAGCATTTTTTCTTCGACGCCGGCAACGGCGACTGCGTGGCGTTCTTCTGGTTCGCCGACGCCCCGGATCGGGTCCCCGGCGTCTCCTCGCCGGCGGCCATTCCGGGGATCGGTGATATCACCAGCGCGGTCAGCACCATGAACCACTTGGCATTTCATGTCCCGGCCGAGAAATTCGACGCCTACCGCCAACGGCTCAAGGACAAAGGGGTACGTGTGGGTCCGGTGCTCAACCACGACGAAAGCGAGATGCAGGTTTCGCCGACGATGCACCCCGGAGTCTATGTACGCTCGTTCTACTTTCAGGACCCCGACGGAATCACGCTTGAGTTCGCTTGTTGGACAAAGGAGTTCAGCGAAAGCGACGCACAAGCGGTGCCGAAGACCGCGGCTGACCGGCGGGTGCCAGCCGCGCGGTAGCGTCGGCTAGTTGCGGTACAGGCTGGGGTCGGCGAGCTCGTCGAGCAACGACGCCAGGTGGTCGACGAGCTGTTCTGCGCTGAGACCCACCTGGCCGGCCAGCCAGGCACTGAGGGTTTGGCCGACCCCGCCGACGACGAAATGCGCTGCGGCCTTGATGCGGTCGTTTTCCGGCATCCGCAGTGCGCTGCCGACGTGTTGTCCGGACAACATCGCGAACAGCGCGCTGGACTCGACACGTTTGCGCACCAGCACCACGTTGGCCAGGTGTGCGCTGAACAGCAACCGCCCGACGCGGGGATCGTCGGCAATGGTCCGCACGATATTAGCCATGCCCGCGCGGGTCTGTTCGCGGGGCGGGACGGCCGCGACCGCCGCCTGGGTGGTGGCGGCCAGATCGGCGACTACCCAGTCGAAGACCGCGCTGACGAACTCGTCCTTGTCGGCGAAGCTTTCGTAGAAGTAGCGGGCGGCCAGGCCGGCGCGACGGCAAATTCCACGGACCGTCACCTCGCGCGCATGATCGGAGCCCAGGAGATCCAGGCCAGCGGAGAGCAGCCGTCGACGGCGCTCGGCGAGTCGGGCGGCGGCGTCGACGCCGCGGTATGGCCGCAGTTGCGTGGTTTCGGCTAATCCGGGTTTGGCGGCCATGGGCACCATCTTGACATCGGGGCCCGGAGCGCGGCAATATCAGGAAACGAGCGTTCTCACAATTTGCGCGGGCAGGTGGGGCATGTCGGTTAGCGAATCCATCCAGCACGTCGAGCGCGCGATCGCCGACCCGCCCGTCGGGAAGCCGGCGCGTCCAAATGCGCGGCGATCGGGTTTCGACGACGGCTTGATGGGAGTGGCGCTTTTGGCCGGGCCGGCCAACGTGATCATGCAGCTGGCGCGGCCGGGTGTGGGCTATGGCGTGCTGGAGAGCCGCGTGGAAAGCGGCCGGGTGGATCTGCATCCGATCAAACGTGCTCGCACGACGTTCACCTATCTTGCGGTGGCCACCGCGGGCACCGAGGCGCAGAAGGCGGCTTTCCGCCGCGCGGTCAACCGCGCGCATGCCCAGGTGTACTCGACACCCGAGAGCCCGGTCCCCTATAACGCCTTTGACCCCGAGTTGCAGCTGTGGGTGGGGGCGTGCCTGTACAAGGGCGCCGTCGACGTGCACCGCATCTTTGTCGGCGAGATGGACGACGAGGAGGCCGAGCGCCACTATCGCGAGGGGATGGCGTTGGGCACCACGCTGCAGGTGCCCCCGGAGATGTGGCCGCCCGATCGGGAGGCCTTCGACAAGTACTGGCGCGAGTCGCTGGACAAGGTGCATATCGACGACGCGGTGCGCCAGTACCTGTATCCCATCGCCGCGGGCCGGCTGCCTGGCAAGACGCTGCCCGGCCCGCTGCAGCGCTGGTCGGACGGTATCGCATTGCTGATCACGACGGGCTTTCTGCCGCAACGGTTTCGCGACGAGATGCGGTTGCCGTGGGATGCCGCCAAGCAGCGCCGATTCGACCGGCTCATGGCCGTGCTGCGCACAGCGAACCGCCTGATGCCGAACTTTGTGCGGCAGTTCCCGTTCAACGTGTTGCTGTGGGACCTTGACCGGCGGATCAGGACGGGCCGCCCGCTCGTTTGACCTCCTGGCTGTCGGGAGTTAGCGATCTGCTAAACAACCGGCGGTAGGGTGGGTCGAGTGCGTAGCGAAGGCGATACCTGGGACATCACGACAAGTGTCGGTTCGACCGCGTTATTCGTGGCCACCGCACGAGCATTGGAAGCACAAAAGCCCGACCCGTTGGCTGTCGACCCGTTCGCCGAGGTTTTCTGCCGAGCGGTGGGTGGGCCCTCTGCCGAGGTGCTCGACGGTAGGGCGCCCGAACACCCACTCAAGACAACCGATTTCGGCGAACATTTCGTCAGCTTCCAAGGGGCCCGCACGAGGTATTTCGACAACTATTTCCGCCGCGCCGCCGATGCCGGCGTACGGCAGGTTGTCATCCTGGCTGCCGGGCTCGACTCACGTGCATACCGGCTGCCGTGGCCGGGTGGCACGACGATCTTCGAGCTGGACCAACCGCAGGTGCTCAAGTTCAAGCGCGAGGTCCTCGCCGAACGCGGCGACCAGCCCACGGCCGAACGCCGCGAGGTCGCGGTGGACCTTCGCGAAGACTGGCCGCAGGCGCTGCGCGACAGCGGGTTTGATCCCGCCAAACCTTCGGCGTGGATAGCCGAAGGTTTGCTGATCTACCTGCCCGCCAGCGCGCAGGAGGAGCTGTTCAAGGGGATCGACGTGATGGCCGCCCCAGGTAGCCATCTCGCCGTGGAGGACGGCGCACCGCTGCCGCAGGACGAGTTCGCCGCCAAACTCGAAGAAGAACGCGCCGCGGTCGCCCGGGGTGAACAGCGTCTGTTCTTTCAGTTGGTCTACAACGAGCAGTTCGCCCCGGCCGAGCAGTGGTTGGGCGAGCACGGCTGGACCGCGGTCGCTACCCCGCTGGCCGACTACCTGCGCGAGGTCGGCCGGCCGGTGCCAGGCCCGGATACCGAGGCCGGACCGATGATCGCGCGCAACACCCTGGTCAGCGCCATCAAGAACTGAGCCATCCCGGTCCGGCCTCCCAGCTGCCGGGCAGCATCGGCACGCTCGGATTGTTACCGAACTGGTCGCTTTGCCGACCTCGCCTTCAGCCAACCGGACAACGGCGTGGAAGTGATCGCTGCGACCAAGTGGGGGATTCGCGGAACCGGGGCGCCCGAATAGCCGACTACTTGAGCGGCATGCAACCGGCCGGGCCACTAATGGCACTCATTTTCATTAAGGGTTCGAGCTGAGGTATCGTCCCACCGAGCATGTCGAAAACCATTTTCATCACGGGACGCGCGCGCAACAGGTGCAGAAGGAGGCTCGCCATCCACTCTTCGGCAGCGGTAGACAACACACCTGGCGAGCCCGAGGTCGTGAATTGGGCCAACCAGCCATCTCGACACTTAGCTTATGCAATGCTAACTTCAGCGAAGTTAGGTAGCACTAACAAACCCAGGGAGGGTATGGGCCGTGGAAGGTGGTGACGTCGGGACGCTCGCGGCTCGTCCCGTGGTGGCTCGAGTAGACGGCGACGTCGTCAGCCGGTTCGCCACCTGTTGTCGGGCCCTGGGCCTGACGGTGTACGAGCGGCGCCGCCCTGCCGACCTTGCCGCCGCTCGTTCGGGGTTTGCCGCGCTGACCCGGATCGCACACGACCAGTGCGACGCCTGGACGGGGCTTGCCGCCGCCGGCGACGTCTCGACCTCAGTCCTCGAATCGATATCCCGCACCGTCGCGACCGCCGGGATGCTGCAACGCCAGATCGAATTGACGCCGGGCGCCTTGGGTTTTCAGTACGACACCGGGCTGTATTTGCGGTTTCGCGCCACCGAACCGGACGACTTTCACCTAGCCTATGCCGCGGCGCTGGCAGCGGACGGACGGTACGCCGACGCCCATCAACTGGTCGCCGGAACCCTCGAACGGCGGCCGAATTGGCGCGACGCCCGCTGGGTCTCGGCTGCCATCCACCACCGCGCCCAGCGCTGGTCGGATGTCGTCAAGCTGCTGACCCCGATCGTCAACGACTCTGACCTAGACGAGGTTTTCGCCCACGCCGCCAAGATCACGCTGGGAATCGCGCTGGCCAGGCTGGGCATGTTCGCGCCGGCCCTGTCGTATCTCGAGGAGCCCGAGGGCCCCATCCCCGTCGCCGCGGTCGACGGTGCGCTGGCCAAAGCGCT
Organism: Mycobacterium xenopi; assembly: GCF_009936235.1. Classification (NCBI taxonomy): domain Bacteria; kingdom Bacillati; phylum Actinomycetota; class Actinomycetes; order Mycobacteriales; family Mycobacteriaceae; genus Mycobacterium; species Mycobacterium xenopi. The sequence goes on along the minus strand of NZ_AP022314.1, from coordinate 4,603,747 downwards.
TGTTCTGCGCGCGCACGTCGACGAGGAAAGCGCCAGCGAGGTTCTGCAGGACCTGTATGCGGCCAACCCGGAAAACGAGGAAATCGAGCACGCCCTATCAGATCCCAGCTTCGGGATCGTCACCACCACCGCGGCACGCATCGAGGCCCGCACTGACCCGTGGGATCCTGAAACCGAGCCCAGCCCGGGCGATTTCGTCGACCCCGAAGCCAAAGAGCGCAAGCGTGTGCTGCTCGCCGAGGCCGAACGCGAACTCGACGAGTTCATCGGCTTGGACAAGGTCAAAGACCAGGTAGCCAGGCTTAAGAGTGCGGTGGCCATGGAGGTGGTGCGCAAGCAGCGCGGCCTCGAGGTGGCACAGCGCACCCACCACCTGGTGTTCGCCGGCCCGCCCGGAACCGGTAAGACCACCATTGCCCGAGTTATCGCCAAGATCTACTGCGGGCTGGGCCTGTTGAAAAAGGAGAACATCCGGGAAGTGCACCGGGCCGATTTGATCGGCCAGCACATCGGGGAGACCGAAGCCAAAACCAACGCGATCATCGACAGCGCGCTGGACGGCGTGCTGTTTCTCGACGAGGCGTACGCACTCGTGGCCACCGGCGCGAAAAACGACTTCGGTCTGGTCGCCATCGACACCCTGCTGGCCCGGATGGAAAACGACCGCGATCGGCTGGTGGTCATCATCGCTGGCTACCGCGCCGACCTGGACAAGTTCTTAGACACCAACCAAGGTCTGCGGTCACGCTTCACCCGCAGCATTGAGTTCCCGTCCTACAAGCCGGCTGAATTGATCGAGATCGCGAAATTCATGGCCGCCAAGCGCGACAGCGTCTTCGAACAGGCTGCCCTCGACGATCTCGAAGCGTTGTTCGCCCACCTGGCCGACATCTCCAAGCCCGACGCGGCCGGCGTTGAACGTCGTGGACTCGACATTGCCGGTAACGGCCGGTTCGTGCGCAACGTCGTCGAAAAGTCCGAAGAGGAACGGGAATTCCGGCTAGACCATTCTGAGCACGCCGAAACCGGCGAGTTCACCGACGAGGAGTTAATGACCATCACCGCCGAGGACGTCCGTAATTCGGTGGAGCCGCTGTTGCAAGGCCTCGGCCTGCTGGAGCTCGCATGACCAGGAATGAGCTAGACGACGAGCGCCGCTCGTTCGCGTCGCGTACCCCGGTCAACGAGAATCCCGACAAGGTGGTGTATCGCCGCGGCTTCGTCACCCGCCACCAGGTGACTGGTTGGCGATTCGTCATGCGGCGCATCGCTTCCGGCGTCGCCCTGCACGACACCCGCATGCTCGTCGACCCCCTGCGCACCCAATCGCGGGCGGTCCTGATGGGAGTGCTCATCCTCGTCACCGGTTTGATCGGTTGCTTTGTGTTCTCACTGATCCGGCCCGGCGGATCGGCGGGTACCAACCCCGTGCTGGCCGACCGGGCCACCGCCGCCCTGTATGTGCGGGTCGGCGACCAGCTTCACCCGGTCCTCAACCTCGCGTCAGCCCGGCTGATCGCTGGTCGACCGGTCAACCCCACCACGGTGAAAAGCACTGAGCTGGACAAGTTTCCGCGCGGCAACCTGATCGGTATTCCCGGGGCCCCAGAACGGATGGTGCAAAACACTTCCCAGGACGCGGACTGGACGGTGTGCGACACCATCAGCGGGCTCGGGCACGCCGCACACAGCACCGGTGTCACGGTCATCGGCGGGCCCCTGAACACCAGTGGGGCACGGGCCGCCGCGCTGGGCGCCGGGCAGGGCGTGCTCGTCGACAACGGCGCCGGCACCTGGCTGCTGTGGGACGGCAGGCGCAGCCGCATCGATCTGGCCGACCGCGCCGTCACCAACGCGTTAGGCCTGGGTACGGATGTGCCTGCCGCGCGGCCGATCGCGCCGGGTTTGTTCAACGCGATCCCGGAGACGCCGGCGCTGACGCCGCCGGCCATCCCGGACGCGGGCACCCCACCGCATTTCCCGTTGCCGCTGCCTGCCCCGGTCGGAGCGGTGGTCGTGGCTTATGCGGCCGACAACAGCATGCTGTACTACGCGATTCTGCCCGACGGATTGCAGCCGATCTCGCCGGTGCTTGCCGCGATCTTGCGCAACACCAATTCCTATGGCTTGGACCAGCCGCCCCGGCTGGGTGCCGATCAGGTTGCGCGGCTCCCGGTTTCGCGGATCCTGGACACCTCGCGCTACCCCGACCAACGGATCAGCCTGGTCGACGCTGCACGCGCACCGGTCACTTGCGCCTATTGGAGTAAGCCGGCCGGGGCTGCCACTAGCTCGCTGACAGTGCTGTCCGGGTCCTCGCTGCCGGTGCCGGACACGGTGCGCACCGTGGAGTTGGTCAGCGCCGGCGTCGGCGGGGCGGCGGCGCGGGTCGCGCTGACGCCTGGCCGTGGGTATTTCGCTCAGACCGTCGGCCAAGACGCATCCTCGCCACCGGCGGGATCACTGTTCTGGATCGCAGACACCGGTGTCCGCTACGGTATCGACACCGAACCCGGACCGTCTGGACACGCCAAAGCCGTTGAGGCGCTTGGCCTGAGCCCGCCGCCGGTGCCGATCCCGTGGTCGGTGTTGTCGCTGTTCGCACCCGGCCCGACGTTGTCACGCGCCGACGCGCTGTTGGCCCACGACGGGTTGCCGCCCGACTCTCGCCGCAGCCGCCAAGCTTCAGCCCAGCAGGAGACCCGATGAGCCGCCTGATTTTCGAGGCCCGCCGCCGGCTGCCGCCCCCCACGACCCGCCAGGGCACGATCACCATCGAGGCGCCCCCGGAACTACCGCGGGTGATCCCGCCGTCGCTGCTGAGGCGGGCGCTGCCGTACCTGATCGTGATCCTGATCGTCGGCATGATCGTGGCGATGGTGGCCACCGGGATGCGGCTGATTTCCCCCCAGACGCTGTTCTTCCCGTTCGTGCTGCTGCTGGCCGCCACCGCGCTGTACCGGGGCACCGACAACAAGACCCGCACCGAGGAGGTGGACGCCGAACGCGCCGACTATCTGCGTTACCTGTCGGTGGTTCGCGACAACATCCGCACCCAGGCCGCTGAGCAGCGTGCGGCTGCCGAATGGTCCCACCCCGACCCGGCGGAGCTGGCCAGCATCCCCGGCTCGCGACGGCAATGGGAGCGCGACCCGAACGACTCCGACTTTCTGGTGGTGCGGGCCGGCCGGCACACCGTGCCGCTCGCCACCTCGGTGCGAGTCAACGACATCGCGGACGAAATCGACTTAGAACCGGTGTGCCACAGTGCATTACGCAGTCTTCTGGACACTCAGCGTACGGTGCGTGACGTGCCGGTCGGAATCGACTTGGCCAAGGTTTCGCGGATCACCGTGCTGGGCGAGGCCGGCGAGGTGCGTGCCGTGCTGCGGTCCTTGATCGCCCAAGCGGTGACGTGGCACGACCCAACGGTGCTCGGGATTGCCTTGGCCACACCGGATTTGGAAGACGCGAACTGGTCATGGCTGAAGTGGTTGCCGCACGTCGACATTCCCGGGCAGCTCGACGGTGTCGGCCCGGCCCGCTACCTGTCGACCAACGCCGACGAGCTGTCCAGACTGCTCGGTCCGGCGCTAGCGGATCGCCCGGTATTCACCGGTGGCGCAACCGAAGCACTACGGCATCTGCTGGTCGTCGTCGACGACCCTGACTTCGACGTGAACGCCTCGCCGCTGGCGGCGGCCCGGGCCGGGGTTACCGTCATCCAGCGCTCGGCGACACCTCCGCACCGCGAACAGTATCCGGATCCCGAGCGCCCGATTCTGCGTATCGCGCACGGCCATATCGATCGTTGGCAGTCCGGCGGTTGGCAGCGCTACATCGATACCGCCGACCAGCTCGATGCCGACGAGGCCAGCCACCTGGCCCGGCAGCTGTCGCGGTGGGATTCCAATCCCACCCACGCCGGGCTGCGCTCGGCGGCCACCCGGGGCGCCACGTTCACCACGCTGCTGGGCATTCCCGATGCCTCGGCACTCGACGTGCCTGCGTTGTGGGCGCCGCGCCCGCGGGAGCAGGAACTCCGCGTCCCGATCGGGGTCACCGCGACCGGCGAGCCGCTGATCTTCGACCTCAAAGACGAAGCCGAAGGCGGGATGGGCCCGCACGGGCTGATGATCGGGATGACCGGCTCCGGTAAGTCGCAGACCTTGATGTCAATCCTGTTGTCGCTGTTGACAACCCACTCGGCGGACCGGCTCATCGTGATCTACGCCGACTTCAAGGGGGAGGCTGGCGCCGACAGCTTCCGCAACTTCCCCCAGGTCGTCGCGGTTATCTCGAATATGGCCGAGAAGAAGTCGCTGGCCGACCGGTTCGCCGAAACGCTGCGCGGCGAGGTGGCCCGCCGGGAGGTGCTGCTGCGAGAGGCCGGTCGGCGCGTGCAGGGCAGTGCATTCAACTCGGTGACCGAATACGAAAACGCGATCGCGGCCGGGCACGATCTCGCCCCGATTCCGACCCTATTCGTGGTCGCCGACGAATTCACGCTGATGCTGGCCGACCATCCCGAATACGCCGAACTCTTCGACACCGTGGCCCGCAAGGGCCGGTCGATGCGGATCCACATCCTGTTCGCCTCGCAGACCCTCGACGTGGGCAAGATCAAGGACATCGACAAGAACACCTCCTACCGAATCGCGTTGAAGGTGGCCAGTCCCGCGGTGTCCCGCCAGATCATCGGCGTCGAGGACGCCTACCACATCGAATCCGGCAAGGAGCACAAGGGTGTGGGCTTCCTGGTACCCGCACCTGGTGCGGCGCCGATCAAGTTCCGCAGCACCTACGTCGACGGTATCTATGAGCCGCCACGGACCACGAAAACCCTTGTGGTGCATGCCGCGCCAGAACCGAAGCTGTTCACCGCCGGGCGGGTCGAGCCGGATCCGGAGACAGTCCTCACCGCAGGCGACGAGGAAGAGCCAACCGGTCCGCCGCGCAAGCTGATCGCCACGATCGGCGACCAGCTGGCCCGCTACGGGCCCCGCGCGCCCGAGCTGTGGCTGCCTCCACTAGACGATCCCATCCCGCTCAACGCCGTGCTGGCGCGTGCGGCGATACCGCCAGGGCGATGGCGCTGGCCACTGGGTGAGATCGACAAGCCCTTCGAGATGCGCCGCGATCCACTGATTTTCGACGCGCTCTCCTCGGCCGGCAACATGGTTATCCATGGTGGCCCGAAGTCGGGGAAGTCGACCGCATTGCAGACGTTCATCCTGTCGGCCGCCAACTTGCATTCGCCCCGTGAAGTGACCTTCTACTGCCTGGACTACGGTGGTGGCCAGCTGCGAGTGCTGGAAGACCTGGCCCACGTGGGCAGCGTGGCTTCGCCGCTGGAACCCGAGCGCATCCGTCGCACCTTCGGTGAGCTCGAGCAACTGCTGCTGTCTCGCCAGCGACGGGAGGTCTTCAGGGACCGGCGAGGCAACGGCTCCGGGCCTGACGACGGCTACGGCGAGGTGTTTCTGGTCATCGACAACATCTACGCGTTCGGCCGCGATAACACCGACCAGTTCAACACCCGAAACCCGTTGCTGGCCAAGGTGACCGAGTTGGTAAACATCGGTTTGGCGTACGGCATCCACGTCGTGATCACGACTCCGAGCTGGCTGGAGGTGCCGCTGGCAATGCGCGACGGCCTGGGCTTGCGCCTGGAGCTCAAGCTGCACGACCCCCGAGACAGCAATGTGCGAGTTATCGGTGCGCTGCGTCGTCCGGCCGAGGCCGTGCCGGCCGACCAGCCGGGCCGGGGGCTGACGATGGCCGCCGAGCACTTCCTGTTCGCCGAACCTGAGCTCGACCAGATCGCGGAGATCAACGCCCGCTACCCGGGCGTCAGCGCACCGCCGGTGCGGTTGCTGCCGACGAATCTGCCGCCCAGCGCGGTCGGCGAGATCTATCCGGGCCGGGAGCGGGTGGTCATCGGCCAGCGGGAAGACGACCTGGCGCCGGTCGAACTGAACTTCGCCGAGAATCCACTGCTGATGGTGTTGGGCGACACCAAATCCGGAAAGACCACGCTGTTGCGCCACATCATCCGCACCGTTCGCGACCATTCCACTCCGGACCAGGTCGCGTTCACCGTGGTGGACCGCAGGCTGCACCTTGTCGACGAACCGTTGTTCCCCGACAACGAATACACGGTCAACGTCGACCGGGTGCTGCCGGTGATGCTGGGGTTGTCGGCGCTCATCGAGTCGCGCCGCCCGCCGACGGGCATGTCTGCGGCGCAGCTAACCAACTGGAGCTACCAGGGTCACACCCACTACCTGATCATCGACGACGTCGACCAGATACCCGATACCCCGGCCATGAGCGGCGCATTCGTCGGCCAGCGGCCGTGGACCAGCCTGGTCGGGTTGTTGTCGCAGGCTGGCGATCTGGGATTGCGGGTAATTGTCACGGCCCGCGCCACCGGGTCGGCGCATGCGTTGATGACCAGCCCGCTGCTGCGTCGGCTCAACGAACTCCAGGCGACCACGTTGATGTTGTCGGGCAACCCCCAAGACGGCGGGAAGATCCGCGGGCAGCGCTTCGCCCGACTGCCCGCTGGACGCGCAATCCTACTGGGCGACACCGATATTCCGACATATCTGCAGTTGGTCAACCCACTCGTTGACGAAAATGTGACCGTTGACGGTCGGTGAGATTCACCGAAAGGAGTAGGAGCGATGACACTACGAGTTGTTCCCGAAGGCCTGGCCGCGACCAGTGCGGCGGTCGAAGCGCTGACCGCGCGGCTGGCGGCCGCGCATGCCGGTGCCGCTCCGCTGATCACCGGGGTGGTACCGCCGGCGGCGGACCCGGTGTCGCTGCAGACCGCGGTCGGGTTCAGCGCCCAGGGTGCTGAGCACGTCGCGGTGGCCGCCCAAGGTGTCGAAGAGCTGGGCCGCGCCGGCGTCGGGGTCGGGGAGTCGGGGGCAAGCTATGCCGCCGGTGATGCGGCCGCGGCATCGACGTATCTGGTCGCCGGCTCCTGAGCATGACCGCACCGATCTGGATGGCTTCGCCGCCGGAGGTGCATTCGGCGCTGTTGAGCGCCGGACCGGGCCCGGGTTCACTGTTGGCGGCGGCCGGGGCATGGTCGTCGTTGGGCGCTGAATACGCTTCGGCGGCAAGCGAGCTCAGCGCCTTAGTGGCGCAGGTTCAAGCCGGCTCGTGGGAAGGGCCCAGCGCAGCGCAGTATGCGGCCGCGCATATGCCGTATTTGGCATGGCTGACCCAGGCCAGCGTCAACAGCGCTGGAGTGGCCGCCCAACACGAGATTGCCGCAGCGGCCTACACTTCCGCGTTGGCCGCGATGCCCACCTTGGCTGAGTTGGCCGCCAACCACGCCATCCACGCGGTGTTGGTGGCGACGAATTTCTTCGGCATCAACACGATTCCGATCGCCCTCAACGAGGCCGACTACGTCCGAATGTGGATACAGGCCGCCACCGCGATGGCCACCTATCAGGCGGCCTCAGGTGTGGCGTTGGCCTCCGCGCCACGCACCACCCCGGCGCCAGTCGTGGTCACGCCAGGCGTCTCCGAAGCCGGCCACGCCGTGGCCACCGCGGCCCAGACCGGCGCGCAGGCCCAGGCAACCCAGTCCGGTTCGTCGCTGAATCTGTCAGATATCTTGTCGCAACTACTGCAGTTTCTGCGCGATCCGCTTGGCAGCTTCCAGCAGATGCTGAGCGCCTTCGCGGCCAATCCGTTGGCGGCCTTGATCGCCTACGGGCCATTCCTGTTCTTCGTCGGCGCGTTCGCCGCCTACGAAGTCACCTCACCCATAGCGACCTACGGGCCAATGCTTGCACTGGCGGTGGCCCTGCCGATCATTCTCGGCCTGGGCCTTAACTACCTGCAGTCGCTCATCCCGCCGGTCGAGGCCGCCGAGGTGCCTGGCGTCGTGGGAGCCGCTCCGTTGACACCGGCCGCCCAACCATCCGCGACCATCTCACCCGTCGCGGCCGTGGCCCCGACGGTGGCGAGCCCGGCGCCGATCTCGACGTCCGCGCCCGCATCGGCGTCGTCGGCCCCCGCGGGCGCCGCCGCGCCAGCAGGAGCCGCTGGATTCGGCTACGTGGTCGGCGGTATCGACCCGGACGCCGAAGGCGGCCCGACCCTGCACGACCGCGAGGGAGCCAAGACGCCGGGTTCCGTTGTGCCCGCGGCAGCAGCGGCGGCACGGGTACCGAGCCGCGAGGAGGCCCGCGCCCGGCGCCGTCGTCGCGCGAAGCAGCGCGGGCACGGCGATGCGTTCATGGACATGAACGTCGACGTCGACCCTGACTGGGGCCCACCCCAGCAGGAGCCCGTCACCTCGACCGCAGCCTCCGACACGGGTGCGGGGCCGTTGGGCTTCGCCGGGACTGTGCGCAAGGAAGCCGTCGCCGAGGCCGCGGGGTTGACCACGCTGGCCGGTGGCGACTTCGGTGAGGGCCCGCGGATGCCGATGGTGCCTGGCAGCTGGGAGCATGACAGGCCCGCCGAGGGGGAGGGGGGAGAGCGCAACTGACGAAAAGCATTGTGGATCAACGTAAGCAGTCGAAGAGAAAGGAAGTGCGATGAGTCTGTTGGATGCCCATATTCCGCAGTTGGTGGCCGCGCAGTCGGCGTTTAGCGCCAAGGCGGCGTTGATGCGCTCGACGATCGGCCAGGCTGAGCAGGAAGCGCTGTCCGCGCAGGCGTTTCACGTCGGGGAGTCCGCGGCGGCGTTTCAGGCTGCCCATGCCCGGTTCGTGGCGGTGGCGGCCAAGATCAACACGCTGCTGGATATCGCCCAGGCCAACCTCGGTGACGCGGCGGGCACCTACACCGCCGCCGATGCCGCCGCCGCCTCCACCTACACCGGATTCTGAGCTGTCGAGACGTAAACGAAAGGGTTTGTGATGTCGCAGATCATGTACAACTACCCAGCCATGCTGGCGCATGCTGCCGATATGGCCGGTTACGCGGGCACCCTGCAGGCGCTGGGCTCGGACATCGCCAGCGAGCAGGCGGCGTTGTCGAGTGCCTGGCAAGGCGACACCGGAATGACCTATCAGGCTTGGCAGGCGCAGTGGAATCAGGCCATGGAGCAGCTGGTGCTGTCGTATCGGGCGATGGCCGGCACCCATGAAACCAACACCACCGCCATGCTGGCCCGCGACCAGGCCGAAGCCGCCAAATGGGGCGGCTGACGAAGGTGAGCTCTGCAACCTAGATGGACGCTGAGCCCAACGCCGTCGAGCTGACCGTCGAACAGGCGTGGTGCATCGCCGAAACCATTGGGGCGGGGACGTTTCCATGGGTGCTCGCGATCACCACGCCGTACTACGACGTCGCGCATCGAGCCGCGTTCATGGATCAGCAGGCCGCCGAGCTCAAGCGGATGGGCCTGATGTCGCCGGACGGGGTGGTCAACGCGGCGGTGGCGGAGTGGATCCGGGTGGTGTGCTTCCCGGAACGGTGGCTGGACCTGCGCTTTGTGGGGCCGTCCCGGACTAGCGGTGCCGACGAGATGCTGCGCGGCATCGTCGCCCGTCGTGACGACAAGACCGTGGTCGCGCTGCGCAACGCTCAGCTGGTCACGTTCACCTCGATGAAGATCGACGACCCGCGCGCGCTGGTCCCGGTCCTCGGCGTTGGGCTTGCGCAGCGCCCGCCCGCGCGCTTCGAGGAGTTCAGCCTTCCGGCCCGGGTCGGCGCCCGAGCCGACGAGCGGTTGCGTGGCGGCACACCACTCACCGAAGTCCTTGACTACCTGGGTATTCCAGCTTCCGCGCGGCCGGTGGTGGAATCGGTGTTCACCGGTCCGCGCAGCTACGTCGAGGTGGTCGCCGGCTGTCGCCGCGACGGTCAGCACACCACCACCGAGGTCGGGATGAGCATCGTCGACACCACCGCCGGGCGGATACTGGTCAGCCCGTCGAGAGCCTTCGACGGCGAATGGGTGTCGACGTTCCGGCCCGGGACACCGTTCGCCATCGCCGTCGCGATCGAGCAGCTGACCTCTGAATTACCGGACGGCCAATGGTTTCCGGGCCTTCGGCTGTCCCGGGATTTCACCACCCAGTCGCCCTAGCACAAATATCCGATAGAGAAAGAGAACCCATGCCCATGTTCCACCAACGCCTGAGGCCCCGGTATGTCTAGCGCCGTGATGCCTATCGTGCGAATCGCCGTCCTAGCCGAAAGGCGGTTGACGGAAATGGCGCTGCCCGCGGAACTGCCGTTGCGCGAAATCCTGCCCGCGGTCCAGCGTTTGGTGGCTCCAGACGGTGACGGCGACTCCGAGGAGTCAACGACACCGACGCGGCTTAGCCTTGCGCCGATCGGCGGCGCGCCATTCAGCCTGGACGCCAGCTTGGACACGGTCGGGGTTGTCGACGGCGACTTGCTGGCGTTGCAGCCGCTGCCTTCCGGGCCGGCGGCACCGGGCATCGTCGAAGACGTCGCCGACGCCGCGGTGATCTTTTCGGCTTCGCGGTTCAAGCCGTGGGGCATCACCCATATCCGGCGCGGGGCGCTGGCCGCGGTCATCGGTGCGGTGTTCGCGGGCACGGGCTTGGCGGCCACGCACCACGTCGTTACGAAAGCGCCCGTGGGGCTGGTCGCGGTCGGTGCGATCGCGGCGCTCGCCGCGCTGGCCGGACTAGTGAGCAGGGCGCGCTCACCACGCACCGGCGTCGCCTTGTCGATCGCCGCCCTGGCGCCGATTGCCACCGCCCTGAGTTTGGCGGTGCCCGGCAAATTCGGGCCCGCGCAGATAATGCTGGGCGCGGCGGGTGTGGCCGCGTGGTCGTTGATCAGCCTGATCCTTCCCACCCGTGAGCGTGAGCGCGCCATCGCGTTCTTCACCGCAACGGCGGTGCTGGGAACAGCGGTCCTGCTGGCAGCTGGGGCCGAATTGCTCTGGCAGCTACCGCTATTGAGTATCGGCTGCGGGCTGATCGTGGCGGCACTGCTGGTCACCATCCAAGCCGCGCAATTGTCCGCGCTGTGTGCGCGGTTCCCGCTGCCCGTCATTCCCGCGCCGGGGGATCCCACACCGTCGGCGCCGTCGTCGCAGATCCTGGAGGACCTGCCGCGGCGGGTGCGCGTCAGCGACGCGCACCAGAACGGCTTCATCGCCGCCGCTGTGCTGCTTAGCGCGGTTGGCTCGGTGGTGATTGCGGTGCGGCCGGAGACGGTGCCGGTGTTGGGCTGGTACGTCGTGGCCGCCACCGCGGTGGCCGCCGCGCTGCGGGCACGGATTTGGGATTCAGCCGCCTGCAAGGCCTGGCTGCTGGCCGAGCCGTATCTGGTCGGCTTGGCGCTGCTGGTGCTCTACACCGCGACCGGACGCTATGTGCCGGCAGTGTGCGCGGCTGCGGCACTTGCCGTGCTGGTGTTGGTGTGGGTGGTGGTCGCACTGAATCCGCGAATCGCCTCGCCGGAGAGCTACTCGCTTCCGCTGCGCCGGTTGCTTGGGTTTGCCGCGGCAGGGCTCGACGGGTCACTGATACCGGTCATGGCCTACCTCGTCGGCCTCTTCAGCTGGGTACTCAATCGATGACAGCCAACCGGTTGGGTTGTGCCGCCGCGGTTTTCGCTGCTGCGGTGATGTGGGCGTGTCCACCGGCGTTGGCGATCAACCCGCCGGTCGTCGACCCAGGTGTCAAGCCGCCGAACGGAGCGCCCGGGCCGGTGCAACCGGTGGAGCGGCGCGCCGAATGCAGCAGCTCCGCGGTCATGCCGGGCACCGACCCCGGCGTCACAACCCCGAACCAGGTGATGCTGAATTTGCCTGCGGCATGGCGACTTTCCCGGGGCGAAGGCCAGCTGGTGGCCATCATTGACACCGGGGTGCGGCCAGGGCCGCGGCTGCCGAACGTCGATCCCGGTGGTGACTACGTGGAAACGACCGACGGTCTGACCGATTGTGACGGGCACGGCACGCTGGTGGCGGCCTGGTGGCGGCCAGCCGGGCGACGACGGGTTCTCCGGTGTGGCGCCGGCCGCGCGGCTGCTGTCACTGCGAGCCGCCTCCGGGAAGTTCATGCCGAAGATGGCTGGCGGCGACCCGATGCTGGCCCAGGCGTCGGCTGATGTGGCCGCGTTGGCCAGAGCGATCGTGCACGCCGCCGACCGCGGCGCCCGGGTGATCAACGTCTCGACCGTCACTTGCCTGCCCGCCGACCGCGGCATCGACCAGGCGGAGCTGGGGGCGGCCATCCGCTACGCGGCGGTCGACAAAGACGCGGTGATCGTGGCCGCCGCCGGCAACACCGGGACGACGGGTTCGTTCGGCGGCGGAACCGCCTGCGAATCCAACCCGCTCACTGATTTGAGCCGCCCCGATGATCCGCGCAACTGGTCGGGTGTCACCTCGGTGTCCATCCCCTCGTGGTGGCAGCCCTACGTGTTGTCGGTGGCCTCGCTTACGCCTGAAGCCCAGCCGTCGAAATTCACCATGGCCGGGCCGTGGGTGGGAATCGCCGCCCCCGGTGAGAACATCGTGTCGGTCAGCAACCGCGACGACGGTGGCCTGGCCAATGCGCTGCCCAACGAGAAGCAGCAGTTGATTCCGCTCAACGGCACCAGCTACGCGGCCGGATACGTGGCAGGTGTCGCGGCGCTGGTGCGTAGTAAATACCCGCAACTGACCGCCGCCCAGGTCGTGCAGCGCATCACCGCGACCGCGCACAACGCGGCCCGAGCACCCTCCAACGTCGTCGGTGCCGGCACCGTCGACCCTGTCGCCGCCCTGACGTGGGAGTTGCCGTCGGCCAGTGACTCGCACGCACCAGCTGTCAAACAGCTTGCCGCCCCGCCCGAACCGGCACCCAAGGATCCCACACCACGGATCGTTGCCTTCACCGGCACCGCAGTACTCGCGCTGGCCGTCGTGGTTGTCGCCGCGATTGCCGCGCATCGACGAAAGGAGTCCACTCCGTGAGCCTGCGCCGATCGCCCACCTGGCCGGGGACCGGACGGGTGACGCTGGTGTTGTTGGCTGCCGTGCCCGCCGCGATGGCCTTTCCCTGGCAATCGATTCGTGAGCGTTGGGTGCTGGGCGTCGGCGCCGCCCTGGTGATTCTGCTTCTGGGCAGGTGGCGTGGGCTCTACGTCACCACGATACTGCGCCGTCGGATGGCGATGAGCACCCGCAACAGCGGTCTGCGGCGAGTCCGCGAGCCCGGCGTCGATGTCCGGGCCACCGCGGTGCTGCATGTCAGACCGTCGCCGGAAGCCGTTGACGTGCTTCCGCTTCCACTGATCGCGCGGTATCTGGACCGCTACGGCATTCGCGCCGATGCGTTGCGTATCACCAGCCGCGACACTGGGTCGGACACCGGTGTGCCGCAGCGGGATACCTGGATCGGGATGACGGTATCGGCCGTGGAGAACCTGGCGGCGCTGCAGGCCCGCTCTCCGCGGATTCCGCTACCGAAGACCACCGAGGTCGCAGCGCGCCGGCTCGCCGACCATTTGCGTGAGTTGGGCTGGAACGCCAACACTGTCGGGGCCGAAGACATTCCGCCGCTGTTTAGCCGATCAGCGCGGGAAACGTGGCGAGGTGTTCGTGATCAGCACACCGAATATGTTGCGGCGTATCGGGTTAACGTCGATTCAGCGCTGCCCGACATGCTCGCCGCTATCCGGTCTCACGTCGCGCGGGAGACTTGGACGGCGCTGGAGATCAGCGGCCCCGACGACCGCCCCACCGTGGCGGTGGCATGCGCGTTCCGCACCGAGGGCGGCCGAGCGGCAGCGCACCGCTGCCCGGGCTGATGCCGCAGAACGGAAACCACTGGCCGGCGCTGACGGCGCTGGACCCGTTGTCGACGCATCGGCTCGACGGACACGCCGGGTTGCCCGCCAGTTTGCTGGAACGGTTGCGCTGGCCCAGCGTCGCCGCTGCCGCACCGTCAAGGCCGCGGCACGCGGCCGCGGTGTGAACCCGACCTACCGCGGGACCCCGTCGAACAGCCGTGCGGCGTTCTCGTAGAACACGCCACGCAACCAGCCGTCGTCAACACCCGGAAGGCGGGTAAGTGACCGCATTGCCTCGGAATAGGCGTAGGGAATGTTGGGAAAGTCGCTGCCGAACACGATTCGGTCACCGAGCTGGCCCAACCGGTGCCACTGAGATGGCGGGAACGGCATGGTTTCTTCGGCGAACGGGGTGAAGGCCATCGTGGTGTCCAGCATGACCTCTTGATGGCGCTCGCAGATGTCGAAAAACTCGGCGTATTCCGGCATTCCCATGTGCGCAATGATCAACCGCAGTCGCGGGTAACGGCGCAGCAGGCGGTCGATCGGTTCGGGGCCGGTGTGTTCGCCTGGTGCCGGGCCCGACCCGCAGTGGATGACGACCGGTATACCCGTGTCCTCAATGATTCCCCAAACCCCGTCAAGCAGCGGATCATTGGGGTCGTAGCGGCCGACCTGGATGTGCGCCTTGAAGACACGGGTACCTCCCCGGATGGCTTTCTCGACGTACTCGGTGGCGCCGAGTTCGGGGTAAAACGTCGCGGTGGCAAGACAATCCGGCGTGTGCCGGGCGAACTGGGCGGACCACTGGTTCAGCCATGCCGCCATCCGCGGCTTGTGCGGATAGACCAGCGCGGTGAACCGTCGCACCCCGAACCGCCGCAGTGTGTTCACCCGCTGAGACTCATTGTCACGGTATGCAATTGGCCAGGGACGGCCGACTAGCGGGCCAGCCGAGTCGAAGTAATTCCAGACCTTGTCCAGCACCGATTTTGGCATGAAATGGGTGTGCACATCGATCACCCCGGGTAGTCCCAGCGTCGACCAGATCTGTCGCACCTGTGCGGTCTCGTCGGCTATCACGGCGCGGCACCCGGTTGTCGATGGCGGCGGGGCATCGGTCATCCTCGCTTGGTAAGCATCCGGTAATACGGTTTGTCTATATCAGCCGGCGCGTGAGCGGTGGCGATCAGGAGGGCCGACATGTGGGATCCCGACATCTACCTGGTCTTCGCGGATCAGCGGGCCCGGCCGTTTTATGACCTGCTCGTGCGCGTCGGCGCCGAACGGCCGCGCCGGGTCGTCGACCTTGGGTGCGGGCCGGGCAACCTCACCCTGGAGTTGGCGCGGCGCTGGCCGGACGCTGTGATCGAGGCGCTGGACAGCTCTCCGGAGATGGTGGCGGCGGCCCGTGAGCGCGGGGTTGACGCCGCGGTCGGCGACCTGCGGGACTGGAAGCCGCGCCGCGACACCGACGTGGTCGTGAGCAACTCGGCGATGCAGTGGGTGCCGGAGCACGCCGAGCTCATGGTCCGCTGGGCCGGCCAGCTGGGTTCCGGCTCGTGGATCGCCGTTCAGATGCCCGGAAACTTCGAGTCGCCCTCGCATGCCGCGGTGCGTGCGGTCGCCCGCCGGGAGCCTTTCGCGAAAACGTTGCGCGACATCCCCTTCCGGGTCGGGGCTGTCACCCATGCGCCGGCCTACTACGCCGAGCAGCTGATCGACGCCGGGTGCACGGTCGACGCCTGGGAAACCACCTACTTGCACCAGTTGACCGGCGAACACCCAGTGTTGGATTGGATCAGCGGCAGCGCGCTGCTGCCGGTTCGCGAACGGCTCAGCGATGAAGAATGGCAACACTTTCGTAGCGAGCTCATCCCGCTGCTCGCCGACGCGTATCCCACCCGCCGCGACGGCACGACGTTCTTCCCGTTCCGGCGGGTGTTCGTCGTCGCCCAAGTGAAGTGACACCCGTGCGCTACAGCGGAAGTCCTTTTTGTTGCGCTTCCTGGCGGTAGCGGTCCACCCATTCATCCGAACGCTGGTCGGCTTGACGTTCCAGCACCGGCTCGGGCGCCAGCCGCGGATCGAGGCCCAGCGCCTCCAGCACGGTGCCGACGATTGTGCTCAGGTTGCGCCACAGCACCGGATAGGCCACCTCGATCGGGGTGATGTTCTCCTCGGCGAACCAAGTGCGCCAGCCCTGCTCTTGATCGCGCAGCATTGTGACGATATGGGCGATGGCGCCGGCATGGTATTCGGCCCGCTTGTCGCGCTCGGGATCGCCGCGACCCCGCCATACCTGGGTTTGCACCGCGCGCCAGAACGACACCGCCTGCGACACCACGTCGGGTCGATAGACGTGCACGAACACCGGTTCGCTGCCGATCACGTCGCGAATGGCCGAGCGCAGACCGACCCCGGAGCGGTCCGGCAACCCCGCCGCACGCTGCAGCAGCAACGGGGTCTGGTTCCACATCAGCTTGCCACCCCACACGCCGTTGGGGGTGCGCCCTGAACTGCGGATGTGCTCGCGCCAGGCGACCGGGGTTGACGTGTCAGGTGTGCCGGGCTTCAGCGGGTCGAGCAGTCGCAGGATCGACTCGTCGTCCACACCGGCAAACCAGTCCCGCGGTTGGGGTGCCATGCCGGTGCTCGGTAGGTATTGAAAGAACTCCTGCGGCTCGCCGGCGCTACCGGTCGCGCGCAGCGATTCGACCAGCAGGGTGCTGCCGCTGCGCTGGGTGGCCAACACCAGATATGACTTCGGGCTCACGGACACGACGTGAGCGTAATGCCCGATATGCCCCATGGTGTATCGGTGACGGGCTAACGGGCACGGCTGGGCTTGACGACTGCCTCCAGCGCGCCCTGCGAACCCTAACGTTCGGCGTGTTTGACCTCTTCCTCGATACCACGGTCCGCGGCGATCGGCGAGCGGCTGGTCGGTGTCCTGTGATGGATCTGCAGATAGGTTTGGGTGTAACGCTCCGATATGCGGGTTCCGGCGAACTCCGACGGAATGACGTCACCGGTCTGCTGACGCCAATCATTAAGTCGCACAGCCAAATCAGCAGCGATCGCCTGTGCGCCGTCGGGGTTCGCGGCGGTGAGCAGATTGTTGGCCTCGCCGGGATCGATGCGCAGATCGTAGAGTTCGCGCTCCGGTCGTGATGCCGTCACCAGCGGCGCGACCGCCTGACCGGACGGGCTTTCCTCGATATCCCACGGCAAGTCCAGCAGTGGTCGGCGCGCGTAATTCTCGATATAGCTGTAATCCTTTGTGCGGATCGCGCGAATGGGATCGAACGAGTCGTGATAGGTCTTCATCGTGTACACGTGATCACGTGGCGGGGCCGCATGCCGGACGCGGTCAACAAGGTTCTCGGCATGCGATACCCCATCGACGTCGCGTGGTGTCTCGAGGCCCAACAGCCCGAGGAGCGTCGGCACCAGATCGACGCCGCTGAACAGCTCGTCGTAGACGCGGGGCGGTAACGCCAGCCGGGTCGGCGGTCGGATGATCATCGCGATGCCCGTACCGGCGTCGTAGAGCGTGGATTTCGCGCGCGGGAACGCCGGGCCGTGATCGGTGAAGAACACCACCCACGTGTTGCTGTCCAGGCCGGTGTCGGCCAGCGCGTCCAGCAGTTGGCCGACGGCGGCGTCGGCGGTGGCGATGGATCCGTAAAAATCGGCGAGATCCTGGCGCACCTGCGGGGTATCGGGCAGGTAGTCAGGCAGCCTGACAGCGGTGGCGTCGGCCGGTTGGTAGCGGTCATGCGGGTAGGGCCGGTGCGTTTCGAAGAACCCGGCCGTCAACAGGAAAGGGTGGTTGCCGTCGTAGTGGCGCAGCCAAGCCTGTGTTTTCTCAACTACGTACTCACAGTAGGAGTTCGACACGTCGAACTCGTCGAAGCCCAGCCGACTCGGGTACGATGTCTCATGCTGCATTCCGAAAAGTGCTGAGTACCAGCCGAATTCAGATAGAATCTGCGGCAGTGTGCGCACGCCGGAACGATACTCCCAGCCGTGGTGGGCCAGGCCGAGCAGCCCATTGCTGTGCGGGTAGCGGCCGGTGAACAGCGAGCCGCGCGACGGTGAGCACAGCGGGGCGGTGGCGTGCGCTCGGGTAAAGAGGATTCCCTCATTGGCCAGCCGGTCCAGCCGCGGGCTGGACACGTCGGTGTGGCCGTACACGCCCAAATAGCGGCCCAGGTCATGCCAGTGCACGAGCATCACGTTGTCGCGTCCGGGCTGCCTCGCATCGCGGTCGCTGATTGCCGTCACGTTCCTAGCTTGCATCCGGGCACCTTGGAGCTTGCTGTGCCCCCCTTTTTCCGGCCGTGATTTTTATCGGCGAGCACAGCTGATCGGCCCGGAGCGCCGGCTACTCGGTGGTGGGTCAAGCGCACGGTGTGGTCGAATCGCAGCCAGAAAGGAGTTCTGCCTGTGGGATCGTTTGTCGTGCATCTGGCCAGCGGCGAGTCGATGACCGTCGACGGCGAATTCACCATCGGGGGTAACGGCGTGCTCACGGTGGTGCGAAACCAGCACCTGCGCCCCGCTGTCACGTTGCACTTCGCGCCCACCGCATGGATCTCCGTTGAGACCGCCGCCCAGCCCCAGCTAGCGGTTGCGCTCGACGCCGCCGAATCGGTCGGGTAACCGACCTGGCTGCGCTGAAGGGCTCCAGCCGTTCTCCGAGACGAACTCTGCCAGGGGCCGCGCGACGGCCCAGCCGTCCAATTCCAGTGCCGGCCGATCCGGAAAGTCGGGCACGGGGCCTAGGCACAGGATCGCCACTGGTTCGGCGTCGTCGGGCATCGACAGCAGCGCGGCCAGCCGCTGGGGATCGAACAACGAGACCCAGCCCATGCCGAGGCCCTCTGACCGGGCCGAGAGCCACAAGTTTTGGATGGCGCACGACACCGACGCCAGGTCCATCTGCGGCAAGGTGCGCCGACCGAACACGTAGGCGTCCCTGCCGTCGCACAACGCGACCACCAGCAGTTCCGCGCAGTCGAGGATGCCTTCCACCTTCAGCCGCAGGAATTCTTGGGCGCGCGGTCCCAGCGCTTGAGCGGTGAGCAGGCGCTCCTCGTCGACAAGCGCGTGGATGCGCCGCCGCAGCGCGTCGTCGGTGATGCGGATGAACCGCCACGGCTGCATCAGGCCCACGCTGGGCGCGGCGTGCGCGGCGTACAGCACGCGCTTTAGCACATCGTCCGGAACCACGCTGCCGGGAACGAAGCGGCGCATGTCCCGACGCTCTAAGATCACCCGGTATACGGCGGCCCGCTCTTGTGGGCTGAACGCGTGACCGGTCATACGGCCATCGTAGAAACCGCGAGGTGCTTGCTGCCCGGCCCGATGACACCCAGTCGGCCTACGCTGAGACCGGCCAGCTTGGGCAGTGATGCCACTGACCTGTCGGGTCACTGCGAGGTAGTCCGCAAGGTACTCTCGGGCTTCAACCTCGGCGCGCAGGTCGTCGGGCAGTCGGCCGATGCCCAACAGTTGGCGGGCGAAGACTGGCATCGGTCCAGTATGACGATGGATGTGCCGGTAATGCGTTTGCGTTTGCCTTCTGGTTAGGCCCTGTAACGGTGTAGGTATGGTCTCGGTCCGGTCGGTGGCCACGGTTGGTGCTGCTGTTGTCGCCGGGGTGCTGTATGCGGTGATGTGGCTGGGGTATCGGCACGGGTGGGCCTGGCTGGGAGCAGCGGACACCTCGACGTTGCAGGCCCTCTATGACGTCGGCGTCAAACATCCGTTGTGGGTGCGGTTGTGGGACATCGTGTGTCTGGTGTTGAGCCCCGGATCTTTTCGGATTCTTGGTGTGGTCGTCGTCGTGGTCGCACTGACCAGGCGCCTCCTGCGGGAAGCGCTATTCTTGCTCGCCACAATGGAATTCAACGAGATGATCACATACGTCGCTAAGCATCTGGTTTATCGGCCCAGGCCGGTGACAGCGCTGACCCATGTGTCGTCGTCGTCGTTTCCGTCTGGACACGCGTTGGGGGCGATGGTCGTGGTACTCGCCCTGCTGACGGTGCTATTGCCAGTGGTGGGCAGGACGATGCGTGCGATCGCAGTTCTGGCCGGCGTGCTGATTGTGGTAGCGGTCGGATTCGCGCGTGTTGCATTGAACGCACATCATCTGTCCGATGTCCTGGCCGGCTGGGCGTTGGGATACTTGTATTTTCTGGTGTGTGAGTTGGCTTTTCGGCCGCTGCACGGGCATTTTGGTTAGCGGTTCCCGTCACCCGTGCGGTCGTCGAGCTTTTCCTGCCGAATCGTTTTGTTGACCGCCCTAGCAAGGGTACGATTCCGAGTTTCCCATTCTGCCAGGACGGTTGCATTACCTGGCTCGACATCTTGGTTGGCCGCCAGGTGCAATAACCCAATTAACTGATCCATCGACGTGCCGAGCGCGGTTGGCGGCGGGATAGGTTTTATGACTGGCGGGCGCGAGTCGTGCAGCGCGGCAACTAGTAGGTCGTGAAGGGATTTGTTTCGTTTTCCACGCAGGTAAGCGTGCGTGACTAACTGCTTACTGTCAATTCAGGCCATAGTCTGCAATGTGAAGGGCTCTTTCCGTGTGTGTGCGGTGTTCGATTTGAACAGCTGCTGAAGAAATGGTGAGTTGGTGTTAGCGATCTTGATTTGCGCTGTTGTCGTCGGGCTTCTCGTCAGGCGCAAGGATGCGCCGAGTGGTCACCGGCTTTCCTTCCAAGCGCCTGACCACCTCTGGCGCGGTTGGTGGTGTGGTGATACGTCCCTGTACCGGCGCGCCGTTTTTCACCGTGGGTGGGACCACGCGCTTGGTGTCGGCCTTGGCGTCGCTGCCCTTGTCCCCCGCGCCATGCATGGCGCCTGGCGGCACCATCGGCATGCCGGCCATCCCGCCTCTCGGCGCCGCTGTCGGCTCGGGTGCGGCCGGTGACGTCGGTGGTGTAGTGGGCGACGACATTGGGACAGTACCGGCCGAAGGGGCCGGTGGAGGACCGAGCATCGCGGCGGGCGTGGTGCCACCCAAGCCCCCCGCACCGCCTGCGGCGCCTGCCAATTCGGCTGCTCCGCCGTCGAGCCCACCGCCTGTGCCGAGCAGCTCACCCGGCAGGGCTTCAGCCGCCGCAGCGCCGCTGCCCGCACCATGCTGAAATGCACCCATAGCTGCCTGCATCGCCTGCTGGCCCACCTGGGCGACTTGCTGGGGTACCTGCATCATCGGGTTCATCAATCCGCCCATGGCACCCGCCGCTGACTGGGCAACGCCGGTGGCCATCTGTGGCAGCTGTTGGAGCATCTGGGCCGATTGGTCCTCATTGGCAGGGAATTTTGTCAGCGCGTCGTTGACTTTCGCTTCGCGTTCGGCCTGATTCTTTTGGCTCTGCGCATTATCGGCGGGATCACCGCTGTTGGCAGCCAGGCCTAGTGCTGCAAGCGCTTGGTCAAAGGGAACACCGGGCGGAACTACCGGATCCGACGTGCTCATCGGCGGCGGGGGAAGACCTAACGCGCCTGCCAATTCCTCAATGATTATCCGGAGGTCTGGTGGCATTACCTCACCCTCCCGTAGCCACGTGGCTCAATGCTTGGAACCAGGCGAAGTGGTAATTCGCCCCGGTCTTGTCGCCCTCGACGAGTGCATCAATCGCCGCAAGTAACTGCCAGTTTCCCACCGCAGCGGCGTCGACGTTGTCTGGATACGAGTCGAGTACACGATCGCGGAATTCCGCGAGCAGCTCCTGAAGTACCTCGATTTCCTTATCCAGTACCCCAGTTCCTCGCGAAGCGGCCTTGGCCAAGGTGTGTGCCAGTCGGGGTAACCCGTCGCGCCAGTTGGTAGCTTGCCCGAGCTCCCAGCCGAGTTCCTCTACAACAGGTCCCTGCCGGGCTCGTGGGGAAGTCGGGACCGGCTCGTCATCATCTGCGGGGGGCACCTGGTGTAGGCGTGTGTAGCTGGCAGTGACGGTCACCTCGCCAAGAAGGCTTTCTAGGTCACCGCGACGCTTGGCCGGATCGCGAAGTTGCATACCGACCGGGATGTCGATTTCCGGTGGAATCCAGCCGCTGGCAAGGTCGGTCACCAGGACCGTAGTACCATCGGGCCGGTCGCCGGCGGCCCAGTTGAGCCTCGGCTCCTGGCGGGCGACGAAGTCGACAAGCCGCTGCAGCCGTGCCTTCGCAGTTGTTGCCGCGGAGGCGGCCCCGGCAGTGGTACCGCCCGCCGCGGCGAGGGCGGCCTGCTCGCCGACTCCGGCCGGCGTTGGCGAGGGCGTGGGCACCGTGTCGGGTCGACGCATGACCGCGGGCTGGCTGATCCCGCCGGCACTGCTTGATGAGCTGACCGGCGCCGACGCCGCAGTTGCCGGCGCTGGACCCGCTGGCGCGGTGGGCGGTGCGGCAGCTGCCGAGGCCGGCGGTCGGATGTCGGCGCCATAGGCAGGCAATGGCCCAGCGGGTGCGGCCGCAGCGGACGGCGTTGCCGTCGGCGCTGGCCCGGCGACGTAGGACGTGCCAGCATCGCTGGTCGGGGCGTGCGTCGGGGGCGGCAGAGGCGCAACGTCGGCGGCTGGGGCGTGCGGAGTGTCGATTACCGGCACATGAGCACTCGCCGGCGAAGTCGCAGCAACATTCGGTGTCGGCGCGGCGGCTCCGGCATTTGCGGTTCCACCGGACCCATCGGTGGCACCGCGTTGGCCGCTGCTGACATCGGGGGGCGCCCATCTGCATTCCCTGATCGAAACTGTGTAACAGGCTCGCTGGCGTCACAGGAGGCGTGGCGGCGGTCGATGGCATCGCTGGTGCCGACGGCATGCTCGGCATGTTGGGTGCCGAGACGGGCGGAACGGCGCTGGTGCCTGGAAGCCGTGGTGCACTACCAACGGCTGGCGACGGAATAGCTGTGCCAGTCGTTGGCACACGTGGTTGTTGGATCGCGCCGCCGTACGGTGAGCCGGGTGGAATAGTTTGTGCGGCGGGGGGGACCGGTCACTGGCTGTGAGGGCTGCTGGATGGCACCTCCGTATGGCGAGCTAGACGGTGGACTTTCTGAGGCAGGCGGACTGGTCGCTGGCTCTTGAGGTCCTTGGATGGCACCGCCATACGGCGAGCTGTTTGGATCGTATGACTGGGCTGAGAATTGGCCGCTGCTGCTCGGAGGTGTGCCGGACGGATTAAGCACTGCCTCGACTTGCTGACGCACCGCATCCTGCTTAGGGGAGCCGAACTTTCCCGTGAGCTCGATGCCATGGTTCTTGGCGAACTCGCGAGCTGACAAAGGAACGCCTCGTTCATCGAGAACCTTCTGAATTTCGTTGAACACGTTGTCGCAGTGAGTCGCTGCTTTGATATTAGCCTGGGTTTGGCAGTCCATTACGACATCGGTGATTTTGCCGATTTTGATTGGAAGTGGGTCTTTGGAGCTTTGAATCTGCTTAATCCTCGAATTCCCATCGTCGGCTATGGTATCGAGCTGACGTATTAATTCAGCGCCCGAGTCATGGGCGGACTGATACGAAGACTTTATTACACGATTTGCTTCCCCCACACGGCGATGATGCTGCTCTCCCTCAAAATGAGTTTGTCGAACGTCGTCCGCAGTCACACCTTCTTGGTTAAGCAATGACGTAAACTGTTGCTGGCCTACTAGGCCGGCAAAGTCGTGATGCGCGACCGCCGTGTTTCCACGGCTGGCCGCCGCGCTATTAATAATGTCCAAACCCCTTGGCCGCTGATGGCCTGTGAGTAGGTCTGACCAGTCCTTGGGGCTCGAAGCGCTCATTTGCACAACCGATCTATCGTTGCGACATCTGCGTCGAGGTCTTGTCTGAGGGGATTCTGAATGGAATCTGGTTTATCTGCAAGGAAGACCATTCCTAGTTCCTCTGACCTGTTGGCCAGCGATCGAACGGCGGCTACTAGATCAGGTGGCGCCGCCGGTTCCATCGCCAAACGGCCCAAGAGATAATCACCCCCTGCGTACAGAGCGAGACGTCCATTCGCGGCCACCGCAAGTGCGCCGATCGCGTCGCCGGGCGCCGGGTTAGAGCGGTGAGTGTTTATTATTACCGCGTCATGCACGAGGCCATACGCAGCGCAAACATGCGTCTTTGCATCGCCGATCTGCTTGTCGCTGAATGTTGGGTTGGGCGGTGCCAGTGGTGGGCTGTTGTGCGGCACGGGGCGGAACCACCCCACAACACCAATGACTACGCCAATGAGAGCGATCGCAAGTGCGGCGAAGCTGAGCCAGCGTGAGGCCCGATGGAATGCCCTTGGTGGCGGCGGGGTCCACCGGCCATGTGAAATTGGCTGAGCCGCCGGCCCAGGATGGGGGTGTCCTGGTGGAACTTGAGGGAGAGGCGTATCCGGCATGGCACAATGGTATCGCTGATCGCCGCTTCCGGTATTCACCCTGTTCTGCTCTGCGTATCGTTTATCACTCCAGGTCGATGTATCCGTGGTACTGCAAAGATTTGAGCGTTATCCCAACCATAATGTGTAGCCGACGTATTAACCAGGAAAGGGTGATATTGTGGATTCAACTTTCAGCCTGCCGCCGTCACATATAATGACGACAACCACTAATGGAGGATGGCGCTAAACTCGTCATTTGCACAGGTTGGCAACGCGCGCGTCCGCAGCGTCCGCGTTACGTAGCCGGTTGGCTTGCGCCGGATCATCGTTCATCGCTCCTGCCATGGCGTTGGCGGCAAGGTCGAGGAGATCATCCGCGAGCGTTCGTATCGCTGCGGCCAGTGCCGGTGGCGTGGCGGGATCCAACCGAGCCAGCAAGTAGGCATTGCCAACGGTAAGAGACAACCGGGCGTTTGCTGTTGCTGCGAGTGGCTCGCTAGCTTCTGAATGGGTTTGAAGTGCGGCGCCTTTGCGCACCGTCTCGAATGCGTTGCAGGCTCGCGCTTTTGCGCTCTTGATTTGTTCTTCGGTGAAGCTGGGCGCAGATGGGGCGACCGGTGCGACGTTATGGAGGGTGGGACGAAACCAGCCAACAATACCAACAGCAATGCCCGTCAGTGCGATCACTAGCGCGGTAAAGGCGGGCCAACGACCAGGGTTACGTGGCGTCCTCGCCTGTGCCATGGGTGGCGGCAACGGATTGTATGGAGCTGCTGACCCTGGCCGGGAAGTAGAACCCGGCTGGCTTCCAGCTGGTGGTAGCCCGTAGGGAGGCGTGTTCGACATGGAGCGATGGTATCGCTAATTCGTGACTTCGGCGTTCCACCTTGCGGCGCACCGCGAGCCGGTAATCCATGCTCGGTGTGAATGCTCGTCCCAGCTCGCAGCTATGTTGCCAACTTGGAGCAGCCGCATTACCTGAACCGTCCCCGGTTTTTTGCACACCTTCCTTTGAGGGAAGGATGGCGCGATGGCGATCAGGTACGACGAGAACACCAAGGCCAGGGCGGTGCGGTTGGTCCGGGAGCACCGCGACGACTACGACAGCGAGTGGGCGGCGATGAGGGCGATCGCGGGCCGGCTGGGGATGAGTGCGGAGACGCTGCGCAAGTGGGTGCGCCAGGCCGAGGTCGACGCTGGCGAGGCGGCCGGGACATCAAGCCAGGAGAAGCAGGAGCTGCGTGAGCTGCGCCGCAAGAACCGCGAGCTTGAGGCCACTATCGAAATACTAAGAGCTGCAACGAGTTTCTTCGCGCGGGAGTGCGACCCGCTACACCGCTGATCTGTGCGTTCATCGACGAGCACAAGAGTACCTACGGGGTCGCACCGATCTGCCGGGCACTGGTGGTGCACGGCGTGCAGATCGCCGCGCGCACCTGCTGGGCGCACCGCGCCTCTGCGCCGTCGAAACGGGCTCTCTGGGATACCACGATCACCGAGGTCTTGGCCGGTTACTACGAGCCCGATGCCGACGGCAAACGCCCGCCGGAGAGCCTGTACGGCAGCCTGAAGATGTGGGCGCACCTGCAGCGCCAGGGCATCCCAGTGGCGCGGCGCACGGTGGAACGCATCATGCGGCACAACGGCTGGCGCGGGGTGACCCGTGCTCGCCGCGCACCGCGCACCACCGAGTCCGATCCAGCCGCGACCCGGGCGCCGGACCTGGTGGGCCGGCAGTGGCGGGTCGGCGCGCCCAACCTGCTGCTGGTGGCTGACTTCACCTACGTGGCGATGACCCGCGGGTTCGGCTACACAGCGTTCGTCGTCGACGCCTACGCCGGGCTGATCCCTGGCTGGGAATGCTCGCTGCGGAAAGACACCGGCTTTGTCGAGCGAGCCCTGCGTCACGCGGCAGCCTTCCGTGTCCGACAAGGCCACCCATTCGATGACGCGATTCACCACTCTGATGCCGGAAGTCAATACACCGCAATACATTACGGCGAGACTTTAATGCTCGAAGGGATGATTCCATCGGTCGGCACCGTAGGTGACGCGCTAGACAACGCACTGTGCGAGACGACGATCGGGCTGTATAAAACCGAGTGCGTAGGCGAGGGTTCACCGTTCCGCGCCGGGCCGATCAACACCCTGGCCGACCTGGAAGACATGACCTCGGCGTGGGTGGCATGGTACAACCAACACCGCCTCATGCACCGCACTAATCGGCGCCCGCCAGCCGAAGCCGAAGCCGAGTACTATGCTCGACTCCGCACCGGAATGCACACCGGTCACACAGAATGAGGTGTGCATGAAACCGGGGATGCTTCAACCGCGCGTCCCAAAAAGGTATTGATTTGAGGCGGCGGCGACTGTCTCGTTGAACGCCTCTGGGCGTGCGAAGCGGCCTACCGTGCTATTCGATAGTGGTCCCTGGCAGGTACGTGGGACTGACAAGGAAACAGTGGGCATTCTCAACCAAGGAGCTAACTAGAACTTGGTTAAGGAGCCAGGCCCTGTTGCTTCCTCCATCTGGTCCAGTATCCTGACTTGGCTCAAGATTCGGGGTTCGGTGTAATCGCGGCGGGTTGACCTGCGGGGTTGTTGTTGGCTTCGTCGGAATTTGCGCACTTAACCCGGGCCGTAGGCTGCCGCGGTGGCCTATGTGCGCACCGTCAAGACCGCCTCGGGAGCGACCGCTGTGCAGATCGTGTGGTCCTCGCGGCGCGGGTCGCGCTCGATCGAACACGTCGGCTCGGCTCACGACGAGGCCGAATTGGCTGCCCTGAAGGCTGCGGCTGCTGAGCGGTTGGCCGCCGGTCAGGCCGTGCTGGACCTTGGTGTGGCGGGCCCGCCCGGTACGGAACCGTTGCCGATCACCTCCTCGCAGATGAGCCATCTTTGGGACGCGCTGTGTGCTGCTTACCGGATATTGGGGTTCGAGTCAGCCGCCAAGGGCGACACCGTGTTTCGTGATCTGGTGTTGGCCCGAATCATCGAGCCGACCAGCAAGATCGACGCCGAACGGGTCCTGACCGAGGTCGGAGTCCAACCGGCGTCCTACGCCACGGTTAAGCGCCGCCTGCCCAGCTACGCCAAGCCGGCTTGGCGGCAATCTCTGGCCACCGCGTGCGCTGCACGCGCGGGCTTGGGGCCGGCCAGCCTGGTGTTGTTTGACGTGTCCACCCTGTACTTCGAAACCGATGGCGCAGACGGGTTCCGCGAGCCCGGGTTTTCCAAGGAACGCCGCCTGGAACCGCAGATCACTCTCGGGCTGTTGACCGACGTCAGCGGGTTCCCACTGACCGTCGAGGCGTTCGAGGGCAACAAGGCCGAAACCGCCACCATGCTGCCAGTCATCAACGCCTTCAAGACCGCCCACCAGCTGACCGATGTCACCGTCGTCGCGGACGCCGGCATGATCTCGGAAGCCAATCAAGTTGCGCTGCAAGCTGCGGGGTTGTCGTTCATCCTGGGCACCCGCCTGCCGCACCTGCCAGGTGTGGTGCGCGAATGGCGCGACAAGCACCCCGATGAGGTGATCCCTGATGGGCTGGTGCTCAGCCAGCCCTGGCCAGCCACCTCATCGGAGAAGGCCTGCGGCATCCCCGATCGGGTGATCTACTACCAGTTCCGCCACGACCGCGCCCGCCGAACAATGCGCGGCATCGATGAACAGGTCGCCAAGGCCGAACGCGCTGTCGACGGGCATGCCCCGGTCAAACGCAATCGCTACATCCAGCTCACCGGCGCCAGCGCCACCAAGACCGTCAACCGGGCGCTGGAGGCCAAGACCCGCGCCCTGGCCGGGTGGAAGGGCTACACCACCAACCTCATCGCGGTCTCGCCGGAGTTCGTCATCGACGCCTACCACCAGCTCTGGCACATCGAGAAGAGCTTCCGCATGTCCAAGCACGACCTGCAAGCCCGCCCCATCTATCACCACTTGCGCGAATCGATCGAGGCCCACCTGAGCATCGTGGTCACCGCTCTGGCCGTCAGTCACTACATCGAGGCCCAAACAAGTTGGAGCATCAAGAAATTCATCCGCACCGCCCGACGCTACCGCACCATCAAAATCAAGGCCGGCAACCACAACCTCACCGCCGCCGACCCATTACCCGACGACCTCCGCGACGCGCTCACCAAGGTCCGCGCCGACGGTGCGCACTAATTTGAGCCAACTCGGGACCCGATCGCCCGCGCACGCTCCGTGCGCACCTTCTCTTCGTCGTCGCTGACCGCCACCGGCCGCTGCCTTCTGCTTGCTGTCCGTGAAAAACACAACAGCGCACAGATTTACGGCCCAATCGACGGTTACGGCAGGGTCGATTCGTGTTGCACCCGCCCGCCAGACCAGCCCGGCGCCAACAACCGGCCACCGGACACCGCCACCACGGCCTCGGCCGGCGACACCTCGGGCAGCAAAAACCGGTGTGTGATCGCGTTCGCGACCGCCGCGATCACGGTCACCGCGTCGGCGAACACCCCGCCGGCCGCATCCGGCATCACCGGATCGGCAGCCACCGCACGAAGCCACACCGTGAACACCGAGCGCACCGCCTCGGCCCGCTCGCCAAACCGGCGCAGCCAACCGCGCACCGTCTCTGCCGGGCGAACCAGCTCCGCGGCGATCCGGCGAAACCCGACCCCGCGCGTGGCCTTGGCCGCCAGCGCCGACACGATCACCGCCGCAGTGTCGGCGCGGCGTAGCAACACACTCACCGGCAACAACTCATGCGTCACCCCGCACCCGGTGCACCGCGACCGGCGCGGACACAGCCCCACCGGCCCATCCGGGCCGCGCAACTGCCGCTGTCGAGCCCGCCCCCGACCCGCCAGCACACCCCCACACGACGGGCAGCTCAGTTCACCGGCCGCCAGCCTGCACTCGACTTGATCGACATCTGCTTCTACGGTGACCACTGCGCCTCCAAGCGCACACAGGTGGCCCTCCCGTAGCACTCGGGCAAGAGACGACGGGAGGGCCGTTGCCTACCAAGGACTTGATCACCGTGCCGCCCCGGCACCACGAACAACAAACCGGGGTCCAGCACCTCAACACGCTGCCCACCGTCAGCGCCGGAACCCTACCTCCATGCGCTCACCCTGAATGCTCCGAACACGCGGGGGGCACCTGGTGTAGGCGTGTGTAGCTGGCAGTGACGGTCACCTCGCCAAGAAGGCTTTCTAGGTCACCGCGACGCTTGGCCGGATCGCGAAGTTGCATACCGACCGGGATGTCGATTTCCGGTGGAATCCAGCCGCTGGCAAGGTCGGTCACCAGGACCGTAGTACCATCGGGCCGGTCGCCGGCGGCCCAGTTGAGCCTCGGCTCCTGGCGGGCGACGAAGTCGACAAGCCGCTGCAGCCGTGCCTTCGCAGTTGTTGCCGCGGAGGCGGCCCCGGCAGTGGTACCGCCCGCCGCGGCGAGGGCGGCCTGCTCGCCGACTCCGGCCGGCGTTGGCGAGGGCGTGGGCACTGTGTCGGGTCGACGCATGACCGCGGGCTGGCTGATCCCGCCGGCACTGCTTGATGAGCTGACCGGCGCCGACGCCGCAGTTGCCGGCGCTGGACCCGCTGGCGCGGTGGGCGGTGCGGCAGCTGCCGAGGCCGGCGGTCGGATGTCGGCGCCATAGGCAGGCAATGGCCCAGCGGGTGCGGCCGCAGCGGACGGCGTTGCCGTCGGCGCTGGCCCGGCGACGTAGGACGTGCCAGCATCGCTGGTCGGGGCGTGCGTCGGGGGCGGCAGAGGCGCAACGTCGGCGGCTGGGGCGTGCGGAGTGTCGATTATCGGCACATGAGCACTCGCCGGCGAAGTCGCAGCAACATTCGGTGTCGGCGCGGCGGCTCCGGCATTTGCGGTTCCACCGGACCCATCGGTGGCACCGCGTTGGCCGCTGCTGACATCGGGGCGCCCATCTGCATTCCCTGATCGAAACTGTGTAACAGGCTCGCTGGCGTCACAGGAGGCCTGGCGGCGGTCGATGGCATCGCTGGTGCCGACGGCATGCTCGGCATGTTGGGTGCCGAGACGGGCGGAACGGCGCTGGTGCCTGGAATGGAAGATGCTGGCGAGCTGATTCGTGCTGGGGCAGGAGGAGTGCTGGCGGATGGTGTTGCTGGAGGGGTCGGCGCGATGTTGGACGATGCCAGCGGAGGCTGGACGGCAGGGCCGTTAGACAGGGGCGTTTGTGCGCGAGTTGGCGCAATGTTCGTTGGCGGATTTGCGGGCGACAACGTAGGCGCGACTACTGGCGTCGATTGTGGGGGAGTGGAAGCAATATTTGATGCCGAATCCTCCGGCCTTAAGCCGGGAGTGTCCGCAGGTGAAAC
Source organism: Mycobacterium xenopi (assembly GCF_009936235.1). NCBI lineage: Bacteria > Bacillati > Actinomycetota > Actinomycetes > Mycobacteriales > Mycobacteriaceae > Mycobacterium > Mycobacterium xenopi. Next base: position 4,573,303 of record NZ_AP022314.1, on the reverse strand, counting down.
ATGGTTGCTTAACGGTTGAGTGCTTGCAGCGGCATTTGACTTATTGAGCAACGCCTCCACCTGCTCGCGGACCGACTCCTTGTTCGGCGATCCGAATTTGCCTGTCAGGTCAACACCATTATCTTTAGCGAACTGTCGCGCAGAAAGCGGTATGCCGCGCTCATCGAGCACCTTCTGAACCTCATTGAAGACGTTATCACAATACGTCGCTGCTTTGATATTGGCTTGGGTTTGGCAGTCCATCACGACATCGGTGATTTTGCCGATTTTGATCGCAAGCGGGTCTTTGGACCTTTGGATTTGCTCTATCCTGAAGTTGCCGTCGTGAGCGATACTGCCGAGTTCGCGTTGCAGTTCGCTGCCTGAATCGTGGGAGGACCGATAGGCGGAGGTAATCGTGTCATTTATCGCTGCGATTTGGCGGTGGTGCTGCTCACTTTTGCGGTGAGCTTCTCGGATGTCGTCGGCAGTGACACCATCCTGATGCACAAGCGAAGTAAACTGCTGCTGCTGAAGCGCGTCAGCATATTGGTGATTGGCGGCCGCAATCACCTGTCGATTGGTTGCCGCACCACTTATGATGCCAAGCCCTCTCGGGCTTTGATGGCCCACGAGAATTTCGGTCCAAGGTCCCGAAGATGAATCAGTCATCTACACAACCGGTCTATCTGAGATATGTCTGCGTCCACCGCATTACGCAGCGCATCTAGCGTTTCATTAGGTTGGTCGTTTAAGGCGCGCATCGCGTATTCCTCATAAGAGCTGGCGAGGGATCGCAAACTATTGGCTAGCTCAGTTGGCGTTGCTGGCTGTGCAGCCAGTTTGTTTAAAATATAATCACCAGCAGCGTAAATAGACAGGCGCTTCATCGTAGCTGCCGCGAGTGATCCGACCGGGTCACCTTCAAAGTCAGGTCTATGGGTGTTCAACGCCACTTCATTTTTTGAAAGATTGTATGCAGTACACACGTCCGCCTTCGCGTCAGCTACTTGTTGATCGGTGTAGCTAGGCGGGGTCGGCGATGCATGGCCGTTGTGGGGCAACGGCCGAAACCAACCGCCAATACCTACGCCAAGGCCGATGAGCGCAACCACCAGCGCCACGACGCTGAGCCCACGTGACGGATTGCGTAGCACCATCGCTGGCGGCGGACCCCAGGGCGCGGACGTTGTCTGAGGCGGCAGCCCAGGGTAGCCCGGTCCTGCGGGAAAGTCGGCGGGAGGCGGCGTATCGGACATGGGATTATGTTAGCGATAACCACCGATTGCGGTATTCAGCTGCGCCTGGTCGGCGACCGCAGATCTGGCGACGGCGCCGGCCTAACCGGCGCTGTTTAATCGTGCGAGTCAGGACGCGGCTACATGAGACCTTCGTATACCATATGCTCAATTTCATCCACCGATTTCGACATTAGATGACTAAAAATTGTAGCGTTAACGACCGATAGTATTGCGCATTCATTACCCAAACATATCTTATAACCCTGGTCGGCTTTCGAAACTTCAACGTCAGGCGCGTATCCTTGCCTAGCTAGGTCAGTGCCTAACGGTCCAGATGCCAGACTTGAACGCGCGGTAGTCGCCCAGTCCCAGATAAGGTACTTTTCCGTCAATTCGAAACTTGAGAGTTTGGCAGCGCCACTCCGCCGCTGCCCACGGTCGTTGACGATGTCCACGACCCACCAATGGCCATCATTGCGGAGATGCACCGAATAATCGGTAGAGCTGAAGAGGATTTGGCAGTCTTCGCAGTCGGTCGACACAGATATATCGCCGCCGCTCATCCCGGGCGCCCATTGGTACCAATTTGTCGATAAGCGAGAGAAGTCTACCATTAATTAATCCTTCTCAGGAATCCCCACCTGACGAGTTCCTCAACACTACCATTGTTCCCGAATTCATCGATAATTCGGTATTGTGTGCCGCCGCCGGGCTGGTGGAACCAGGGTGCCGCCTGCGACTGTTCGATATGCCAGCCGGGTGGGAGCTTCGTCGGGTCGTCTACCACATAGCGGTAATAGGGTTTTAGGAGACCGTCTGGGGGGAGCGACAGCTGGGCGAAGGGCGTTCTGTCCGGGGCTAGGTAAGCGCCTCCCGGGTAGCCGAAACGGCCGAGTTCGGTCCCTGCGGACAGTTGGGCGTTGGGAATGACGGTGCCGGGTATTGCATACGGCTTGGTGGGCAAACTGTCGTCCGGGTAGACGAGGCGGCGGTCAGCCGTGGTGAATTCTGGACCGGGTTCTACCGGGTGATATCCATCGAACAGTGGTGAATCGGACGGCAGCGGAGGCGGCACCTCGTAAGCGGGAGGCGGTGCAGTATGGGCTCCGCCGCCCGCCAGGGCCGGCTCGTGGCCGGGTGGCGCGGCATGCTCGCTTGGAGTTAGTGGAACGGGATGGTCAACGGCGGCGGTGGGCGAAAGCGGCAGCGGGTGGTCGGTTGCGAGGCTTTGCGCGGCGGCCGCGGCGCGGGTCTCGGCCGCTGCGAAGGCGCGAGGCAGGACGTTGTCGGAGGTGATGCCGACGCCAGAGGCGAGGCCTTCGCGAGTAAACAGAGTTTTGAGCCCCTGCCAGGCCGCCTCGCCGCCTGCCTTTAATTCCGGTGCGCCGACGGCCAGGGTGACGGCGGTCAAAAGCGGCTCATCGGTGGCTTCGGCGCGGCCCGGGTCGAGCGTGCGGGTTCCGACGAGCTTGCCGCCTTGGAAGGTGTAGTAGGTGCCCGTGCCCTGGTCGAAGATTTCGCCCGTGCCATTCTTGAGCTGACCGGTGACCTGCATGGGCTGGCCATCGGCGGTGTAGCCGAACACAAAATGGCCATCCGGGCTGGTGTGGACCGTGGTCGGGTCGACGTTGTTGTAGTCGGGCAGCTTGCCTAAGTCATTGAGCGCGTCGGCGAGGTTCTTCTTCAGCTCAGGCAGGCGCGCAAGCGCCGCCTGGCCTTCCGGGGAGCCTTGGCCTTTGGTATATGCGGTGGCCAGGGCGTGGTCGATGGCTTTTTGTGCCGCGCGCACCTTGGCCATCTGGTCCACCACAGCCTGATTAGTGACCCGTTTAATGTCGGCCAGCTCGCCGGCCTCGAGCCCGGACGGTGGAATGCCATCAGGCACTTGGTCTTTGGTCTTGTCGGCGTCTAGCCCCTGGATCGCCGTCGGGTCGTATCCGTCGGTGCGCAGGTTGGTCAGCGACTTCTGCAAATAGTCCGAGTAGCCGGCTCGAATGGACTGTAGCTGGGCCAGCGTCGATTTGGTGTCGTCAATAGCTTGGAGTTCGAGGCTGTTTATAAGTTGGTCAACTGCCTCCTGATCCGCAGCGGAGAGGTTGCCGGTCCTGTCGAGTTCTTCGGCCGCGCCGATCCGCCTGTCGATGTCTGTTAATTGCGCCTCCAAAGTCGAGATCAACACACCGCAGGTTCGTTGCGCCTCAGCGAGACTGGCCGCGATGTTCTCCAGGTCGACGGCGATCTTGGGCAATTGGGCCGCCTGCCCACGGAGCGATCGGATGGTCCGCTGCACTTCAGCGGAGTCGTTGATCGGATGGTCGCCGTTGTCTCGGTTCCACGACGACTCAAACCGGCGATACGCCTCCACAAAGGCGTTGTCGGCCTCGGCGGTGCATTGACCCGCGTTATGAAACGCCTGCCCAAGCTCGGCGATCTGGGCCGGGCGACCACTTTGTAGGCTGGCATTGATCTGCCACGGGTCCCCGCCAGCGGCCGCAATCAGCTTGCCGAGGTCTATGTTTTGTAGCTGTACCACAGGCCCCGCAACGCCTTCGCGCTATAGCCTTTGCGGCTCAGTAAAAAGCGATGTCGCATAATTCGCCGTGGTACCAACTCCACCGAGATCTCCTGATAACCCCACAACGTGCGCACGTGATAGCTGGGCCCGGCGCTGATCGCCTGATGTGCCGCTTCCGCGACGGCGAAGTCGCCGAAGATGCCCGTGACGCGCATTGCCGGCGACGGGCGAGTCGTGCCGGCTTGCGACTCAACGGCCTCTAAGTGCAGCATTCCGTGTTGACCAACATCGCGAACCCTTCCCGAGCGTCGGTAAGCGTACCGCCGGTGGCTTGCTCGTCAATTCAGCTGTTCTCGGACCGATTCGCCGCTGGATGTCGGTGCTCCCGGCACCGCTTCGCCTAGCCGAGGCTGCTTGACAGATAGCTGTCCCGACCAGCAGTTCAGCCTTGACGAAGTTGGTCGGTGATTTCGAAGCCCATCACTGTGCCGTTGTGACGATGGTTGGTCATGTTGCGGCATTCATCAGAGACGTCGATGGCCCCCCTGCCGCTGGCCGGGTCCTGAGTCATGACGGCCACCACGCCATCTTTGTTGATGACTCGTCCGTACGAGTGCCAGCCGGGTGGCGGCCCATTGTTCCAACCGTGGGCGGCCATGGTCGCGGCCAGCTTGTCAAAGTAGGTGTTGGGATCGACCTCGGTGGGGTAGCCCTTGGACTCGTCCATAGGCCACTGAAAACTCATCTCTACAAGTCCTCGATAAGGTGGGTCTCCTTGGTCGTTGCATGACTCCCAGTGGAAGCCTCCTGTGAAATCCTGCAGCCCAGCGACTTTGGCGATCTGCCTTGCAGGATCGATAACCTGTGCCATGGCTTGTTGATCCGGCAAGGGGTTGGCTGGATGGTCAATGTCATGTCGGTTTCGAGACATTGCCGAGCATCCTCCTATCAAGAGCGGCAGGCTCAGCGTCGCCAGAACGACTACTAGGGACCATGATCGGCTTCGACGGTTGTCTGGGAGGCTCATGCGCGGAGATTCGTGATCATTCATATGCCGGATATGCGTGATCGTCTTTGATGCTATCCGGTGAGCGATCGCCTTCAGGGTCGACAAACGCCGGTAGACCGGGTATTCGGACGGGACCGATGTGCGGCTGGTGCCTTCCTTCGGCCAGCATCCCATCGGTTGCCAGGCGCTCGGGGTAGTTGCGTCCAGGGGCGTGGTGTATGAGCCGGTAGGGCCGGTGGGCGTGTCGTAGCGCGGTAGAGGGCGGTCATCGCGTGATCCTTCGAACGATCAGCAAAGTCAACCGAAGGAGAGCAACGCGATGACCTCACCACACCTTATCGACGCCGAGCAGCTGTTGGCCGACCAACTCGCCGAGGCCAGCCCGGACTTGCTGCGAGGGCTGCTGTCGGTGTTCATCCACGCCTTGATGGGCGCGGAAGCCGACGCCATCTGCGGGCCGGCTACCGCCAGCGCAGCGATGAGCGGTCCAACAGCCGCAACGGCTACCGGCATCGTGATTTCGACACCCGCGCCGGCACCATCGATGTGGCCATTCCCAAGCTGCGTCAGGGCAGCTATTTCCCGGACTGGCTATTGGAGCGACGCAAACGCGCCGAGCGTGCCCTGACCAGCGTGGTGGCCACCTGCTATCTGCTGGGAGTGTCCACCCGGCGGATGGAACGCCTCGTTGAAACACTGGGTGTGACGAGGCTTTCCAAGTCGCAGGTGTCGATCATGGCCCAAGAGCTCGATGAGCAGGTTGAGGCGTTTCGCACCCGCCCGCTTGACGCCGGCCCGTACACGTTCGTCGCCGCTGATGCCCTGGTGCTCAAAGTCCGCGAGGCGGGCCGCGTCGTGGGCGTGCACACCTTGATCGCCACCGGCGTCAACGCCGAGGGCTACCGCGAGATCCTGGGTGTGCAGGTCAGCTCGGCCGAGGACGGGGCAGGCTGGTTGGCGTTCTTCCGCGACCTGGTGGCCCGCGGCCTGTCCGGGGTCGCGCTGGTCACCAGCGACGCCCACCCGGGCCTGGTCGCCGCGATCGGGGCCACCTTGCCCGGAGCGGCCTGGCAGCGCTGCCGTACCCATTACGCGAACAACCTGATGGCGGCCACCCCGAAGTCCTCCTGGCCGTGGGTGCGCACCCTGCTGCACTCGGTCTTCGACCAGCCCGACGCCGAATCGGTTGTTGCCCAATACGATCGAGTCCTCGACGCATTGTCGGACAAGCTCCCCAAAGTGGCCGAACACCTCGACGCAGCCCGCCCGGATCTGTTGGCGTTCACCGCTTTTCCCAAACAGATCTGGCGCCAAATCTGGAGCAACAATCCCCTATCCGTTAACCGGCCCTGGCAGGACACGAGCCACGCAGCGGCGTGAGATCCAGACCAGTCGGCCAGAGTGGGTCGATGCTGAGGGCAGGTCCGTGATGGAAGGCAGGACGTGTAATGGCGGTGCGGGTGCACAAGGTCGACGGCGGCTTTCGGATCGACGGTGACTGGGACGGGTTGGATCCGGCGAACGCGTTCCTGGCGCATTTGAGCGGGCGCGGGTTCAGTCCGGCCACGCTGCGCGCATACGCCTTCGACGTGCTGAACCTGGGGCGGTTCCTTCGCGAGCGCAATGTCGCGTTGGACGCGGTAGATGCCCCGCTAGTGTTCGACTGGATCGACTGGCAGGGCGTGCGCCGCTCCGGCGGTCGTGCAAAAGCGGATGGGTCCTGCACGGCTGCGGCGTCGACGGTGAATCGTCGTGTGGCGGCAGTGCGGGCCTTCTTCGAGTACTTGGTGATGACTGGACGCCGAGCCAATAATCCGGTTCCCTCGCCGCGGCGCGGGCAAGGACTGCGCCGCCAGCAATCGGGGCTGCTGGGTCATCTTGGGCCGGGCCGTGCCCGCGCGGGCGGCAGGCTGGTGCGGCAGCCGCACCTGCTACCGGAGTCATTGCCAGCCAATGACATTGAGGCGTTCATCGCCACACTGGGGACACATCGGGATCGGGCGATGGTGTTGGCGATGCTGCTGGGCGGGCTGCGGTCGGCGGAGGTACGCGGCCTGCTGTTGGCCGATGTGGACATGGGCCGGCGCCGGCTGCGGGTGATCGGTAAGGGCAGCAAGGAACGCCACGTGCCGGTGGATGCCGCGTTCTTCACCGAGGTGGCGGCCTATCTGCGCTGGGAACGTCCCCTGGGGCTGGCGACACCGCAGTGCTTCGTGGTTCTGCGCGGCCCGACCGCTGGCGCGGCGGTCAGCGAGGCCGGGCTGCGCAGCCTGTTTCGCCGCCACCGTGAGCTTTCCGGTGCAGCCCGGGTGCGCCCTCATCGGCTGCGACACACCTATGGCACCGAATTAGCCTCGGCCGGAATCGATCTACTCGCCTTGCGGGCGTTGATGGGACACGTCTCACCAGAAACCACGGCCCGCTACGTGCACCTGTCGATCGAGCAACTCGCCGCTGAATACGGCGCCGCCCGCGCCACGCTAGCGGGAGCATCCCGATGACCGCCACGGTGCACTGTTCTCTCGACGCCGGCACCCTGTTGGATGACTACCTGCACCACGTCGCGGGCTTGAAACTGAGCGGGCGAGCGATCCGGGACCGTATCCGCATCGCGCGAGACTTTGTGTCTCGCAACCCGGATCTGACTGCCTGGATGGCCCTTCCCGCACGCGAACGAGCGGCCGAATTGCAAGCGAGCGGCGCGTGGCCACTGCTGTGCTATGCGGTCGGCACCGGCCAGTTGCGGCTGGACGTGGAGTTGGCCGCGATCAAACAACTGACTGGGCTCGGCGCCGCGGTCGGGGCGCGGGATCCGGCCGGATTCATGGCGCTGCGGGAGGCGGGAAATCGGTTGGGCTGGACCAGCTCGTGGGTCGAGACAGTGCTCGGTGAGTGCCTGGCAGTGGTGTTGGCCTGGCACGGTGGGCTAGTCACCGACCTGACCGTGCAGGTGATCGAGGAGTTCGACGCTACGCTTTCGGCAAGCTCAGCTCCGCCGTCGTCACGGCGCGCCTATCGGGCGCGGTTAGCCAGCCTGCGGCAGCTGCTGTATGAGACCCGTGTGCTCGACATTGCGCCGAAGCGGCGAGCGTGGGCGCGCAGTCTCGAGCAGCGCTTCACCGATGTGGCGATGTCCGACCCGATCCGGGAAATCTTGCTGCGCTATATCCGGGTGCGCGCGGCGGTGCTGCGGCCCAAATCGGTCGAATCGCTGATCAACGATCTGCTGCCGTTCGCCGAATACCTCACCGCGCATCACCCGCAGCTGGCCAATCTTCGTGAGCTGGACCGCGCCTGCATCGAGGGCTACCTGGCGTGGAACCGCACCCGCGGCTGGCGCGGGCAACGCGCCAATGCCGGCGCCGGGCGCACCATCTCGGCCGCGGTCGCGCAATCGGCGGTGCTGAGCCTGCGCAACCTGCTCGACGACATCACCGCCTGGGGCTGGGAACAGGCGCCGCCACGGCGGCTGGTCTTCGCCGCTGATTTCCCCAAACTCGACCAACCGTTACCACGGGCGCTGGCACCTGATGTCGATGCAGCGGTGATGAATGCTGTTGCCCAGCTCGATGATTCGTTTGCCCGAGTGGGGTTGACTGTGTTGCGCGGTGCCGGGCTGCGGGCCGGTGAGCTGCTCGATCTGGAGCTGGGCAGCATCATCGACTACGGCCCGGCTGGCACCTGGTTGAAGGTGCCGCTGGGAAAACTCGCCACCGAGCGCATGGTGCCACTATCGGCGACCATACTCGCCGCCCTCGACGAGTGGGTCACGCTCCGCGGTGTGCACCGGCCGCTGCCGCACCCACGCACCGGTGCCTTCACCGACTTCCTGTTCACCCAGCACGGACGTCGCCTTGGCTACACACGGTTGCGCAACGGCCTGCTCGCCGCCGCCGAAACCGCAGGGCTCCGCGCACCCGACGGCGGGGTACTCATCGTCACGCCACACCAACTGCGTCACACCTGGGCCACCGAGTTGGCGAATGCTGGCATGAGCCTGCAAGCGTTGATGGCGCTGCTCGGGCATTATGCGGGTGATCTTGTCAACTGGGTGCGATCAGGAGGCGGCATCGTCGAGGCGGGCGAGCAGTCCGTCGAACACTTTCTGGCGGCCGAGTTGTCCTTTCTCGGCGGCGTCGTCGCGTTGTGCCTGCAGAGTCGGGCGGAATTCGATGGTGGTCTGGAAGAAAGTGCAAGATTCGCAGATGGATTCGAAGTGGCAGTCCAGGCCGACGGGTCGGGCGCAGTAGCCGTTGCCGAGCATGCGGCGGTGCATCTCGGCACGGAGCTTGCGCATTTCGGCGCCTTCGGCGTCGGCTGGCAGTGCGCGCGGCTGGTCGTAGAGGGCTTCGACTTTTTCGCTGACGGAGAAGTATTCGTCAGCGACAGTGCGGTCGGCGATGCGGGCGTACACAAGAGTCATCCGCATCGATCGGTGCCCCAACAACGCGGCCAGGGCTTCGAGGGTCATGCCGCGGTTGATCGCCTGGGTCGCCATGGTGTGTCTGAGGCGATGGGGCGAAACATGGCCGATGCCAGCAGCTTTCGCGGTTTCGGCGACTGCCCGATCGACGCGGCCCTCGCCGATGCGTTGGCCGTGTTCGATGAACAGGTAAGGGCTGCGCAGGCTGGTGGGTCGGGTGGCGATCCAGGCGTCGAGGAGGTCCTTGAGTTGGGGGTGCAAGGGGATGTAGCGGTCGGTGCGCAGTTTCCCCAGCGGCACGTGCAACCAGTACGCGGCTCCGATCTGCACCACGGAATCGACTGTGAGATTGAGGAATTCACCCTTGCGCAGGCCGGTGCGGGCGAGAAACTCCACGCACAGTCGAACGAACGGATCATCGGCGGTGCGCGCGGCCTGCAGCAGCTTGGTGAACGCGGCGTCATCGAGAAAGCGGGGCAGCGGGTCGTCGCGGATCGGCAGGTCGCCGCAGAACACGAGCACGCGGGCGGGAATGTCGTCGCCGTCCCATTCGGTGAGCCGGTCGAAGCAGGTGCGCAGGGTGCCAAGGTGTTCGGCGAGACTGGTTTTGGACAACCGGCCGCCGCGAGCCGAGGGGCGGGTGGACAGGTGCAGCTTGTAGGCCTCGATGTGTGCCCGGCGCAGGTCGGCGACACAGGCCACCTCGGGGGCGTTGACGGCCAGCCAGCCGGCGAATTCCCGCAGCACACCCTCAACGCGCACCATCGTCGAGGCCCGCAGCGACAACCGTGTCTGGGCGATGTAGCTGGTCAGCGTGGCCGCCAGCCGTGGCGGGACCGCCGCCCACTGGGCGGCGCGCTCGGCCGAGCGGTCCGGGTTGGTTTTGCGGGGCGCGGTGTCGATGACGCCGAGGTGGAACAGGGTGGTCTGCGCACCGAACAGCGCCGCGCTCAGTGCCTTGACGCCGTGACTGCCCGGTCGGTGACGGGTTATCGCGGCCGCCAATGCTTTTCGCTGTGCATCGATCACCGGCTGGGTCAGTCGCTCGGGAGTCAGCCCGGCCAGAGCGGCCACCTTGGCCAGGGCGGACCACTGCAGGCGGGTCACGACGGGATCAAACCCGAGCTCGGAGGAGGTCGCGACGAACTCTTCGTGAAACCTGCGGTGATGATAGGCAGCGACTTCACCGAGGTAGGGCCGGCACGCCACGAGATAGTCCGGGGTCGGCCGCAACCGTCCCGTCACGATCAGCCAACCAACCACCCGTCGATCCTTCAGCGGCAATGCGCATTGCGATGCCAGCGGCAACGCAGACCAGCCAGCCACCCCGATGCGGGTGAAGAACGTGCGCGCCACCGAGGTCACCGGGTGTCCGGCGAACATCCCGGCCGCGACGAGGTCGGCCCGATACGCCTTGACGAGCTCCTCGATGGTGGGGCGATGTGCCGCCGACCGGTTCATTTCTCGTCCGCATCGCCGGACGCGACAACCTGCGCCTCGATCGCCTCGGCGGCTCGCAGGTATTCCGTCGCCAGCCAGTCGTTGGCCAGATGCAGATAGATGCGGGTGGAGTCGATCGATGCGTGGCCGGCCTGAGCCTGGATGGCCTCCAGGGCCATGCCGGCTTCGCGCAGCCGGGTGAAACAGGTGTGCCGCAGTTGGTGGCAGGTCGCCCGCTCAAGTCCTGCCCGAGCCCGGGCGCCGTCAAAGATCTCGTCCACGCCCGCCGCCGACAGCGGTGCGCCGCGGCGCGGCCCCTTGAGCACCACGAACACCCGCTCGGTGGTCGCACTCGGCGGTCGCTCCTGGTCCAGATACTTGCCCAGGGATGCGAAGAACCGGGCCGATACCGGCACGATCCGCTGCCGTCCGCCCTTGCCTTCGGCGACGAACAGTCGCCGCTGCCCGGCGTCGGCATCGGCCAAGCGCAAGCCCAGCACCTCGCAGCGCCGCAGGCCACCCAGCAGCATCGCCTCGAGCATGGCCCGGTCGCGGTGGGTGCGCAGCGCCGCGCGCAGCGCGTCTACCTCGCTCGGCGCCAGCACCCGCGGCAGCGTCCGAGGGGTGCGGATCAACGGCACACCGCCCTTCCCGCGCCGAGCACCGGGGCGGCGGGCGGCCAGGCTGGTCGGAACCGGGCTGCGGCTCACGCCGCTGTCACCCCGGGCCGCGAGGTAGGCGTACAGGCCACGCACACTCGACAACCGGCGGGCGATCGTACGTGCCGCCAGGCCAGGCTCGCCGTCCTCGAGCCGCACGACCCCCTCGCCCAGGCGGGGAGCGCGTTGAGAGGCCAAGAACGCGAACACATCTGCGGCGTTCACAAGCTCCGGCGCCTTGGCCACTACACCGAAGAAGATCTTCAAATCCGACGCCACTGCCAGCCAGGTGTTGGTTCGGGCTCGCGCCGCAACGAAGGCCAGGTAGTCATCCAGCAGCGGGTGCCCCAGGGTGATCGCGACCAGTTCCGCCCCACGATGGTGACGGACCAGGCACGGCATGAACACTGCAACCTCCCGCCGCCAGCATCCGCGCGCACCCCGCTGGATCACGGCAGACACGCCGAGGATCACCCGTATATCAAACACGTCACACCGCAGATGACGCTGCGCTACGCCACCTTGGCCTCGCCGACCCTACGCGCCGCCTACGACGAAGCGATGGGCAAAATGCGCCGCCAGTTCACCCTCACACCAGTCGGCAAACCAATCCTGCCCGACAAAGTCGGGTGGCTGCACAGCGAGATGCTGAAAACCCGTGTCGCCCACGGTTACTGCGCTCGCCATCCAGCCGCCGGCACCTGCCCGTATGCCAACATCTGCGAAACCTGCGACAACTACGTCACCGCACCCGAATTTCGTGACGCCCTCACCAGCCAACTCGCCGACATCCAAGCCCTCAAAGCCGATGCCGCAACCCGCGGCTGGACCGATGAAGTCGCCCGCCACGACCGCGTTGCCCACGCCGTCACCGACCACCTCCAACGCCTTGAACGCTGAATCCCGATTCGCTACGAGTTGACCTGCCCCCCGAGGGCCGGATAAAGGAACGGCTCAACAAAGAAATCAGGCGCAGGACCGACGTCGTGGGCATCTTCCCCGACCGGGCCTCGATCATCCGCCTCGTCGGTGCCGTGCTGGCCGAACAACACGACGAATGGATCGAAGGACGACGCTACCTGGGCCTTGACGTGCTCACCCGCGCCCGCACAGCACTGACCAGCACCGACGAGCCCGCCGGACAGCAAACCAACACCACCCCAGCCCTGACCGCCTAGACTGCCACCCGAAGGGTCACGCGATCGAGCGAACTCTTACACCACGTCACTGGGCTTGGCCGGGGCACCTGGTGTAGGCGTGTGTAGCTGGCAGTGACGGTCACCTCGCCAAGAAGGCTTTCTAGGTCACCGCGACGCTTGGCCGGATCGCGAAGTTGCATACCGACCGGGATGTCGATTTCCGGTGGAATCCAGCCGCTGGCAAGGTCGGTCACCAGGACCGTAGTACCATCGGGCCGGTCGCCGGCGGCCCAGTTGAGCCTCGGCTCCTGGCGGGCGACGAAGTCGACAAGCCGCTGCAGCCGTGCCTTCGCAGTTGTTGCCGCGGAGGCGGCCCCGGCAGTGGTACCGCCCGCCGCGGCGAGGGCTGCCTGCTCGCCGACTCCGGCCGGCGTTGGCGAGGGCGTGGGCACTGTGTCGGGTCGACGCATGACCGCGGGCTGGCTGATCCCGCCGGCACTGCTTGATGAGCTGACCGGCGCCGACGCCGCAGTTGCCGGCGCTGGACCCGCTGGCGCGGTGGGCGGTGCGGCAGCTGCCGAGGCCGGCGGTCGGATGTCGGCGCCATAGGCAGGCAATGGCCCAGCGGGTGCGGCCGCAGCGGACGGCGTTGCCGTCGGCGCTGGCCGGGCGACGTAGGACGTGCCAGCATCGCTGGTCGGGGCGTGCGTCGGGGGCGGCAGAGGCGCAACGTCGGCGGCTGGGGCGTGCGGAGTGTCGATTATCGGCACATGAGCACTCGCCGGCGAAGTCGCAGCAACATTCGGTGTCGGCGCGGCCGGCTCCGGCATTTGCGGTTCCACCGGACCCATCGGTGGCACCGCGTTGGCCGCTGCTGACATCGGGGCGCCCATCTGCATTCCCTGATCGAAACTGTGTAACAGGCTCGCTGGCGTCACAGGAGGCCTGGCGGCGGTCGATGGCATCGCTGGCGCCGACGGCACGCTCGGCATGTTGGGTGCCGAGACGGGCGGAATGGCGCTGGTGCCGGGAAGCGGGGTCCTTATGGGGCCGCCTGAAGTGGGAGCCGGAACGGCGGTCCCAGCGGCTGCTGGTGTTGGCGGCGGCGCTGTCCCAAAGTTTGTAGCTGGCGTCGTGGGCGCGGTGGATGTACGGATTGGCGATGTAGGCGGTGGTGCTGCTCCAAAATTTGTAGGCGAGGTTTCGGGTGGAGCCGCGTTGGGGTTAAGTGGGGACGTCGCTGAGGGAGTGTTGGGCGGGGGTGATGCTGGTGGTGTCAAGCCCAGGTTTGATGTCGACTCGCTCGGCGGTGAGGTGGGCATGTCAGCTGGCGAAATTCGGTTATCCAATGGTTGAGTGCTCGCAGGTGCACCAGACGCATTGAGCACTTGCTCTACTTGTTGCCGCACGGCCTCCTTATTCGGCGACCCGAATTTGCCAGCAAGGTCGATACCGTGCTCTTTGGCGAACTGGCGGGCCGATGATGGTATACCTCGCTGGTCGAGAACCTTCTGAATTTCACTGAACACATTGTCACAATGAGTCGCTGCTTTTATATTAGCCTGCGTTTGGCAGTCCAATACGACATCGGTGATTTTGCTGATTTTGATTGGGAGGGGATCCTTGGAGCTTTGAATCTGCTTAATCCTTGAATTCCCATCCTCGGCTATGGTATCGAGCTGCCGCATTAATTCAGCGCCTGAGTCATGAGCGGACTGATACGATGACTTTATCACCTCATTGGTTGCTCCAACGCGGCGATGATGCTGCTCGCCCTCGTTATGGGCACCTCGAATATCGTCCGCAGTAAAACCTTGTTGATTAAGCAATGAGGTGAATTGCTGCTGCGCTAGCGTGTCCGCAAAGTAATTGTGTGCAGCAGCATTGCTTCCCCGACTGGCTGGCACGGTACTAATGATCGACAGACCTCTGGGCCGCTGATGACCTACGAGGACTTCTGACCAGTCTTTAGAGGTTAAATCGCTCATTTGCATAGACCGTCTATCTTGCTTATGTTGGCGTCTATATCGCGGCGGAACGGGTCTAACTCAGAATCGCTTGCGTTATTGAGGGCACGCATCCCTGCCTCTTGATATGAGTTACCGAGAGAGCGGACTAAATCTGCCAAGTCTGAGGGCGTTGCCGGCTCGGCGGCCAGACGCGTCAGAAGATAATCTCCCGCCGCATAAATTGCTAGCCGAGCGTTTGCAGCAACCGCCAGTTGGCTAACCTCCCCACCTTCTGCCGGGTTGGATCGATGGGTGTTGTCAGCAACCTCATTTTTCGCGAGCTTGTACGCGGTGCAGATGTTCGACTTAGCTTCAGTGATCTGCTGACCCGTGAAGCCGGGTGTAGTCGGGGCGGCTGGATGAACGTCGGGCGACACCGGACGAAACCATCCGACAATACCTACGCCGAGGCCGATGAGCGCGATCACCAGCGCGGCGACGCTGAGCCAACGTGACGGCTTGCGTAGCGCCATCGCTGGGGGCGGACCCCACGGCGCGGACGTCGTCTGAGGCGGCAGTCCAGGGTAGCCCGGTCCTGCGGGAACTCCGGCGGGAGGCGGCGTATCTGGCATGGGATTATGTTAGCGCTGGTCACCGCTTCTGGTATTCACCTCGTTCCGTCCCGCGGTATCATTTGTCACTCGAAGTCGATGTATCCCTGTTACTGCAAAAGGTTTCAGATGTTATCCCGACGATCGTATGTAGCCGACGTATTCCCCCAAAAGAGGCTGATATTGTCGATTCAACTTTAAGCCTGCCGCCGTCGCATATACGACAACGAACCGCTAACCGAGCATGCGCCTAAAACTCGTCAGTTGCGCAGTCCGCAACGCGCGCCCGGGCTGGCTTCCAGCTGGTGGAAGGCAGCGGGGAGGCGTGTTTGAAATGTCGCGATGGTATCGGTGACTTGTAAGCTCGACGTTCCACATTGGCGCGCACCGCGCGGCGGTAAACGGTGCGTGGTGTGAATGCTCGTCCCAGCTCGCCGCAATGATGCCCACTTGGAGGCAACATTCCCGTGTCGCGAAAGGAAATTGACTGGGGCGCAGAGACGGGTGTGACTGTCGCGTGGAAGCCTCTGTGATTTGGGGAACGTTCCTACTGTGCTCGTCGATAGTGGTCCCTAGCAGGTAATTGGGATCGGCAAGAAAAGCGAACTTTCTCAGCCGAAGAGCTAACTAGAGCTTTGGTTAAGGAGCCAAGCCCTGCTGCTTTCTCCATCTAGTCCAGTATGTCTCTGCATTGAATTGCCGCAGTGTCCTCAGCGCCTCGCAATTCTTGGCGATCGCAGAACTATCGGAAAAGAGTTGCTCAATGCGACCGCTGTTTTCTCGCGCCCATTCAATCTCTTCCGCAGTAGAAAGATACTCGATCTCGTCGTCGCCATTTAAGTGTTGCCTAATGAGCGACACCCAGAACCAGTTTTCTGGCGTCGCCAGCTCGGTGGGTGCGACGGTTAACTGCATCTGCCCTCGGTCGTTGGTTAAGTTCCAACTAAGGGTCGGACCTGTAAGTCGCAGGGATGCATCGATCGCGGCGAGGCCGCGAGTGCTCGAATCCGTTATACGATATCGGGGATCTAGATAAAGAAATTCAAAATATGCCAAAAAGTATTCCAAAAGCGCCTTCATTTTCTTCAACCGCCTTCACCGGCCGGAACCCATGTGGTGTCGCTTATTTGACGATAGCCATGCAATTCAAGGTACCTGATTTCAGCTGCCGTAAAAGTATCAGGTTTTATCATATTGAATGGAACCGACAGGGTGACGGTGTCGCGGTTCGCTATGGCGACATCCAGCACATGTTGGTTGGCGGCGAGTCGTTCGGTCGGGGTGGCGGCATTCCATGCGTCTCCGATGTCGAAGTAGCTGGCGCCCCGTTCGTCTGCGACCTGGATATAAGAGAGTCCGCCACCGTCTGGTCTGAATGGTCCGATTACCGTTTCACCGCTCCCAGTCAGGTGCTGTTCGGAGAGTGCGCGGAGCTCTGGACTCATTATGTCCAGCGGGTTGTCCAAGTTGAACTCAGGAGGCGCCGCCCCGGCAACGTGGCCGGGTGGCGCGGCATGCTCGCTTGGAGTTAGTTAGATGAAAAGTCGAGGGTGTTAGCGATCTTGATTTGGGCTGTTGTCGTCGGGCTTCTCGTCAGGCGCAAGGATGCGCCGAGTGGTCACCAGCTTTCCTTCCAAGCGCCTGACCACTTCTGGCGCGGTTGGTGGTGTGGTGATACGTCCCTGTACCGGGGCGCCGTTTTTCACCGTGGGTGGGACCACGCGCTTGGTGTCGGCCTTGGCGTCGCTGCCCTTGTCCCCCGCGCCATGCATGGCGCCTGGCGGCACCATCGGCATGCCGGCCATCCCGCCCCTCGGCGCCGCTGTCGGCTCGGGTGCGGCCGGTGACGTCGGTGGTGTAGTGGGCGACGACATTGGGACAGTACCGGCCGAAGGGGCCGGTGGAGGACCGAGCATCGCGGCGGGCGTGGTGCCACCCAAGCCCCCCGCACCGCCCGCGGCGCCTGCCAATTCGGCTGCTCCGCCGTCGAGCCCACCGCCTGTGCCGAGCAGCTCACCCGGCAGGGCTTCAGCCGCCGCAGCGCCGCTGCCCGCACCATGCTGAAATGCACCCATAGCTGCCTGCATCGCCTGCTGGCCCACCTGGGCGACTTGCTGGGGTACCTGCATCATCGGGTTCATCAATCCGCCCATGGCACCCGCCGCTGACTGGGCAACGCCGGTGGCCATCTGTGGCAGCTGTTGGAGCATCTGGGCCGATTGGTCCTCATTGGCAGGGAATTTTGTCAGCGCGTCGTTGACTTTCGCTTCGCGTTCGGCCTGATTCTTTTGGCTCTGCGCATTATCGGCGGGATCACCGCTGTTGGCAGCCAGGCCTAGTGCTGCAAGCGCTTGGTCAAAGGGAACACCGGGCGGAACTACCGGATCCGACGTGCTCATCGGCGGCGGGGGAAGACCTAACGCGCCTGCCAATTCCTCAATGATTATCCGGAGGTCTGGTGGCATTACCTCACCCTCCCGTAGCCACGTGGCTCAATGCTTGGAACCAGGCGAAGTGGTAATTCGCCCCGGTCTTGTCGCCCTCGACGAGTGCATCAATCGCCGCAAGTAACTGCCAGTTTCCCACCGCAGCGGCGTCGACGTTGTCTGGATACGAGTCGAGTACACGATCGCGGAATTCCGCGAGCAGCTCCTGAAGTACCTCGATTTCCTTATCCAGTACCCCAGTTCCTCGCGAAGCGGCCTTGGCCAAGGTGTGTGCCAGTCGGGGTAACCCGTCGCGCCAGTTGGTAGCTTGCCCGAGCTCCCAGCCGAGTTCCTCTACAACAGGTCCCTGCCGGGCTCGTGGGGAAGTCGGGACCGGCTCGTCATCATCTGCGGGGGGCACCTGGTGTAGGCGTGTGTAGCTGGCAGTGACGGTCACCTCGCCAAGAAGGCTTTCTAGGTCACCGCGACGCTTGGCCGGATCGCGAAGTTGCATACCGACCGGGATGTCGATTTCCGGTGGAATCCAGCCGCTGGCAAGGTCGGTCACCAGGACCGTAGTACCATCGGGCCGGTCGCCGGCGGCCCAGTTGAGCCTCGGCTCCTGGCGGGCGACGAAGTCGACAAGCCGCTGCAGCCGTGCCTTCGCAGTTGTTGCCGCGGAGGCGGCCCCGGCAGTGGTACCGCCCGCCGCGGCGAGGGCTGCCTGCTCGCCGACTCCGGCCGGCGTTGGCGAGGGCGTGGGCACTGTGTCGGGTCGACGCATGACCGCGGGCTGGCTGATCCCGCCGGCACTGCTTGATGAGCTGACCGGCGCCGACGCCGCAGTTGCCGGCGCTGGACCCGCTGGCGCGGTGGGCGGTGCGGCAGCTGCCGAGGCCGGCGGTCGGATGTCGGCGCCATAGGCAGGCAATGGCCCAGCGGGTGCGGCCGCAGCGGACGGCGTTGCCGTCGGCGCTGGCCGGGCGACGTAGGACGTGCCAGCATCGCTGGTCGGGGCGTGCGTCGGGGGCGGCAGAGGCGCAACGTCGGCGGCTGGGGCGTGCGGAGTGTCGATTATCGGCACATGAGCACTCGCCGGCGAAGTCGCAGCAACATTCGGTGTCGGCGCGGCGGCTCCGGCATTTGCGGTTCCACCGGACCCATCGGTGGCACCGCGTTGGCCGCTGCTGACATCGGGGCCGCCCATCTGCATTCCCTGATCGAAACTGTGTAACAGGCTCGCTGGCGTCACAGGAGGCCTGGCGGCGGTCGATGGCATCGCTGGCGCCGACGGCACGCTCGGCATGTTGGGTGCCGAGACGGGCGGAAAGGCGCTCGCAGCCGGTAGCGGCGTAGGAGGTCGGGCCATTGGCATAGGCATTGCCCCAGGCGTTGTCGGGCCGCTTTGGGCAATGTTGGCTGTTGTGCCGGGCGATGAGACTGGCTGATTGGCGGCTGGTGATGGAGATGGTATTGCTGGTGTCGTCGGGCCGCTTTGGGCAATGTTGGCTGTTGTGCCGGGCGATGAAACTGGCTGATTGGCGGCTGGTGATGGAGACGGTATTGCTGGTGTCGTCGGGCCGCTTTGGGCAATGTTGGCTGTTGTGCCGGGCGAATTGGGCAGTTGGTCTGCTGGTGGGATCGGGTTGTCTAATGGTTGAGTGCTGAAGGGGGCACCGGATCGGTTCAGCACTGTCTCTACTTGCTGGCGCACCGCCTCTTTGCTGGGGGATCCAAAGCTGCTGGATAGGTCGATCCCATGGTCTTTGGCGAACTGGCGGGCGGACGATGGTATACCGCGTTGGTCGAGGACCTTCTGAATTTCAGTGAACACGTTGTCGCAATGAGTCGCTGCCTTGATATTGGCCTGGGTTTGGCAGTCCAATACGACGTCGGTGATTTTGCCGACTTTGACAGGAAGTGGGTCTTTGGAGCTTTGAATCTGCTTAATCCTCGAATTCCCATCCTCCGCTATTGTATCGAGCTGGCGCAACAACTCAGCGCCCGAGTCATGGGCGGACTGGTACGAGGACTTTATCACCTCATTGGTTTCCCCAACGCGGCGATGATGCTGCTCGCCACTATAGTGTGATTCTCGAATGTCGTCTGCAGTAACACCGTCTTGGTTGAGCAGCGATGTGAATTGCTGCTGCGCTAGCGTATTAGCAAAATCATTATGCGCGACAGCATTGCTTCCTCGACTTGCTGATACATTGCTAATAATCCCGAGACCCTTTGGCCGCTGGTGACCAACGAGGACTTCCGACCAATCTTTAGAGGCTGAGTCGCTCATTTGCAAAACCCGTCTATCTTGCCTATGTCGGTGTCTATGTCGTGGCGGAGCGCGTCGAGCGCTGAATTTGGCTCGTAGTTGAGGGTGCGTATTCCGGCTTCCTCATACGAGTTGGCAAGTGATCGGACTGCGTCGGCCAAGTCCGAAGGCGTTGCCGGCTCTGCCGCCAAACGCTTCAAAAGATGGTCACCTCCGGCATAAGGTGCGAGTCGACCGTTGGCGGCAACGGCAAGCAAGCCGATCTCATCACCTTCTACTGGGTTGGGCCGATGGGTGTTAACGAACACCTCATTTTTCGAGGTGCGGTAGGCACCACATATGTTTGTCTTGGCGTCAGCGATTTGTTGATCTGTATGCCTGGGTGCAGTCGGCCCCGGCCGGTCGTAGCGCTGTACCGGACGGAACCAACCCACGAGACCAACGGCTATGCCGATGACTGCGAGCAACAGGGCAGTGAAGCTAGGCCAGCGTGAAGGCTGGCGCAATTTCATGGGTGGCGGCGGAATCCGTGCATCGGAGGCAGTCGGCTGATGCGGGAACCCAGGTTGGCCCCGTGCTGGCGGAGGTCCGGAGGGATAGCTCATTTGCACTGCTGTTCGATGGAGATTGTCGCGTTGTCTGCTGCGCGGAGCGATGCATCGAGATCAGTCTTCTGCAAGTCAGCCATATAACCAATTGCTACATCCTGGTACGCATTGGCGAGCGTCCGTATTGCGCTGGCGAGGCTAGGGGGCGTAGCTGGCTCTTCAGCCAACTTAGTAAACAGATAACCACCGCCGCCGTAAATTGCCAGGCGTGCATTCGCTAGTACTGCGAGAGTTGAGGTTGGATCGTTGCCTTCGTTGCGGCTTGTGTTCACCCCTACAGCGCGATGTACTGTGGCGTAAGCAGCGCACATTGTGCTTTTCGCGCCCGCGATTTGCTCGTCGGTAAACACCGGCGCATGCGGCGCTGGTGGGGGCCTGTTTTCCGGGCCGGGTCGCAGCCATGCCGCGAGGGCTATACCTACGGCGACGACTGTTCCACATAGCGAGGCTATTGCGATCAGCATCGGCCAGCGTGAGGGCCGGCGCAACGCTCTCGTCGGATGCCATGACACGGGTGCGGTCGGCGGGATGGGAAGCCCTGGCTGGCCCGGTACTGGCGGAAACCCGGGGGAAGGCGTATCCGGCATGGGGCTATGGTATCGCTGATCACCGATTCGGGAATTCAGCTGTGTTGCCCCCCTGAGTGCGGCCACGTCGAAGCCGCCGCATCACGTTCGGAGTACGTATTTTGAGCGCATGCTCGCGGGGATAACGGGCCGAGTACGCCATCCGCAAGCCTCCATATCGCTTCAGCGGCGCATTACTTCTCGGCTGTCTATGCTTTCGGGGGGCCGTAATACTTGGTTGCTAGTACATCCTCCAGCGCGATAAGCGCTTCACAGGACCGAGCGGCTGAATCGCCTGAAAAAAGCTCTTCGATGCGGCCGGTATTTTCCCGGATCCACGCGACAGCCTCTACTGGCGTCACAGCGTTGGTCTCGTCGTAGTCGTCGAGGTACTGCCGGATGATCGATACTCGAAACCAGTTTTCAGCCGAAGCGGCGAACTTAGTTGGCGCGACGCCGAAGCCTATTTGTCCACGGTTATTCTGCAGGGACCAGCTGATGACGGGGCCAGTAAGTGTCAAGCCCGCGTCGACTGTCGCGGCACCGGACGTCCTCGAGTCTGTAATGCGATAACGCGGGTCCAAGTACAGAAAATCACAGTATGCCAGGAAAAAGCTTAGTAATGTCTTCACCGCGTGGTTCCTCCGGTTGATGGGGTAAGGATATTATTACCTACACGTTGGTAACCGTGGGCTTCAAAGTATCGAATTTCTGCAGCCGTGAAACTATTTGGGTCAATCTTCCCGAATGGTACCGACAAGGTGATGGTGTCGCGGTTCGCTATGGCGACGTCGAGCACATGTTGGTTGGCGGCGAGTCGTTCGGTCGGTGTGGCCGCATTCCACGCATCCCCGATGTCGAAGTAGCTGGCGCCGCGTTGGTCTGCGACCTGGATGTAGGAAAGCCCGCCACCCTCCGGTGTAAATGGCCCGATCACCGTTTCGCCGCTTCCGGTCAGGTGCTGTTCGGACAGCGCGCGGAGCTCTGGAGTCATAAGGTCCAGCGGGTTGTCCAAGTTGAACTCAGGCCGACCAGATTCGATCGGGACCGGAGGTGGGCTGTCTACTACCGCCGGTGCGAGGTGTTCAGCGGGTATGTGGTCATTTGTTCCTGGTGGTATTGAATGCTCGCCCGTGACTAACGGAACGGGATGGTCAACGGCGGCGGTGGGCGAAAGCGGCAGCGGGTGGTCGGTTGCGAGGCTTTGCGCGGCGGCCGCGGCGCGGGTCTCGGCCGCTGCGAAGGCGCGAGGCAGGACGTTGTCGGAGGTGATGCCGACGCCAGAGGAGAGGCCTTCGCCAGTAAACAGAGTTTTGAGCCCCTGCCAGGCCGCCTCGCCGCCTGCCTTTAATTCCGGTGCGCCGACGGCCAGGGTGACGGCGGTCAAAAGCGGCTCATCGGTGGCTTCGGCGCGGCCCGGGTCGAGCGTGCGGGTTCCGACGAGCTTGCCGCCTTGGAAGGTGTAGTAGGTGCCCGTGCCCTGGTCGAAGATTTCGCCCGTGCCATTCTTGAGCTGACCGGTGACCTGCATGGGCTGGCCATCGGCGGTATAGCCGAACACAAAATGGCCATCCGGGCTGGTGTGGACCGTGGTCGGGTCGACGTTGTTGTAGTCGGGCAGCTTGCCTAAGTCATTGAGCGCGTCGGCGAGGTTCTTCTTCAGCTCAGGCAGGCGCGCAAGCGCCGCCTGGCCTTCCGGGGAGCCTTGGCCTTTGGTATACGCGGTGGCCAGGGCGTGGTCGATGGCTTTTTGTGCCGCGCGCACCTTGGCCATCTGGTCCACCACAGCCTGATTAGTGACCCGTTTAATGTCGGCCAGCTCGCCGGCCTCGAGCCCGGACGGTGGAATGCCATCAGGCACTTGGTCTTTGGTCTTGTCGGCGTCTAGCCCCTGGATCGCCGTCGGGTCGTATCCGTCGGTGCGCAGGTTGGTCAGCGACTTCTGCAAATAGTCCGAGTAGCCGGCTCGAATGGACTGTAGCTGGGCCAGCGTCGATTTGGTGTCGTCAATAGCTTGGAGTTCGAGGCTGTTTATAAGTTGGTCAACTGCCTCCTGATCCGCAGCGGAGAGGTTGCCGGTCCTGTCGAGTTCTTCGGCCGCGCCGATCCGCCTGTCGATGTCTGTTAATTGCGCCTCCAAAGTCGAGATCAACACACCGCAGGTTCGTTGCGCCTCAGCGAGACTGGCCGCGATGTTCTCCAGGTCGACGGCGATCTTGGGCAATTGGGCCGCCTGCCCACGGAGCGATCGGATGGTCCGCTGCACTTCAGCGGAGTCGTTGATCGGATGGTCGCCGTTGTCTCGGTTCCACGACGACTCAAACCGGCGATACGCCTCCACAAAGGCGTTGTCGGCCTCGGCGGTGCATTGACCCGCGTTATGAAACGCCTGCCCAAGCTCGGCGATCTGGGCCGGGCGACCACTTTGTAGGCTGGCATTGATCTGCCACGGGTCCCCGCCAGCGGCCGCAATCAGCTTGCCGAGGTCTATGTTTTGTAGCTGTACCACAGGCCCCGCAACGCCTTCGCGCTATAGCCTTTGCGGCTCAGTAAAAAGCGATGTCGCATAATTCGCCGTGGTACCAACTCCACCGAGATCTCCTGATAACCCCACAACGTGCGCACGTGATAGCTGGGCCCGGCGCTGATCGCCTGATGTGCCGCTTCCGCGACGGCGAAGTCGCCGAAGATGCCCGTGACGCGCATTGCCGGCGACGGGCGAGTCGTGCCGGCTTGCGACTCAACGGCCTCTAAGTGCAGCATTCCGTGTTGACCAACATCGCGAACCCTTCCCGAGCGTCGGTAAGCGTACCGCCGGTGGCTTGCTCGTCAATTCAGCTGTTCTCGGACCGATTCGCCGCTGGATGTCGGTGCTCCCGGGGCCGCTTCGCCTAGCCGAGGCTGCTTGACAGATAGCTGTCCCGACCAGCAGTTCAGCCTTGACGAAGTTGGTCGGTGATTTCGAAGCCCATCACTGTGCCGTTGTGACGATGGTTGGTCATGTTGCGGCATTCACCAGAGACGTCGATGGCCCCCCTGCCGCTGGCCGGGTCCTGAGTCATGACGGCCACCACGCCATCTTTGTTGATGACTCGTCCGTACGAGTGCCAGCCGGGTGGCGGCCCATTGTTCCAACCGTGGGCGGCCATGGTCGCGGCCAGCTTGTCAAAGTAGGTGTTGGGATCGACCTCGGTGGGGTAGCCCTTGGACTCGTCCATAGGCCACTGAAAACTCATCTCTACAAGTCCTCGATAAGGTGGGTCTCCTTGGTCGTTGCATGACTCCCAGTGGAAGCCTCCTGTGAAATCCTGCAGCCCAGCGACTTTGGCGATCTGCCTTGCAGGATCGATAACCTGTGCCATGGCTTGTTGATCCGGCAAGGGGTTGGCTGGATGGTCAATGTCATGTCGGTTTCGAGACATTGCCGAGCATCCTCCTATCAAGAGCGGCAGGCTCAGCGTCGCCAGAACGACTACTAGGGACCATGATCGGCTTCGACGGTTGTCTGGGAGGCTCATGCGCGGAGATTCGTGATCATTCATATGCCGGATATGCGTGATCGTCTTTGATGCTATCCGGTGAGCGATCGCCTTCAGGGTCGACAAACGCCGGTAGACCGGGTATTCGGACGGGACCGATGTGCGGCTGGTGCCTTCCTTCGGCCAGCATCCCATCGGTTGCCAGGCGCTCGGGGTGGCCGCTGCGGCGGCAGACAACCTGGGGTTCTTCTCTAGGTCAAGCGCCTGGCCGACCTCGTTGTCGAGCTGCCGCAGCTGGCTCTCCAGCGTCAAAATCGACACCGCCGACGTGCGCTGTGCCTCGGCAAGGGTGGCAGCGACGTTCTCCAAGTCGACCGCGATCTTGGGTAGTTGGGCGGCCTGTACCTGCAGCGCGGTGGTGGCGCGCTGCACTTCAGCCGAGTCGTTGATCGGATGCTCGCCGTTCTCGCGGTTCCAGGACACCTCGAAGCGCCGGCGCGCCTCCAGAAAAGCGTTGCTGGACTCGGCCGTGCATTGACCCGCATTGTGAAACGCCTGAGCCAAATCCGAAATCGCGCTGCCGGACGACCACTTTGGAGGCTGGCATTGACTTCCCACGGGTCACCACCGGCCTCCGCGACGAGCAGAGGGATGCTTATGTATCGGAGTTGCAACGCACCGCATCCAACTTCACCGTGTTGCGTTCCTCCATATCGGTGAACGCTGTCGCAGCGGTGCGGGCCTTGTCGCCGACGTCACTGAGGGTCTGTTGGTGGCCCCGCAGTTCGTTGGTGTGGTGAGTATGGGCTTGGCTGACTGCCTGGTGAAACTCGTGCGCTGCTGCGAAGTCGCCGAACATCCCGGCCACCGGGGACGTGCCCGCCAAATGATTGGCGCTGTCGCCAGCATGCCCGCCGGCCCGGTGAGAATCATCGGCACCCGAGTGCAGCGACCCCGTGTCAACGAACATCGTCACCCCTTCCGAAGCTGCGGGTAACGCTACTCCCGGTTGCCACGCGGTCAATTCACCTTGGACCGGCGCCAGCAGCCTACCGAGCGTGGCCGCGCGCAGGCAGCCGCAGCCGAAACCGGACCAACACTGTGGCTGCCAGGCCCAGCGTTACCAGCATCCCCATATCGAGCAGCCAATAACGCGGCGAATGCAGCCACAGCCGGTCGGCGGGCACGTCGACTTCGATATGGCGCAGGTCCACCGTCGAAGCCGAGGCCGCGAAGCCCCACCGCGCCGGCACCAGCCACGACACCTGCGACAGCCCCATGCGACCAGTCACCGGGATCAGCCCGCCGGCCAACACCATCGACACCATGATCGCCACCACCAGCATCGGCAAAATCTGTTCCCCGGAGCGGGCCAGCGACGACAACGCCAGCCCAACCATCGCTGAGGCGATGGCCGTGGCCGCCAGCGTTACGTAGAGCTCGGCAACACCATTGCCCAACAACACCGCACCGCGGGTGGGTGCACTCTTCCCGGCCACCAAAATCGCTGTCAAGACGGCGGTTTGGATTAACGCGGCAACGCTGTAGACCAGCACCTTGGCCAGCAGATACGCCGACGCCGAAAGGCCTACAGCCTGCTCACGTTTGAAGATCGTGCGTTCACCGACCAGATCACGGATGGTCAACGCGGTGCCCATGAACACCGCGGCAATATTGAGCAGAATCAGGATTTCACTGGGTTCGTCGGCCTGTGATGCCCGCGGATCAGCGAAACCTAGGCCGGTATTACCGGGAACTGCCAGCAGCAGCGAGCCGAGAACGAACGGCAGTACAGCCAGGAACGCAAAATAGCCGCGATCGGCGGCGATCAGCCGGGTCTGGCGGCGCGCGATCGTCGAAATCTGGCGCCACATGCTGGTATGCGGCGGAACACCAAGCGGCACCGCGCCGGTAGCGGACGACGATGGTCGCGGAGGGGCAGGATGCCGCGCCAGGAATGCCCGGTGCACACCGTCGGGATCGGTGCTGACCCGCGCGAAGATGTCGGCCCAGTCGGTGGTTCCCATCACCGGCCCGATCCGCCTGGGCGAGTCTGCGAATGCGGTCTTCCCGCCGGGTGCCAGCAGCAGAATCTGGTCGCACATGTTGACGTAGTTCAGCGAATGGGTGACCACGATCACCACCCGGCCGGCGTCGGCGAGCCGGCGCAACATCGTCATCACCTGCCGGTCCAACGCCGGGTCGAGCCCTGAGGTCGGTTCGTCGAGGATCAGCAGCGACGGACCAGTCAACAGTTCCATCGCCACCGATGCACGTTTGCGTTGCCCTCCAGAAAGCTTGTCCACCCGGGTTTTTCGGTGTGGGGTGAGATCCAGCTCGTCGAGCACTCGGGTGACCACCTGGCCACGATCAGCGGCTGAGGTGTCCGGCGGCAGGCGCAGTTCTGCGGCGTAGCTCAGCGCTTGTTCGACGGTCAGCTGGCGGTGGACGACGTCGTCTTGGGGCACGATCCCGATGCGGGAGCGCATCGAAGCGTATTCGGCGTGCACGTTGTGCCCCTCGAAGCTGACCACTCCCGCGCTCGGCGCCGTGGTGCCGCCAATCAGCTTGACGAGCGTGGATTTACCGGCACCGGATGGCCCGATCACCGCGGTCAGTGTTCCGGGCCGCGCGGTGAACGACACGTTGGTCAACAGAGTGTGTCCGTCGATGTTCAGCCCCAGCCCGTCGGCGGTGAGTCCGCTGGTGTGCGCAGGCGCGGGGCGCGGCAACAAGGTGTTGCCCGCCGCCAGCAGGTCGGTGTTGCCGATGGTGACGATGTCGCCGTCGCGCAGCACTGCGCGGCTGATGCGGGTGCCGTTCACGAACGTGCCGTTGCTGCTGTTGTTGTCGCGGATTTCGATACCAGCCGGGGTCGGCACCAGCATCGCGTGCATGCGGGATGCCAGCGCATCTTCGATGACGACGTCGTTGGTCTGGGTGCGGCCGACCGTCGTCGTCCCAGGCGGCGCGACGCCAGGCCGCGGCGGCAGTAAGAAACGCATCGTGTCGCCAAAGCGTCCGGAACGCCGCGGCTGCGGTGGTGCGGGCGGGGTTCGCGGCATCGGCGGCGCCAGCACAGCGCGGGGGAACCGGTTCGTCCTGGCGTTGCCGGTGTTGGCCTGCGCGGCCGACATGCGGTCCAGCGTCGGCGGATTGCGCGGCTCGGCCGGCGCTGCAGAGGTCGCGACACGAAACGTTAGCTGCGGTCCGTGCGGGCTGCCCAGCGCGATGTTCTGGCGGTCGCCGATCATCACCATCGGGGCGCGCACGCCGTCGACGAAAACACCGTTCTGGCTTTTGTCCACGGCAACCCACTGCGCGCCGTCGAACCGCAATATCGCGTGCGTGCGTGATATCAACCCGAGGGAAGCGCGGTCACCCTCGTGCAGGCAGATGTCACAGTCACGGTCGCGCCCCACGGTGACATCCCGGTCGGTGGGAAAGGTGTACATCGCCGACCCGAGCCAGACTGTCAGCGGCGGTGAGCTTTCCGCGCTCATCGCGGCGAGCTGGCTGCTTCGATTTGGATGGGACGGCGTGATGCCGCGGTTGGTCGGTGTCATCGTCGCCCTCTAGTACCCCCAGATACGTTGGGCAATCTATGCAACAGTCAATTGGCCGGGCGGCGAATGGACCACAACATCGCAGAAATCAACGATGTCAGGTGTTTTCGTCGCTTCGAAAGAGACATCGCTGCCGATCATATAGGCGAACCCGTCGATGCGCCCCGGGCTGTAGACGGCTCGGTGACCGAATCGAGTCTTAACCTTTACTTGACCTCAGGTCTTGACCCGCTGATCATGAAACGGTGCGCCGACTGGTGGCTGTGCTGTCTGCTGCGCTGTGCGCGGTCGGCTTCACGATGGCGGTCGCACCGCTGACCGCAGCGGTGGTAAACCCGTGGTTCGCGCACTCTGTCGGCAATGCCACCCAAGTGATTTCCGTTGTCGGAGTGGGCGGTTCGAACGCCAAGATGGATGTCTATCAGCGCAGCGCCACGGGATGGCAGCCGATCGCGGCGGGCATACCCGCCCACGTCGGATCGGCGGGTCTGACGCCACAGGCCAAAAGCGGCTACCCGGCCACCCCGATGGGCGTATTCACGCTGCCGTATGCGTTTGGCACCGCGCCCAATCCCGGTGGGGGACTGAAGTATGTCCAGGTCGGTCCCGACCACTGGTGGAGCGGCGACGAGCGCAGCCCGACTTTCAACACCATGCAGCTCTGCCGAAAAGACCAGTGCCCGTTCGATACCGCCGCAAGCGAGAATCTCGACATCCCACAGTACAAACACGCGGTGGTGATGGGCGTCAACACCGCTCGCATCCCTGGCAACGGTGCGGCATTTTTCTTCCACACCACCGACGGCGGGCCCACCGAAGGATGCGTGGCAATCGACGACGACACGCTGGTGCAGATCATCCGCTGGCTGCAGCCCGGCGCGCTGATGGCAATCGGGCAATAGCTGTGTCGTCAGGCTAGCGCGCGCCCAGGTTTGACTTTAAAATCCAAGCCCGCCAGCGACATTGTCGCATCGTAGGTCCGGTCGTAGCCGGTGGAGCTGATCTTCCAGCCCTTGCTGGTGCGCCGGTAACTGTCGTGGTAAAAGGCCGCGCCGATCAGCATGAAGTTGAACTCGGGAACGATGACGCGGTCTTGTAGGTACCAGGCACCCGTGGCTTCGTCACCGGTCACCGTGATCTCGGGATGGGTCACCCGGTGTTCGGTGATGATGCCGGGACCCAGCGCCGAACGCATGTAGTCGACCAGGTCTTTGCGGTTGGCGAAGTGCAGTTCTTCACCCACCGACGGCCCGTAGTCGCCCTTGACGTCCTCGGTTAGGGTCTCGGCGAACTCGTCCCAGTGCTTGGTGTCCAGTGCCCGCAGGTAGCGATACTTGACCTGCTTAATTGCCGCTATGTCAGCGGCGACGTCGTCAGCGCTCATCAGATCATTGGAGCACACCGCCAAGACGCCGCCGCAACCCGTCGGCGCGCTGAATCGGTCCGCAGGGCGGGTCAGCATTCGCGCCGCGCTGCGGCGCAAAATTCTTGATCACCGCAGCACGCTTTGCGTGTGGTAGGGGTTACGGTCGATCTGGTGTTTCGCGCACCGCGCTGTGGTGGGCGGCAGCACTGATAGAAGCACCCATAGAAGTGAGTGCGGTGACGGCTTCGCCTTCCGCAACGACCGTGCCATCGTCTGCGACTAGCTGCAGGCGAACATGTCCCGTGGTGGGTAGCTTGCGTTTTCGTTGGCGTCGTGATGTTGGGTTTCCGCTGAGGCTGGCGACTGCCGCGTCGATCAAGTCGTCGGCGTAGCTCAGCAGCGATCCGCCGATCTGCCCGGCGAGCCACCGTTGTGCGATGGCGTGCGCCGGACCGGTGACCACCGCCACAATCACTACCATCGGCAGATCGCGGACTTGACCGGTCGCAATGAATGGGCCGAGCCACTCCCGGTATGCGAGCACAAGATCGCGGTTGATGGTTCGTAGTTCGCCCGCGGCGTCACTGGACCAGTCGAGGTGGCCTTGCGCGTAAAGAAACCTCGCCCACTGCTGGTTGGACTCGACCCAGCCCAATAACTTGGCAACAATTCCGGCCACCGCATCGCGCAGGGTGGCGGGCTGGTCTTTCAGTGTCGCCCAGTACCCCTCCTGCACGCATCGCATCGCATCGAGATACAGCCCGGCTGCAATCGCTTCCTTATTAGGAAAGTGATGGAACAGCGCACCGTTCGAGACACCGCTGCGTTCACGAATCATGGTCACGGTGGTGCGGTCATAGCCCAATTCGGTGAAGCAGTCCAAGGCTGCCTGCAGGATGCGCTCCCGGATCTCCACCCACCCAGAGTATCACTCCAGAGTATCGATCCTGCCACTTGTGGAGTGTTACTCTGGAGTGATACTCTGCCACCAAAGTCTGGATCCGACCGGTAGGAGCACGGCGATGACCATTGCGGCGGTCCCAACCCAGAGCGAATTGTTCGCGCTTTCATCGGCACACCTGCGAATCCAAACGGAAGCCCGCAGGATCGCTGCCGAATTCGCGCCGCGCGCCAGAGAGATTCGACAGCACTTGCTTGATCACAGCGAGATGCATCCGGAGTTGTGGGCACTGTTCTGTGACCGTGGCTGGCCGGGAGCTGCACTGCCCGGCGACTATGGCGGCACGGGTGGCGGCTTGCTGGCAATGACGGTGGTCCTGGAGGCTTTCGCCGAACATAACATCGTGCTTTGGATGCCGGTGCTGTCAGCAGCAATCGCTCACGCGATTAGTCAGGCCGGCCCCGACATCGCGCGTGACGTGTAGGTGCGCCGTGTGGCTTGCGGCGAGGTCTTTTTGGCGATGGCGACCACGGAGGCTAAGACAGGCCACAATCTCTTTCGCACCACAACCGAAATCCGGCGCGACGGCGACCATTTCGTTGTTCGCGGTCTTAAAAGCATTACCTCTGGGCTTGATGTCGCTGACCGTGTGCTCGTCTTCGGGCGCCCACCGAAGACCGCCGACGGCAAGCCAACGGGCTATACCACGATCCTGGTGGATCCGCGCGCACCCGGGGCCACGATGACGGAGCTATCGATGCGTCACCGCGAAGGCGTCAAGCAGTACCAGCTCGAGCTCAACGACGTCTGCGTGCCGCAAGAGGATCTCATCGGCGTTGAGGGGCAGGGTCTAATGGTCATGTGGCCATTCACTCACGTCGAGCGAGTGTTGACCGCGGCGCTATGCCTGGGAGTCGCTGGCTACGCCATCACCCAATCGGTGCGACGCGCCAAAGAACGCGTTGTATCCGGCACGCTGCCCATCGGCGCCAACCAGGCCATCGCCCATCCGCTTGCGGCATTGCACTCTCGCCTGGAGGCGACCCGGCTCTTTGTTTACCGTACTGCCGCGCGTTTTGACGCTGGAGTCGATGGATTCGACATTGCCGGCCACGCAAACATGGCCAAACTGCTCACGGCCGACCTCGCATTCGACGCGACCGATCACGCCATGCAGGTCATGGGCGCCGACGCGTGGGACGAACGCCAAGGCTGGCTCGACAGCTATCTCGATGCCCGATTGTCTCGCTCCGGGCCGGTTAGCAACGAGTTCGCCCTCAACTACATCACTGAGCACCTCCTTGGCCTGCCAACACACACGTCCTAACGTGGCGCATCGACGCTTCTTCACCAGACGGCGTCGCTCAAATCGTTTGGCGCCCTTCGTGAAACTCGTGGCGGCAGCGGAAACGACTAGCTGCGCCGCCGCAGATAATGGGTGACCATGTCGATCAAGGCTCGTCGCTCGCGCTGCCAGTCCACCGGCATCCCGGTGAGCATATGTGCGAGCACCACCCCGCGAAGCGTCGCCCAAATCACCTCGGCCACACCATCATTGGCAGGATCATCGGTGATCAACGCGCCCAGTCGGTTGATTGCGGAGTTCATCTCAAGCAAATGCCGCCGCGCGGACTCGCCCAGGCCGCCGCGGGTGGCCCGCAGAATTTCGAAGGCCGCCATCGAGGTGGGACTGCTATAGCATGCCCAGGCCGTGTCGACGACGACCTCGATACGTCGGCGCAGCGGCAACTCGGTCCCGTCGGCCGACGACAGACTGTCGAGCAGCTTGGCCACACCGTCGTCGACGACGGCGATCAGCAGACCATTGCGATCGCCGAAGTGGTATTGGATGACCCCCCACGTCACACCGGCCCGTTCGGCGACGTGCTTGGCGGTCGCCGCTTCGAAGCCTTCCTCGATGATGCAGCGGACCGTCTCGTCGATGATCTTCGCGCGGGTGTCGTCCCCGCGCTTGCGGGGCGCGCTGGTACGGCGGGTGGGAACCACCGGGCGACCTGAAGCTACGGACATTATTGACTTTATAACATAGACAGCTCTATTTTTGGGGGGTGAGCCAATCCCGGTACGCGCGGCTGTCCCGTGAGCAGTTGGCTGTTTTGGTCCCGGAGCTGCTGCTGATCGGGCACATGATGGATCGCTCCGGGATGGCTTGGTGTATCGAGGCATTCGGACGCGAAGAAATGCTGCAGATCGCCATCGAGGAGTGGGCGGGCGCGAGCCCGATCTACACCAAACGCATGCAGCGTGCGCTCAATTACGGGGGCGACGACGTGCCCACCATCTTCAAAGGGCTTCAACTCGATATCGGCGCACCGCCGCAGTTCATGGATTTCCGCTTCACGGTGCACGACCGCTGGCATGGCGAGTTTCACCTCGACCATTGCGGCGCGCTGCTCGACGTGGAGCCGATGGGCGACGAGTACGTCTTCGGCATGTGCCACACCATCGAGGACCCCACGTTCGACGCCACCGCCGTGGCAACCAACCCGCGAGCGCAGATGCGTCCCATTCACCGGCCGCCGCGGGTACCGTCCGATCGGCATCCCCACTGCGCCTGGACGGTGATCATCGACGACTCGCACCCGCCGGCCGAGGGCATCCCGGCGCTCGATGTCGTCCGTCAAACTCAGGCTGCTACTTGGGAACTCGGCGCGATCGATCGATCCGAGGAGGGCCTCGCCGACTACTCGGGTCCGCTGGTTTCCGACCTCGACTTCGGCGCGTTCTCGCATTCGGCGCTGGTGCGCATCGCCGACGAGGTGTGTTTGCAGATGCATCTGTTGTATCTGTCGTTCGCGATCGCGGTACGGGCACGGGCCGGGGCCGATTGTGACCTGGTCGCCTCGGTGTGCACCCGGCAGCTGACCGGCGTGGCGGGGCTTGGGGCTGAGCGGATTCATCGGGCGCTGTCGCTGCCGGGTGGTGTCGAGGGCGTCTTGAGGGTTCTGGAATTGCATCCGCTGCTCAACCCTGTCGGTTACGTCGCGGCCGAGATCATAGGCAAGCGACTCATCGTGCATCGCTCACCGGCGCACGACGACGGCGCGTGGATTTCGTTGTGTGCACCAGATTCCGTGCAGCCGTTGCAGGCGATCGCCACCGCGGTGGACCCGCATGTCCAGGTTCACCTTGCTGGAACCGCCAGCGACTGGGCGGCCGAGTTCATCGAAACCGATACCGCTGCCGCCGAATTGCCCGAGGTTTCGGTGGCCAAGCTCAGTCGCGGATCGACATTTCAGTTCCGGCCGAGACGGTCGTTGCCGCTCACCGTGGTGTGAGCCCGCGGCGGTGCTGTCAAGATGCTGACGGTCTCACTTCGGTGACACAACAGCATCGAGCGCATACCAATGATGTTGTGACGGATTCGCATCGGCGTGGACCATGGCTATGGTTGACGCTGGCCACCGACCGCTATCGACGAAAGTATTCGCTTTATGTACGACCCGCTGGGGTTGTCGATCGGGACCACCAACCTAGTCGCGGCGCGTAACGGCACTCCACCCGTCATGCGGCGCGCCATGTTGACCCTCTACCCGCACCGTGCACCCGAACTCGGTGTTCCCGTGGAGGATTCGGACTCACCCGCAGCCGGGATCGTGATGACCGGCTTTGTCGAAAGGGTGGGTGAGTCCAAGGCACTGGTATCAGGCAACGGCTCGACCCACGACCCGGCCCTGCTGTTGGTCGAAGCGCTCGACGCGCTGATTGCCGCGTTGGGCGCTGACCCCTCGACCGCAGATATCTCGATAGCGGCGCCCGCACACTGGGAGATCGATGCGCTGCGGGCCCTGCAGGAAGCACTATGTACGCATGCGGGTTTCGTCCGGATTGGGGTCGCCCCACGCCTTGTCTCCGATGCGATGACGGCGTTGACGGCGTTGAACTCGCAGGCGCGGTTGCCGGCTGACGGTGTGGTCGCCTTGTTCGATTTCGGTGGTGGCGGCACGAGCATCACCTTGGCCAACGCCGCGTCCGGGTTTACGCCGATCGCCAAAACGCTGCGCTATACCGAATTTTCCGGCGACGCTATCGACCAGGCGCTGCTGATGCATGTGTTGGACGGCATCGGTCATAGCACTCAGGCCGACATCGCGAGCACCGCTGCAGTCGGAGAGCTGACTCAGCTCCTCGAGGAATGCCGCTGCGCCAAGGAGCGGTTGTCTACCGAGGCGGCGACCGAACTAGCGGTCGAAGTCCCCAGCAAAAGCGCTCGACTCCGCGTCACACGATCCGATCTGGAGAGCTTGATACAGGATCGACTCGACAGTGTGTTCTGCGCATTCGACGACATGTTGGCGCGCAACAACATCGGCCGCACGGGCCTCGCTGCGGTGGCGATGGCCGGTGGTGTAGCTCGGATACCGGCTGTCGCAGAACGCCTTTCGTCCCACGTCAAGCAGCCCGTGGTGACCGCTTTGCAACCCGAACTCGCCCCTGCGGTGGGCGCCATGATGCTCGCGGCACAACCTCGAGCCGAGGGGGTCGATGAGAGGCTCGAAGCGCCGACGGCGATCGCGGCAATGGCCGGTGCGACCACCGGCAGCATGCGTTCGATGACCGGCGGGTTCATCCCGCCTGCCGACGATTCAAACACTGTGGAGTGCGGGGTCAGCACGCTAGACGACACCTTCGGCTTGTCTACCGGTGGCTTCGGCGCGATCAACGGCGACGTGCTTGCCGGTGATGACGCGACGCCGCGACAGCTGGCCTGGTCGGAGGCCGATGACACCGGCAACGAGCCGGTGCCGTTTACTGGTTCGTTCTACCGCTTCTACGACGACGATGCCCGCGCCACGCCGTCGCAGCTGCTGCCGACCATAAAGCCGCCGGTCGAGCGACCGCGGCGATATCGCCTGCCGCAGTTGCTTGTCGGGCTCGCGGGTCTGGTCTCGATGACCGCCATCGGTGGGGTGGCGTTGTCGTTGACAAGCACGACCGAACGACACGTGCCTCCCGCGCCAACGAGCACGACGACCGTGGCGCCGCCGCCAGCACTCAGCTCCCCGCCGCCGTCACCGAGTCTCGCCCCGCCGCCGTCTCCGAGCGCCGCGCCGCCACCGACCAGCGTCGAAGCGCCACCGCCGCCCCCGCCGTCGTCCGAAGCGCCGCCACCACCGCCGCCGGTGACGACGACATACCGCGCGGCGCCGACAACCACGACCCAGCCGACCACGACCACCACAACCACGACGACAACGACCACTACGACGACCACCCCGTCGCCGACTACGACGACGACCACCACAACGACGGTGCCGATGACCACCGAGTGGTTGACGGTCCCGTTGGTGCCCGTCCCGATACCGATTCAGGTTCCGCAGTCGCAGGCGCCGAACCCGCCTCAGAACCAGTTTGTGAATCCCGGCGGCTACTGACCGCAAACCTGGCTAACCCGAACCGCCCTCGCCGGAATGCTGCCGCGGCGGCACAGCTATGTCGCCCGAGGCGTTCGCACTGTCTGGATCCCTGTTCGCAGCTATGCGGGTAGGGTTGGACTACCAAGGTCGGCGGAGCCATCGGGTGGTGCTGCCGTCTCACTTCGACAAGAACTTCATAGGTCCAGCTAATCCGGCTGTAACGCCGTATCCGGATGCGGCGACGAAGTTTGTAGGTGGCGGCCCGCGCGGTGCACTCCTCCGCCAGACCGTGGCAGCAAAAACTTTGGAGGAGTTGTGGACATCGTACTCGGGGTGTCGATGGCCCCCACTACGGTCCGCATGGTGCTGGTCGAAGGCGAAAACGCGGACGGTGC
The DNA here is from genome assembly GCF_009936235.1 of Mycobacterium xenopi. Taxonomy (NCBI): domain Bacteria; kingdom Bacillati; phylum Actinomycetota; class Actinomycetes; order Mycobacteriales; family Mycobacteriaceae; genus Mycobacterium; species Mycobacterium xenopi. Next base: position 4,537,381 of record NZ_AP022314.1, on the reverse strand, counting down.
CACCGTCGACGAAGACCACTTCGAGGTGGCAGTCGATGGCGACTCAGCAACCGCAGCCGCGGCCGATCAGGTGATAGCCGCGATCCTGGGCACACGGGAAGCCGCGCTGGAGGCCGGCTATCAACTGACGTCGACCGGCGTGACGTGGACCGACGCCCAGGACGCTCCCGTGTTGCGCGATGCCCTGGATAGCCGGCAAATCGACGGCGTCATGCTGGTCGGGCCGTTGCTGGCCACCGCAGCCCTAGCGCAAACGGTGGGCACCGCGCTGGGCTACGAGCACATCGCATTGCTGTTCGTCGAGCCGCGGAGCGCCACCTTGGCCGTCGTCAATTGCGCCGACGGCTCGATCGTCGACTTGCGTCGACGGCTCGTGAACACGGTGTGGGGCGAAGGCGACACGGCCGAGCTGGCGGCCGACGCGGCAGAGCTGACGTCGATGGTGTGCGGCCTGGAGTCGCTGGAATCTCGCCCGCAGGGCGTGTTCATCGTTGGCTGCGGCGTCGACGTCGTGCCCATTAAGCAGCGCCTGGAGGAGGCGACGACTCTTCCGGTGAGCGTGCCCGAGGAGCCGGACACGGCCTTGGCTCGAGGGGCGGCGCTAGCGTCAGCGAATGCCCCACTGTTTGCGTCATCGACTGCCGCTTTGGCCTACGCGCAAGATCCCGGCACCGGCGAGGTCGATCAGTACGCGGTCGCCCCGACCTACCTGGACGTTTCCGGGCAGGCCAGCCCAGCGAGCGGGGCACTGGCGTATAGCGCGCTGCCTGACCTCATCGAGGAGCAGCCCCCGCGGCGACACCGGCCGATAGTACTGGTCGGCACTGCTGCGGCGGCAGCGTTGTTGATTGGCGCTGTGGCGCTGGTTGTTTCGCTGGTCGTCGATGTGCGGCCGACGGTAGGTCAGCGACCCCAACCCGGCGGGGGTGTGGTCATCCCGACCGAACAGGCGCCGGCGCCACCGACCGCGCAACCGCCTGCGCCGCCCGCCTCTGCGCCGCCGGCTGCACCGCCACCGGTCGCGTCGCCTGCGCCTGCGGCCTCGCCTGCCCCGCCGACCGCAGCACCGTCTCCGCCGCCGGAGACGATTCCGGAGCCAGCGCCGGTAGTGGCGCCGCACCCCGCGCCGGTTCATCGGACTCCGGCCCCTCAAGCACCGGCATCCCAAGCACCGGCCCCCCAAGCACCCGCATACGTGGCGCCCGCCGCCCCGGCACCGCAGCCCGCGCCGCCGGCGGCGCCTCCACCACCGCCGCCGCGCCGCCACCCCCGCCACCTCCGGCCGCGCCGCCACCGCCGCCTCCAGCGCCTGCAATGCCGCCGATGACGATGTATCTGCGGCTACCGTTCGTCACGGTGCCGATCCCGATCAATCCGCCCCCGCCGGCACCGCCGCCCGGACCCTAGCTCGCATCTGCGGCACACGGCCGCACGTGGCACGACTTCGCGTGCTGCGCGCACACTGAGGGTGACCGGTGCGGCAGAAGGGTTGTGTGATGCGCGACGACGGTGGGTTCGGATTCGATCCCGAAGATTTCGATCGAGTAATCCGCGAGGCGGGCGAAGGACTGCGCGACCTGTTCGAGCGGATCGGCAGATTCTTGACCGCGCCCGGCGACCGAGCGGGATGGTCGGTGTTTTTCGAGGACATGGCGCGCCGCTCGCGGCGCGAGCCGGAAACGACAGGCGAAACCGGCGACGGGGTCTGGGTGATCTACACCGTGGGAGACGACGGCGGCGCCCACGTCGAAGAGGTGTATGCGACTGAGCTCGATGCGCTGCGCGCGAACAAAAACAACACCGACCCGGCGCGCAAGGTCCGATTCCTGCCGTACGGCATCGCGGTCAGCGTCCTCGACAATCCGGACGAGACGGAAGGGACGCCGTAGCCCGCGCGGGCAACCGCGTGCTCCGTCGGTGACTGCGGTCCTGACGTGCGACGACGGACCCGCGGCGTCGGCGCAGCGGCGGGTCACGCTGCGGGGTGCCCCCGGCGCATGGTTTCATTCGAGCTGTGGCTGACTTGAATCGTCGCAGACTGATGCTGATGACGGGCATCGGCGCGCTGGCTGCCGCGGTCCCCGTCGCGTCGGCCAGGGCGTCGGCGACCGGGCGTAACGCACCGGCGGATCGGCTGCCACCCCCGGCAGCACCGCCCGGCAACGCCGCCACCGGCAACTACCTTTTCCACGACGAATTCGACGGGCCGGCCGGGTCCGCCCCCGATCCCTCGAAGTGGACGGTTGCGCGTGCCCGTGAGTCGATGAAAGACCCGACGTTTTGGGAGCGGCCGGAAAACGTCGGGCAATACCGCGACGATCGCAGAAATGTGTTCCTCGACGGCAAATCCAATCTTGTGATCCGTGCGGCGAAAGATGGCAACATTTACTACAGCGGCAAAATTCAAAGCCCGTGGCGGGGCGGCATCGGCCACACCTGGGAAGCGCGGGTAAAACTCGATTGCCTGACTGCCGGCTGCTGGCCGGCCTTTTGGTTGGGCAACGACGATCGCGGCGAAATCGACGTGTTCGAGTGGTACGGCAACGGCAACTGGCCTTCGGCAACCACCGTGCACGCAAAAGCAAACGGCTCCGAATGGGCAACGCACAAGATTGCGATCGACAGCGGCTGGCACACATGGCGATGCCAATGGGACGAGGCAGGCATCCGCTTCTGGAAAGACTACGTTGACGGTGCGCCACCGTATTTCGACGTGCCAGCGAAATCGTTAGCGGACTGGCCCTTCAATGATCCTGGCTACCAAGTGTTTCCGGTGCTGAACTTGGCAGTTGCCGGTTCGGGTGGCGGCGATCCGCGGCCGGGTAAGTATCCAGCGGACATGCTCATCGACTGGGTGCGTGTCTGGTGATTCTTCGCGCGGTGTGCGGTGACTCCGCCGGAGCGCGGGCCAGCCGTTTGCCCGCGTTCCGTTGCGCTGCCGCGGTGTCAAATGGTTTTATTCCAACAGCGTTCGCCAGCGTTGAGCCTGCAGCGCTTTGCGCCCGGGTCGATTTTCCGCTTGTAGCGATTGGTGGTTTGTGAAATGGATCGTCGCAGCATGTTGTTGATGACGGGAATTGGCGCGCTGTTAGCTGCGGTACGCATGCCCCAGGCATGGGCTCACCCGTCTTCACCCAAGGCGCCGGCTCCCGTGCCACCTCCGTCCGCGCCGGCCGGCTCCGCCGGCGGGAGCTATATTTTCTCCGACGAATTCGACGGACCGGCGGGTGCGGGTCCCGATCCGGCCAAATGGACGGTGCAGACCTGGCAGGACGATGTCTTCCCGCCGGTCGAGGGGATCTATCGTGCCCAAAACGTGTTTCTGGACGGCAATTCCAATCTCGTCCTGCAAGCCACCCGAGAGGGTGACCAGTATTACAGCGGCAAAGTGCGGGGAAACTGGCGCGGCCCCATCGGCCACACCTGGGAGGCACGGATAAAGCTGGACTGCTTGTACCCCGGCCTGTGGCCGGCATTCTGGACTGTCCAGGAGGATCCGCTGCCAGACGGCGAGGTCGACATTTTCGAGTGGTACGGCAACGGTCAGTGGCCCCCAGGGACGACGGTCCATGCGGCGTCCAACGGGAAAACGTGGGAAGGCAAATCGATCCCCGGGCTGGTGGACAGCGCTTGGCACACCTGGCAAATGGGATGGTATGAGGACGGTTTCCATTTCTCGCGAGACGGCACACCGTATTTCAGCGTTCCGCCCAAACCCATCCATGTCCACGGCGGCGCTCCGGACGACATGCGCTGGCCGTTCAACAACCCCGGCTATTGGATGACCCCCATGTTTACCCTTGCCGTCGGTGGGGTTGGTGCGGGCGATCCGGCACTGGGCACCTATCCGGCCCAGATGCTCATCGACTACATCCGGGTCTGGTAATTCGGCTCAACGCTTTACCAGCCGAATAACCTTGCTGCGGTTCAGGGTCTGCTCGTGATCGACCCTGAATCCCTGGCGTTGCGCGGCATCGACGACGGGTGCAGGCGTCGTGCGGTCAACGATTGCCCACAACACCGTGCAGCGGGCTAGCCGTGGCTTGACGACATCGCTATCGAGGGGAAGATCTTGCGTCCACAACTGGGCCGCGTACGCGCCCGGGATACCGGCTGCGACGTCGTCAAGCTGAGCAAAGGCGTCGGGCCGGGCAGCGGCAGCGGCCCGCAACGGTTCATTGTCTGCGGCACCGAAGACGATGCAGTCATGCGGTTTGGAATTGGCGTTGATGACGCGGGCAATTTCGGAATAGTCAGCGCCGCCTGTTTTCCCGTACCTGCCGCGCTGCGTGACGAACGCGGTGGCCGAACTAAGTGCAAGAATTGCTAGGATTACCAACATCATTCGCGTTCGCTGCCGCGCGATGGCTGCGATACAAACCCCGAGCAGCAATCCCAGGCCAGGCGCGGTGTAGGTCAGATACCTTGGCTGATAGACGTTGCTGCCAACAGCCGAGTATCCGACGAGTATCGCGGTCGGGATCACCATCCACGGTAACGCCACCGCCAGTGCGTCTAGGGCAGCCTTCCTGGTAGTGAGCGCAATCGATCCCCATGCCAGAAGGACCGCGGTTGCACACATGAAAAGCCTTGAGCCGGTGAGCCATTGTTCCCAGACCACTCCGCTTAGGTAACCACCCTGACCGATCCACCAGAGCTGGGTTTGGCGCTGGCCGGCCGCCAACGCAATCAGTGGAGAGGCTAGAGCGGCAGCGGCCACGACCGCGACACCAAAGGGCAAGAGCTGCCGCCACTTTCGTCTCAACATGAGGGTGACAGCGTGGGCGAACACCAGCAGGCCAAGGTACACGTAGGTGACAACGGCGAGCGCGAGGACGAAACTGTAGAGCGCCCACAACGAAAACCCACGCTGGGCTGCGGCGATGACGAGCACCACCGTCAGCCACACCGCGACCGCGGCGGTCAACGCATAGGACCGGGCTTCGACTGCTGACCAAAGGATGCGCGGCAACACGGCAAAGGCAACCGCCGCAGCCCATGCGGTGGGTCGGTTGGCCACCAGTTTGCCCAACACGACGAGACCGGCAGCGGCGACGCCCACTGCGACCGCGCTGGGAAGTCGCGCGGTGAACTCGTTGATCGGCGCCCACGACAACCACGCATGCATCGCGAGGTAGTACAGGCCGTGGACCGCGTCGAAGTTCAGGAGCAGCCGCAGGATGTCGATCTCTGACCGGTTCGCGGCGGCTATCGTGGCCGACTCGTCGAACCAGAATGACGGCCGCCAGGAGAGCAGCATGCCCACGAGCGTGGCCAGGACTGCCGCTATCCAGGGGTCGGCCCTGTCGGGCACCTGCCAGCGAAACCGCTGATGCGGTGTCTCGGCGGCAGGTGCGGTGACGGCGTCTGCCAGCGACTCTGGTGGATCGCTCATGACGGAGATGTTCTCACTGCCGCTGCCAGTGCCGTCGTTCGCTTATGGCCTGTCGCGACCATAACGGGCACCGTCACCCCCGACCGTTATCAATTTGTGACTTTTCTTTGCTTGTTCTACGGTGCTTGCGGTGGGTCGGCAGCGAATGCGCAGGGGCAGCGACGGTCATCGGTTATTAGTCCTGGCTGCACTCAGCGCCGTTGCCAGGGAGTGATCTTTAGTGGTCACGCAACTTGCACCCCGTCTCGGGGTTGTTCGGCAGCCTTGCGGCTGCGTCCCTTCCGCGCTTCACAGCCACCTGCCCGGCTCGGCCGGGTCTTACGGTCGGCTCCACGCTTGACGGCGGCCCCGACTGGGCCGACGACGCTAATGGTGTCCTCGTAGCGTGCGAGGTTGATCGCGGCGTTGGCATCACGTCGATGGGTGACCGAGCAGCTGCCACATTGCCAGGTTTCGTCCCACCCGATGTCTTTGCACATGCCCGCAAACGTGGCAGGTTTTCGACGACGGGAACCATCGGTCGGTGGCGACGGTGGCCAGACGCCGCACACCCACATCGACACCGACCCGTGACTCAGGATGCGCCACGCACGGCTGTTGGGGGCGCTGCGCGAGCACTCGCACGCTCGCGTCCAACCGAGTACCGTTACGCCGCAAGCTGATTGCCAACACCCGCGCTCGGCCTTTGGTGATCAGCCGTTCGATACGGCGGGTGTTCTCGTGGGTACGAACGGTCCCAATGACCGGCAGCGTCAGATTGCCCGCAGCATCAGTGCGCTGTTTCCCGAGATCCAGAAAATCGGTGGTGTGCGGCCGGTTCGCTGCGTTGGCATCCCCAGGGGTTGGCGCTCGACGTGATGATCCCCAACCCCGGCAGCGCCGAAGGCATCGCGCTTGGTAACCAAATCGTTGCATTCGTGCTGGCGAACACGGACCGCTTCGGCATACAAGATGCGATCTGGCGCGGCGTCTACTACACGCCCAAAGGCGCGCGACAAACGGGGTACGGCCATTTCGACCACGTCCACGTCACGACGATTGGTGGCGGATATCCCACCGGCGGGGAAACTACGTGCGCTGCCTTAAAGCATTGTGGCCGTGGCCTTTCGAGGCCAGATGCAATCCGGTAGACATCTCGTTGAGTATGTGCAGCCGTCCCGCTGCCATCCCTTACGCCCAGGCTGAACGTCACTATTTGGAAACGGCGCGGTGCGGCGCGCCGCGTCTTTCACATCGGCTCTGCTAACAATTGAATCCGTGTCTAAGTATCGCTTCGGGCGGCCATGCGGTTTTGCCGAGCCTTGTGCGTGCGCCAACATTCGAGCGCGAAGGAGTTGACGGTGATGACGAGCTTTGATCGGGTCAGCATCAAAGTCGTTGCCGGTGCGGGGCTTTGCGGGGCCGCTCTAGCGTTGAGCCCGCACGCCGCTGCCGCGCCGCTGATAACGGGCGGCTACGCGTGCATGCAGGGACTGGCCGGCGAAGTCGAATCAGGGGCTGCCGCAGGTGTATGCGCTCCTGCGAGCGCTCCGCTCACTGACATGGCTGGTGCTGCCGGGGCCGGGGCGGCCCGGCTGGCGCGCCGGTGCCGGTGGGTGCTCCGGTCGGTGCTCCCGTGGGCGCCCCGGTGGGTGCGCCGGTGCCGGTCGGTGCCCCGGTCGGTGCTCCGGTCGGTGCGCCGGTGGGTGCCCCGGTACCCGTGGGCGCCCCGGTTGGTGCTCCCGTGGGCGCCCCGGTGGGTGCGCCGGTGCCGGCGGGCGCTCCACTCATCGACATGTCGGGTAGCTATCGCGGCAAAGGTGACCCGACTGGTCCCGCGCCGGCTGGTGGACCAGTGCCCGGTCAGCCGGTTCTACCCGGCCCCGCTGGTGCGAGCTGAGGCCACGACGGCTAGCGAAAACCCGGCCCTAACAGCGGCTTGAGGCCGTGCATTTCTCGTGACGCCAACGGCGGTCGCCGCGGCTAGTCCTGCACTATGACCGGGTCGCCGATGTTGACCGTGTTGAAGTACCACTCCGCGTCCGCGGGGCCAAGGCTGATGCAGCCATGGCTGACGTTCTCAAACCCGAGCGAGTGGATCGCCCACGGAGCCGAATGCACGTAGAGGCCGCGCCTGCTGATACGGACGGCGTAATCCACCGGCACCCGGTAGCCCTCGGGATCGGTAACCGGGATGCCGACACTGCTCGAATCCATAATCACCGTGCGCTCTTTGGCTAACACGGTGTAAGAGCCGACGGGCGTCGGGAAGTGCGGCCGCCCCATCGAGGCCAGCATCACGCCCTCTTCTCCCGCGTGCGGTAGATGATGCGGTGCAGGTCGCCGAGGCAGCGGTCCCGCCCCGACTCCGTCGATGCTCACGGTGAACGTGTGATCGGAGATATCGGCGACGCCGAGGACGGCAGGCCCGGTCTTGAAGTCCGTGGACAGGGCGCCCACCGAAAGCGCCACGGTGCTGTGCGCCGGCCAGAATCGATCGGGAACCCACTGCACAACGTCGTTGGCGAGCCACTCGAACTTGCCGGTCATCGGGGGCGTCGACTTGACCTCGATGGCCTGTTCGGCCGCGTGCCGGTTGGCGATGGGCGCCCTGAACATCACCACCACGGGGTGTGCCACACCCACGACCTGATCCCGGGTCGGCCGAACTGATGCGATGGCAAACCGGTACGGCTGATCCGCTGCCAGCAGGCGCACGTCGGCCGGCGGCCCAACCACAATCGCAGCAATCCCGATCACCGCAAAAACCCACCGAACGACGGCCCACATAGCTCCAATTCCTTCGCAATGCCACTGCGATGGTAGAGGGGCTACGACGAGTGAATCTGCAGGCGCGCGTTAGGAATTCGGTCAAGTCTCTGTCACGTTTTGGCCACGGAGAGCCAACTCGCGATGCGTATCAAGCAGCGTCTGCGCTGGCCGAAGTGGAGCCGATGACGGGAATCGAACCCGCGTTCTCAGCTTGGGAAAGTATTTTCGCTGTTCGAACACCCAGCCCTCACCTAGCCCACACCTAGTTAGTTAGCGACCCCAGCACCGACGCCGAGCTACGGCAACGTGATTCCGCTACACGGCTAGGTGCAGCAGTTGGGATCTAGCACCGAGCAGAGTGCCACGAGCGCGTCAGGCCGAGGCCGGTGATACACATTCATTCCGCGCCGCTCGGACGCGACTAGTCCGGCGCGACGTAGCTGGGTCAGGTGATGGCTGACCGTTGACTCAGAAAGGCCCACCGCAGCCGCTAGATCGGTACTGCATTCCTCGCCTTCGGCGGAACCGAAGAGTAGCGAGACCAGCTTGACCCGCACGGGGTCGGCGAGTGCCTTCAGCCGAAGCGCTATTTCCAACGCGGCGGTGTCGTCCACCGGCCCCGCTGCGACCGGTGCACAACAGACCGGTGCGGCGATATCCACCATCGGCAATGTCTTCGGCATAGGTTCATCATGCCAGAGAATGTTGACATATATCAAAGAGGTGGCATGATCGGCGCCAGTAGTTCGATATATGTCTCACAGGTAGAGGAGTCAGTCATGTCACGAGTCCAACTCGCGTTGAACGTCGAAAAGCTGGATGAGGCGGTTGCCTTCTACTCAAAATTGTTCGACACACAGCCGGCCAAACTCAAAGACGGCTACGCCAACTTTGCCATCGCCGAACCGTCGCTGAAGCTGGTGCTGTTGGAGAACCCCGGCAAGGGCGGCACAATCAACCACCTCGGTGTCGAAGTTGAATCAAGTGAGAAGGTCCACGCCGAGATTGCCCGGCTAGCGGGTGAAGGAATGTTCACGGAGGAACAGATCGGGACGACCTGTTGCTTCGCGACACAAGACAAAGTGTGGCTGACCGGACCGGCTGGCGAAAGGTGGGAGATTTACAAGGTTCTCGCGGACTCAGACACCTTTTGGGGCGAGAATGCGCCGGCGTTCGGGGACGTGCCGGCGGCTGAAGAGGCCTGCTGCGCCGGAAACTCCTCCACAGCCAAATGAGCGCACCGGCCGCCGCCGACCACATACCCGTCGTCGGTAAGCTGTCCACGCTCGACCGATTCCTACCGCTGTGGATCGGCGCCGCGATGGTCGTCGGGCTGTTGCTGGGCCGTGCCCTTCCCGGTTTGAACCGCGCGCTCGGCGCCATTCAGGTTGACGGCATCTCACTGCCCATCGCCATCGGGCTGCTGGTGATGATGTACCCGGTGCTGGCGAAGGTTCGCTACGACCGGCTCGACACCGTGACCGGCGACCGCAAACTTATGGTCGTGTCGCTGTTGCTCAACTGGGTGATCGGTCCGGCGCTGATGTTCGCCTTAGCGTGGTTATTGCTGCCGGATCTGCCCGAGTACCGCACTGGGCTGATCATCGTCGGCCTCGCCCGATGCATAGCGATGGTGATTATCTGGAATGACCTCGCTTGCGGCGACCGCGAGGCCGCAGCAGTACTGGTTGCCCTGAACTCGATGTTCCAGGTCGCAATGTTCGCCGCGCTCGGCTGGTTCTACCTGTCGGTGCTGCCCGGCTGGCTCGGCTTGCAACAGGCAGCTATCACAGCCTCGCCGTGGCAGATCGCCAAATCCGTCCTGATATTTCTTGGTGTCCCGCTGCTCTTGGGTTATCTGTCGCGCCGAGTTGGTGAGCGCAACAAGGGCCGATGGTGGTACGAGTCGCGATTCTTGCCTGCTGTCGGCCCATGGGCGCTCTACGGGCTGTTGTTCACCATTGTCATCCTGTTCGCTCTTCAGGGCGCACAGATCATTGCTCGCCCTTGGGATGTCGCGCGGATCGCATTGCCGCTACTCGCCTACTTCGCCATCATGTGGGGCGGCGGCTACATACTCGGCGGCAGGCTGGGCCTCGGCTATGAACGAACCACCACACTTGCATTTACCGCCGCTGGGAACAATTTTGAGCTAGCGATAGCCGTTGCCATCGCCACTTTTGGTGCGACGTCCGGGCAAGCCCTGGCCGGAGTTGTTGGGCCGCTGATTGAAGTGCCTGTACTTGTTGCGCTGGTTTATGTGTCCCTGGCGGTCCGACGCCGATTCACGCCGACCCCGAGCGCAACATGAATAATCCCTGCGGGAAACCCGCAGTGTTGTTTCTTTGTGTCCATAATGCGGGTCGATCCCAGATGGCTTGGGGGTTCTTCAGGCACCTCGCCGGTGACCGTGCCGTCGTGTTTTCCGCGGGATCCGAGCCGGCCGACCGGGTCAACCCGACCGCAGTCTCAGCGATGGCCGAAAAGGGCATCGACATCACTGCAGAGCAACCGCAGCGCTGGACCGACGACATGGTGCAGGCTGCTGATGTCGTCGTCACGATGGGCTGCGGTGACACCTGTCCCGTCATTCCGGGGCGGCGTTACGAAGATTGGGCCTTGGCCGATCCAGCGGGACAATCCATTGAAGCCGTTCGACGGATACGCGACGAGATTGAAATGCGGGTCCGCCGACTGCTGGACGAACTAGGCGTTGCCCCGTCGACCGATGCACAACCTTCATGTAGCTGCTGATACCTGAGCTGAGCGCTTTCGACGGGCTGCTTGGGTCGGGCACTGAACCGCCGCGACGCCAGCGCTCGTTTTGCACGCATGTCAAGTAGCTGGGGCGCATAGGTGCCTCCGGAAGCAGCTGTCAGAATCGATTAGTTATGATTTCGTGACCCTTCCTCCATTTGCTCGTGAGGTGCCTTCCCGTGGGACGACATCGGTTACCTAGTCAGCGACCAAGGTCATCGCTGGTCATGGCGGCACTGGGGGCGCCGGCCGCCGCCGTATTCTTCGCGGTCAGCGGAAGTGCGCACCCGCTTCGCCCGCCGGCTGCCGCCGAGCCGGTCCCTGACAGCGTTGGCCCGTGCTGTCAGCACCTCGTGGTAACACCGCTGCGCGCAGTGTCGCCGGCGCGCTCCGGTCGGCGGCCTGATCCCGCCGAGTCGATGCGCGCGTCGAGGTTGCGGGTGGCGCATGAGGACTTCAAGCAGCTACTACCCCCTGGAAAGGCTCCGGAAAGCGGTCTGCAGGTCAAGACCATCTTGGTGGCTCGCAGTATCAGCGCGATCTTCCCCGAGATTCAAAGCATCGGCGGTGTTCGACCGGACGCGCTGAGGTGGCATCCCGACGGCTTGGCGCTCGACGTGATGATCCCCAACCCGGGCAGCGCTGAGGGCATCGCGCTGGGCAACCAAATCGTCGCCTTCGTGCTGAAGAACGCCGATCGCTTTGGGGTCCAAGACGCGATCTGGCGCGACGTCTACTACACGCCTGCCGGTCCACAAGGATCTGGCTATGGCCACTACGACCACGTCCACGTCACGACCACCGGAGGCGGATACCCCACCGGTCAGGAGATCTACATCCGGTAAGCGAGAAGACGGGGCGCGAGACCGAAGTCATCCGTCAGTTGAATGCTGGTGCAATGAAGCGCCGCACTATCTGGTGTTCCACCTCGCTGTCGCCGACTGGCCAAACCGCGAGTGACATGACGACGCGGACGATCCATTGGGCCGCCTGCGGGTCGTCGTCGGTTACGCCGGTGAGCTCGGCGGCGAGACGCCCCAGCACCGGCGACGAAGGAAGCTCGGTCAGATCACGACCGGCGCTCAACCCGATCATCATTTGACGGATGGGATCCGATCGGATGTGTTCGAGTGCGACTGTGATTGCCTTCACCACCCGCTCCGTGCCACTTAGGTTTTTCACGGCGCGTCGCACGGAGTCGACGATGCGGGCCGCCAGGCGGAGCAGAACGGCGTCGCGTATCTGGGCCTTGCCTCCGGCGTAGCGGTAGACAGTCGCCCGCGAACAGTGCACTCGTGCAGCCAAGGCGTCCATGTCTAAGGCTTCCAGGCCGTCCCGCAAGACGAGGTCGGTAGCCGCGGCATAGATGCGGTCTGCGGCTGCCGTACGGCGCTCGCCTCCAAGGAGCCAGTCGTCTCGGGCCACGGATGATCGTCCTCTCGAATCCAGAAAGTCATATCGTCTCAGAATTGAGACAAAAGCGGCGGCAGATTTCAGGGTCGATGCAGGTCAGCGGCGCAGCGTGAGACTGCCGCCGCACGACGGGTCTAGCAGGAGTTTCGACTTTTCCGGAGGTGGTTGACGCGCACCCTCGACGCCGATCAGCGTGGAGAGATGACGCGGCTTGGCATTCAGTTGTTCGATGACGAGTGCATTCAAGACCCCTACCCTCTGTACCGGCGAATGTTGGCCACAGCACCGGTACATCAGATCGCCGATTCTGGGTTCTACGCGGTGTGCAGCTGGGATGCAGTTAACGACGCCATCGCTCGACCCGAAGACTTCTCCTCGAATCTCACCGCGACGATGACGTATCAGCCCGGCGGCGAAGTGGGCACGTTCGAGATGGAAGGACTCGGTGGAAAGAGCCATGTGCTGGCCACCGCCGACGAGCCCGCGCATACGGTGCACCGGAAAGCGTTGCTCCCGCAACTGGCTGCCAAGCGTATCCGCGCCTTCGAGCCATTCATCGCTGAAACAGCCGAGCGGCTCTGGAACGCCAACATGCGAGACGGGCGCATCGAATGGATGAGCGCCGTGGCGAATCGGCTGCCGATGATGATCGTCGGGCGGATCATCGGTGTCCCGGACACTGACACCGACAAGCTCGTGCGGTGGGGATATGGCGCGACCCAGGTGGTCGAGGGTCTCGTCAGCCAAGACCAGCTCAACGCTGCCGGCATCGCCGTTATGGAGCTTGCCGGATACATCACCGAGCAGTTTCGGCAGGCTGCGGCCGATCCGCAGGACAACTTGCTCGGCGATTTGGCCGTGGCGTGCGCGTCGGGCGAGATGGAGGAACTGACCGCGCAGGCGATGATGATCATTCTGTTCAGCGCGGGTGGCGAATCAACTGCGTCGCTAATCGGTTCCGCGGCTTGGATTTTGGCGACTCGACCCGATATCCAACAGCAGGTGCGTGAGCAACCGGAACTACTCGGCGCATTTCTTGAGGAGGTATTGCGCTACGAACCACCGTTTCGAGGCCATTACCGCCACGTCGTGCGCGACACGACGCTGTGCGGTGTCGACCTTCCGGCGGATTCGCGCCTTCTGCTGTTATGGGGGGCGGCCAACCGCGACCCGGCCCACTTCGACGATCCCGATCGATTCCGACTGGACCGTTCCAGCGGAAAGGGTCACATCACGTTCGGGAAGGGCCTGCACTTCTGCCTCGGAGCCGCACTTGCCCGGTTGGAGGCCCGGATCGTGATCGGTCAGCTCCTTGAGCGCACCGCGAACATCGAAGCCGCTGAGATTGGGCGGTGGCTGCCGAGCCTGCTCGTGCGGCGCCTCGAACGTCTCGAATTGGCCTGCGAGTAGGCGCTGGCGGCGTGACCGTCTTGTCGCCGTCGGGGGACTTGCTCGGCGCAATCCGCGCCGACGACCCGATGAGTCTCTTGACGGATTCACTGTTCATTACGTTGATCCCGCGAGTCGGCTGATGGTCGTCGGAAATGGGTGTGGCGCAGCGAGAATCACACCGTCGTGAGACAGTTGACCCTGCTCCGCAGGCGATATCCGCTGGGATTGGCGGGCCGGGCCCTTCTTGTGTCCGGCGCCGTAATAATCCCGACGGTCCTAGCGTCCGCGTTGATCGCCGCAATGATGTTCTGGGCACTTCCCACCGGCGCCGCCCTGAACGCACGACATGTGCTGTTACTCAATGTCGTTACCGCCTCCATCTACTCCGCGATCTCGATTCCCGGCGATCGTCTGGGGCTACTTCTGGCTGACGATCTCCGCCAGTGCCGACGAAGGCATCGAAGGGCGCACAATCCTCGCCGCGCCGTCGCGGATGGCCGTGATTCGCGGAACGGTCTGGCTGACAGCAACACTGGTCATGGTTGTGATCAACGTAAAAACACCCCCGCTGGCAACGACGGTGGGGGCCTCATTGTTCGTTGCTGCAACGGTGACCACCGCGATGTCCTACTGGATGTGCGAACGCGCCCTGAGGCCATCCGTCGTGGAATTGCTGACCAAGAACCCGCCGACTACACCGCGCGGGGCCGGGCTCCGACTGCGTGCCGTGAGCGCGTGGGTGGTGGGCACCGGCGTTCCCAGACTCTTTCTGATGCTGGTTGCCGCCAGCGCGCTGGTCGTCGACTATCTCAGGGACCGCCTGGCGTGGGTGGTGCTCACATTCGGAACCGGTGCCATCGCCAGCGGGCTGACGGTCGCGGCCTTCACCGCTGCCACCACGGCGGACCCCATCGACGAAGTCCGGCGGGGCATGCAGCATGTAGAACGCGGTGACTACGACGTGTCTGTCCCCGTATTCGACGCGTCCGAACTCGGGTTGTTACAGGCCGGCTTCAACACCATGGCTGTGGGACTTCGCGAGCGCGAGCGACTCCGCGATCTCTTCGGTCGTAACGTCGGACGCGACGTCGCCCGACTCGCCGAGGAAAGCGGATCGATGGATGGGGCACAGACCGAGATGGGTGGGGCAAACTGCGAAGTGGCAGTGCTCTTCGTGGATGTGGTGGGCTCAACGGCGCTGGCTGCTTTCGCCGCACGAACTCGTCGCGACACTCAACGACTCCTTCGCGGTGGTGGTCGACGTCGTCGAACAGCACAGGGGCTCTGTGAACAAGTACGAGGGTGATGCCGTTCTCGCGATATTCGGTGCGCCGGTGCCAGTAGCGGACGCCGCAGGAGACGCGTTGGCCGCCGCCCGTGAGCTTAACCGCAGGCTGAATCGGCCCGATGCGGACCTCAAGGTGGGCATCGGAGTGTCGGCGGGCATGACCGTCGCCGGGAATATGGGTGACCCGAGCCGCTATGAGTACAAGGTCATCGGCGATCCGGTCAACGAAGCTGCACGCTTGAGCGAGCTCGCCAAGCGGTTGGGCGGCGTCGCCGTGTCGGGAGCCGCACTGGTCCGGGCGCACCAGCCAGAGGCGCAACGGTGGCATGTCATCGAATCGAAAGTGCTTCGGGGGCGCGGTAACTCGACGGAGATTGCTGTCCCACGCGATGATGAATGAGGCGAGGCCCAGAATCGAACGGTGCGAACAGTATTCGCGCTGGTAGATGTGGAGCCGATGACGGGAATCGAACCGGCGTTCCCAGCTTGGGAAGTATTCTCGCTGTGCGAATGCGTGAGCGAGAGCCGCCGGTAGAAGCATTGGTTAGCAACCCGGAATCCGGGCGCTACCTGCGGATTAGTGTGTTTGGCGTACGTCTACGGGTCGAGTAGGGTTCGCCTACAGTTCGGCTACGTCTAAGGGGACCGTTACGGGACCATCGAACACACGGGCGACACGAAGCGCGACACGCCGGATGATTGTCGGAGGCTGCTAATACGCTGAGCTGCATGAGCAAAGAGCCCGACGTTTACGCCAGCGATGTCTTCGACGGCCGATCCCGAAGTAACGTCGTCGTAGCGACGACGCCGATCAAGGCGGGCGACTTGAACGACGACCACGTCGGTAGGCAATTGGGCTTCCACGACGCGCGCATACAGGCCAACATCCCCGGCGAGATCACCCGCATTGAGCACCACGACGGACCCCCGCCGAGCGTCTCGGTGTGGTTCGGGTACCTGGCCCCGATATTGGGGCGGTCCACACGCGACGATTACATGCGCGTCGCGCCGTGGTTTGAATTGCAGCTAGTCGAGACGCTGAAGTCTTAGGGGGGCGCAAGATGCTGCCGCACGGCATAAAAGGCAAGACCATGAAGCTGCGCCGCGTTGCGGACGACGGCACGGTCACCGAGTTCGATATCCAGGGCCAGGACCTAGGACAAAAGGATGGCATCACGTTCAGCGTTGACGCTGACGTCGAGGTAGGCGATGAAGTCACTGAAACCCTGCCGAATGGCAAGCTCAAGACGATGCGGCTTCTCGAGGTCCAGGTGTTCCAGAGCCCCTTCGGTACCAAGATGCTCGACCACACCAGCGCAAAGTACGAAGTTGTGACCGGTAGAGCCGCCTTACGCCAGCCGGCACCTGTAAGCCTGCCGGGCCTGCACCAGTTGATTTCGGCTGCGAGTGGATCGCAGATAGCAACTCGTCACTACGACGACGCCGTTTTCAACGCTTTCAAGGCCGTCGAGGAAAGGGTGCAGGCGTTGACCGGCTACCCGAAGAACTCGAAGGGGCAATCGGAAATCGGGAAGCGACTGATGACTACCGTCTTCAATGAGCAGAACCCTTTGCTCGACATCACTTCGGACAACGCCGATGCAGGTCAAAAGGATGACGAGCGTGAGGGTTTCAAGTTTCTATTTATGGGCGGAGCGCAGGCGTTTCGCAACACACGTGGGCACGGCCCAAGCCTTCAGACGGGTGAGCGGGAGGCGATGGAGATGCTCGCCACGGCTAGCCTGTTGATGCGCGCCCTGGACCGAGCCGAGGCACGTCTCAGCGGCGGTCAGCAGTAGCTGGCAGCCGGGGCGGGGAGCCTGGCCCGTGGCCCCTCAACCCGCCCTGGCGACCGACTAACGGCGTGCCGCTCAGCGGCCTAGCATGGTCGTAGCCATGTGCGCGGCGCACCGGCAGCTCGGCGGCACTGGCGCGGCGGGTGGCCAGGGCGGGCACCGGGTACACAAAGCCCCCGGCCACGACTCATGGGGCCACCTGCTCACCTGGGTATAAGGCCCTGTACCGACCGCGGTGGTGCGCGCCAACAGGCTTACCCCGACCGTGAAGCTGTCCCCAGACCAGTCGTTTCACTCCCTACGCCACACGTACGCGAGCTTGTGCCTCGCTGCGGGCATCCGGCCCATCGACATTGCGGAGCTTATGGGCCACCGGGACGTGAAGACGACGCTGACCGTCTACGCGCACCTGATCAACGCCGACGACCACTCCGGCAACATGGCGGCGCTCGGCGCACTCGCGGCCCGGGCACAGAACCCCGACTACGGCAACGTGATTCCGCTACGTGGTTAGGATTGGTCATCGAAGATTTCGTCCACGAGCCCAGCCAGTTGCGGTGCCCGGGAATGAATCTCGTGTTGGGCCAACACGAAGCCGACCGGTTGCATCGGGAAGTGTAAGGCGCCTGTCTTTTGCAACGTATCGAGCAGGGCCGCAAGTTCGGGTCCTAACTCAGCGATTCGCTTCTTGAAATCATCAAGGCTGATAGTCCGCGCCAGAACCATTGCGCGCAATTCCTTCTCGGCTTCCGTCAGGTGACCTTCAGCTACCTTGGCCGCGTCTAGAACCTTTGCGACGCGATCAGGCGCTACACGAAACCGCGCGCCCTCGACGGAGAGGAGGGTGCCTTTGTCGGTGACCACCACATCATCTTCACTCTCCGCGTACGCAAGCAGCAACCTTTCAGACTCCTCGTTGTACGGACCGTCTTGGCTTAGGAATTTGTCTTCTAGATCGGTGGTCCTGAGAGCCGGATACATTGAGTTTCGGTACTTCTCGTATAAGGATTGGTAGATCTCGGTGGCGAACGCTCCGAGCTGACCATCTTGGCAGACGCCGGTAGAGCTCATGTACTGGTAGTCCCAATTGCTTGTGGCTATGCGCTCGTAGTAAGGACTCAACAACGTGTCCAGCGCTGTGATTAGCTGGTCGGTGTCATACGGCACAGCAAGTGTCAATTGGATAATCAGTTTGACTGCAAGGGAATTGACGTGCTCTTTCGTCAAAACCCTTGTGACCTCTACTGCTTGGCGCAAAAAGATCTCCCAGCGTTCGCCGGCTGGCTGCTCTGCGAGGTCTGTGAGCAGTCGCGAAAGGGTTGTTCTAAGCTCCTCACTGCCGAGCTCAGCATAGGACCGATGTGCAACGCCCAGCGGGCCGAGGAACCGGGGATCAGCAAAGCGGTTGAATAGCGTTGCGTCCCTTTCATTAATGTGCTCGATCAGCGAGTCGGTCAACTCGCCGAAACGCTCATTGAGCGTCTGTTCGACGGCCGCCCTGGCATCGGGCATCGTGATTGCCTTTGTGTCGCGGCTTAATTCGTTGCGCCCAGTGTCGATTGATATCTGCCTAGCGTCAGCGGCAGTAACCGTTACGGCTATGATGTCACCCTTACCAGCGTGCTGAATGACGCCAGACAGAGTTGCGCCGTCGCCCACACCGATAGTCGCATTCTTATTGCCACGCACCGCAAGGTTGGCGAGCCGACGGGCGGACCCGTCGTCGTTCTGTCCCCATGGAAACATGACCATCGAGGCCACGAACAGCAGACCAAAGATGATGCCGAACGACCACCTGGCGAGCTGATTCTCAACTTGCGCCCACGCCAAGTAGCTCATAACCAACGAGGTGATCGTTCCCCCGCCCCACACGAGCCGTTGCGTAAGCATTGCGCCGCCCCTCGGCTACGCCGCTTGGGCGCGCTTGAGACCGATAGCCGACCGGATCACTTCGGAGAAACCGAAGTACAGGTGTATCAAGCCGAGCATGGCCTGCTTGAAGTTGTTGTGCTGGATGGCCTCAAGTTCGGCGTCCTCGGCCAGCTTGTCGTACTCCTCGCTGTGCTTGCCGTAGTGGATGAGCTCGCCGTAGTTGAAAAAGTTGATAATTTCGGCCGGGTTGGCTTCGTTATACATCGCGTGCTCATCGATCTGGTCGGGGGTCAAGCCGTCCTTCTGCAGCACCATGCGGCACACGATGTTCTGGAGGGGTCGATTCATCAGCTTTGCGCGGGCCTTCCTCCACTGTTGGAGCATGTCTGTGCGCGTGTCGGTGTGCTCGTCGGTGAACTGACGCGCGTACTTCTCCAAGATGTTCATTACGGAGGAGAAGTCGGGCTCCCCCGTAGAATTCTCGTGCAGCTGGCGGAACCGCACGGCAAAGCCCACTGTCTCCTCATCTTCGGTCTCGTTC
This sequence comes from Mycobacterium xenopi, assembly GCF_009936235.1. NCBI lineage: Bacteria > Bacillati > Actinomycetota > Actinomycetes > Mycobacteriales > Mycobacteriaceae > Mycobacterium > Mycobacterium xenopi. Next base: position 4,518,176 of record NZ_AP022314.1, on the reverse strand, counting down.
ACCTCCAGCTCCCAGTTCCCGTGCTCGCCCTTCAGCGTGATACCGCCTTTGTGCGCGACGACGGTGTACTTGGCCGTCTTCTCGCATACGTCGATAAACCTGGTGAGCCTACGCAGCTCCTTATCGGGAATCTGCCCTGGCAGCGCCGGGAAGTCTGCTGGGTCAGGGAGGTTGAACGCGTACGTCAAGAGCTGCCACTGGTAGTCGAACGTCGATAGTTCGGAACCCAGATGCGCGAGCGGCGGCGGGAAGTTCAGCTTCACTGGCAGCACGGAATCCTGGTGCGTGACGAACGAGGCCTCAAGCGTGCCTCCGTCCCGCTTGGCCGGGGCGGCGCTACCTGTGTCCCGGCCCAAAGGGTCGAGCCGCCGTACCTGTCGCGGCCGCTTCTTCTCCTTGCCCATTCAGATCCCAAATCTCGTCGTGCTTTGCCCGGCCGAGCAGTATCTCACGACGGTCCGACATACCCCGAGTTGTTATCGGTGCCGGTACGCGTCAGCGCTGTACAGGACCGTTACGGGACCGCGCGCCCCTCGCGCGTAGGACAGACGGGCGAAAGCCGAGGTAGACATGGAGCCGATGACGGGAATCGAACCCGCGTTCTCAGCTTGGGAAGCTGATGTTCTGCCATTGAACTACATCGGCGCAGTCGCTTCGGAAGGCTAGCATCCGGCGTTGCGTCGTTCATCAACATCGCGGGCGGGATATCAGCAGATACGCTCGTCGGGTGCTGCTCTCCGACCGCGATCTTAGGGCTGAAATCGACGCCGGGCGGCTGATCATTGACCCGTTCGATGACGCCCTGGTGCAGCCGTCGAGCGTGGACGTCCGCCTCGACAGTCTATTCCGGGTTTTCAACAACACCCGCTACACCCACATCGACCCCGCCCAGCAGCAAGACGAGCTGACCAGCCTGGTGCAACCGGTGGACGGCGAACCGTTCGTGCTCCATCCCGGGGAGTTCGTGCTGGGATCGACCCTGGAGTTGTGCACTTTGCCCGACGACCTGGCGGGCCGGTTGGAGGGCAAGTCGTCGCTTGGCCGGCTGGGTCTGCTCACCCACTCGACGGCGGGCTTCATCGACCCGGGATTCAGCGGCCACATCACCTTGGAGCTCTCCAACGTCGCCAACCTGCCGATCACACTATGGCCGGGCATGAAGATCGGTCAGCTGTGCATCCTGCGGCTGACCAGCCCCGCCGAGCACCCATACGGCAGTGCCCGGGCGGGTTCGAAGTACCAGGGCCAGCGGGGACCGACCCCGTCGCGCTATTACCAGAACTTCATCCAGTCGTAGGCGCGGTCGGCCATCTGGGCCTGACGGGCGCCCCATCGCCGCAGTACAGTTGACTTACCAGGCACGTGGCGCGTAAGCATCTCGCACCTGCCAGAACTTGATCCCGTCCAGATAACTTCGAGGGGTGACGCCGCAACACAGCTGCGGCGACGAAGCAGGTGGCCAGCGGATCGCGGTGCAGCCCATCCGGACCTGGCCCGGGCTAGCGAACTGACGGGGAGGGAAAGTGGACACCGTACTTGGTGTGTCGATGGCGCCCACCACCGTCCGGATGGTCTTGGTCGAAGGGGAAAACGCCGACGGCTCCACCGTCGATGAGGAGAACTTCGAACTGTCTCACGGCGACGAGTCGGCCCCCTCGACGGCACCCGATCAGGTTATTTCCGCGATCCTGGGCACCCGAGAAGGCGCGGCCGAAGCCGGATATCAGCTGCGCTCGATCGGGGTGACCTGGACAGACCCGGTCCAAGCCAACGCCCTGCGGGACATGCTGGTCGCCCGCAAGATCGAAAACGTCATGCTGGTCTCGGCATTCTTGGCCGCCGCGGCGCTGGCGCAGACGGTGGGCAGCGCCACCGACTACGAACACACCGCCCTGTTGTACGTCGAACCCGACAGCGCAACGCTGGCCGTGGTGAACACCGCTGACGGATCGATCGCCGACGTGCATCGCGAGCAACTGCCTGACGACGACGACGAAGCGGTCGCCAAGCTGATCGAAATGGTCTCGGGCGCCAGGAATCTCGACACGCAACCCGAGGGCGTGTTCGTCGTCGGCTCCGGTGTCGACATCCCGATGATCAAACCGGCGCTGGAGGCGGCGACCCCCCTGCCATTAAGCACACCGGAGGAGCCGGAGACGGCGCTGGCCCGAGGAGCGGCGCTGGCTTCAGCCAACGCGCCGCTGTTCGCGTCGTCGACGGCCGCGCTGGCCTACGCCCAAGACCCGGGCACCGGCGCGGTGAATCCCTACACGGTCACTCCCGGATATCTGGCCGCCGCGGAGGTGGCCGTCGGCGCAGACGGCGACGAGGCCCTGGCCTACAGTGCGGTCCCCGACGAAGACGCCGAGGCTTTCACGCTCGCGGCCGACGAAAACGCCAGCCCCTACGCCGCGGCGGCTGGCGAGGAAAACTTCAGCATCGGCATGTTCCCCGACTTCGGTGTCCAGGGCGCGGAGCGGCCCAGCCGCCAGCCGTTCCTGGCAGCCATCAGCGTGTTGACGATCTTCGTGGTCGGGGTTGTGGCACTGGTGCTTTCGCTCGCGGTCTCCATCCGCCCTCACGTCGCCCAGCGGCCGAGCCTGGGTCAGAACGTCGTCGCACCAATGCCGGCGCCACCGCCAAAAGCCGCGGTGCCAGCCCCGCCTGCCCCCGCTCCCGCGCCGGCACCCGCCGCGGTCCCGGCACCGGTTCCTGCCGCAGCACCCGCTCCAGCCCCCGCTCCGGCGCCAGCACCCGTACGGATACCGGCGCCGGCTCCGGCTCCTGCCCCTGCTCTGCCGGCTCCCGCGCCACCGCCCATCCTCCCGCCCATAATTCCGCAGATCATCGCCCCTCCCGTTCCGGGGCCGCCGATTGTCCCGCGCGGTGGTGACCACGGCGGCGGCGGTTGGGGCCACGGCGGCTTCGGGATTCCGGGCATCGGCGGCGGGCATGGCGGTGGCTTCGGCGGCGGCCACGGCCACGGCCGGTGAGCCACCGACGGCGCGCCGCTAGGGTCGAAGTGTCAAGCCCGGGACCGGGCCCGCGAGTCCTCGCCCTCACCGGAGCCAATCTGGAAAACATGACGCCGCAGTGCGCGTGCGGTGAAGAACAGTTTGGTTGACGGTCCACGCGGGGTGTCGTCAGGGTCCGCGACGAGGGCGGATAGCAAAGACGTCGGAGGGGTAGTGGACACCGTACTGGGCGTGTCGATGGCGCCGACGACGGTGCGCATGGTGCTGGTGGAAGGTGAGAACGCCGACGGCGCGACCGTTGACGAAGAGCAATTCGAGATTTCTGTCAACGGTGAGTTGCCAACGGTGCGGGCATCGGATCAGGTGGTGTCGGCGATTTTGGGCACCCGCGAGGGTGCAGCTGAAGCTGGCTACCAGTTGAGCTCGATCGGCGTGACGTGGAGTGACCAAGCCCAGGCGGCCGCGCTTCGCGACGCGTTGGCTACCCGCAAGGTTGAAAACGTCATGTTGGTGTCGGCGTTTTTGGCCGCCGCTGCGCTGGCGCAAACGGTGGGTAACGCCACCGGCTACGACCAAACCGCCTTGCTGTATGTCGAGCCGGACAGCGCGACGCTGGCTGTGGTCGATACCGCCGACGGGTCGGTCGCTGATGTCCATCGCGAGAAGCTGCCGGAAGACGACGACGAAGCCGTCGCGAAGCTTACCGAAATGATCGCTGGTGCAAAGGATTTGGAGGGGCCGCCAGGTGGTGTGTTTGTCGTCGGGTCTGGTGTCGACATTCCGATGATCCAGCCGGCGCTGGAGGCGGCGACATCGCTTGCGGTGAGCGTGCCGGAAGAGCCGGAGACGGCGCTAGCAAGGGGGGCGGCGCTGGCCTCTGCGAACGCGCCGCTGTTTGCGTCGTCGACGGCCGCGCTGGCCTACGCGCAAGATCCCGGCACCGGCGCGGTTGACCCATATGCGGTGTCCCCGGGTTATTTGGCTGTTCCGACCGGCCCCGCTGAACAGGGCTTGGCCTATAGCGCGGTTCCCGATGAGGAGGCTGACGTCTACACGTTGGCCGCCGGTGAGGACGCTGGTTTGACTGCCGCCGTGACGGAGCAGCCCAGCCGCAAGCCATTCCTGGTGGTTATAGGTGTGTTGACCATTTTCGTGGTTGGTGTTGTGGCGCTTGTGCTTTCCTTGGCGATAAGTATCCGCCCACATGTCAACGAACGGCCGAACATGGGTCGGCACGTGGTTGTCCCAACCGAGCAGGCCGTGGCTCCACCGGCGCCGAAAGCCCAGGTGCCTGCATCGCCCACACCGGCCCCGGCGCCTGCGCCCCCACCGGCTCCGGCACCAGCGCACGCTCCGCCACCGGCCCCGGCGCCTGCGCCTGCTGCGGCACCGGCGCCGGCGCCTGTCCCAGCGCCCGCACCAGCGCCCGCCGCACCGCCGCCGCCACCACCACCGCCCCCAGCGCTCCCGCCACTCCCGCAGATCCTGGCTCCGCCGGTACCGGGCCCGCCGATCCAACCCTGGGGTGGCGATCACGGTGGCGGCGGTTGGGGCCACGGCCACGGCCGCGGTCATGGTGGTGTCGGCCCGGGCCCGGGGATCCGAATCCCGCTCCCGGTCCACGGCCTCAAGCTGGGCATCGGGTTCTAAGGCCCGACACGCAGCTAACTGTCATCTGCCGTTCGTTTCCCGCTCAACACCACGATGCAGTTAGCTCATCGCGGCCGCCTACAGAGGGCGGTATGAGGTGCACCGTCTTCGGTACCGGCTATCTGGGCGCGACCCATGCCGCCGGGATGGCTGAACTGGGCCACGACGTCGTCGGCGTCGATATCGATCCCGGTAAGGTCGCCAAGCTGGCCGGCGGCGACATCCCGTTCTACGAGCCTGGCCTACGAAAGATGTTGGCCGACAACCTGGCCGCGGGCCGACTGCGGTTCAGCACCGACTATGACATGGCCGCCGACTTCGCCGATGTGCACTTTCTCGGTGTCGGCACGCCGCAAAAGAAGGGCGAATACGGTGCCGACCTGCGCCACGTGCATGCAGTCATCGACGCGCTCGTGCCGCGGCTGACCCGGGCCGCGGTCATCGTCGGCAAATCAACGGTGCCTGTAGGGACGGCCGCCGAACTCGGCCAACGCGCCCGCGGGATCGCGCCGCCGGGAGTCGACGTCGAAGTGGCCTGGAACCCCGAATTTCTGCGGGAGGGTTTTGCGGTGCAAGACACGCTGCGACCGGACCGCATTGTGCTAGGTGTACAACAGGATTCACGATACGCCGAGGAGGCGGTTCGCGAGCTGTATCGGCCACTGCTGCAAGCGGGCGTGCCCTTTATCGTGACGGACTTGCAGACCGCGGAGTTAGTCAAGGTTTCCGCTAACGCCTTTCTGGCAACCAAAATCTCGTTCATCAACGCGATCTCCGAGGTATGCGAGGCCGCCGGTGCCGACGTCCGAGTGTTGGCCGACGCGCTTGGACACGACCCGCGAATCGGACGCCAATGCCTCAACGCGGGCTTGGGTTTTGGCGGTGGCTGCCTGCCCAAGGACATCCGCGCGTTCATGGCGCGCGCCGGCGAGCTCGGCGCCGACCAGGCGCTGACCTTCCTGCGCGAGGTCGACAACATCAACATGCGTCGCCGCACGCGGATGGTCGAACTGGCCAGCATTGCCTGCGGCGGCTCGCTGCTGGGCGCCAACATCGCGGTGCTGGGCGCGGCGTTCAAACCCGAATCCGATGACGTGCGGGACTCGCCCGCACTCAACGTGGCCGGACAGCTGCAACTCAACGGAGCCGCGGTCAACGTCTACGACCCCAAAGCTCTCGAAAACGCCCAGCGGCTGTTCCCCACGCTGAACTACGCGGTTTCCGTGGCGGAAGCCTGCGAACGCGCGGACGCGGTCTTGGTGCTCACCGAATGGCAGGAATTCGTCGACCTCGACCCTGCCGTCCTCGCCGACCGGGTGCGGGCCAAGGTCATCGTCGACGGCCGCAACTGTCTGGATGCGCGCCGCTGGCAACAAGCCGGTTGGCGAGTGCACTGTTTGGGGCGGCGCGTAGCCTAACCGCGTGGACTACGCGGCGGCATTCCTCGACCAAAACCGGGCGTTCGGAAACGTCATCCGCAGGGGCGACCCGTCGACCCCGGTGCCGACCTGCCCCGGCTGGACCTTCAAGGAGCTGTTTCGCCACGTCGGCCGCGGCGACCGGTGGGCCGCGCAGATCGTCATCGATCGCGTCGACCACTACCTCGACCCCCGCACCGTCGAAGGCGGCAAACCGCCCGCGGATCCCGACGAGGCGATCGCCTGGCTCCACGACGGCGCGCAACGCCTGATCGACGCCGTCGAACAGGCCGGACTCGACTCACCAGTCTGGACGTTCATTGGGCAGCGTCCGGCCTACTGGTGGATCCGCCGCCGACTCCATGAGGCGACGGTGCACCGCGCCGACGCGGCGCTCGCGCTGGGTGCCGAGTACACGCTGGAACCGGCGTTGGCGGCCGACGCGATCAGCGAATGGCTGGAACGGGTCGCCGGCCAGGCCGGTCGCGACGGCGCAGCGCTGCCCCTCGAACCGGGTAACACCGTGCATCTGCACGCCACCGATCCGGGGCTGGGCGCATCCGGCGAATGGACCATCCAAGCCGGTGACAGCGGGATCACCTGGTCGCACGAGCACGGCAAGGGCACGGTCGCGCTGCGCGGCGGCGCCACCGAGTTGATGCTGGCGATGATGCGCCGGGTCCCGACGGCCGACACTGATATCGCAATATTCGGCGACGCCGCGGTGTGGCAGAACTGGCTGGACCGCACGCCTTTTTAGGGCCAGCGGCGGTACCTTGCACATCATGACCACATCGGAGATCGCCACAGTTTTGGCGTGGCACGACGCGCTTAACGCCGCCGACCTCGATACCCTGGTGGCCTTGTCCAGCGAGGACATCGAAATCGGCGACGCCCACGGTGCCGGGCAAGGACACGAGGCGTTGCGCGAGTGGGCGGCCGCCACCAAAACCACCGCGGAACCAGGTCGCATGTACGTGCGTGACGGAGTCGTGGTCGTCGAACAAAAGATCAGCAGCCCGGACAACCCCGGCGCGACGAGGACTGCCGCGTCAGCATTCCGGGTCGTCCACGATCACGTCACTTCGGTGTTCCGTCACCACGATCTGGCGTCGGCGTTGGCGGCCACCGAACTCACCGAGGCCGACCTGGTCGACTGAGGAGTTAACGATGCGCGGAATCATCTTGGCCGGGGGCTCGGGCACGCGGCTGTATCCGATCACCATGGGTGTGAGCAAGCAACTCCTGCCGGTGTATGACAAGCCGCTGGTCTACTATCCGCTCTCCACCCTGATGATGGCCGGTATCCGCGACATCCTGGTGATCACCGCTCCACACGACGCACCCGCCTTCCACCGAGTGCTCGGCGACGGCGCCGTGTTCGGCATCAACATCAGCTACGCATTCCAAGACCAGCCCGAGGGTCTCGCGCAGGCGTTCGTCATCGGCGCCCATCACATCGGCACCGAAACGGTGGCATTGGCTTTGGGCGACAACATCTTCTACGGCCCCGGTTTGGGCACAAGCCTGCGCCGCTTCCAAACCATCGATGGCGGAGCGATTTTCGCCTACTGGGTGGCCAACCCATCAGCGTATGGTGTCGTCGAATTCGGTGACGACGGCATCGCGCTGTCGATCGAGGAGAAACCGGCCACACCGAAATCGAACTATGCGGTGCCGGGACTGTACTTCTACGACAACGATGTGATCGAAATCGCCCGGGGGTTGAAGAAGTCGGCGCGTGGCGAGTACGAGATCACCGAGGTCAACCAGATTTACTTGAACCAAGGACGGCTCACCGTCGAAGTCCTTGCCCGCGGGACCGCCTGGCTGGACACCGGAACCTTCGACTCATTGCTGGACGCCAGCGACTACGTCCGCACCATCGAACGTCGGCAGGGCCTCAAAATCAGCATCCCCGAGGAAGTGGCATGGCGGATGGGCTTCATCGACGACGAGCAGCTGGCCCGGCGCGCCCAAACCTTGCTCAAGTCCGGCTATGGCCGCTACCTGTTGGAGCTGCTGGAACGTCGCTGACTTCGCGCGGTCTCCGGCCTTGACGATGGCATCAACACAGCCCCCGCCACCGATTCGTGGATCGGCCGTGGTCGTCGGGGTCCTAGTCGCTGTCATCGCCGTTGCCGGAGTCTTGGTCTTCTCCTGGAAACACCAGCGTTTCGTGCCGCAGGACGGTGCGCCCGATCCCCAGACCCGATCGGCGCCATCCGCCGGGCCGTCGACCGGAACGCTCGACAGGGACGGCCGATTTCTATTCCTGCTGACTGCGCAAGGGCTTCAACTATCGGCGGCTCGCGACGTCGCGATCAACGACGCGCACCGTGTCTGCTCTCGCTTGGAGCGCGGCGAAACCGAACAACAGATCGTGCAAGACATTGTCGACGGGTCGCCGGGCATGTCGATGGATACCGCCGCGGCGTTCGCCGACACCGCGATCAGCGTGTACTGCCCGGGCTGAAGGGCTGACCGCGCCTTATTGCCGGTAGCTGGCCAGGAAGTTACCCAGACGCTCGATCGCGTTCGCCAGGTCGCGCGACCACGGCAATGTCACTATGCGCAGGTGATCCGGTGCGGGCCAATTGAATCCAGTGCCTTGGGTGACGAGTATCTTTTCTTGCAGCAGTAGGTCGAGGACGAGCTGCTCGTCGTCTTCGATCTCATACACCTCGGGATCAAGGCGCGGAAACGTGTACAGCGCACCGGCCGGTTTGACGCAGGACACGCCTGGGATCTCGTTGAGTTTGGTCCAGGCGACATCGCGCTGCTCGAGCAGCCGGCCACCGGGCAGCACCAGATCCTCGATGCTCTGGTGGCCGCCCAGGGCCACCTGAATTCCGTGTTGGGCAGGGACATTCGGGCACAGCCGCATATTGGCCAACAAGCTGATGCCTTCGATGAAGCTGCTGGCGTGGTCTTTGGGTCCGGTGATCACCAGCCAGCCGGCCCGGTATCCGGCCACCCGGTAGGCCTTGGACAGTCCATTGAAGGTCAAGCACAGCAGGTCGGGTGCCACCGAGGCCATGCTGATGTGCTTGGCGTCGTCGTAGAGGATCTTGTCATAGATCTCGTCGGCGAGCAGCAATAGCTGGTGCTTGCGCGCCAAATCTGCTATCTGGGTGAGGATTTCGCGGCTGTACACGGCGCCGGTCGGGTTGTTCGGGTTGATGACGACCAGCGCTTTGGTGCGTTCGGTGATCTTGGACTCCAGGTCGGCGATGTCGGGCTGCCAGCCCTGGGTTTCATCGCACAGGTAATGCACGGGTGTGCCGCCGGCCAACGACGTCGACGCGGTCCACAGGGGGTAGTCGGGCGCGGGGATCAGCACCTGATCGCCGTTGTCCAGTAGGGCCTGCAGCGTCATCGTGATCAGCTCGGAAACCCCGTTGCCCAAATAGACGTCGTCGACGTCCAATTGCGGGAAGCCGTCGACGAGTTCATAACGGGTGACCACCGCACGACGTGCCGGCAGGATGCCTTTGGAGTCCGAGTATCCCTGCGCGTAAGGCAGTGCCTGGATCATATCGCGCATTATCACGTCCGGCGCTTCGAAACCGAACGGCGCCGGATTGCCGATGTTGAGCTTGAGGATGCGATGCCCTTCGGCCTCCAGCCGCGCGGCGTGAGCGTGGACCGGGCCGCGGATCTCGTAGAGGACGTCCTGCAGCTTGGATGACTGCGCGAATGTGCGCTGCCGCTGGTGATGGGCACTGGTATGCCAGGGCAGCTGATGCGTAGTCACGTCAACCATAGTGCCACCCCTGTCTACCGAAATTTGCTGACTTCAGCGTTTACCCGGTGGACGAGCGCCTCGGGCAATGCCCAAGCCTTTCACGGGCGGCGTCTGAGATTCCCGGTCACCGTCCTTGTCGGAAGCCGCGGATTCGGATTCCGGTTTCTGCTCAGGTGGAGTACCCTGAGCCGGGGCCTTTTTCGCGCCAGGCCGCTTGGCGCCGGCAGCGATTCCCAGGCCCTTGGCCGGCGTTGGTGCTGGCTTAGCTTGTGCTGCTTCGGTTTTGGCATCCGGCTGCGGGGCGGCCGCGGGTTGTGTTGGGGCAGCTGCCTTTTTGGCTCCCGGCCGCTTGGCGCCCCCGGCGATGCCCAGGCCGGTGACGGCTTTGGTGGGCTTTTGCTGTGTGGGCGCGGCAGTCTCAGCCGCTGGCTCGGCGGTCGCCTCGGCCGGTGCGGCCGGTGCGGACGGTGAGGCCGGGGCCTTGGGAGCGGCCTGGGCGGCCTGCTTGGCGGCCGTGCCCTTGGCCGGCAACGTCACCGCGCTGCGGTCGATCGATTCCAGCAGCAGGTTGGCCACGTCGCGCACGTCGACATCCGCACGGCCAGCCGCTTCGGCGCGGTCGTCGACACCGTCGCTGACCATCACCCGGCAGAACGGGCACGCGGTCGCGACCGTGGTGGCCCCGGTGGCCAGCGCCTCGTCGACGCGCTCGTGGTTGATCCGCTTGCCGATGTGTTCTTCCATCCACATCCGCGCGCCGCCGGCGCCGCAGCAGAAGCTGCGGTCGGCGTGCCGCGGCATCTCGGTCAGCGACGCGCCGGAGGCGCCGATCAGCTCACGCGGCGCTTCGTAAACCTTGTTGTGTCGGCCCAGGTAACACGGGTCGTGGTAGGTGATCGACGGTCTGCTGCCGTCGCCGTCGACCGGCTTGACCGGGACCAGCTTCTTGTCCCGGACCAGCCGGTTGAGCAGTTGAGTGTGGTGTAGCACCGTGTAGTTGGCGCCCAGTTGGCGGTATTCGCGGCCGAGGGTGTTGAAGCAGTGCGGGCAGGTGACCACGATCTTGCGGTCGACGGTTTCCACACCCTCGAACAACCCGTCGAGCGTCTCGACGGCCTGCTGGGCCAGCTGCTGGAACAGGAACTCGTTGCCGGAACGCCGCGCGGAGTCGCCGTTGCACGTCTCGCCGGTGCCCAGCACCAGGAACTTGACGCCAGCGGTGGCCAGCAGCTCAGCGACCGCCTTGGTGGTCTTCTTGGCCTTGTCGTCGTAAGCCCCCGCACAGCCGACCCAAAACAGGTACTCGAACCCGTCGAAGCTGTCGACGTCTTGGCCGTACACCGGCACGTCGAAGTCGACCTCGTCGATCCAGTTGGTGCGGTCGGACGCGTTCTGGCCCCACGGATTCGCTTTGGTCTCAAGGTTTTTGAACAGCACCGAGAGCTCAGAGGGGAACTCCGACTCCATCATCACCTGGTAGCGGCGCAGGTCGACTATGTGGTCGACGTGCTCGATGTCCACCGGGCACTGTTCGACGCAGGCACCGCAGGTCACGCACGACCACAGCACGTCGGGGTCGATCACCCCGCCCTGCTCGGCGGTGCCGACCAGTGGCCGGTTGGCCTGTTCGGGCCCCGAGCCGGGCACTCGGCCAAACCCGGACTCGGGCACATGGTGGCCCTCGCCGCGGCCGGACTCGATGTAGCCGCCCTCCGCACTGGCCTCCTTCTGGCCGAGGATGTAGGGCGCCTTGGCCATCCAGTGGTCGCGCAGATCCATGATGAGCAGCTTGGGGTTCAGCGGCTTGCCGGTGTTCCAGGCCGGGCACTGTGACTGGCAGCGGCCGCATTCGGTGCAGGTGGCGAAGTCGAGCATGCCCTTCCAGGTGAAGTCCTCGATCTTGCCTCGGCCGAATGTGGCGTCCTCGGGCGGATTTTCGAAGTCGATCGGCTTGCCGTCGGCCTCGATGGGCAGCAGCGGGCCCAGCCCGTTGGGCAGCCGCTTGAAGATGACGTTGATCGGCGCCAGGAAGATGTGCAGGTGCTTGGAGTGCAGCACGATGATCAGGAACGCCAGCATGACGCCGATATGCAGCAGCAGGGCCACCGTCTCCAGGACTTCGTTGCCGTTGTGGCCGAGCGGTTTGAGGATCACGCCGAAAAGTTGCGACAGGAACGCCGCCTTGCCGTAGGGCAGTGTGCCGTTGTTGACCGCTGAGCCGCGAACCAGCACGTAGGTCCAGATCACGTTGAAGATCATGAACAAAATCAGCCAGGCGCCCCCGGTGTGCGAGCCGTAAAACCGTGATGTCCGGCCGATTTCGCGCGGACTGCGCATGATGCGGATGACCGCAAACGTGGAAATCCCGACGAATACGGCCGTCGCGAAGAAGTCCTGCAGGAAGCCCAGGACGTCCCAGCGGCCGATGACCGGGATGTGGAAGTTGGGCTGAAACAGCAGCCCGTAGGCCTCGATGTAGACCGTGAGCAGGATAAAGAAGCCCCACATCGTGAAGAAGTGGGCCAGGCCGGGAATCGACCATTTCAGCAGCCGGCGCTGACCGAACACCTCGGAGAGCTCGGTCCATATCCGCATGCCGAGCCTGTCAGTGCGCCCGGTGGCGGGCTGCCCGGACAGCGTCAGCTTCACCAGCCAAGCGGCGCGCCTAGCGGCGAACAATCCCACGATCGCCGTCATGCCTAGGCCCACTACTAGTCTGATCAGCGTCTGCGTATCCACGGAGCATCTCTCCAATTCCGGCGTTACTGAGCGGTAACTAAGCCGATGTTACTTGTTGGTAACTTGGCTGCTGCCCCTGCTGAGGTGCTGCTCGGCTTGCCCATAGTGACATCTTCGCGGGGTTTGCCGCGACAAAGGCTGCCCTAACTTGTGGAGCTGGGCGGCGTCTCGGTTTGCCGGGCCACCACGCTGCTATGGCTAATAAGTGGTGGCCGCCCGGGTAGATCGGTATTGGTGGACGGGTGATTGCCGGCGGGCTGGTCGCGGTGCTCGACGTTACCGACGCAGAGGTGGTCGGCGTGGTCGTCATCGGTGTGGTAATTGGTCCGGTGGTCGTGGTGACGGGCGGTTGAGGGGTCGGACCGCGCTCACCGGAGGCGGCCAAGCCGCCCAACGGTATTGAGCGATTCAGTGGTTAAGGGTTGACGCCCGGGAGATGGATGTTGGGCACGTGGTCCTCCCACCAGTGATGGTGGTGGCTGGTCGGCGCCGGAGTCATGGGTGGGCTCGACGACGCGGTGGTGGGTGCAACGGGCGGCGCGGGCGGCAGCGGCGTCGCGGTACCCGTCGTGGTCGACGTGGTGGATGTGGTGGTCGTCGGCGGGGTAGTGGTGGACGGCGCGCCACCACCGCTGGCCGCCAGCACCACGAGACCGTAGATGATCACCGCGATCAAGATCGCGACCATCAGACCCCAAACGGCCAGTACCCAAGGCTTGAGATACCACGCAGGAACCTGGTCGTCCGAGTGCACGATTTGCTCGCCGAATCGCGATTCGTCATCGATGCGGTGCCCGCCGGGATTTGGTGGTTCGCTGCCCCCCACGGCGGGCGATGGTATCGACTACTGCACCGCATTCACCAGTAGCACGCCTGAGGGCGCGGCAAAGTATCGGTGGTCGTCGTGGCGACGGGCGTTTCACCGTAGGTGTCATGCCCACGTCACCGTTACCGCCCGAGGTGGGGCGGCAACGTTATGACCGTCGGCACCTGTGGGATCGTGATCACTGACGGCAGCGGCAGCCTCGGGATCTGCTCGGGCAGGTGCGGCCGCCGCGGTGGCTGCTGTGCGGGCGGTTGCGGCGCCTGCTGCGGCGGTTCGGTGGCGCCACCGGCGGGCGGCGGCGGTGCGCTCGATTCGGTGGTGGTTGTGGTGGTGGTCGGCGCCGTCGTCGTCGTGGTTGTGGTGGTGGTCGTTGTCGACGAGGTGGTGGATGGAACGCCACGACCGCCACCACCGGTGGCCAGCTCGACGAGGCCATACACGATCAGCGCAATCAGGAGCAAGACCAGAGCACCCCAGCCGACCAATACCGCGCGCTTGCGATACCACGGAGTCGGCGCGGACTGGGCTTCCAGTTGTTCGGTGATGTCTGACTGGCCGGGTGTACCGAAACGATCCGAACCAGGCGGCCATTGCCCGCCCGCACCGTACTGTGCCAGCTCGGTGGGCCGGTTGCTGGGGTCGTCCGGGCCGGCGTCACGTGTCACGGGATCGATCGTACTGACGGCGCGCAAACACGTGGGTTTCGCCGGCACCTCGCTGGTCAGAGCTGGCGTATCACCTCGGCGGCAAACAACTCCAGGTGATCGAGGTCAGCCAGGTCCAGCAGTTGCAGGTACACCCGCTGCACACCGGCGGCGGCGAACGGACCAAGGCGCTCGACAATTTCCGGCGGCGTGCCCACCAGCGGGGAGTTGGAGCGCATCTCGGCAAGCTCGCGGCCAATGGCAGCGGCTCGGCGGGCCAGCTCGGCGTCGTCACGCCCGGCGCAGAGCACAAACGCGGCAGAATACGTCATCGAGTCCGGGGAACGGCCAACCGAGTCGACCGCGTCGGCCACCCGCTGGTACTGGGCCTGCACGGTGTCCAGCCTTGCGAACGGCACGTTGAACTCGTCGGCGAAGGTTGCGGCCAGCGCCGGCGTGCGCTTGGCGCCTAGCCCGCCGATGATGATCGGCGGATGCGGGCGCTGCACGGGCTTGGGCAGCGCCGGACAGTCACACAGTGCGTAATAAGTTCCGGCGTAGTTGAATGTCTGGCCCGGCGGCGTGTTCCACAGTCCGGTGACGATTTCCAGCTGTTCGGTCAGCCGGGCGAAACGCTCGCCCGGCGGCGGGAACGGAATCCCATAGGCCTGGTGCTCGCGTTCGAACCAGCCGGTGCCGATGCCGATCTCCACCCGCCCGCCGCTCATCGCGTCGACCTGCGCCACCGACACGGCCAGCGGCCCGGGGTGGCGAAATGTCGCCGACGTGACCAGCGTGCCCAGCCGAATCGACGACGTCTCTCGGGCGAGGGCACCGAGCGTCACCCAGGAATCGGTGGGCCCCGGCATCCCATCGCCGCTCATCGCCACGTAGTGGTCGGACCGGAAAAACCCCGAGTAACCGAGCGCTTCCGCGGCCCGGGCGACGACAAGCTGGTCGGTGTAGCTGGCACCTTGCTGAGGTTCGACGAATACCCGAAAGTCCACGACGCTTAAGGGTACGGGCAGCTCAGAACGTTTCGACGTTCTCGATGCTGACGAACATGCCGTGACCGGTGCGGTCGTTGGTGAACCGGGTTCCGTCGACGGTGGCCGTGATCGTCCAGCCTTGTGCGGTGTAGGTGCGGTAGTCGATGGTGACGGCAGGGATCGCGCCGAGGTTGCCCAGCACCCACTGGACGGCGCCAGCCGCGGTGACGTTGACGCCGTTGGCGTGCTCGCCTTCGGTCATCGGTGAGTTGGTGAACGGTGCCTCACAACCCACACTTTCGACATCGATCTGGCAGCGGGTCTTACCGGATTTGGTCTCGATGAACACGTAGCCGTTCTCGTCCGGCGGCAGGGGGATAGCGCCGGCGGGTACTCGCGTGGGCGGCGTTGGTTGCGGTGGGGTTTTGGGTGCAGGCGGGCGGCTTGGCCTGGGGTAGGACGGTTCCGTTGCCCCCGGCCCGGGCGACGCGACGGGCCTGCCGGCGACCGTCGAAGTGCATCCGGCGACGAGCAGGACGCCAGCCAGCAGCCACCCCCCGGCCACGACAAAACGTTGGGTTGGCGATATCCGCACTGTGCTCCCCTGCCTGCACTACAAATGCCCAGCCTACGCAGGAAGTGACGCAAGTGACGGCAGTGACGCGCCGCGGTCAGCCGGCCATGGCCGCGTAGCCGCGGGCGAGACTGCGCAGTTGTGCAGCGCCCTCACCGGCGAAGGAGGCGCCGTGCATCAGGGCCAACGTGGTGGGTTGCAATCGCGCGAGCTGCTCGAGCGTTGGTCCCAGGTTCGTGCTCAATGCGGTGGCGTGGAATACCGCTTCGGCCTCCAAAGCTGTTGCGACGCAATCTGATTCGGTCAGAGCAGGACATTGACCGGTGTGGGTGAGCAGATCCCCGGCCAGCAGTGTGGAGGTGGTTTCGTCAAACCATAGTGCGCTTTCCCAGTTGTGCGGCACGTGCGGGGTGGGGATGAAGCGCAGTCGGTGCCCGCCGATGTCGTGTGGCGCGTTTTCCGAAGCGACGACGGGCGGGCGGTCACACAAATCGTTCAGCGACACCATGCATGCCAGTGGGCTGTGGATGACCTCGGCGTTCGGCGCGGCGTCGAGCAGCAGGTTGACCGCGCCGCATTCGTCGGCCTCGACGTGGGCGAACGAAATCCAGCGCAGCCGCTCCAGCGGGATCACCTTGCCGATCGCTTCGGACACCAGCGGAAAGAGTTGCCGCGTGCCGCAGTGGAACAGAAACGGCTGCTCGCCGGTCAGCAGGAATTGGTTGAACGTGAACCCGTGCTCGGTGATGCCCGGTACCCAGGTGGAAAGCCGGAACATGCCATCGGCGATTTCATCGACGGCTGTGTGCAGCCCCGTGGTCATGGCCTCATCGTGCAGCATGTACGGCGAGCAGACGCAGAATCGTCCAATTCCGTAGCAAAAAGCGGGATTCTGCGTCTGGTCAGGAGCGAGCGGACGCGCCCGACATCAGTTCGGCGGCCCGGTGCACGGCGTTGACGATGCCCTGATACCCGGTGCAACGGCAGAAATTCCCCGACAGTCCGTCACGTATCTCCTGGTCGGTGGGATTGGGGTTGTCGCGCAAAAGCGCGGTGATCGAGGTGACGAAACCCGGTGTGCAAAAACCACATTGCAGGCCGTGGCACTCGCGCAGCGCCGCCTGCACCGGCGAGAGTTCACCATCGGGGCCGGCGATCCCCTCGACCGTGGTCACCTGCTGGCCGTCGACCTGGACCGCGAAGATCAGACACGACCGCACCGCCCGGCCGTCCAGCAACACCGTGCAGGCCCCGCACGCCCCGTGTTCGCAACCCAGGTGAGTGCCGGTCAACCCGCAGGTTTCGCGTAGAAAGTCGGCCAGCGTCACCCGCGGTTCGACGGCCTCTTCGACGCTGCGCCCGTTGACCGACAGCCGGACCGGTAGCTCATGCATGGCGGGGTTGCTCCTTTGCCTCTGCGGTGGCAGACGCCCAGGCGCGCGCCACCATGATGGCGCCGACCCTGGCGCGGTAGCGGGCCGAGCCCTGCAGGTCGGCGGGGATGTCGTCGAGCCCACTGACCGCGAGGTGACCGATGTCGGCCGCCGTGATGTCGTCGACCCGCTGGCCCACGACCGCCTGTTCGGCGGCCGATGCGCGCCGCGGGGTCGAGCCGAGCCCCAGCAGCCCCACACCGCAGCGGCTCACCCGGTCGTCGCCGTCGAGCTGGACCGCCACGGCGGCGCCTGCGATCGCAAAGTCGCCGTGCCGGCGCGCGAGCTCCTCGATGGCAAACCCGCATCGCCCGCCCCATACGGGAAACCTTACGGCCGTTAGTATTTCGTTGGACTGAAGCGAGTTCTCCCAGAGCCCGGTGAAGAAGTCGTCGGCGGCGATTTCGCGCGAGCCCGCAGACGACACCGCCTCCATGCGGGCACCAAGCGCGAGCGCGACGGCGCCGTACTCCGCGGCGGGATCGGCGTGCGCGATCGCCCCGCCGAGCGTGCCCCGGTTGCGGATCTGGAAGTGCCCGATCAGCGGTGTGGCCCGGGTAAGCAGCGGCACTCCCTCGGCGACCTCGTCGTCCATTTCGACGAACACGTGCGGGGTGGCCGCAGTGACGCGCACCTCGTCGCCGAGCCGGTCGATGCCGACGAGCTCGTCGACGCGAGAAATGTCGACCAGGTTCTCGAAGTGGGTCAGGCGCATGGCCAGCATCGGCACCAGGCTCTGGCCGCCGGCCAGGATCTTCGCCTCATCGCCGTACTCGTCGAGGAGGTCCACGGCCTGTTTGACCGACTCGACGCGGTGATAGGCGAACGGGGCGGCTTTCATGACAGCAGCTGCGACAGCGCGCCCCGCAGCTCGTCGGCCAGCACCGCGGTCGGTGGTGTGTGTGCCCGGCGGCGGCCCAGCAGGAAGCCGATCGCCGTCCCGGCGGCGATGCCGGCGATCACCGGTGCCACCCGTTTGGCCAGCGGCAGCGCGACCACCTTCACCAGATCCACCGACTCTTGTTCAACCGACGTGGAAAGTGTTGCTGCAGAGGCTGTTTCATGCGTAAGCTTGCCCGCGGTCTCGCCCAGCAGCTCGGCCTCGAGCCGCTTGGCGAATTGCCCGACGAGGTTGGTGGCGACGTCGGCCAGCACGCCGCGGCCGAATTGTGCGGCTTTGCCCGAGATGGTCAGGTCGGTGGTGAGGAGCACCCTGCTGGCCTCACCCTCGTCCTTGAGTTGCGCGGTGACCAGCGCCGCGGCGGTGCCGCTGCCGCGAGCCTCCTTGCCGGTGGCCTTGAGCACCAGCCGCCGGGCGGCCGCGTCCTTCTCCTGGAAGCACGCCACGCCTTGGTAGGACACCGTGATCGGCCCGACCTTCACCTTGACGCTGCCGGTGAACTCGTCGCCGTCGACGCTCAGCACCGTGGCACCGGGCAGACAGGGGGCGACCCGCTCGACGTCGGTGAGCACCTCCCACGTCTTGGCGGCCGGCACCGCGACCCGAAACTCGTTGTTAAACTCCACTTTTAGTTCCCTGTTCGATCAGATTGACGATCGCCGCGGGGCTGGCCGGCAGCTCGGTGAGCGTCACACCCAGCGGCGCCAGGGCATCGTTGATCGCGTTGATCACCGCCGGCGCCGATCCGATGGCACCTCCCTCGCCGACGCCCTTGTATCCCCCGACACCGGGTCCGGGTATTTCGACGTGGCCGAACTCGATGGGCGGGACCTCGCTGGCGGTTGGCAGCAAATAGTCGACGAACGTGGTGGCCAGGGGGTTGCCGTCGTCGTCGTAGACCATGTTCTCCAGCAGCGCGCCGCCGATGCCTTGCACTGTGCCGCCGGCGATTTGGCCCTCGACCACATTGGGGTTGATCATCGGGCCCACGTCTTCGCTGACGATGTAGCGCAGCAGCTTGACCTGCCCGGTTTCCACGTCGACCTCGCAGGTGCAGGCGTGGGTGGCGTTGGCCCAGTGGATCGGCGCCTGCGAGGTGAAGCGCGCGGTGGCCTCCAGCGACGCGGACATGCCCGGCGGCAGCTGCTGCGGTTCGTAGTACGCGCGATAAGCGAGCTCGGCGAAGCCCACGCTTCTGGTCGGGTCGTCGCGCACAGCAGCACGCGAATTCGCCAGCTCCACATCGGATTCCGCAACACCCAGATAGTGGGCGGCGATTGCCACGATCTGACTTCGCAGCATTGTGCCCGCTTCGTTGACGGCTCCCGCGGTCATCGGGCCGCTGCGGCTGCCTTGGGTCCCTGCGCCGTACGGGGTGACGGCGGTGTCCCCCTGGATGGTGGCTACGTCGTCGATGTCGGCGCCCAGCGCGTCGGCGGTCAACTGCACGACGGTGGTTTCGATGCTGTTGCCTGTCGATCCACCGTTGACGTAGACGTTGATCTTTCCGGTCGGCGTCATGCGGATCGTGGCACCTTCGGTGGCCAGGTGACCGGTCGCCGCGCCGGTCGGTTCGATGTAGGCGGCGAAGCCAAGGCCGAGGTAACGGCCGTGCGCCAGGGCTTCTCGCTGTTCTTTCCGAAACCCTTCGTGGTCAAGGATTTTCACGGCCTGCTCGAAGGTCTCGCTCGGCGCGACATGGTCATAGGGCATCCCGTTGGGGTTGAGGTAAGGCATCTCGTCGCGGCGCAGCAGGTTCTTGCGGCGCAGCTCCACGGGATCAATGCCGAGCTTGCGGGCAGCGATGTCGAGCACGACCTCGCGGGCCAGCGACTCGAATTGCCACGGGCCCCGGTAGGCCGCCAGCCCAGCGGTATTCGAAAACACCGTCTTGTAGGAGAAGCTGGCTTTGGGAACGCGATACGGGCCGGGAAAGAACATGCCGATGGCGGCCGTGGTCAACACCGGGTAGGGCGTCGGATAGGCGCCGACGTCCTGGGTGAAGTTGATGTCGGCGGCCAGGATCGCGCCGTCGTCGTCGAAGGCCATTCGGGCGGTGCCGTCGACATGGCGGGCCTGCCCGGCCGACATCAGATTTTCGCGGCGGTCTTCGATCCACTTCAGCGCCGCGGGTACTTTGCGCGCGGCCAGCATGATGCACATGTCTTCGCGCATCGGGACGACTTTCTGACCGAAGCCGCCGCCGGTGTCGCGCATGATCACCCGCACCCGCTGCGCGGGGATCCCCAGCAGCCGCGCCGCGAACGCACGCAGCTCGTGCGGTGTCTGGGTGGACGCCCAGATGGTGAGTTCGTCTGCAGCCGAGGACCATTCGACGACGATGCCGCGCGTCTCGATGGGCACCGGCGCGTAGATCTGCTGCGAGATGTGCTCGGACACGACACAGGCGGCGCCCGCAAAGGTCTCTTCGTCGGGCGGTGCGCCGGACATGCCACCGGCGACGTTGTCGGGGTAGGCCTCGTGAACCACCACCGCGGCGCCTTCCGCCCGCGTGAAGTCGGCGATGGCCGGCAGCGGCTCGTAGTCGACCTCGACCAATTCGATTGCGTCCTCGGCGATATAGCGGTTGTCGGCGACCACCATCGCGACCGGGTCGCCGACGAACTTCGCCTCGCCTTCGGCCAACGGCGGGCGCGGGGTGTCCGGAACGTCCTTGCCCGCCACGGCGTGCCAGGCCTCGTGCACATCGGGGTTGAGGTCAGCGGCGGTAAACACCGCCCGCACCCCGGGCAGCGCCAGCGCGCCCGACGCGTCGATGCCGTTGATCCGGGCCCGCGCGAACGGGCTGCGCACGAAACAGGCATGCAGCATGCCAGGTCGGGAGATGTCGTCGACGAAGGTGCCGCGGCCGGTGAGCAACCGGGTGTCCTCCACCCGCTGGACCCGGGTGCCCGCATACCGTGCCGCGACGGCTTCAGTCATCCCAGAGCACTCCAGTTCCTCGGACAATCCGGCATGGTCGACTGCTATCGGATTATGAGAAGCACAGTATCATTTTAGAGAGTGCCATTATCGCACGTAGAAGCGGGCCAGGAAAGGGTGCGAGCGCGGGTGCGGGACGTACTGGCGGAACTGCTGCCGATCTGGCGGGCCGGTGACACGGCCGGAGTCGCGACGGTGGTGCGCACGACGCGCTCGGCGCCGCGGCCGCCGGGTGCGGTCATGATGGTCGCCCCCGACGGGACGGTGACCGGCTCGGTGTCGGGGGGCTGTGTGGAGGCGGCGGTCTACGAGCTGGCCACTGACGTGATGCGAACCGGGCGCCCGGAGCTGCAGCGCTACGGGATCAGCGGCGACGACGCGTTCGCGGTGGGGCTCACCTGCGGCGGGGAGATCGAGGTGTTCGCCGAACCGGTGTCGCGGCGCACTTTTCCGCAGCTGCAGGCGGTGGCCGACGACATCACCGCCCGCCGCCCGACCGCCGTGGCCACCGTCATCACGCATCCGGACCCGGCCCGGGTGGGACGGCGGCTGGTGCTCACCGCCGACTCGGCCGACGGCTCGGTCGGCTCGGCACGCGCCGACGCCGCTGTCATCGACGACGCTCGAGGGCTGCTCGCGGCGGGCCGGACCGCCGTGCTGACTTACGGCGCGGACGGTCAACGCCAGGACGCCGGGATGGAGGTGTTCGTCGCCAGCCATGCTCCGCCCCCGAGGATGCTGATCTTCGGCGCGATCGACTTCGCGGCGGCGCTGGCCCGCCAAGGCGCGTTCCTCGGGTACCGGGTCACCGTGTGCGACGCTCGTCCGGTGTTCGCCACCGCCGCGCGCTTCCCCGACGCCGACGAAGTGATCGCCGACTGGCCCGACCGCTACCTGCGAGCACAGGCTGAGCAGGGTGAGATCGACTCCCGCACGGTCGTGTGCGTGCTCACCCACGATCCGAAGTTCGACGTCCCCGTGCTGCAGGTGGCGCTTCGGCTTCCGCAGCTCGCCTATGTCGGGGCGATGGGGTCTCGTCGCACGCACGACGACCGGTTGAACCGGCTGCGCGAGGCCGGGCTGACCGACGCCGAATTGCGCCGGCTGGCCAGCCCGATCGGACTGGACCTAGGTGCGCGCACCCCCGAGGAGACCGCGGTGTCGATTGCTGCGGAAATCATTGCGCGCTGCTGGGGTGGCGGCGGTCGTCCGCTGACCGAAGTCGACGGTCGCATCCACCACGACACCACTCGATGAGCGCGCGCGTCGTCGGGGTGCTGTTGGCCGCGGGCGCCGGACGACGGTATGGCAAACCCAAAGTCCTTGTCGACGACTGGCTGGCCACCGCGGTGACGGCCCTGCGTGACGGCGGCTGCGACGATATCGTCCTGGTGCTCGGCGCGGCCGAGGTGCCCACGCCGCCGGGTGTCACGGCGATCACCGCACCCGGCTGGCGAGACGGTCTTAGCGCTTCGGTGCGCGCCGGTCTGGCGCACGCCGGCTCCATGCAAGCCGACTACGCGGTGCTGCACGTCGTCGACACCCCCGACGTCGGCGCCGCGGTTGTCGCACGAGTTCTCAAGCGCGCCTTGGCATCTCCGAGCGGACTGGCCCGCGCCTACTTCAACGACCGGCCCGGGCATCCGGTCGTGCTGGCCCGCCGGCACTGGGCGGCTGTGTTGGCCAGCCTCCATGGCGACCAGGGCGCGGCCGCCTTTCTGCGCGGCCGCGACGACGTAGACAACGTCGACTGCAGCGACCTAGCCACCGGCCGCGACATCGACGAACCGTAGCAAGCCAGGCGGTACGGTACTGGCCTGTACTACCGGAACGGTTCTATCGTGGTCGCTGTGACCCAAATTGCCGATCGCGCAGCCGGGGCCACACCCTGGTCTCCACGGGAGACGGAGCTGCTTGCGGTGACGCTGCAGCTGCTACAGGAACACGGTTACGACCGATTGACGGTCGATGCGGTGGCGGCCACCGCGCGGGCCAGCAAGGCTACCGTCTACCGGCGCTGGCCGTCGAAAGCCGAATTGGTGTTGGCCGCGTTCATCGAGGGCATCCGCCAGGTTGCGGTCCCGCCGGAGACCGGCACGCTGCGCGGTGATTTGCTGCGGCTCGGCGAGCTGATCTGCGAGCAGGCCGCCCAGCACGCGACCACGATGCGCGCGGTGCTCGTCGAAGCATCGCGCAACCGCGCACTGAACGACGTCATGCAGCACGAGTTCGTCGACCAGCGCAAAGCCTTGATCCGCCATGTCTTGCAGCAGGCCGTCGACCGCGGCGAGATCGACGCGGCCGCCATCAGCGACGAGCTGTGGGACCTGCTACCCGGCTACCTCATCTTCCGGTCCATCATCCCCGGCCGGCCGCCGACCCCGCAGACCGTGCAGGCCTTGGTCGACGACGTGATCGTCCCGAGCCTCACGCGGCCCACCGGCTGACCGGTTAGAGGTGACTTACGGCAAAGGCTGCGGCGTCGTTCGTCATGCCGTTCGTCAGGTACGCCAGGTGCGCGAAGGAAGGTTGCCCACCGGGCACACCATTGCAGATCGCGTCGTCGGGAGCGCACAAGTCGATGGTCTTGGGCGCATACAGCGGGCCGATCGTGATCGGCGGCGCTCCGTTCTCGGTCAGAAACTGATTCGAAGGTCGTCCGAAGAGCGTCACTGCCGCAACATGATTGGCGATCTGCGGCGGCAGCGGCTTGGGCAGGTACTCGACGTACTGAGCGGGCACTTCCTTCGGTATGGCAGCCGAGGTGACGAAGCCTGCCAGTGCCGCGCCTTGGGAATACCCGCCGAGCACTATCCGAGTGTTGGGGCAGTTCGCCGCCGTCGACGCGATATGACCGCCCGCGTCGTAGAGCCCGTCGACAAAGGTTCTGGCGAAGTCGATACCTGACCCGAAATCGCTACTGGCCGCGTAATTGACCGGGTACACACTGACCGACCTCGATCCGACTTGCGCGTTGAGCGCGTCGACGAATGCCTGTCCGACCCCGCCCACACCCGGCGGTTCAGCGGTGCCGCGGGCGAACACCACCTCGACGTCCGGGCACGGCTGCGCCGATGCCGGTGCGACGGGTGCGCTGATCATGGCCGCGCCCGTGGTCACCGCGACCGCAAGGAGTCGAAGGCGCACGCGCACCGCTGACCTCGGTCGGCGCGCCCACCGGTTGTGTATCGATACGACGTCGTTCATTGCCTACCCACGCATTGTTTGGGCTCGTTCCGAATAGCCCTCAACGCTACAGAACGACCGCGCATCCGGTGAGCAAATCAGTGGCGCGGACCTCGTCATCTCTTGTAGTGTCCGGTCCCGTACCGTACTTTAATAGCCGTCTTGCCCGGCTCACGGCACCGGAAAGACGACCTGACCAGCAATGTGTCATCGGTCCTGGAAGGCCAACGCGTGCAACGGATTTCAGTAACGCGTCTGATGAGACGCAGGTGGATGGTGCTGGTCGCGGCGATGGTGGTCGGTGTCGCCGGGTTCGGCGTCTATCGGCTGCACGGCATCTTCGGCTCGCACAACGACACCTCCACTCCGACCGGCGTGCTCAGCGAAAGCGTCCCGTTCAACCCCAAGCATGTGGTCTACGAGGTCTTCGGCGATCCCGGGGCGGTGGCGACCATCAACTACCAGGACATCCATGCCGCGCCGCAGCGAGTGGACCGCGCCCCACTGCCGTGGAAGTACGAGGCCGTGACCACCGACCCCGCGGTAATCGCCAACCTGACGGCGCAAGGCAACAGCAGCACACTTGGCTGCCGGATCACCATCAACGACGAGGTCAAGGACGAGAGGATTGTCAACGAAGTGAACGCCTATACGTTCTGCCTGGACAAGTCCGGATGAGCAATCACAACACCATCCCGCACACGATTCGCAGGCTTGGGGTGCCGATCATCTTGTTGTGGCTTGGCGTGGCCGCCGTCACCAATATCGCGGTACCACGCCTGGAGGCGGTAGCGAAGGCACACCAGGTGGGCATGAGTTCTGCTAGCGCACCGGCGTTTCAGGCGATGAAACACATCGGCAAGGTGTTCAAGCAGTTTAAGTCCGACAGTGCGGCCATGATCGTATTGGAAGGCGATCAGCCGCTTGGCGATGACGCCCACCGGTTCTACGACACGATGATCCGCCGGCTCGAGGCAGACACCAAACATGTCGAGCACATTCAGGATTTCTGGGGCGATCCGCTGACCGCGTCAGCCTCGCAGAGCAACGACGGCAAGGCAGCCCTGGTTCAGGTGTATCTTGCCGGTAATCAAGGCGACGCCCTGGCGGGCGAATCCGTCGACGCGGTCCGCGACGTCGTCGACCACACGCCTCCGCCCAGGGGCGTCAAGGCCTATGTCACCGGCCAGGCGCCGTTGATCACCGACCAGTTCGAGGTCGGCAACAAAGGGCTGCTGAAGGTCACGCTCATCACGCTTCTGGTGATCGTGCTGATGTTGCTTTGGGTCTATCGGTCCGTGATCACCACGATGATGGTGCTGGTCGCGGTCCTTGTCGAACTGGCGGCAGCGCGCGGGGTCGTGGCCGTACTGGGAAACCTTGGTTTGATCCAGCTTTCGACTTTCGCGGTCAACATCCTTACGTTGCTGGCGATCGCCGCAGGCACCGACTACGCGATTTTTGTGCTCGGCCGTTACCACGAGGCGCGCGCGGGCGGGGAGGATCGAAAGTCGGCGTTCGACACCATGTTTCACGGCACCGCCCACGTCGTCTTGGGCTCAGGCCTGACCATTACCGGGGCCGTCTTTTGTCTGACCTTCGCGCGCCAGCCGTATTTCCACTCGATGGGCGTTCCCGCCGCGGTGGGGATGCTGGTTTCGGTTCTGAGCGCGTTGACCCTGGCTCCTGCCCTGCTAGCGGTGGGCAGCCGGTTCGGTCTGTTTGAACCCAGGGTCACGATGAGGACCCGGGGGTGGCGCCGCATCGGTACGGCCATCGTGCGCTGGCCAGCACCGATTCTCGCGGTGACTCTCGCGGTCGCGCTCGTCGGTCTGCTCACCCTGCCGGGATACAAAACGAGCTATGACTCTAAGCCGTATCTGCCGGCCGGGACTCCGGCCAAGATCGGCTATGCGGCCGCGGAGCGGCATTTCTCGCAGGCCCGGCTGAATCCCGAGCTCTTGATGGTCGAGGCGGACCATGACCTGCGTAATCCCGCTGACATGCTCGTGTTGGAGAGGATCGCCAAAAACGTCTTCCACACGCCCGGGATCGCAAAGGTGCAGGCGATTACCCGACCCCTGGGCACGCCGCTCGACCACAGCTCGATACCGTTTCAACTCAGCCAACAAAGCGTCGGCCAAGTCATGAACCTGAAATACCAGAAAGACCGCGCAGCCGATCTACTTAAGCAGGCCGGCGAGCTGAGAAAAACGATCAACATACTGCACCAGCAATATGCGCTGCAACAGAAGAGTGCCGCAGCGACCCACGAGCAGACCCAAAGCTTCCACGATACGATCGCCACGATCAACGAACTCCGGGATAAAATCGCGAATTTCGACGATTTCTTTCGACCGATTCGCAGCTATTTCTACTGGGAAAAGCACTGCTACGATATTCCTGTCTGCTTCGCACTGAAAAACGTTTTCGAAGCGATCGACGGCATCGACGAGCTCACCGACCAGTTCCAGAGCATCACGGCGTCGTTGGACAAATTGGATGCGCTGCAGCCGCAACTGGTGGCGCTGATACCGCCGCAGATCGAGAGCCAGATGACAAACCTGGCACTGACACTCTCCAACTACGCCACTAATTCGGGGATCAACAACCAATCGGCTTATGCAAACGACAACCCGGCTGCGATGGGACAGGCCTTCGACAAGGCCAAAATTGATGATTCCTTCTACCTGCCGCCGGAGGTATTCTCGAACCCCGATTTCAAGCGCGGTGTGAAGCTCTTTATGTCGCCCGACGGCAAGGCCGCGGAAATGATCATCACCCATGAAGGTGTTCCAGCAAGCCCGGAGGGCATAAAGCACGTCGACTTGATCAAGAACGCGGCAAAAGAGGCCGTAAAGGGGACCATTCTGGAGGGTTCCCACATCTATCTCGCGGGAACAGCGGCAACCTACAAGGACATCCAGGACTCGGTCAAATATGACCTGATGATCGTCGGAATCGCAGCATTGAGTCTGATCATGCTGATCATGATGTTCATCACCCGAAGCCTGGTCGCCGCGATCGTCATCGTGGGGACGGTGGCGCTGTCTTTGGGCGCCTCGTTTGGGCTCTCAGTGCTGGTCTGGCAGGACATCCTCGGCATCCAGCTGTATTGGGTGGTACTGGCGCTGGCCGTCATCCTGCTGCTGGCGGTCGGATCCGACTACAACCTGCTGCTGATCTCGCGGTTCAAAGAGGAAATCGGCGCCGGGTTAAAGACGGGCACGATCCGCGCGATGGCCGGTTCTGGTTCGGTGGTCACCTCTGCTGGTCTGGTCTTTGCGGCCACCATGTCGTCATTCGTTTTCAGCGCCTTGGTGATTCTTGGTCAGGTAGGCACCACCATCGCGCTGGGCTTGCTGTTCGACACCCTGGTCGTGCGGGCGTTCATGACGCCGTCGATCGCCACTTTGCTGGGCCGCTGGTTTTGGTGGCCGCAGCGAGTGCGCCCGCGCCCCGCCAGCCAGATGCTTCGGCCATACGGACCGCGGCCCGCGGTTCGCCAGCTCCTTTTGTGGGAAGACGACGACGCAGTGGCGACTTCCGCGAAGTGATCGTCAGCGAGGTGGCCCGGCGTGTCGCGGGTCAATCGTCGGGCCCTGCCGCCTGTTCGGCAACGGGCGGGGCGATCACTGGGATATCTTGTGCGACAGGGATATTCGCGCTGAGGGCGCCAGCGGTAGGGCTGGCGACTTCTTGGGCCGCGGCCATCACCCGGTTGCGGACGAAGAACCAGCCGCCGACGAGGGCGGGAATGCCCAGCACCAGTGTGGCGATGATCCACGGACCGCGCTGGACGTCAAGCACCATCAGCACCAGCACACCCGCCAGAAAAGCCAGGGTGAGATAGCCGCTGTAGGGGGCCAGCGGCATGCGGAATCGCGGCCGTTGCATCAGGCCGGTCTTTGTGTGTCGGTAAAGGCGCAGCTGGCACGCCACGATGGTGGCCCACGCGGCCATGATGCCCACGGCGGCGATATTCAACACGATCTCGAAGGCCTGGCCGGGCTTGACGGCATCGAGCACGACACCGAACAGCCCAATGGTGGCGGTGAGCAGGATTCCCCCGTATGGCACACCGTTTTTCGACATCCGCGCGGTGAACTTGGGGCCGCTGCCGTTGACCGCCATCGAGCGCAGGATCCGGCCGGTGGAATACAGGCCGGCATTCAGACTCGAGAACGCCGCGGTGACGACCACGAGGTTCATCACGCTGCCGGCACCGGAAAAACCGATGTGGGAGAAGAACGTAACGAATGGGCTCTCGTGTTCCTTGTACGTGGTGTAGGGCAGTAGCAGTGCCAAAAGCAGGACCGATCCGACGTAGAAGATCGCTATGCGAAGCACGACGGAATTGATTGCGCGGGGCATGACCTTCTCCGGCTCTGCGGTTTCCCCGGCGGCAGTGCCGACCAATTCCACTGCGGCATAAGCGAATATAACGCCAGAGGTGACGAGCACCAACGGCAACAGCCCGGTCGGCAAAAAACCGCCGTGGTCGCGCCACAGCCCAAAGCCGGTGCTTTGGCCGTCGACCTGGAAGCGCCCGGCCAAGAAGACGGTCCCGACGACCAGGAAAGTGATGAGCGCCAGCACCTTGATCAACGCGGCCCAAAACTCGAACTCGCCAAAGGCCTTGACAGAGATCAGGTTGACCGACACCACCGCCAGCAGCGCGATGAGTGCAAGCGTCCACTGCGGAACCACTTCCAGCGCCTTCCAATAGTGGAGGTAGTTCGCGATCGCGGTGCTGTCGACGATGCTGGCCATCGCCCAGTTCAGAAAGTACATCCAGCCGGCGACGAAAGCGGTTTTCTCTCCGAAGAATTCGCGGGCATAGGACACGAACGAGCCAGACGACGGGCGGTGCAATACGAGTTCGCCGAGCGCGCGCAGGATCAAAAACACGAAGGCGCCGCAGACCGCGTAGACGATGAACAACCCAGGTCCGGCCGACGCGAGCCGTCCGCCTGCGCCGAGAAACAACCCGGTGCCGATCGCGCCGCCGATCGCGATCATCTGCAGCTGCCGGCGGTGCAGGTCGTGGTGATACCCGGCGTCTTCGCGGGTGAGCAGGTCGGGTGCGCCGGCCCCGGCCACGGGTCCAGTGCGGGGCGACGGTGACATCAAGTTCCTCTCGTGTGGCTTGGTGCAGCGCTGCGACGCGGGCACACCCGAGGAGTGGATTCGCTGAGAGGCTACCGCAACCATCTCGCCGGGGCAGCGCGGGACGACGCGGCATCTCAGCGCGGGACGATGTTGCCAAGTTATGGACTCTGGCAATCGGTTTCGCCGGCGATTTCGAAGGTATCCACCCGCTCAACCTTGACCGTGCCCTCTTGGCGACGAGTTTCTTGATATCAACCGCGGTGCGAGGAGGTTGGGCAGATCCCAAGCTTGGGCGAGCTGGTCGGGTTTTCAGTGACGTCGCCTTCAATCGATGGTCCGCGAGAAGTACACCGAGGCGCCCGACACTCCAATACTGCGGTGTATTAACATGTGCAACATGAGTACACACAGCCTACGGGATCTGAGGAGCAACCTAGGCTCAGTGGTCCGGACAGTTGCTGCGACCGGCGAAGAGGCGATCATCACCGACAGCGGCACCGAGGTGGCCGTCATTATCAGCATGGCGGATTACGAGCGCCTCCACGAGCATGCCGACGTCGCCGACGCGCTCCGGTTGCGTGAACTCCGCGCGCGCTCGTTCACGGTGATGTCCCTGGCGGAAATGCTGAATGAGCTGAACGTGGACGTGGACGCCTTCGCGACTCGATGAAGGTTCAGTTTCATCCTGACGTACTCAAGCAATTGCAACGTCTTCCGCGTCCGGAGTTCGAGAGGGCCCTTCAGATCATCATCGGTTTGTCGCATGATCCGCGGCCCATGGGAGCCAAGAAACTGGTCGGGAGCGCTGACGACTGGCGGGTGCGATTCGGGCCGTACCGGGTCGTCTACGGCGTCGACGATGCCGCCGGTGAAATCACCGTGTTCGTGGTCGCCAAGCGCAGTGATGCCTACCGCTGACCGAGTTGGCTGGTGGGTAGCCGATCCGGGAACAAATGGCCCGGTTACGCCGTTGACCCGATCGACAACTTGAGTGCGCCAGGCTCAATCCTGGGTTGACATCACCACCGGGGCCGACACTAGTCTTGAGCCGGGTTCACTCAGCATAGTGGGCACCACAAAAGCTCTATACCAGGGAGGATTCATCATGGCTCGTGCGGTCGGAATCGACCTCGGGACCACCAACTCCGTCATTTGTGTCCTCGAGGGCGGCGATCCCACCGTCATCGCCAACTCCGAGGGCTCCCGGACCACACCGTCCATCGTCGCGTTTGCGCGCAACGGTGAGGTGCTGGTCGGTCAGCCCGCCAAGAACCAGGCGGTGACCAACGTCGAGCGCACGGTGCGTTCCATCAAACGTCAGATGGGCACCGACTGGAAGATCGAGATCGACGGCAAGAAGTACACCCCGCAGGAGATCAGCGCCCGCATCCTGATGAAGTTGAAGCGCGACGCTGAGGCCTACCTGGGCGAAGACATCACCGATGCGGTGATCACCGTCCCGGCGTACTTCAACGACGCCCAGCGCCAGGCCACCAAGGAGGCCGGCCAGATCGCGGGTCTCAACGTGCTGCGCATCATCAACGAGCCGACCGCGGCCGCCCTGGCCTACGGGCTGGACAAGGGCGAAAAGGAGCAGACCATCCTGGTGTTCGACCTGGGTGGTGGCACCTTCGACGTCTCGCTGCTGGAGATCGGCGAGGGCGTGGTCGAGGTCCGAGCCACCTCCGGTGATAACCACCTGGGCGGCGACGACTGGGACCGCCGGATCGTCGAGTGGCTCACCGACAAGTTCAAGAAGCAGACCGGCATCGACCTGACCAAGGACAAGATGGCGATGCAGCGGCTGCAGGAGGCGGCCGAGAAGGCCAAGATCGAGCTGAGCTCGTCGCCGAGCACCTCGATTAACCTGCCCTATATCACCGTGGACGCGGACAAGAACCCGCTGTTCCTCGACGAGCAGCTGACCCGGGCCGAGTTCCAGCGGATCACCCAAGACTTGCTGGACCGCTGCCGCAAGCCGTTCCAGCAGGTGATCGCCGACACCGGCATCTCGGTGGCCAACATCGACCACGTCGTGCTGGTCGGCGGCTCGACCCGGATGCCCGCGGTGACCGACCTGGTCAAGGAACTCACCGGCGGCAAGGAGCCCAACAAGGGCGTCAACCCCGACGAGGTCGTCGCAGTGGGTGCCGCGCTGCAGGCCGGCGTGCTGAAGGGTGAGGTGAAAGACGTTCTGCTGCTTGACGTTACCCCACTGAGCTTGGGTATCGAGACCAAGGGTGGTGTGATGACCAAGCTGATCGAACGCAACACCACGATCCCGACCAAGCGCAGTGAGACGTTCACCACCGCCGACGACAACCAGCCGTCGGTGATGATTCAGGTCTATCAGGGTGAGCGCGAGATCGCTGCGCACAACAAGCTGTTGGGTTCCTTCGAGCTGACCGGTATCCCGCCGGCGCCGCGCGGCGTGCCGCAAATCGAGGTCACCTTCGACATCGACGCCAACGGCATCGTGCACGTCACCGCCAAGGACAAGGGCACCGGCAAGGAGAACACGATCCGTATCCAGGAAGGCTCGGCCCTGTCCAAGGAAGAGATCGACCGGATGATCAAGGACGCCGAGGCGCACGCCGAAGAGGACCGCAAGCGCCGCGAGGAAGCCGACGTCCGCAACCAGGCCGAAACGCTGGTCTATCAGACGGAGAAGTTCGTCCGCGAGCAGCGTGAGGCCGAGGGCGGCTCGAAGGTTCCTGCCGACGTCCTCAGCAAGGTCGACGCCGCGGTCGCTGACGCCAAGAAGGCGTTGGAGGGCACCGACATCGGCGCGATCAAGTCGGCGATGGAGAAGCTGGGCCACGAGTCACAGGCGCTCGGCCAGGCGATCTACGAGGCCACCCAGGCCGCGCAGGCCGCCAGCGGAGCCAGCGCCACCAGCGGCGGCGACGGGTCCGGCGGTACCGAGGACGTCGTTGACGCGGAGGTTGTCGACGATGACCGGGAGGCCAAGTGACAGAAGGTAATGCACGCGAACAGGTAACGGTCACCGACAAGCGGCGAATCGATCCCGAGACCGGCGAGGTGCGCCATGTCGACTCCGGGTCGGCGCCCAGCGCGCCCACAGCGGCGGAGGCAGCGGCTGCTTCGGCACCGGGCTCGGCGCCGGCCTCGGCGGTGGCCGAGGACAAAGTCGCCGAGCTGACCGCGGATCTGCAGCGGGTGCAGGCCGACTTCGCCAATTACCGCAAGCGCGCATTGCGCGACCAGCAGGCGGCCGCCGACCGGGCGAAGGCCATGGTCATCAGCCAATTGCTGGGTGTGCTCGACGATCTCGAGCGCGCCCGCAGCCACGGCGACCTGGAATCGGGTCCACTGAAGTCGGTCGCCGACAAGCTGACCAGCGCGCTGAGCGGACTGGGGTTGAGCGCTTTCGGCGCGGAAGGCGACGACTTCGACCCAGTGCTGCACGAAGCCGTGCAGCACGAGGGCGACGGCGCTGAGGGCACCAAGCCGGTGATCGGCAGTGTGCTGCGGCAGGGCTACAAGCTCGGCGACCAGGTCTTGCGGCACGCCTTGGTGGTCGTTGTCGACACCGTCGTCGAGGATGGCGCCGACGTTGCCGCAGAGACCGAGAGCGCCGAAGCTGTTCCCGCAGTGGCCGAAACGACGAGCGGGTCGGATACCGAGGTGGCCGCGGGGGAACAGCCCGCAGACGCAGAACCGCCGCCGAGTAACCGCGGCCGGCGGTACATAACCTCACAGGAAGCTAGAGGAAGGCGGGAAGGGGGTGACGCAGTGTGGCCCAACGCGAATGGGTCGAGAAAGACTTCTACAAGGAGCTAGGCGTCTCCCCTGACGCCAGCCAAGACGACATCAAGCGCGCCTACCGCAAGCTGGCGCGCGAACTGCACCCCGACGCCAATCGCAACGATCCGCGCGCTGCAGAACGGTTCAAGGCGGTGTCGGAGGCGCACAGTGTGCTTTCCGACCCGGCCAAACGCAAGGAGTACGACGAAACCCGACGGCTGTTCGCCGGCAGCGGGGGGTTCGGCCGCCGCTTCAGCGGGGCCAACTTCGGTGGTTTCGGCATGGGCGGCGACGGCGTCGAGTTCAACCTCAGCGATTTGTTCGACGCCGCAAGCCAAACCGGCGGCAGCACCATCGGCGACCTGTTCGGGGGCTTGTTCGGTCGTGGAGCCTCGCCCCGGCCGAGCCGGCCACGTCGCGGCAACGACCTCGAAACTGAGGCCGAGCTCAGCTTTGTCGAGGCCGCCAAGGGTGTGGCAATGCCGCTGCGGCTCACCAGCCCGGCTCCATGCACGAACTGTCATGGCAGCGGCGCGCGGCCGGGAACCAGCCCGCGAGTCTGCCCCATATGTAACGGCACTGGGGTAATCAGCCGCAACCAAGGCGCTTTCGGGTTCTCCGAACCTTGTACCGACTGCCGCGGCAGCGGGTCGATCATCGAGCACCCGTGCAGCCAGTGCAAGGGAACCGGTGTCACGACGCGGACCCGCACGATCAACGTGCGGATTCCGCCGGGCGTCGAGGACGGCCAGCGCATCCGGTTACCCGGACAGGGGGAGGCCGGGCTCCGCGGCGCACCGTCGGGCGACCTTTACGTGACGGTGCACGTGCGCCCAGACCCGGTGTTCGGCCGCGAAGGCGACGACCTCACCGTGACCGTGCCGGTGAGCTTTAGCGAACTTGCTTTGGGCACAACGCTTTCGGTGCCCACCTTGGATGGCAGGGTCGGTGTTCGGGTGCCGAAAGGAACCGCGGACGGGCGCATTCTGCGGATACGTGGTCGCGGTATACCCAAGCGCGGCGGCGGTAGCGGCGACTTGCTGGTGACGGTCAAGGTTGCGGTGCCGCCGAACCTCGACGGCGCCGCCAAGGAGGCACTGGAGGCCTATGCCGCTGCGGAGCGGGCCAGTGGCTTCGACCCGAGGGCCGGATGGGCAGGAAATCGCTGATGGCTAAGAAAGACGAATCGCGCACTTTCTTGATCTCAGTGGCGGCCGAGCTGGCCGGCATGCACGCTCAGACGCTGCGGACCTACGACCGACTCGGCCTGGTCCGTCCGCGGCGCACCTCCGGTGGTGGGCGCCGCTATTCCGAACACGACGTCGAGTTGCTGCGCGAGGTACAACGGCTCTCCCAGCACGAGGGCGTCAACCTCGCCGGTATTAAACGCATCATCGAGCTGACCAACCAGGTCGAGGCTTTGCAGGCCCGGCTCAAGGAGCTCACCGAGGAGGTCGAACGGCTGCGGGCCAACCAGCGACGCGACATTGCGCTGGTGCCGAAGAGCACCGCGCTCGTGGTGTGGAAGCCGCGCCGCTAGGCCGCCGGATCTGCCAGGCTGTCGGTATGGCGGGCAGACAGGGCAGCGCCAGATGGACCGACGCGCTACTCGATAGCATGCGGCAGGTAGGCGATCCAGTGGCAGACCCGCCGGTCGCGGCAGTACTCGACCGGGGTGGCGTGGCCGACGTCAACGCGATCCTGCGTACGTTGGTGCACAATGACCAGCCGGTCCCGCCGGGGCTGCCCACGGAGATACAGGCCTACCTGGCTCAGACCCTGTCCCTGCCGCTGTGGGCCGACATGCGCAAGATCAAGCGCGCACAGCAGTTATTCGAGACATGGGGCGTCCAGATCGCGATCTGCCTGTTCTGCGCTTCTCTTCCGTCGTCGTACGCGGCAGCCAACGGCGTGAAAGTGCTGTACCTGACCGCCCGGCTCGATACCGATGCGCGTCGGCGAGTGATGGAAACCGGCCAGTTCCTGATCGACGCGCTGAGCGTTGGTGGCCTCGACGAACACGGCAAGGGACTGCGCACGATCCAGCGCGTCCGCCTGATGCATGCTGCTGTGCGCCACCTGATCGAAGCCCGCAACCAGCAGCAGCCCGGTCTGTGGGATCCCGCTTGGGGCACACCGATCAACCAGGAGGACCTCGCCGGCACTCTCCTAGCGTTCTCGTATGTCGTCGCCGATCCGTTGCGGCGGCTGGGTGTGCACGCGTCCACCAAGGATGTCGAGGCGTACCTCCATCTGTGGAATGTCATCGGCCACCTGATGGGCATCCGTGACGAACTGCTCGTGCGCGACGTTGACGATGCCACCGCGCTGGTCGCCACCATACGGCGCAGGCAGTTCAAGGCGTCCCCTGAAGGGCAGGCGATGACCAAAGCGCTACTCGAACTGCTCGACGAGATGACGCCCTTTCACCGGTTCGACAACACGATCCCTCCGCTGATCCGGCACCTGATCGGCGACGAGGTCTCCGACCTGCTGCTCGTGCCGCCATCGAATCTCGTCGACGACCTCGGGCGGCTCGCCCGTATCAATAACTGGTTTTTCGTGCACGTCTTCGGCCGGAGGGAGCGTGACGCCCTGCGGTACCAACTTGTGTCGCGTCTAGTTCGCCCATTCGGGCGCGACCTGCTACACGGGCTATTCCGGCTTCAACGAGGTGGGCAGCGGGCGCCGTTCAACATACCCGATCACCTCGCCCGCAGCTGGGAGCTGTCGGCGTGATACCACCCCTCTAGGTCATCCGAGACCCTAGTAGCTTCAGCCCCGCGCGATCTCGATCTTAAGATCACGATCGCCGACAACATTGCCATTGGGAAGCCGCGCTCAGGCACGCATCGGCGATCATTTCGATGCATTTGGCGACTCTTGCTATGAAATCGATTCTTCGTCGGGAAAAGCCGCTCCCTGAGCGTTGATTTCCCTACCATTACCCCACTGACGATGCCGCCGCGACCCCTACCCAAGCTCAGCTTGGACAGCGTGTCGATCGGATTGAACAGGAGGTTCACTGAGATGTCTGCCGCGCTGCCTCCAAGCCCCCAACCGCCCCTGGGCCGACTCCAGCAACCCAGCACCATCGACGATGTCTTGCGCAATATCGATCAGATCGTCGACTGGTCCATGAAGGCGAAAAGCGGCATCGGCTACTTCGCTGTTTTGTATAGGCGAGTCACCCTCGCGATCCGTGAAGCGATCAATGAGGGAAAGTTCGATGACGGGCGTCGAATGCAAGACCTCGACGTCGCGTTTGCCCAGCGTTACTTCGACGCTCTGAACGCCTATTTCTACCGAGGTCAGTACCAAGGCCTGACGTTGCCTTGGGAGGTCGCGTTCGTCGGTGATCAGGACGGTCAGGCAATCATCGTGCAACACATGATGGCCGGACTGAATGCGCACATCACTTTCGATCTCGGCCACGCGCTCGTGAAGGTCGCGCCCAAATCGCTGGCGGCGCTCAAGAAAGATTACAGCCGCGTCAACGACCTGCTCTGCTCGCAGATCCCCGACATTGCCAAAGTCGTCGAGCGACTTTCTCCCGATCTTCGCTGGACCCGCTGGCTGATGCCGTACCAGGTTCATCTCCTCCAGCGGGCTCTGACGAAATTGCGGGAAGGGGCTTGGCTTTTCGCGATCTATATGGCGATGAACCCGCTGAGCGCGCCGGAGAAGTCACTGCACCAGCAGGCCTGGACCGCCGCGCTGAGTTCCTGGTATCTGCATCCACCTGAGCGGTGGACACCGTTCCCCAGGATCATTCGTGCAGTCGCCAAGCATGAGAGCACTGATGTTGCCGGCAATATTCGGGCGTTAGAAGAAGTCTCTCGGCGCCCCAAGAAAATGAAGTAGAGTCACTGCTGATCTATTCGCGGTGCCGGATCATCTAAGATCGCCTGCGCCCGAACGAATTCCGGCCAACGATCGTCACCGGCGAAGCGCCGAACAGCGTCGGCCAGCTCGGAAGGATCGCCTTCGTCGGTAAGATCAAAAAAGTCCAGCAGACAACGCATTTCGAATAAGGTCGCGCCTTGGCGGCGGGCAAACTCAAGCGCGGCGCCCAGCGCATCCGAGCGACAGGCCACGTCTGTCAAGGTGTGTGCGCGCAAACGCATCAACTCGGCGTCGTGGAAGTGCATGCCTGTCTCTTGCGCGTGGCGCAGCGCCATCTCCAGTCTCTCGCGCGCCTTCTCCAGCTTGCCCGCGGCAATTAATAGGCGGCCGATGACCGCGTCGTGAAACGTCAAATAACTGTTGAGGTGTAGCAAGCGCGATCCGTCCACGAGTCGGGCTACCTTCTCGGCCCGGCTGGTCAGCGTGGCAGCGTCGGCGCCGGAGCCCAGCGCGGCCAGCGCCTTGACGGTGGCATGTTCGGTCGCGCCCACCAACCGCCACAAGTCGAGTCCCGACTGTTCGCTTTGGCTGCGAAGCTCCGCGGTCAGGGTGGCCGCTTGCTCGAGTTGACCGGTCTCTAGTCCGATCCAGATTTCCATGAAGTACGTATGTGCCCTGTTGTGGGCATTCTGCGGAAACCCCAAGTCCTCGCAGCGCCGGCGTGATTCGGCCAACTCTATGTTGGCATGGTCAAGGTCTCCGCAGACCATGTGTGTCAGCGCCAGGAAGATGTGTGCCGACGAAATTGGGTCGACGACCACCCACCAGGCAGTTTCGAGGTCTTGAGGATCGGCGGCGGAACGATCGGCCAGTGCCCGCAACAGGTGTCCGCGCGCGGCGGTGAAGTCGCCTTCCAGCCAAGTGACGCACCCCAACGATGACGCGATGGCCGGATAGATCGCGGGTCGCTCCTTGGTGATCCGGCTAGACAGCGAGTCAAGCAGTTCATGCGCTCGGCGCAGTTCGGCCCGCGGCACGTAATAGCTAATCAGCGCGGTGAGCGTGGCGAACAACTCGTCCTCGTAGTTGCCGTTGCTCGCCAACTCCAGGCACTGTTGCAAATCGGCGGGTCCCTCACCGGTCTGGCTGCCTTGCGTGGCACCCGCCAAGAAAGCGCGTTCCAACCGGATCGCGATTTCCTTGCGGTCCCGCGTCGAGCCCGCAGCGCAGCGGGTGAGTTCGCTGAGCGCGGTCGTCAAGTAAGCCAGCGCTTCCTGGAGAGCACCGCGCCGCCGGGCGTTCACCGAGGCCTTCTGGTAAGCGTCCACGGCATCGTCGTATTGCTGGGCCTGCTCGAAGTGGGCCCCTACCACCCCCCAATCCGGTTCGACACTGGCCGTCGCACCGACCAGTGCGTGGGCCGCGCGCGCGTGCAGGTCACGGCGCAGCGACGGCGGGGCCAGCTCGGCCGCCACCTCCCGGAACAGCTCATGGCGGAATCGCCAGCCGTCGGTCCCGCGTCGTTCGAACACACGCGTCCGCACCAATTCGGACACGACGCCGTCAACATCGTTGGCGTCTCGTCCGACCACTGAACGAAGCAAGGGGAGATCACCGGCGCGCCCAATGACGGCGGCCGCCTCGACCACCGGCGCGACGTCGGAGTGGGAGTGCTGCAGCCCCGCGAACAACGACTCGTACAATGCCTCGGGCACTCCAGACTCGGCTCCATCGAGTTCGCCGACAACGTGCTCGATGTAGAACGGCACCCCGTCGCATCGGTTGCGCACCGCGGTCCGCTGGGCGTCGGTCACTGAGGGGTCCAACGCATTGATCAGCGCGTCGGACTGCTCGTCGTTCAGCGGCGCAAGATCGAAAACAGTTACTGGCCAATCGGTTCGCAGCCAATCGCCGTCACGTCCGGTAACGACCACAAGCAGGCGTCCATCCGCCGCCGCGAGCAGCGAGTTGAGCAGTTCGAGGGTAGACGGGTCGAACCAGTGCACATCCTCGGCGACCACCAATCCGCTTTGGCCACCGATGCAAGCCAGCACGTATCGCTGAACCGTCGCGGCAATCAATTCATACAGCGTTCGGCCTTCCACAGCCGCCGGCTGGTAGCCCTGTTCGGGGTCGACGCCAATCACCGGTGCTAACAGGGGAACCGCGCTGGCTGGATCCATTCCGTTGGCGCTTAGTTCGGCTTGCAATAGGCGCAGACGATCGCGGCCGTCGGTGTGCCGGGTGATGCCGCATCGGCGCTCCACAAGCCTGCGCACTGGATGCAGGCCGGTGTCGGTATGCAGCGGCGAGCCAAACAACTCGATCACCGACCCACCCGAACTGCGGACGAATTCCGCCGCCTCGCTCGCAAGCCGGGTCTTACCAATTCCCGGTTCACCGCGAAATACCACGCCTGGAGTGGCCAGCGCTCTTTCGCGGGCCCGCTGCCAGGCCTGCTGCAGCCAACTGCGCTCGCGATCACGTCCGATCAGCGGCGGCGTCTGTAGCGGAGTTGCTTCGGGCCGCTCACCGAGCACGTGGTGATGGCCGATCAAGCCGTCGACACCCTTCACCGCGACTGGTGGGTGTGATTCGAGTTCGAATGAGTCGGACACCAACGGTGCGACGGCATCTGAGACGGTCACCGTGCCCGGCACTGCTACGGCGCAGAGACGGGCCGACAGGTTGGCGGCAAACCCGTAGACGTCGTCCTGGTCGGTGTCGAGATAGACCAGGCCACGGTGGACGCCGACGCGCACATTGATCGCCACCCCAAACTTGCGTTGCGCCTGCTCGCTGAGCCGGGCCACGGCCCGGGTGATGTCCAGCCCTGCAGCGACGGCACGCCGCACGTCGTTCTCATGCGCTTTGGGGTGGCCGAACACCGCTAACAATCCGTCGCCCTTAATCGAGCTGATATGGCCCTCGTACCGATCGACGATTCGGCGCACCTCAGCGCGGTAACGGCCCACCAGCGTGTGATATGTCTCTGGTTCCAGACGGGTGGACAGCGCCGTCGAGTCGACGAGATCAACGAACATGATTGCCAGTCGGCGGATTTCACCGTAGCGAGCGGGGGCCGCCAGCAGGTCCTCGGCTTCCGGGTTGCTGTGGTCTGCCGATAACACCTGCCCGGCCAAGGTTGTCGCGGTCGCACGATCGCCGGCATTGATGGCCCGCACCGCACGGTCCAGCAATTCGTCGATCGAGGTACTGTTTTCGCCGGGACTCACCTGCTCCTCCTGCCCGGGGTTTGCTAAGGGTACCTGCGCCGAGGCTGATATTCGCGGCAATTGACACGAGATCTAGGAAGGTGCCAGTAGCGTTAGCTTCTGTTCGCCGCCGGATCTGCCAGGCGCTAGACGCGAATCGAGAAGACCGCGACGGCGGGCTGACCGGGCTGCGCGCACCGGTAGCCGCCGCGGCGCAGCGCATCGGTGGGCGCGGCCATCGGTTCGAAACACACCACGTCTTCACCGGCCGGAGCGAAGATCTGCGCCGCCGGATAGCCCTGTTCGAAGTGGACCTCGATACGGCGTCCGCCGCCCGAGACCGCGAACACCGCGCCCTCGGGTACCTCGTCGTATCCGTCGTCAAAAACCTTGTCGCCCAACGCCTCATGAATAGGCGGTTGCTCTACGGCATCTCCGGTGGGCAGACCGCGTTCGTCGAGGGACAGGTGCCGCAAGCGTGGGGTCTCGATCACCCACTGGGCCCGCGGCGCCTCGGGCACCTGGAGATACGGGTGAAAACCGAAGCACAACGGCACCGGTTTTCCGAGGGCCGACACGGTGCTGCGGACCGTCAGTGATCGGTCGGCGAGGCTGACCCGCATCACCACCAGGTGGGGAAACGGAAAGCTGGCTAATAGCGCCGGGTCGGCGCCGAAGTCTAGCTCGGCCGTCAGCTCGTTCGCCGATTGCGTCATTACCCGCCACCCGGGATAGCCGGCCAGCAGTCCGTGGATCGGCAGACCGTTGGGGTCGGTGCGCACCCCGAACGCATCGGGTTCCAGCGTGACTTCTTCGCCGTCAACTCGGTAGCGGCGTTCCCCGAGCCGATTGGCCCACGGGTAGAGGAGCGGGATACCCATGGTCTTGCCCGCTGCCAGGTAGGCGTCCAGACCGCCGCGCTGACCCAGCAGCTCAACGCCTGAATCGGTCAGCGAGATGCCGATCATGCCGGCGCTTGGGGCGTAGCGTGCCACGACCGGCGCGGACGGGTCGCGCAGCGTGACGATGTGCACGTCGGCCAGCCTAGCCCTCCTGGCCCGTCGGTCTAGCTGCACAGTGGGTCGTGCTGAATGCGTTCCGGCGGAGCGCCTTTCGCGATGAGCGCTGCTTTGGTGGCGCGCACCATCTCGGGCCCTCCGCAGATCAGGATCTGCCGATCGCTCCAGCTGCCGTATTTCGTCACCACTTCAGGCAGCCGACCGGTCTGGCGCACGTGCAGGCCGCGCGGCGGCGTGACGTCGGGATACTCGCTGGCCCAGGCCGGGTTAGCGGTGTACTCGGACACCGGCGACACCGACAGCCAGGGATTGTGCGCTGCGATCTGCCACAGCGTCGGCAGGTCGTAGAGCTCGCACGGGTAGCGGCCGCCGAAGAACACATGCACCCGTGGGTTTTCCCCCCAGCGGGTGAGGTCCATGATGATCGAGCGCAGCGGCGCCAGTCCGGTGCTGCCGGCCACCATCAGCACGTCACCTCCGTCGCGGTCGACCTGCAGCCCGCCGTGCGGGCTAGACAGCCGCCAGCGGTCTCCGGGCCGGGTTTCACCGACGATGGCGGTGCTGACCAGGCCACCGGGGACGGCCCGGACGTGGAATTCGATGCCGCCGTTGTCATCGGGCGGGATGGCCGGGGTCAAGTATCGCCACCGTCGCGGGCACTGCGGGATCGACACGTTGACGTACTGGCCCGGGTGATAGGGCAGCGGTCGGTCCAGCTGCAGCCGCACCACCGCCAGGTCGCGCGATACCCGCAGGTGCTCGATCACCGTACCGTCCCACCAGGCGGGCCCGACATCGGCGTCGGCGGCACCGCTCATCACCCCGGTGATGAGGTTCAGGGACTGGCGAGCGGCCTCCTCGACGGTATCGGACCACTCGTCGGCTAGCTCGCTGCGCAGCGTCGCATGCAGCGCCTGGCGCAAGGTCTCGTAATGGGCTTCGGTGACGCCGTATTTGCGGTGGTCTCGGCCCAGCTGCGCCAAGAACTCGACGGGCTCGGTGGCGTGCTGGGCGACCAGCTCGCCGTACACCCAATGCAGCGCGTGCGCGAACGCGGCCCGCTGGCCGCCCATATCAGGCGGAAACTTGTCGCGCAGCGAGACGTCGAGGGCAAACCATCGGGTATAAAAGCGGCGGATCAGCTCGTCGCATGCGGGCCCTTCCCTAAACGCGGCATGCAAGACGCGCAGCGCATCCCGGTTGTCTAGGCCCACGGGCGATGATTTTAAGCCCGCCACACAAGCACGGCGATCGCTGTTTCACGGCAGGCTTAGACGGTCGTCGGCTGACGACCTTTGTTAAAGGGCGTGAATTCCCTTGTACAGTACCAGGATTCCGATCACGACAAAGATTCCCGCGACCAGCACCGCGTGGTGGTGCTCCATCCACTCTTTGATGCGGGCCATGGGATCGCGCAGGCGCTCGCCGGCA
Source organism: Mycobacterium xenopi (assembly GCF_009936235.1). Lineage (NCBI taxonomy): Bacteria > Bacillati > Actinomycetota > Actinomycetes > Mycobacteriales > Mycobacteriaceae > Mycobacterium > Mycobacterium xenopi. Next base: position 4,475,759 of record NZ_AP022314.1, on the reverse strand, counting down.
CTGGCGTAGGCCAGTATCGGGATCGCGACGGTCGACGCAGCGACCGCCACGAAGACCGCTGCCGATACCCATGCGCGTGTGGCACCCAGACCTGCGCTGCCGATCGCCAAACCCGCTGCCGCGCAAACGAAGAGCACCTCGAGCCGCACTACGGCCAGCGCCGACCCCGTCACTACCGCGCGCGGCAGTGAGCTCGGTTAATGATCGCATCCACCTTTGGGTGTGGGTATGGCGGTGGCGTCTGAGCCACTGGACGATGCCAAACACGATCAGCGCCGCCCCGACGATGATGCGCAGCCAGGACGCCCACGTCGGCGGCGACTTGTGCAGGCCGCCGAGCAGCCCGGACACCGCGACAAAAATCGCCGTCACAGCGGCCAGGGTCGCCAGCTACCCGGCCAGAAACGCCAGGCTGCTGGCCCGCGCTCGCGGCGTCTGCAATACCAGGACCGCCGGGATGATCGACAGCGGCGACAGCGCGATCACCAGCGCAAGGGAGACAAGCCCGGTCAGCTCCGAACCCCAGCTAGGTGTCACGGGAGAACCGTAACCGAGGTGACAGATAGGAAAATTCCTACCTATTATCGGCCGCATGCCGCCGCGTGCCAAGTCCAGTCGGACCGACGTCGTGTTCGCGGCGCTGGCCAACCCGACTCGGCGCGACATCCTCGACATGCTGCTCGGCGGGGAGCGCACCGTGATCTCGATCGCCGAGCGCTTCGACATGGCCCGGCCCAGCGTGTCCGAACACCTCAAAGTGTTGCGCGACTGTGGACTGGTCGCCGAGGACAAACAGGGCAGGTTTCGCCGCTACCGCGTCAACCCCGAACCGCTGCGGCAGATTTCGGCGTGGCTAAGCCCGTACGAACGGTTCTGGCGCGAACGGTTGGCCGCGCTGGCTGACGTGCTCGACGAGATGGAGGATTCATGATCCGCACCGCCGACCCCACGGTCATCGAGGTCGACCAGTTCTACCCGCATCCGCCCGAGCGGGTGTGGCAGGCGCTGACGACGCCGGAGTTGATGGCGCGCTGGCTGATGGCGCCGAGCGGGTTCGCGCCGGTGGTCGGCACCCGCTACACCTTCCAGGGTCAACCGATGCCCTCCGTCGGCTTCTCCGGTGAGGTCGCCTGCGAGGTGCTCGCGGTGGTTCCGGGGCAGCGGCTGGCGATGAGCTGGGCCGACGCTCGCTCGGACAAGCCGTCGGCGTGGGTGGTGACATGGACGTTGCACCCCGAGGGGACCGGTACGCGGGTCATCTTGCGGCACACCGGTTTTGACCCCGACGACGACCGGCAGCAGCGGGCCCGGACCATCATGGGCCAGGGCTGGGTCCGCATCGTGGCCCAGCTGGGCCGACTGCTCGACGATTGAGCCCGTCGACTGTGCGGCTTATGGGTGCCGTAACGCGGATTCGGGTACCACAAGCTGCACAGTCGGCGCCGAAATTCGCCAGAGTTGAGTGGAACAGACTCAATCTTGACGGCGTTGGAGTACACGACAAGCATTTTTAGATACTCGAATGGAGGTGTCGTGGACTCTTTCAACCCGACCACCAAGACCCAGGCGGCGCTGACCTCGGCGCTACAGGCGGCATCGGCCGCCGGGCATCCCGAGATCCGGCCCGCTCATCTGCTGATGGCCCTGCTGACGCAGAACGACGGGATCGCCGCGCCGCTGCTGGAGGCAGTCGGCGTCGAGCCCGCCACCATCCGCGCCGAAGCTCAGCGACTTATAGACCGGTTACCGCAGGTCACCGGGGCCAGCTCGCAGCCGCAGCTGTCCCGCGAATCGCTGGCCGCGATCACCGCCGCCCAGCAGCTGGCCACCGAGATGGACGACGAATACGTCTCCACCGAGCACCTGATGGTCGGCCTGGCTACCGGTGACTCCGACGTCGCCAAGCTGCTCAATGGCCACGGCGCGTCCCCGCAAGCCCTGCGGGAGGCGTTCGTCAAGGTGCGCGGCAGCGCGCGGGTCACCAGCCCCGACCCGGAGGCCACCTACCAGGCGCTGGAGAAGTACTCGACCAACCTGACCGCAGCCGCCCGCGAGGGCAAGCTCGACCCGGTCATCGGGCGTGACACCGAGATCCGCCGCGTGGTGCAGGTGCTGTCAAGGCGCACCAAGAACAACCCGGTGCTCATCGGTGAGCCCGGTGTCGGCAAGACCGCGATCGTCGAGGGCCTGGCCCAGCGCATCGTCGCCGGCGACGTGCCGGAGAGCCTGCGCGACAAAACGATCATCGCCTTGGACCTCGGCTCGATGGTGGCCGGGTCGAAGTACCGCGGCGAATTCGAGGAGCGGCTGAAGGCGGTGCTCGAGGACATCAAGAACTCCGCCGGCCAGATCATCACGTTCATCGACGAGCTGCACACCATCGTCGGCGCCGGAGCGACCGGCGAAGGCTCGATGGACGCCGGCAACATGATCAAGCCGATGCTGGCCCGCGGCGAACTGCGGCTGGTCGGGGCGACCACGCTCGACGAGTACCGCAAGCACATCGAAAAGGACGCGGCCTTGGAGCGCCGCTTCCAGCCGGTGTACGTCGGCGAGCCCTCGGTCGAGGACACCATCGGCATCCTGCGCGGCCTCAAGGACCGCTACGAGGTGCACCACGGGGTGCGGATCACCGACTCGGCGCTGGTCGCGGCGGCCACGTTGAGCGACCGTTACATCACCGCGCGCTTCCTGCCGGACAAGGCCATCGACCTGGTCGACGAGGCCGCGTCGCGGTTGCGGATGGAGATTGACTCGCGCCCGGTCGAGATCGACGAGGTCGAGCGGCTGGTGCGCCGGCTGGAGATCGAAGAGATGGCGCTGGCCAAGGAGGAGGACGAAGCCTCGCGCGAAAGGCTGGAGAAGCTGCGCGCCGAGCTGGCCGACCAGAAAGAAAAGCTGGCCGAGCTGACCACCCGTTGGCAGAACGAGAAGAACGCCATCGACACCGTCCGCGAGCTCAAGGAACAACTGGAGAGGCTGCGCGGTGAGTCTGAGCGCGCCGAGCGCGACGGCGATCTGGCCAAGGCCGCCGAGCTGCGCTACGGGCGCATCCCGGAGGTGGAGAAGAAGCTCGAGGCCGCGCTGCCGCAGGCACAGGCCCGCGAGGCCATGATGCTCAAGGAAGAGGTCGGCCCCGACGACATCGCCGAGGTGGTGTCGGCGTGGACCGGTATTCCCGCCGGGCGGCTGCTGGAGGGCGAGACCGCCAAGCTGCTGCGGATGGAAGACGAGCTGAGCAAGCGGGTCGTCGGGCAGCGCAGGGCCGTGCAAGCGGTCTCGGACGCGGTGCGGCGCAGCCGGGCCGGCATCTCCGACCCGAACCGGCCGACCGGGGCGTTCATGTTCCTCGGCCCGACCGGTGTCGGTAAAACCGAGCTGGCCAAGGCGCTGGCCGAGTTCCTGTTCGACGACGAGCGCGCCATGGTGCGCATTGACATGAGCGAATACGGCGAACGGCACTCGGTGGCACGCCTGATCGGGGCCCCACCGGGCTACGTCGGCTACGAGTCCGGTGGCCAGCTGACCGAGGCGGTGCGCCGACGGCCCTACACGGTGGTGCTGTTCGACGAGATCGAAAAGGCCCACCAGGACGTGTTCGACGTGCTGTTGCAGGTGCTCGACGAGGGCCGGTTGACCGACGGACAGGGCCGCACGGTCGACTTCCGCAACACGATCCTGATCCTGACGTCCAACCTGGGGTCGGGCGGCAGCGAGGAGCAGGTGATGGCCGCGGTGCGGGCGACATTCAAGCCGGAGTTCATCAACCGGCTCGACGCTGTGCTGATCTTCGACGGGCTCAATCCCGAAGAGCTGGTGCAGATCGTCGACATCCAGCTCGAGCAGCTGGGCAAGCGGCTGGCGCAGCGGCGGTTGCAGCTGGAGGTGTCGCTTCAGGCCAAGCGCTGGCTCGCGCAGCGCGGGTTCGACCCAGTCTACGGGGCGCGTCCGCTGCGGCGGCTGGTGCAGCAGGCCATCGGCGACCAGCTGGCCAAGATGCTGTTGTCCGGTCAGGTGCACGACGGCGATACCGTGCCGGTCAACGTCAGCCCCGACGGCGATTCGCTGATCCTCGGCTGACACGGCCGAACAGACGCAGAATCGCACCCGAGAGGCTCCGAGCGTGCGATTCTGCGTCTGCTCGCGTGCGGTGGCTAGCAAACCTTAATTCGGTTGTGACCTGCTCACATTCCCCGTTCTGGGCTAACAGCAGATACGCTAGCCGGGATGGTCCCGCTGTGGTTCACGCTCTCCGCGCTGTGCTTCGTCGGCGCGGCGGTGCTGCTGTACGTCGACATCGATCGGCGTCGCGGGCGGGGCAGGCGGCGTAGGTCGTGGGCGCGCTCCCACGGCTTCGACTACGAACCGGAGAACAGCGAACTGCCCAAGCGCTGGAAGCGCGGTGTGATGTCGACCGTCGGTGACGTCCCGGCCTACAACGTCGTGCTGGGGCAGATTCGCGGCGAGGCCGTCTACATCTTCGACCTCGAAGAGGTTGCCACGGTGATCGCGCTGCACCGCAAGGTGGGCACCAGTGTCGTGGTCGACCTGCGGCTCAAGGGCCTCAAAGAGCCTCGGGAGAGCGACATTTGGCTCCTCGGGGCGATCGGGCCGCGGATGGTGTACTCCACCAACCTCGACGCTGCGCGGCGAGCATGCGACCGGCGGATGGTCACTTTCGCGCACACCGCGCCTGATTGCGCCGAGATCATGTGGAACGAGCAGAACTGGACATTGGTGAGCATGCCGATCTCGAGCGGCCGGGCCGAATGGGACGAGGGTTTGCGCACCGTGCGGCAGTTCAACGACTTGCTGCGGGTGTTGCCGCCGGTGCCCCAGCAGATGTCGCAGCCTGCGCCCCGCCGTAACGCCGCGCCAAGCCGCCCGCTGGCTGCCGCCGCCCGCGGCGATCTGGCGCCTCGGCGCGCCCCGGATGGCGTTCGTCGCGCGCCGGCCGAACCTGCCCGCCCCGACAAGGGTCGCTCAGCACCCACTCAGCGCCCGCCCACCGGGCGAAAGGGCCAGCAGGCGCCGCACTACCAGCGGTGACGGGTGCCCGGCCCGCGTCGTCGTCTTCGCTACGCTGTCGGTCATGCCCCGTCCTGTCGCCCTGATCACCGGGCCCACGTCCGGGATCGGCGCCGGGTATGCGCGACGCTATGCCGCCGACGGCTTTGACCTGGTGCTGGTGGCGCGTGACACCGAACGGCTGGCGCAGCTGGCCGGTGAATTGCGCGACGAGGCCGGTTGCGGTGTCGAGGTTTTGCCCGCCGACCTGGCCGACGCCGCCGACCGCGGCAAGGTCGCCGACCGGCTCACCGCCGGGGTGCGGGTGCTGGTCAACAACGCCGGCTTCGGCACGTCCGGCGAATTCTGGACCACCGATCCCGCCCTGCTCCAGGCCCAGCTGGACGTCAACGTGACGGCGGTGATGCAGCTGACCCGGGCCGCTTTGCCGCCGATGCTCGACGCCGGTGTCGGCACGGTGATCAACGTGGCCAGCGTTGCCGGACTGCTCTCCGGCCGCGGCTCGACATACTCGGCTTCGAAGGCGTGGGTGGTGTCGTTCACCGAGGGCCTGGCCGGCGGGCTGAAGGGCACAGGAGTCGGCGTGCATGCGGTATGCCCCGGCTACGTGCGTACCGAATTCCACTCGCGGGCGGGGATCGACATGGCGTCGCTGCCGTCGTTCATGTGGCTCTCTGTCGACGACGTGATCCGGGAGAGCATGGCCGACATCGCCCGCGGAAAGGTGATCAGCATCCCCGGCGTGCACTACAAGGCGCTGGTCGCGGGCATACGGATGATGCCGCGCACCGTGGCGCGGGCCGCGGTGAACGCGATGGGCCGAGGCCGTGGCCGCACCTGACTTGGCCAACCGCGAGGAGTTGGCCGAGCTGGTGCGCCGGCTTTCGGTGCGGCGCGGGCGCTTTACCTTGTCGTCGGGAAAGCAGGCCGACTACTACGTCGATTTGCGCCGCGCGACGTTGCATCACCGCGCCGCCGCGCTGATCGGCCGCTTGATGCGCGAGCTCACCGCCGACTGGGACTATGCCGCGGTCGGCGGCCTGACGCTGGGCGCCGACCCGGTCGCGACCGCCATCATGCACGCGCCCGGTCGCCCGATCGACGCGTTCGTGGTGCGCAAATCGGTGAAACCCCATGGCATGCAACGACTTATCGAGGGCGCCGACGTGTCCGGGTTGCGGGTGCTGGTGGTCGAGGACACCAGCACCACCGGCGCGTCGGCGCTCACGGCGGTGCGCGCGGTGCGCGACGCCGGCGGCGACGTGGTCGGGGTGGCCACCGTCGTCGACCGCGGCACCGGTGCCGCGGAAGCCATCCAAGCCGAGGGCCTGCCCTACCGCAGCCTGCTGGGCCTGGCGGATCTGGGATTGCATTAGATTTGTTGCGCGCCGTGCGGGCTTTCATTGCGATGGTGGCGACGCTGGCCGCGGTGTGTTCGGCGGCCTGCTCGAGCGCCGGCCGGCACGACAAGATCTACGGCGCGCAGTCCGTGCAGCTGGGGCAGTCGGTGGCAGTGTTGGGCTGGAACATGTCGGTGTCGAACCTGCGCTGGAACGCCGACTACGTGCTCGTCGACGTCGACGCGGCCCCGAGCGACTTGGCGGCACCGCACGCCAAACCCGAGGACATCCGGTTCGGGCTCTACGGTGCGCTGGCGCACCCGATGGAGTCCACCGGCATCGGCAGCTGCGAGGGCGCGAAAAACATTGTGGTGCAATCATTGTCGGCGCCGACGCCGGATCGGCTCAGCGGCACGGTATGCCTGGGGCCGTTGAAGGACCGCAGCGCCGTGCGCGGCGTGTACACCTATTCGCCGCGCGACCGGATCCCCGGCACCACGGCGGCCTATCCGGCGGCGTTTCCGGTGGGAATGTTGCCGACCAACCAAAACGACACCGGCCTTGTGGTCAAGACGACCAGCGTGTCGGCGTGGCGCGCCGACGGCACCCAACTCAGCCAGGCCTCGCTTGGCGATCCCGGAGTGTTCGCTGGCGACGGCTACATGCTGCTGGGATTGTCGGTTGACGCGGTGGCGGCCCGCTACCGTGACGACTCGGCGGCGCGCGGCGGCCCGATGATGCTGCTGGTCGCCCCGACGCTGCCCGGCCCGGGGCTGAGCCCGGCGTGTGCCGCCTACGGCGCGTCGGTGTTGATCTTGCCGGAGGCGTCGCTGGACGCGGTCCACGTCAGCCCGTCGCTGTGCACGCAAGGTGAGATCAACGAGGCCGTGTTGTACGCCACGGTGTCGGTGGTGGGCACCCATGCCGCAGTGTGGACGGTGAAATGAGCGATCCCGGCCCGACCGAGTGGGGCGTGTCAGGCAGCGGCGTCGGGCCGTGGCAGGGCCCGCTGCCCAGCGACCCGCGCTATGACCCGGTGTTGTTGCGCGAGGGGGATGCTCGCAACGTCGTCGACGCCTACCGCTACTGGACCCGCGAGGCGATCATTGCCGACATCGACAAGCGGCGACACCCGCTGCACATTGCGATCGAAAACTTCGGCCACGACGCCAATATCGGTGCGGTGGTGCGCACCGCCAACGCGTTCGCCGTCGACACCGTGCACATCGTGGGCCGGCGGCGCTGGAATCGCCGCGGCGCCATGGTCACTGACCGATACCAGCGGCTGCGCCACCACGACACCACTGCCGAGCTACTCGACTTCGCCGCAGCCGCCGGGCTGACCGTCGTCGCCGTCGATAACGTTCCCGGCGCAGCACGCCTGGAGCAGACCGGGCTGCCGCGACACTGCCTGATGGTTTTCGGCCAGGAAGGCCCCGGCATCACTGACGAAGCCAAAGCGGGTGCGGCGCTGACCGTGTCGATCGCCCAGTTCGGGTCGACGCGCAGCATCAACGTCGCCGTCGCCGCCGGAATCGCGATGCACGCCTGGATCGCCCAGCACGCAGACATCGACCGCGCCTGGTAGGGCAGGATTTGCAGACATGGAACAGGTATGGGCAAACCGAGCCGCCAGCGCCGAAGCGGCCGTCACACAACGACACCTCAAACGGTTGTGGGCGCTGCCGGGCACCCAGCTTGGTGTGGTGGCCTGGCCGCCGGCACGGCGCGACCGGTTGTTCGGTCATTGGCACTACTGGTGGCAGGCGCACCTGTTGGACTGCCTGGTCGATGGACAGCTGCGCGACCCAAAATCTGAGCGGCGCACAAGGATTCGCCGTCAGATCCGCTCGCACCGGCTGCGCAATGTGGGCAGGTGGATCAACGACTATTACGACGACATGGCATGGCTGGCGCTGGCCATCGAACGTGCCTGTCGAGTGACCGGCATCGACCGCCACCGCGCGCTAAACAAGCTGACCGACCAGTTCGTCAAAGCCTGGGTACCCGAGGACGGCGGCGGCATCCCATGGCGCAAACAGGACCAGTTCTTCAACGCCCCCGCCAACGGCCCGGCCGGAATCTTCCTCGCCCGTTACGGGGATCGGCTCAAGCGGGCGCAGCAGATGGCCGACTGGATCGACGCGACCCTGATCGACCCCGAGACGCATCTGGTGTTCGACGGCATCAAGGGCGGTTCGCTGGTGCGCGCCCAATACACGTACTGCCAGGGGGTGGTGCTCGGCCTGGAAACCGAATTGGCCGCGCGCACAGGCGATCCGCGACACGCGCCGCGGGTGCATCGGCTGGTCGCCGCCGTCAACGAGCACATGGCACCGGGAGGGGTGATCAAGGGCGCCGGCGGCGGCGACGGCGGCCTGTTCGCCGGAATCACCGCCCGCTATTTGGCGCTGGTGGCCACCACGCTGCCGGGGACCGCCGCCGAGGACGTCACCGCCCGGGATACCGCGCGCTCGCTGGTGCTGGCCTCGGCGACCTCGGCGTGGGACTACCGTCAGACGGTCGACGGGTTGCCCTTGTTCGGTGCGTTTTGGGATCGCACCGCCGAACTGCCCACCGTGGCCGGCAAGCAGGCGGAATTCGTCGAGGGCGCCGTCACCGGCTCGGAGACCGCCGAACGGGATCTCTCCGTGCAGCTGTCCGGGTGGATGCTCATGGAGGCCGCCTATAGCGTTACGGTCGGCGACGATGCAGAGCGCGGAGCGCGATGAGGAGGAGCGGGCCAATCGGGCCACGGTCGGCGACGATGCAGAGCGCGCAGCGCGATGAGGAGGAGCCGGCCAATGGGGCCAGTCGGTGACAAGTAGAGGAGCAGCTACGTGAACAAAGTCCACCCCGACGCCGTGTCGGCGCTGCAAGGCCTGCTAAAAGACGGCATCACCGTCGCGGCCGGCGGCTTCGGCCTCTGCGGCATTCCGGAGAACTTGATCCGCGCGCTGGTCGACAGCGGTGTCAAGGATCTCACCATCGTCGGAAACAACGCTGGCGTGGACGATTTCGGCATGGGCCTGCTGCTCAAGGGCCGGCAGGTGAAAAAGGTGATCGCCTCCTACGTCGGCGAGAACAAGGAGTTCGAGCGCCAAGTGCTGGCTGGCGAGCTGGACCTCACCCTCACCCCGCAGGGCACCCTGGCGGAGAAGTTACGCGCTGGCGGCGCAGGCATTCCCGGTTTCTATACCCGTACGGGCTACGGCACTGTCCTGGCTGAAGGCAAGGACACCCGGGTCTTCGACGGCACCGAATACGTACTCGAAGAAAGCATTCGTGCCGATTTGGCCATCGTCAAGGCGTGGAAGGGCGACAAAGCGGGCAATCTCGTGTACCGCAAGACCGCGCGTAACTTCAACCCGATGATCGCCACCTGCGCCGAAGTCACGGTGGCCGAAGTAGAAGAGCTGGTTGAGGTTGGCGAGCTCGATCCCGACCTGGTTCATACCCCCGGCATCTATGTGGATCGCATCATCGAAGGACGCGACTACGAAAAGCGCATCGAGTTTCGCACCACCAGCGGTGGTGCCGCGCTGAAGAACCACAGCCCCATCCGGGAGTTGATGGCCAGGCGCGCCGCCCGGGAATTGCGCGACGGCTACTACGTGAACCTGGGCATCGGGATTCCGACGCTGGTGGCCAACTTCATTCCCGAGAACATCAACGTGACATTGCAGTCGGAGAACGGCCTACTCGGCATCGGTTCCTACCCGACCGAAGACGAGGTCGACCCCGACCTCATCAACGCCGGCAAGCAGACCATCACCGCGATTCCCGGGTCGAGCTTTTTTTCCAGCGCCGATTCGTTCGCCATGATCCGCGGCGGTCACATCGACCTGTCCATCCTCGGCGGGCTGGAAGTGGCCGAAAACGGAGACCTGGCCAACTGGATGGTGCCAGGCAAGATGGTCAAAGGGCCCGGCGGTGCGATGGATTTGGTGTCGGGCGTCAAACGCGTGATCGTGGTGATGGATCACACCGCCAAAGACGGCAGCCCGAAGATCCTCAAGCAATGCACGTTGCCGGTCACCGGCAAGGGCGTCGTCGACATGATCATCACCGACCTGTGTGTCTTCGATGTCAAGCCGGGGCAGGGGCTTACGCTCACCGAACTGCATCCCGGGGTGACGGTCGAGGAGGTGCGCGCCAAGACCGGCTGCGATTTCCGGGTGGCGATCTGACCTATTCCGGCAGCGGCACGGGCTCGTCCTTGGAGGCGCGGCGACGGTTCAGATAGGCCCGCCCGGCCGAGATGAACGCAGGCATGAGTGACACGAACAAGATGCCCAGGATGATCGTTTCCAGGTTCTTGTTGACGAACGGCACGTTGCCCAGGAAGTAGCCGGTCAGCGTCGCACCCGCGCCCCAGGCGATGCCGCCGACGATGTCGAATCCCAGAAACAGCGGGTAGCGCATGTACGACACCCCGGCGACTACCGGTACGAACGTCCGCACGAACGGCGCGAAGCGGGCCAAGATCACCGTCACTGGCCCGTACTTCTCGAAGAACGCATGCGACTCGGTCACGTAGTGCTGTTTGAAGAAGCGGGAGTCTTCCTTTTTGAACAATGCCGGCCCGATCCGCCGGCCGATGAAATACCCGGTCTGGTCACCGAGCACCGCCACAATCGCGACGCAGGTAGCCAATACCTCGATGCTGACCGGTGGATGCGCGCTGGCTGCCAGCAGGCCACCGGTGAACAGCAGCGACTCGCCCGGCAGCAGCGGGAACATCAGCCCGGTCTCGATGAACACGATCAGCAAGATGCCGGGCAGCACGGCGTGGCCGAACACACCGTGGGCGCCCAACCAGTACATGGGGTCCAGCAGGTTGGGTAAGGCCAGCACGGCGGTGTCCATGACGTCACAACATACAGGGGTTGGCTGCACGGGCTGTTTAACGTGACGGGCTTCTTGGGATACTGGGGGGCACAGGCCCGCGCGTGGACCCCTGCTGATCTCGTGAGGAAGGAAGTTTCATGCCTATCGCAACGCCCGAGGTCTACGCCGAGATGTTGGAGCGTGCCAAGCAGAATTCGTACGCGTTCCCGGCCATCAACTGCACGTCGTCGGAGACCATCAACGCCGCACTCAAAGGTTTCGCCGACGCCGGCAGCGACGGCATCATCCAGTTCTCCACCGGCGGCGCGGAGTTCGGCTCCGGGCTCGGGGTAAAGAACATGGTGACCGGCGCGGTGGCGTTGGCCGAGTTCGCCCACATCGTCGCGGCCAAGTACCCGATCAATGTCGCGCTGCACACCGACCACTGTCCGAAGGACAAGCTGGACGGCTACGTGCGCCCGCTGCTGGCCATCTCGCAGGAGCGGATCTCCCAAGGCAAGAACCCGCTGTTCCAGTCGCACATGTGGGATGGTTCGGCGGTCCCGATCGACGAGAACCTCGCCATCGCCCAGGAGCTGCTCAAGGAGGCGTCGTCGGCCAAGATCATCCTGGAAGTCGAGATCGGCGTGGTCGGTGGTGAGGAGGACGGCGTCGTCGGAGAAATGAACGAGAAGCTGTACTCCACCCCGGCCGATTTCGAAAAGACGGTGGACGCGCTGGGCACCGGTGAGCACGGCAAGTATCTTCTGGCCGCGACGTTCGGCAATGTGCACGGCGTCTACAAACCCGGCAACGTCAAGCTGCGGCCCGAGATTCTCGCCGAGGGCCAGAAGGTGGCGGCCGCCAAGCTGGGCCTGCCGGCCGGCTCGAAGCCGTTCGATTTCGTGTTCCACGGCGGGTCGGGCTCGCTGAAGTCGGAGATCGATGAGGCCGTGCGCAACGGCGTGGTGAAGATGAACGTCGACACCGACACCCAGTACGCGTTCACCCGCCCTGTCGCCGGCCACATGTTCACCAACTACGACGGTGTGCTCAAGGTGGACGGCGATGTGGGCCGCAAGAAGGACTACGACCCGCGCAGCTACCTCAAGAAGGCCGAAGCGTCGATGACCGAGCGGGTGATCGAGGCCTGCAACGACCTGCACTGCGCTGGAAAGTCGCTGTCCGGCTAAATTACGCGAACACACTCGAAAGCCCCCAATTTCGTTATGAAATGGGGGCTTTCGCGTCTTCTTGCGTGTCGAGCTAGCCGCTGGACTGGCAGATCTTCCACTGGTTGTCGCGAAACTGCAGGTCGAAGCTGCGGGTTGAGCGGACCTGCGGGTCATATGCCATGAACGCCGTGACGTTGGCCTCGGCATGCTCCCCGTTGACGACAACCTGGTCGATGCTGGCCACCACCGGGTACTGCTTGGCCGCCGCGATCTTCCGGTAGGTCTCCTGCCAGGCCTGCTCGTCATAGTTGACGTAGCCGTCGCGTGCGCTGCCACAGGTGATGCCGCGCAGCGTCGCCAGGTTGCCGGTTTGCACCGCGACGTCGAAGTTTTGGATGGTGGTGCGGACCTGGTCCTCTTGGGAAACCTTGTGGTGTTTTCCGCGGGTCAGCAGCACGGTGCCAAGGACGGCGACCGCGGCCAGCGCCAGAATGATCAGGATCAGCGCCAGCACCCAGCCCCAGCTGCGTTGGACGGTGGGCCGCAGTTTCGCACCGAGCCGAGGCGGAATCACTTGTGGCGTCGCCGTTTTCGGCGGCGTGTTCATCGGGCTTATCGGTTTTGGTTGGGGCGTTTCCTGCCGCGTGCGGAAGACCTCGGTGGCCGGCTCCGCGGCGGTTTCGATGACCACCGTCTCCTTGGCGTCGAAACCCGGTGCGGTGAAGCGACGTTCACCGCGTTTGCGTTGCGGTTTGGCGGCTGGGTGCTCGTCCTCCCGCTCGGGCTTGGCCATTACCTCGGTGGCTGGCTCGGCATCGCCACCAGCGGTCGGGTAGCTCTGGGTCACCTCGTCGTCGGGTTCGGGCTTCGCCGTCTGCTCGTCGGCCGGGCCGGCCTCGGATGCGACCCGATCGGAACCGTCCTCGTTGTTGACGGCGTCTGGCTCGAGTCCGGCCGCGGTCGGCGTGTCGTCCCGGTCGGGCTCTGATGGGGTGGGCATGGGCGCTGCTGTCCTCCGGCTGTTAAGTCAGTATTTGGAGCTTAGCGACCCTGGAACGCATTTGATGTGCCTGACGATAATGCTGCGCCGCACAACGGCACAATGAAACCCGTGACCGCCGGCGACGACGCACGCGAATGATGAGGAGGAGCGGCGCTGATGGCACCGACGCGTGATCTTTTGGGACCCGACCCGATCCTGCTGCCCGGCGACCGCGACGCAGAGGCCGAACTGCGCGCCAACCAAAAGCCCGCCATCGTCGCGGCCGCGCACCCAGCGGCCTCGGTCGCGTGGGCGGCCCTGGCCGAGGAAGCGCTGGCCGAGGACAAGGCCATCACCGCCTACGCCTTCGCCCGCACCGGTTACCATCGCGGCCTCGACCAGCTGCGTCGCAACGGGTGGAAGGGCTATGGCCCGGTGCCGTATTCGCACGAACCCAACCGCGGATTCTTGCGCTGCGTGGCCGCGCTGGCGCGGGCGGCCGACGCCATCGGAGAGACCGACGAGTATCAACGCTGCCTGGAGCTGCTCGACGACTGCGATCCGCATGCTCGCGCCGAGCTCGGGCTTAGCTAGCTAACGCAGGTCGTCGACGATGTAGACCTCCGGCCTGCTATAGGCCGGCGCGTCGGGGCGATGCATCGCCACGCCATAGGCGTCGGCCCGAAAACCCCTGTCCAGCATGCTGCGATAAGCCCGGCTGCGACCAACGTTGACCCCGGCCTGCAGCCGGCGCAGGCCCTGTTGTGCGGCCAGCGTCTCACACGCGTCCAGGACCAGCCCGAAAACGCGCTCCGCGTCGGCGCCGGGTCGCGCCGCCGCGAACTTGACGTAACAGGCTTGGGCGCCGGCTTCGGTTCCCTCGCCGAGGTGACACACCGCAAATGCGTCGACCGAATTCCCGTTCCACAGCAGCACCGTTTCACCAAGCTGCTGCTCATGAACGGACCGGATTTCGGCGCTGACGTCCAGGCCGTCGTAGATCGAACTGGTGAGGTGGCGGCAGGCGTCGACTGCTGCGGTCTGCTCGGTCTTGGTGGTTTCCGAGTATCTGGTGAACGACGCGGACTTCGACGCCGGCGACTTGGCCAGCAGCGCGGTCAGGAACCGAGGCCAGAACCCGAACTTCTGATAGAGGTGGATGTGCTCGACGCTGTTGGCGAACGTGAACAACGCTGTGGCCGTGACGTTCCAGGAATCGATCACGTCAATCGTGGCGCGCATTAGCTGCTGCGCGATGCCCCGATTCCATAACGCAGGCTCGACGGTCAGTGGGCCGACGAAGGCGAAGCTTCCCCACCTGGTGGCCAGGTTGGAGCCGACCACCGCGCCGTCCAGTTCCGCCGCGAGGGCTGCACTGGGATCCGTGCGCCAGCGGCTCCGCACGTACTCGCGATCGGCCCAGAAGCTATCCGGATCGGGCGCGCCCAGAAACGTTGCGAATGCTCGTCGACAGATCCGGCTGGCGGTCTGACAGGTCGGCTTCGCGCAGCGGGCGAATGACCAAATCGTCGGCCATGCGCGGCTCCCTTACCAACTCGGCGAACAGTGGTCGAGACCATCGGGCGACTCCACTTGCACCGTGGCGTGCTCCAACCCGCGGGCCGCCAGCACGGCGCGCGCATCGGCGAGCACTCGGGTCGCGTCGGCGCAGCTGGTCAGGTGCGCGGTCACCATGTCTTTGCCGGGCACAAGCGTCCACACATGCAGGTCGTGAACCTCGGTCACACCGTCGACGGCGTGTAGCGCCGCGCGCAGTTCGTCGACGTCGATGTGGCGTGGCGACGATTCGGACAGGATGCGCAGCGCGCTCGCCGCCAGTGACAGCGCTCGCGGCAACACCCACAGCGCGACGAAGACGGCGACCACGACGTCGGCGTAGGGCCAACCCGTCGTCAGGGTGACCACCCCGGCGACGAGCACACCGAGGCTGCCTACCGTGTCGGCGACGACCTCGGTGTAGGCGCCCTTGACGGCGAGGCTGCGCGTGGACTGCGACCGCAGCAGCAGCGCCACCGCGGTGTTGGTGGCCAGCCCGCCGAGTGCGACGGCTGTCAGCGGCACGCCCGGAATGGCCGGGGCGTCACCGAGCCGCCGGACCGCCTCGTAGAGGATGAACGCCGCGATCCCGATCAGCAGCACCGCGTTGACCACCGCGGTGAACACCTCCGCGCGGTGCCAGCCGTAGGTGCGCCGGGGCGACGAGCTGCCGCGCCGGACCAGCATCAGCGCGGCCAGCCCCATGAACGCGGCGGCTAGGTCGGTCAGCAGATGCCCGGCGTCGGCCAGCAACGCAATCGACCCGATGAGCAACGCCGTGCTCACTTCCACCACGAAGAAGCTCGCGAGGAGCACGGCGGCGGCGAGCATCCGCGATATCCGGGCGTCGGCGTGGTTGTGCGTATGGCCGGCACCCATGCCCGCAATATATGCGTATTGACGCATATATTGCAAGACGTTCAGAACCAGGCACCCCAGAATCGGGTCAGCGCGCTGCCCAACCGGGCCAGCATGGCGGGGACCCCGGACAGTTCGAAAAACCAGTCGACGACACCGAAGAACCACTGGTTCAGCGCCGGCGCGAGGAAGAGCAGGAGCACGAACAAGAACCCGAATTGCTTCGCCGGTTCCAGCGCGCGCTGCGTCTCGGGGCTCAGGTGCGGTTCCAGCGCGCCGTAGCCGTCCAGGCCCGGGATCGGCAGCAGGTTCAGCACTACCGCGGTCACCTGAAGAAAGCCCAGAAACGCCACCCCGGCCCACAACACCGGGTGCGCGGGCTCGTAGTACAACCGGACCAAAGCCAGCAGCAGCACGGCCAGCACAAGGTTGGCGAACGGTCCGGCCAGGCTCACGAGGGTGCGTCGCGCTGGCGTCATAAACGACGTGCGCACGTACACCGCCGCGCCGGGCAACCCGATGCCGCCCAGCGCAATGAACAGCATCGGCAGGCCCAGCGACAGCATGGGATGGGTGAAGCGCCGCGGGTCAAGCGTCAGATAGCCGCGCACTGCGACGTCGCGGTCGCCGAATCGCCATGCGGTGACCGCGTGCCCGAACTCATGCAGGCACAGCGACACCAGCCAGCCCGCGATCACGAAGACGAACACCCCGACATAGGCCAGCGCCCGAGTGTCGGCCCCGGCCAGCCAGGCCAGCACGCCGCCGCAAGCCGTCAGCGCGACGATCGCCAAGAAAATGGGGCTCGGTCGCACCGACTCGTGCAGGCCGCGAACGCTCACCGTTCGAAACTACCGGACCAGCAACCAGCCCTGGGTGTGCCGGTAGAACGTCGAGCGCCGTATCGGCCGGCGGGCGGGCACGTCGTCGCGGGTGACCATTACCCCGGTGCAACCCAACTGGGCGGCCCGCCCGGCCACCCAACGACGCGGCCAACTACCCAGCACGCGGGCCCGCAGGCCCGGCAGTGCCGCCGTCGGCTCGACCCGCACTCCGGCGACATCGCCGTCGAATAGCGTCGTATCGTCGACGACCGCCTCGCCGTGCAGCGGGCCGTCGGCACCGCGCCACAGCGCGCCGCCCACGATCACCGCCCCGGTCTCGTCGCGGATCAGCGGCATCAAGCGTGCACGACCGCGCCGCGCCCGCCGTGCCGCCCGACGGCGCCCGCAGCCGGTAGATTCGGGTGGCCGCGCTGCGCCGCCGGGGCGCATAGCCGATCTCGATACCGAGCCGGTCGGCGCGCAGCAGCCGGGCCAGCACCGTCGCCAAGTCGGCATCCTCACCGACCACCACCAGACGGCGAAACTTTCCGATCGCGGCATCGACGTCGGCGGGCCCGTCGATGCGCAAGACGGGCAAGCCGTTCAACGGGCGCAGTACGGGCCGGTCGCCGAACACCAGCACCGCCGTGTTCCGGGCGTCCTCGCAAGCCACTGGGATAGTGTGGGTCACCGGCTGGACCACAATCAGCGGGAGCAAGTCATGCCGGCAGTCGTGCTGATCGGCGCCCAGTGGGGCGACGAGGGCAAAGGCAAGGCCACCGACCTGCTCGGCGGCCGCGTGCAATGGGTGGTGCGCTATCAGGGGGGCAATAACGCCGGGCACACCGTGGTGTTGCCCACCGGCGAGAACTTCGCACTGCACCTTATTCCCTCCGGGGTGCTGACACCCGGCGTCACCAACGTCATCGGCAACGGGGTCGTGGTCGACCCCGGTGTCCTGCTCGACGAGCTGGCGGGCCTCGAGGCCCGCGGCGTGGACACCTCGCGGCTGCTGATCTCCGCCGACGCCCACCTGTTGATGCCCTACCACGTCGCTATCGACAAGGTCACCGAACGCTACATGGGCAACAAGAAGATCGGCACCACCGGCCGCGGGATCGGCCCGTGCTATCAGGACAAGATCGCCCGCATCGGGATCCGGGTGGCCGACGTGTTCGACCCGGACTCGCTGACCCGCAAGATCGAGGCCGCGCTGGAATTCAAAAACCAGGTGCTGGTCAAGATCTACAACCGCAAGGCGCTCGAGCCCGCGCAGGTGGTTGACACGCTGCTGGCACAGGCCGAGCGCTTCAAGCACCGCGTCGCCGACACCCGGCTGCTGCTCAACGCGGCGCTAGAGCGCGGCGAGACGGTGTTGCTGGAGGGATCGCAGGGCACCCTGCTCGACGTCGACCACGGCACGTATCCCTATGTGACGTCGTCGAATCCGACGGCGGGCGGCGCGGCCGTCGGGTCGGGCATCGGCCCGACGCGGATCACCACCGTGCTCGGCATCCTCAAGGCCTACACCACCCGGGTGGGATCGGGACCGTTTCCCACCGAGCTGTTCGACGAGTACGGCGAATACCTGTCCAAGACCGGCGGCGAGTTCGGGGTGACGACGGGCCGGCGCCGCCGCTGCGGATGGTTCGACGCGGTGGTCGCCCGCTATGCCACTAGGGTCAACGGCATCACCGACTACTTTTTGACCAAGCTCGATGTGCTCTCCAGCCTGCAAACCGTGCCGGTTTGCGTCGGCTACCGCATCGACGGCAAACAGACCCCGGATATGCCGATGACCCAGAGCGAACTGGCCCGCGCCGAACCCGTCTACGAAGAGCTGCCCGGCTGGTGGGAGGACATCTCGGCTGCGCGGAAGTTCGACGACCTGCCGGCCAAGGCGCGTGACTATGTGCTACGACTGGAAGAGCTTGCCGGAGCGCAGGTTTCGTGTATCGGTGTGGGCCCGGGCCGCGAGCAGACCATCGTGCGCCGCGACGTGCTGCAGGTCAACCCGTGACCGACCAACCGGAGGCGCTAGACCCCGAATACGAGCATCACGGCGGGTTCCCGCGCTACGAGCCCGCGCAGCCCGGACCGGGGTTCGCCAAGTTCGTCGCTGCCATGCGGCGCCTGCAGGACCTGGCCGTGTCGGCGAATCCGGACAGTGACACCTGGGACGAAGCCGCCGAGCGGGCCGAAGAGCTGGTTAAGCTGCTCGACCCGTTCCAGGCTGCGGAAGGAGTTGCCCCCGCGGGGCGGGTGCCGTCGCTGCCCGGCATGGGCAGCCTGCTGATGCCGCCGTGGACGATGACGAAGTTCGACGCCGACGGTGTCGAAATGCGCGGCCAGTTCAGCCGCTACTACGTCGGCGGCAACATGGCGGTGCACGGTGGTGTGATATCGCTGGTGTTCGACTGGCTGTGCGGCATGGTGGTGCACGCCGCGGGCCGCCCGATCAGCCGGACCGCGTACCTCAAGGTCGACTACCGCAAGGTCACCCCGATCGACCGCCCGCTGGTCGCGCGTGGGCGCATCACTGAAACCGAGGGCCGCAAGGCATTCATCGCCGGGGAACTCGTCGACCAGGACGACACCGTGCTGGCCGAGGTGCATGCGCTGATGGTGCGCTTGCTGCCCGGCCAGCCTTGACCTAACGACATATCCAGGCGCTGATCAGGGCCGGCAGCACAAGGATGGCGTCGGCACTGGCGGCTTCTTCGCGTAATCGGGGCACGAGCTTGTCCACATCGGACAGCCCGTCGGTGGCCAAGCCCAGCTGCCGCGCCACCGGCAACAGCGAGCGCCAGGTCTCGACCACGTAGGACAGCGGCTCCGGGTCTGCGATCGTGCCCACCGGCGCGCCGAGCGTCAGCCGCGGCTCACCCAAACCCGCGTGCCGGAACAACGTGTGCAGTGTGGCGCCAAACGCCGGGTCAAGACCCATGCCCGTGAACGCGCCCGCGATACCGTCTCGTACGGCGCGGAGCAACGGCAGGTCGGGCGCACTGGTTGCCGCCGTCGTGTCGATTTCCGAAAACGCGATCAGGCCACCGGGTCGCACCAGCGTGGCCAGCTGCCGCAACGCCCCGACCGGGTCGGGCAGATGCATGAGGATCAACCGTCCGATCACCGCGTCGACGGGCTCGTCCAAGGCGATTTCGGCGATCGAACTGCGCTGGAATCGGACGTTCGACAGCCCCTGTTCCGCCGCACGGCTAGTGGCGAGCTCGACGATGTCGGCGGCATCCACGCCCAGCACCGTGCCGGTCGAGCCCACCAGCCGCGCGGCCACAAACGACACATCACCGGGCCCGCAGCCCACGTCGAGCACCCGCATACCGGGTCGCAGGCCAGCCAGTCGCAATGCCGCGGCGGTGTGGTCGTCGTAGAGCCGTGCCTGCAAGAGCAGTCGCCGAACTTCGGCGTCGGCATGACCCAGAAGGTAACCGGTACTCGATTGTGTCATGCAACCCACTATTTCAGAGTGGCTTGCATGACGCAATAGACCCTGCGCCCGGCCCGGGCGTGAGCTCGACATCGCGCGGCCCTAGCTGCGTCCCGCAGGTGGCACACGTCAGCTGGGACGTGAGCCGGCCCCCGCAGTCGCGATGTGACACGAGCGCGGGCGGTCCGTCGGGTGCGAGGTAGCGGTCGCCCCACAACAGCAGCGACATCAACACCGGCCACAGGTCGAGGCCCTGCTGAGTTGGGTGGTACTCGTAGCGATCCGGCCGCTGCTGGTAGCGGCGGCGCTCGAGCACCCCGGCTTCGGTCAGCCGCGACAGCCGATCACTGAGCACGTTGTGCGCGACGCCTAGCCGCGCGCGGAAGTCGTCGAACCGGCGCACACCACGCAGGGCGTCGCGAACGATCAGCAGCGTCCAGCGGTCGCCGATCAGTTCCAGGCTGCGGGCGATGGAGCAGACCTGATGCTCGTAAGTGCGTGGCAGCATGAGGACCATCTTAGTTGCATCACAAAAGTGACGCCGGGCCCTCGTCATAGCCGGCGGCCCTATTCTGAGCAGCATGTTGCAGCACGGGGTGAGTTCGTGGCCGAGGATCTGACCGCCGAACCTCACCGGGCGCAGGAGGCTCATGAGCAACATGAGCGGGGGGCGGATCGCGAAAACCCAAGCGACGTGGCCCGCGCCGACGACGACAGCCCCCGCCCCAAGGTGATGCTTTTGGGGGCCGGCGAGCTCAGCCGGGAACTGGTCATCGTGTTTCAGCGTTTCGGCGCCGAAGTCATCGCGGTCGAGCATTACGCCGACGCGCCCGCACACCGGGTCGCCGACCAGTCGCTGGTGGTCAAGATCACCGATGCCGACGAGCTGTCGGCGGTCATCGGACGTGTGCAGCCCAATTTCGTGGTGGCCCTGACCGACGCGGTGGCCGCCGATGCGCTGGCCGCGGCGGGCGAGACCGGTTTCACCGAGGTGGTCCCCGGCGCCCGCGGCGTGCGCTTGTCCACCGACAGCGAGGGACTGCGGCGACTGGCCGCCGACGAATTGGGGCTGCCGACCGCGCCGTTCTGGTTCGCCGGTTCGCTCGACGAACTCAAAGCCGTGTCCGCGCATGCCGGCTATCCGCTGCTGGTCAAACCGGTGCGTGCGGTCGGCGGTCAGGCCCCCTCGGTAGTGTCCGGGCCCGATGACGTCGAACCCGCCTGGCAGCGTGCAGTTGCCGCTGGCGGGCGCGTCAGCCGCCCCCGGGTGCTGGCCGAGACAGTGGTCGAGGTCGACTACCACGTCACGCTGCTCACGGTGTGCACCGACGGACCGAAGGGACCGGTGTTCGAGTTCTGCGCGCCGATCGGTCACGGCGACGTCACCGGCGATGCGGTGGAATCCTGGCAGCCGCAACCGATGAGCGACGCAGCGCTGGATGCCGGCAAGTCGATCGCCGCGCGGATCGTCAAGGCGGTTGGCGGGCGCGGGGTCTTCGGGGTGGAACTGATGGCCCGCGGCGACGAGGTCTACTTCTGCGACGTCACCGCGCGGCCCTACGACAGCGGTCTGGTGACGCTGCGCACTCAGCGGCTTTCCGTATTCGAGTTGCAGGCCCGCGCGATCCTCGGTCTGGCGATCGACACGATCATGATCTCGCCGGGTGCGGCGGCGGTGCTGTATGCCGGGCGCGAGGCGCATCAGGGCAGGCCCGATGTTGGCGTCTTGGCCGATGCGCTGCGGGTGCCCGAGAGCGACGTTCGGGTTTTCGCTCACCACGAGCCGGAAACGCCGCGCAGGCTCGGCGTGGCACTGGCCACCGCGGCTGACGTGTCGACCGCGCGGGACCGCGCCCGGCAGGTGTCGGCTGCGCTGCGCCGGCTGTGGCAGCCGGCGAATTCGCCGGGGCCAGGCTGAATATGCGAGACTCACCCAAGTGAGCTACGCAGGAGATATCACGTGCCAGCAGGCTTGGAAGCTGCTCAGTGATAATCCCGAGGCGGTGCTGGTCGACGTGCGCACCGACGCCGAATGGCGCTTCGTCGGGGTGCCCGACCTGTCCAGCCTCGGCCGCGAGGTCGTCTACATCGAGTGGAATCGCGTCGACGGCAAGCGCAACGAAAACTTCGTCGCCGAATTGCTGGAGCAGGTCCCGGCCCGGCAGGACCGACCCGTGATCTTCTTGTGCCGCTCGGGCAACCGCTCGGTCGGTGCAGCCGAGGCCGCGACCGCGGCGGGCATCACACCGGCATACAACGTGCTCGACGGGTTCGAGGGCCATCTCGACGAGGCCGGTCATCGCGGTGGCTCCGGCTGGCGGGCGATTGGGTTGCCCTGGAAGCAGTCATGAGCGACGAGCCTTCGGTCCGCACACCGGCGCCGCTGCCCGACGGTGTCGGGCCGGGCACTATCGGGGTGCGCGGCGGGATCATGCGTTCGCAGTTCGACGAGACCGCCGAGGCCATGTACTTGACCTCGGGCTACGTCTATGAGTCGGCGGCCGCCGCGGAACAGGCGTTCGCGGGAGAGATCGACCGCTACGTGTATTCGCGCTACGGCAACCCCACCATCACCATGCTCGAGGAGCGGTTACGCCTGATGGAGGGGGCGCCGGCGGCGTTCGCCACCGCCAGCGGGATGGCGGCGGTGTTCGTGTCGCTGGGCGCGCTGCTGGGCGCCGGCGACCGGCTGGTGGCCGCGCGCAGCCTGTTCGGCTCGTGTTTCGTGGTGTGTGACGAGATCCTGCCCCGCTGGGGAATCCAGACCGTTTTCGTCGACGGCGACGACCTGGCTCAATGGGAGAAGGCGCTCTCCGAGCCCACTCAAGCGGTGTTCTTCGAGACGCCGTCGAACCCGATGCAGTCGCTGGTAGATATCGCCGCAGTCGTCGAGCTGGCCCACGCTGCCGGTGCAAAAGTGGTCCTGGACAACGTTTTTGCAACCCCACTGCTGCAACAGGGCTTTCCGCTCGGAGTCGACGTGGTGGTCTACTCGGGCACTAAGCACCTCGACGGGCAGGGTCGGGTGCTGGGCGGGGCCATCCTTGGCGACAAGGACTACATCGACGGCCCGGTGCAGAAGCTGATGCGGCACACCGGTCCCGCCATCAGTGCCTTCAACGCCTGGATTCTGCTGAAAGGCCTCGAGACACTTGCTATTCGGGTTGAGCACGCCAACGCCTCAGCGCAGCGGGTGGCCGAGTTCTTAGAAAGCCATCCCGCGGTGAGCTGGGTGCGCTACCCCTACCTGACGTCGCATCCTCAGTACGACCTCGCCAAGCGGCAGATGTCGGGCGGTGGCACGGTCGTCACCTTCGCGCTCGACGCACCGGAGTCAGTAGCCAAACGGCGGGCGTTCGAGGTGCTCGACAAGCTGCGTCTGATCGACATCTCCAACAACCTCGGCGACGCGAAATCACTTATCACCCACCCGGCGACGACCACTCACCGCGCGATGGGCCCCGAAGGTCGAGCCGCGATCGGGCTGGGCGACAACGTGGTGCGCATCTCCGTCGGGCTGGAGGACACCGACGACCTGATCGCCGACCTCGACCAGGCGCTGCGCTAGGCGCCGCGTGGCAGACATCATCGGCCGGATGGATGATGCCTTGGGCCGCAGCGGGTATCATAGAAGTCGACGTCTCCGGGGGGCGCTTGTCGAGTTTGCCGTGCCAACACGTTGATTTCGCTCGGGCCGTCTGCCCAGTGACGCCAAAGATAACGATTCCGAACGCAAATCGGACTCGCCCGGCAAATACCAGGGATAGGACCTTGGGCAAATTATGGTCTGTTCGTGTACCGTCGAACGGTCTTGAAGCTCCCACTGCTATTGGCAGGAGGCGCTGCACTGGCCCGAGCACCTCGCGCTGCTGCGGAACCACCCCGCGCATCTGGTGAGTCGCTCCGGTGGTCGGCGGAGCGTGCCAACCGGTGGTATCAAGCCCAAGGCTGGCTCGTCGGCGCGAACTACATCACCTCGAATGCAGTCAACCAGCTCGAGATGTTCCAGCCCGGCACTTACGATCCGCGGCGCATCGACACCGAGTTGTCCTGGGCGCGGTTTCACGGGCTCAACACGGTGCGGGTCTTCCTGCACGATCTGCTGTGGGCACAGGATCACCGGGGCTTCCAAGTCCGTCTCGCGCAGTTCGTGGCCATTGCGGCGCGCCACCGCATCAAGCCGCTGTTCGTGTTGTTCGATTCCTGTTGGGACCCGTTGCCGAAACTGGGCCGCCAGCGTGCTCCGCGTCCGGGGGTGCACAACTCCGGATGGGTGCAAAGCCCGGGCGCGGAGCGCCTCGACGACCGCCGCTACATTCGCACTTTGTACGACTATGTCACTGGCGTGGTGAGCCAATTCCGCAACGACGACCGGGTTTTGGGATGGGACGTGTGGAATGAACCCGACAACCCCGCGCGGGTGTACAGCTCGGTCGAAAGAAAGGACAAGCAGCAGCTTGTCGCCGACCTGCTTCCGCAAGTGTTCCAGTGGGCACGCTCGGTAAACCCGAGCCAACCGCTCACCAGCGGCGTCTGGGACGGCGAGTGGGCAGATCCCGCACGTCGCAGCACAATCGCCGCCATCCAACTCGACAACGCCGACGTGATCACCTTCCACTGCTATGGCGAGCCGGCGAATTTCGAAAGCCGCATCAACGAGCTCACCCCGCTGGGCAGGCCCATCCTGTGCACCGAATACATGGCTCGCTCGCTCGGCAGCACCATCCAGGGAGTTCTGCCAATTGCGAAGCGCTACAACGTCGGTGCACTGAATTGGGGCTTGGTCGCCGGCAAGACCCAGACCTATTTTCCTTGGGACTCTTGGGATCACCCATACTCGACGATTCCCAACCCGTGGTTTCACGACTTGCTGCGACCCGACGGACGGCCCTTCCAAGACAACGAGATTCAAACGATTCGGGCGCTGAGCGTCGGCGCGCCGTCCTGACCGCGCCAAGCGCGGCTAGCCCGGCCGCCTCTTGCTCGGCTTGCTCGGCGCGTTCGGCGGCGGCCAGGGCGCCCTGCTCTTGCTCGCCGAGCTTGCTCATCGCCAACCTCGCGTAGATCATCTGGCTGGTAATGGCCATCTGACTGCGACTGCGGCCCAAAAAGGTTACCCCCCAGTGGATCAAAGTGGTGAAGCGGTTTTTGAACCCGACCAAGTAGACCAAGTGCAGCACCAGCCAGGCCAGCCAGGCGATGAAGCCACCGAATTCCAGCCTGCCGACCCGCGCGACCGCGCTGAACCTGGAGACCGTGGCCATGCTGCCCTTGTCGAAGTACTTGAACGGCGCGCGATGCGCGGGATCGTCGCGGTCCTTCAGCGCGCGCTTGATGCACTTTGTCGCATACTTTGCCCCCTGGATCGCGCCCTGCGCCATCCCCGGCACGCCGGGTACGGCCATCAGGTCACCGACGACGAAGACATTCGGGTGTCCTTTGACGGTGAGATCGGGTTGAACGAGAACCCGTCCGGCGCGGTCGGTTTCGGTTCCGTCGGACTGCTCGGCCAAGATCTTGCCCAATGGGCTGGCCTGAACGCCGGCCGCCCACACCTTGCATGCGCACTGGATGCGACGCTGGCTGCCGTCCTTGTCTTGGACGGTGATGCCGTAGTAGTCGACCGCGGTCACCATTGCGTTGAGCTGGATCTCGACGTCCATCTTCTCCAGCCGGCGCTGCGCCTTCAGTCCCAGCTTTTTGCCCATCGGGGGCAAAACCGCGGGTGCTGCGTCCAGCAGGATGACCCGGCAATCGCTCGGCTTGATCGAGCGGAACGCCCCCGCCAGGGTGCGCTCGGCCAGCTCGACGATTTGCCCGGCCACCTCGACACCGGTCGGCCCGGCGCCGACCACCACGAAGGTCAGGCGGCGTTGCCGCTCGACGGGGTCGGTGCTGACCTCGGCGGCCTCGAACGCACCCAGGATCCGGCCGCGCAGCTCCAGCGCGTCGTCGATGGTTTTCATGCCGGGTGCGTAGGTGGCGAAGTGGTCGTTGCCGAAGTAGGACTGCTGGGCGCCGGCGGCGACGATGAGGCTGTCGAACGGTGTTACGGTGCGCATCGTCATCAGGCGCGACGTGACCGTCTGCGCGGCGAGGTCGATGGCCTCCACTTCGCCCAGCAGCACCCGGACGTTCTTCTGTTTGCGAAGGATCAGCCGGGTGGTCGGGGCGATTTCGCCCTCGGACAAAATCCCGGTAGCCACCTGGTAGAGCAGCGGCTGAAACAAGTGGCTGGTGGTCTTCGAGATCACGACGACGTCGACGTCGGCGCGCTTCAACGCCTTGGCCGCAGTCAGCCCGCCGAACCCGGAGCCGATGATCACCACACGATGCCGATGGGCTGCCTGGGTCATAGCCCTGCTCCCCGCGGCTCCGGCGGGCGGCGGGTTCAGCCGCCGTCGGGCCGGCCGACGACGGTTGCGGTTTAGCTTGAGCCGCAGGGCTTTCCGCGTCGAGACGTATTCCCGACCCGCTGGGCACCTGGCGCCCGTCACCGACCCGGCTCCACGGGCGAAGGCTGGCCTCGGCCATCTCCAGCGCCTTGTCGGTGAACACTCGATACCCGAGATGTGGCTTGTAGCCGTGGATTTCGGCGATGTCGAGGCCGCGCATGAACGACAGGATCTGCCGGCTGAAGACCTGCCCGGGAACCAGGACGGGGAAGCCCGGTGGATAGGGGGTGACGAAGGTGGCTGAGACCACCGGCTGCCCGGACTCCATTTTCTCCTCGACCTCGTCGGCGCTCAGGTATTCGCACAGGCTGTCGTCGTAGCCGAGGTAGAACGCCCGGCGCAGGTCACCGTCCGGGGTCGACGCCGCCTTGTCGCCGTTCTTTTCGAGGAAGCATGCGTGGAACCCGCTGAAATCAGGTAGCGGCGCCGAGGGGGTCGTCAACCGCAGCACCGCCCGCTCGTGGTGCGCGCGATCGGTCAAGCTCATGTCCGCGACCCGATCGTCGAGTTCTTGCGCGATCTTGACCAAAATCTCCACCAGGTAGGCCACCGAGCTGCGGGTGGTGCCGATGTTGGTCATGAACAGCACCGTGTTGCGGGAGGTTTTGTTGATCTGCACCCCGTAGCGGTCCATCAGCTCGGTGCGTTTGAAGGTGTCGCCGTCGATCCCGGTGGGCCCGATGTACAAGGTGATGCGGCTCGGGTCCAGGACGAATTCGTCTTGCTCCCAGGCTGTGGCCATGTTGCGCAGCCCGCTGCGCAGCGGTTGGTCGAGGCCCGACGGGCGGAACTGTTGCGGAATCATCTCCGCTGTCGACAGGCAATGCATGTATTTGCTCAGCAGCGGGTGCTTGTCGATCGCGTCCCGCAGCTGCATCGCATTTTCGACCTGCTTTTGCACCAGCTCCATGCCTTCGAGGTCGGCTTGCCGCCGGCCGATGTCGAGCGACGCCAGAATCTGGTAGTTCGGCGACGTGGACGTGTGCGCCATGTATGCCTCGTGGAAGGTCTCCTGCACCTTCTGATCGAAATCCTGGTCGAACACGTGGATCATCGAGCCCTGCCGCAGCGACGTGAGCGTCTTGTGGGTGGATTGGGTGGCATAGACCCGGACCCGGGCGCGGGCCGGATCGGGCAGCAAGCGGGTGTTGAGCAGCGTTTCGTCGTCGGCACCGGCGATCTGCTGGGCGTAGTCGCGGTAAGCCTGCCGGTACTCCGGCGAGCGCAGCCGTTCGCGGATCACCCGTGCTGCGTGCATAGCCGTGCGCCTGCGATACACGTGGTGGAATCGGGCGAACGCGAACCATGCTTCGTCCCAAAGGAACACCAGATCGGGCTTGATTGCCAGACATTCCTCCATCACCCGCTCGACGTCGTACACGATCCCGTCGAAGGTGCAGTTGGTCAGGCACAGCAGCTTGACCCGTTCCAGCTTGCCGGCCGCGCGCAACGCCAGCAGCCGAGACTTGATCTCGCGCAGCGGCACCCCGCCGTACATCGAAAACTGGTTCAGCGGATAGGCATCCAGGTAGGTGACTTGGGCGCCGGCCATCATCAGCCCGTAGTGATGGGACTGGTGGCAGTTGCGGTCGATCAGCACGATATCGCCGGGCGCGACCAGCGCTTGCTCGACGACCTTGTTGGCCGTCGAGGTGCCGTTGGTGACGAAGTAGGTCTGCCGCGCGCCAAACGTCTTGGCCGCCAACTGTTGTGCGTCGCGCAGCGGCCCGGTCGGCTCCAGCAGCGAGTCCAAGCCGCCGCAGGTTGCCGAGGTTTCCGCCAAGAACAAATCCAGTCCGTAGAACTGCACCATGTCGGCGATCCAGTGCGAGTTGACGATCGACTTGCCCTGCGAGATCGGCAGCGCGTGAAACACCCCGGTGGGCCGGTGGCTGTATTCGCGCAACGCGCTGAAGAATGGCGTCCGGTATCGGGCCGCGACCCCCTCCAGCAGCGACAGGTGCCGGTCCAGGGTGCCTTCCCCCGCGTGGAACACCCGCCGGAAATGGTGGCCGAGCCGCGCGGCGACGTCCTCCACCTCGAGTTCGGTGATCAGATACAGGTCGATTTCCGGTCGGGTTTCGCGCAGCGCTTTGGCCAGGATTTCGGCCCGTTCTTCCGGCGAGTGATCGGCGAGGTCTTCGGCGACGTGGGCGTCGCAGAAATGCTCCAACGCCGAGAGGTCCCGTCGCGAGCGATGCGAGAATCGCCGGGTGATCGCGCACGCCTGCACGTTGGAGTTGAGCCGGGCGGCGATCACCGCCTCGTCACCGCTGCCGACGACCACGATCTCGTAGATGAACGCGTCATCGGGGCGGCGCCAGCTGCGAATCTCGTTGGCAAGCGCGTGTTCTTGGGCCTCGGTCATCGTCGCCACGACCAGCAGCTCGAAATATGGCCGGCTCGGCCGGTGGTGGCCCAGCACTTCGGCAATCACCGGGGCCGCAGTCAGCGCCTCGTTCTCGCCCTCCAGCGGTGAGCCCAGCGTGCCGGTGCGGTAGGACTCGGTGACCAATGCGCGGTTGATCTTGGCGACCGTTCTGCCGAACTTGTCGAAAGCACCGGTGGCAAAAAGCCGGTGCGTCTGGTTGAACACATGAATGCCCGGGAACGCCCAGTAGCGTTCGAACGGCCGTAGCTGCGCAAGCAGCCCCTCCACTAGCTGCATGCACGGCGCGGGATCGCGTCCGCGGGCCGCCGCGGTCGACAGCCGTTCGCTGGCTTCCTCGAGCCGGCACCAGGCGTCGGCGCGGAACTGCCATGCGGTGTTGTAGGCATGCGGGTTCACGTCTGTCATGTCAAGCCTCCACCCCGCTTTGTCGTTATGCCACGAGGCTATGCCGTCGCCGCATGTCAGGGGGGCTTTTCGGCGAGCGTGAACTGACCGGTCAGTCGGTGTGGTCGCGGATGCCGAGCGCCGACTGTGCGCGCTCCTCGTAGGCCTGCCTGGCCTGCGGGTCGAAGTCGAGGAAGATGCGATCGATGCCTGTGCGTTTGCTCAGCCAACGACGGCCGCGCGGACCCAGCATGGAGGTCGAAGCGGCGATGAATCGTGCCGAAATAGGCACGGACACATGCGTTTTGGGCTTGCGGAGTGCCTTGACGATCGCTGCGGCGATTGTCTCGGGCTGCACCGGTTTGCTCGCTCCGGAGGTTTTGGTGCCGGAGATCAACTCGGTGTTGGTGAACGCCGGCATGACCACCGTGACGTCGACGCCATGCGGGGCGACCTCGTCGGCCAGCGCGGTGGACAGCCCGACCACGGCGAATTTGGTGCCCGCGTAGACCACCTGTCCTGGTACGGCGACCATCCCGGCCATCGACGCGATGTTGACGATGTGTCCGCTGCGGCGGTTGACCATCTCCGGCAGCACCAGCTGGCAGCCGTTGAGCACGCCGTAGAAGTTGACCTCGACGGCCGACCGAATCGCCTGCTGCGACTGCTGCAGGAAGGGGCCGACCGGCATCACCCCGGCATTGTTGATCAGCACATCGACGCGCCCCTGCTGACCATCCGCGCCGTCGGCGCGGGCCTTGTCGAGGAACGCGGCGAACGATTCGCGGTCGGTGACGTCGAGCGGGTGACCCGACACCGGGCCCAGGCCGCTCAGGTCGGTGACGGCCTTGTCGAGGACATCGACGTCGCGGTCGCCGATCACCACCCGAGCGCCGCGGGCCAGCAGCGCCTTGGCGGTGGCGTAGCCGATGCCGCGGGCGGCGCCGGTGATGACGACGGTCTTGGCCTTGATGCTGTCCATGACGACGGACTTTACAGCTGTCAAGTTCGCGGTGGAACAGTTACCCGGTGGGGGACTCCTCGTCCTGTTCGGCGCCGTCGTAGGCGATGTCGAGCCGCTGTTCGGGTCGGCGGGTTTCGGTGCGCAGCGCCTGGCTGTAGTAGGCCTTGTCGGCCTCGATCAGCGGCGGCTGCACGATGCTGCGCGGCCACAAGCGGTTGGTGCGCACCACGTCGAATTCGATCGCGTAGACGATCACCGTCGCCTGCAGCGCCAGCCAGGCCAGCAACCCGAGCACCGCACCGAAGAATCCGGCCACCGCCTGGGCGTGACGCAGCTGGTGGGTGACGATGTCACCGGCCGCGGTGAGCAGCAGCTGCCAGCCCACGGCGCTGATCGCCGCGCCCGGAAGCATCGCGCGGGTGGCCACCTGCTTGGCCGCCGCGACCCGGAACAGCGCCAGGAAAAACCCCGTTCCCAATGCGCACCCCACCGCGAAGCTGACTGCCCGCGCGGGCCAGCCGCCGAAGCCCCAGGACGCCGCTTTGACCGCCGCCGCGCTGGAAGCGCCGGTGACCACGACAATCAACCCCAGCATCAACAGCGTCGCAACCGTGCGCAGGTAGCGGTGCGGGAAACCGGGCCAGTCGACCTTCGGCACGGCCCACAGCGTGTTGAGGGTGTTCTGCAGGGAGTAGGCGAAACCGCGCGCACCGTATAACGAGCCCAGTATCCCGATGGTCAACGTGAGGGTGTTTCCGAAATGAGTGACGCCCAGCTGCTGGTGGATCTGCCCGCCGACGATCGGGAACTCGGCAAACGCCGAGTTCACCAGGTGCTCTTGGAGTTTCGGATGTGACCGCAATACCACACCGACGATCGCTGTCAGCGCCAACAGCAGCGGAAACGCCGCCACGAAGCCGTAGTAGGCCAACAGCGAGACGTGATAGCCCGCTTGGTCGTCGCTGAACTTCTTGACCACCGCGATTGGAAACCCGATCACCGGGTGCCGTTGCTGCCAGCCGTCGAAGCCGCGAGCGGCCCGCTCTATGGGGTTCATCGCTTAACGCCACCTTCTGCCAGCCTTGCCAACCAGCCATCGCCCAGAGTTTTGCTCACTGTGAACGTAATCCATCCCCGCGGCGGGATTTGGGTCCGGTTAGTCTTTCTTGATGCCGAACAGCCTGCAAGCCGCGCCGCAATCGGTGCGAAGTGACGCGCGCCGCGTCGACGAATTGCGGCTGCTGGAAGCCGAGGCGGTGCACATCATCCGCGAGGTAGTCGCCGAGCTGGAGCGTCCGGTGCTGCTGTTCTCCGCCGGCAAGGACTCGATCGTGTTACTTCGCTTGGCGGAGAAGGCGTTTCGGCCATTACCGCTGCCCTTTCCGGTGATGCATGTCGACACCGGTCACAACTTTCCTGAGGTGATCGAGTTCCGGGACCGCAGGGTCACCGGCCACGGGCACAAGCTGATCGTCGCCTCGGTACAGGAATCCATCGACAGCGGCCGGGTGCCCGACCCCGGCCCCGGGGCGTCGCGCAACCGGGCGCAGACCCGCACCCTGCTCGACGCGCTGGAAGCCGGCGGCTTCGACGCCGCGTTCGGCGGTGCCCGCCGCGACGAGGAACGTGCCCGCGCCAAGGAACGGATTTTGAGTTTCCGCGACGAATTCGGCCAGTGGGATCCCCGTGCCCAGCGGCCCGAGCCGTGGTCGCTGTACAACGGCCGGATCAGGAAGGGCGAACAGGTGCGGGTGTTCCCGCTGAGCAACTGGACCGAGCTCGACGTGTGGCGTTACATCCAGCTGGAAAACCTTGAGCTGCCGTCGATCTACTTCGCGCACCAACGCGAGGTCTTCGAACGCGACGGCATCCTGTTGGCGGTCTCGGAGTACGCCAAACCCGGCGATGGTGAACACGCCGCGGTGGAATGGGTGCGCTACCGCACCGTCGGTGATCTGACCATCACCGGAGCGGTGCGCTCGCGCGCCACCGACATCAGCGGGGTGATCGCCGAGATCTCGGCGGCGACGGTGTCCGAACGCGGCGAAACGCGCGCCGACGACCGCACCTCGGCCGCTGCGATGGAAGACCGCAAGCGCGAGGGCTACTTCTGATGTCAAGCGCCGAGAAAACCCTGCCGCCCAAGGGCATAACGCGCCAGCTGCTGCGCATCGCCACGGCTGGTTCGGTCGACGACGGCAAAAGCACCCTGATCGGCCGGTTGCTGCACGACACCGACAGCCTGCCACTGGACCACCTGGAAGCCGTCACCGGCGAAGACGGCATCGCAGACCTGGCAGCGCTTTCCGACGGTCTACGCGCCGAACGTGAGCAAGGCATCACGATCGACGTCGCGTACCGGTTCTTTTCCACCGACACCCGCAGCTACATCTTGGCCGACACGCCGGGCCACGAACGCTACACCCGCAACATGTTCACCGGCGCCTCCAACGCGCATGTGGCGATCCTGCTGGTCGACGCGCGCGCCGGGGTGCTGCGCCAGACCCGCAGGCACGCCTGGATCGCAAACTTGTTGGGCATCAAGCATCTTGTGGCAACGGTGAACAAGATGGACTTGATCGGCTTTGCACAGGCGCGGTTCACCGAGGTGGAGGATCAGCTGCGCCAAATGGCGGCCCGCCTCGGCGGCGCGGACATCACCGTGATCCCGATCGCGGCCAAGCACGGCGACAACGTCGTGCACCGCTCCGGGCGCACGCCGTGGTATGGCGGGCCCACGCTGCTGGAATATCTGGAAAGCGTCGAATTGGCGGCACCGCAAGCCGAAGCCTCACGGCTGCGGCTGCCGGTGCAGTGGGTATCGCGGCCCACCGCCGAGATCCGCCGCCGCTATACCGGGCGGCTCGCAGCGGGCACGCTCAGCGTCGGCGACCCGGTAGTATCGCTGCCGGCCGGTAGCCGTTCGACGGTGACCTCGCTCGATACCCTCGACAACGAGCGCACGACGGCAGTTGCGCCGCTGTCGGTTTCGATCGAGCTGGCCGACGACATCGACGTGGGCCGTGGCGATGTGCTGATCAGCGGTGCCGCCCACGCGGTCCGCCCGGTGCTGGCCCGCGAGCTCGATGCCACGGTGTGCTGGTTCGTCGACACCCCGCTGCGCGCAGGCGACCGGCTGGCCCTCAAGCAGACCACCAAGACCGTGCGGGCAACCGTGCAGGAGCTGCACTCCCGGGTCGATCCCGAAACGCTCGACGAGCTAGACAGCCCAGTTGAGTTGGCGCTCAACGATATCGGCACCGTGACCTTGCGGACTAGTTCGGTCGTCATCGCCGACGCCTACGCCGACAACCGGGATACCGGCGCGTTCATCCTGATCGACGAGTCCACCAACGACACCGTCGGCGCCGGCACCATCCTGGAGGCGCGGGAGGTCAAGCCGGGCGCGCATCTGCGCACCGACATCCGCTGGCATCCGTCGTCGCTGGACCGCGGTTACCGGTGGCGGGCCACCGGGCAGCCAGGTGCGACGATCTGGTTCACCGGGCTGCCCGCCTCCGGCAAGTCGACGATCGCGGTGGCGGTGGAGCGCGCGCTCGTCGAATCGGGGCGGGTGGCCTACCTGCTCGACGGCGACAACCTGCGCCACGGCTTGTCCGACGACCTGGGTTTCTCGCCCGGCGACCGCGCTGAAAACATCAGGCGGGTAGGGCATTTGACCCGGCTACTCGCCGACGCGGGCGTGGTGGCGCTGGCGTCGCTGGTGTCACCGCTGAAGTCGGACCGCGAGATCGCCCGCGCGCTAAATGACGCGGCGAAACTGCCGTTCATCGAGGTCTACGTCGCCACCCCGCTGGCCGAGTGCGAAAAACGCGACCCCAAAGGCCTCTACGCGCGCGCCCGCAGCGGCCAGCTTTCCGGTCTGACCGGTGTGGACGCGCCCTACGAGCCACCGGATCACCCGGACCTCGTGCTCGACACCACCAACGCAGACATCGATGAACTCGCCGCACAGGTCATCGATCTGCTCAACGAGCGAAGCCCGCGGCCGCCCCGGTGAGCCAGATTTCGTGGGGCTCAGTAGATGGACGGTGTTGGTGTGGGATCAACGCGCGCTGTGTACTTCCGCGGTGGTGCGGCCCAGCAATCCCATCAAGCTGGCGGCGAACTTCTCGAGGCGTTCGCGCGGGTAGGTGTCGGGATGGCGAACGGCGAGGCGTCCCAGCATCTCGGCGAACGACAGCAGCGTGTGGGCGAGCAGGTGCGGATCGACGTCGGCCAGCTGCGGCATCAGAGCGGTCCCGGCGCGCGCTAGGTCTTCGGCTTGGGCCAGGATCGCCGAACGGGTGCGACGCAGTGAGTCGCGGTAGGCGCGGGGGGCGCTGTCGGGAACGGTGAGGATCAGTCGCCACCGCGTGGGGTTGGCGAGCACCGCCTGCAGAAAAGCCGTGATCGAAGCAATGTAGGCTTCGGCCGGGCCCAGCGTGGTGAGATCGGTGGGCAGCGTGGCGCTGATTTGGGCGATGCCGCGTTGGTGCTCGCGATGCAATAGCTCGCCCACCAATTCAGCCCTAGTCCGAAAGACGGTGTACAGGACGGGTTTTGCAATTCCGGCGGCTGCGGCGACGGTTTCCATGGCGAGCTCATGCAGCTCGCAGCTGGCGAGCACGTCCAACGCGGTATCCAACAGCTGAGCCCGGCGTGCCTCGCGGGAGAGCCGCGGTGCGTACTTGCGGCGGGGGCGCTCCTGCACGGGCATGGCCACAATTTTACGACAGCGTTGTATTGCCGTGCCGGTAATGCTACGGTCGCGTTCTATTGCACCGAAGGAGATAGCGCAATGGCCCAGGGATCCACGCAGCTCGCGCTGGCGGACCCGCGGTCGGTGGTTGCCTGGACGGCGCAGTCCGCTCAGCTGACCGTGCGGCGGGCCATTGCGCTGGCGCGGCTAATCGACCGCGCCGACCGGGCCCTCGACGATATCGCCGAGCTGCGCCGGGCGGCGCAGTTCATCGCGGACAACCTCGCCGACTTAAGCAAAAGCGCGAAGGGTATTGACCGCAACTCGGCCGAGATCGCTCGGGAAATCACCGGCCTGACCAAAGCTGCGCAGGGCATCGACACGCAGGCTGAACGCCTCACCGGTGAAATCCAGTCGGTGGCACAGATCTTGCCCACCTTGCAGCGACTCACCGAAATCGTCGACCCACTCGACAACACCGTTGCCCGGCTGGGCCGCTTCGTCGACCGCCTGCCCGGAGGCCGGCGCACCCCGGCCCGTGGCACCCGATCCGCTATCCCACAGCAGAAGCCGACATGACCGCTAGCCGCCTGGCCCTAGCGATGGTGATCGCCGGGATCGTCGCGGCCGGCTGCTCGAGCACGGCAAGCCCGAGCAGTCCAACCAGCGCGGCCGGCATCACCACCCAATGGTTCGCGGCCACTGCCGGCAAATTCCTGGTGCAAGGCGCGATCCTGGAGAAGTACAACGAGGTCGGGGCGTCGAATAGCCCGCTAGGGTCGCCGATCAGCAATGAGCAACCCGGCCCGGGCGGTGGCCGTTACACCAGATTCGAAGGCGGCGGTATCTACTGGACCCCGCAAACCGGTGCACACATCGTGATGGGTGCCATCCGTGACACCTGGAAACACGACTACGGTGGCCCGGGCGGGCCACTGGGCTACCCGACCTCCGACCAGCAGGACATCCCCAGCGGCTGGCAGCAGACCTTTCAGCACGGCACCATCACCTACACCAACGGCAAAACGCAGGTCCAAACGCAGCCCTAGGTTGCTGGGCCGCGCGTTATCCACAGGTGCGCGGTTGGGCTTGGGCCTCTCGTCAGTGGACGGCGCTATAGTCGCACCTATGTTCGATAGCCGGGGCCGCACCACCGCGGTGTTGGTGCAGCGTATGGCCGCGGCGGTGCGCGCGGAGAACCGGGCGGTCGGGCAGCGGCTGACTATCATCGGCGAACTCGATGTGCTGCGGTCGCGCGAGGTCGGCGAGCGCGAGACCTGGCTGACCGACACGCAGGAGGCACTCAGCGCCGAAATTGGCGCGGCGCTGGGGATCGCCCCGGCCCTCGCGGCCAGTTACCTCTACTATTCGCCGGCGCTGCGGTTGCGGTTGCCGCGGGTGGGGGCGCTGCTGGTGGCGGGGGACATCGACTACCGCACGTTTCAAACGATCGTCTACCGCACCGAATTGCTCATCGACGACGACGTCATGGCAGCGGTGGATGCCCAGCTGGCGGTCCGGATCCCGCGGTGGCACGCGCTGACGCAAGGCCGGTTGGGCGCTTACGCGGATCAGATCGTGGCCCGTGCCGATCGCGACGCGGTGCGCCGACGCCGTGACCGTTACGAGGATCGGGAGTTTTGCATCTGGGATGCCGGCAGCGGACTGGCCGAGGTGTTCGGGCGCCTGGTGTCCACCGACGCCCACGCGGTGGATGCCCGCCTGGATGTGTTGGCGGACACGGTCTGCGACCGCGATCCGCGCACTCGCAAGCAGCGCCGCGCCGACGCGATGGGTGCGCTTGCTGCCGGGGCGGAACGGTTGGCATGTCGCTGTAGGCGGCCCGATTGCCCCGCCGTCGCTGCGGCGCCGCCAAGCGCGGTGGTGGTTCATATGATCGCCGAGCAAGCCAGCCTTGATTGCAGGGCACCAACCCCAGGTTCGATGATCGGCGCCGACGGGCTCATCCCACCCGAGATGGTCACTGAGTTGGCACGCACGGCCAAGCTGCGGCCGCTGATTCATCCTGCCGACGTCGCACCCGAGGCTGGCTACGCTCCCTCGCGCGGGCTGGCCGATTTCGTGCGGTGCCGAGATTTGACGTGTCGCTTCCCCGGTTGTGATCGTCCCGCGCTGCGCTGTGATATCGACCATACGATCCCCTACGCCGACGGTGGACCCACACACGCGTCGAAGGACATGTTGCTCTGCCGCTTCAGTTGCATCTGATCGGCAAAACAACTGGTGAGGGCATTGTCGAGGGCATGGGGTGTTGTTCACGACATGTGAGGTAGCCCGTACCAGTGGGCCTGCTGGCGATTCAAGTCCTGACGCCCCGCTGCGAGGGCACCGGCTCCGGCGACCGTATATCCCGCGGATCGGCGACCGTATATCCCGCGGATCGGCGAAATAGATATCGCGAATCGGCGATGTAGCTATCGCGGATCGGCGACCTCTTGGATATGCTGTCGCAGTGAATGTGCCGCACCGTGTCGCTCGAAACCTGCGTCCGAGGGTTGAAGAGGCGCTGGCCGACACGCGAATTGTTGTCGTTCAGGGCGCGCGACAGGTTGGCAAGTCCACGCTGGCGACCGAGATCACACGCCACCGCGGCGGGCGTTTAGTCACCCTCGACGATGACGTGACCCGAACGGCAGCGGCCACAGATCCCCACAGTTTCGTTCGCCAGTTCCCCGACGGACTACTCACGATCGACGAAGTGCAACGGGCCCCAGAACTGGTCCTTGCGCTCAAGGCCACCGTTGACGCCGACCAGCGGCCGGGCCAGTATCTGCTCACCGGATCCGCCAATCTCTTGCAGCTCCCAGCGACCGAGGACAGCCTCGCCGGCAGGGCTGAGAGCCTCGAACTGTTCGGATTTAGCCAAGGCGAACTCGCCGGAGTTACTGAGGCCTTCATCGACCGGCTGTTCGCCGGCGATCTCTTCCTTGGTCACGAAAGCGACCTGACCCGTCATGACTATCTCACCCGCGCCTGTACCGGCAGCTACCCCGAGGCTGTCAACCGGACGTCAACCAGACGCCGAAATGCATGGCTGGATAACTACGTCGACCGCATCGTCAAACGCGACGCATTGGACGTCTCCAATCTCCAACGCATCGCCGACCTGCCGCGGCTCATCCGACTCCTGGCCGCACGCAGTGCATCCGAGCTCAACCTGAGTTCCTTGGCCGCTGACGCCGAGATCCCCGTGCGCACCCTGCCGCCCTACCTCGATCTCCTCAAGACCCTGTATCTCATCGATCGCATACCCGCATGGTCGACCAACCTTTCCAAACGGGTCGTCGATCGACCGAAAGTCCTCCTCCTCGATTCCGGACTGGCCGCTCGCCTCGTCAACGTCTCACCTACTGGAGCCGGGCCGAATGCCAACCCCGACGCAGCAGGGGCCATCATCGAAACTTTCGTGATCTCAGAACTCCGGCGGCAACTCGGATGGTCACAACAGACCCCTCGACTGTTCCACTACCGCGATCGAGACGGCGCCGAGGTAGACCTGATACTGGAAACCGCCGACGGCCTCATCGCCGCGATCGAGATCAAGTCGGCGGCAACCCTCCGAAGCAAAGACACCCGCTGGATCACCCGACTCCGCGACAGAGTCGGCACACGCTTCGCCGGCGGCCTCATCCTCCACACCGGTCCACAAGCCCAGCCATTCGGCGACCGGCTCGCAGCCGTCCCCATCGACGCCCTCTGGTCCGCCAGGGGGTAGCTTCCCGACTTGTCACCAACCTCAAATGCCTTTGCCGCGTTCATCATTTGCTGAAGACGTTTTGGGGTTGGCACGACAAACAGCTACCGGATGGCACAGTGATCTGGACGGCTCCGTCGGGGCAGAGTTATGTCACCGCGCCGGGAAGCGCGCTGCTGTTTCCCAGCCTGTGCGTGCCCACCGCAGACCTGGAACCGCCGCCATCGACGCGCACCGATCGGTGTAGTGATCGCGGCGTGATCGTGCCCAAGCGGCGACGCACCCGCGCCCAAAACCGGGCCAATTACATTGCCAGACAGCGCAAGCACAATCGCCAGGCACGTCAACTCCGTGAAAAGGCCCGGTCCGGCCTCGCGCCACCCGACGACGAGCCGCCGCCGTTTTGACGCGGCACCCGGTCGTCGGATCAGCCGTTCGGGTCAACGCCCAGCGCGGCGAGCACATGGCGAGTCTGTAGGCGGATGTAGGAGTCGAGGCTGTAGATCGGCCCGAAATGCCAATGTTTCAACGCCCATCCGTGCGCAAGCAACATGATGTCGAACGCCATCAGGTCGACGTCGACGTCGCGGAATACGCCTTCGGCGATGCCGGCCTCGATCGCAGAGCGCAGCGGGGCGGCGGTGGCGATTTCGAATTCCTTGATCTGGGCGCGGCCGGCCGCGTCGAGGGTGCGGCTCTCGCGGTAGGTCAGCACCACTGCATCCAGGTTTTCGTCGACGATCTCGATGTAGCGCCGGATGCCGGCGGCCAACTGCTCGACGGGATTTTCACCGGCGGCTTCCATGACCGGGGCGAGCTGATCGCGGAATGCCTCCTGGATCCGCACGATCGTCGCCAGCAGCAGATCCTCCTTACCGCCGAAATACTTGTAAATCAAGCCGACGCTGACGTTTGCTTCACTGGCCAGGTCCTGCATGGACATCTGGTGAAACCCGGTCTTGCTCATGACCTTGACCGCGGCGTCGAGCACCTGGCGGCGCCGCGAGTTGGCCCGGGCCGCGCGCACGGCCTCCTCGACGGGAAGGTCCGCGTAGTCGCCGAAATGAACTTTCATCACAGACCGAGGTCTTTGGCGATGATGGTCTTCATGATCTCTGTGGTCCCGCCGTAGATGGTTTGGATGCGGGCGTCGACGAACGCCCTCGACACCGGGTATTCGCGCATGTAGCCGTAGCCGCCGTGCAGTTGCAGGCAACGGTCAGCGGTGCGCACCTGTAGCTCGGTCGTCCACCATTTCAGCCGGGCCGCCCGGGCCGCGGTGAGCCCACTGTGCAGGTGTTCCGCGATACAGTCGTCGAGATATGTTCGCGCAATATCTATTTCGGTGGCCAACTCGGCGAGTACGAACTGGGTGTTCTGCAAACTTGCGATCGGGGCGCCGAAAGCCTGACGCTGGCGGACATATTCCAGGGTCTCGGCCAGGACACCTTCCGCGGCGCCGACCGCGCCAACCGCCAGCGAAAGCCGTTCCTGCGGTAGGTTGTTCATCAACTGGTAAAAGCCTTTGCCCTCTTCCTCGAGAAGGTTGTCGACAGGCACCCGCATGTCGGTGAAGGTCAGCTCGCTGGTGTCCTGGGCGTGCAGGCCGATCTTCTCCAGATTGCGACCGCGGACAAAACCCGGTGTTTCGGCGTCGACAACCAGCAGCGACAGCCCCTTGTGCCGGTCCGGCCCGGTGCGCACCGCGACGACGAACAAGTCACCGGTTTGCCCGTTGGAAATAAACGTTTTCGCGCCGTTGACGACGTAGTGGTCGCCTTTTGAATCAGATCTGCGCACCGCAGTGGTGCGAATCCCGGCCAGATCGCTGCCGGCGCCGGGCTCGGTCATCGCGATGCCGAGCACCGTCTCGCCGGTTACCACACCGGGCAGCCAACGACGCTTCTGCGCCTCGGTCGTCAAGTCGACGAGGTAGGGCAACACGATGTCGTTTTGCAGCGAGAACGCGACCGCCTCGGCCGCCGCGCCGGCCCGCTGGAGCTCCTCGATCAGGATCGCGTGGTAGCGAAAGTCGTCGACTCCGGGGCCGCCGAACTCCTCGGGCACCGGGAAGCCCAGCAGGCCCAGCTTCCCGGCCTCGGTGAACAGCGATCGGTCCCAGCACCCGGCGCGTTCCCAGTCCTCGTGTGCCGGTAGCACGGTCTGTCGCACGAAATCGCGGACCAGTTCCCGGAACTGCTGGTGCTCAGAGGTGTAGGTCAGCGCGCTCATCGGAAGGCATCCAGACCGGTGAGCGCCTGGCCCAGCACCAGCTGGTGCATCTCCGCTGTGCCCTCATAGGTCAGCACCGACTCCAGGTTGACCATATGACGGATCACCGGGTACTCCAGCGATATTCCATTGCCGCCCAGAATGGTTCGAGCGGTGCGGCAAATCTCGATGGCCTCGCGGGTGTTGTTGAGTTTGCCGAAACTGATCTGCTCGGGCCGCAACCCGACACTGTCTTTGAGCCGACCCAGATGCAACGCCAGCAGCTGCCCTTTGTGCAGTTCGACCGCCATGTCGACGAGTTTGGCCTGCGTCAGCTGGAATCCGGCGATCGGACGACCGAACTGCGTGCGCTGGGTAGCGTAATCCAATGCGGACTGCCAGGCCGAGCGGGCTGCGCCCATCGCCCCCCAGATGATTCCGTAGCGTGCCTCCGACAGACAGGCCAGCGGCCCACGCAGGCCGATCGCCTTGGGCAGCAAGGCATCCTGCGGCACTCGCACGTCGTCGAGCACGAGCTCGCTGGTGATCGAGGCCCGCAGCGAGAGCTTGTGGTGGATCGTGTTCGCGGTAAAGCCGGGCGTGTTGGTCGGCACGATGAAGCCGCGGATGCCGTCGTCGGTGGTCGCCCACACGATGGCGACGTCGGCGACCGAGCCGTTAGTGATCCACATCTTGCGGCCGTTGAGCACCCAGTCCGAACCATCCTGTTGCGCACGGGTTTTCATCGCCGCCGGGTCAGATCCCACGTCGGGTTCGGTCAAGCCGAAGCAGCCGAGCAGTTCGCCGGCCGCCATGCCGGGCAGCCACTGCTGCTTCTGCTCCTCGGAGCCGTAGTTCCAGATCGCGAACATCGCCAGCGAGCCCTGCACCGACACCAGCGACCGGATTCCCGAATCGGCGGCCTCCAGCTCCAGGCAGGCCAATCCGTAGTGCACCGCCGACGCCCCGCCGCAGCCGTAGCCCTTCAGGTGCATGCCGAGCAGGCCCAGCTCGCCGAAGCCTTTCGCGAGCGCGCGCACCGGCAGGTCACCTATCTCGAACCACTCGGCGACGTTGGGAGCGACATGCTCGGCGCAGAATTCACGGACCG
This sequence comes from Mycobacterium xenopi, assembly GCF_009936235.1. Lineage (NCBI taxonomy): Bacteria > Bacillati > Actinomycetota > Actinomycetes > Mycobacteriales > Mycobacteriaceae > Mycobacterium > Mycobacterium xenopi. The sequence continues at coordinate 4,433,783 of NZ_AP022314.1, read as the reverse complement.
TGTCGCGCACTGCGAGCTCGTCGCTGGACAGCGACGCATCCAGGCTCAGTGGATCGGATGGGTGGAAGCTTGTCATCCGGCCATGGTAAGGCCGCCGCTGACACTGACCACCTGGCCAGTGATGAACGACGCGGCATCCGAAGCGAAGAACAGCACCGGGGCCGCGACCTCCTCGGGGCGCGCCAACCGCCGGAACGGAATCGCCTTGATCAAAGCATCTCTCAGCTTCTCGGGCATTGCTGCAAATAGTGGGGTGTCGGTCGGGCCGGGGCACACGCAGTTGACCGTGATGTGGTGTCGCGCCATCTCCCGGGCCAGCGACTTGGTGAACGCGATGACACCGCCCTTGGCGCCGGCGTAGATGGTTTCGCCCGCGCTGCCGACCCGGCCGGCGTCGCTGGCCAGGTTGATCACCCGCCCGCCGCCTCCCGCCTCGATCATGCCGGGCAGGAACGCGCTGCAGACGTACACCGGCCCGAGATAGTTGATTGCGACCACCTTCTCGGTGAATTCCGTTGTGGCGTCCAGGAATTGATGACTTCGATCCCAGCCCGCGGCGTTGACCACCACGTTGGGTACGCCAACCTCGGCGTGGGTCCGGTCTCGCAACGTGTCCACTTGCGCACGGTCGGCCACGTCTACCGGCAGCGCGGTGATCAACTCGGGCCGCTCTTTGGCCGTGGCCTCGGCGGCCGCCCCGTCGATGTCGGCGGCGACGACCCGGTCGCCTTGGGCGGCGAAGCCGAGCGCGATCGCTTTGCCGATCCCCGAGCCGGCGCCGGTCACCAGTGCGAGCTTGGCGGTCATGTGTACTTGGGTGAATCAGGATTCATTTCGGACGAACCTACATTCATTGGCCGGGCGGGATCAAGGTGGCAGGTACTGTCACGGCATGGTGCGTGCTGGCTGGCTGGGCGTCGACGTGCTGTGTGTGCTGCTGTTCTGCGCGCTCGGACGCCGCAGCCACGACGAAGGACTCAGCGCGGCGGGCGTGGTGACGACGGCCTGGCCGTTTCTGAGCGGGACCGTGGTCGGCTGGCTGGTGTCGGCGGGCTGGCGACGCCCCGCCGCTCTGGTCCCGACCGGGGTGGCCGTGTGGCTGTGCACGGTGGGGGTCGGGATGCTGTTGCGCAAGGCCACCGGATCGAGTGTGGCCCTCGGTTTCGTGGCGGTCGCGGGGTCGCTGACTGCGGCGCTGCTGCTCGGCTGGCGGGCGGCGGTCGCGGCGACGTTACAGGGTCGCCGCGGCGCGTCGAAGGGGCGAGATGGCGCGAACTGACAACGACACCTGGGACCCGGCCACCAGCGTCGGGGCCACCGCAACGATGGTGGCCACTGCCCGGGCCGTGGCCACCAAGCGCGGGCTGATCAACGATCCGTTCGCCGAGCTGTTGGTGCGGGCCGTCGGCGTCGATTTCTTCATCCGGTTAGCCGCCGGCGAGCTTGACATGGTCGACCTCGGCGACGATTTCGTGTTCGGGACGATGACCGACCTGTTCGCGGTGCGCACCCGGTTTTTCGACGGCTTTTGCGCCGACGCCGGAATCGCCGGCATCCGCCAAGTGGTGATCCTGGCCTCGGGCCTAGATGCCCGCCCGTACCGGCTGTGGTGGCCGCCGGGCACCACGGTGTACGAACTCGACCAGCCCGACGTGATCGAGTTCAAAACCCAGACCTTGCGCTCCCTGGGCGCCACCCCGACGGCGAGACGCCGCGCGGTCGGCGTCGATCTGCGGCAGGACTGGCCCGCGGCGCTGCGTCGGGTCGGCTTCGACGCCAACCAACCCAGCGCCTGGCTCGCCGAAGGCCTGCTTATCGGGTTCTTGCCGCCGGAAGCGCAGAATCGGTTGCTGGACAACGTCACCGCGCTCAGCGCCGCCGGTAGCCGGTTCGCCGCCGATCACGGCCCAAGCCAAATGCAGGCCCGCCACGAGGCCGCCCTGGCCGCCCGGTGGCAAGAACACGGCCTGGACATCGACATGAGTGAACTAACCTTCCCCGGCGAACACGACCACGTCGCTGCATACCTGGCGGCACGGGGCTGGGAGACGGTCGACACCACGTTGGCCGATGTGTGCGTCGCGACCGGTCTGCCCGGGCTGCGGCGCGGCGAGCGGGCCGACGCGCCGGTGTCAAGCCTTTACGTCACCGCGGTGTTTACCGGGCAAGCCCGGAATGTGGCGAGCCCGTAGACGTTAGACAGTTCAATGATGTCGCGACCCCTGCAGCCCATCACCCCGGGCCGGTTGCGGTTCGTGTTGGCCGACCAGGATGATCCGCTGGCGCAGCCGCTGCTGACCGAGTTGGCCGCCGAATACGCGCAGCGGTACGGCGGCACGCCGCAGACCCATCTGACCTGGCTGCGGGTTCCGTCCGCCGAGCTGGCAGCGCCGGACGGCGGGCTGGTCATCGGTGTGCTCGACGGGGCCCCGGTGACCGGTGGGGCATTTCGGCGCTACGACGCCCACACCGCCGAATTCAAGAGGATCTGGACCGGCCGAGCGCACCGCCGCCGCGGCTATGCGGCGGCGCTGCTGGCCGAGCTGGAGGCGCAGACCGCGGCGCGGGGATACCGGCGGGTGTACCTGGTCACCGGCAACCGTCAGCCCGAGGCCGAGGCGCTGTATCACGCCGCCGGCTACACGCGTCTCGACGAGCCGCTACCGGCCTGGGGGCCGTTTCGTCCGATCGCGTTCGAGAAGTGGCTGCGGTGACCGGCCAGCTACACCTGGGCGTCGCGCTCGACGGTTATGGGTGGCATCCGCAAGCCTGGCGGGCGACGCTGGCCGCCGATCCGGCCACCGCGTAGCGAGGGCTGCTGGACTTTCTCACCATCGATGACACCCTGATGGCCCAACCCGGACGGCGCGAGGCAATCGACCCGCGCCGGCTCGCCGGGCGCGCGCACGTCGTGCTGGTTGCCGCGCGCATCGCGCCGACAACCCGCCGTCAGCGCGACCGCACATGAGGCGGCGCTATTCGGCCGGCGCGACGGATCATCGGATGTTGACGAATTATTCGACGAGGCAGAAGATTTCGTCGAAGTCGTGCGCACGCTGTGGGACAGCTGGGAAGACGACGCGGTGATCCGTGACGCGGGGTTAACCGGCCATGAATTCGTCGTAGGCCGACTGCAGCTCCGGTGACAGCACCTGTGTGTTGCACTGACGCTGCGTGTCACCGATCGGCGCGAGGATGCCTCGCAGGTCGTAGTACTGCTGCGGGTGGGCGGTGAAGTAGCCCCGCAGATCCGCCGCCGCCTGCGGCCGGGGCTTGCTGAACGCTGACGTCACCGCGTCGTTGGCGTCCGGGTGGGCGTCGAGGTATTGGCGAGCCGTGCCCGTCGCCGAACTAACGGTGTTGTTCACCGCAGCAGGACTGCAGTCGGGCGCTGCGGTCGCCGTCGGCGCCACGATCATCGTCGCAGCCGCACTGCCCAGCAAGCAGGCGCCGGTGACGCGCCGGCGCAGGGTTTTGCCACTCGATTTCATTCGTAGGTGTTCCTTCGGGTTGCACAGTGGAAATGGTGGGTAGATGCCCGAATCCGCCCCGTCGTCCAACGTACGCGAACACGTCAGCCGCGGTCACTGACGCGCCAGTGCCGCGGCCCGCTCGGTGGCTTCCCGGATCGGGCCGCGCCACAGGTCACCGTGCCCGGGTGCCAGGATCTCGGTCTCCAGCAGCGCCAGGGCGGCCAGGCTGCGGACGCAATCGTCTTGGTTGTGGCTGAACACCGCCGGGAGCAATTGTGGCCCGCTGCGGCGCAATAGCGGGTGCCCGGTGACCAGGGCGTCGCCGCTGGCCAGCACCCCGTCGACCACATACGAGCAGTGCCCGCTGGTGTGCCCCGGGGTGGGGATGGCCATCGGGCGGCCGGGCAGCTGGGCGGCGATGTCTGCGGTCAACGGTTGCGCGCTCGGGATGCCGTCGCGGATCAGGCCGCCGCTTCGCACCACGTGCGCGGCCCACATCGCCCAGCGAGGCCGCCACACACGCAGGGCGACATCGACCGGCGAGGCTTGCTGCAGGTACTCGCGTTTGGCGTGTCCCACTTCGTCAGCGTGGCAATACACCGGCGTGCCGTGCTGTTCGGCGAACCAGATCGCCGTGCCCAGGTGGTCGATGTGGGCGTGGGTCAGCAATATCGCCAGCACGTCGCGCGGCTCGTGGCCGAGCTGGCGCAGCGAGGCCAGTACGTCGTCGCGGTTGCCGGGATAGCCGGAGTCGATCAGCATGACCCCGCTGTCGGCGCGGACCACAAGCCAGTTGACCGCTTCCCCCCGCACAAGGTGCACTGCCTCGGTGACGTTTTGGAGCACCGGTGCCATGTCTGCGAGCTTAGCCAGCAAGCGATCGCGAACCCGGTGCCGCCGGGCGCGGCGGGTCACCCAAAGGCAACGGAGTAGAAAAGACGGGTGGCTGCACTCAAACTCGGATACAAGGCGTCGGCGGAACAATTCGGGCCGCGAGAGCTCGTCGAGCTCGGGGTCGCCGCCGAAGCCCACGGCATGGACAGCGCCACGGTCAGCGACCACTTTCAGCCATGGCGGCACAAGGGCGGGCACGCCCCGTTCTCGTTGTCCTGGATGACCGCGGTCGGTGAGCGCACCGAGCGCATCCAACTGGGCACCTCGGTGCTCACCCCGACATTCCGGTACAACCCGGCCGTCGTCGCCCAGGCGTTCGCCACCATGGCCTGCCTGTATCCGGGCCGGGTTTTCCTCGGGGTGGGCACCGGGGAGGCGCTCAACGAGATCGCCACCGGCTACGAGGGCGCCTGGCCGGAGTTCAAGGAGCGGTTCGCCCGGCTGCGCGAAGCGGTGCGGCTGATGCGCGAGCTGTGGCGCGGGGACCGGGTGGACTTCGACGGCGACTACTACCACCTCAAGGGCGCGTCGATCTACGACGTCCCCGAGGGCGGGGTGCCGATCTACGTCGCCGCGGGCGGCCCGGCGGTGGCCAAATACGCCGGACGGGCCGGCGACGGGTTCATCTGCACTTCCGGCAAGGGCGAGGAGCTGTACCGGGACAAGCTGATCCCGGCCGTGCAGGAGGGCGCGGCGGCCGCCGATCGCAACCTCGACGACATCGACAAGATGATCGAGATCAAGATCTCCTACGACCCCGATCCCGAGCTGGCGCTGGAGAACACCCGGTTCTGGGCGCCGCTGTCGCTGACCGCCGAGCAAAAACACAGCATCGACGACCCGATCGAGATGGAGAAGGCGGCCGACGCGCTGCCGATCGAACAGGTCGCCAAGCGCTGGATCGTCGCTTCGGATCCCGACGAAGCCGTCGAACAGGTGCGGGCCTACCTCGACTACGGCCTCAACCACCTGGTGTTTCATGCGCCGGGTCACGACCAGCGGCGTTTCCTGCGGCTGTTCGAAACCGATCTCGCGCCGAGGCTGCGGCGGCTGGCCTGAGCGGGCATGCCCAGCATCTACATCGCCGCGCCGGAGGGCGACACCGGCAAGTCGACGATCGCGCTGGGAATACTGCACCGGCTGACCGCGACCGCGCCCAAAGTCGGTGTGTTCCGGCCGATTACGCGCCTCGGCGAAGACCGCGACTACATTCTGGAACTGCTGCTGGCGCATGCCAGCGCCGGCTTGCCATATGAGCGTTGCGTCGGCGTGACGTACCAGCAGCTGCACGCTGACCGCGACGCCGCGATCGCCGACATCGTCGAGCGCTACCACGGCGTGGCTGACCAGTGCGACGCGGTGGTCATCGTCGGCAGCGACTACACCGACGTCACCAGCCCCGCGGAGTTGTCCGTCAACGCGCGCATTGCGGTCAACCTCGGCGCGCCGGTGCTGCTGGTGGTGCGGGCCAAGGGCCGCAGCGCCGACGATGTCGCGCATGTGGTCGAGGTCTCGCGGGCCGAGTTGGCCGAGCAGCGCGCCCACCTGGTGGCGGTGGTGGCCAACCGTTGCGAACCCGCGCAGCTTTCGGTTTTCCAAGAGAGGTTGACCAAGTCGCTGGCCGGGCTAACCCCGCGGACCTACGTGCTGCCCGACGAGCCGGTGCTGGTGGCACCCACGGTGGCCGACCTACAGCGCGTCGTGAACGGCCGTCTGCTCAGCGGTGATCCCGCGCTGATGGGCCGTGAAGTGATGGGTGTGGTCGTCGCCGGGATGATCGCCGAGCATGTGCTGGAACGGCTTTCCGAAGGCGCTGCGGTAATCACCCCGGGTGACCGCTCCGACGTTGTGCTGGCGGTCGCCAGCGCCCATGCCGCCGACGGCTTTCCGTCACTGTCGTGCATCATCCTCAACGGCGGGTTTGAGCTGCATCCCTCGATCGCGGCGTTGGTGGCCGGACTTCGGCTGCGCCTGCCGCTGATCGCTACCGCGCTACGCACCTTCGACACAGCCAGTGCGGTGGCATCGGCGCGCGGCAGGGTCACGGTCGGCTCGCAGCGCAAGATCGACACTGCGCTGCAGCTGATGGAGAGTCACGTAGATATCTCGGATCTATTGGCGCAGTTGGCTATCCCGATACCGACGGTGACCACGCCACAGATGTTCACCTATCGGCTGCGCGAACGGGCCCGCGCAGACCGCAAGCACATCGTGCTGCCCGAAGGCGACGACGATCGCATCCTCAAAGCCGCCGGTCGAGTGCTACAGCGTGGTGTTGCCGACCTGACCATTCTCGGCGACGAGAGCCAAATCCGTTCTCGAGCAGCTGAACTCGGTGTTGACATCGACGAGGCAGCGGTGATCGACCCACGCACCAGCGAGTTGTGCGCCCAATTTGCCGCCCAGTATGCGGAGCTTCGCAAAGACAGGGGTGTTACCGTCGAGCATGCCCGCGAGATCATGCACGACGTGTCGTATTTCGGCACCATGCTGGTCCACAACGGCCATGTCGACGGTATGGTGTCGGGTGCCGCGCACACCACCGCACACACCGTGCGGCCGGCCTTCGAGATCATCCGGACCGCGCCGGGCGTCTCCACCGTGTCCAGCATCTTCCTGATGTGCCTACCGGATCGCGTGCTGGCATATGGGGACTGCGCGATCGTGCCGGACCCGACACCCGAGCAGCTCGCCGATATCGCGATCAGCTCCGCACGCACCGCTGCACAGTTCGGCATCGAACCGCGGGTGGCCATGCTGTCGTATTCCACGGGCGAATCCGGCACCGGTGCCGACGTCGACAAGGTCAGGACCGCAACGCAATTGGTGCGAAGCCGCGCACCTGACCTGCTGGTCGAAGGACCCATCCAATACGACGCCGCCGTGGACCCCTCGGTGGCGGCCACCAAGATGCACGAGTCGCAGGTCGCCGGCCGCGCGACTGTGTTGATCTTTCCCGACCTCAACACCGGCAACAACACCTACAAGGCAGTGCAGCGCAGCGCCGGTGCCATCGCGATCGGTCCGGTGCTGCAGGGGCTGAACAAACCGGTCAACGACCTGTCCCGCGGCGCGCTGGTCGAAGACATCGTCAACACCGTCGCCATTACCGCGATCCAGGCACAACAAGCACATGGCTGAGCCTCTGGTGCTGGTGATCAACTCCGGCTCGTCGTCGCTGAAATACCAGCTGATTGAGCCTATTTCAGGAACCTCCCGGGAAACGGGCATTGTCGAGCAGATCGGGGAGCGCTCGTCGCCGGTCGCCGACCACGAGGCGGCGCTGCGTTGCGCGTTCGACCGGTTCGCACAAACCGGCATCGACCTGAAAACCTGCGGCCTGGCCGCGGTCGGCCACCGCGTGGTGCACGGTGGGACGACGTTCTATCGCCCTACCGTTGTCGACGACTCTCTGGTGGCCAAGCTCAAGGACTTGGCGCCGTTGGCGCCGCTGCACAACCCACCCGCGGTGCAAGGGATCGAAGTGGCGCGCAGGATGCTGCCCGAGGTGCCGCATGTGGCGGTGTTCGACACCGCGTTTTTTCACGACCTGCCCGCGGCCGCCGCGACGTATGCCATTGACCGGGAACTGGCCGAAAAATGGAATATCCGGCGCTACGGGTTCCATGGAACGTCACACCAATATGTCAGCGAGCAGGCTGCCGCGTTCTTGGGCAGGCCGCTGAACACCTTGAATCAGATTGTGCTGCATTTAGGTAACGGCTCCTCGGCTTCGGCGATTACCGGTGGTCGCCCGGTCGACACGTCGATGGGGTTGACTCCGATGGAGGGCCTGGTTATGGGCACCCGCAGCGGTGACATCGACCCCGGCATCGTCGGCTATCTGTGGCGAACGGCGAACATGGAAGTCGACCAGATCGAGTCGATGCTCAACCACCGCTCCGGCGTGCTCGGAATCGCCGGTGAGCTCGACTTTCGCCGATTGCGTAAAATGATCGAATCCGGCGACACCGCAGCCCAGTTGGCCTACGACGTGTTCATCCACCGGTTGCGTAAGTACATCGGCGCCTACCTCGCGGTGCTGGGCCACACCGATGTGGTGACCTTCACGGCCGGCATCGGTGAAAACGCCGCGACGGTGCGCCGCGACGCGCTGAGCGGGATGGCGGACCTTGGCATCAAGCTCGACGAGCATCGCAACACCACGGAAAGCAGCGGCGCGCGGCGGATTTCCACGGACGACTCACCGGTCAGCGTGCTGGTGGTCCCCACCAACGAAGAGCTGGCCATCGCCCGCGACTGCCTAACCGCACTCGAGGCAAGGGCACACGATGGGTGAGACGGCCCCTGACGAACGGGTCGGGACGCGGTTCGGGCGCTACCAGATACGGGCGACCGTCTGCCAGACCGGCGTGGGCCGTGTCTACGACGCCGTCGACACAACCGACGACCACGCGGTTGCGCTTACCCTGTTGCCGCCCAGCGTGGACCGTCAGCGGTTCGCCGCCGAGTTGCCCGTCGTGGCGCGGCTGGCTGGACCGCACCTCATGCGGGTCCAGGATTGGGGCGAGGTCGGCGGCGCGTGCTATTTCGTCACCCCGTTGATCGCGGGCCAGACGCTGCGGTCGCTGCTGACGACGTTTGGGCCGATGAACCCCGAGCGGGCGGTGGCGATCGTCGAGCAGGTCGCCGCGGCCCTGGATGCGGTGCGCGGTCATCGGCTGATCCATCGCGACGTCAGGCCGGAGAACATCCTGGTCACCGCCGACGATGCCGCCTACCTGCTCGGCTTCGGCGTCGCCGACCCAGAACTGAGCGCACCGCGACCCACCGCGGGCACCTATGCCTACACGGCGCCCGAGCGGTTCGACAACCAGCCGCCGAGCAGCCGCGCCGACGTGTATTCGCTTGCCTGCGTGCTGAGCGAGCTGCTCACTGGAGAGCGGCCATTCCCGGCTGCAGCCACGGTAGGCCAGGTCATCAAGGCGCACCTGACAGCGGCACCGCCGAAGCCGAGTCGCATACGGCCACAAGCTATTTCATCGCACTTCGACGCGGTGATCGCGCGTGGGATGGCGAAGGATCCACGGCACCGGTTCGCCACTGCTGGCGACCTTGCGCGCGCAGCCCGCGATGCGCTCAAGGCGCAAACGCTTGGTGACCAGCCCACCATGGTGGGCCGGGCCAGCGACCTCGCTGCGGTAGCCGCGCGACGGCGCCCGCCGGAGCGTCCCGCCGAGCAGGTGCCCGACCTGGATTCGTACCCGGAGTCCTACGCCGACTCCTACCCCGACTTCTACGCCGATTCCTACCCGGACGAGTTCGCCGCGCCAGCCTGGCAGCGTTGGAAGCTGCTGCCCTTGGCCCTCGCGGTGGTGGCGGTGCTGGTCTTGGCCGCGGCCGGCATCGTCGTGTGGCGGCTTGCCTCCAACACGTCCGCGCAACCGTCCGGGCCGACCAAACCCGCGCCGACCGCTTATCGAAAAACGGTGCTGCCGTTCACCGGTCTGACCGGACCGGAGGGAGTGGCGGTCGATTCGGCGGGTGGCGTCTACGTTTCCAACGTCGAAAACGATCGGGTGATGAAGCTGGCCACCGGGTCGACGACGCAGACCGTGTTGCCGTTCACCGGCCTGAAGGAACCGTACGGATTGGCGGTGGACAAGGACGCCAGCGTCTACGTGGGCGACACCGACAACGATCGGGTGGTCAAGCTGCCCGGCGGCGCTGGCAGCCAGACCGTGCTGCCGTTCACCGGCCTCAACCGACCGGAGGGTTTGGCGGTCGATGCGTCGGGCAGCGTGTACGTCGTGGATACCGGCAACGATCGGGTGGTGAAGTTGGCGGCCGGGTCGACCAGTCAGACGGTGCTGCCGTTCGCCGACCTCGAGCGTCCCAAGGGTGTCGCGGTGGACAAGGAGGGCAGCGTCTACGTTGCCGACACCGGCAACAATCGGGTGCTGAAGTTGGCGGCCGGCGACACCAGTCAGACGGTGCTGCCGTTCACCGGCCTGAAAGATCCGTCCGGGTTGGCGGTGGATGCGTCGGACAGCCTCTACGTCACCGACGGCAGCCGGGTGCTGAGGTTGACGGCCGGCGCGACCAAGCAGGTCGTGCTGCAGGTTCCCGACCTCAGCTACACCGAAGGTGTGGCGGTGGACAAGGACGGCAGCATCTACGTCACCGACTACGGCAACGATCAAGTGGTCAAACTGGTGGCGAGCTGACCAGCCGCTAGAACGTGCTTGTGGGCCGCACCCGGTTGGCCATGTCGACCAAGGTGTAACGGTGTGCCTGGGTGGGGGCGACGCGCGCCAGGCTGCGCAGCGACGCCTCGACCCCAAGGCGCAGTCCGTGCCTGGTGAACGGGTAACCGAGGATGTGATTGGTGCTGGCCTCGTGATTTTCCAGCCAGTCCATCGCGGTGCCCAGCACCAGCGCGCGGATTTGCAGCACCCGCGGTTCGGTGGGCGGCAGCGCCTCCACCCGTCGTGCGGCGTCGCGGATCTCCTCCTCGGTGATCTCTTTCCGCGAACGCGCCGACAACAGCGTCACCGCGCTGGTCAGTCGCGCTGTGGTGAAATGCCTTGAGGTGGCTGGCACTTCGTCGAGGGTGCGCACCGCGCCGGCCCGGTCGCCTGCGGCCAGCAGTGCCCTGGCCAAGCCGAATGCCGCCGAGATCACCCCATTGTCGGTTTGCCAGACGGTGCGGTAGAACTTCTCCTGCTCGCCGGTGCCGGCCAGTTCGTGGGTGGCCGCCAGCGCCATCTTGGGGGCCAGTTCACCGGGGAAGGTGTCCAGCACCTCGGTGAAATGCTGGATGGCCGAGTCGTAGTCGCCGGTCAGCAGCTCCGACACCGCCCGATACCACACCAGCCGCCACCGCCAGCCGACCCGTTCGGCGAGGTCGTCGAGTTTGCGGGTGGCGTTGCCGACGTCGCCGAGGTCTAGCAGCGCCCGCACTTCCATCAGCGGCAGCTCGACCGACTCCGACAAGTCGATGCCCTCGTCGTCCAGGGAGCCGTGGCGGAACGCGCGCAACGAATCCAGGGTCTGCACCGGCTGCGACAGCACGGTGGCCTGCAGCAACGGCGCGGCCACGTCGGCCGGATCGACCAGCGGCACTTGCAGGGCGGTGACGATCTCCTTGGCGGTCAGCTTCTCCGAATGCACCTGCCCGTCGAGGTACACGTCGGTGTGTGCGACCAGCAGGTCGACACCGAACGTGGAGCGCGAGCGGGAAAAGATCGTGGAGAGGCCCGGCCGCGGCACCCCGGTGTCCTGGGCGACCACCTCACGCAGCACGCCCATCAGTTGTCCGGACATCTCTTCGGCGCTGGCGAACCGCCGCCGCGGGTCGGGGTCGATGGCCCGACGCAGCAGCCGGGCGAACGAGTCGTATTTGGCCAGCACCGGGTCGTCGTCGGGCAGCCCTTCCACGTAGCGGCCGTTGCGGGTGGGCAGATTCAACGTCAACGCCGCCAAGGTGCGTCCCACCGTGTAGATGTCGGTGGCCACCGTCGGGCCGGTCCGGACAATCTCGGGGGCCTGATAGCCGGGGGTGCCGTAGAGGTAGCCGAACGAGTTGATCCGCGACACCGCGCCGAGGTCGATCAGCTTGAGCTGCTCCTCGGTGAGCATGATGTTCTCCGGCTTGAGGTCGTTGTAGACCAAGCCGATGGAATGCAGGTAGCCGAGCGCGGGCAGGATTTCCAGGATGTAGGCGATCGCCTCGGCGACCGGAAGCTTCTCGCCCTTGGCCCGCTTGAGCGACTGCCCGCCGACATACTCCATCACGATGTAGCCGACCGGTTCCCCGTGGCGGTCCGGGTGCTGGACGAAATTGAAGATCTGGACGATCGACGGGTGCACCACCTCGGCCAGGAACTGCCGTTCGGCCATCGCCATCTTTTGCGCCTCGGCGTCGCCGGAATGCACCAGGCCTTTGAGCACCACCGGGCGGTCGTTGACGTTCTTGTCGAACGCCAGGTACACCCAGCCCAGCCCGCCGTGCGCGATGCAACCCTTCACCTCGTACTGGCCGGCGACGATGTCACCCGGATTCAGTTGCGGCAGAAACGAATACGGGCTTCCGCAATACGGGCACCAGCCCTCCGAGGCCGCCCTGCCGTCCGGGCCGGAGCGACCCACCGGACGGCCGCAGTTCCAGCAGAACCGCCGCGACTCCGGCACGACCGGGTTCTGCATCAAGGCTTCGAGCGGGTCGGTATAGGGCACTCGGGGCACTTCCACCAGGCCGCCACCCAGCTTTCGCACTGGCGGGACCGTGCGCGTCGCGGTGGTCGGCAACCGCTGCGGTGGCTCGATGTCGACCGTGGGCACAGAGGTGCGCTCGGAGTCGTCGAACTCGGGGCGGAAGATCGCGCGGGTGGACATCGCGCGCCGCATCGAGGCCGAGTCGGCCGGCTGGGTGCCGGGGCCCTCGTCGTGCAGGCCCTGCTCTTCGCGTCCGCGGTCCCTGGGGTCGGCCATCAGTCCAAATACCTCGCGGCGGGCGGGGCCGGCGCCGGACCCAAGACCGTTAACCACTTGCGGTACAACGTGTTCCAGGTGCCGTCGCGGCGGATACGTTCCAGCGTGCCGTTGACGAACCGCACCAGCCCGGTGTTGTTGAGGTTGATCCCGATGCCGTAGGGCTGGGTGTCCATATTTGGCCCGACGATGTGCAGGTAAGGATCCTGCGACACCAGGCCGGCCAGGATGGAGTCGTCGGTGCTGACGGCGTCAACCTGGCGCTGCTGCAACGTCACCAGGCAGTCGGCCCAGTTCACCACGGACACGATGATCGGTGGCGGCGCGATCTCTCGGATCCGCCGCAGCGACGTGGTGCCCTTTGCCACGCAGACCCGCTTGCCCGGCAGGTCGGCGGGTTTGGTGATCGCCGAATCGCGGGGAGCCAGGATGCGCTGGTAGGCGTCGAGATACACGGTGGAGAAGTTGACCAGCTTGCGCCGCTCGCACGTGATCGTCATGGTTTTGACGACGATGTCGACCAGTGACTTCTGCAGCGCGGTCACCCGTTCGTCGGACGCCAAGATCCGGTACTCGACCGCGGATGGGGTGCCGAAGATGTCGCGGGCCACCTCGCCGGCGATATCGACGTCGAAGCCGGTGATCTCACCGGTGATCGGATCGCGGAAGCTGAACAGGTTGCTGCCGATGTCGAGCCCGACGATCAGCCGGCCGCGGGCGCGGATGCCGGCCACCGCGTCGTCGGCTTCGGCTTTGGTGGGAAACGGGCGCAGGCTTGCGGTGAGATCGCAGTCGTCGTGGGAGTTCGTCCGCGGAAGCGGCGGCTGCACCGGCAGCTCTTGCATACCGGCCGGCGTGGGCGGCGGCAACGTCGGCACCGACTCCACCACCTGCGGCGCCGGCTGGCCGCAGCCAGCCAGCACGGTTGCCGCGGCGAACACCAGGACTGTCCACCGCGACCGGATCGTGGGCATACGCGTCATCACCGGTACTCGTTCAGCCGGGGCCACAGGCCCAGGGCGACCGCGATAGCGGCCCCCAGGCTCAGCACCACGGCGCCCACGGTGGCGCCGGACAATCCGCGGCGCGCGTTGAGGATGTCGGTGCGCAGTTGCTCGCGACTTTGTTGCATGGTCTTGCCCAGCGCCTCGTCGAGCTTGTCGAACGCGGGGGTGGAGTCGTCTTCGCCGCGGCCCAACGCCACCTCGGTGGCGGCCCGGTAGTTGCCGACCGCGATGTAGGAGTTGATCCGGTCGTTGGCCTGCCGCCATCGGTCCAGCAACTGGTCGGCGCCTTGCAGGTCGCTTCGGTCGACGGCATCGGGTCGCGACAGATACTGCGCGAGCTGCTGATGCATGCTGTCGATGCGTTGGTAGAAGGACTGTTTGCGGACCTCTTCATCGCCGCGCCGGATCAGCGCCAGGGTTTCGTCGGCGCGCGCCTGCTGGGCGGTGATCGCGAGATTCGTGATGGTCTTAAGTGATTCTGCCGCAGTGTCTTTCGCGCTGCGGCTGCCGGTCGTGGAAATCGTCAGCGCCGTCCCCACCCAAACCACCATAACCAGGATCGCGAGCGCGCCGACAATCAGACCGGGGTTGATCCGCCGCCTGGTGCGCCGGGCCAACCAGCGGTGCGCGTACGCGCCGAAGACGATCGTCGTGGCGACGACCAGGATCACCGGCGCGGGAATCTGGGTGGAGGCAGTGGTTTCGGTATCCACCCGCGCCGAAGTCGCTTGGTAAAGGCATTGCGCGTCGGGCAGGATCGTCGACTGCATCAACGCCGAAGCCTCCGACAGATACGACGCGCCGACCGGGTTGCCGGCTCGGTTGTTGGTGCGCGCGATCTCGATCAACCCGGTGTAGACGGCCAGTTCGGCGTTGATCCTGCCAAGCAGCAACACCGCCGACTCGCCGCGACCGCACTTCCCCAGCGGCTCGTCGGTCAGCCCACTCGACGCCCGGGTCACCGCCACTGCGGCGTCGGTGATCGCTTGCTCGTAGCGCTGCCGCACGGTGCGCGGCTCGGCTTGGGCGATGAATGCGGTCGCGGCTGCGGCGTCGGCCACCGACAACGTGGTGTAGAGCCGCCCGGCGGCGAATGCCAGCGGCTCGGTGTGGTTGAGCACAGTGGACAGCGCGTGCTGGCGATGGTTGATGGTGGTCGAGGTGGCGAATGCGCTGGCCCCGCCGAGCGCCGCCAAGATGATGCCGATGGTGAGGATGCGGCCCGGTGTGGTCGCGATGAACCACCAACGCGGGTGAGCCGGTTCGGTCGGCGACCGTGACCCCAACGGCTCGGTCGACGGATGCGCCAACTCCACGGTCACGTCTGTTCGGACCCCACCATCACTGCGCCGATCCCAAAATGAACTGAAACGAACTCTATAAGCAAATTCTAAGAGCCCTCGTCGCCGCGGGTGGGCCTTGCGGATAGTTCGTGTCCACGGTGTGCGGGCCGGCCCGGTCGCCCGACTGCTCCGTACCCGGCGCTGCGCGACGCGTCGTCGCCGGGCGGGCACTTATCCTGAACGCGTGCGCGGCGACGGTGACGGATGGGTGATCTCCGACAGCGGCGCCCGCTATTGGGGTCGCTACGGTGCGGCAGGTTTGCTGCTGCGCGCGCCGCGCCCCGACGGCACACCCGCCGTGCTGCTGCAGCACCGGGCGTGGTGGAGCCACCAAGGCGGAACCTGGGGTCTGCCCGGCGGCGCCCGCGACAGCCACGAGACCCCTGAGCAGACCGCGGTCCGGGAGGCGTGCGAGGAGGCGGGCCTGCCCACCGAACGGCTGGCGGTGCGCGGCGTGGTGGTCACCGCCGAGGTTTTCGGGGCTCGCGGTGCTCACTGGACCTACACCACCGTCGTCGCTGACGCGGGCGAATTGCTGACCGCGGTCCCCAACGGCGAAAGCGCCGAGCTGCGCTGGGTCGCCGAAGACGAGGTGGCCGACCTGCCGTTGCATCCCGGTTTCGCCGCCAGCTGGCAGCGGCTGCGCACCGCCCCGGCCACCGTGCCGCTGCATGCCGCCGACGAACGGCGGCTACGGTTGCCGTGCACGGTGGAGGTCGAGGCCGGGGTGTTCGTCTGGTGCATGCCCGGCCCGCCGGATCAGGCGCCCTCGCAGCTGACCGACCGGATCAGCGCGCTGCTGCAAGCGCCGAACTGAGCCGTTTCGCCGCGGCCTTCGGGTCGTCGGCGGCCGTGATGGCCCGTACCACCACGATCCGGCGGGCACCGGCCTCGAGCACTTGCGGCAGCCGCGCCGCGTCGATGCCGCCGATGGCGAACCACGGCTTCTCGCCAGCTATTTCGGCGGCGACACGCACCAGTTGCAGGCCCGGCGCCGGCCGGCCCGGCTTGGTGGGGGTGGGCCAGCAGGGGCCAACGCAGAAGTAGTCGGCATCCTCGGCGACCGCGGCGGCGACCTGCTCGACGTCGTGAGTGGACCGGCCGATCAGCGTGTGGCGACCCACGATCTCGCGCGCCACCGCCAGCGGCAGGTCGTTTTGGCCCAGGTGCAGCACGTCGGCGCCGGCGGCGCGGGCGATATCGGCGCGGTCGTTGACCGCGACCAGGGCCGCGTGGCGGCGGGCGGCCTCGGCGAGGATCTCCAGCGCCGCGAGCTCGTCGCGCGCTTCGAGGGGGCCGAACCGCTGCTCGCCGACCGACCCCTTGTCGCGCAGCTGGATGATGTCGACCCCCCCGGCCAGCGCGGCCTCGGCGAACTCAGCCAAGTCACCGCGCTCACGGCGGGCATCGGTGCACAGGTAGAGCCGGGCTGCGGCCAGACGGCTGCGGGTTTCGTGCACACCGCGACGCTAGCGGCTAGCGTGGGTGATCGACACGGGAGTCCCAGGGCCCGGTGACGATGCGGGCCGCAAGGCCGAAACAGGAGCCGGGCAACGAGCGCAAGCCGGGGGCTGAGAGTGGGCGCGCCCGCCCTTACCGTCGAACCTGATCCGGATCATGCCGGCGAAGGGAGCGAGGAATGTCACCGGGCCTGGGATCGCTGGCCGTCGTCGGCGGCGGCGTCATCGGGCTGTCGGTGGCGCGCCGAGCGGCCCAGGCCGGCTGGTCGGTGCGGGTGCACCGCAGCGGCGAACCCGGCGCGTCCTGGGTGGCCGCCGGCATGCTGGCCCCCCACAGCGAAGGCTGGCCAGGTGAGGAACGGCTGTTACACCTAGGTCTGGAGTCGCTGCGGCTCTGGCATGACAGCGATTTTCTGGACGGGTTGGCGCCGCAGGTGATCACCGCGCGCGAATCGCTGGTGGTGGCCGTCGACTCGGCCGATGCGGCCGAGTTGCGCACCGTCGCGGGCTGGCTGTCCGCCCAGGGCCACCCGGTGGTGTGGGAGTCCGCTGCCCGCGATGTGGAACCCCTGTTGGCGCAGGGAATTCGGCATGGTTTTCGGGCGCCCACCGAGCTTGCGGTCGACAATCGTGCCGTGCTGGACGGCTTGGTGGCAGCCTGCGAGCGACTGGGCGTCCGGTGGGCCGGGCCCGTGCACGAGCTGGACAGCGTCGACGCCGACGCGGTGGTGATCGCCAACGGCATCGACGCCCCGACGCTGTGGCCCGGCTTGCCGATCCGGCCGGTGAAGGGCGAGGTGCTGCGGCTGCGTTGGCGCAAAGGCTGTATGCCGGTGCCGCAGCGGGTGATTCGGGCCCGGGTGCACGGCCGGCAGGTGTATCTGGTGCCGCGCGCCGACGGGGTGGTGGTCGGTGCCACCCAATACGAGCACGGCCGCGACACCGCACCGGTCGTCTCCGGTGTGCGTGATCTGCTCGACGATGCCTGCGCCGTGCTGCCGGCCCTCGGCGAATACGAGCTGGCCGAGTGCGCCGCGGGGCTTCGGCCGATGACACCGGACAACCTTCCGCTGGTGCGGCGCCTCGACGAGCGCACCCTGGTCGCCGCCGGGCACGGGCGCAATGGGTTCCTGCTGGCGCCGTGGACTGCCGAACAGATCGTGTCCGAACTGATTCCGGTGGGAGCGCACAGATGATCGTTCTGGTCAACGAGCAACGGGTCCAGGTTGACGAGCAGACCACGGTGGCCGGGCTGCTGCAGACGCTGGGCTACCCCGACCGTGGTATCGCGGTGGCGCTGGACCAAGCTGTGCTTCCCCGAAACCAGTGGCAGACAACGCTTTGCGATGGTGCACGGCTCGAGGTGGTGACGGCGGTGCAGGGTGGCTGATGCGAAGTTGACGATCGCCGGCCGCAGCTTTTCGTCCCGGCTGATCATGGGCACCGGCGGGGCGACGAACCTGGCGGTGCTCGAGGAGGCGTTGGTGGCGTCGGGCACCGAGCTCACCACCGTCGCGATGCGCCGGGTCGATGCCGAGGGCGGAACCGGGATGCTCGATCTGCTGAACCGGCTCGGCATCACCCCGCTGCCCAACACCGCCGGGTGCCGCAGCGCTGCCGAAGCGGTGCTGACGGCGCAGCTGGCCCGTGAGGCGCTGGGCACCGAATGGGTCAAGCTGGAAGTCATCGCCGACGAGCGCACCCTGCTGCCCGATCCAGTCGAATTAGTAAGGGCCGCAGAACAATTAGTCGACGACGGATTTGTGGTGCTGCCCTATACCAACGACGACCCGGTGCTGGCCAGACGGCTGGAGGACATCGGGTGCGCGGCGGTGATGCCGCTGGGGTCACCGATCGGCACCGGCCTGGGCATCGCGAACCCGCACAACATCGAAATGATCGTTGCCGCCGCCGGTGTGCCGGTGGTGCTCGACGCCGGCATCGGCACGGCCAGCGACGCCGCGCTGGCCATGGAACTGGGCTGCGACGCGGTGCTGCTGGCCAGCGCGGTGACCCGGGCCGCCGACCCGCCCGCGATGGCCGCCGCGATGGCCGCCGCCGTCACCGCTGGCTATCTGGCCCGCCGCGCCGGGCGCATCCCGAAACGGTTCTGGGCGCACGCTTCCAGTCCACCATTGTGACGCGATGAAACGTTATGTGGCGCTGGGAAGTTCGATGGCAGCCGGCCCCGGCATCCGGCCGCGGGCCAAGGGCGCGCCGTGGGGGTCGGGCCGATCGGCCCGCAATTACCCGCATCTGGTCGCCCGGCGGCTGAACCTTGATCTAGTCGACGTCACGTTTTCCGGTGCGACGACCGCGAACATTCTCGCCGAACGTCAACGTGGCACGCCGCCGCAGATCGACGCCCTGGACGGTTCGGAGGCACTGGTCACCATCACGATCGGCGGAAACGACGTCGGCTACATCCCGCTGTTGATGGCCGCGGCCCTGCCCCGGGCGGCGCGGATGCTGCCCAACATCCGCGCGCTGCTGGACCGCGATGCCCGCGAGCAGGCGCTCGGTCAGGTCGGCGACTCGTTGCGCGCGGTCGGGGCGGCGGTGCGCCGGCGCGCCCCGGGCGCGCGGGTGCTCTTCGTCGACTACCTGACCATGCTGCCGCCGGCCGGGCGGAGCGCAGCGCCGCTGTCGCCGGCCGACGCCGACCTGGGCCGGCACGTCGCTGCACGCTTGGCGGACCTGACCGCCGCGGCCGCCGAGGCCAGCGGATGTGAGCTGGTGCGCGCCGGGCTGGCCAGCCGGGACCACCACGCCTGGTCGTCGGACCCCTGGACCGTCGGGGCAGCGTGGCCACTGCCGTGGCGGACGGCGCCGTTTCACCCCAACGCCGCGGGGATGCGCGCCGTCGCGGAAATGGTCACGGCACAGGTAGGTGCCCAGCTTGGCTGATTAAGGACCCGTCCCACCGGGTAGGCCTTCGGCCGGAACAAGATGTGGCTGGGTGCAGCGTCTACCGAGTGGAGCCGTTTCATGACCGCGAGTACACCGGCCGGAGACGCCAGCTTCGTGCACTCGGCGATGCTCTATCGCTCCCGGCGGGAGTGTCTGGATTTCGCGGTGGCGTTCGTCGCCGACGGCATGCGCAACTACGAGCCGGTGTGGCTGGGCCTACCTCCCGACAAGCTGGCATCGCTGTCCAGCGCACTAGGGCCGATGACCGACGACGCAGAGGTGACACTGGCCGACATCACCGAGGTGGGCCGCAATCCGGGCCGGCTGCTGGGGCTGGCGGGTGCTTTCGTGGAGCGGCATCGCCACCGGCCCGTCCGGCTGATCGGCGAAGCGGTGTGGGCGGGCCGCAGCGCAGTCGAATACCCGGCCTGCGTGCAGCACGAGGCGTTGGTCAACCTGGCATTCGACGGTCGGCGGGTGACCGCGGTATGCCTGTACGACGCGTCGCGGTTGGCCGACCAGGTCCTGGCGGACGCTCGGGTCACGCATCCGCTGATTTGGTCGGCCGGCTCGTACCGGCCCAGCCCTGACTACGCGGTCGGCGTGGCGCTTGAGCGCTGCAACGAGCCGCTGGCCACCAGCCCCGCCGCGGTGACCTACACCGTCGCGGAATTCGCCGATCTCAGCCCCGCCCGCCAGCAAGGCAGCCGGTACGGCAGGTTGCTGGGCCTTAGCGCGGACGGCATCGCCGACCTGCAACTGATCATCACCGAATTGGCCACCAACAGCCTGCAGCACGGCAACGGGAAATGCTGGCTCGCGTTCTGGGAACACGACGGGCACCTGGTCTGCGAGGCGCGCGACACCGGATTTCTCGACGACCCGCTGGCCGGCCGACGACCGCCGAGCGGGGAGGAGACGAGCCCCCGCGGGCTGTTCGTCGTCAACGCCCTGGCCGACCTCGTGCGCATCCACACAACGCCGGGGGGTACGACCATCCAGGCGTTTCTGCGGCTGGACCGGGCCGCCGAGGATGGCCGGTGACGCGCCGCCATCGGGTGGTCATTCCGTGTTGGTTCACCGCTCGGCGCGCGAGTATGCCGATTCGCTGACCCGATTGCTGTCCGGATGGTTGAGTAAGGCCAACCCGTGTTGATCACAGTGCCGGAAAGCGATGTCGCGTTGTTAGATGATGCGCCTGCGGTTGACCTCGCGGTCGACAACGGCAACCAGCCCCTGTGGACCGATCCGGGCGCGGGGAGCGACACCGTCTGCGAGCCAGCGCATCTGGCTGATCGGCGGACTGACCGGTGCGCAGGTGAGGTAGCGTGATGCGCCCGCAGGGTGTGGTCACCTCAGCCGCGGGCCTTACCCCGTTCGGGCATGTGGGGTGGGGGTATCGGGATGAGTCCGAGTTCTTGGCCCGCGCTGCGGAGTACATCGCCGACGGCCTGGCACTAAACCAGCGAATCCTGTACGCCCGTGACCGTAGCCGCGCCGCGCTGCACACCGAGCTGCTGCAGATGGGTTTCGGCTCCGCGGTCAGGTCCCGTCAGATTTCGGTAACGCCGGTCGCCGAACATTACGTGTTCGTTGCGGGCACCGACGTGGTGGATCCCGAGGCGACGGTGGCGGCCGGGGTCGCCGCGATGGAATACGTGGTTGCCATGGGGTGCAGCGGCTGTCGTGCCGTGGTTGACGGGGCCGTGTTGGCGCGCACACCGGAGCAGTGCGCCGCGTTCAGCCGCCTGGAGTATCTCGTCGACCAGAAAATGGCGGTGCTGCCCTTCTCGGCGCTGTGCGCCTACAACCTGACGGTCTTGGGGGAGGCCGCCAAGGAGATGCTGTGCTTGCATCCGCTTGTCGGTGAGCGCGCGGTGGGCTTCCGGCTATACGCCGAGCCTGGCACGCACTTCGCGCTGGCCGGTGAGATCGACGTTGTAGACCGTCAGGCATTCACCGCCGCGCTGCAACGGATCTGGCCGCTCGCCGGGGGCGAGGAACTGATCATCGACGCGCGCTGGCTGGACTTCGTCACCCACCGTGAGCTCCTGACGCTAGACGAGCAGGCCCGCGCCCATGGCCGGCAGGTGGTGTTGATCAGCAACCAGCAGATGCTTGTGCGACTGGTTGAGCTGCTGGAACTGGAAAGCGTCCGGCTGGACAGGTCGGGGGCCGTGGACGCCGGCTGAGCCGTCTAACGTGGTCGACGTGGAAAATGCATCGAAGGCGATACTTTCGGCGGTTGCGGCAGTCGCGGTTGTGCTCGGCGGCTGCGCTCGCCCGCCGAGCACCTCGGCGCCGGCACGCGAGAAGCCCGCCGCGGTGCGGTTTGCGGAGGGGCTCCGCGGCCGGATCAGCACCGAGGCGATGATGGGCCACTTGTCGAAGCTGCAAGAGATCGCCAACGCCAGCAACGGCACCCGCGCGGTGGGCACACCCGGTTACGACGCAAGTGTCGACTATGTGGCGAAGACTTTGCGGGACAATGGTTTCGACGTGCAAACCCCGCAGTTTACCGCCAGAGTATTTCACGCTGACCCGGGATCGGTGACGGTGAGCGGCAAGACGGTGGAGGCGCATGCCGTGCAGTTCAGCCTCGCCACCCCGGCGGAGGGGGTGAGCGGCCCGCTGGTTGCCGCGCCCGCCGAGGACAGCCCCGGCTGCACTGCCTCCGACTACGACGGCCTGCCGGTGCAAGGCGCTGTCGTGTTGGTCGACCGCGGTACCTGCCCGTTCGCGCAAAAAGAGAAGGCGGCGGTGGAGCGTGGAGCGGTGGCAATGGTGGTGGCGGACAACGTCGATGAAAAGGAGATGGGCGGCACGCTCGGCGAGAACACCGACGTCAAGATCCCGGTGGTCAGCGTCACCAAGGCCGACGGTGCACAGCTGCGTGCCCAGCCCGGACCGGCCACCGTGAAGCTCAAGGCCGAAACGCAAACGTTTCAGGCCCGCAACGTCATCGCTCAGACCAAGACCGGCTCGACCACCGACGTGGTGATGGCCGGGGCGCATCTCGACAGCGTCCCCGAGGGGCCCGGCATCAACGACAACGGCTCGGGTGTGGCCGCCGTCTTGGAAACCGCTCTGCGACTTGGAAATTCGCCGAAAATCCACAACGCCGTGCGATTCGGTTTCTGGGGCGCGGAGGAACTCGGGTTGATCGGGTCGCGCAAGTACATCGAATCACTGGATGTCGACGGGCTCAAGGACATCGCGCTGTATCTCAATTTCGACATGCTGGGCTCACCAAATCCCGGCTACTTCACCTACGACGGGGACCAATCGCTGCCGGCAGACCAGCGGGGTAACCCGGTGGTTCCGGAGGGCTCGGCCGGCATCGAGCGCTCGCTGGTGGCCTACCTGAAGTCGGCCGGTAAGACCGCGCAGGACACCTCATTCGACGGCCGTTCGGACTACGACGGGTTCACCCAGGCCGGGATCCCATCGGGCGGATTGTTTTCTGGAGCGGAAAACAAGAAGTCCGAGGAGCAAGCCAAGCTGTGGGGCGGAACGCCCGGCGAGCCATTTGACCCCAACTACCACAAGAAAACCGACACACTTGACCAGATCGACCGCACCCCGCTGGGCATCCTGGGCGGCGGCGTCGCCTATGCGGTCGGGCTGTACGCGCAGGACCTCAGCGGGCGCAACGGCGTCCCGATCCGGGAAGACCGGACCCGCCACGTGATCACCACGTCATGATCCGTCCAGCGGGTGCCGCCCTGGCGCTGACGGTCGGCCTGCTGGCAGGGTGCTCGTCGTCGCATCCCGCGCCACCGCACTTCGGTGATGTCCTGGCGGCCAAGGTGAACGCGGACGCGATGCTTACCCATCTGCGCGCATTTCAGGATATCGCCAACGCGCACAAAGGCAATCGGGCCGAAGGCACGCCCGGTTTCGCCGCCAGCGTCGACTACGTCGCTAAGGCACTGCGCAGCAAGGGTTTCGACGTATCGACACCACAATTCGACCGGTTATACACCGCCTCGCCAGGCCAGCCGACGCTGACCGTCTCCGGCCACGACTACGCCGTCGACCAGGCGTCGCTGCTGGTGCAGACGCCGCCCGGCGGGATAACAGCCCCTGTGGTGCGACCAGCCAAGGCCGCCGGCTGCGCGGCAAGCGACTATCCGGGCGCGGGCCCGAAAGGCGCGATCGCCGTCGTCGACGACAGCGGCTGCACCGTGGTCGACAAGCAGAAGGCCGCGGCGGCCAAAGGCGCGGTCGCGCTGGTCGTCACCAGCGAGCCCGGCCACCAAGGCGCGTCGCCTAAGCTGTTCAACCCGGGCTACTACGACCAGCTCACGATGCCGGTCGCCGTCGTCGGCGCCGAGGGCGCGGGGGCGCTACGCGATGCCGCCGGACCGGTGCGACTTACGCTGGACACCGCCACCGTCAAAATCACTTCTCGAAATGTCTTGGCGCAGACCAAGACCGGTTCACCGCACGATGTCGTGGTGGTGGGGGCACATCTGGACAGCGTGCCGCAGGGTCCTGGTATCAACGACAACGCGACCGGGGTGGCCGCGGTGTTGGAGACCGCGCTGCAACTGGGCCCATCCCCGCGGCTGGCCAACATGGTGCGGTTCGCGTTTTGGGGTGCGGAGGAATCCGGGCTCAACGGCTCTCTTGACTACGTGCTCGGGATGGGCCGCGACGAACTCAACGACGTCGCGCTGTATTTGAATTTCGACACGCTCGGATCACCCAACGCCGGTTTCTTCACCGACGACGGTGACCAATCCGCCCCGGTCGGCCCGGGTGGCGCACCACAGAACGTGCCCACCGGGTCGGCCGGTATCGAACGCACCCTTGCCGGTTACCTGAACCTGGCCGGCAAGCGGCCCTTCGATCTGCCGTTGAGCACCCAAAGCGACTACAGCCCATTCCTGGTCGCGGGCGTGCCGATCGGCGGCATGACCACCGGTTCGTCGCAAACGAAAACCGCTGTGCAAGCCCGGCTTTGGGGCGGTCAAGCGGGAGTGGCCTTCGACCCGAACTACCACAGTGCCCGCGACACGCTTGACCATGTCAACCGGGATGCGCTGGCCATCATGGGCTCGGGTGTGGCGTTTGCTGTGGGCACCTACGCCCAGTCGATCGGCGGCGTCAACGGTGTGCCGACCCATGACCAGCGGCATCGCAAGCAGGTGCGGCCATAGGCATGCCCCATCAGAACGGTGGTGGGTCGTCGTCGGGGTTGGGTGTGCCTCATCGAAAATGCGCGCGCATGCCCAGTGGCACAGCGCAGAGCAATCACCGAGGCGGCGGTGACCCGCCACCAGCTGGCGAGCAAGCGCACCAACCACCGGGTGGCAGCGTGGCCGCGCCCGCAGCACGCTTAACGCAGCACTGCAGCAGCCCAAGATCGTCGCTGCGCCGTCCCGATGTCATTGCCGCGCTGGCGGTCTGCTGGAGTTGGCGGGAGTTGGCGGCAATCTGTTACACCGAGCGAGTCAACGTGACTCTGGCCGACCAAGAGCTGCTGTGCAACGTACAGCGGTCGACGATCGACTGGTGGGTGCGGCTGCTCACTGCGACGCGGCTGTCACTAACACCCGGGCAGGCGCGGGTTTTGGTGCATGCCGCCATGGCGCTGGTGGTCGACTTGGGACGGCTGGTGCACTGCAAATGGCTGCTGTGCTATTCGGCGCTCGCGAATTGCGCTGCCGACAAGATAAGCGGCGTAACCGATCAGGCCGACGATTGTCAGGCTGCGGGTCTTCGGATTGGTGAAGCCCAGCCCGAGCATCGTCTCGATTCCGCCGTTGGTGTAGATGTGGCGCCGAGTGCTGCGCGGGAATAGTGGCTTGGTGATCGGCTCCCACAATTGCGGACTGGTGAAGTGGCTGACGCCGGCGCCGGCCAAAGCCAGACCGTAAAACCACGCGACGCGCCTGCTTCTTGTCGGCATTATTCCCCTTACGCAAATCTGTAGTCGCTCAACGGGAACCGCGAGCCCTCCCGCACAGCGTTGCGCGTGGACGTGGGTCGTAGCAGCGCCGCCTCGCCGCTGTGGTTGAAGTAGTAGGACCGTGACGTAGCACAGTCGCCGCGATAGAACACCGAGTTGTCAAGCAGCTTGGTCATCCGGTCCAGGAATCGCGCGTTGGCTTCTTCGGTGACCTCGAATGTGGTTGCGCCCCTACGCTTCAGTTCCCTGAAGAGCCGGTCCATGTGCCGCATCTGATATTCCATCGTGTTGAAGAACGACAGACCGGAGAACGCGTACGGACTCGCCAAGCTGAGGTAGTTCGGGAAGTACGGGATGGACACTCCTTGGTAGGCCTGGAACCGGTTCTCCCGCCACCACTTTCCGAGGTTTCTGCCGCGCCGGCCGATCAGCTCGATAGCCGGGAAGTTGGCGTCCCACAGGTTAAATCCCGTGGCCAGCACAAGGGTGTCGATATGGGTCTTGTGGCCATCTGCGGTGACGATACCGTCGGGCTCGATCCGCTCGATCGAGTTGGTCTGCAGATGCACGTGCGGTTTGGTGAATGTGCGGTAGTAGCTGTTGGACCAGGTGGGCCGCTTGCAGCCGAAGTCGTAGTCGGGGGTCAGCTTGCGGCGCAACTCCTTGTCGCGCACCGAGACGAAGCGGTTGATCTTGGCCAGGTCCGCGGCGGCGATGTTGAGGCGGCGAAACTGCCGGTAGTGCAACACGCCGGTCACGGTCATCACCTCGAAGAGGGTGTCCGTCACCAGCCGGAAGGCCCGGTGTACCAGCGGCACTCGGGCGAACACCTGCTGCAGCCAGGGCGGGATCGCGAAGTCGATCTTGGGGACGACGTGGATCGCGGTGCGCTGAAACACGGTCATCTCGGCGACCTGCTTGGCCAGTTCGGGGACCAACTGCACCGCGGTCGCGCCGGTTCCGATCAGACCGACACGCCGACCCGCAAAGTCGTGACTGTCGTCCCAGGCGGTGGTGTGGATGATCTTGCCGTCGAAGCTGGCGATTCCGGGGATATCCGGGGTGTGCGGCTGAGACAAAAAGCCGGTTGCGGTGATCAGAAATCGTGTGGTGAGCGTCTCGCCGCCGACGAGTTCGACCTGCCACACCCGCGCCTCCTCGTCCCAGCGAGCGCCCTCGACGGTCGTGTTGAACCGCATGTGACGGCGCACGTCGTACTTGTCGGCGACGCGTTCGGCATATTGCTTGAGCTCTGGACCGGGCGCAAATAGCCGCGACCAGTACGGGTTGGGTTCGAACCAGTACGAGTAGGTCGTGGAGGGTATATCGACGGCCAGGCCGGGATAGCGGTTGACATGCCAGGTCCCGCCCAGATCTGCCTCGCGATCGAGGACGACGAGGTTGTCGTATCCGAGCCGCTTGAGCTGGATGGCCGCCCCGATACCACCGAAGCCTGCGCCCACGATCACGACGTCAAACTGCTCGGCGTGCATGCTGAAAACCGTACCTTACTGCCCAGTAGCAGCCTGCCCGGCGCGCTAAGGGCCACGGTGATGATAGCGAGCGTTTACCCCGCGTCTAGTGCGCGGGCACCCCGCCGGCACCGCTATGTGCTGCTGTGTTTGTCTCGCGCGGTCTTGCCGCGACGAGCCTTCGACCCGCTGCCTCGGCTGCGCTTACCGGCTTGCAGCCGCATGATGTCGGCGCGCAGCGCGGCGTTGTCGTCTTCGAGGTTGAGGATTCGGGCGACGCCGGCCAGATTGACGCCGGCCGCGACCAATTCGGTGATGCGCCGCAGCCGGGCCAGGTCATCCGCGCTGTAACGGCGGGTACCGCCGTCGCTTCGAGCCGGGGTAACCAGGCCGTGGCGTTCGTATAGTCGCAGCGACTGCGCGCCCGTCCCGGCCAGCTCGGCAGCGACGGAAATGCCGTACACGCCCTGATCCGGAGCGGGCACGCCGGTGGGTAGGAGCCCATCGCCCCTCGCAGCATCGTTGGAGTCTCTCACAGAAAACTTGTTTACCACACTTGCGTCGTATTTTCATGAATGGTATATCAAATCTATCTCTATCAACATAGATTTATGGCGCAGCAGGCGTCAGATTGGAGCTCGAGGTGACCACCATGCTGATGCGTACGGACCCATTCCGCGAGCTAGATCGCCTCACCCAGCAGGTACTGGGCACGTCAGCGCGTCCAGCGGTGATGCCGATGGACGCGTGGCGTGAGGGTGACGAGTTCGTGGTCGAGTTCGACCTACCGGGCATCAAGGAGGGCTCGCTGGACCTGGATGTCGAACGCAACGTCGTCACGGTGCGGGCCGAGCGGCCAGAGTTAGACCCGAATCGGGAGATGTTGGCCGCCGAGCGGCCCCGAGGGGTGTTCAGCAGGCAGTTAGTGCTCGGCGAAAACCTCGACACCGACCGGATCAAGGCGTCCTACTGTGACGGGGTCTTGCGGCTGCACATCCCGGTGGCCGAACGCGCCAAGCCGCGCAAGATCACCGTCGCTCATGGCGACGGGCACCAGGGCCACGACGACAAGGCCGCTGAGCGGGACGCCGTCCACGCATAAGCCGTCCGGTGGGCGACGCGGCGCAGCGGTTCGCAAACGGCAGCACCGATACTCGGCGCCGGCGAGCCGGTACACCCTCCCGGCCGCCAGGCAGCGGTGCCGCGCTGACCCGAACACCGCGGCGCCGCTCGCCGGGGAGGCGTGCGCCGCGCTGCGGCCGTCGCCGTCGCCCACCGGCACCCCAAGTCAGTGCCCGAGCAGTTGCAACGCCGCGTCCACGGCCAAGGCCGGCACGTCAATCCCCTTGCAGCGCAGATCGTGACGTGCGCCGGCAATCTCAACCAGCTGCACCGGCGCGGGTATCAGCGCGGCGGCGGCGCGCATCTCGTCGAGCGTGCCGAACGGGTCGGATCCGCCGTGGGTGAACACCGTCGGCACGGTGATGTCGGGCAGGTGCTCGGTGCGGGCGCGTTCCGGCTTGCCCGGTGGATGCAGCGGGTAGGAGAACAGCATCAGCAGCTCCACTGCCGCTTGCCCGCAGGCCACCACCATCGAAGTCTGCCGGCCGCCGTAGGAATGACCGCCGGCGATCAGCGGTCCGTCGGCTAGGCCACGGCACGTTTCGATGGCCTCGACGATCCCGGCCCGGTCGGCGCTGCCCGAACCCGAGGGCGGGCCGGTCGGCCGCCGCCGCCGGTAAGGCAGGTCGTAGCGCACCGCCAGCCAGCCTCGTCGTGCCCACTCGTCGCAAAGCTGCTGCAGCAGTACGGATTCGCGACTGCCACCAGCACCGTGGGCCAACACCACCACACCGGACGGGGTGCGGTGGGGTTCGTGCGCGATGCCGGCGATCTGCTGGAGATTCATCGGCCCAGCCGAAACAGCGGCGATACCGGGCCATGGCCGTGCCCGAGTGGGTATGCGGCGCGCAGGCATTCGGTCACCCACCGCTTGCCGAACGCAACCGCGTCCGGGACGGTGTAGCCGTGCGCAAGCGCGCACGCCACCGCCGCCGACAGCGTGTCACCAGCGCCGTGGTCGTGGCTGGTGTCGACGCGCGGCGAGGCGAATTCGTGAAACTCCCGGCCGTCGAACAGCAGGTCTGTGCTGGACTCCGACGGTCGCAAGTGCCCGCCTTTGACCAGCGCCCATCGGGCCCCCAGCGCGTGCAGGGCACTGGCCGCCTTACGCTGTGTTTCGGCGTCGACGACCTCGATGCCGACCAGCAGCCGCACTTCGTGCAGATTGGGTGTGACCAGTGTGGCCAGCGGAAACAATTCGGCCCGAAGGGTTTCCAGCCCGCTCGGTTCTAGCAGCGCATCACCGTGCATGGACGCGCACACCGGGTCGACAACCAGCGGCGCATCCGGGCTGTGGTCGCGCCAGGCCGCAGCAACGGCGGCGATGATCTCGGGGGAGGCCAGCATGCCGGTCTTGGCCGCCTGAAACCCGATGTCGTGCAACACGACGTCGATCTGCGCGGCGATCACTTGATCAGGAACTAAGTGAAAACCCTTGACGCCCACCGTGTTTTGCACCGTCACCGCGGTCACCGCGCACAGCGCGTGCACTCCCAGCAGCGCGCAGGTGCGGATGTCGGCTTGCAGGCCGGCACCGCCTCCGGAGTCCGACCCGGCGATCGTCAGCACCCGCCGCGGTGTCGCACCGCGGCGCGGCAGTGGCAGGTAAGTCACTGCGCGATGGGCAGATACACCCGGTTGCCGTGCTCGGCGAACTCACGCGACTTTTCGGCCATCCCGGCGGCCAGCACGGCTTCGATGTCCTCTTCGGTTTCCAACCCGTGCGCGGCGGCGTAGTCGCGGACATCCTGGGTGATGCGCATGGAGCAGAACTTCGGCCCGCACATCGAGCAGAAGTGCGCGGTCTTGGCCGGCTCGGCGGGCAGCGTCTCGTCGTGGAATTCCCGGGCGGTGTCGGGATCCAGTGACAGCGCGAACTGGTCGTTCCAGCGGAACTCGAATCGGGCCTTGCTTAGTGCGTCGTCCCTTTCCTGCGCGTGGGGATGGCCCTTGGCCAGGTCGGCAGAGTGCGCGGCGATCTTGTAGGCGATCACCCCGTCTTTGACATCCTTGCGGTCCGGCAAGCCCAGGTGCTCTTTGGGCGTGACGTAGCACAGCATCGCGGTGCCGGCCTGCGCGATGATCGCCGCACCGATCGCCGAGGTGATGTGGTCGTAGGCCGGGGCGATGTCGGTGGCCAGCGGGCCGAGCGTGTAGAAGGGCGCCTCCTCGCACAGCTCTTCTTCCAGGCGCACGTTCTCGACGATCTTGTGCATCGGGATGTGCCCGGGGCCTTCGATCATCACTTGGGCGCCACGTGATTTCGCGAGCTTTGTCAGCTCGCCCAGGGTGCGTAGCTCGGCGAACTGGGCAGCGTCGTTGGCGTCGGCGATCGAGCCGGGCCGCAGCCCGTCGCCGAGTGAGAACGTGACGTCGTAGCGGGCGAAGATATCGGCCAGCTCCTCGAAGTGCGTGTACAGGAACGACTCCTGATGATGAGCCAGGCACCAGGCGGCCATAATCGACCCGCCGCGGGACACAATCCCGGTCACCCGCTTGGCGGTCAGCGGCACATACCGCAGCAGCACCCCGGCGTGCACGGTCATGTAGTCCACGCCCTGCTCGCACTGCTCGATCACGGTGTCGCGGTAGATCTCCCACGTCAGCTTGGTGGGATCGCCCTTGACCTTCTCCACCGCCTGATAGATCGGCACCGTGCCGACCGGCACCGGCGAGTTGCGCAGGATCCACTCGCGGGTTTCGTGGATGTCCTTGCCGGTGGACAGGTCCATGACGGTGTCCGCCCCCCACCGGGTGGCCCACACCATCTTGTCGACCTCCTCGGCGATTGAGCTCGTCACCGCCGAATTCCCGATGTTCGCATTGACTTTGACCGCGAACGCTTTGCCGATGATCATCGGTTCGGCTTCGGGATGGTTGTGGTTGGCAGGGATCACCGCCCGCCCGCGAGCCACCTCGTCGCGCACCAGTTCGGCGGGCATGCCTTCCCGCACGGCAATGTAGGCCATCTCCGGGGTGATCTCTCCGGCCCGGGCCCGCTGCAGCTGTGTGCCGCGGTCACGGACCACACCCGGGCGCGGCGGCAGGCCGCGATGCAGGTCGATCACCGCGTCGGGATCGGTGTAGGGGCCGGAGGTGTCGTAGAGGTCGAAATGCTCGCCGGTGGACAGGTGTACCCGCCGGAATGGCACTTTTGCGCCGGGAACGTCGTCGACATCGCGGTAGACCTTGCTGCTGCCGGCGATGGGGCCGGTGGTCACGGACGGTGCGACGGATACAGACAGATCGGTCATGAGCATCTCCCTACGACGGCATTACCCGGTCAGGTTCGGACGGTCGACGGCCCCAGCCGTCCTCTCAGCGCACTCGGCGTGCGCTCCCGCGTGGATTGTTGGCTGCCACCACGCTAGCGCAGCGCGAGTGCGGTGCCCAGCCTGGTGACGACGGCGTGGGACCGGCCCCGAGGCTGTTGCTGCCTGTATCCAGCGTGGGATGATCGCGGGATGGCGCACAGGCCAACCCCGACGACCAAGAAACCGGTGGGTGCGGCGATGGCGTCGGTGGTCGGCGAGAACCTGACCGTGGGAGCCTTCCGTTTCTGGTTCGTCGGCCAGCGCTGGGAGTGGTCCGACGAGCTGGCCAGAATGCATGGGTATGAGCCGGGGTCAGTGCAGCCGACGACCCAACTGGTGTTGTCACACAAGCATCCCGACGACCGCGCCCATGTCCAAGAGCTTCTGGACCAGGCACTGCAGTCGCAGACATCGTTTTCCAGCCGTCACCGGTTTGTCGACACAGCCGGCAAAGTTCACGACGCGATCGTGGTGGCCGACCGGATGCTGGACGACAACGGCGCGGTAGTGGGCACGGAGGGCTACTACATCGACCTCACCGGCGCCTTCGACGAGGCCCGCGACGAAACCCGTCAGGAGGTCCTCGACGAGGCCCTGCCCGAGCTGTTGGAATCCCGGGCGGTGATCGAGCAGGCCAAAGGCATGCTGATGGCCATCTATCGGATCAGCGCCGAGCAAGCGTTTCGGGTTCTGCGGTGGCGGTCGCAAGAGACGAACGTCAAACTGCGTGCGTTGGCCCAGCAGCTGGTCACTGAGGTGACTGCCGCCGTTCCGATGCCGTTGGCCGTCCAGAACCGATTCGACCATCTGCTGCTGACCGTTCACGACCGCGTCCCGGCGGAACCGGCGCTGTAGTGGCACGACGATTTGCCACTGTTGGGGCAAGCCGCCGAGATAAGCTGTGAACCACCCCTGGACGGCGAAGACGGCGGATTCGGGCACCGCGCCTTGTCTCTCGACCGGACACTGCCCACACGGTCTTCGGGCCGGCGGATAAATTCGAGGCAACACCGATGGAATTGTTGGCGGTTGACCGCGAGGACCGCGAGGACTGCATCGTCGTCCGGGTCAAGGGCGACATTGACTCTGGCACCGTCGGCGAGCTGGTCTCCGAGCTGACGACGGCGCTGGAAGATGCTTCCACGCATCAGGCCCGGATGCTTGTCGTCGATCTGCAGGCGGTGACCTTTTTCGGCAGCGCCGGCTTGAACGCGGTGCTCGATTGCCACCACGCGGGTGCGTCCGCCGGGACCTCGGTTCGACTAGTCGCCGACAACGCCCAGGTGATCCGCACGATCGAGGTGACCAACCTGGACCAGGTACTCGACGTCTACCCCACGCTCACCGAGGCGCTGCGATCACCCGATCCCGACAAGCAGCACTAAGCGTCAGATGTCTTCCATCGCTTCGCCGAGCTGCTCCAGGACGCGGTTGTGGTGGTTGTTGGCCAGGATGTGTCCGGCGGCGATGACCAGCGCGACCGGCCAGTCGATGAGCTCGAACATGGCGAGCGCGGCCAACCCGCCAAAGTAGGCCAGCTGTTCGGGCCGCGGAATTTCGAGTTGGCCCACCACCGGGAGATTCACGGCGAAGGTCTCCCCTGCGCGTATCGCTTCCACCGCTTCACGTTGGGATGTGCGGAGGCGCGACTTCCTTTCAACCATCATTTGCCTTTCGGTAACGAAGGATTTTCCGCCGAGCCGGGTGCTGTGGTCACTGTCGGATGTATGGCGACGACGGATGCCCTGGCCGATCCGCTAGCTTCAGCGCTGGCACCGTTGCTGACTGTTCCCCTGGTGGAGCTGTACGCGGTGCTGTGGCGGCTCGGCGTCGTGGAGGTCGTGCGGGCTGACCGTTCGTCGGCTCGGCTTGACGCGTCGGCGGCTCTGGCAGTGCTGCTCGCGGCGCACCGACAAGGCGGTTTATCACGCCCACCGCGGCGGTGGCAGCGGTCGCCGAGCCCAGCGCCTGTGCCCACGCCACCGGACCAAGCGGCGTGCAGCCAAGCAGCTGGCTGACTCCAGGAATACTGATCAGCGTCCCCATCACGACAAGCGAACCGCCGGCCGTGAGCACCACCAGCGGCGCGTGCGAATCCAGCAGCGTCTGACCCAACTGGGTGGCGACCAGCGCGACCAGCGCCGCGGTCGACGCACGTTGCGGCCGCCCCGTGACACTGGCCATCGCCCACGCCGCCGTGGCCGCGGCCGCCGTCGTTGCCCCGCGAACGCCAACCGCGCGCCACAGGACGCGCTCATCGAGGCCGCGTGTGCCGCGCTCGCCGGCACTGGTTGTCGGGCTCACCGCGAGCGCCGCGGCCGGCAACGCATCGGTCAACATGTTGACCAGCAGCAGCTGACGGGTGTTCAGCGGCGAACGCCCGGTGATCGCGCTGCCGATGATGGCGAACACCACCTCACCGGCGTTGCCACCGAGCAGCACCGACACCGCCGCCTGCACCCGCCGCCAAAGTTCGCGGCCTTCGTCGATGGCTTGCGGCAGCGCCTCGATGCGGGCGTCGGGCAGGACCACGTCGGCGACGGTGTGGGCCGGGTCGCTGCCGCGTGCCACTACTCCGATTCCGACAGTGGCAGCCCGGATCGCGGCGGCGTCGTTGGAGCCGTCGCCAACCATCGCGCACACCCGGCCCACCCGCTCCAGAGTCTGCACAATCTGCACCTTGTTTTCCGGTGACATTCGGGCGAAGACCACCCGTTCGGCGACCGCGCGCTCCTGGTCCTTGCGCGACATCGCGTCCCACTCCGCCCCGCTGATGACCTGATCCACGGTCACCGGCATCCCCAGTTCCTGGGCGATCGCCGCCGCGGTAATCGGATGGTCGCCGGTGATCAGCCGGATGTCGACATCGCGGTCGCGCAGGTCTGCCAGCAGCTCCGGGGCTTCGGTTCGCATGGTGTCGGCGAGCCCGAGCAATCCGACCGGCGTCAACTGCCCGGCGCACAACTCGGCGATGGCGTCGTCGGGGTCGTCGTCGACGGCCCGGATCTGCGCCGGGTCGAGCCGTCGGCGCGCCACCGCGATCACCCGCAAACCGCTGGCCGCCAGTTCCCGAACCGTGCGCTCCACGTCCGAGCCGGCATCTCGGCAGCGGGCCAACACCACCTCTGGTGCGCCCTTGACCGTCAGCTCGTCGTCGGTCACCGAGGCCGAGAACGATCTGCCGGAGCGGAACGGCAGATGCGCATCGGGTTCGCTGGGCGGGCCCGAACCGTCGACGGCCGACGCCGCCTCGGTGATGGCCACGTCGTCAGTGGCGTGTATCTGCGGGCCACCGTTGGCTGTCGGCGCGGCGTGCGCCGCGCACCGCAGCACCTCTTCACGGGAATACCCCGACACCGGGTGGACCCGGGCTACGCGCAGCCGGTTCTCCGAGAGTGTCCCGGTCTTGTCGAAGCAGACCACGTCGACGCGGCCCAGCGCCTCCACCGAACGCGGAACGCGGACCAGCGCACCGAAGTTCGTCAGCCGCCGCGCCGAAGCCTGCTGCGCCAGGGTGGCCACCAGCGGCATGCCCTCCGGAACGGCCGCCACCGTCACGGCGATGCCGCTGGCCACCGCTTCGCGTAAACCCCTGCGCCGCAACAAGCCCAGCGCGCTGACCAACGCGCCGCCGGTCGCGCTGATCGGCCACGCCCGATTAGTGAGCTGGCTCAGCTGGTGCTGCAGACCTATCTCGGGCAAGTCGCTGGATACCAGCTCGGCAGCGCGACGCACCTGGGTTTCGGGGCCGACCGCGGTCACCAGCGCCGTCGCCGTTCCCGCCACCACGGTGGTCCCGGCGTAAAGCATGCAGCGCCGCTCGGGCAGGTCCGCGCCCGGTGTGGGTTCGACCTGCTTGGGCACCGACAGCGACTCACCGGTGAGCGTCGCCTCGTCGACCTCAAGGTCCTCCTCCTCGATGATTCGGGCGTCTGCGGGCACTACCTCGTGGGTGCGCACCTCGATCAGGTCACCGGGCCGCAGTTGCTCGGCGAGAACATTGGTATACACCCGTGTACCGTCGGCACGTGTTTCGACTTTCCGGGCGGGCGGAACCTGTTGAGCTAGAAGGCGATTGAGCCGACTCTCGGCGCGCAGCCGCTGGCTTGCCGCCAGGATCGAATTGCCGGTGAGCACCGAACCAACCATCACCGCGTCGACGGGTGAGCCCAGTATCGCGCTGGCCGCCGAGCCGAGCGCCAGCACCGGTGTGAGCGGATCGGACAGTTCGGCGCGGACGGCCTTGAGGAACTGCCAAATCGCTCGACTTGGTGTTGCGGTGACGTGCGCACCACGTTGTGCGGTGGCCAGTGCGCGCGTTGCCATCGGCCGGTGTCGCGGCTCCGCCGTTTCACCGATATCCGGCGGCGGCAGCATCCTGCGGACCTGCTCGACCGTCATCGCATGCCATTCGTGGACAGGCGTGGGTATCGGGGCGGGGGCGGTGATCACCTTGCGGGCGAGCAGGTAGCCGGAAAATAGACCGGCCGCGGCGCCGGTGGTCACCGGTCCGGGCCCGCGCCCACGGACACCAGGCAGCATGAACAACGCGCCCAAAGCCGAAGCGCCCGCCGAGATCTCCATCCCGCGTCGGCTCGCCGATTTGGCCGCGGGCAGCGCGTGCAGCACCCGCCAAGCGGCCGCCAGGTCGGGCAGCAGCAGGTGGGCATACCAGGGCGGTGGTTGTGCGTCGTCGTCGGGCAGCACGCCGAGTGCCAAATCGGCGCGGGAAAGCGCTTGCGCGCCAGCCGATGACAACACAGCGACGGTGTGGCCAGCACTTTGCTGCGCGGTCACCGCGGCGGTGAGCGCGTCGTCGAGCGACCCGTTTTCCAGCGGCTGGATCTCGTCGAACGCCGGTCGCAGCTCGCCGAGGTCGTCGGTGTCGACGGACACCAGCTCCACCCCGCAGTGGCGGGCCTCGGTCACCACGGCCGAAGCCAGCGGGTCATGGGCGGGGCAGATCAGCGCCTCGACGTCGCCGGTGGTTCCGGGCACCCGGTGCCAGCCAGTGCGCAGGCCGGTGTTGTCCAGCAGGGACTGGGCCCGGGCCCAGGCGGGGGACAACTCGTCTTCGTCGGCACCGCGGACGCGCACCACGCGCAGCCGGTCGGTACACAGCACCCTCGGGTCGATGATCAGCACGTCAACCCGGTCCAGCCGGCGCAGGATCTCCGGGCGCAGCGGCAACACCGCATGCTGGTCTGCCAGCCCGCGCCCGAGGGTCGCTGCGAACGACTCCCGCGTGGTCCGGCTGGCCTTCGGCGCGGTCACCAACGTCGCGGTGGCGGCCCCGTCGATGCTGCGGGTGGCGGCGCCGATCAGCGCCGCAGCGACCGCCTGAACGAGTGCGCTGGCGGCGGCGTGGCGGTCGGCGGGCGTCGCCCGCGGCGGCGTGGGCCGCGACGGCGGGTGGCGGCCGCGTTGTCGGCGTGCCGGGCCAGCCGCGGCTCAAGCCGGTTCCACGCTTTGGCCTCGGCAACTGATTCGGCGGCCTTTAGTGCCTCGACCGTCATATCCACTGCCAGTGAGCCCAGCGAGAGCGTCACGGTTTCGGCGGCGGCCATGGCCAGTTCGAGCACCGTGTCGGCGGTGGGCTTGCCAATGCGGTCTTCAAGCAGACGACGAACCCGTGGCTGGTAGGTCGCGACCGCGGCGGCCGCCACGACGGCGTTGGGCATCGGCGGCCATCGCAGCGCTCGCCCGACCAGGGCCGCGCCTAGCCCCACCGCGTTGGCGCTGACCGTTGCCATCCTGGTCGCCAGCAGCAGGCCGTCCCCCGGCAGGCTGGTGGGGCGCGCCGCCCGGTCGCGAGGTGCCCGGGGGTATCGCGCTTCGGCTTCGGCGACCACGCGGCACAGGTCACGCAACGACACCCGGTCGCCGTCGATGTCCACGACCACCCGGGAAAGTGGGCGATTCAGTCTGGCGGCGGTGACCCCTGGCTGGGCGGCAATCTCGTCGAGCACGACGCGCCCGAGCTCGTCGCCGTCGGGACCGGTTAACCCGCGTACCTCGATCCAGGCGCGGTCCTCGCCACGCCAGCAGTGCCGGGTCAGCGTCGCGCCGGAAAGCCCGCGGGACAGCACCTTGGCACCTTCGCGAACCGGCATGGTGGCAATCCCGATCCCGGCGGAGGCCAGTGACGTCGCGGTGGCGGCCGCGGTGTTAACCGATGCGCCGACGAGCGCTGACGTTGCCTGTAGTCCCATCGCGACCGCGCGCAGCGGTGTGGATCTTCCCATCGATCCGACGGTACTCAATCGTTACTCAATGTCCTCTGGACTACTGCCTGCCACGTGATTGGCCGCTTCGTGATCGTCGCGCAGGCGCCTTCGTGGCCTTCGATGTCGTCTGCTTCCTTGGCGATTGCGAAGCCTTCCTTGGTGATTGAGCGGTCGCGGGTGCGCTCGCTTGGGCGGTCGCTGCTTTCTCCGGCACTGCTTTGGCCGCGGTTTTCGTGGCGGCGGATTGCCGGCTAAGTTGCCGCAACACCAACGCGGTGCCGCCGATCGCCAGCACCAACGGCCACTCGACCAGCCCGGTCACGCCGAGCGCGCCCAACGTCAACGCCGCGGCCGGTGTCGAATGGCTTCCACTGGCCAGTCCGCGTTGGACCCCGGCCGCCGCCCCTTGCACAGCGCCGACGACACCGTTGACCGCGGCCCCGCCTACCGCGCCCGCGGCCATCGTGGTCGCATTCGCGGCACGACCGACTGCCCGCCCTACGCCGCGTACCGCGCCGCCGACACCCATGATCGCTCCCTGATCCTTGCTCGATTCCGCCGCAGACCGGTTCGCCACGGTATACCCGCAAACGTGTCGTCCTCACGGAAACAGCAAGATTCTGACCATTATCTATAAATCGCGCGTCCCACAGCAAGCGAACACGCAGCCGATCCACAGCTAGTGTCCCGCGCCAGAAATTCGTTTCATTAGTCGTTGGATGGACTGGAGGATCTGTTCGGCGGTCTTGGTCCACACGAATGGTTTGGGGTTGTCGTTCCAGGCGGCGACCCAGGCACGGATGTCTTTTTCGAGTGCTTGGACGCTGCGGTGGTCGCCGCGTTCAAGGAGTTGGCGGGTCAGCTCGGCGAACCAGCGCTCAACTTGGTTGATCCAGCTGGAATAGGTTGGGGTGTAGTGCATGTGGAAGCGAGGGTGGCGCTCGAGCCAGCTTTGCACGGTGGGCGCTTTGTGAGTGCCGTAGTTGTCGCAGACCAGGTGGACGTCGAGGTGGTCGGGGACCTGGGCGTCGATCCTGGCCAGGAACTTGCGGAACTCGATGGCGCGGTGGCGCCGGTGCAGCGCGGTGATCACGGTGCCGTCGGCGATGTCGAAGGCGGCGAACAGGCTGGTGGTGCCCGAGCGCACGTAGTCGTGGGTGCGTTTCTCGGGCATGCCGGGCATCATCGGGAACGCCGGCTGGCTGCGCGCCAGCGCCTGGACCTGGCTCTTTTCGTCCACGCACAGCACCACCGCGGCCTCGGGCGGGTCAAGATAGAGCCCGACGATGTCATAGACCTTCTCCACAAACAGCGGATCATTGGACAGTTTGAAGTGCTCGGCCCGATGTGGTTGCAGCTCAAATGCTTTCCAGATCCGCCCGATCGTGGACTTCGACAGCCCGCAGCGTTGGGCCATCGAGGCCCGCGACCAGTGCGTGGCGTTGGCCGGAGTGGACTCCAAGGTGGCCACCACCACGTTCTCGACCTGCTCGGCGCTCACCGACGCCGGCCGGCCCGGCCGGGGGTCATCGACCAGCCCGTCTAGCCGTGCCTCGACGAACCGGCTCCGCCACTTGCCCACGGTCGGCTGCGATACCCGCTCGCGCGCCGCGACCTGCTTGTTGGTCAAGCCCTCGGCGCAACCGAGCACGATCCGTGACCGCAACGCCAGCGCCTGGGCGGATTTGCGCCGCCGCGCCCACCGGGTCAGCGTCTCGTGTTCTTCATCGGTCAACACCAATTCCGCTTTCGGTCGCCCCTGTGATGCCACATGCGAATCATCCCACGCACCAATGCGTTTCGCCGTGGAACACCGCCGATCCGCACCGATTACATTTATGTAACGAATTTCTGGCGCGAGACACTAGTTATCAGTTCAATCGCGGCGCAGATCCACCACAACCGGAGCGTGGTCGCTGGCCGCCTTGCCCTTGCGCTCCTCGCGCACGATTCGCGCGTCGACGACCCGGACCGCCAATGCCGGTGAAGCGAGGATGAAGTCGATACGCATCCCCTGGCCTTTCGGGAAGCGCAGCGCGGTGTAGTCCCAGTAGGTGTAGACGCCCGGGCCGGGAGCGAAAGGCCGTACCACATCGGTGAATTGGGCGTCAACGATGGCGTTGAACGCTTTGCGTTCGGGTTCGGAGACATGGGTGCAGCCCCGGTAAAACTCAATGCTCCAGACGTCGTCGTCGGTGGGGGCGATATTCCAGTCGCCGGCCAATGCGATCTGCGCCGACGAATCCTCTCGCAACCAGGTTTCTGCTGTATCACGCAGCGCGGCAAGCCAATTCAGCTTGTACGTGTAGTGCGGATCGTTCAGCGCGCGACCGTTGGGAACGTAGAGGCTCCACACCCGAACACCGGCGCAGGTTGCGGCCAGCGCTCGGGCTTCGCCGCGCTTGTCATCGCCTCGCGGGCCGCTGCTCCACGTTGGCTGCCCGGGAAAGCCGACTTCGATGTCGTCGAGGCCCACCCGCGACGCGATCGCCACCCCGTTCCATTGGTTGAACCCGCAGTGCGCCACCTCGTAGCCCAGTTCGAAGAACGGCAGGGCGGGAAACTGGTCGTCCGCGCACTTGGTTTCCTGCATGGCGAGGATGTCGATGTCGGCGCGGCGCATCCAATCAAGCACACGGTCTAACCGGATGCGAATTGAGTTCACGTTCCAGGTCGCGAGCCGAAGGAGCGGTGCTCGCGGCGAGGCCGGGCGCAGCAGGCCGTCGCCGTCGACCATGCCGTCAACCATGGCCCGACCATAGCTCGGGCGCCACCGTCAGATAGCTGCCGCGATGGTGCAGCCGGAAGCCCAGTGAGTCGGCCACGGTGGCGGCAAGCGTGTCGTTGTCGTCGACGCGGATATAGCCGCGGGTCGCGCCGCGGCGAGCACCCCAAGACAGCAGGGTCTCGCACAGACGCTGAGCGTGCGCCGGCCCGTCTGGGTGGTTGGTTGCTGCCAGCGCCGACAGGCCCACCCAGCGGGTGCCGTCCGGCGCGTCGGTTACCGCGCCGCGGGCGACCGCCCTGCCTGCGCGGTTGCCGAACACCACTTCGCCGCCGAGGACGGCGGTCAGCACGTCGACCGGCACATCGCGGTGCTGAAGCCGCAGCCACTCGTCGTCGGGTCGCGCGGCCAGCGTGACCGACGGCTGCCGATCCGATGGGGCGACGTCGCGCACCAGCATCTGATGCGGGTGGTCGCTCGCCGCTGGCAGCCGCAGCAGGCGGTCGGGAACCGCCAGCCGCGGCGTGAGGCGACGCTGCCGATACCAGTCCACAATCGCGGGGATAGCACTTGGGCTAGCCGAAATATCGAGTGGCACAGCCGAATTAGCGGCGACGGTGACGCCGTGCCCAGCGCGCAGCAGCCAGCCGGCCAGCCAGTGCTGCTCGACACCGGGCCAGGCAGCCGCGGCGGCATGTTCGAGTGCGCGGATCTGTGACGTGCGTACCGGCGCGTCCGTCAGCACCCGCAGTGCCACCGCGTCGCCGGGGGCGAACTGCACCACGGTTCCGGTCTTGGTCCGCACCCGCACCACCGGGTCGACCTGAAGCAGCTGGCCCACCGCGTCGGTCAGTGGGGGCACCGACCCGGGCGGGCGGCGGTAGCGCACCGTTACCCGCGTCCCCGGATCAGGCCATGAGACCATCAGTGACCGAACGGATCGGGCCCCTCGCCCGGCGTCCAGGAAAGTCCCGGCACACCCCAGCCGTGCGCTTTGACCGCCCGTTTCGCGGCGCGGGCGTGCCGGCCGATCAAGCGGTCCAGGTACAAAACCCCGTCCAGATGCCCGGTCTCGTGCTGCAGCATCCGCGCGAACAGCCCGGTGCCCTCCACACTCACCGGATTGCCTTCGGCGTCGAGTCCGGTGACCCGAGCCCATTTCGCGCGTCCGGTCGGGAACGACTCCCCGGGCACCGACAGGCAACCTTCGTCGTCGGTTTCGGGATCGGGCATGGTTTCGGGTATTTCGGAGGTTTCCAGCACGGGGTTGATGACCACCCCACGGCGGCGGGCAGTTTGGCCGCGCTCATCGGCGCAGTCGTAGACGAACACCCGCAGGCCCACCCCAATCTGGTTGGCGGCCAAGCCCACCCCGTATGCAGCGTCCATGGTGTCGTACAAAGTGGCGATCAAGTCCGGCAGATCGTCCGGCAATGAGCCGTCGGGGCCAACCGGCACCGGAGCGGTCGGGGTGTGCAAGATCGGATCGCCCACGATGCGAATAGGTACGACGGCCATGGCATTGCAGCTTAGGCGGTGCGACGATGCGCGCTGCGAAGCGGCGGGAGGAGGAGCATCGCGATTGGGCTTGGGCGGTGCGACGATGCGCGCTGCGAAGCGGCGGGAGGAGGAGCATCGCGATTGGGCTTGGGCGGTGCGACGATGCGCGCTGCGAAGCGGCGGGAGGAGGAGCATCGCGATTGGGCTTGGCCGTATAGAACGGAGCCGACTCGCGGGGCTTGGTTACGGCCCAACAGTTGCGGGCATGGTTGAATATCGCCGAAGCATGCCACTTCATAAAGACATTCGACAGATTGAGGAATTCGCCGGAAGGGTCCAGGGAAGCGATATGGACGGCGCCATGGCGCGGGCAAATCGATCGGGGGACGACTCTGACATCGCCGATGGCCTGACCCGCCGCGAACACGACATCTTGGCATTCGAACGCCAATGGTGGAAATACGCGGGGGCCAAGGAAGAAGCCATCAAAGAGTTGTTCTCGATGTCAGCGACACGCTACTACCAAGTACTCAACGCGCTGATCGACCGGCCTGAGGCCTTGGCGGCCGACCCCATGCTGGTCAAACGGCTGCGCCGGCTGCGAGCAAGCCGGCAGAAGGCCCGCGCTGCGCGCCGGCTCGGCTTCGAGGTCACCTGACGCTTCATCTGTATTTGCGGCGTTCCGGGCACTGCTGGCTACAGTTGGCTCGATGAGTGAACG
Organism: Mycobacterium xenopi; assembly: GCF_009936235.1. Classification (NCBI taxonomy): domain Bacteria; kingdom Bacillati; phylum Actinomycetota; class Actinomycetes; order Mycobacteriales; family Mycobacteriaceae; genus Mycobacterium; species Mycobacterium xenopi. The sequence goes on along the minus strand of NZ_AP022314.1, from coordinate 4,391,244 downwards.
CGTTCCCGACTCCTCGGGATTACCCCTGCGGGCCATGGTGATGGTGCTGCTGTTTTTGGGCGTGATCTTCCTGCTGGTCGGGTTTCAGGCCATGAGTTCGGCCGGCAAATCCGATGACGACGACTCGACGACGGTTCCCACTGTGACCACGAGCACGCCCGCACCGCGAACGTCGGCCAAGGGCGCCGCCGCCCTTCGGTCCGATGTGCGGGTGTACAACATCTCCGGGCAAGACGGCGTCGCCGCGCGTACCGCCGATCAGCTACGGGGCGCCGGCTTCAACGTCACCGAGATCGGCAACCTCTCGCTGCCCGACGTCGCGTCCACCACGGTCTATTTCAGCGACGCAGCGGGTGAGCGTGACACCGCCGACGCGGTCGGTAAGCAGTTGCATGCAGCGGTGGAGCCGCGAATATCAGCGGTCGCCGACCAGCCGCCGGGCGTCATTGTGGTGGTCGCCGGCTAGCCGCGTCGGCCGCGGCGAGGCGATAGGCTCTCGATATGGTCAAGCCCGCAAGGAGCCGCACAGTCGCTGCCGCAACTGCATTGGGGGCGATCGCTATCCCGGTCGCATCGCTGGCAGCATGCACCCCAAACCAACCCCCCGCGACCACACCCGGCACCACGCCGTCGGTGTGGACGGGTTCACCTGCGCCGCCGAAGACGCCACCAGAAGGGGGACCGGTGCCGCCGGAGAGCATCACTACCCATTTGCGGGCGCCCGACGGGACCCAGGTGGCGACTGCGAAGTTCGAGTTCGACCCCGGCTACGTGACCATCACCGTGCGAACCACCGGCTTGGGCCAGCTGACTCCCGGATTCCACGGGCTGCACATCCACTCGGTCGGCAAGTGCGAGCCCAATTCGGTCGCACCCACCGGCGGTCCACCCGGAGACTTCTTGTCCGCCGGCGGGCATTACCAGGCACCCGGCCATACGGGAGAACCCGAGAGCGGTGACCTGACCTCGCTGCAGGTGCGCAAGGACGGAGCCGCGTTGCTTGTCACCACGACCGACGCGTTCACCAAAGAGGACCTGGTGTCCGGAAACAAGACGGCGATCATCATCCACGCCGGCCCGGACAACTTCGCCAACATCCCTCCGGAGCGCTACACACAGGCCAACGGCACACCCGGTCCCGATGCGATGACCAAGTCGACTGGTGACGCCGGCAAGCGGGTGGCGTGCGGTGTCATTGGTTCCGGCTAGCCCGCCGGCCAGCAGGGCAGCAGCCCGCATCGATTTCGCCGGATCACCCCGGCCGACGGTCGGCGTGGAATGGGAGTTCGCGCTTGTCGATGCGCAGACCCGAGACCTGAGCAACGAAGCCACCGCGGTCATCGCCGAAATAGGCGAAAACCCCAGGGTGCACAAGGAATTGCTGCGCAACACCGTCGAAATCGTCAGCGGGATCTGCGATTGCACCGCTCAAGCGATGGACGACCTGCGTGACACTTTGCATACCGCGCGCAGAATCGTTCGCGATCGCGGCATGGAGCTGTTTTGCGCGGGCACCCACCCCTTCGCGCGGTGGTCAGCCCAAAAGCTCACCGACGCACCGCGTTACGCCGAACTGATCAAGCGCACCCAGTGGTGGGGCCGGCAGATGCTGATCTGGGGGGTGCACGTGCACGTCGGAATCTCCTCCGCGCACAAGGTGATGCCGATCATGACGGCGCTGCTGCAGCGCTACCCGCACCTGCTGGCGTTGTCGGCCTCTTCACCGTGGTGGGGCGGTGAAGATACCGGCTATGCCAGCAACCGGGCGATGATGTTTCAGCAGCTGCCCACTGCCGGGCTGCCGTTTCATTTCCAGACGTGGGCCGAGTTCGAAGGCTTCGTCTACGACCAGAAGAAGACCGGCATCATCGACCACATGGACGAGATCCGTTGGGACATCAGGCCCTCGCCCCACAAAGGAACTCTTGAGGTGCGCATCTGCGACGGGGTCTCCAACCTGCGAGAGTTGGCTGCGCTGGTGGCGCTGACGCACTGCCTGGTGGTCGACTTGGACCGTCGTCTGGAAGCCGGCGAGACACTGCCGAACATGCCGCCGTGGCATGTCCAGGAAAACAAGTGGCGCGCTGCACGCTACGGCCTGGACGCCGTGATCATCTTGGATGCCGACAGCAACGAACGCCTGGTCACCGACGATCTGATCGATGTGCTCAATCGTCTGGAGCCGGTGGCGAAGTCGTTGCATTGCGCCGACGAGCTAGCTTCCGTCGCCGACATTCCCCGGTTAGGGGCGTCGTATCAGCGGCAGCGTCGGGTGGCCGAGGAGCATGACGGAGACTTGCGTGCTGTGGTCGACGCGCTGATTGCCGAGCTGGACATCTGATGGGATCAAAACCCGTTGAACTGCCGATGTTTCCACTGGAATCGGCGTTCTTGCCGGGTGATGACCTGCCGCTGCGGATTTTCGAGCCGCGCTACACGGCGTTGGTGCGTGACTGCATGGGACAGGCCGATCCGTGCTTCGGTGTGGTGTTGATCTCTCGTGGCCGCGAGGTCGGCGGTGGAGACACCCGCTGCGACGTCGGCGCCCTCGCCCATATCACCGAGTGCGTGGACGCAGGCTCCGGTCGCTACCTGCTGCGCTGCCGGATGGGTGAGCGGATCCGGGTGTGCCGCTGGCTGCCGGACGACCCCTACCCGCGGGCCGTCGTGCAGAGCTGGCCCGACCAGCCGGGCGAGCCGGTCACCGATGCGCAGCTGGGTGAGCTCGAGGACCGGGTGCTGGCGTTGTTCGAACGGGTCGCGACCGCCCGCGGCGTCCGGCCGCCAGACCGTGAAACGGTCTTGGGCTACCGCCGGCAGCCAGCAGGCGATGCCGGCGAGCGGCTGTATGCCTTGGCATCCCGCGTGCCGATCGGACCGGCCGATCGCTACTCCGTGCTGTCGGCACCGTCGGCGGCCGAGCGGTTGGCGGCGCTGGGCGAGGCCGTGGATTCCGTCGCCGCGATGGTGGAGTTTCAGCTCTCCGAGTAGCCGGTCAGGCTAGGGATCATCGTCGTCATCGCCGTCGCCATCGCGCAGGAGCCGTTCAGGATGGTGAAAGGTGTTGGTCCTGGCTTGGCCGTGGTCGAGATGCGGTGGCGGGATCCATTCGGTATCACCGTTTTTCAGCTTGCGCGTCTTCCAACCGCCCGAGGTGACCAGCTTGTGATGCGTGCCGCAGCCCTGGGTCAGGTCATCGACGTTGGTTTCGCGGCAGGTCGCGAAGTCGGTGACATGGTGAACCTCGGTGAGGTAGCCCGGCACATCGCAACCCGGGAACGTGCACCCGCGGTCCTTCGCGTACAACACGATTCGTTGGCCAGGTGAGGCCAGCCGTTTGGTGTGGTACAGCCCGATCGCCTTACCTTTGTCAAAGATCGCGAGGTAGTGGTAGGCGTGCGAGGCCAGCCGGATCACATCGGACATCGGCAGCAGGCTGCCGCCACCGGTGAGCGCCGTGCCCGCACCGGCCTCGAGCTCTTTGAGTGTGGTGGACACGATGATGGTCGCCGGTAATCCGTTGTGTTGTCCCAAATCACCGGACGCCAGCAACGCCCGCCCGGCAGCGGTTAGCGCGTCGTGGTTGCGCTGGGCAGCGCTTCGGGTGTCGGACTCGATGGCCGGCTGCGACGGGGTGCCGCCGAGGCAAGGGTTGAGATCGGCCGGGTTGCACATGCCGGGGGCGGCCAGTTTCGCCAGCACCGCGTCGATGGTGGCGCGGGCCTCCGGGGTCAAAAACCCGCTGACCGGGGACATCCCGTCGATGCCTTGCTTGCCGATAGTGAGGCCACGGCGGCGGGCCCTGTCGTCGTCGGTGAAATCTCCGTCCGGATTCAGGCAATCGGCAAGCTTGTCGGCCAGCCTGCCCAGCTGATCGGGCCGAAACTCCCCGCTGAGGCGGGCCAGCTGCGCCTCGGCCTGTTCGCGGGTCTGGGCGTCGACGAAGTCGGGCAGTCGGTGGTAGAAGCTGCGGATTACCGCCACATGGCCGGTCCCGATCCGGCCGGCCCGCTGGGCGGCGGCGGTGGCAGCCAACAGCGGTTGCAGCGGCTCGCCGGTCAGCGCACGCCGTGGCCCGAGATCGGCGGCTTCACCGATGCGGCGGGATGCTTCAGCGCGGGTGACGCGCAACCGCTCGGCCAACGCGAACGGCAACTTGCCGCCCAGCTCGGTCTCATCGGCCCGCGCGGTGACCTGGTTGATCAACGGGTGCTCGACGGCCGGCAGCCGCCGGCGCAGCCTTTCGCAGCGCTCCAGCATGGCCAGGCACTCCGGGGTGGTCAACACATCAACGGACAACCCCAGGGCACGGTCCAGCTCAGCCTCGAGGGCGTCGAACACCTCGACGATCTCGTCCCGGCTACTCGCTAGCATGTTCGAATACTAGCGGGCGCCACCGACGTTGATGCCGTGCAAAACCACCGTTTGTGGATAACAGCCAAACTGTGAACACTCCCACACCGCTGGATCAAAACCGTTGGTGCGCAATGTCAGTCATGCCGCGACCGGTGCTACGCTGCATCAGGCGCGGGGCGACGAGCCGGTGCAGGGGGCCGATCACAGCCCAGACCAGTCGGGCGGCGATTTTGTGGTGATAGTGCAGCCGAGTGGTCAGCGCCGCACGTCCGTGCCGGCGGCGCAGGGTCAGCTCGCCGGACATGAGCGGGCCGTCCGCGCTGAGCACGATCTCGTCGTCAACCGAACGCCTAACCGCCCAGCCGATGACATGCGCCGACGACGGATGCGGAGCTAACAGCTAACCGGAGCCGCAGGACGTGCTGGTGGATCCACGACGCGAGACGTCCGAGTCGACGCGGGGCGTGTCCCAGCGCGTCATGGAACGCTTGTTCGGCAGTTCGCGCGTCGTCAGGACTGATCGGGACTTCGAGCACATCGACATAGTCGGCGTCGACCTGTGCCCGCCGGGCGATCCGCCGAAGGATCCGTCGCACCACGACGCGATGGGTGCCGGTGCCGATGACAAGGGCGCGATAAACCTGGCCGTGCATGCCGGGAAAGGCGGCCCAGGTCGCCGAGCGCACGCGAGTCTGGCCGGGCCCGTCGGGTTCCACCTCGAACACCCACCGGTAGACCGCGAACAGGTGGCGGCCTTTCAGTGCGAACCGTTCGCCCGGTCGCGCTTCGCTGAGGACGAATCCGAGCGAAGACGCCCGGCTGCTGTTGACGATTCGGCCTGGTGACCTGCTCGACGGCGAACCTGACGCGGCATTCCGGGAAGCCCTGGCCGCCAGGAATGCGCCGCTGCTACAGCGGGTGCGCGGTTTGGCCCGGGAGTTGTATGGCAGCAGCGATCCCCGCTGTGTCGACGCCGTCGCCCGGGCGGTCGCCGATTTGCCCTATGCCGTCGTGCGCCGCCACGCCTACGACGACCCGATGCCCGCGTGGCTGGAGGACGACGTCGCCGCGGCGGCGCGCGCGCTGCTGGTCAGCTACGGCGAGGCCGCGAAGGCGCGCAATGACTCAAGCTGAAGCGGATCCAACGACGGCCGCACTGTTTCACGCGCGGCGGCGAGGTCGGCGGCGGTGACGTCCGCGGCGTCGATGGAGCGCCGCATCGCGGCCAGCGCGGCCTCCCGCAGCAGGGCGACGCAGTCGGCGGCGCTGTAGCCGTCGAGCTCGCCGGCCAGCGCGTCGATGTCGACGTCGGCGGCAAGCGGGATCGACTTGCCCGCGGTGCGCAGGATGTCGTAACGCGCCGCGGTGTCCGGCGGCTCGACGAACACCAGCCGCTCCAGCCGTCCCGGCCGCAGCAGCGCGGGATCGATCAGCTCGGGCCGGTTGGTGGCACCGAGCACCACGACGTCGCGCAGCGGGTTGATGCCGTCGAGCTCGGTCAGCAGCGCAGCGACTACCCGGTCGGTGACGCCGCTGTCGAAGCTTTGGCCGCGCCGCGGTGCCAGCGCGTCGATCTCGTCGAGGAAGACCAGCGACGGCGCGGAATCACGGGCCCGCCGAAACAGTTCCCGCACCGCCTTTTCCGAGGCGCCGACCCATTTATCCATGAGTTCGGAGCCTTTGACGGCGTGCACGGAGAGCTGCCCGGTGCTGGCCAGCGCCCGCACCAAAAACGTCTTGCCGCAACCCGGTGGACCGTAGAGCAACACCCCGCGCGGCGGCTCCACGCCGAGGCGGGCGAAGGTGTCGGGGTGCTGCAGCGGCCACAGCACCGCCTCGGTGAGGGCCTGCTTGGTGCCGGCCATGTCGCCGACGTCGTCGATCGTCACGGTCCCGACCGACACCTCTTCGGTGGCGGAGCGCGACAGCGGTCGGATCACCTGCAGTGCGCCGATCAGGTCGCCTTGGGTCAGGGCCGGCGGTTTTCCGTCGGCGCTGGCTCTCGCCGCTGCCCGCAGCGCCGCCTCACGCACCAATGCAGCCAGGTCGGCGACGACGAATCCCGGTGTGCGGCTGGCAATTTCGTCAAAATTAAGGTCACGTGTCGGCACCGACCGCAGCAGGGCAGCCAGCTGTGCGGCGCGGGTGGCTGCGTCGGGCAGCGGCACCACGAGTTCCCGGTCACACAGGTCGGGGGCGCGCAGCCGGGTGTCGAGCCGGTCCGGCACCGCCGAGGTGGCGACGAACGCGACACCGCTGGTGGCCACCAGCGCGCGCAGCTCGGCCAGGATCAAGGTGGCCACCGGCTCGGCGGTGGCGGGCAGCAGCGCGTCGACGTCGGTGATCAGCAGCACCCCGCCGCCGTCGCGCACCGTTGCGGTCGCCGTCGTCACCGCCTTGAGCCGGTCGTCGCCGGCCAGCGCGCCGATCTCCGGGCCGTCGAGTTCGACCAGCCGGCGACCGGCGCACACCGCGCGCACCAGCGTCGCCTTGCCCACCCCGGCCGGGCCGGACACCAGCACGCCCAGGTGCGGGGATGCGCCCAGGGTTTGCAGCAGGTGCGGCTCGTCGAGCGCGAGCTTGAGCCATTCGGTCAGCTTGGCCACCTGCGGGTGGACGCCCTTGAGGTCATCGACGGCGACCCGACGAGCGGTCGGTTCCGGCGCAGCTTCGGGCACACCGGTTCCCCAGGTCACCGAGGAGTTGGGCTGCACGCTCACCGGCCCGGCGGGCTCGACGCCGGTGACGGTCAGCAGCTCGGAGGTCCAGCTGATGCCGACCGCGGAGGCCAGCGCGCGGGTGGCGGCGGACGTGGAGGTGCCCGGCCCGAGGTCGCGGGGCAGCAGCGACACCGCGTCGCCCACGGTGAGCACCTTGCCGAGCAGGGCTTGGCGGAGGGTGGTCGGCGCGATCGATTGTGTTGCCAGCGGTGAGCCGCTCAGCATCACCGAGCGCGCGCCGTACACGGTGACGGGGGCGACGATCACCGCGGTGCCCTCGCGCAGGCCGGCATTGGACAGTGTCACGTCGTCGAGCAGGATCGTGCCGACCGGGATGTCTGCTCCCGCCACGCCGGCGACCGCCGCCGTGGTCCGCGACCCGGTCAGCGACACCGCGTCCCATTCCCGAATGCCAAGGGCGGCAATGGCTTTCGGGTGCAGACGGACGACACCGCGGCGGGAGTCGACCGGCGAGGTGTTCAGCCGGGCGGTGAGGGTCAGCTGTGGGCGCGTCATGTCCGGCCGGCGGGCTTGCGCAGACCCAGCCGCGCCATCGACCGGCGACTGGGCTGTGCCCGGCGGATCGCCCGCCGCACAGCGCGCCGCTGCTTGGGCCGCTCGCCCCAGACCTCGGGATGCTCGGCGAGCCAGCGGTGGCTGCGGACGGAGAGCGGGATGTGGCACAGGTAGGCGGCGATGGCCACCATCACCAGCACGTAGGGAAACAGGAACGCGGCCGCCGCGACGATCGCCAACCCCGCCAGCAGCAACGCGGCCAGGTTCGGCGGTACCGCCACCGCGTGCATCTTCTTCATCGGGATCCGGCTGACCACCAGCAGCGAACAGCCCGCCACCCAGGCGCACACGACCCACGGCGAGCTCCACCAGCCGCTGCCGAACTGCAGTTTGGCGGCCAGCGGCCCGAGCACCGCGATCGCGCCGGCCGGGGCGGGCATCCCGACGAAGAATTCCCGGGTGTAGGCGGGCAGGGTGGCGTCGTCGAGCAGCGCGTTGAACCGAGCCAGCCGCAGCACGATCGCCACCGCATAGAACAACACCACCAACCAGCCCGCCGGCGACGCGGACAGCAGCGACGCGTAGATCACCATCGCGGGCGCCACCCCGAAGTTCACCGCGTCGGCCAGCGAGTCGATCTCCTCGCCCATTCGCGACTCGGCGTCGAAGAAGCGGGCCACCCGCCCGTCGAGCCCGTCGAGGATGGCGGCCGCGGCGATCAGCGCCATCGCGGCGTGCGGCTGGCCTACCAGCGCGAAGCGGATCGAGGTCAGCCCCGCGCAGATCGCCAGCACGCTCATTGAGCTGGGCAGGATGCGCAAGTTGACCGACGGCCTACCGCGCGGCTTGGCGGTGATCACAGTTCGGCCAGCACGGTTTCACCGGCGAGTGCCCGCTGCCCGACGCTGACCAGCGGCTCGCATCCCGCGGGCAGGTAGGTGTCGAGCCGCGAACCGAATCGGATCAGCCCGTAGGTGTCGCCGATCGACAGCTTGTCGCCGGCCCGGGCATCGCAGACGATGCGCCGTGCCAGCAGCCCGGCGATCTGCACGACGACGATCTGCGCGCCGTTTTCAGTGCGTAGCAGCATGCTGGTGCGCTCGTTGTGTTCGCTGGCCGCGGCCAAGTCGGCCGAACCGAAGCGACCCGGCCGGTGGTACACCCTGATCACCTCGCCGCCGACCGGGGCGCGCTGCACGTGGGCGTCCAGCAGTGACAAGAAGATGCTGACCCGGGGGAGGGGCACGTCGGGTAGGCCGAGTTCGCTTGGCGGACAAGCGGTGTCCACGACGCAGATCAAGCCGTCAGCCGCTGCGACCACCACACCGGGTCTGGTCGGCGGCACCCGGGGCGGGTGGCGGAAAAAGCCCGCACAGGCGCCCGCGGTCAGCAGCCCCGCCCGGCGCAGCCACCGCGAGCGGCGTCCGGCCAGCGCGACAGCCAGTCCAGCGCCGATGAATGGCAGCCCGGCCGGATGTACCGGTGGAACCGCGGAGCGCACCAACGCGGCCAGGCGCTGCGGACCGGATTCCAGGTCGCCGGGGCGTCGTGCCACGCGGACATCTTACGAAGCCGACAGCTCCCACACTTCGACCGTCGATCCGGCCGGCACCTCGGTGACATCTTCGGGAATGTCCAGCAGGCAGTTCGCCGACGCCAGCCAGCGCAGATGGTGTGACGCCGGCGGGCCATAGCTGGTGACGGTGCCCGCGGCGGCGTCGAGCACCCCACGGCGGAACTGGCGTTTACCGCTCGGCGAGGTCAGCGTCTCGGTGAGCACCGCCGAGACCCGTGGCCTGTCGGGCGCCGGCAGGCCCATGGCGCGCCGCAGCGCCGGGCGGATGAACACCTCGAAGGACACCAGCGCGCTGACCGGGTTGCCGGGCAGCGTGACGATCGGCGTGCCGGCCACCCTTCCGATTCCTTGCGGCATGCCGGGCTGCATCGCCACCTTGACGAACTCCACGCCCTGGTCGCCGGCGCGGCCGAACGCGTCCTTGACCACCTCGTAGGCGCCCGCGCTGACCCCGCCGCTGGTGATGATCAAGTCGGCCCCGGCGGCGTAGCGGTCCAGCACCGCGACGAACTGGGTGACGTCGTCGCCCGCGGTCGCGGTGGCGACCACGGCGGCGCCGGCGTCGCGCAGCGCAGCGGCCAGCATGACCGCATTGGATTCATAGATCTGCCCCGGCCGCAGGGGTGTGCCCGGCGACACCAGCTCCGAGCCGGTGGAAATCACCAACACCCGCTGTCGCGGGATCACAGGCAGCTCGGCGAGCCCCAGCGCCGCCGCCAGTCCCATCACCGCCGGGGTGACCACTTGCCCGGCGCGCAGCACTGTGGTGCCCGCGGTGACGTCCTCACCCGCCCGCCGGATGTGGCGGCCTTTGCCGGCGGCGGCGTAGATCGCCACGGTCTCGGTGCCCGCGTCGGTGTTTTCCACCGGCACCACGGCCGTCGCACCCTGCGGCACCGGGGCGCCGGTCATGATTCGGTGCGCGGTGCCCGGCGCCAGCGTGAGCGTGTCGGTCCTTCCGGCCGGAATGTCTTCGGCCACCGGCAATTTCACGGGATGCTCGGCGGTGGCCGATGCCACATCCTCGGCGCGCACCGCGTAGCCGTCCATCGCCGAATTGTCGAAAACCGGCAGTGACAGCGGGGCGGTCACGTCGTCGGCCAGGGCCAGACCTTGCGCGTCGGCGAGCCCGGCGGCGGTGGCCGGGCGGGCGGTGATCAGGCCTGCGACGACGCGCTGGTGCTCCTCGACTGATCGCATCAGACCGGGCCTCAAACCGGGAACGTGACGCCGGTGAGTTCTTCGGACACGGCCCACAGCCGCCGCTGCAGCTCTTCGTCGTGAGACTGCGCGCTCGACTCCACCAACTTCGGATGTCCCCGCTGCTGGCCCAACCCGCTCGGGCCGTAATACTGACCACCCTGCACGTCGGGATCGGTGGCCGCGCGCAGTGTCGGCAGCGCACCCATCGCTGCGCTTTGGAATATCAGCGGGCCGAACACTGCCACAGCGGGTTTGAGCACGATGGGTAGGTTGCGGGTGAGCTCGGTGCTGGAGGCGCCGGGGTGGGCGGCCACGGCGATCGTCGGCGCATTCTTGGCCGCCAGCCGTCGCTGCAGTTCGTAGGTGAACAGCAGGTTGGCCAGCTTGGATTGCCCGTAGGCGGCGACCCGGTCGTAGCGACGCTCCCAGTTCAGATCGTCGAAGTGGATGGCGGCTCGAAACCGGTGAGCGTTGCTGCTGACGGTCACCACCCGCGACTCCCGCACATGCAGCAACCGGTCGAGCAGCAGCCCGGTCAGCGCGAAGTGGCCGAGATGGTTTGTGCCGAACTGCATCTCGAAGCCGTCTTTGGTCAGCTGCTTGGGCGTGTACATGACGCCGGCGTTGTTGATCAGCAGGTCGATGCGCGGATAGGCGCGGCGCAGCGCGTGCGCGGCGGCGCGCACCGACTCCAGTGAGCTCAAGTCGAGTTCTTGCAGGGTGACGTCGGCGTCGGGACTGGCGGCGACGATTTTGGCGAGGGCGGCGTTGCCCTTCTCCAGGTTACGCACCGCCAGCACGACATGCGCACCGCGCTGGGCGAGCACCGCGGCGGTGTGGTAGCCGATTCCGGTGTTGGCGCCGGTGACGATGGCGACCCGGCCGCTCTGGTCAGGTACGTCAGCGACGGTCCACTTGCCGTTAGCGCCCATGGCCGAAAACGATACCGACCTGCCGACACCGTCGCGCACCGCACAGCGGCGAGGGTGAGCCGGGCGATTGGGCGTGCGATGGCCTAACCCGCCGGGTGGCATTCTCGACGCTATGGACAACGGCACGCCCAGCCCGGTTGTGTGCCTGGCCGACCCCGCGCATCCACCCAGCCGCAAGGCACCGCTGTTGTGGGCGGTCAGCGGCGCGATTCCCTGGCTGGTGTTGGCGGTAGCCCAGCTGGCGTGGCTGGTGGTGGATCGGCGCGAGCCGTGGCTGCACGCCGTCGCCGCGGGCGGCACCGCGGCGGGCCTGGTGGTCTCCGCCGTGGTGGTGCCATGGTGGCGGTATCGCGTGCACCGTTGGGAGATCAGCCCGCAAGCCGTCTACACGCGCAGCGGTTGGCTGGTGCAGGAGCGGCGGATCGCGCCGATTTCGCGGGTACAGACGGTCGACACCTACCGCGGCCCGCTGGAGCGGTTGTTCGGGCTGGCCAACGTCACCGTTACCACCGCGTCGTCGGCGGGGGCGGTGCACATCGCGGCGCTGGATTCCCACGTCGCGGACCGGGTGGTCGCACAGTTGACCGATATCGCGGCGATCGGCGCCGAGGATGCGACGTGACCTGGCAGCGGCTGAGCCCGCGCATGCTGCTGGTGCATCCGGTGCATGAGTTGCTGCGGCAACTGCCGCTACTGGTCGGCGGGATCGTCTTGGGCTCGACCACCGGCAATCCGGCCTGGGCGTTGGCGGCGCTGGGGGTGACGGCCCTGCTCGGCGTTGCGCGCTGGTTCACCACCGGCTATCGCATCGAACCCGACGAGGTGCGGCTGCGCACCGGTGTGCTGCAGCGCAAGGTGATTTCGGTGCCGCGCAACCGGATTCGCTCGGTGCAGACCGACGCGCGGTTGCTGCACCGGCTGCTGGGGCTAGCTGTGCTTCGGGTGAGCACCGGTCAAGAAGCCAAGGGCGACAGTCTCTTCGAGCTCGACGCCGTCGAGGTGGCGCAGGTTCCTCGGCTGCGCGCGATCCTGCTCAACGAGCCGCTGCAGGCCGCTCCCGCCGTGGCCGAGCCTTCGGCGCCGGAGGTGGTGCTGGCCCGCTGGCAGCCGTCCTGGTTACGCTTCGCGCCGCTAAGCGTTTCCGGCCTGGCGATGATCGCCGCTGCGGTGGGCGGCATCTATCAGACCGGAGTTGCTGCGGCGCTCCAACATTCGTGGGTGGGCCAGTCCGGGTTGACCACCGTCGAGCGCGCCGGGGTGGCCGCCACGGTGGTCCTGCTGGCGGTGGTCGTGTTGCTGGCCTCGGTCGTGTTGGCGGTGCTGCGGTCGCTGACCACCTACGGCAACTTGGTGCTGACCCGACGGGCCGAGGTGCTGCATCTGCGGCATGGCCTTTTGCGGGTGCGCGAACACACCTACGACATGGGCCGGCTGCGCGGTGGGACGCTGCGGCAACCGCTGCTGGTGCGCATGTTCGGCGGTGCCCGGCTGGACGCGGTCATGACCGGTGTCGGCGGTGCCGGCGAATCGTCGATGCTGCTGCCCCCGTGCCCAATTCACACCGCCGAGTCGGTGCTGACCGCGCTCGTCGGGAATGCCCGCGTGGTCAGCGGCCCGCTGCGCGGTCACGGCCGAAGTGCGGCGCGCCGACGCTGGACACGTGCGCTCGGGCTGCCGACGGCGGTCGGTGTTGTGCTGGCCGGGTTAACGGCAACGGCTGGCGTGGCGCCGTGGCTGTGGCTGGGGTGGGCCGTGCTGATGGTGTGCGGCGCATGGCTGGCCGCCGACCGTGTGCGCGCGCTGGGACATCGGGTCGACGGCGGTTGGCTGGTGGCGCGGGCGGGAAGCCTTGAGCGACATCGCGATTGCGTCGCCGCGGCGGGGATCGTCGGCTGGACCGTGCGGCAGACGCTACTGCAGCGCCGTGCCGGGGTCGCCACGCTGGTGGCGGCCACCGCGGCGGGCACCAAGCGCTACCACGTGATCGACGTGCCCGAGCAACTGGCGTGGACGATCGCGGCGCAGGCCTCGCCGTGGGTAGCCGACAGCAGGTGGGCGGTGCCGTAGCCGCCGCCCAGCGCGCCCAAGCGGGCGCCTTGCGCGCGGTTTACTGTCGCAGCATGTCGGTCGGTGGTGTGTTGTTCGATATCGATGGCGTCCTGGTGATTTCGTGGCAGCCAGTCGACGGCGCAGCCGACACGCTGCGAGTGCTGGCCGAGCATCGGATCCCCCGCTCGTATCTGACCAATACCACCAGCCGCACCCGCGAGCAGATCGCCGCCGCGCTGAGCGACGCCGGCATGCCGGTCGCCGCCGACGAGGTGATCACCGCCGCGGTGCTGACCGCCGACTACGTCCGCAACACCTATCCGGGCGCCCGCTGCTTTCTGGTCAACAGCGGGCAGATCACCGCGGATATGCCCGGCATCGACATCGTCTACCCCGGCGACAGCGCTCCCGGCACCCCGGACGTGATCCTGCTCGGCGGCGCGGGACCCGAATTCGACCACCTCACCCTCAGCCGGGTCTACGACTGGATGGTGCAGGGTGTACCGGTGATCGCGATGCATCGCAGCACCGAATGGAAAACCGCCGACGGCCTGCGCATCGACACCGGCATCTACCTGATCGGTCTGGAAGAGGCGTCGGGTCGCAAGGCCACCGCGATCGGCAAGCCCGCACCGGCCGGATTCCTGGCCGCGGCGGCGCGACTCGGCGCCGACCCCGAGGAGATGTACATGGTCGGCGACGACCTCCACAACGACGTGCTGGCAGCACAGGCGGTGGGAATGACGGGGGTGCTGGTGCGCACCGGCAAGTTTCGTCAGGACACGCTGGACCGGTGGGCCGCAGACGAATCCGCGCCGCAGCCCGACCATGTGATCGACTCGGTGGCCGACCTGCCGACGCTCCTGGGGTGGTAGACCGCGGACCGGGCTACTGGACCCAGAAGTTGTCGTGGCGGATGAACCACTCGCGGCGTTCATCGTCGCTCATAGCGGCCAACGCGGAGAAGCCCTCGAAATAGGCCTCCCGCGGCGCGCCCGGTGCAAACAGCATCAAGATCGAGGCGGGCTCGTCGGCCTCGTTGCGGAAGCCGTGGATTCCGCCGGGCGGCACGTAAAGGAAATCGCCCTGATGTCCGTCGAGCCACTCGTTGCCGTCGTAGAGCCTCATCGTCCCGGCGAGCACAAAGAAGGCTTCGGAAATGGCGCGGTGAAAATGCGGACCGGGTCCGCCAGCGGCCGGGGCGATGTCGACGCGGTACAGGCCGTAATCACCGGCGGTGGCCTGCTGGTTGGCCAGGTAGTGGTATTTGACGCCGAAGGTCTCGTAGTCCGGCGGTTGGTCGCCGCGCCTGAGCCAGGCGCTGACTTCCGGTTCGTCTTCGAGGTAGCGCGGTGGCGGATAGGGCGGCACGACAAGCGACATCGCCTCAGTCTGCCCGAGTCCCAAGTTCTTGCACTCGGCATGGGCGAGTGCTAAGAATGAGTTGGCACTCGCGACCGGTGAGTGCTAGGTCGGGACGGTGAGACCGAGCTCAGCGCGGTCGTCCGTCGCGGGCACTGCACCCGGCCAGGACGTGTCATCCCCGATCCGGGAGGAATCACTTCGCAATGGCCAAGATAATTGCGTACGACGAAGAGGCCCGCCGCGGTCTCGAGCGCGGCCTGAACAGCCTCGCCGACGCGGTACGGGTGACGTTGGGCCCCAAGGGTCGCAACGTCGTGCTGGAAAAGAAGTGGGGCGCTCCCACGATCACCAACGACGGCGTGTCCATCGCCAAGGAGATCGAGCTGGAGGACCCCTACGAGAAGATCGGCGCCGAGCTGGTCAAGGAAGTCGCCAAGAAGACCGACGACGTCGCCGGTGACGGGACGACGACGGCGACCGTGCTGGCGCAGGCGCTGGTCAAAGAAGGCCTGCGCAACGTCGCCGCGGGCGCGAACCCGCTGGCGCTCAAGCGTGGGATCGAAAAGGCCGTGGAGAAGGTCACCGAGACCCTGCTCAAGACGGCCAAAGAGGTCGAGACCAAGGAGCAGATCGCCGCGACCGCGGCCATCTCCGCGGGTGACCAGGCGATCGGTGACCTGATTGCCGAGGCGATGGACAAGGTCGGCAACGAGGGCGTCATCACCGTCGAGGAGTCCAACACCTTCGGCCTGCAGCTCGAGCTCACCGAGGGTATGCGCTTCGACAAGGGCTACATCTCGGGCTACTTCGTCACCGATGCCGAGCGTCAGGAAGCGGTCCTCGAAGACCCGTACATCCTGCTCGTCAGCTCGAAGGTGTCGGCCATCAAGGACCTGTTGCCGCTGCTGGAGAAGGTGATCCAGTCCGGCAAGCCGCTGCTGGTCATCGCCGAGGACGTCGAGGGCGAGGCGCTGTCGACCCTGGTCGTCAACAAGATCCGCGGCACCTTCAAGTCGGTGGCGGTCAAGGCCCCCGGGTTCGGTGACCGCCGCAAGGCGATGCTGCAGGACATGGCGATCCTCACCGGCGGCCAGGTGATCAGCGAAGAGGTTGGCCTGACGCTGGAGAACGCCGACCTGTCGCTTTTGGGCCGGGCCCGCAAGGTCGTCGTCACCAAGGACGAGACCACGATCGTCGAGGGTGCCGGTGACACCGACGCCATCGCCGGTCGGGTGGCCCAGATTCGCACCGAGATCGAAAACAGCGACTCCGACTACGACCGCGAGAAGCTGCAGGAGCGGCTGGCCAAGCTCGCCGGTGGTGTCGCGGTGATCAAGGCCGGGGCTGCCACCGAGGTTGAGCTGAAGGAGCGCAAGCACCGCATCGAGGACGCGGTGCGCAACGCGAAGGCCGCCGTCGAGGAAGGCATCGTCGCCGGTGGTGGGGTGACACTGCTGCAGGCCGCCCCGACGCTCGACGAGCTCAAGCTCGAAGGTGACGAGGCGACCGGTGCCAACATCGTCAAGTTGGCGTTGGAGGCTCCGCTGAAGCAGATCGCGTTCAACTCCGGTCTGGAGCCCGGTGTGGTCGCCGAGAAGGTCCGCAACCTGCCCGCCGGTCACGGCCTCAACGCGCAGACCGGCGAGTACGAGGACCTGCTCGCCGCGGGTGTCGCCGACCCGGTCAAGGTCACCCGTTCGGCGCTGCAGAACGCGGCGTCGATCGCGGGGCTGTTCCTGACGACCGAGGCCGTCGTCGCCGACAAGCCGGAAAAGGAGAAGGCAGCTGCTCCCGGCGCTGGCGGCGGCATGGGCGACATGGACTTCTAAGTCCGTATCGGAATAGCCGGAGAGCCGGAAAAGCCCGGTCCCCTTGAGGACCGGGCTTTTCCGTTACGCGGATGCTGGCGACGATGCCTTGAAGATCACGCAGTCGTAGGTGTGCCCGCGCGCACAGGTCGGGGAGTCTCCCGCGGCCGGTCGGTGCAAGAGTGCGCGCGTGGGCACCATCGTCACGGGGTCGGTCGCTTCGGGGTCGACGGGCTTTTCGGTGTCGGCGTCGACGATCAGCGAGTACTCGCCGGGGTCGCGTGGCGGCCACACCAGGGTGGCGGTGCCGTGCCGCGCGAGGTTGGCGCGGGTGTGCCCGCCGACCGGCCCGATGTCGAACGCCCGCCCGTTGAAAGCCGGCTCGATTTCCACCGCGCGCACGCGGTAGTCGTCGGTGACGGTGATCAGATAGGCGAACCCGTAGCTGCCCAGGGCGTCAGCCAGCCGGTCGAGATCCACGCCTGCGCTCATGTGGATAACTGTATGCGGTTGTCGCGGGTCGCGGTCATGCTGCCCGCTGTGGGTGGGGACGATTGGCCATTTCTCGGGCGGCAGGCCGTGCGGCGGGGCGACATCTCGGAATACCAGCTAGAGAAGGACTACCGAGCTGTGTATCGCAATGTCTACGTGCCGAAGCAGCAACCGCTGAGCGCGCTGACGCGGGCCCGCGCGGCCTGGCTGTGGTCCGGCGGCCGCGCGACGCTGACCGGGCTGTCGGCAGCCGCGGTGCTGGGAACGAAATGGCTCGACCCCGAGAGTCCCGCCGAGCTGATCCGCGTCAATCGGCACGTCCCGCCTGGCATCGTCGTGCGCTCCTATGAGTTGGATCGCCGAGAAGTTCGTGTTGCCAACGGTATCCGGATCACGACACCGGAACGTACCGCGTTCGACATCGGCCGGACAATGCCCCAGGATCGCGCGGTTCCCGTGCTAGACGCGTTGGCGAATGCGACCCATTTCAAGATCTTGGATGTTGTTGCGCTCGCCGAGAGCAAGCCGGGCATTCGGGGTGTCCGCCGGCTACGAGCGGCGCTGCGGCTGGTCGACGGCGGCGCTGAGTCGCCGCAGGAAAGCCGGCTGCGCCTGCTGCTCGTCCGCGCGGGGCTTCCCCCGCCGGAAACTCAGATCCCGTTCGTCGACCAGTACGGCGTTACCCGGATCCGCGTCGACATGGGCTGGCGTGCATGGAAAGTGGCCGTCGAGTATGACGGCGTGCAGCACTGGTCGGACCGGTATCAACGGTCGTGGGACATCGACCGCGTCGCGATGCTCGAAGCGCTCGGCTGGGTTGTCGTCCGAGTCAGCGCCGAGATGATGACCCGCCCGCGGGTCATCATCGAGCGGGTGACGGCCAAGCTGCGGGCGGCGGGTTGCCCACTCTAGCGCCGACTGTGCAGGTTATGCCGGCGATTTCGGCGATTCTTCGCCCATAACCTGCACAGTCGGCGCGCCAGCGGTCAGCGTCGGCCGCGGATCAGCTTGCCCGGCCGCGCGTCGGTCGGCACGCCGTCGCGGGCGATGACCTCGCCCGCGACGATCGTCGCCACATAGCCGTCGGCGGTCTGGTCCAGACGACGCCCGCCGGCGGGCAGGTCGTAGGTGACTATCGGCTTGTGCAGCCGCAGCCGCGCGTGGTCGATGACGTTGAGGTCGGCTTTGTAGCCGACGGCGATGCGGCCGCGGTCGCCCAGCCCGGCTACCCGGGCCGGCACGGAGGTCAGTTGGCGAACGGCCTCGGGCACGCTGAACCGCCCGGACGCCCGGTCGCGGGCCCAATGCGTCAGGAAGTACGTCGAATAGCTGGCGTCGCAGATCATCCCGTAGTGCGCGCCGCCGTCGCCAAGGCCCAGCACCACGTCGTCGCGGCGCAGCAACTCGCCGACGGTGTCCAGCGAATAGTCATAGAAATTGCTGGTGGTGACCAGCAGCATGGCATGCCCGTCGTCGTCAAGCAGCCGGTCGTAGGCCTCCTCGATCGGGCGCACCCCGCGGGCGCGGGCCCGGGCCGCGATGCTGTCCGAGCGCCGCGGCTCGTAGTCGGGGTCGTCGCCCATCGGGAAAATCCAGTCCCAGGCCTGCGCCAGATACATCAGCGGATGGCCCTGCCCCGGCTTGTCGGCCAGAATGCGCTCGCGCACTTCGGGTTTGCGCATTTCGGCCACACGCTCAGGCAGCGGCAGCTCGGCGATCTCCCGGTAGCTGGGATACAGCACGAACGGGTTGGCGCTTAGCTCCAGCCCGACGATCAGCCCGATCGGCCGCGGCAGCAACTGCGCGGTCACCGACGGACCGTCACCGCGGACGGCGTTGGCCTTCTCGATCATGGTGATGGCGTCCGGCCACATCGGGTCGCCGGCGTTGCCGATCGCCAGCGTGAACGTCACCGGCAGTCCGACGTCCTCGGCCACGTCGAACACCTGCTGCAGCACCGGCTGATAGCCGCCCGCGGGCACGTCGGGCACGAACTGGATCAGCCCACCGCCGCCGTCGACGACGCCCTTGGCGATCTCGAGGATCTCCTCGCGGGCCGCGTCGTAGCTCGGGATCGGCGCACCGCTGGCGGTCTTGTGGATCATTAGCCGCGACGACGCGAACCCCAGCGCCCCGCACTCGACGGCCTCCTTGGCCAGCGCCCGCATCTTCGCCAGGTCCTCAGGTGTGGCCGGTTCGCGGTCTGCGCCGCGTTGACCCATCGCGTAGACCCGCAGCGGCGAATGCGGCAGGTAGACGGCCACATCAATATCACGCCGCCGCGCCTCCAGCGCGTCGAGGTATTCGGGGAAGGTCTCCCAGGTCCACGGCAGCCCGTCGGTCATCACCACGCCCGGAATGTCCTCGACCCCGGCCATCACGTCGACCAGCACGTCGTGGTCGTCGTGGCGGCATGGGGCGAAGCCCACACCGCAGTTGCCCATCACCACCGTCGTCACCCCGTGCGCCGACGACGGGTTCAACCGGTCCGACCAGATCGACTGGCCGTCGTAGTGGGTGTGCAGGTCGATGAAGCCGGGCGTGACCAGCAATCCGCTCGCGTCGATTTCCCGCGCACCGGAAGCGTCGACCGTGCCCACCGCCGCGATTACCCCATCGCGCACGGCGACGTCCCCGACATACGGTTCGCCGCCCAACCCGTCGACGATGCTGCCATTGCGAATCACCAGGTCGTAGGTCATCTAAATAATCTACGACCGGGTCGGTGGCTCATGCCAGGCTGTATCGCGTGCGCGGCCATCGACTACGGTTCGCCGACGCCGCGGCTCTGGCCGGAATATCACCCCCGCTATTTCGGCGCGTTCGTCCGCGACCCCGACGGCAACAACGAAGCGGTCTTTCACGGAGCGGGCGGCGGCCCGTAATCTCGCCGATATGCCCAGCACCGACGCCGCCTCCGCCCAAGAGTTGCTGCGTGACCTGTTCACCCGGTTGATCGAACACGTCGACGAGCTCACCGACGGGCTGACGGACGAGAAATCCCGCTACCGGCCGAGCCCCACCGCCAACAGCATCGCCTGGCTGATCTGGCACAGCGCCCGGGTGCAGGACATCCAGGTCGCCGACATCGCCGGGGTCGAGCAGGTGTGGACGCGCGACGGCTGGGTGGACCGCTTCGGGCTGGACCTGCCCCGCGGCGACACCGGCTACGGGCACAGCCCCGACGACGTGGCCAAAGTGCGCGCCCCGGCTGAGCTGCTGGCCGGCTACTACCACGCAGTGCACAAGCTGACGCTGGAGTACATCGCCAGCGTGAGCGCCGACGAGCTGTCCCGGATCGTCGACGAGCGCTGGGATCCGCCGGTGACGGCGAGCGTGCGACTGGTCAGCATCATCGACGACTGCGCCCAACATCTCGGCCAGGCCGCCTACGTGCGGGGGATTGCCCCAGACGGCCGGACTTGACGCTTGTCGACGCGGCTAGCATCGCCGCCGGATTACTCTGCAGCGCAACGGGAATGGGAGCAGCGCAGTGCGATTCGTTGCGACGGTGCTGTTGTGGTTGACCACCACTGTGGCACTGGCGGTGGCGGTGCCGGCGACATGGGCGCAGCGAAATGTTGTCGATGCCAACGGTTATGCGGCGATGGCCCAGCAGGCTGCGGCCGATCCGGCGTTGCAGTCCGCGGTGGCGTCGCAACTGACCGCCAAGGCGTGTTCGCTGGTCAGCCACCACGGATCCCGCGCCGATGCCGGGCTGGTGCGCGGTCTGGCGACGGCCTATACCGCCGGACCGTCGTTCCCGCCGCAATTCGCACAGGCCAACCGGATCGCGCACGGCTGGGCGTTCGCCGGCACTGAGCCCGGCCCCGACCCATGGGTGATCGATTTGGCGCCCCTGCTAAACGACACCGCATTTCGCCAGATGCTGGCCGACATGAACATCTACCTACCCGCTGTCACGGCGGTTCCGCTGACGGTGTCCGCACCAAAGTCTTTGCGGCCCGGCCAATTACACCCACTTGCCACTTGGGGTCCGTGGGTGAGTCTTGGAGCGACGGTGCTGACGGGGGCGGCGCGGCGCTGACGCTAGCCGCTGCTCGGCGCCGTGGCAAGGCGTTGGCCAGCCTCGGGGTGGCCGCCCTGCTGGTCGCAGCGGTCGGTTATGCGGGCATCGAGGTCGGCCGCCATCGCGTCGACGACGCGCTTAACCAAGCGGGCGGCGACACTCGCCGGATCGCTGAGGCGCTGCTCGGCTCGGCCGAAGCCAGCCTGCACCATTGGCTCAACCTCACCCTGGCGGTGGGTGGCGCGCTGGTGGTGGTCGGCGCGCTGGTCGCGATACTGGGCGGTCTGCGCAGGCGGTGACGCCACCGTGGCGCGGCT
This sequence comes from Mycobacterium xenopi, assembly GCF_009936235.1. NCBI lineage: Bacteria > Bacillati > Actinomycetota > Actinomycetes > Mycobacteriales > Mycobacteriaceae > Mycobacterium > Mycobacterium xenopi. The sequence goes on along the minus strand of NZ_AP022314.1, from coordinate 4,369,880 downwards.
CAGGTCAGCGGCAACTCGGTCAGCATCTGCCCAGTCGGGCGCGGGGAGCCGTTGCCGGGCTCGACGGTGAACGCCAGCGCGCTCGAACTTCCCAGGTTGGGGATCACCGCGGTGGTCGACGGCGCGACGGCTTTGGTGTCCATCGTGCCCGCCGAGGTCGGGCCATGCGCGTCGAGCAGCCACATCTGATAGACCGAACCGGGTGGCGGGGGCGGGACGTTGTTCATCACCAGCACTCCGGCGTTCTTGTCGCGGGAGAACACCACGGTTGCGCTCCCGCCGCTGAGCAAGGGCCCGGTGACCGTGCGCACGTCCGGCGCGGTCAGCACCTGTTCAGCGACCGTGGGCGATGCAAACGGCCGCACGACCGCTCCGACACCGAATGCGGCTAAGCCCACTACAACCGCCGCCGCTGCAGCGATAAGTCCTGTGCGCCAACGGTTCTGGCGACGCCGATCGGACTCCACCGCCGCCAGCACGAGCGAGCGCAGGTGGGCCGGCGGCTCCGCGCCGGTAGCGGCCGACACCACCGCCATGGTCTCGCGGACGGCGCGCACCTGCTCGTGGAAGGCTTCGGCCACCGGCTGCGGCGCGGCCTGGACTTGCCTCTCGATGTCGGCGCGCTCGGTGTCGGAGACGGCGTCCAGGGCATACGGTGTGGCCATCTCGAGCAGGTCGAATTCGGTGGGCTCGGTCATGTCACACCCAGACAATTGCGCAGGCTGCGTATCGCGTCACGCATGCGCGACTTGATCGTCGACAAATTAGCGGACAAGTGCTGCGACACTTCGACATAGGTCAACCCGCCGTAATAGGCCAGTTCGATGCATTGCCGCTGGGCGTCGGTCAGCCCGTCCAGGCACTCGACCACCCGGCGGCGTTCGTCGCCAGCGATCGCCGAGTCGGCGACGACGTCGCTGGACGGGTCGATGTTGGCTGCGCTGTAGCGTGACTCACGCTGACTGGCGGCTTGCTCGCTGCGGACTCGGTCCACGGCGCGCCGGTGCGCCATGGTCAACAGCCACGCCAACGCGGAGCCCTTGGTGGAGTCGTAGTCTTTTGCGGTGCGCCATACCTCGAGGTAAACCTCCTGGGTGGTTTCCTCGCCGTAACCGGAATCGCGCAACACCCGGGTCACCAGCCCGTAGACGCGTGCCCTGGTGCGATCGTAGAACTGGGCGAACGCATCCGCGTCGCGACGAGCCACCCGACGCAACAATGCGTCCAGGTCGCTGCTCAGCCGCGGCGCTCCGGTCATCGACCGGTAGCCTATCCTCCGCTCGGCAACCATGGTCATCTGCGTGCCGATCTGGGCGGCCAGGGGACGAAAAACGATGTCCGCGCCTTGTATTCGTCGAAGCCAGGGCGGCCCTGCATGTACTTCTCAGTGCGTCGACCACCGGTCGCGTAGACCAGAAAATAGGTCATGAGCAGTGGTGAGGGCAGCGTGGCCAGCGCCGTCCACCCGGTGACCGTGATCAGCCACAGCCCCCACCACACGCAGGCGTCGCCGAAGTAGTTGGGGTGGCGCGTCCACGCCCACAGGCCCCGGTCCATCACCTGACCGCGGTGCGCGGGATCGGATTTGAATGCCCGCAGCTGCCAGTCGGCCACCGCCTCGACGGTGACGCCGACGGCCCACACCACCAGACCGATCGCCGGGATAGCGAGCAACCGTCTCGGCGTCGAACCGGTGACTGCCGACAATTGCACCGGCAACGAGACAAACCATGTCGCGAAGGCTTGGGCGACAAACACTTTGCGCACCACCTGGCCCAAGGTGGCACCCCGCAGCAGGTCGGCATAACGGGGATCCTCGCCGCGTCCGGCCGTTTTTCGGTATACATGCCAGCTCAACCGCAGCGCCCACAGCCCGACCAGCATCACCAGCAGGTATCGACGCGACGCGTCACCTCGGCCGAGCATGGCCGCGACGACGGCCACCGCACCGAAGCCGACGCCCCAGGCCACGTCCACCACGTTGTAGCGTCCAAGCCGCCGGCCGATGAAGAAGGTAGCCGCGTGCAGCACAGCGAGCACCAAAGCCGACACCCCGGAGACCACCGCGAAGTTCATCGGCTGTGCTCTCGTGCGAACGTCCACTGATAGACGTTGAGGTAACCCGACCGAAAGCCCGCCTCCGAATATGCCAAATACAACTCCCACATTCGGGCGAAGACATCGTCGAAACCTAAGTCTGCTAATCGGTCTCGCCTCTGGCTGAACCTCTCCCGCCACAACCGCAGGGTCTCGGCGTAATGCGGACGCATCGCCAGTAGGTCAACAGGACGTAAAGCGGTGTAGCGCGCGGTGATTCCCAGAATGGCCTCCGCTGAGGGAATCAGGCCGCCGGGGAAAATGTACTTCTGCATCCACGTGTGTGTCTTGCGGGTGGCCATCATCCGCGCGTGTGGCATGGTGATCGTTTGAATCGCCACGCGGCCACCCGGTTTCACCAGCCGCTCCAAAGCTCGGAAATAGTGCGGCCACCAGCGGTACCCGATGGCTTCGATCATCTCCGCCGACACCACCGCGTCATAGCTGCCTGTCACGTCGCGGTAGTCGCACAGGTCGATCTGCACCCGCTCCGACAGTCCCGCGGCGCAGACCCGTTGGCTGGCAAGCCGTTGTTGCTGGGCCGACAAGGTCACCGAGCGGACATGCGCTCCTCTTGCGGCCGCACGGATGCACAGCTCGCCCCAACCGGTCCCGATCTCCAGTACGCGGCTGCCGCGACGCACTCCGGCAGCGTCAAGCAGCCGGTCGATCTTGCGTCGCTGCGCCCCGGGCAGGTCGGACCACGACGCCGGTAGGTCGGTGAACAATGCGCACGAGTACGTCATGGTTTCGTCGAGAAACTCCGCGAACAGCTCGTTGGACAGGTCGTAGTGCGCGGCCACGTTGTGCCGAGCCTGAGCCGTGCCGTCGCGCGGCGGACGAGGTTGGGCGATGTGAGCGATCGGGCGTAACCATTGAATCGGCGGCGGCACCAGATCCGACACCACGGTCGCCAAGACGGTCAGCAGCCCACAGAGGTCGTCGGAGTGCCACTCGCCGGCCATGTAGGACTCGCCGAAGCCAATGAGTCCGTAGCGGCCGACCCGGCGCGCGAAACGGTCCGGCCGGGCGATCACCAATGCGGGTGAGGCGGCATCGCCCGCGCCGACGACAGTGCCGTCAGGGTAGACCAGCCGCAGTGGCAGCTCCGCAGCCGCCCGGCGTAGCAACCACTCGGCGATCGCCCCGCCCGCTGCGGCGAGGAGGCCCGACGGCACTTTCGCCACCGCCGCCATCGTCGGGCATCGATCGCCGGCGGTCGTGGCCTGCTGACGGTGACGTTCATCGCGGTACCACGGGAACTCGTCGCAACCACAACTTGATTCCCTGCACCCGGATACGCAGCGCCACCATCATCGGCGCCAGCGGCGCCACGATCTGCATCCGCAGCACGTGCCACACCGTCGCCGGTAATCGCTTGCCGCTCAAGGTCGCAACGAAAGCTGGCTGGCTATCACGGTGCAACGCCACCATGATCCGCAGGTGGCTGCCGGGCCTAGGCGCCCGCACTGTGTAGTACCCATCTACCGGATTGAACGGTGAGACGTAGAACGCCTTAGCGACCCGCACCGGTGATTCGGCGGACGGCAACAGGTAGGCATGCCGACCGCCGTAGGTGTTATGCACCTCCGCGATCACACGGCGCACGGCGCCGCCGCGGTCGTGGCACCAGAACAGCGACAGCGGGTTGAAGACGTAGCCGAGCACCCGTGCCTGCAGCAGTGCCGTGACGGGGCCAGCGGGTGGCGTGATGTCGTGCTCGGCGAGGAACGCGGAAACCCTGTCGCGCAACGAATCACCGGGGTGACCGACAAGGTGGTCGTGCGGTTCGAACCGTGCGAAGGAGCTCAGCCACCACGGCAGCCGCGGGAGATCATCGATGTCGACATACCAGCTATAGCTGCGGTACCGGAAGCGGTGGCGCACCGGGGCCTGTCGACTGTGAGTGATGGTGGTCCGATAAATCGCAGGGGTCAGCATGCGACGGCCTCTTTCGGTGCGGCAGCCGCTGGCCAGTCCACGCCGAGACGCCGGGCCGCGCGGAGCCCCGACGCTGCCCCGTCCTCGTGGAAACCCCAGCCGTGATAGGCACCCGCGAACACCACGTGGTCGTCGTCGATGGTCGGCAACATCCGTTGAGCCGCAACAGATTCCGGTGTGTACAATGGATGGGCGTAGATCGTCTCGGCGAGCACCGATCGTGGATCGACCCGGTCATGGCCGCCGAGGGTCACCAAAAATCGCCGGCCGCCGGGGATCCGCATGAGTCTGCTGACGTCGTAGGTGATCAGCACTTGGTCGCTGGTAGAGGTGATCAGGTAGTTCCACGAGGCGCGGGCGTGGCGACGGCGGGGCAGCAGCGACTCGTCGGTGTGCAGCAGCGCGCGGTTCGGGCAGTAGCGGATCGCGCCGAGAACCGCGCGCTCGTACGGCGAGGGGTCGTCGAGCAGCAGCAACGCCTGGTCGGGATGGACCGCGACGACGGCCGCGTCGAAGAACCGCGGCGCGGCCTCGCCCGCCTGCACCTGCACACCGTTGGGCAGCCGGCGCAACCAATGCACGGGCGTCCCGGTGCAGACCTCATCGAGCCGCGAGGCGACTGCCGCTACGTAGGTTGCCGAGCCCCCGCTGACGGTGCGCCATGTCGGTGAACCAAACACCGACAGCATCCCGTGGTTGGCCAGGAAGACGAATAGATACCGCGCCGGATAGCGCAACGCGTCGCCGCCGCCACAGGACCACACGCCCGCCACCAACGGTGTGATGAAGTGGTCGACGAAAAACGCGGAGAAGCCGTGTCGGTCCAGAAAGCTGCCAAGGGTTTCGAGGTCGTCGTCGGCGCCGTTGCGCAGCAGCCGCTTCGCGGCACGGTGGAAACGGACGATTTCGGCGAGCATGCGCAGGTAGCTCGGTCGAAGCGACTGCCAGCAGGCGAATAGCCCCCGCATGCCAAGCGCGCCGCCATATTCGAGACCGCTGTTTTCGTCGGTGATCGACATCGACATCTCGGATTCCTGAGTGGTGACACCGAGCTCGTCGAACAGTCGGCACAGGGTCGGGTAGGTGCGGTCGTTGTGGACCAGGAATGCCGAGTCGACCGCGACCACGACGCCGTCGCCGCGGTCGACGAAGTGGGTGTGTGCGTGCCCGCCGAGCCGGGCGTCGGCCTCATATAGGGTGACCCGGTCTCGCCGCGACAGCACATAGGCTGCGGTGAGGCCCGCCACGCCGCTGCCGATCACCGCGACGGAGCGTGCCGGTGCATCGAATCGTCGTCGCACATGAGGGATTCGGAGCCGAGCGGGGCGCGGACGGCGCGCTACGACGCCCGGCCAGCCCGCGGGCCGGTAGGGGTCAGCCGCCGTAGCGGTCCGCGAGCCGTCGCAGGGTGGCTTCGATGCCGGCGGCGTTGCGCTTGGCGAAGCCGGTCAGCTCGTAGTACTTGAGCCAGTTCTTCACCGGTCCGGCGTCGCGATAGTCGAAGGTCTCGGTGACCCGGGTCTTGGTGGGCGTGATCGCGGCGAACTCCCAGCGCCAGCGGTGGCCGACGGGGTGGCGCCATTCGATGAGCCGGTCGGGTTCGAACGCGGTCACCGTGCTGGTGATGCGATAGGGCATGCCGAACATCTTCATCTTGGTGGCAAATCGCGCACCTGCTTCGAGACGCTCGGGTCCGCGGATGTTCGCTCCGACCGTGCCCGAGCCGTCGAGCTCATGGTGGCGGCGCGGGTCGGCGACGATGGCGAACAACTCACTGGCCGGCGCGGCGACCTCAACCGCGCGACTCACCTGTTTGGGTCCGGCGTCGACGGTGATGACGGTCATGCCCTGAGGCTAGTCCTCGGCGTGGCGTTCCTGGTCCCATCGCTCGAGGCGCGCTTGCAGCTCGACTAGGCCAAGGCCCGCCACCGGGCCGCCAATCGACAGGCAGGCCAGCAGTAATGGACTCATCTCGACCTCCTCGACTCCTATTGGTGAGACGGTCGGCGCGGCCAAGAGGTTCAATGCTCCTGGCCGAGCATCCGCCACAGGAACGAGAAGCTTAGTGCCGCTTTGAATGCGATCTGCGCGTTGTCGGCCGCGCCGGCGTGTCCGCCCTCGATGTTTTCGTAGTACCAGACCCGGTGCCCGGCGGCCTCCAGCGCTGCGGTCATCTTGCGGGCATGCCCCGGATGTACCCGGTCGTCGCGCGTCGACGTGGTGATCAGCACCGGCGGATAGTGCGCGTCGGCGGAAATATGTTGATACGGCGAGTATTCGGAGATGAACTCCCAATCGTCGGGATTGTCCGGGTCACCGTATTCGGCCACCCACGATGCACCCGCCAGCAGCCGGTGAAACCGGCGCATGTCCAGCAGCGGCACCTGGCACACCAGCGCACCGAAGAGCTGCGGATACTGGGTGAGCATGATGCCCATCAGCAACCCGCCGTTGCTGCCGCCCTGGGCGCCGAGCCGGTCGACAGTGGTGATGCCGCGCTGTACCAAATCCGTTGCCACCGCGGCGAAGTCCTCGGCCACCAGGTGCCGGTGCTCCCGCATGGCCTGGGTGTGCCAGCGTGGTCCGTATTCACCGCCGCCGCGGATGTTGGCCAGCACATAGGTGCCGCCGCGGGCGAGCCACAACCGGCCCAGCACCCCGTCGTAGCCTGGCGTGCGCGCCACCTCGAAGCCGCCGTAGCCGGACAACAGCGTGGGCCCGGGCCCCGAGACGTCGCGCGGGCGGACGACAAAGTACGGAATCGACGCGCCGTCCTTAGATGCGACGAAATGCTGTGTGACGCTGAGGTTTCCGGCGTCGAAGAACGACGGTGCGGATTTGATTTCTGCCAGCGGCTCGTCGGTAGTGCCGCGCAGCAGCCGGGACGGGGTGTCGAATCCGCTGGAATCCAGGAAGATCTCGTCGCCGGTGTCGTCGGCGGCGGCGATCACCGTCGTCGCGGCGGTCGGCAGGCCGGGCACCGGTTGGCGCGCCCAGCTGCCCGGTGTGACGGCCTCGACCCGGCTGGCCACGTCGGCCAGCGTGACCAGGAAAAGCCGGTCGCGGGTCCAGGCGTACTGGTGCAGGCAGGTGTGCTCGTCGGGCTCGAATACCACCTGTAAGGACGCTGTTCCGGCGAGGAATTTCTCGTAGTCGGCGGCCACCAGCGAGCCGGCCGGGTAGCACGCGGTGCCGGTGGACCAGTCCGTGCGCAGCTCGATCAGCAACCACTGCCGGTGCACCGAGAGGGTCGCGTCGGTGGGTGCGTCGATTCGGATGAGCTCATCACCGCGCAGCTCGTAGACCTCGTCGTTGAAGAAGTCGACTGCCCGCCGCAGCAGGGTGCGCTCGAAACCGGGAGTGCGGTCGACCGAGGCCGCCACCAGGACGTCACTCCGCGACCCTTCGAACAGCGTCTGTGCCTCGGTCAACGGCTGCCCGCGCCGCCATCGCTTGACGAGGCGCGGATAGCCGGATTCGGTCAGCGAGTCGTGGCCGAAGTCGGTGCCCACCAGGACGGTATCCGCATCGGCCCAGCTGATGTACGTCTTGGCTTCGGGCAGCGCGAACCCGTCGGGGACGAATTCACGTGTGGCCATGTCGAGTTCGCGGATCACCGCCGCGTCTGAGCCGCCACGGGACAGGCCGATGAGCGCCCGGGTGTACTCGGGTTCGAGGACGGTTGCCCCGGCCCACACCCAGTTTTCGTCGTCGGCGCGGCTCAGTTCGTCGACGTCGATCAGTACCTCCCAGTCCGGTTTTTCGCTGCGGTAGCTCTCCAGCGTGGTGCGCCGCCACAGGCCGCGCGGGTTGGCGGCATCGCGCCAGAAGTTGTAGAGGAATTCGCCCCGGCGGCGCACATAGGGGATGCGGGCGTCGGTGTCGAGCACCTCCAGCGCATCGGCGCGCATCCGCTCGAAATCCGGACCGCCGAACTCGGCCACGGTCGGCTCGTTGTGCGCCCGAACCCAGTCCAGTGCATCCTCGCCGGTGATGTCCTCCAGCCACAGATACGGGTCGTCCAACGGTTCAGCGGCCATGGAACACATTGTGGCCGCAGCGGTACTGTGAGCTGTGTTACAGCAAGCAACGAGGAGCTGATACCGATGACCGTCTACGCACGCCCGGGTTCGGCCGGGGCGCTGATGTCGTATGAATCCCGGTACGGCAACTTCATCGGCGGCGAGTGGGTCCCGCCCGTGCACGGCCGCTACTTCGAAAACCCGACGCCGGTGACCGGCCAGACTTTTTGCGAGGTGCCGCGCTCCGACGACGCCGACATCGACAAGGCGCTCGACGCCGCCCACGCCGCCGCGCCGGCGTGGGGCAAGACAGCTCCGGCCGAGCGGGCGGCGATCCTCAACAAGATCGCCGACCGCATCGACGCCAACCGCGAGGCGCTCGCGCTGGCCGAAGTCTGGGACAACGGCAAGCCGATCCGCGAAGCGCTGGCCGCCGATATCCCGTTGGCCGCCGACCATTTCCGGTATTTCGCCGGAGCGATCCGCGCCCAGGAGGGCACACTCTCCCAGATCGACGAGGACACCGTCGCCTACCACTTCCACGAGCCGCTCGGCGTCGTCGGCCAGATCATTCCGTGGAACTTCCCGATCTTGATGGCGTCGTGGAAGCTCGCGCCCGCGCTGGCCGCCGGTAATGCCGCGGTGCTCAAGCCGGCTGAGCAGACCCCCGCGTCGGTGCTGTATTTGATGTCGCTGATCGCCGACCTGCTGCCGCCGGGCGTGGTCAACGTCGTCAACGGGTTCGGCGCCGAGGCCGGCAAGCCGCTGGCGTCGAGCCACCGCGTCGCCAAGGTGGCGTTCACCGGGGAGACCACCACCGGGCGGCTGATCATGCAGTACGCCAGCCAAAACCTCATCCCGGTGACGCTGGAGCTAGGCGGCAAGAGCCCGAACATCTTCTTCTCGGATGTGATGGCTGCCCACGACGACTTCCAGGACAAGGCGCTGGAAGGCTTCACCATGTTCGCGCTCAACCAGGGCGAGGTGTGCACCTGCCCGTCGCGCAGCCTCATCCAGGCCGACATCTACGATGAGTTCCTGGAACTAGCCGCCATCCGCACCAAGGCCATCCGGCAGGGCGACCCGCTGGACACCGAGACGATGCTGGGCTCGCAAGCTTCCAACGACCAGCTGGAAAAGGTGTTGTCCTACATCGAGATCGGCAAGAGCGAGGGTGCCAAGATCGTCACCGGCGGCGAACGCGCCGAACTGGGCGGGGACCTCTCCGGCGGCTACTACGTGCAGCCGACCATTTTCACCGGCCACAACAAGATGCGCATCTTCCAGGAAGAGATCTTCGGGCCGGTGGTGGCGGTCACGTCGTTCAAGGACTACGACGAAGCTATCGCGATCGCCAACGACACCCTCTATGGGCTGGGCGCGGGTGTGTGGTCAAGGGACGGCAACACCGCCTACCGGGCCGGCCGCGACATCCAGGCCGGCCGGGTGTGGGTGAACTGCTACCACCTCTACCCCGCGCACGCAGCCTTCGGCGGCTACAAGCAGTCGGGCATCGGCCGGGAGAACCACAAGATGATGCTCGACCACTACCAGCACACGAAGAACCTGATGGTGTCCTATTCGGAGAAGGCACTCGGGTTCTTCTGATGTGCGCGTGATGAACACACCGCCGCCCCGGGTGGTGATCACCGCGGCCGCCGCGCAGCTGCTGCGCCAGCTGCAAGAGCGCCACGGCCCGGTGATGTTCCACCAGTCCGGCGGCTGTTGCGACGGGTCGTCGCCGATGTGCTATCCGGACGGGGACTTCCTGGTCGGCGACCGCGACGTGCTGCTCGGTGTGCTCGACATCGGCGACGGGGTCCCGGTGTGGATCTCGGGTCCGCAGTTTGAGACGTGGAAGCACACCCAGCTTGTCATCGATGTGGTGCCGGGCCGCGGCGGCGGGTTCAGCCTGGAAGCACCGGAGGGGATGCGCTTCCTGAGCCGCGGACGGGCCTTCAGCGACGCCGAGAACGCGTTGCTGGGCGACGCGCCGGTGATCACCGGCGCCGACTACGAGCGTGGTGAGCGCCCGCCGTCGCGCGGCCCGGTTGTCGCGCAGGCCGCCGACGCATGTCCGGTACCCGCAAGGCGCGCCGGGGAAGTGACGCGCTAGCCGACGGCTGCGCCAGTAAGGTCGTAAGGCGTGATTCCGCTTCCACGTGCCTGGCTGCTCGCCAGCGCCATGCTGGCCGGCACCGCGACGGGGTTGCTGGCGGCAGCGGCGGCCACCGTGAGTGTCCATACCAGGGTGCGGCCGGATGTCGTGATCGCCTTGGTGGTCGGGGTGCCCAGTGCGCTGGGCCTGTTGCTGATCCTGTTATCCCGGCATCGCTGGGTGACCGCCCTCGGCGCGTTTCTCCTCGCGCTGGCACCGGGGTGGTTCGGGCTGCTCGTCGCGATCCAGGTGGGCGCCAATGCCTGACGACGAATCGCAGCCGAAGACCGAGCCGTACACGCCGACCTTTGACACCGGCGCGATTTCCCAGCCGCTGGAATCCGCCGCGGACCAGGCAGCGGCCACCGGGCGACACGCGGCCCCCGATCCGGTATCGACAGCCGAGGCGTCACCGTCTGAGCCCATACCGGCGCCGGTGCAGCCAGTCATCGTGCCCGGCCGGTACTACTTCCTGAAGTGGTGGAAGCTCGCCCTGCTCGTCGGCGCAGTGTGGGTCGTCGCGGCGCCGATCGGGTTGGGCCTGTTCTATTGGTGGTATCACTCGATCAACAAGACCCCCGCGGTATTCGCGGTCCTGGTCTACGTCGTCGTCTGCACCGTCGCAGGGTTGATGCTGGCGATGGTGCACGACAGGCCGCTGCTTTCGGCGCTAGCGATCGCGGTGATGTCGGCGCTGTTCGCGTCGGTGGCGGCGGCGGCACCGCTGTACGGCTGGTACTACTGCCAGCGGATGCCGCACTGCCTCGTCGGGATCATCCCGTACTAGAGCTAACGATGCATAAATGATGCAAATTTGGTTTGGCTGGTCCTGAGCGACGGGTAGATTCGCTAAGTGAGCCCGCCCGGCGCTGCAGTGCCGCGCGACCCAGCCCGATCGCTGCCGCGTTCGAGCTGACGGCGGCTACTGCGCGAAGGATTCGAAGCCATGACCGTGACGATGGCCCTGTTTACCAGGGACTTGCGGGTTCACGACAATCCCGTGCTGACCGCCGCCCACCGCGGCGGCGACGCAGTCGTGCCGGTCTTCGTCCTCGACGAAGCGATCCTGTCCAGCGACTATGTCACGCCCAACAAGGCCGCGTTCCTGGTTGACGCGCTCACCGACCTCGACGACGAACTACGTCGCCGAGGTGGCCGCTTGATCGTGCGGCGCGGGCAGTTCGTCGACGAAGTGCTGCGCGTCGTCGACGAGTTGTCGATTACCGACGTCCACATCGCCGCCGATGTGAGCGCCTACAGCCAGCGCCGCGAACGGCGATTGCGCCGCGCGCTGGCCGGGCATGGCTGCGATCTGCATGTCCACGCCGGCTCCATCACGGTGGCCGAGCCGGGCAGCATCGTGCCGAGCGGCGGCGATCACTTCACGGTGTTCACGCCCTACTACCGGCGCTGGCTGGCCACGCGGGGCCGCAAACCGTTGCGGGCCCCAACCACGTTGACCGTTCCGCACAGCCGCGGCGAGCCCATCCCCCGCGCCGGCGAGCTGTGCCCAGGGGCCGCCTCGCCGCGGCTGGCCACGGGTGGGGAGAGCACTGGGCGGCGGCTGCTGAGCCGCTGGCTTTACACCGGGGTCGATCGCTATGACAGCCGCCACGACGACCTGGCCGCCGACGCGACCTCACGCCTTTCGCCGTACCTGCACTTCGGGTGCCTGTCGCCCACCGAAATCGCGCACCGGACAACGCAGTCCAGCGAGGGACGTAAATCCTTTGTCCGCCAGTTGGCCTGGCGTGACTTCCATCATCAAGTCCTCGCCGCGCGGCCGGAGGCGGCCCGCTCCGACTACCGAACCCACCACGACCGCTGGCACCACAATGCGCGCTGGCTGGACGCCTGGCGCGATGGACGCACCGGCTATCCCATCGTCGACGCCGGGATGCGGCAGCTGGCTGCCGAAGGCTGGATGCACAACCGCGCTCGTCTGATCACCGCGAGCTTTCTGGCCAAAACTCTCTACCTCGATTGGCGACTCGGTGCCGCTCACTTCATGAGCCTGCTGGTCGATGCGGACGTGGCCAACAACCAACTCAACTGGCAATGGGTGGCCGGAACCGGCACCGACACCCGACCCAACCGGGTGTTGAACCCGATACGGCAGGCCCAACGCTACGACCCCAACGGCGATTACGTGCGGCGCTGGATCCCTGAGCTGGCCGACATTTGCGGCCCTGACATCCACACACCGTGGCAACGGCCCGGGGCAGCCCCTGATTATCCGCCGCGCATCGTCGATCACCTGGAAGCCGCCACCGACTTCAAAGCCGCCCGAAGCGGCGCTACACCCACCACGCAGTGAAAGGACAGTTGCGTTGAACAAAACAACATTGACCGGCACGGGCCTCGCGGTGGCCGCGGCTTCCGGCGTGGGCAGCATCGCCAGCCGACGCCGCTCCGAGCACTGGTACGCGCGATTGCGCAAACCCCGCTACGTTCCGCCAAACTACGTATTCCCGCTGGCGTGGACCACGCTGTACGGCGATATCGCCGTCAGTTCCGCTGCCGCCATCGACCGCTTGAACGCCGAAAACCGTGGTCCGCAGGCCCGCAAATTGGTTGCTGCGTTGGCCACCAACCTTGTCCTTAACGCCGGGTGGAGTTGGCTGTTCTTCAGACACCGCAAGCTGGGTGCCTCCGCGGCCGCGGCCGCCGTGCTGACACTCAGCAGCTCCGACCTGGCCCGACGCGTCGGTGAAGCGAATCAGCCGGCCGGGATTGCGCTGACCGCCTACCCGCTGTGGTGCGCGTTCGCGACGCTGCTGTCCACCAGAATTTGGTGGCTCAATCGTTAACGCCCCAACGCTTTTGCGCTGAGGGCCTGGCATTTGGACCTTGAGAGGTCAGCCATGGGCATCGAATACCACAGCATCGTCGGGCACCCGCAGCCCGATGTCTTCGCCTGGCACACGCGGCCAGGCGCGATGGCCCGGCTGATCCCGCCCTGGCAGCCGATGACAGTGCTGGCCGAAGCCGAGTCGATCGCCGACGGGCGCGCTGTGCTGGGGCTACCCGGCGGCTTGCAGTGGGTGGCGCAACACCGTGCCGACGAGTTCGAGCCGCCGCACAAGTTCGTCGATGTGATCTCGTCAGCGGGGCCACGGTCTTGGCCGCCGCGGTTGGTCGGTTGGTGGCGGCACACACATGAGTTCAACGACGGCGGCGACGGCACCACCCTGGTGCGCGACCGGGTCGACACCCCGGTGCCGAGCACGGCGCTCAAGTCCACCTTCGTGTATCGGCATCGTCAGCTCGCCGACGATCTGGCCGCACACCGCGACGCCGCCGAGCATGTGACGAGACCGCTCGTGGTGGCGCTCACCGGGGCGTCCGGTTTGGTCGGCTCGGCGTTGACCGCGTTTCTCACCACCGGAGGGCATCGGGTGATTCGGCTGGTCCGTCGAGCGGCGACGACGGCCGAGGAACGCGAGTGGGACCCGGCCGCCCCGGCCGAGGGCCTGCTGCGTGGGGTGGACGCGGTCGTTCACCTGGCTGGCGCATCGATCGCGGGCCGGTTCACCGAACGGCACAAGGCGGCCGTCCGCGACAGCCGCATCGAACCCACCCGTCGGCTGGCCGCAGCGGCCGCGACCGCGGAAAACGGCCCGTCCGTATTCGTCAGCGCTTCGGCCATCGGCTACTACGGGTACGACCGGGGCGATACGCCATTGGGCGAGGACAGTGCGCGCGGCACCGGCTTTCTGGCCGACGTGGTCGCCGACTGGGAGGCCGCGACGACGCCCGCCGCCGACGCGGGTGTGCGGGTGGTGTTGGTGCGCACCGGGATCGTGCAGGCTGCTCGCGGGGGCACGTTGAAGTTGTTGCGCCCGTTGTTTTTTGCCGGCGTGGGTGGGCGGCTCGGCAGCGGCCGCCAGTGGCTGTCGTGGATCGGCCTGGACGATCTGACCGACATCTACTACCGTGCGCTCTACGACGCCCGGCTGAGCGGACCCGTCAATGCGGTCAGCCCGGTCCCGGTTCGCAACAGCGACTACACGAAAGCCCTTGCGCACCTGCTGCGCCGTCCCGCCGCTTTGCCCGTTCCGTCCCTGGCACCGCGAATCCTGTTGGGCCAGCAAGGCGCTCGCGAACTCGGCGAAGCCGACCAGCGGGTGCTGCCGGCAAGGCTGCAAGAGCTGGGTCACCGGTTCCGTCACCCCACGGTGCAGCAGGCGCTGGCTCACCAGCTCGGGCACGATGCCGACTGAAGTGAACGACGAGGGTGAGATGCGCTGCTTGGTAACCGGGGCGACGGGATACGTTGGTGCTCGTCTGGTGCCGAGGCTTCTAGGCCGCGGCTATCAGGTGCGGGTATTGGCTCGAAACCCGCGGAAGCTGGACGAAGTTCCTTGGCGTGAAAGCGCTGAGGTGGCGTGTGGTGATCTCAGCGCCGCCGAAACCCTGCCTGCCGCGTTCACCGGCGTCGACGTCGTCTATTACCTGGTCCATTCGATGGGCTCCAGCGCGGACTTCGCCGCGGAAGAGCGCCGCGCGGCGATGAATGTGGTAGCTGCCGCCCGTGCTGCCGAGGTTCGCAGGCTGATTTATCTCAGCGGGCTGCATCCCTCAGGCGCGCGGTTATCCCCGCATCTCGAGTCGCGGACCACTGTCGGCGACATTCTGCTCAGCTCGGGTATCGAGACTCTCGTGCTGCAGGCCGGGGTGATCATCGGTTCCGGCTCCGCCTCTTTCGAGATGATCAGACATCTCACCGACCGGCTGCCGGTGATGACGACACCCAAGTGGGTGCACAACAGGATTCAGCCGATCGCGATCCGCGACGTCATGCACTACCTGGTCGAGGCCGCCGAGGCAACAGTGCCGACGTCGCGAACCTGGGACGTCGGCGGACCCGATGTGCTGGAGTACGGCGAGATGATGCAGGTCTACGCCGAGGTGGCCGGATTGCGGCGGCGTGTCATCGTGGTCTTGCCGTTCCTGACGCCGACGATCGCCAGCTGGTGGGTCGGCCTGGTGACGCCCATCCCGGCGGGGCTGGCCCGACCGCTGGTGGAGTCCTTGCACTGCAATGCTGTCATGGCCGATCACGACATCGACACCGTGATCGCACCACCAGCGGCGGGTCTTACGGGTTACCGCGATGCGGTCAAGCTGGCACTGCTGCGCACCACCCAGGCGAAGGTCGAATCCTCTTGGAGGTCAGCCGCATCCGACGGTGAGCCATCCGAACCGTTGCCCAGCGATCCGAAATGGGCGGGTGAGGTTGCTTACACGGCCAGCCGTTCGGCCTGGACGCCTGCAACTCCCGCCGAGCTGTGGAAATCGATCAACGACGCGGCGGCTCACCATCGTTGGCGGCTGGAAAAACTCGAACCCGGCGAGTTGCTGCTTTTGCGCAGCCATACTCGGGGGCCGGGCCAAGCCTGGCTTGAGATGCGCGTGCGCGAGGCCGCCGGATCCGGCAGCCACTATGAGCAACGCTCGATCTTCTATCCGCACGGCATTGCCGGCCGCATTTACTGGTATGTCGGTTTGCCGTTGCACCGCAACCGGTTTCGTCAAGTATTCCGAAACGTCACTGCCCGCGCCGCTGCGGCCCACGGCAACGGGTCGTGACCGCTTAGCCAAGCTTCAGGCGCGGGCGTCAAGTTCGACGGGTGCGCAAGCGGTAGCGGCGTTCGGCGTAGGCGATGTCGTCACGCCATAGCCGCGCCGCGGCGCGGCGCATCAGCGGAGTGAACAGCGGCGCAACCCGCACCGCGTGGGCGAAGCCGGGTCGGTCGGAATGCGCGACGACGGCTTCCAGCACCACCGTGCGGGGTAGGCCATCCGGACCCAAACCCATTGGAGTGGCATGGGTTTCGACCACACTACCCGTGCCTTCGCCGTCGACGATGCGCATCACGACGGTTCGCGGCTCGGGACTGGTGAATTCGGCGACCACCGGAACCCCGAACCGGCCGATCCGAAACGTCACCGCGACCAGGAAACGATCGCAATCCTGGGGCACGTCGGCGCCGGGCACCGGCGCGCTCAGCACGCGCAGCGGCTAAGGAGTACGGGTGCAACCAGGCGCCGTGCCAGGGGTCGAAGCGGTTGGCGACGATGTCGCGCGGTTCGCAGCGGCCGACCAGGCGCGCCACGGCGTGCAGGTGGGCGGTGTCCGGGCGATCGGGCACCACCGGACAGTCGCTCGGCGGCTCACCGCCGAGGTCATCAAGGCGCACCCAGGCCAGCACCCCGTCGTCGTATGCAGGGTATGGCTCCCAGCCGAACCGCGGCCCGCCGTCGAGGCGAAGGCCGTGCCACGGACAGATCAGTGCACCGCAGTCGAGCTTGCCGGCGGACAAATCGGCGCCCAGATGCGGACATGTGCCAGGCCCGGCGTGAAGCGCGCCGCCTGCGCCACGCCAGGCCACGATTTCGCGACCGCCGACGGTCGTCCCGAACGGGCGACGGCCGATCTGGGCGCTGGCGGCGATCACGTACCAGTTGCCGCTGGGCCGCAGCTGTGACCGGCGCACCGCGCCGTCGATGACGGCCGGTTGCGCCTCGGCGAAGGTCGGTTGCTGCGCCGCCCACTGGGTAGCTGGCAGCGGCTGCAGCGGCGAGGTTTTCGACCACCACGACTTCAGGCCGTCGAAAATGCTCATCGGCGCCGCCCCGCCTTCTGGGCAAGCCAGCGCAGCACCGTCGAGCGGCCCGCGATCGGCACGGTCTGCAGCGTGTGACCCGCCAGGCCGAAATGCGCGAGCAGATGGTTCGCCGCCGCCCAGCCCGTCGTCGCGGCCCGCTCCATCAGCGCGACCGGCAAGTCGATCCGGATACCGTCGCCGGCCAGCGCCAGGCCCGGATGGGGCGTGACGACACCCGGGCGCCAAGCGAAATCGCCGGGGGCAAATCGTGGGCAGTCGTCGGCGCACAGCACCCGTTCGCCGAGGGATCGCGCGGCCGCGGTCTCCGGGTACAGCTCGTGCAGTCGGCCCAGCAGCTGGCTACCCAAGCCGTCCAGCGGGCTGGTCACCGCATACGAGTGCAGTTCGACGACCGAGCCGCCGGTGCGAGCAGCCCACTGTGCGGCTTGGTGTTCGTAGCGTTCCAGCACGCTGACGTTGTCCAGCGGCGGGCGCCCGCCGGTGCCAAGGAAAGCCGCCCGCTCGGCGCGCACCGGCCGGTCGAGCCACAGTCGCTGAACCACGAAGGGCGGCGCGGTGCGCAGCGCGGCGATGCGTCGCCGCCAATCTTCGGTGCCCAATCCCATCGAATTGCATACGATCTGGCGCAGTCCCCGGACGTCGGCGCTCAGCACCACACCGTCGGCCGCCATGTCGGACTCACCCTCGCAACGCACGACAAATCGTGGACCCGGCTCGACCGCGGTCACCGACACCCCGGTGTGGAAACGCACACCGCGGTCTTCCAGATAGCAACGCAGCGGATTCCACAGCGCCGCATCGAAATTGGCGTTGACCACATCGAAGATGATGCCCTCGCTGGAACCCAGGAAGTAAATGTGAAACATGGTGGCCAGTTCGGCGGCTGACAGCTCGGCGGGTTCGGCGAAGAAGCTGCGGGAGAACACCTCGAAAGCCAGATGCTGTGCGGCGTCGGGAAAGTTGATCTCACGCAGGAATGTTAGGGCGTCCAGGTGGTCGAGGAGCCGGTAGATCTCGGGCACCGACACCGCCGCCAGCGGCGCCGCGGCCCGAGCGTTGAGCCGTGCCAGGTCGCGCAGCCGAAAAGTCGGGCTGCGCAGCGCGAAAACCAGCGCGTTGAACGGCGGAGTTTTGGGGAGGCCGCGGAACGTGTCACGTCGGCCGTGCGCGTCGACCAGCGGGTAGTCCGCTAAGGGCTGCAACATGCTCAGGCCATGATCGATGCGGCGCAACAGGTTTCGCAGGTTGTAGTACTGGCGGAAGAACGCGTGGAAGCCGCGGTTCATGGCTACCGGGGTGCCGCCTTGAAGTGTCTCGGTCCAGCCGCCCACCCGCCCGCCCAGATAAGGTTGGCGCTCGATGACGTCGACGGTAACCCCGCGCTCGGCCAAGCCGGTGGCGGCGGCCAGGCCCGCGATGCCCGCGCCGACGACCACGGCGTGGGGCCGTCTAGGCAAGGTGGCCGCATCGGCCGAACCCACGGGCGCGGGATGCGTAACACGGCGGCGATCAGTCATCGCGGCGCCTCCGCGAGGAACGTGTGCACCATGTGCCGTTGCCAGCCGGGCATGGTTTGGCTGCTTACCGCACTGAACCCGTTGTCGCGCAGCCTGTCCCGAAAGGCAGCCGCGCCGTCGAAATCGTTGACGCTGCGCCGCAGGTAGCGGTACAGGCTGGGGTCTCCGCTGGCCAGCCATCCTGCGGGGATGACCACGGCCCAGCACAACATGTTCCACGCCGCTGTGGCGAGCGCCGAGTCGCGCACCGAATATTCGTGCACCGCCAGCAATCCGCCGGGGCGCAGCAGCCCGCGCAGCGTGCGCAGCCCAGCGTCCGGGTCGGCCAGGTTGCGCAGCAGGTAGGCGGCGAAGACGGCGTCGAATGGTCCTTCGATGTCGGCCGTGCCGAGATCTTCGACACGGCCGAGCACGAACCGCACTGTCGGCGGCCACGGCTTGGCAGCGGCCTGGGCCAGCATGCCCGCCGACGCGTCGACCGCCACGATCTGGGCGTGCGGCGCGACCGCGAGCAGGGCGGCGGTGGATGCTCCGGTCCCGCAGCCAGCGTCGAGCAGCCGCAGTCCGCGGCCCTCATCGGGTAACCGCATGCGGCGCACCGATAGTCGCAGCTGCTCGTGATAGCCGGGACTGGCCGCGACGAGTTTGTCGTACACCGCGGCGGAAGCGTCGAACGCGGCGGGCACGTCGGCATGCGGCAGCCCGCGGAAACGGCAGGTCACGAGGCATCCTGTCGGTCGCGCCGCCGCTGGTGTTCCCACAGCAGCAGCACCGCGGTCACCAGCGCGAAGCCGAACATGAAGTCCTCGACCGGAATATCGAATGGAAACCGGATGCCGCTGGTGTGCCGCTCGTCGTAGCTGACGATCGGCGCGCTGCGCTTGGTCAGCCAGCCGTCCACCGGAATCTGAAAGCCCAGCACGATCACCAGGGAAATCCAGTACGCCAGTCGGCGAAACAACCCGGTGTGCAGCGCCGCGAACTCCAGCGCACACACCGCGACCACCGACGCGACAGCGGGCAGCGTGTATCCCAGGCCGCTCATGACCGCCGCACCGACCTGATCCGGATTCGGCGCAGCCGGCCCAGAATTGCACTGACCGCGTTGTAGGTAAGGAGCCCGCACAGCGGGATGACGAGGAAGAACAGCACCTCCTCGATCGGGATGCGCCCGGGCAGCACGACACCTGTGGTGAAGCGCGGGCTGTAGGTCCACACATGGGCGGCGATGGCCGCCACGTCCCACGCCACGAACACGGCCGCGACCGGCAACACCGCGGCCAGCAGCCGCCGGGGCTGCCGGTATACGCCGGCGCCGAACATCTCCAGCGGCGCGGTGACGGCCAGGCAGCAGGCCAGCACGACCAGGTATTGCCAGCGGTCCATGGTTAGCCCTTACCCCCGCGCAACCGCGCCGCCCATGCCCGCAACAGGCCCGCGCCGGCCACCTGCAGCCGCCGCCCGGTGCCGACGGTGGCGCGCTGGCTGAACACAGCGAAGTCGATGTCTTCGATGCGGTCCAGTATCTCCGAGTACAAGGTCGAGGCCACCGCCACGCAGGGGCGTGATCGCGGCTGCAGCATCGCGATGCCGCCGCGGGCATAGTCATAGATCTTGCGGGTGACCGCGTGCTGCTCGACCAGCGCGGCCCGCACTCTGGGGTCGGTGCGTCGGTGGGTGTGGCACCACATCAGCACGTCGCGGTCGACATCGTGGGCGGCCAGCTCGTCAGCGGGCAGATAGATCCGCCCGCGCTGCAGATCCTCGTCGATGTCACGCAGAAAGTTCGTGAGCTGAAACGCTTTTCCCAGTGCCGCGGCGTACGGGGCGGCTTCTTCGCGAGGAGCGACGGTGCCGAGCACCGGCAGCAGCTGCAGCCCGATCACCTCGGCTGAGCCGTGCACGTAGCGGTCCAGCGCATCCCGGTCGGGATAGTCGGTGACGGTCAGGTCCATTCGCATCGATGCCAGGAAAGCATCGAACAGCTGCCACGGGATCGCGTAGGCGCGGGCGGTATGCACCACCGCCGTCAACGCCGGGTCGTCGTCGGTCCGGTGGCCGTGCCTTAGCCGGTCGGCCAACCGAGCGGCCAGACATTGCAGTCGCCGGGCCCGCTCGGTGGTGCTAAGCCCCGGGTCGAAATCGTCGAGGATGTCGTCGGCCTGCCGGGCAAACCCGTACAGCGCGTGCACCGCGGGCCGCTGATCGGGCGCGAGCAGCCTGGTCGCCAGGAAGAAGGTGCGGCCGTATCGCGCGTTGAGGCGGCGGCAGTGCCGATACGCGGCCCGCAGCGCGGGGTCGCGCACGCCGGCGGCGTCGAGTTCGGAACCGATCATCGCGGCCGGCCCGGTAGGCGGGCAACGGTCGTCCGGGTGGCCGCCCCGGTGATCCGGTCAGCGGCCAGCCGCCCGGACAGCAGCGCAGTGGGCACACCCACGCCGGGCACGGTCGACGATCCCGCCAGCACCACGTTCTCGACGCCGCGCAAGGTGTTGGCCGGGCGGAACGGCCCGGTCTGAGTGAACGTGTGCGCCAGCGCGAACGGGGTGCCCGCAGCCATCCCGTCGCGCGCCCAATCCGCGGGAGTCACGACGTGCAGCACTTCTGCGTCGGCCCCGAGTTGGGGCAGCCGATCGGTCACCGTGGCGATCAGCTCGTCGGTGTAGGCCCGCCCGGTTACGTCCCAATCGACAGTCCCGACAACGGTGTTGGGGGCCGGCGCCAGGATGTAGAGCAGGTCACGGCCGGCCGGCGCCAAAGCGGGATCGCCGGCGGTGAGCCTGCTGACCAGCAGCGAGGGGTCAGCCATCAGGCGGCCGTCGTCGATGATGTCGCGAAATGTCTTTTCCCAAGCGCGGCCGAAAAGGATTGTGTGCAGGGCAGTTTCGTGCTCTGCCGCCCGGCATCCGACGTGCACGACGACCGCCGACGGCGCGTGCCGCAGCGGCAGCAGCCGGCGCGGCGTTCGGCCCAACAGCCGGTAGGTGTCGGGCAGTTCGGTGGTCAGCACCAGCGCGTCGCACCCGATCCGCTCACCCGTATCGGTGCGCAACCCAACCACCCGCCCGGCGCGGGATTCTAAGGCGGATACTGTTGCACCGTAACGGAATTCGACTCCGGCATTGGCCGCCGCCGCGGCCAGTGCATCGGGCAACGCCCGCACTCCACCGCGCGGAAAGTACACCCCGGCGACGGTGTCCATGTAGGCGATCACGGCGTAAACAGCCAGCGCGCGCTGCGGAGGGACCCCGGCGTAGAGGGCCTGGAAGGTGAATACTCGCCGCAGTCGTTCGTCGGTGATGAACCGGCCCACCATCGTGTCCCACCGGCGGAAGCCCCCGATGGCGGCCAGCCGCGCCAGCTGGGGGGTGACCAGCGACAGTGGCGAGTCGAAGTTGGCGGCGATGAAACTGTCGAACTCGACCCGATACAGCCGGGTGAGCCAGTCCCGCAACCGTCGGTAGCCGTGGGCCTGATCCGGGCGGCGAACCGCCGGATCTCGGCGGTCATCGCGGCCGCGTCGCAGTGCACATCGAGGCTTTCGCCGTCGGCGAACACCGCCCGGTAAGCCGGACGCACCGCGCGCAGCTCCAGCCGGTCCGCGGTCGACTCGCCCACGGCCGCAAAGACATCGTCGATGACCTCCGGCATGGTCAGCACCGTCGGCCCGGTGTCCAGGCGGTAGCCGTCGACGTCTTTGCGGCCCGCCCGGCCGCCGGGAACGCCGGCGCGCTCGACCACGGTGACCGCGCGGCCGCGACCCGCCAGATGCAGAGCCGCCGACAGCCCGGCCAGCCCAGCCCCCACCACCACGACGTGGTCAGTTGTGCCCACGACCGTGCGCATCATGCCGCCCGCTGCGAGCATGCCACGGCCATGTCGGCCAACGCGTCGCGCACGCCGTGGTCGATACGGTCGCTGCTGAGCAGTTCCAGCGCGGCGGCGACCCGCTCGGCGATCATCTGCTCGATCAACTCCACTGCGCCGGTGGCCGCGATCAGTGTGCGCCACTGGTCGACGGCGGACTGGTCAAGCTCAGCCGAGCCCATCAACTCCGACAACCGACGCCGTAACCCGTTGTCCGCCAGCTGATAGGCGGCCACCACGACGGTGGTGGCCTTGCGCTCCGACAGATCGGCGCCCGCGGGCTTACCGGTAACCCGCGGCGAGCCGTAGATACCGAGCAGGTCGTCTCGCATCTGAAAGGCCTCGCCCACGGCCTCACCGTAGCCGCTGAGCAGCGTGAGCACATCGTCATCGCAGCCAGCGAGGACGGCTCCGATTTCCAGCGGCCAGCGCACGGTGTAGTTACCCGACTTGCGGCGCGCGACGTCGAGCACCTCAACCAGACTGGGCAGGCTCGCGGCATCGACGACAATGTCACCGAGTTGCCCGACCGCGAGTTCGGTCCGCATGGTGTCGTAGCGCGGCCAGGCGCGGTCGAGGGCGTCGCGGGCGAGTCCGCTTCCCCGCAGCATTTGCTCGGCCCACACCAGGCACAGATCGCCGAGCAGCATCGCGGCCGACTCCCCGAATCGGCTCGACGACCCGGACAGCCCACGGTCGCGATGCCAGCAAGCGAATTGCACGTGCGCCGAGGCGCGCCCGCGGCGCACCGGCGAATCGTCCATTACGTCGTCTTGCAGCAGCGCGAATGCGTGCAGCAACTCGAGGCTGGCGGCCGCCCGCAGCGCCGCCGCCCCGGCATCGGCCCCGCACAGCCAGCCCAGCAATGCGAAGGTCGAGCGCACGCACTTGCCGCCACCGACGAATCCCTGCACGACCTCGGCGGCAATGTCGGCGCCTGGCCCGCGCAGGTCGACCGCGCAGCGGGTGGCGACGAAGTCGGCCACCGAAGCCAGCACGGCGTCGCGCACGCTGGCCCGCCAGGTCTCGAAGGCGGCATTCCCGTCGCGGTATGCCCACCCCACAGTGGGTAACGCGAGCATGCGTTCGTCAACGGCGCTCAACGCGGCCCCTCCGGCCCAGCTGCAGCGTGGGCGTCTGCCGGGCCGTGGCTTCGGGGGCGAGTCGCTTCATGGCTGTCGGAGTACCCCGTTTCCAATGTTGACCACATGCATCGATTGTGCATCGTTTGATAGTGGGGGCAGACTGCGGCCGGGCTGAAGGGAGATGCATCGAAGCCGGATCGGCCACGGTTGCGTCGACCTTCACGCTAACCTGGGCATCCCCATGAGACTTCTGTACCGCGCCGTCGTCGTCGTAGCGGCCGCTGCCCATTTCGCGTACCTGATCTACGTGCCGAGCGGAGGATTTTTGGCGCTGCGCTGGCCGCGCACCATCTGGCTGCACGTGGCGACCGTGGTGTGGGGGGTGGCCGTGGTCAGATGGGCCGCCCCGTGCCCGTTGACGTGGCTGGAGAATATGGCTCGCGAAAAGGCGCAGATGCGTCCGCTGGATCAGGGCGGATTCATCGACCATTACGTCGAAGGAGTGCTCTACCCGGCCGACGCGACCAGGGCCCTGCAGTTGCTCGCATTCGTAGCGGCGGGCGTGTCCTGGCTGGTGTTCGCCCGCGCCGCGCCGCGCCGCTTGCCGCGGCGCGGCCAGCGCTGACCGTCTTCCGACCCGGCGCCGTCGAGTCGAGCTACTGCGCCGCGGCGGCTGGCTGAGCAGACGGCTCTCGATCAGGTCGGCGCCGCGCGCGACGCCTCCGGTGGCGGCGAAACCGGCGGCCACCCGCCGTGCCCCGTCGGTCATCGTCATTGCCTCGTACATGCTGGCCCGCAGCCGCCGCGCGGTCAGCTTTTTCGCCGGCAGCCGGGTTCCGCAGCGTGCCATTTCGACACGTCGCGCCACCTCGGCCTGATCTCGCGCGAACGGTACGACACACACCGGAACACCGCAGTCGAGCGCCTTTTGCGTGGTTCCCATGCCGCCGTGGGTGATCGCGCAGACGGCTCGGGCCAGCACCGCGCGGTGGGAGACGTATTGGCACACAGTCGCATTGGGTGTCCTCGGCATGCCCGCGGGTATGCCGGCCGGGAAGGTGGCGACCACATGGACCGGTTCACCGGCCAACGCCTCCAGCGCGGTCGCTCCCAGCACCGTATCCGCTTGGCGGATCGACGACGTGGACACCAACACGAGGGGCTGTTCGATTCGTGACAGCCACGCCGGAGCGGTCGAGGGCGCTGGCTCGAACGCGCAAGCGCCGATCAGATGCACAGAGTCACCCCAGCCGGGGTGCGGGTATTCCAGCGGTTCGCCACCCACGGCCAGCAGCAGCGGTGCTCGACGTAGAAACTCGTCGACCGACCGGACTGCCGGCGCGCCCAGCCGGCTGCGAATGGCGTTGAGTGGCGGCAGGATCCGACGGTCGAACAAGTGCGCCACAACGGGGCGCACGGCGGCGTCCCGGATCCGGCCCAGCGTGCCGGGCCATGGCCGCAAGCCTGGACCGAATGGCGGCACGCCGGGCGAGCGAAGGAACGGCGTGAACGGCGAAAAGACACCCCAGCGAAGGGTTTTCGCATCAGCGAAGGACATTGCGCCCCAGCAGTTGGCATCCACGATCACCACATCCGGGCACACCAGCTCGATCGCCCCGCGCAGGTCGTCGACTTCAAGCGCGGCGCGCCGGCAGAAAACATCGATCGACATCTTCAACACGTCGAGCGCATTTCGGGTGGTCCAATCCCGTCCCACGATCGCCTCGATGCGCGGGTCAACGGCTTGGGCCTTGACGCCAATCCGGCGCGCGTCGACGACCCCGGCGGCCATTGTCCGAAGGTGAACCTGGTGTCCGCGCGCGACCAGTTCCGACAGCAGCGCGCACAACGGGAACAGGTGACCCAGCGATGGGGAGCCGTAGGCGAGGATGACCGACATGCCGTGTCCCTAAACCCGCGCGCCTGTACCCGCTGCCCTAGCGCCAGCGCCCAAGGTCGGCATCCTCCAGCAGCAAAATCTGGGCGGCGGCCCACGGGCTCAGCGGCCAGGACAGCTCGGCCGCCGCCCGCAACTCGGGCCACGAGACCCAGCGCCAGTCCATCACCTCGTCGGCCGCCGGCTGCACCGGCCCCTGGGCGCGGGCGAAAAACACCGGACACAGTTCGTTTTCGACGGTGCCGTCGGTTGCGGTGGCGCGATAGCGAAAATGCGGCAGCACGCATTCCAAGTGGTCGATCTGCAAACCCAACTCATGACGGGCGCGGCGCCGCACCGCTTCGGACAGCGGTTCGTCGGGCAGTGGATGGCCGCAGCACGAGTTCGTCCACACTCCGGGCCATGTACGCTTCGTCAATGCCCGCCGGGTCAACAGGACCTGTCCGCGCCGATCGAACAGGTAGCAGGAAAAACCCAGATGAAGCGGGGTTGCCCGGTGATGCACTACCGCCTTGGGCAGGGTTCCGATGGGCCGGGCGTGTTCGTCGACCAAGACGACGAGTTCTTCGCGTGGCAGCGGCAAGCTATCGAGCACACCACCACACATACCCGACTGATGCACAGCCGATGCACTAACCGTCGAAGATGGCATCCGATCAGCCCTCTCGGGAAGCCTGGCTGATTCGCGTGGTCAGTATTTGCACCGCATCACGAAGCGATTTTGGGCGCACCGTCGCCGGTGGCAGGCGCACGGAGTCCCACCCGGGTCCCGCGGCCATCACCTGTGGTGCCGCCTTGGCGACCGTCCTGATCATGGCCGCATCCGCGGTGTCGGCAGTTTGCGACCAGATCACCACCGCCCTCGGCTGTGAGCCCCGCGCCAGCGCGTCGACCACCGCCTCGACGGGGACCGCGGCCCCCAGCATCAACACCCCGCAGCCGCGCTCACACAACGCGGCACGAAGTGCTTCCAGCGGCAGGGCATGGGTTTCGTCGGCGGTGCAGGCCAAGATCACCGAGGTCGGCGTCCAGGTGGGCGGCATCGGTACCTTCTGGAACGAGCGCGCAACCGCCCACGACAGCATGTGTTCGATGTCGATGCATTTCTCGCCCTCGCGTTGGCGGCCTTCGATAACCGCGAAGACCGGCCGCACCAGCAAGTCCCAGGTGTCGAGCACCCCGTAGTGGCGCAGATGACGCTCGATGATCAGCGCAGCATTGATCGCGTCGAGCCCGAACGCGGCGGCCAAGAGCGGAGCCGTCTCGGCATAGCCGGGTGTCGCCGACGCCATCGCGGTCCGCGCCGCACTTCGGGGGCTGACGCCTTGGTCGATCAGCGTTCGCATGTGGCGCAACGTCTGAAGGTCGTTGTCGCTGTAAAGGCGATGGGCACCCGGTCGATGCTCGGCCGGACCGATGCCGTAGCGCCGGGTCCAGCTGCGCAGGGTCGCGGTCGGCACACCCAGCAACTGTGCGGCCGCCCGCACGGTATATCTCGGCCGGGCTTCGTCGTCGGACTGTGGACCGCGTTCGGCAACCGCCGGCTCGTCTGCCGTCACCGCAGGAGACCAGCCGGAGCGCAACTGCCTGCGGCTAGCTCCCGGTGTGGTTCGATTCACGCGCCCTCACAGCCCCCGGACAGTCGCCGGCGTGCACTGCCTCGACGCGGCCAGGATAGGCGCTGCGGTGTCGGGGCCGCCCGCTTCTCCCGATACGGGCGTCGGTTTCCGATCTGCGGCGGCTAGGGCTCCGAATAGCTTGTGGGAGCAACGGAAGCGGTGGCCAGGATGACACCCAAACCGACAAGTGCGACTCTGCCGCACCGGTTTGATGACGAGGGGTAACCGGTGCAGCTGTTGTCCACGATCCGCGGACCGTACGACCTGAAGGCCCTTGATAAAGCGCAGCTGATGCAGCTCGCCGCGGAGGTTCGGGAGTTCTTGGTCGCCGCGCTCGCAATAACAGGTGGGCATCTCGGGTCGAACCTCGGCGTGGTGGAGCTCACCATTGCGTTGCACCGCGTCTTCGACTCGCCGCGCGATCTGATCCTGTTCGACGTCGGCCACCAGGCCTACGTGCACAAGATGCTCACCGGCCGACAGGGCGGCTTCGCCACTCTGCGTCGAGCTGGCGGCCTGTCGGGCTATCCGAGCCGCGGGGAATCTCCGCATGATGTGGTCGAGAACTCCCACGCCTCCGCGGCGCTGTCCTACGCCGACGGGCTGGCTAAGGCCTTCGCGTTGCGCGGGCAGCATGGCCGGCGGGTGGTTGCCGTCGTGGGTGACGGCGCACTGACCGGCGGCATGTGCTGGGAGGCGCTCAACAACATCGCCGCCCAGCCCCGCCACCCGATCGTCATCGTCATCAACGACAACGGCCGCTCCTACGATCCGACCACTGGGGCGCTGGCCGAGCATCTGGCCCACCTGCGGATGCGCCCCGACTACGAGCGGTACAAGTCGCTAGCCAAGGCGGCGCTGCCGCGCGTGCCGCTGGCCGGGCTGCCGCTCTACCAGGCGTTGCGCCGCCTCAAGCGAGGGATCAAAGATTTGGTGGCGCCCCAGCCGCTGTTCGAAGATCTTGGCCTGAAGTACCTGGGCCCCATCGATGGCCATAACATCGCGTCGCTGGAGAAAGCGTTGTGCCGGGCCCGCGACTTCGGTGCACCGGTCGTCGTGCACTGCATCACCCGCAAAGGCTTCGGCTACCCACCGGCGCTGCGTGACCCGGTCGACTGCCTGCACGGGGTCGGCGCGTTCGACGTGGCCACCGGGGCCCAGCGACCGGCCGCCCGCAGCTGGGACGACGTGGTCGGCGAGCAGCTGGTGGCGCTAGCGCGCCGAGACCCGGCAGTAGTCGCGGTCACTGCGGCAATGACACACTCGGTCAACCTGGCCGCGATGGCCGCCGAATTCCCCGACCGGGTCTTCGACGTCGGCATCGCCGAACAGCACGCCGTGACCCATGCAGCCGGCCTGGCGATGGGTGGGCTCAAGCCCGTGGTCTGTCTCTACGCCACCTTCCTCAACCGCGCCTTCGACCAGTTGCTCATGGACGTCGCCCTGCATCGCCAGCCGGTCACATTCGTGCTCAACCGGGCCGGAATCACCGGGCCGGACGGGCCGTCGCACCATGGCATGTGGGACCTGTCCTACCTGCAGCTGGTTCCCGGCTTGGCGTTGGCAGCCCCCCGCGACGCCAGCAGCGCGGCCGCGCTGCTACACGCATGCGTGAGGCGCAGCGACGGCCCCAGTGTGATCCGCTTCCCGAAGGCGCCGGTCGGCCCGGACATCAAAGCGCTGGAAACCGTTGACGGTGTCGACGTGCTCGCCCGGGCCCAGACCCGCGACGTGCTGCTTGTCGGTGTGGGGGCGATGGCGGCCCTCGCGCTGCGGGTGGCCGCGCGGGCCGCCGCCCACGGCATCGGGGTCACCGTCGTCGACCCGGGCTTCCTGCTGCCGGTGAACCCTGCCCTGGTGGCCATGGCCGGTGACTATCGCCTGGTGGCCGCCGTCGAGGACAACGTTCGCGTCGGCGGTGTGGGTGCTCGGCTTGCTCTGGAACTGGCTGACACCGGCGTGGATGTCCCGGTCCGCGTGTTCGGGCTGCCGGCCCGGTTCATCGACCACGGCGCCCGCGCCGACCTGCTGCGCGAGCACGGTCTGTCTGACCGGCAGATCGCGGGCGCCTTGGTCGACGCCTTCGGTGCGAGGGCTATGACGCCGGCGTCGCCCAAGGGCGGGTCCACGGCATCGCGGCCTGACCGTCGGCGGTGGGCTTGACCGCCAGAATCTGGTCGACGCCCATGCGGCCCTGCTCGAACGCCAGCGCGCCGCCCACCAGATACAGCCGCCACACCCGGGCCGCCTGGTCGCCCTGCAGGGCGACGAACTGGTCGTAGTGCTTGTCGAATGTCTCGATCCAGTGCCGTGCGGTGCGTGCGTAGTGTTCGCGCATGGCCTCGACGTCGCGCACCTCGAAGCCCGCCTTCTCTAGATAACTCAGCGTGTGCGCCAGTGGGCGCATGTGCATGTCGGGCGCGATGTAGCGCTCGATGAACGGCCCACCGC
Organism: Mycobacterium xenopi; assembly: GCF_009936235.1. NCBI lineage: Bacteria > Bacillati > Actinomycetota > Actinomycetes > Mycobacteriales > Mycobacteriaceae > Mycobacterium > Mycobacterium xenopi. The sequence goes on along the minus strand of NZ_AP022314.1, from coordinate 4,340,594 downwards.
CCGGCGCGGCATCGCTTCGCCGCGACATCTGCTGCAGCAGGAGCCGCCCCGTCGGCGTGAGTGCCCGAAACAGCATGCGCGCATAGTCGAGGTAGCGCTTTTCGCCGACGTGCTCGCCCATCTCGATCGAGCTGACCGCATCGAAAGACTCGCTGGTACCAGGCAGCGCGTCGAAATCGCGGTAGTCCAGCAGTCTCACGTCGACGTTGTCCACCCGGCGTTCGGCCAGCCGACCGGCGATGAAGTCCCGTTGTTGCTGCGACAGCGTAATCCCGGTGGCGTGCACGCCGTAATGCGTTGCCGCATAACAGATTAGCGACCCCCAGCCGCAGCCGACGTCCAGCAGCCGCATGCCTGGGCGGAGGTCCAGCTTGCGGCAGATCAGATCCAGTTTCGCGGTCTGCGCCTCGTCGAGCGACTGTCCGTCGTGGGTGAAATACGCCGACGAGTAGGTCATCTGCTCGTCGAGCAGCAGCCGATAGAACTCGTTGGACAGGTCGTAGTGGTGCGCGATCGCCGCCCGGTCCCGCCTGCGGGAGTGTCGCCGACCGGTCAGCCGCGCCTCAGCGGCGGGCGGGGCGGGCGGCGCTCCGAGCGCTCCTAAGCTTGCCGCGACGAGCACTGCTCTTGTCTTGTCCCGCCACGAGATTCGCCCAGTTCGGTGCCGGTTGTTCGACTGCCGGGCACCGGCCCAGGCCAGTCGCAAGCCGTCGGCAAGGTCGCCGTCGACGTCGATGTCGCCAGACACGTACGCCCGTGCGAGGCCCAATTCCCCTGGTGCCCAGAGCAATCGGCGTAGCGCACGCCGTGAGCGGATGACCAGCACGGGCGCGCTGGACGGCCCGGCCTCGCTGCCGTCCCACGCCCGGATTCGCACCGGAAGCGTAAATCCGACGACCTCGCAGAACAATTCTGCTAAACGGTCGGCGATCACGACGGCGCGAATCCGGGCAGGGTTCGGGTGTCGCCTACATACCGGGTGGCATCAGCACGGTGTCGATCATGTACACCGTCGCGTTGGCGGTGGGCACTCCGCCGCACACCAGCCCGGCGTTGTTGATCCGCAGGTTGTTGCCCTGACCGGTCACCGTCACGTTGCCGCCCTGCAGCGTCTTGTGCGTGCCGGGGATCTTGGCGGGGCTCAGCTGGCCCTGCACCACGTGGTAGGTCAGGATGCTTTTCAGCAAGTCCGCGTTGGTCTTCAGTTGGTCGATGGTCGACGAGGGGAGCTTGTTGAACGCATCATCGGTCGGCGCGAAAACGGTGTACTGACCGTTGTTGAGGGTGTCGACCAGGTTGACCTGCGGGTTGAGCTGGCCGGAGACCGCCGCGGTCAGTGTGGTCAGCTCGGGGTTGTTCGACGCCGCGGTCGCGACCGGGTCCTGCGACATGCCTTCCACCGACGCGGGACCGCTGGGATGCAGCGCCGCGTAGTCCGCGCATCCCGGGCCGACCAGATCGGCTGCCGACGCGGTCGGCGACATGCCCACCGCGAGACCCACCATCGTGGCCGCGGCAAAACCGGTCGCCGCCAGCGTCTTGGTTGCGATTTTCATTGCCTTTACTCCTTTGGTGACTGCCTGTGTTGACACCCGGACATGGATTCTTCGGAGCCGACCACCTGTTGGACGGGTCACACATGGCGCGGATTGCGTTCAGCCGTAGGTGAAGGAGTACACCTGCAGCCCCTTGGTGAGGCGCACCTCCAGTGTTCCGGACGCCACCCGGTCGCCGGAGACGATTTGATGGGACGTCGGTGGTCCGCTGATCGGTAGCGCCGTCGACTTGCCGTCACGGATCACCGTGACCGTCCCGGTGCCGCCGGCGACGAGGTAGACGTTCTTGGCGTGATAGTTGAGTTCGATGCTCGAGTTGTCGTCCTGGGCGGTGGCGCCCTGATAGTCCAATGACCAGGGGCCGCTCAGCGCGAAGCTGTCCGCGGGCAGGCTCGGCGGATAGCTGAATGTGGCGGTGCCCTCGTCGTATACCCCGCCGCCGGCGTAGTTGACCACCTTGCCGACCCCGAGGTAGGTCTCGGGGGTGGTGTGCTGCTTGGGGGTGAGATCGGGCGCGTCGACGGCCGGGGGCAGCCTGACCCCAGGATCGGCGTCGGTGAGCAGTTGCCTGATCAGCCGCTCGGTGACGGTGTAGTCGCCCTCGCCGAACTTGATATGCCGCACCACTCCGTTGGCGTCGATCAGGTACTCAGCGGGCCAATACCTGTTGCGGTAGTTAGTCCAGGTGGAGTAACCGTTGTCCAGCGCGATCGGGTAGGTGATGCCCAAGTCGGCGGCGCCCTTTTCGACGTTGCCGGTGACCTTCTCGAATGCGTACTCGGGGGTGTGCACGCCGATCACCTCGAAACCGCGGCCGCTGTCTTTGTAGGCCCGGTACCAGCCTTCGACGTGCGGGATGGCGCGTTGGCAGTTGATGCACGAATACGCCCAAAAGTCGATGAGCACCACCTTGCCGCGCAGCGAGCGCAGGTCGACGGGTTTGTTGCCGGGCGTGTTCAGCCATGCGGCGATGCCTTTGAGATCGGGTGCCGGGCCGCAGTTTTCCAGCTGCGAGGCCCCGTTGCTGCAGTTCGACAGCTGCCTGTTCTGGTCGGTGACGATCCCGCCCAGATTGAGCTTCTGCCGGATCTGCTCGCCGCCGCCGACTTTCTCCTGCAGTGAGTTGGTGTAGTCGGGAATCGCGCGCTGCAGCACCGCAGGCAGGTTCAAGACCAACGCAACAGCGAGCAAAATCGTCACAATGCCTGCGGCGACACGAATCTCACGCTGACGCCGCCGAAAAGCACTGACCCGTTCGGCCACCCGCTGGCCGGCCAAAGCGAAGAACAACAACGGCACCGCGGTGCCCACCGCGAACGCCACGGTGAGCACGACAACTCCCACGCCGATGCTCGCGGTGGCCCCGGCGACGACGATCGCGGCCAGCACCGGGCCCGCGCACGGCACATACAGCACGCCGAGCGCCAGACCCAGCCCGAAGCCGTTGCGGCGGGTGGTGATCCGCATCTGGGGTATGCGGGTGAACGGGCGCTCCAGCAGCTGTTCGAACCGGGGGAAGATGAGGCCCAACCCGATCGCCACCAACGCCGCCAGCGCGACCCAGCGAATCGCGTCTTGCGGCAGGTGCAGCAGTGACAGCAACGCCGAGCCGAGCAGGGTGACCAGGCTGAAGCTCAGCACCAGTCCACCGATCACCAGGTAAGGCCGCAAGGTTTCCGACAGTGAGCGCTTCGCTGCGACGACGACGGCGCCACCGGAGTCCGCCGCCTGGGCGGAGTCGCCGGGGCGCGTTGCGCGCCGGCGAAAAAGATCACCGGCAAGACCGGGAGGATGCACGGTGAAATACCAGTGATCAGGCCGCCGACGAAGCCGATCAGCGCGAGGGTGAACATATCCGTTATTCGCTGCCGCATCGGCCACGGATGGGTGGGCAAAGCGCCGGATCGGTTGGGCCGCAACAGCATGCACGGCAGTCCGGCAAACCGGACTGCCGTGCATGACGGCCGGGTGATTACTGCGCGGGCGGCATCAGCACCGTGTCGATCATGTACACCGTCGCGTTGGCGGTATGGACCCCGCCGCAGACCAGTCCGGCGTTGTTGACTTTGAGGTCGTTGCCCTGGCCGGCCACCGTCACGTCAGCGCCTTGGAGGGTTTTGTGTGTGCCGTCGACCTTTGCCGGGCTCAGCTGGCCCTGCACCACGTGGTAGGTCAGGATGCTTTTCAGCATCTGCGAGTCGGTCTTGAGCTGGTCGATCGTGCCCGCCGGGAGCTTGTTGAAGGCGTCGTTGGTCGGGGCGAACACCGTGTATTGACCGTTGTTGAGGGTATCGACCAGGTTCACGTTCGGATTCAGCTGGCCTGAGAGCGCCGACGTCAGCGTCGAAAGCATCGGGTTGTTCGACGCGGCGGTGGCAACCGGGTCCTGCGCCATGCCGGCCACCGAGGCCGGACCGCTGGGGTGCAGCGCCGCATAGTCCGAGCACCCGGGACCGACCAGGTCGGCCGCCGGGTCCGCCATCGCCGACGACGTCGCGGGTGCAGCCGTGCTGGTGGCCGGCTTCATGCTTGTCGTCTGCTCCGACTCGGACTTGTGGCTTGAGCAAGCCGCGAAGCCCACGATGGCGGTGGCCGCAAGGCCGGCCGCCGCGAGTGTCTTGGTCGAAATGTTCGTCATCGGGTTGTCACTCCTGCGTCACGGACGGCCTGCTGCCGCCGCCCTCCTGGTCGGACATCGGGTATTCGGAGCGACCACGATGACGGATGGGTATCGGATCCCACTAGGGTGGGCACGGTGAGTTCTCACTACGATGTCGTCGTTCTCGGAGCGGGTCCCGGCGGCTACGTCGCAGCCATTCGGGCCGCGCAACTGGGGCTGAACACCGCAGTCGTCGAACCCAAGTACTGGGGCGGGGTATGCCTCAACGTCGGCTGCATCCCGTCCAAGTCGCTACTGCGCAACGCCGAACTGGCCCACATCGTCACCAAGGAAGCCAAAACGTTCGGCATCAGCGGCGAGGTGAGCCTCGACTACGGCATCGCCTACGACCGCAGCCGCAAGGTGGCCGAGGGTCGCGTTGCCGGTGTCCACTTCTTGATGAAGAAGAACAAGATCACCGAGATCCACGGCTACGGCAGCTTTGTCGACGCCAACACCGTTTCGGTCGAGCTCAACGACGGCGGCACACAGTCCGTGACCTTCGACCACGCGATCATCGCCACCGGCAGTAGCACGCGACTGGTGCCGGGCACATCGCTTTCGCGAAACGTCGTCACGTACGAAGAGCTGATCATGACTCGGGAGCTACCCACGTCGATCGTCATCGCCGGGGCCGGCGCGATCGGCATGGAGTTCGGCTACGTGCTGTCTAATTACGGTGTCGATGTGACGATCGTCGAGTTTCTGCCGAGGGCGCTGCCCAACGAAGACGCCGACGTGTCCAAAGAAATCGAGAAGCAGTTCAAGAAACTCGGGGTCAAGATCCTCACCGGGACCAAGGTCGAGGGCATCAATGACGATGGCACCCAGGTGAGCGTCACGGTCAGCAGGGACGGCCAACCTCAAGAGCTCACTGCCGAAAAAGTGTTGCAGGCCATCGGTTTTGCACCCAACGTCGAGGGCTACGGCCTGGAGAAGGCGGGTGTGGCGCTGACCGACGGCAATGCTATCGGTATCAACGACAACATGCGCACCAGCGTGGGCCACATCTACGCGATCGGCGACGTAACCGGTAAGGCAATGCTCGCGCACGTTGCCGAGGCACAGGGTGTAATTGCAGCCGAAACCATCGCCGGCGCAGAGACTTTGACGCTCGGCGACTATCGTATGCTGCCGCGCGCCACCTTCTGCCAGCCGCAGGTCGCCAGTTTCGGGCTCACCGAGCAGCAGGCCCGCGACGAGGGCTACGACGTCAAGGTTGCCAAGTTCCCGTTCACCGCCAACGGAAAAGCGCATGGGCTCGGCGATCCGAGCGGTTTCGTCAAACTCGTCGCCGACGCCCGCTACGGCGAATTGCTCGGGGGGCATCTGGTCGGCCACGACGTGTCCGAGCTGCTGCCCGAGCTCACGTTGGCGCAAAAGTGGGACCTGAGCGCGAATGAGTTGGCGCGCAACGTGCACACCCATCCGACGATGTCGGAGGCACTGCAGGAATGCTTCCACGGTCTGGTTGGCCACATGATCAACTTCTGATGCTGCTGCTGGGCGACGGGCCGGAGCACGGCGCGACGATTCTCGGTGTCGTCGCCGGAGTCCTGGTCGGTTATATCGGCTGGCTGCTGGCAATCTCGATCGGCGCTGCCACCACGACGGTGAGCCGGTGGAGCGCGGTGGTGCTCATCTTGTCGCTGGTGCTGGCCGCGTGCGCCGGGTGGTGGGGCTGGCGGCTGCGCCGGCGGCGAAACTATCCGTGGGCAGCATTCGCATTTGCGCTGCCGGTCCTTCCGGTCGTGTTGACGTTGGCCGTGCTGAGCTCGACCTACCTGTGATCCGGGTGGTCCAGCGGTAGGTCGAGCGCGGACATCGTCGCTGCCAGCCCGTCGTATTGGCCCGCGAGCATGCAGAATTCGATCAGTTGGCGGCGATCGAGATGGCCGGAAAGCTCCTGCCAGGTGTCGTCGCTGATCGAGCGGTCGAGGACGAACTCGTCGGTGGCCTTCAGCAGCCCCTGCTGGCGGGGAGTGAGCCGGTTGGACGCCGCGGGCCAGTTGAAGATCGCCTCCTGCGTCTGCTCATCGAGCCCGCGGCGGCGTGCCATCCGGCGGTGATGCTGTAGCTCGTATTCGCACGAGCGCAGATGCGCGACGCGCAGGATCACCAGCTCGGTGTCGGCGCGCGGTAACCGCCCGCGCAACAGTGCGCCCGAATACGGCAGCCACAGCCAGAACAGCCGCTTGTGCTGACCGAGCGTGGTGAACAGATGCATTTCCGGGGCGCTGACGGTCCGCGCGCCGAATTTGGCCAGCACCCAATTGATCAGCCCGAGCTCGCGCACACCCCCCGACGGGATGCGGCCCACGTGCGCCGTCACGCCGGCTTCACCAGATAGGGGGATACCGTGCTGCGGTGCTCGTCGAGATCGAGCGCGCGGCCCAGCGCCGGAAACGCCCGCTGCGGGCAGTTGTCGCGTTCGCACACCCGGCAGCCCGCGCCGATCGGTGTGGCGTTATCTCCCGACAAGTCCAGTCCTTCCGAGTAGACGAGCCGGTGGGCGTGGCGAAGCTCGCAGCCCAGCCCGATCGCGAACGTCTTACCGGGCTGACCATACCGTGACGCCCGCCGCTCGACGGTGCGGGCCACCCACATGTAGTTGCGCCCGTCGGGCATCTGCGCGATCTGTACCAGGATCTTGCCGGGGTTGGCGAACGTCTCGTAGACGTTCCACAACGGGCAGGTGCCGCCGCTGGACGAGAAGTGAAACCCTGTGGCGGACTGTCGTTTTGACATGTTGCCTGCGCGGTCGACGCGGACGAACGAGAACGGCACTCCACGCATCGACGGCCGCTGCAGGGTCGAAAGCCGGTGGCAGATGGTCTCGTAGCTGACACCGTAGAACGCCGAGAGCCGTTCGATGTCGTAGCGGAAGTTCTCGGCGACATCGTGAAACTGCCGATACGGCAACACTGTCGCGGCCGCGAAGTAGTTGGCCAGCCCAAGCCTGGCCAGCTTGCGGGACTCCTCGGAGGTGAACTTGCCCTCTTCGACCATGGCATCGATCAGCTCACCGAATTCCAGGTAGGCCAATTCGGCGGCCATCTTGAACACCTGCTGGCCCGGCGACAGGTGGCTGCTGATTTCCAGGGTTTTGGTCTTCGGGTCGTAGCGGTGCAACACGGTGTCGCCGAGGTCGATGCGCTTGTTGATGTGCACACCGTGCACGTCGGTGAGTCGGCGAGCCAACTCTCGGCCCAGATCGCCGCGGTGCATGCGCATCCGGATGGTGAGGTCCTCGGCGGCGGTGTCGAGCTCGTGCAGGTAGTTCTGGCGCTGGTAGAAGTAGTCGCGAACCTCTTCGTGCGGCATGGTGAGCAGCCCGCTGCCGCTGCCGTCGAAATATCGCTCCTCGGTGGCGGCCGCCAGTTGCGCGGCGGTGATCCGGTAGCGCCGGTGCAGGTTGACCATGGCACGGGCCAGCTTCGGGTGGGCGGCAACCATTTCGGCGACCTCGGTCATGTCGACGTCGACATTTAAGTCGCGGTCCAACATCACCTCACGCAATTCGGCCACCAGTCGGGTGTCGTCCTGAGAGGCGAAGAACGTCGCGTCCACCCCGAACACCTCGGTGATCCGCAGCAGCACCGCCACAGTCAGCGGCCGCACGTCATGTTCGATCTGATTGAGGTAGCTCGGGGAAATGTCGAGCATCTGGGCCAACGCGGCCTGGCTGAAGCCGCGCTCCTTGCGCAGCTGACGAACCCGTGAGCCGACAAACGTCTTGGTCACGAGGGTCAGCGTACCGGGTTGCGAAGTTCGGCTTCGCAGGCTTGGCACGACTGCGTCGATTGGTGCGGTAGCTAGCTGGTTTGGCATGATTCGCAGAAGTCGTTTAGGGGGAGCACAGGGGAGTACCGCGTTGAGCCTGGACAAAGTGATGATGCCGGTGCCGGACGGCCATCCTGCCGTCTTCGAACGGGAATGGCCGCTACGGGTCGCTGACATCGACCGCGAAGGCCGGCTGCGGCTGGATGCGGCCGCCCGTCACATCCAGGACATCGGCCAGGACCATCTGCGGGAGTTGGGTTTTGAGGAAACGCATCCGCTGTGGATCGTTCGGCGCACCATGGTGGACCTGGTCAGGCCGATCAAGTTTCAGGACATGCTGCGGCTGCGGCGCTGGTGCTCCGGCACGTCCAACCGCTGGTGCGAGATGCGGGTTCGCATCGATGGGCGCAAGGGCGGATTGCTCGAGTCGGAGGCGTTCTGGATCAACATCAACCGCGATACCCAGATGCCGGCGCGCATCGCCGACGATTTTTTTTGGCCGGCCTGCGCCGCACCACCGATATCGACCGGCTGCGGTGGAAGCCCTATCTGACGGCGGAAAGCCGCGACGACGCCCTGGAGATCCACGAGTATCCGGTCCGCTTCACCGACATCGACCTGTTCGATCACATGAACAACGCGGTGTATTGGAGCGTGATCGAGGACTACCTGTCCGGCTATCCCGAGATGCTCAACGTACCGCTGCGGGTGACCATCGAGCACGATGCGCCGGTGGCGTTGGGCGACAAGCTGGAAATCATGTCGCACGTGCACCCGCCCTGCTCGACCGACCAGTTCGGTCCCGGAATGAGCGACCGCACTGTTACAACGCTCACATACGTCGTCGGCGACGAGGTCAAAGCGGTCGCATCGATCTTCGCTTTGTAGCCGCGGCGCGGCGATCGGCGCCGTCGATCAACACGCGGGTTGACCTGCGGCTTTGTGTTACCAGCGGGTAGCTACTGACCGGATTCCGCCAAGCTGGACTTGGCAGGATTTGCAAAACTGAGCTAAGTCGTAGCGGAAGTTCGCACCTGCAAGCGGTGGACCAGCGAAGCTAACGTGTGCCATTGTCGGCTTAACACACCAAGGAAGCCGCTGGCGGGTTAGCAATCCTGGAAAGCCGGGGCCTGCCAGCGATGCGAAAACAAGAAGGAGCCGTCTTCGATGTCGACCGTTGGCACGCCCAAAAGCGCGGAGCAGATTCAGCACGACTGGGACACCAATCCGCGCTGGAAGGACGTCACCCGGACCTACACCGCTGCCGATGTGGTGGCTTTGCAGGGCAGTGTGGTCGAGGAGCACACGCTGGCTCGCCGCGGCGCCGAGGTGCTGTGGGAGCAACTGCACGACCTCGAGTGGGTCAACGCGCTGGGCGCGCTGACCGGCAACCAGGCCGTGCAGCAGGTGCGCGCTGGCCTGAAGGCGATCTACCTGTCCGGATGGCAGGTTGCCGGTGATGCCAACCTGGCCGCGCAGACCTATCCCGACCAGAGCCTCTACCCAGCGAATTCGGTGCCGCAGATCGTGCGCCGCATCAACAACGCGCTGCAGCGCGCCGACCAGATCGCCAAGATCGAAGGCGACAAGTCGGTGGAGAACTGGCTGGCACCGATCGTCGCCGACGCCGAGGCCGGCTTCGGCGGTGCGCTCAACGTCTTCGAATTGCAGAAGGCGATGATCGCCGCTGGCGCGGCGGGCACCCACTGGGAAGACCAGTTGGCCTCGGAGAAGAAATGCGGGCACCTGGGCGGCAAGGTGCTGATCCCGACCCAGCAGCACATCCGCACGTTGACGTCGGCGCGGCTGGCCGCCGACGTGTGTGACGTCCCCACGGTGATCATCGCGCGCACCGACGCCGAGGCGGCCACGCTGATCACCTCCGACATCGACGAGCGCGACCGGCCGTTCATCACCGGTGAGCGCACCCGAGAGGGCTTCTACCGCACGCAAAACGGCATCGAGCCGTGCATCGCCCGGGCCAAGGCCTACGCGCCGTTCGCCGACCTGATCTGGATGGAGACCGGCACACCCGACCTGGAGCTCGCCAAGCAGTTCGCTGAGGCGGTCAAGGCCGAGTTCCCGGACCAGATGCTGGCCTACAACTGCTCGCCGTCGTTCAACTGGAAAAAGCACCTCGACGACTCGACCATCGCCAAGTTCCAAAAAGAGCTTGCCGCAATGGGATTCAAGTTCCAGTTCATCACGCTGGCTGGCTTCCACGCACTCAACTACTCGATGTTTGACCTGGCCTACGGCTATGCCCGCAATCAGATGAGCGCCTACGTGGAGCTGCAGGAACGCGAGTTCGCCGCCGAGGAGCGCGGGTACACCGCGACCAAACACCAACGTGAGGTCGGCGCCGGTTACTTCGACCGCATCGCCACCACGGTCGACCCGAACTCGTCGACGACGGCCCTGACCGGCTCGACCGAAGAGGGTCAGTTCTGACCTAGTGCCGAGCAGACGCAGAATCGCACATTTGCGGCCGCAATGATGCGATTCTGCGTCTGCTCGCCGGTAGAAAGGACACCGTGACTATCGAACGAGTAGGTGTTGTCGGAGCCGGGCAGATGGGTGCCGGCATCGCCGAGGTGTCAGCACGAGCGGGTGTCGACGTCACGGTATTCGAGACCACGGACGCGCTGATCGCGGCGGGCCGCAACCGCATCGTGAAATCGCTGGAACGCGGTGTCAGCGCGGGCAAGATCACCGAACGCGAACGCGACGGCGCGATCGACAACCTCACGTTCACCACCGATCTCAAAGACTTCGCCGACCGGCAACTGGTGGTCGAGGCCGTCATCGAAGACGAGGCCGTCAAGGCAGAGATCTTCGCCGAACTCGACCGGATCCTCACCGATCCGGCCGCGGTGCTGGCTTCCAACACCTCCAGCATCCCGATCATGAAACTGGCCGCGGCCACCAAGAACCCGCAGCGGGTGTTGGGCCTGCATTTCTTCAACCCGGTCCCGGTTTTGCCGCTGGTCGAGTTGGTGTGCACGCTCGTCACCGACGAACAAGCCGCCGCCCGCACCGAGGAATTCGCCAGCGCGGTGCTGGGCAAACAGGTGGTGCGCTGCTCCGACCGCTCCGGTTTCGTGGTGAACGCGCTGTTGGTGCCGTTTTTGTTGTCGGCGATCCGGATGGTCGAGAATAAGTTCGCCACCGTCGAAGACGTCGACAAGGCGGTGGTCGCCGGGCTCTCGCACCCGATGGGCCCGCTGCGGCTCGCGGACCTGGTAGGTCTGGACACCCTGAAGCTGATCGCGGACAAGATGTTTGAGGAGTTCAAGGAACAGCAGTACGCCTCGCCGCCGCTGTTGGTGCGCATGGTCGAAGCCGGTCTGCTCGGCAAGAAGTCCGGTCAGGGCTTCTACGCGTACTAAGACTAGGCCGCGCAGAAGCCGACGCCGCTTAGGCGGCTTTCTTCTCCATGGTGAATTGGCAGACGTCGGTGTAGCCGTCGCGGAACAACTCCCGGCAGCCGGTCAGGTATTTCATGTAACGCTGGTAGACCTCTTCACCTTGCAGCGCAATGGCTTGGTCCTTGTGCGCTTCGAGTTGCTGTGCCCAGGTGTCGAGGGTCCGCACATAGTTCGAGCCGATGCGGTGGTGGCGGGTGATCGTGAAACCGGCGGCGGTGGCGTATTCGTCGACGATCGAGATCATCGGCAGCCGGCCCCCGGGGAAGATCTCGGTCAAGATGAAGTTGATGAAGCGCATCAGCGACATGGTCACCTGCAGGTTGCGCTGCTTGGCCTCTTCTTCGCTGGGCACCACGATCGTGTGCAAGAGCATCACGCCGTCGTCGGGCAGCACGTTGTAGCACATCTTGAAGAAGTCGGTGTAGCGGTCGAAGCGGCCGATGCCGTCGGCGAAGTGCTCGAAGGCACCCAGCGACACGATGCGATCCACCGGCTCGTCGAACTGTTCCCAGCCCTGTAGCCGCACTTCTTTGCGGCGCGGGCTGTCCATCTCGGCGAATTTTTGCTGGTTGTGGGCCACCTGGTTTTCCGAGAGCGTCAGCCCGATCACGTTGACGTCGTATTTCTCGATCGCGCGCCGCATCGTCGATCCCCAGCCACAACCGATATCCAGCAGTGTCATGCCCGGCCGCAGCCCCAGCTTGCCCAACGCCAGGTCGACCTTGGCCATCTGGGCCTCTTCCAGCGTCATATCCTCGCGCTCGAAGTAGGCGCAGCTGTACGTCATCGTCGGGTCGAGCCACAGCCGGAAGAAGTCGTTGGACCGGTCGTAGTGCGACTGGATGTGCTCGACATTCGGCTTCAGTTCCGTGGTTGCTAGCGGTTTACTGCCCATAGGGGCCGACGATATACGCCGACGCGCGCCCGCTGCAATCACCTCGCACCGGCTATTGCGGCTGCTTTAGTTGTGCCCCAGCACAATCGCTCCGATTAGGCTTGGTTGGTAATGGTCTTGGGTAACTGGATAAATGGGATGAGCCGTCGAGGAAAGGAAAGCAGGAAAACACTATGGCGGCGCTCTCGACCGGAAATGGATTTCCTGATGTGGTTGTCACCGGCATCGCGATGTCCACCGCGCTGGCGACCGACGCCGACAGCACCTGGAAGAAGTTGCTGGACGGGCAGAGCGGGATCCGCAAGATCGATGATCCGTTCATCGAGCAGTTCAAGCTACCGGTGCGCATCGGCGGGCATCTGCTCGAGGACTTTGACCAGGAGCTGACGCGCGTCGAGCTGCGGCGGATGCTGTTTCTGCAGAAGATCTCCGTGGTGTTGGGCCGCCGCGTCTGGGCGAACGCCGGTTCGCCTGAGGTCGACACCAACCGCTTGATGGTCTCGATCGGCACCGGAATGGGTTCGACCGAGGAGATGGTCTTCGGCTACGACGACATCCGCGCACGCGGCCTGAAGGCCGTCAACCCGGTGGGCGTGCTGATGTGCATGCCCAACTCGGGAAGTGCCTGGGTCGGGCTGGAACGCGGCGCCAAAGCGGGGGTCATCACGCCGGTGTCTGCGGACGCCTCAGGCGCCGAGGCGATTGCCCTCGCATGGCGCAATCTCGTGCTCGGGGAAGCCGACATTGCGATCTGCGGGGGCATCGAGACCAGAATCGAGGCAATCCCCATCGCGGCGTTTGCTTCGATGGGCTTGCTGTCGACCAACAACGACGACCCGGCCGGCGCGTGTCGCCCGTTCGACAAAGACCGCGACGGCTTCGTGTTCGGCGAAGCAGGAGCAATGCTGGTCATCGAGACGGAGGCGCACGCGAAGGCCCGCGGGGCCACAATTCTCGGTCGGCTGATGGGCGCCGGCATCACCTCCGACGGCTACCACGTCGTGGCTCCCGATCCTCGAGGCGAGCAGGCCGGGTATGCCATCACCCGGGCAATCGAACTGGCTGGGCTGACAGCCACCGACATCGACCACGTCAACGCCCACGCCACCGGGACCGTCGTCGGCGACCTGGCTGAAAGTAAGGCAATCAACAACGCATTGGGCTCCCACCGGCCTGCGGTCTACGCGCCCAAGGCCGCATTGGGCCAGTCGATTGGCGCGGTCGGCGCGGTGGAGGCGATTCTGACCGTATTGGCGCTGCGGGACGGCATCATCCCGCCGACGCTGAACCTGCGCAATCTCGACCCCGAGATCGATCTGGATGTGGTGGCCGGAGAACCGCGCGTGGGTGACTACCAGTACGCGATCAGCAATTCGTTTGGCTTCGGTGGCCTCAACGTCGCGCTGGTGTTCGGTAAATACTGATGGCGGTTGGCAAATGATGCATCGCGATCGACGCCGTTGGCCCGTACGGTGCGCGTTGCCCCGTGTTGTCGCCGTGGCGGTACTTAGTCGTATCCTCTATTGCACAGATGTCACCTGGAGCGACGTTTCGGGCCCGACGTCTAATTTGTGACCGGATCAGCAGTGTTCAGCAGGACGAACAGTGACTAAGACACCGAGTGAAACGCAAACATTGACGCCCCCGTTCGAAGACGTACAAGCGCACTACGATCTGTCAGACGAATTCTTCCGGCTATTCCAGGACCCCACTCAGACTTACAGTTGCGCTTACTTCGAGCGCGACGACATGACGCTGGAAGAGGCGCAGATCGCCAAGATCGACCTGGCGTTGGGCAAGCTGGACCTGAAGCCTGGCATGACGCTGCTCGACGTCGGCTGCGGCTGGGGCTCCACCATGCGACGCGCGATCGAGAAATACGACGTCGACGTGATCGGGCTGACGCTGTCGAAAAACCAGTGCGCCCACGTGACACGGATGTTCGACGAAATGGACAGCCCGCGCAGTAGGCGAGTGCTGCTGCAGGGCTGGGAGCAGTTCGACGAGCCCGTGGACCGAATCGTCAGCATCGAAGCGTTCGAGGCATTCGGGAAATCGCGGTGGGCGCCGTTCTTCGAAACGGCATACCGCGTGATGCCCGCGGACGGCCGGATGGTTTTGGAGACCATATTCACTCATCCGCCGAGCTATTGGGTGCCGAACGGGATCAAAATCACGATGAGCGATCTGCGGTTCTGGAAGTTTATCGATCGAGAGATATTTCCCGGTGGCGCATTGCCCGCGGCTGAGGACGTCGTAGAATACTCCCGCAAAGCCGGATTTTCGACCGACGAAATCCAGCTGATGAATCCGCACTATGTCCGCACACTTGACATCTGGGCGGCGAATCTCAAGGCCCACAAAGACGAGGCCATCGCAGTGCAGTCCGAAGAGGTCTACAACCGCTACATGCACTACTTGACCGGTTGCGCGCAGCTGTTCCGCAAGGGCATCACCGAGGTCGGGCAGTTCACGCTGACCAAGGGAGTTGACGGCCAAGGGGTCGATTGATTCCGAGCCGCCCCCAGGGACACAGGCGCGACCGCGACGGACAGGGAAGCGAAACGCCCGCAGGCTATTTCGCGCAGGTGAACTGGCAGACGTCGGTGTAGCCGTCGCGGAACAGCTGCGCGCAACCGGTCAAGTAGTGCATGTAGCGGTCGTAAACCTCTTGCGACTGAAGAGCGATCGCTCGATCCTTGTTGGCCTGCAACGCGGCCGCCCACAGGTCGAGGGTGCGCGCATAGTGCGGTTGCAGCGACTGAACCCGGGTCACCCTGAAGCCAGCCTTGCGGGCATGTTCTTCGACAGTCGGTATCGCCGGCAGCCAACCGCCCGGGAAGATTTCGTCCAGGATGAACTTGGCGAACCGGACCACTTCACGGGTCAACGCCAAGCCCATCGTCCTGCCCTCCGAAAACGTGGGACGCGTGATGGTATGCAGCAGCATCACGCCGCCCGCCGGCAATGCGTCGTAGGCCATCTTGAAGAAGCGCGGGTAGCGCTGGTGACCGAAGTGTTCAAACGCACCGATCGACACGATCCGGTCGACGGGGTCGTGGAATTTTTCCCAGCCTTCGACCAACACCCGTCGGGAGCGCGGGGTGTCCATCTGGTCGAACATCTGCCGGACGTGGGCGGCCTGGTTTTCCGACAGGGTCAGACCCACAACGTGGACGTCGTACTTCTCGACCGCCCGCCGCAGCGTGGCACCCCAGCCGCAGCCGATGTCGAGCAACGTCATCCCGGGTTCGAGACGCAACTTGTCAAGCGCCAAGTCGATCTTGGCGATCTGCGCCTCTTCCAGCGTCATGTCGTCGCGCTCGAAGTACGCGCAGCTGTAAGTCTGGGTGCGGTCTAGGAACAAGCGAAAGAAGTCGTCCGAAAGGTCGTAGTGGGCCTGCACGTCCTCGAAAAACGGCGTCAGCGGCACGGACATACGGATGTAAGCCTTTCTGCAGTGGCGAGGATTCACGGTGCTCGTCGAACAGGCGGCGGTAAACCCTGATGCCGTCGTTGCATGGTAGTGACTGCGGGTCGATTCGGCTCACCGACACGGCCCGAGTGCGAACACGACAATCCTCGGGAACGTCGCTAGACCGCGTTCAGCATAGCGCCCACGGCCAGGCCGACCACCAACAAGGCGCCCGCCTGGCGCACGTGCACCCAAGCCAGCGCGGCATACCACAGTGGCCACACCGGGTAGTCGGCGGGCGGCTGGTCCGGCGGCGGGCGGCGGAAATGCGGCCATACCTTCGCCAACCGCGGCAGCGCCACGACCACCAGCAACGCTGGCCACGGCATCGCGCCGACACCCACCGCCATCGCGACCAAAACATAGAAGCCGGCCATCATGGCGAGCGTGGCATCGCGGGCGCGGGCAGCACCCAGCAGCACCGGCAGCGTGTGGATGCCCAGCGGCTGGTCGTAGGGAATCTTGTCAATGTGCTTGCCCATCAACACCGTTGTGCACAGCAGCCCGTAGGGCAGTGAAGCCAGCAACACCGGCCAGCCCACCGTGCCCACCGCTGAGTAGTAGGTGCCGCACACCATCAGCGGCCCCCAGACGACGAAGACGTCGGGCTCTCCGAGGCCGCGCTTCTTCAGCCGCAGCGGCGGAGCTGTGTAAGCGACGCTCAGCACAAACCCGGTCAGCGCGAAGGCAATTACCGGCCAGCCGCGAACTAGCGTCAACACCACCAGAATCGCTAGGTCGGCCAGGTTGACGGCGATGATCGCAGTCAGCAGTTTCCGACGGGTGACCAGACCCGAAAGCACCGGATGCGGCGCGTAAAGCGCCCGCGGATAGCTTGCGCTGTCGGTGCCCACCTGCGTGTCGTACAGGTCGTTCATCAGGTTATTGGCTATGTGCGCCAACGTGATTCCAGTGATCGCCAGCACCAGCCAGCGCCAGTCCAGCCCCGGCTTGCCGACCGCCAGCAACGCCGCGACCAATCCCGCGAACAGTGTCATGGGCAGCACCGCGGCCCGGGTGACGACGATCCAGCGCGTGACGGCGTCGACGGGTCCGTTCGGGGGCGGGTTGGTGGTGCGCAGCGCGTACCCCCACGACCTCAGCCGCGATCGGGAAATCAGCTCAGGCATCGACGTTTTCGCGCCGCGGCGGCACGATCGGCGCCGGATGCGGTTGGGCGTTGAACTTCTCCAGCGAGCCGCCAGCTTCCACAATCCCGCACAGCGCGCTCCAGCTGAGCATGGTGAGGTAGTCGATCAGCTCCTCCTTGCTCATCCGCGGATCGGAAATCCACGAGTGGGTGGCCAGTTGCACACCGCCGACGATCATGTAGGCCCACGGCTCCACGCCCCCGGTGTCCATCCCGACCTCTTGCATACGGCGGCGCAGCATGACCGACAGCATGCGGGCAATGATGCGCTCGGAATCCGCGATCACCTTGTTCTTGCTCGGTGAGCTGTTGGCCATCACAAACCGATAGGGTTCGGGCTCAGCCGAGACCGTATCGACGTAGACCCGGATGATCTCCCGGGTCAGGTCGAAGCCGTCCATGTTGGCCGACAGCGCCGCGGCCATGTTGGGTATCAGCGTGGTCTGCGCGAAGCGCATCATCACCGCGCTGGTCAGATCGTTCTTGTCGACGAAGTAGCGGTACAGCACGGTCTTGGAGACACCGATCTCGGCGGCGATCTCGTCCATGCTCAAAAACCGGCCGTGCCGGCGAATCGCTTCGATGGTGCCGTCGATCAACTCATTGCGGCGCTCAACCTTGTGTCGGTGCCAGCGCCGTTTCCGACCATCAGTCTTCACGGTCCCAGCCGGGACAAGCTCTGCCACTATCGCGGATTCCCATTCCCTAGACGCCTCGATACTACGGGTTTCCAGGGCGTGTTTCCCGCGCTATCCGGCATGTCGCACCAGGCACAGTTACAGTAACTGGACGCCAGCGGCTGAATCGTTCTCAGATCCAGCCCGCACCGATAGCGGATGATGGTGTGGTGCCAGCTGAACCGCATCGGCCAGACCTGCCGTCGGCCCCGGCGACAGTGCGGCGCCGGCACGCCGGGCCGGTATTTCCTTCGCTGAATCGTTCGTCGCCGCCGATCCCCAGGCCGATGCGGATCGGCGGCGGGCACTGCGCCGGATGAAGGTGGTGGCGCTCAGTTTCCTAGTCGGTGCCAGCGTGGTGTTTCTCGGCTGCCGCTGGGCGCAGGCGGCGGAACCGCGGCCGCCTGGGTGGGCTACGTCCGTGCGGCCGCCGAGGCCGGCATGGTTGGCGCGCTGGCCGACTGGTTCGCCGTCACCGCGCTGTTCAAGCATCCGCTCGGCATACCGATCCCGCACACTGCGATCATCAAACGCAAAAAAGACCAGCTCGGCGAGGGTCTGGGAACCTTCGTGCGGGAGAATTTCCTGTCCCCGCCGATCGTCGAATCGAAGCTGCGGGACGCCCAAATCCCCAGCCGGCTCGGCAAGTGGCTCTCCCAGATCGAGCACGCCCAGCGGGTGGCCGCCGAGACCGCGACGGTGCTGCGGGTGCTGGTGGAACTGCTGCGCGACGACGACGTCCAGCACGTCATCGACCGCACGATCATGAAGCGTGTTGCCGAACCCCAATGGGGGCCGCCGGCCGGTCGGCTGTTGGCCACGTTGCTGGCCGAAAACCGGCAGGAGGCCCTGCTCCAGCTGCTGGCTGACCGGGCCTTTCACTGGTCGCTGAACGCCGGCGAAGTCATCCAACGTGTGGTCGAGCGCGACTCCCCGAGCTGGTCGCCCCGGTTCATCGACCACCTCGTCGGCGACCGCATCCACCGTGAGTTGATGGATTTCACCGACAAGGTGCGCCGCAACCCGAATCACGAACTGCGCCGCTCGGCGACGCGGTTCTTGTTCGACTTCGCCGACGACCTGCAACACGATCCGGCCACCATCGCCCGCGCCGAAGCCGTCAAGGAGCAGCTGATGGCGCGCGACGAGATCACCAATGCCGCCGCTACGGCGTGGAAGACGCTCAAAAGGCTGGTGCTCGAGGGTGTCGACGACCCCTCCAGCGCGCTGCGCACCCGCATCACCGACACCGTCATCCGTATTGGCGAATCGCTGCGCGACGACGCCGAGCTGCGCGACAAGGTCGACAACTGGATCGTGCGGGCCGCGCAACACCTGGTCTCGCAGTACGGGGTGGAGATCACCGCGATCATTACCGACACCATCGAACGCTGGGACGCCGAGGAGGCCAGCCGGCGCATCGAGCTGCACGTGGGCCGCGACCTGCAGTTCATCCGGATCAACGGCACGGTGGTGGGCGCGCTGGCCGGACTGGCGATCTACACCGTTGCGCAGCTCCTATTCTGAAGCACTGCTAACAGTGCTTGCAAAAGTTAGCACTTGGTCGTACGGTGGGTGTTCGTCGCACCGATCAACCGAGGGAGTTCACCAATGCCGCAGGAGGACAAGCTTGCCGCAGTGGTGTCCACCGCTGCGGCCGACATCGGCAGTTTTATCAGGGCACAGCGCGAGGCGGCGCAGGTGTCGGTGCGACAACTGGCCGAAAAGGCCGGCGTCAGCAATCCGTATCTCTCCCAGATAGAGCGCGGGTTGCGCAAGCCGTCCGCCGACGTGTTGAACCAGATCGCCAAGGCGTTGCGAGTCTCCGCCGAAGTTCTCTACGTACGGGCCGGGATTCTGGAACCCAGTGAGACCAGCGAAGTGCGGGACGCCATCATCACCGACACCGCGATCACCGAGCGGCAAAAGCAGGTGCTGCTCGACATCTACACGTCATTCGTCCAGCAAAACGAAGCCCAGCAAAACGACGCTGCCCGTGAGGAGTCCACCCCTGCCTAACTTCCGATAGCCGGTCAAAACCGCGCCGAGAAACCACCCCGCCAACACTGCATGAAAGGAAACACCATGCCGGAAAACCCGACCACCGACGACCTGCGGGCCCCGTTGCTCGCCGCGCTGGGTGCCGCCGACTTGGCCCTGGCCACCGTCAACGACCTGCTCGCCGAGTTGCGTGAGCGCGCGGGAGAGGCTCGCACCGACACCCGCAGCCGGGTCGAGGAGCGACGCGCGCGCCTGGCCAAGCGCCGAGAAGAGCTGCCCGAGCAGCTGCGCGAACAGCTGCGCGATCTGCGTCAGCGGTTCACCGCCGACGAGTTGCGCTCGGCAGCCGAAGGCTATCTGGAAGCCGCCACCAACCGGTACAACGAGCTGGTCGAGCGCGGCGAGCTGGCCCTGGAGCGGCTGCGCAGCCAGGGTCGGTTCGAGGAGGCGTCGGCGCGTGCCGAAGGCTACGTCGACCAGGCCGTCGAGTTGACCCAGGAGGCGCTGGGCACCGTCGCCTCGCAAACCCGCGCGGTCGGCGAGCGCGCCGCCAAGTTGGTCGGCATTGAGTTGCCCAAGAAGCAGCCGGCCGCTAAGAAGACGCCGCCAAGACCGCCCCGGCCAAGAAGACCGCGAAAAAGACCCCGGTCAAGAAGGCGCCTGCCAAGAAGTCGCCGGCCAAAAAGGTCACCCAAAAGTAAGTTCGCTGCTGCCGTAACCCGTGGGTGCAACGGCAGGTCAGCGCGGCACGCGACTCCGAGTTGCCCGGTCGGGTGACTCGGAGTCGACGTCTGGGACACAACCCGCATAGGCTTACGGCGTGATACTCCAAGGCTTGGCGGGTGACGTCCTCATCGTCTTGCAGATCGCGATAGCGATGACGGCGCTGTACTCGTTTGTGCACGCGGCAATGCAGCGGCCCGACGCCTACACCGCCGCCGAGAAGCTGACCAAGCCGGTGTGGCTGATCATCCTGGGCGCGGCGATTGTGTTGACCCTGCTGCTGGGTCCGCTGGGCATGGCGATCGGTGCGTGCGCGGCGGGTGTCTACCTGGTCGATGTGCGGCCGAAACTTTTGGAAGTCCAAGGCAAATCGCACTAGCGGCATGCGAGCCCCGGTGACCGTCGCGGCGGTGGTCGTGGCGCTGGCGGGCGCCGCTCCGGCGTGGGCCGACCCGGGCGCGGGCACGGCCACGGCACCACGGTTTGTGGACCACACCGAATGGGTGCGATGGGGCGCGCTAGCCAGCCTGCGGGTCTACCCAACGCCGGCCGCCCGTGCGGCGGCGGGCCGCTTGGGCCCGCAAGCCGACAAGGCCTGGAGTGAGGTGCTCTCCCAGGCACCCGACGCCGACACCGCCGGGATGCGTGCGCAGTTCGTCTGCCACTGGCAGCTGGCCGAGCTCGCGCAACCCGGTAAGGCCAGTTGGAACCTCGAGCCGTGGCGGCCGGTCGTCGATGACACCACGATGCTCGCGTCCGGCTGCAACCCCGGCGGCCCCGAAGAACCGGTGTAGTGCCGGCCCAGCTCACCCGTAGCGAGGTAGCGGCCCTCGTCGACCACACCCTGCTCAAACCCGAGGCGACGGCCGCCGACGTGGCTGCCGTCGCCGCGGAAGCCGCCGAGCTCGGTGCCTACGCGGTGTGCGTCTCGCCGTCGATGGTGCCCGTCGCGGTCGACGCCGGTGTGCGCGTCGCCGCGGTCGCGGGCTTTCCGTCCGGCAAGCACCTGCCGGCCGTCAAGGCGCAGGAGGCGGCACTGGCGGTGGGTGCAGGCGCCAGCGAGATCGACATGGTGATCGACATCGGTGCCGCGGTGGCCGGCGACCTGGCCGCGGTTTGCTCCGAGGTGGCCGCGGTGCGCGCTGCCGTGCCCGCGGCGGTGCTGAAGGTGATCGTGGAGTCCGCGGCGCTGCTGAGGCTGCGCGACGACGACACCCTCGTGCGGGTGTGCCGCGTCGCCGAGGACGGCGGCGCCGATTTCGTCAAGACCTCAACCGGGTTTCATCCCGCCGGCGGGGCGTCGGTGCGTGCCGTCGCGCTGATGGCCGACGCCGTCGGCGGGCGGATCGGGATCAAGGCCAGCGGCGGCATCCGCACCGCCGCGGACGCGGTGGCCATGCTGGAGGCGGGCGCGACCCGGCTGGGGTTGTCCGCTACCCGCGCGGTGCTCGACGGGCTGGGCTGACCTCAGAGGTTCCCGAAGCAGTCCTGACCGGTCTGCGGCTGCGACGACGACGCCGGGATGGTGGCGTTTTGGCTGGAAAATGTGGCCTCTACACCGGAATCGGTGACCTTGACGCTGTCGGCGTGGATGCCCAGCGGATAGTTCTGGGTCGCTTTGGCGGTGAGGTCGTCGAGGTTTCGTTGCACCGTATTCGTCGACAGTTTCGAGCCCAGCGCCCGCAGTTCGACGAGCTGCAGCGACAGCCCATTGTTGGCGATCTGCGGCTTGACGGTGGCGCTGTCCAGCAGGCCCTTTAGCTGCACGGTGCCGTCGGTGGGGTTGGTGGTGACCTTGCTGGTCACCAGGCTGCCCAGCACCGGGATGGCATCCTGGATGGACTCCTTGATGCCTTCCGATGACCAGGTGATGGTGCCGTTGAGCGCCCCGATCGTGCCCTTGGAGTTGCCGGAGTTGGCCAGCCGCACGTCGTGGATGTCGAGGCTGATCTTCATGCCCTTGGCGCTGCGGACCTGATTGCCCGCGGTCTGCACGGAGATGTTGGTGTAATGGCCGGTGATGTACTGCCACAGCACCGGGGGCGTCACGGCAAAGGACACGCTGGCGCTGTCTTGCACCTCGCACTGCACGGCGTTGGTCACCTTGGCGTCCGCGGTGTGGCGGGTGTAGAGCTCGGCGCCGATCAGCCCGGCCAGTACCAGCGCCACCACGGTCACCAGGACCAGGACGACGGCCGTCGGGTTTCGGAAGAAGCCGCGCTGCGTTTTCACCGGGGTGTCCTTCGACGGCGGGTGGGTCGACAGTCGGGTCGTGGCCTGCTCGGCCGGCTGCGGGGGCCCGGGCGGCTGCGGTTGCGGGCTAGGGGACCGACCGACGTGCGGCGGCGGTGCGGCCGGTGGCGGGCCGGGATGTTGCGGTCGTTGAACCGGCGGCGGACCGGGCTGACGCGGCGGCGGGCCGGGCTGACGGCGCGGCTCCTGCGGGCGGCCGGGATGTGGGATCCGCTGGGTCGGCGACTGAGACGGCGGCGAGGTGGGCTGCGGCCGAGGTGCGGTCGGGCGCGCCCATTCGGACGGGTCGCCGCGCGAGGGCCCTTGCGGAGTCGTCACCAGCGCGATTGTGCCCTATCGGGCGGATTGACGTCCACGCGGTCTACAGCTTGGCGAAGCACGGATCCGAATCACCCGGTGGAATCGACGCGTCACGAGTCGAAAAATGAGCAGCCACACCGTCACTGGTGACTTTCACACTGTCGGCGTGGATGCCGAGCGGATAGTCGTTGGTCAGGGTCGACGCAAAAGTGTCCAATGCCGATTGCGCGGTCTCGTGCGGCACCGTGGTGCCCAGCGCCGTCACCTTGACCACCTGCAGCGACAGCCCGTTGCTTGCCACCTGGGGCTTGACCGTGACACTGCCCAGTCCCATCGCGCCCCGCAATTCGATGGTGCCGTCGCCGGGGTTGGTCCGCACGGTGTTGACCAGGCCGCCGAGGAACGGGACCGCGTCCGCCACCGTCTGCTTGATGCCGTCCGATGTCCAGGTCACATCGGCCTCCAGCGCGCCGATGGTGCCCTTCGAGTCGGCGGTGCCGTGCAGGTCGACCTTGTCGATGCGAATGTCGGCTTTCATGCCCTTGGCGCCGCGGATTTGGTTGCCCGCGGTGTGAATGGAGATATCGCCGTAGTTGCCGGTGACATGCTGCAGCAAAAACGGGGTTGGCCCAAACGACACGCTGACCTTATCCTGCACCACGCATTCGGTGGCCGCGGCCACCACACTGTCGGCGCGGTGGCGGGCATATAGCTCGGCTGCGATGACACCGGCGATCAGCAGCGCCAGCACGATCACGACAACCAGGACGACCGACAGTGGGTCGCGGAACAGGCGGCGCTTGGTCTTCACTGGTGCTGGCGTGGCCTCCGACGGCGGCTGGCCGGGCGGCGGCGCAGCCGGGTATTCCTGCGGGTACGGCGGCGGCACAGCCGGGTAGTCCAGGGTCGGCTGCGCCGGTGCGCCGGGTGGCGGTTCGGCCGGACCGGGCACCTGCTCAGTGCGCTCACCTTCAGACTGCTGATCCGACGGCATCTGGCCGGTCGGCGCCTCGGCCGGCGCCGGGGTTGTTCGGCCGGGCCCTCGCCTTCCGGGCGGGCCCATTGCGACGGGTCCTCTTGCGGCGGCCCTTGCGGATTGGTCACCCGCGCGATTCTGCCTTATCGACCTGAGGGATTGCTGCTTGATTTTGCAGCACGGCGATGGTGTCGCGGGCCGCCGCGACGGCGTCGAGGTCGATGTCGGCGACCACCAGCGCGGGTTGGGCCCCCGTCGACGCCACCACCTCCCCGAACGGGGACGCCACCAGGCTGCCGCCGACGCCCAGCGGCGCTTTGGAATCGGTCCGGCCCGGGTCGGCCTGTCCCGCGGCGGCGATGTAGCTCGTGGAGTCGAGCGCGCGGGCCCGGGCCAACAGCGTCCACTGCTCGAGCTTGCCGGGGCCAGCGCCCCACGAGGCGCTGACCGTGATCAGCTGAGCACCGCGGCGGGCCAGCTCGACGTAGAGCTGGGGAAAGCGGATGTCATAGCACGTGGTCAACCCGACGTCGACGCCGTCGACGCTGATCGTCACCGGCTCGCGGCCCGGGGCGACGGTGCGCGACTCGGTGAAACCGAACGCGTCATAGAGGTGGATCTTGTGATAGTGCGCGTCGACGCCTCGCCCCGTCGCGATCAGCGTGTTGGTGACCCGCCCGTCGTCGGCGGGGGTGAACATGCCCACGATCACGGTGATACCGGTGTCCGCCGCGATCAAGCGCACCTCGGTGGCCCACGGCCCGTCGACCGGCTGCGCGATCGGCGCCAACGGTACACCGAATCGGCACATGGCCGCTTCGGGGAACACCACCAGCGTGGCGCCCGCTTCGGCGGCCCGGCCGCTGTACTCGCGCACCAGCTGGAGGTTCGCCGCCGGATCGGTGCCGCTGAGGATCTGCGCTAACGCAATCCGCACGAGCCCAGCCTATCGGGGGCGGTCAGGCGTTCTGGCTGATCCAGATGGTGGTGAAACGCTGCTCGGCGATCAGCAACTCGACGAGTTGGCTGCCGATGAAGTTCTCGATCTTGCCGCCCACCAGCGGGATGCGCACCTCGACCGTGGCCCGGAAGGTCAGCCGTGCTCCGCCGGACTCCGGCAGCGGCGCCAACACCGCCGTACCGGTGAGTCCTACCGGCGCGTCGAGGATCGATCCGGTGACCGTGGCCTGCGCGGTGCCCCCGGTGACCGGGCCCCACGTCTCCTCACGCCGGATGCACAAGTCCCCGCGGTGAAACTGGGTGACCAAACCGGGCAGCCGGTCGCTGCGCAACACCTGGGTGGTGACCACGTCGATGCTGCCGTCGTCGCCGACGCTCATCGACTCCAGGGTGGCGTCGTCGGCACCGGAATCGGCTAGTCGGGCCAGCCAATAGCTTTCCTCGCTGAATGCCCGATGCACCTCTTCGACAGTCGCGCCGTAGTCCGTGGACATGTCGAATGAACGCGGCATAGCAGGTCAGGCTACCGTTACGGCCCATGAAACGGGGCGGTGTCGGTTCGCGGTTCGCCGGCGCGCACGTCGCGCAGTCGGTGCCGTTGGCGCCGCTGACCACGTTGCGGATCGGCCCCATCGCCACGCGCGTCATCACCTGCACCAGTGCCGAGCAGGTGGTCGTCACGCTGCGGCAGCTCGATGCTGACCACGTCGACCCGGTGCTGGTGTTGGCCGGGGGCTCCAACGTGGTCGTCGCCGACGACCTGACCGAGCTGACCGTGGTGCGGCTGGCCAATGACAACGTCACGGTCGACGGCCACATCGTGCGCGCCGAGGCCGGAGCGGTATGGGACGACGTCGTCGTTGCGGCGATCGAGCACGGCCTCGGCGGGCTGGAATGCATGTCCGGTATCCCGGGCTCCGCGGGCGCCACCCCGGTGCAAAACGTCGGCGCGTACGGTGCCGAGGTCGCCGACACCATCACCCGGGTCCGGCTGCTGGAGCGGCACAGCGGCCAGGTGCGTTGGGTACCGGCGAGCGAGCTGCGGTTCGGGTACCGGACCAGCATCCTCAAGCACGCCGACGGCGGGCTGCGGGTGCCGGCCGTGGTGTTGGAGGTGGAGTTCGCGCTGGACGGCTCGGGCCGCAGCGCGCCGCTGCGCTACGGCGAGCTCACCGCTGCGCTGGGCGTGGACACCGGCGACCGGGCTGACCCTGCCGCGGTCCGCCAGGCGGTGCTGGCCCTGCGCAGACGCAAAGGCATGGTGCTGGACCCCGCCGACCACGACACGTGGAGTGTCGGCTCGTTTTTCACCAATCCGGTTGTGACACAGGATGTTTACCAGCGAGTGGCCGATCGGGCCGACGGGCCGGTGCCGCACTGGCCGGCGCCGGGTGGAATCAAGCTGGCCGCGGGCTGGCTGGTCGAGCAAGCCGGATTCAGCAAAGGCTACCCGGCTGAGGAAGGTGCCGCCTGCCGGCTGTCGACCAAGCATGCGCTTGCTTTGACCAACCGGGGCCACGCCAGCGCCGCCGACGTGGTGGCGCTCGCCCGCACCGTGCGCGACGGGGTCCGGGATGTGTTTGGCATCACACTTACCCCAGAACCGGTGCTGGTCGGCTGCGTTCTATAGCCGCGGCTGCACAGAGCCGACCGTTACCACCGGTATCTTTGTCTGCCGTGAGCACACCGCGCGCCCTGCCGCCGATCGACCGGCGTCGGGCATTGACCGTGCTTGCGGCGGGGATGTTCGCCCCCAGCGTGCTGGCCGCCTGCGCCGGCGGTGCCAGCAAACAAACCGAAAAGCGCAAAGCTCCGCCGCCACCAAGCCTGACGTTTCACCCTGTCAACGCCGCCAGCGATGTGTTGCCCACAGCACCGGTCAGCGTCGAGGTTCGCGACGGCTGGTTTCAGCATGTGGCGCTGACGAATCCGGCCGGCAAGGTCGTCGCCGGCAGGCTCAACCGCGACCGCACGGTCTACACCATCACCGAGCCGCTCGGCTACGACGCCACCTACACGTGGAGCGGTTCGGTGGTCGGCCACGACGGCAAGGCCGTTCCGGTGGCGAGCAAGTTCACCACCGTGACACCCACCAGGGTCATCGACGGCGGATTCCAACTCGCGGACGGGCAGACGGTCGGGATTGCGGCGCCGATCATCATCCAGTTCGACGCGCCGATCGCCGACAAGGCCGCCGTCGAGCGGGCCCTGACCGTCACCACCGACCCGCCGGTGGAAGGCAGCTGGGCGTGGCTGCCCGACGAAGCGCAGGGATCGCGGGTGCACTGGCGCACCCGCGAGTACTACCCGGCGGGCACCAAGGTCAGCGTCGAGGCCAAGCTCTATGGACTGGCGTTCGGCGACGGCGCCTACGGCAAGCAAGACATGAGCCTGAACTTCCAGATCGGGCGTCGCCAAATCGTCAAGGCCGAAGTGTCCTCGCATCGCATCCAGGTGATCCGGGACGAGGGCGTCATCATGGACTTCCCGTGCAGCTACGGCGAAGCCGACAAGCCGCGCAATGTCACCCGCAACGGGATCCATGTCGTCAGCGAGAAGTACGCCGACTTCTACATGTCCAACCCGGCCGCGGGCTACAGCAATATCCACGAGCGCTGGGCCGTTCGCATTTCCAACAACGGCGAATTCATTCACGCCAATCCGGCAAGTGCTGGCGCACAAGGCAATACGAACGTCACCAACGGCTGCATCAATCTCTCCACCGCCGACGCCGAACAGTACTTCAACAGCGCGATCTACGGCGACCCGGTCGAGGTGACCGGCAGCTCGATCCAGCTGTCCTACGCCGACGGCGACATCTGGGACTGGGCCGTCGATTGGGACACCTGGCGGGGCATGTCGGCGCTGCCGCAGCCCAGCGGATCCAAACCGGCACCGGCGGCGATGCCGCGCACCGCTCCGGCCACCCCCAGCGACGCCCCCACCCTGTCGGGCACGGCCACCACGACGCGGCCTAGCGTGCGACCCGGCGGCTAGCCGTGGCCTGGTCGCGAGGCCGGATCACGACCTGGTCGATGTTGACATGCGACGGCCGAGATGCCACGAAGCCGATCACCTCGGCGACATCTTCGGCCACCAGCGGTGTCATGCCGGCGTAGACGGCGTCGGCGCGCTGCTGATCGCCGGCGAAGCGGACCAACGAGAATTCGGTCTGTACCGCGCCGGGCGCAATCTCGGTGAGCCGCACCGGCTTTCCCAGCAGTTCGCCGCGCAGGGTGCGGTGCAGCGCGCTTTGGGCATGCTTGGCCGAGGTGTAGCCGGAGCCGCCGTCGTAGATCTCGAATGCGGCAACCGAGGTGACGGTGACGATCAGCCCGTCGCCGGAGTCGATCAGCTTGGGCAATAGCGCCCGGGTTACCCGCAGCGTGCCCAGCACATTGGTCTCCCACATCCAGCGCCAATGCTCGAGGTCGGCGTCGGCGACCGGTTCGAGCCCCTTGGCGCCGCCGGCATTGTTGACCAGAACGTCGACCCGGCTCAGTCCGCGAGCCAGAGCATCCACAGCTGTGTCGTCGGTCACATCGGCGACCACGGCGGTGCCGCCGATCTCGTCGGCCAGCTCCGCGACCCGGTCCGCGCGGCGCGCCACCGCGACCACATGAAAGCCTTGTCCGGCAAGGGTTCTCGCGGTCGCGGCGCCGATCCCGGAGCTGGCGCCGGTGACCACCGCGACACGCTTGTCCGCCGGAGCGATCGTCATCGGACCAACTCTAGATAACCGTGCTAAATTCCCTCGTGTGTACCTGAGCTCCTTGCTGGGTCTGTGTCCCATCGCAGACTGTGCGTGTTGTTGCCGCGCAGTCTGCGCCTGCTGAGCGACCAAAAATCCAATAGCTGGTGTGGCCAGGCCCGCCGCAGGAACTCGACAAGGACACCCGTGCGCTCGACCACCCTTCACTCCCATACCCGCAAGCCAGTACTGCGTTCCCGCCGCAACGTGGTGACGCCGTCGCTGCACCTGTCCGACGCCGCCGTGGCCGCGGTGTTCCGGGCCGTGCGGCTGCGCGGACCGATCGCCCGCGACGTCATCGCCACCGTCACCTCGCTCAGCATCGCGACGGTGAACCGCCAGGTCATCGCCCTGCTCGAGGCCGGACTGTTGCGTGAACGCGCCGACCTGGCCGTCGCCGGCGCCATCGGACGGCCCCGCGTTCCCGTCGAAGTCAACCACGAGCCGTTCCTGACGCTGGGCATCCACATCGGGGCGCGGACCACCAGCATCGTGGCCACCGACCTGCTGGGCCGCACCCTCGACGCCGTCGAAACCCCGACCCCGCTGTCGGCGCAAGGTCCCGCGCTGGGGTTGCTGGCTGACGGCGCGCGTCGGTACCTGCGGGCGCTGGCAGCGGCGCCGGCCGCTGTGGGTTGGGGTGGCCATCGGCGGGGTGGTCGACGGCACCACCGGTCACGTCGACCACCCGCGGTTGGGCTGGCGTCAGGCACCGGTGGGCCCGGTGCTGGCCGAAGCGCTGGGCCTGCCGGTGTCGGTGGCGTCTCACGTCGACGCGATGGCCGGTGCCGAGTTGCTGCTTGGGATGCGCCGCTTCGCGCCCAACTCGTCGACCAGCCTGTACGTCTACGCCCGCGAGACCGTGGGATACGCGCTGGTGATCGGCGGTCGGGTGCACAGCCCGGCCAGCGGCCCGGGCACCATTGCCAACCTGCCGGCCCATTCGGAGCTGCTGGGCGGCTCGGGGCAGCTGGAATCCACGGTCAGCGACGAGGCGGTGCTCGCGGCGGCGCGCCGGTTGCGGATCCTGCCTGCAGTGCGCAACGGCGGGCCGGCCACCGCGATCACCGAGCTGATCAAGGCGGCGCGCACCGGCAACCAGCAAGCCCGCGAGCTACTGGCCGAACGCGCGCGAGTGCTCGGCGAGGCTGTGGCGTTGCTGCGCGATCTGCTCAATCCCGACGACCTAGTGGTGGGCGGCCAGGCGTTCACCGAGTACCCGGAGGGCATGGAGCACGTCGAAGCGGCGTTCGCGGCGCGCTCGGTGCTGCCCGCGCGCGATATCCAGCTCACCGCGTTCGGCAACCGGGTGCAGGAAGCCGGGGCGGGGATCGTCTCCCTGGGCGGGCTCTACGCAGATCCGCTCGGCGGGATGCGCCGCGCGCTGGGCGCACCCGCCCGTGGCGCGCTCGGGTCGCCGCTGCGTGTCACCGGCGCCGCCGCTCCCGACACGTCGGCGTGACCGGCGGCGCTCGGGGCGATCGCACGCGGTGCTGTAAAGATGGCGATGTGCGGAACAGCGAACTGCCCCGGCTCGGCTTTTCCCCATCGAGATCCCGCTTGACCGATCCGCGCCGGGTGGCGGTGCTGTCGGTGCACACCTCGCCGCTGGCCCAGCCGGGCATCGGCGATGCCGGCGGGATGAACGTCTACGTGCTGCAAACCGCGCTGCATTTGGCCCGCCGCGGGGTGGAGGTGGAGATCTTCACCCGGGCCACGGCGTCGACCGATCCACCGACGGTGCAGGTCGCGCCCGGGGTGCTGGTCCGCAACGTGGTGGCCGGTCCGTTCGAAGGCCTCGACAAATACGACCTGCCCACCCAGCTGTGTGCGTTCGCCGCCGGAGTGTTGCGCGCAGAAGCGGCCCACGAGCCCGGCTATTACGACATCGTGCACTCGCACTACTGGTTGTCCGGGCAGGTAGGCTGGCTGGCCCGGGACCGCTGGGCGGTGCCGCTGGTACACACCGCGCACACGCTGGCCGCGGTGAAGAACGCGGCGCTGGCCGAGGGCGACACGCCTGAGCCGCCGCTGCGCACGGTCGGCGAACAGCAGGTGGTCGACGAGGCCGACCGGCTGATAGTCAACACCAATGCTGAAGCGGGACAACTGGTTTCGTTGCATAGCGCCGACCCGTCTCGGATTGACGTGGCTCATCCCGGGGTGGACCTCGACGTGTTCAGGCCCGGTGATCGCCGCGCGGCCCGGGCCGCGCTGGGGCTGCCGCTCGACGAGCGTGTGGTGGCCTTCGTCGGCCGGATTCAGCCGCTGAAAGGCCCCGACATTTTGCTGCGGGCCGCGGCCAAACTGCCGCGGGTGCGCATCGTGGTGGCCGGCGGACCGTCGGGCAGCGGATTGGCGGCGCCGGACGGTTTGGTTCGCCTGGCCGACGAATTGGGTATCTCCGCTCGGGTGAGGTTCCTGCCGCCCCAGGACCGCGAGGAGCTGGCCCGGCTGTTTCAGGCCGCAGACCTGGTCGCGGTTCCCAGTTATTCGGAGTCGTTCGGGTTGGTCGCGGTGGAGGCGCAGGCCTGCGGCACGCCGGTGGTGGCGGCCGCGGTCGGCGGGCTGCCGGTGGCCGTGCGCGACGGGATCAGCGGCACCCTGGTTGCCGGCCACGACGTCGACCGGTGGGCCGACGCCATCGACGAGCTGCTGCGGCTGGGCGCCGGGCCGCGCGCCTGGGCGATGAGTCACTCGGCGGTGCGGCACGCCGCGCGGTTTTCCTGGGAGAACACCGTTGACGCGCTGCTGGCCAGCTACCGTCGCGCGATCAGCGAGTTCGGCGGGGCCCGGCGGCGGCGGGTCCGCGGTCTGGCAGCGGCGCGCCGCCCGCGCCAGTGGGCGGCGTCGCGGGGGGTGGGCGCGTGAGGGTCCTGAGCAGTGAGGGGTCCTGAGCAGTGAGGGGTGCCGAGCAGTGAGGGGTGCCGAGCAGACGCAAAGTCCCCAAAGAAGACGCATTTTTGGGGGCTTTTGCGTCTGCTCGCGCGGCGGCGGGGGAGCGCAGCGGCCATGACCGACGTGCAGCAGGTGATCGAGGACGCGCTGAAGGCCAGCAAGCTGACCTACACCCGTCATGAGGGTGCCCACGGCGGGCTGCCCGGGCTGATCGTCGAGCTGCCCGGCGAACGCAAGCTCAAGACCAACACCATCCTGACCATCGGCGAACACTCGGTGCGCGTCGAGGCGTTCGTGTGCCGCAAGCCCGACGAAAACCACGAGGGCGTCTACCGGTTCCTGCTTCAACGCAACCGGCGGCTCTACGGGGTGGCCTACACGCTGGACAATGTCGGCGATATCTACCTGGTGGGCCGCATGTCATTGGCCTCCGTCGACGCTGACGAGATCGACCGAGTGCTCGGCCAGGTGCTTGAGGCGGTGGATTCGGACTTTAATACGTTGCTGGAGTTGGGTTTTCGTTCGTCGATCCAGAAAGAGTGGGAGTGGCGGGTGTCCCGAGGCGCGTCGCTGAAGAACCTGCAGGCGTTCGCCCATCTCATCGACGAAGAAGACCGTCGCGACGGTCGGGGCTGATTTCGTGAGAGACTTGCCCGCATGCGAAACGCTGGCACGCTGGTGCTCTTGCGGCACGGCGAAAGCGACTGGAACGCGCGCAACTTGTTCACCGGCTGGGTCGACGTCGACCTGACCGACAAGGGCCGCGCCGAAGCGGTGCGCAGCGGCGAGCTGCTCGTCGAGCACAACCTGCTCCCCGACGTGGTCTACACCTCGCTGCTGCGCCGCGCGATCACCACCGCGAACCTGGCGTTGGACACCGCCGACCGGCATTGGATTCCGGTGCACCGCAGTTGGCGGCTCAACGAACGGCACTACGGCGCGCTGCAGGGGTTGGACAAGTCCGACATCAAGGCGCGTTACGGCGAGGAGCAGTTCATGGCGTGGCGGCGCAGCTATGACACCCGGCCGCCGCCGATCGAGAGGGGCAGCCGGTTCAGCCAGGACACCGACCCGCGCTACGCGGACATCGGCGGCGGTCCGCTCACCGAGTGCCTGGCCGACGTGGTCGCGCGGTTCCTGCCGTATTTCACCGACGTCATCGTGCCCGACCTGCGGTTCGGTAAGACGGTGTTGATCGCCGCGCACGGCAACTCGTTGCGGGCCCTGGTCAAGTATTTGGACGGCATGTCCAACGAAGAAGTCGTCGGGCTGAACATCCCCACCGGCATTCCGCTGCGCTACGACCTCGACGCGAACCTCAAGCCAGTGGTGGCGGGCGGCAGCTATCTCGACCCGGAGGCGGCCGCGGCCGGTGCGGCAGCGGTCGCGAGCCAGGGCGCCAGGTAATTCGGCTAGTTGGCGACTGGTCGGCAAACATCGCGTAAACAATGGCCGAATACCTGCGATGCGACGTGTGACTTGTCCGAATTTGGCCGCGCGCCGCTAGGGAGGCGTTCACCCGATTTGTAGGATTTTTGTGTGACTGTGTTCTCGGCGCTGTTGCTGGCCGGGGTGTTGTCTTCGATGGCATTGGGCGTCGGTATTACAGCGGGGGCCCGGTGGGCAACACGAGTTGTCGAGCGCCGACGACGGGTGGCCGCCGAATGGGCCGGGATCACTGTTTCGCAAATGCTGGAGCGCATCGTCGCGCTGTCTCCGGTGGGAACCGCGGTCGTCGATCGGCACCGCGATGTGGTCTATCTCAATGAGCAGGCCAAGGAACTGGGGTTGGTGCACGACCGCCAACTCGACGACGAGGCTTGGCGGGCCGCGCAGCGGGTGCTGGGCAGTGGCGACGATTTCGAGTTCGACATCGCGCCGGACAAGCGCCCCGCGCCGGGCCGGTCCGGGCTGTCGGTGCACGGAATTGCCCGGTTGCTCAGCGAGGAAGACCGCCGCTTTGCCGTGGTTTTCGTTTACGACCAGTCGGAGTACGCGCGGATGGAGGCAACGCGGCGCGATTTCGTGGCCAACGTCAGCCACGAACTCAAGACACCGGTCGGTGCGATGGCCGTGCTGGCCGAGGCTTTGTTGGCGTCCGCCGACGACCCCGAGACCGTGCGGCGGTTCGCCGAGAAGGTACTTGTCGAGGCCAATCGGCTGGGCGACATGGTCGGCGAATTGATCGAACTGTCCCGGCTGCAAGGCGCCGAGCGGTTGCCCGATCTGTCCAACGTCGATGTCGATACCGTTGTGGCCGAGGCGATTTCACGCCATAAAGTTGCCGCGGACAATGCTGATATTGAGGTCCGAACCGACGAACCCAGCGGCTTGCGGGTACTGGGCAACCAAAGCCTGCTGGTCACCGCGCTGGCCAACCTGGTGTCCAACGCGATCGCCTATTCACCGCGTGGGTCACTGGTGTCGATCAGCCGTCGTCGTCGCGGCGACAACGTCGAAATCGCTGTCACCGACCGCGGCATCGGCATCCCGCGCAAAGACCAAGAGCGGGTATTCGAGCGCTTCTTTCGGGGCGACAAGGCCCGCTCGCGTGCCACCGGCGGTAGCGGGTTGGGGTTGGCGATCGTCAAGCACGTCGCGGCCAACCACAACGGCAGTATCGGGCTGTGGAGCCAGCCGGGGACCGGCTCGACGTTCACATTGTCGATTCCGGCCTACCGCGACAACGATGAGAAGCGCGACGAACCAGTGCGGCGCGAGGTGCGCCCCACGCGATCCCAACGAGAGGAAGAACTACGCCGATGACGCTGCGGGATAAGGAGTGGCGCCGATGACACGCGCCTACGACGATGCAGAGCGCAGCGATGAGGAGGAGTGGCGCCGATGACACGCGCCAACGACGATGCAGAGCGCAGCGATGAGGAGGAGTGGCGCCGATGACACGCGCCTACGACGATGCAGAGCGCAGCGATGAGGAGGAGTGGCGCCGATGACACGCGCCTACGACGATGCAGAGCGCAGCGATGAGGAGGAGTGGCGCCGATGACTAGCGTGCTGATCGTTGAGGACGAGGAGTCGCTGGCCGATCCCCTCGCGTTTCTGTTGCGCCGCGAGGGATTCGAAGCGACCGTGGTCACCGACGGGCCGTCGGCACTGGCCGAGTTCGACCGGGCCGGTGCCGACATCGTGCTGCTCGACCTGATGCTGCCGGGCATGTCCGGCACCGACGTGTGCAAGCAGCTGCGGGCCCGCTCCAGTGTGCCGGTGATCATGGTCACCGCCCGCGACAGTGAAATCGACAAGGTGGTCGGCCTCGAGCTGGGCGCCGACGACTACGTGACCAAACCATATTCGGCGCGGGAGCTGATCGCCCGAATTCGTGCGGTGCTACGCCGCGGCGGGGACGACGACTCCGAAGTCACCGACGGCGTGTTGGAGGCCGGGCCGGTGCGGATGGATGTCGAGCGGCACATTGTCTCAGTGAATGGCAAGCCAATTACGCTGCCGCTCAAGGAATTTGACTTGCTCGAATACCTGATGCGCAACAGCGGCCGGGTGTTGACCCGCGGCCAGCTGATCGATCGGGTGTGGGGCGCGGACTACGTCGGAGACACCAAGACTCTCGATGTCCACGTCAAGCGGCTGCGCTCGAAGATCGAAGCGGACCCTGCCAACCCGGTGCACCTGGTGACAGTGCGCGGCCTGGGCTACAAGCTGGAGGGCTAATCGCGGGCAGGTGCCAGCATGCCTTTCCATCCGTCGTCTCCGTTGTGGCGCGAGTTCTCAACGGAGTACTTCACTCCGTCGGGTCCTAGAAGTTCGCCGCTTTGCGGACTATAGATCGCGATCGGAACATCGCTCGGTGTATAGATGCAGGGGTTTGGCTGCTGCCCATTGCACTGGACGGTGCCTGATCGCGGCCGCTGCAGCGGGTCGCTAACCGGTGGTGGCGTGCCTGGAAGCCCTTCGGCGGGCAACGGGTTTAGGCCGTTGTTGATCGACGGCGCCGGAATCACTTCGCCGGGAACCACCGGCTGATCACACCGTGCACCTGGTGCGGGGCAATTGCGGATCTGATTGGGGTCGCCGTACCAAGGGTTGGTGCCCAGCGGGACATATGGCTGGTTGCTGCGGCACTCGCGAGGTGTAGCCGCACGCTTGCCGGGGACATCCACGCACGGGTAGTTGCGGGCGCCCCGCACGGCGTTGGCCGGAGTGTCCTTCGGAATCTTGCAGTAAGTGCCCGCCGGTAGCGGCGCTGCGCTGGTATCGGCCGGTGAGCGCCACTCGGATGCGGGCAAGAACCCGGTCAAGCATGGCGGCGGTTGGTTGATTGCCAGGGCAACATCCAGTGACGCCTGACCGGGATACGCTGAGGTAGCTGACTGGGCGACAGCACCGGATTGTGGCAAGAACACCAACGCCTGCTCAACCCCTTTGTGGTAGCGCTTGAGCATATCGAGCACCACTTCGAGGTTTGCCAGCGTCTGTGGCAACGAGTTACCCACATCGCGGAATGTCGCGTGCACCTGATCAGCCGTTGGCGCCACGTTGGACAAAATGCTGTGCAATGCGTGGTCTTGCCGCGCGGTTTGTGCAGCCAGGGAATTGAGGTTAGCGGCCCACTGCTGGATTGTGTTGCCGGAGTTCACCTGACTGTCGATGATAGGTGCCGAATGCTCGATGATGTCGTTGATGTCGTTGATATTGCCCTTGAAGCCGTGAGCGAGCGCCTGAGTGGCGTCGACCAGCCGCCGAAGCGATGGCCCTAGCCCGCCCACAGCAGCTGACGTCTCGGAAAGCAGGGTCGCGATCTTGTCTTTGGGCAGCGCTTCCAAAGCGCGGTTTGCGGCATCCAGCGCCGGTCCAATCTGGCTGGGAACCTTACTATTAGCGATCGTCTGCCCATTCTCGACGTACGGACCGCGGTTGCTCATCGATACCAGATCGAGGTACTGCTCGCCGACCGCCGACACGGAGTGAACGTTGGCTGACGCGTCCCTCGGTATCGGGTAGCGGTTGTCGATGCTCATCGTCGCGCGAGCGCCCTGCTCAGTTGGTTCCACGGCGGTGACCTTGCCGATTGTGATGCCCCGATAGGTCACGTTGGCGGTTCGATAGAGGCCGCCCGATGCGGGCAAATCGGCGTACAGGGTGTACCTGCCGATGCCCACGAGGCTTGGTATCCGTAGGTAGTACCAGCCGAGAACGACAACCGCGATGACCGCGACCACGGTCAACAAGACCAGTTGAATCTTGATCAGGCGAGTCAGCACTGCTCACTCTCCTCTTTCCACCAGTGGTCCGCCCGGCACGTCGTTGGGGTTTGGTGTGTACCTGACGTCCGGAATCATCGTGTTCGGGTCTCGTCCCCATGACTGCTCAAGGGCTCGCAACATCCCCGAAACGCCCGTTCCGCTCAAAAGTGCATTGTCGAGGGTACTGAGGGTCAAATCGGCGGTCCCCGATACGTTGATGTAGTCGCCGCGAATCACCTTCGGCACGTTGTCAATGGTGTACGGAGCAGTGAGTGCCAACCTCAGTGAGCCGACCACATAAGGTGCCGCTCGAAGAAGTTGCTTGAGTGCTCGCTGCAACAACTGTAGGTTTCGATGAAGATCCGGCCGCGTGGCCGACAGCGTCGCATCGGCTACCTCACTAAAACTTCCTAGAGATTCGATGGCATCGCTGAACAAATCCCGCTTTTCAGCGAAATGCTCTACCAGAGGCGGGATTTCGTTCAACGCTTGATCCAGCGTGTCGTTGTGGTCCGCCGTGATACTTAGGAGTTGGTTGGTCAAGTCGATCGCGTGGGTAAGGTCATCCCTCTGACGGTTCAGTTCGACGGTGAATGTGTCTAGCCGATTGAGGAATTCACGGATTTGCTCGACGCGGCCGTCAAGTAGGTTGAGCACTTCGGTTTGTATCACGTCGAGGTCCGGGATTCCGCCGCCGTGAAGGATGATCGCGAGGCTGGCCAACGTCCGTTCCACAGTGGGGTACGCCGAGGAGTTCTTCATCGGAATGGTATCGCCGTTTTTCAACGGCTGCGACGACGGATTCTCCCGCGGTGGCGCTAGCTCCACATGTTGGGTGCCGAGCAGACTGGTCTGGCCGATCTTCGCGGTAGCGTTGGCTGGCAGCTTTACGCGCGGGTCAAGGCTCAGTGTCAGCGTCGCAATCCAATTCTTCAAACTGATATCTCGCACGGTCCCGACCCATACATCTGCGACTCGCACCCGGCTGTTGGCATTTAGGGCTAACGTATCGGGCATCTGCACATAAATCGTCATGTGGTTGGGCCCGGTGCCACGGCCAACAGGTAGCGGCACGTTGGCAATGCCACGCCAACTACACGAACTCAACATTGCCGCGATCGCTACGAACACCAGTGCGCGGGAGCTGATCCCAAAAAACCACTGCTTCAGCATCTGTTTCGATGCAGTTGGTTTCGAGTTATCGTTCACGCCTACCGCGCTCGGGCCCCATCTCACTGGCTCGGTCCTGCCTTTGCGCCGGCGTCCATCGCCGGTGGTGGTCCCGGAATTACACCCGGTGCCTGGGCTGGCGGCGGTCCGGGCTGCGGATACCACGGAGGGGGCAATGGGTTGTTCTCGTCGTACGCATCCGGCGGTCCAGGCAGGTTGGTCCCAGGTGGCGGGGGCGCGATGTCGGGTCCTCCCATGAGTTCGGCCAGCGATTCCGGTGTAAGCATGTTTTCGGTGAATCGCTGAACCTGCAGACCCTGCATCCCTGGTGCGACGATCCAGCCCGGTTCAGAGTTGCGGTGCGAAAATGGTGTGTCGCGGGAGAAGATTCCTGGGACGGTGGTGTCCTTGTATCCGGGAGGCGGCCGCAGTCGCTCCTCCGAGTAAGCAACCTCCTTGGGCAAGGCGGCAGCCGTGGTCAGCAAGTTCACACCGAACGGCAGGTAATTGAATTTGATTGCATCCAAGATCGGTGCCAGGTACTGCGCGCACAATTCGGCTGATTCCTGATATCCCAGCCGGCTGCCAGCCTGGATCGCACTGCAGATCATCTGCATGGGGTTAGCGAAGTTTGGAAACACGCCCATAGCCACGAGCGCGCCGTGCACCGGATGGTAGATGTTGTTGAAGTTGCCCGCATAGGTGGGCAATACGTGCAACGCGGTCTCCAAACCGTCGCGCGGCTCGGGCTGCAGGAGCGTGGTGGTCGCGTCAGCGAGGTTGTCGACGTCGTGCGTGACTATCGATCCGTTGTCGCTGATGAACTTTCGTACGGTAACCAGTGCGTCGTCGATGTGTTGAACTGTGTCGGCCAACGCATGATCGGATTTGTCAAAAAAGTCCGTGAACTCGGCCAGCTTCTTGTTGAGCGCGGTGAACTGTTGATCGCTTTGGTAAAGCGCGCTGACGAATCGCGCCAGGTCACGAGTGATTGCGAAGAAATCTCCCTGATCCTCGTTGAGCGCGGTCGCCGCATCGGACAAACTCCTCAAGGTTTCGTTGATCTGCGTTCCCTTGCCGGCAAGGTTGTCGGCGGCCGATTCGATGATGTCGCCAAATGGTCCTTTCGGCTGCTGCGGTGTCGGACCCAGCTGGCTGAGAATCCCGTTGAGAGAATCGCGTAGCTCATCCCACTCGACGGGCACCTGGGTGCGCTCGATGGGGATCACCGCGCGCGTCCTCATCGTCGGCCCGCCGGTGTAGGCCGGTGAAAGCTGGATGACACGGGAGGCCACCAAGCTGGGGTTGAGAATCGACGCAGTGGCGTCGGCGGGCACCTGATACCTATTTCTGTAGTGGAAAGTGACCCGCATCTTGTCGCCTGCGGGCTCGATCTTGTCGATCGCGCCGACCCGCACCCCCATGATCTGAACCTTGTCGCCCGGGTACAGGCCCAAAGTCTCCGGAAAATATGCGACAACCGTATTCGTGGTCAACTGCGTGTATAGCTGTGAGCCTGCGACAGCGGCGATCAGGCCGAAAACCACCACTAGCGATCCGACGAGCAGCGTCCTGCCGGAAACTCTCGGCGGCCGAAGGCTGCGGACGTCAAAGATGGTGCTCATTGGCTGCTGCCTCCGGTTCCATCCGGGGTGATGAACGGAGCCGGGAGCTGAGGTCCGGGTCCTGGCGGTGCTGGTGGCGCAGGCGCTAGCGGCAGTGCGGAGGTCGACGGCGGCGTGGGGCGAGCGGTTTGCGGGTTCTCAGCCCGCGCCCCCGGTGGCGCGTTAGGCGATAGCGGCACTGGTGTGCCGGGGACATCAGGCGGCGGCTGACCCGGCTGGCCGGCGATCGGGACACCGGCTGTCCGCGGCAGACCCTCTGGCTTTGGCGGGGAGGTCTGGACGTCGAGCGGCGCCGGGAAACCACCACCACCGAACGGCCCGACATCCAGAGCTGCGCAAGGCAGTGGATTTCCAGGCCGCGGCAAGCCGTCGGCCGGCGGGGTGTAGGAGCACGGCGATCCCGGCGAAACGGCCGGCCCGGGGTGATCAGGGATACCCTCCAGTACCGTTGGTGCTGGAGGCGGGGCGCCGTTGGGGAAGCGAGTGCCATTGGGATCCGGGAAGCGGAACGCCGGCAGTCCGGCGTTGCGCCAAAACTCTTCGGGATCGATACCACGTTTCTTGAACGCCGCATCGACCCACGGTTGCAATATCTGATATGGCAGCAGGTTCACCGCGATGGCCTTGAAGTACGGTCCGGAAGCAACCGCCTCCGTCAGCGACGCCGTGTAGCGACTGAGCAGTACCAGCACGTCGGCCAGTTCTTTTTTGCGTTTGACCAATTCATCACCGACCGCGCCTAACTGGCGGAGTACCCGGTCGAGGTTTGGGTTGTCCCTTATCAGGCTTGAGACGTGTGTTGAAACCGCAGATACGTTGCTCAGCAGGACATCCATTTCTTTGCTACGCTCTGTGAACGCGGCCAGCAGCGTATTCGCGTTGACGAACAGGTTGTCGATCTGCTCGCTGCGCTCGCCGAACACACGGGCGACCTTGCTGGCGTTGGCCAGCAATTCCTTGATCTGATCGTCGCGCTTACCGATGGTGTCGGACAATCTCTTCACACCGCCCAGCGCGGCGCTGAGGTGTGGATAGGTCTGATCGAGCGTCTCCGACAGCACGTTCAGCGAGCGCTTGACGGTGTTGACGTCCCAGCCGGTTGCCGCCTTGGTAACGTCAACGAACGCATCGTAGATCTGGTATGGCGTCGTCGTTTGCCCCAGCGAAAGAACACCGTTTGGCCGCAACGGATTTGAGCCGCGGGGTTCGATCGCCATATTCTTGCGTCCGAGGATTGTGTCGGTGCGAATCGCCGCTCGGCTCTGCGACCCGATGGTCCTGCCGGTCAGCGAGAATCCGATCAGCACCTTATTTCCCTGGATGGCCAGTGAGCGCACCAAGCCGACGTTCACTCCGGCGATTTGGACCTTGTCGCCCTTGCTCAAACCGCCCGTATCGCTGAATTGCGCGTAGTAGGTGGGTGTCGCTGTCAGCAGCGGAAGGCTGGTGAAGCTCTGACCCACACCGATGACAAGCAGCGTGACCACAATGCCCATCAGCCCGACTCGGCTGCGGTTGAATTCCGTCAGTATCCTCACTGCGGCGTGCACCTCCCCGTGGGCTGGTGGAAGAGCCTGACCGTGCGGACTGGGCCGCCCGGCTGTAATCCGTTGACCTTGAGCGAGATATCGCACAAGTAGAAGTTGAAGAAGTCACCGTAGAGGCCACCGCTACGGCCGATGAGCCGGTAGGCGCCGGGCAGCTTTGTCAGCACGTCGTCGAGCGCTGGCATTTCGTCGATCAATGGTTGCTGAATGCCCTCGAGGTATCCGAGGCTGCTGTGCAGCAAAGTCCGATTGTCGGTCAAAAGATCCGCGAGCGTTCCGGCGGCGTTGCTGATATGCGCCACGGCAGTTGCAAGCGGATCGGCCCTCTGCCTGAGTCCGGTGATCAGCACCTGAAAGTTGTGGATGGTTCGGTCGAACTCTTTCTGGTGCTTGACGGTGGTCAACAGCACGATGTTTAGGTTGTTGATCACCTCACCTATCGCACGGTCGCGGTCAGCCAAAGTCGAAGTGAGCGAGGCTGTCTGGTCGAGGATGTCGCTGATGGTGCCGCCCTCTCCCTGGAACACGCTTATGATTGACTGCGCGATACGGTTGACCTTGTCCGGGTCCAGTGCCTTGAAAAGTGGACGGAACCCGCCGATCAGGGCGTCGAGATCTAGGGCTGGCTCGGTCTGTTCGACCGGGATGGTCCCACCCGGGGCAAGCCGCTTGCCGCTACTGCCACGTGTCAATTCCAGGTAGCGGTCGCCGAGCAGATTG
Organism: Mycobacterium xenopi; assembly: GCF_009936235.1. Taxonomy (NCBI): domain Bacteria; kingdom Bacillati; phylum Actinomycetota; class Actinomycetes; order Mycobacteriales; family Mycobacteriaceae; genus Mycobacterium; species Mycobacterium xenopi. The sequence goes on along the minus strand of NZ_AP022314.1, from coordinate 4,298,828 downwards.
AGGTAGCGGATCGACGCTGTTGTCGCCTGATCGAGCGGCAGCGAGCGATCGACCTCGAAATCGACCCGTACCCGCTTGTCTCGGTCGATCAGCACCACCTGGGAGACCTTGCCGACCTCCACACCGGCAGCGCGAACGAACTGCCCGGGCCGCAGCCCGCTGGCGTCGGTGAACACTGCGGAGTAGCCCGTGGTGCGGTTAAACCGCACGTGGCCGAAAACGACGACGATGGCCGCAGTAAATACGAGCAGCACGAGCCAAAAGAGGCTGAGTTTGATCACTGTGGCTCTCATGGGTTGATCGTGTACTCCCCGTATTGACGGCCCCAGACGTATTCGTTTAGCGCTGGCTGGCCGAGCTCGACGTGGTTGTATGGGGCGATGCTGGCAGCGGTGTCCATCACCAGATACGGCGCTGGCCATAATTGGCGGGTGATGGTCTGCCAGCAGCCCGGTGCCCCGCCTGGCCCACCTCTGGCATTCACCCGTGGCAGATTGTCCGGATAGATGTACGGATTAGGTGCGGCCAGGACGGTTCCGGTGCCTGATAGCGAATAGCCGTTGCCGCCGACGGCTTTCGCGACTTTGGGCACGAGGTCATGGATGGTGCGAATCATGCAGAACAGCTCGGGGCTGTACGCGTCGAGCAGCTGAGCGGTCGGCACCAGATCTGCAGCGCCGCGCTGTAGATACGGTCCGCCCCGCTGCAAGATTTCTCGGCCAGTGTCGCCCACCCCCACTGCTGACAACAATGCTGCGTCCACATCGCCCTGTTGCTGAGTCAGGGTGCGCGCTGTGGTCACCGCGTTCTGCAAAAAGCCCCATAAATCTGGTGAAGCCTTGATGTACACCTCCGCCAGGTTCGCGATCTGCCGCACGTCATAACGAATTTGCGGCATCTTCGGATTCAGCTGCGCCAGAATGTCATTGCTGTTGCTGATCGACGCGCCGAATTTACCGCCCAACCCGTCCAGTGCTTGCGCCAACGCGGCCAACGTGGCGTTCAGTTTGATTGGGTCGACTTTCTCAGCGATTGAGGTAAGAGTTTCGAACAAAGTGTTGAATTCTGTAGTCACCGAACGTACATCAATCACGTCGTGCGGGGAGATCCGGCGTAGAGTCGGATTTCTAGGCGAACTGAACGCAACATACTTGTTGCCAAAGATGGTGGCAGCCTCGATGTTTGCAACCACATTAGCCGGAATCAGCTTGATATATTTCGGATTGACGTTCAACACTAGCTTTGCAGCTGGCTCGCTACGATGCTCGAACTCCGATATGTCTTCCACCCAACCGATTTCAACTCCGTTATAGGTGACCTTCGACCCTGGATCCATCAGCAATCCTGCGCGCGAAGTCACCAACGTAAGTGTGGTTCTTGGCTTAAGATCTCCGCGAAACTGCAGATATACTAGGGTCAGCACCAATGCGCCGAGTAACAAGAACGCCAGACCCTCGATGTACAGTGGAATGCGCATCTTGCTTTGCTTCATCGGCGTCATGGCGACTACACCGTGAGGTTGAAGTTCGGGTCGACTCCGTAGAGCGCCAACTCACCCAACAGAACAACGACCACCACAGATACCAGGGAGAAGCGCATCGACCGCCCTACTGCGTGACCGACGCCTACCGGTCCGCCGCTGGCCGTGTAACCGTAATAGCAATGGGTGATCATCACGATCACTGCCATGACTACGACCTGCACCACCGACCAACCTACGTCCTCTGGTCGCAGGAACGTCCGAAAGTAGTGCTCGTAGGTACCATTTGACTGTCCATAGAACACTGTGGTGACCACCTGCCCCGACGTGAATGCCATGTCGAGCGCCAGCGCGTATAGCGGGACGATCACCACCAAGCCGCCCAAGATCCTGGTGGACACCAGGAATGCAACCGACTTGATACCCATAACCTCCAGGGCATCGATCTCCTCGCTGATGCGCATGGCACCTAGCTGAGCGGTGGCGCCGGCGCCAACTGTGGCCGCCAGCGCGACACCGGCGACGATTGGGGCTGCGACGCGTGTATTAGCAAGTGCGGCAAAAAATCCCGTAAACGCCTCAACACCGATATTGCCCAGCGACGCAAAGCCCTGGATCGCGATCAGTGAGCCACCCGAGAGCGTCACCAAACCGATAATCGCGACTGTGCCTCCCACCACAGCCATTGCGCCAGTGCCCATGCCGATTTCGGCGATCAGCCGCAGTGTCTCCTTGCGATAGCGGCGCAGCGCCCAGACCACATGGCCGACGCTGATTCTGGTAAACCGTGCCAGGTTGCCGACTTCCACGAGCCCTCGGAATGCGCTGCCACCATACCGATCGAGGCTGGCCGCTGCCCGGGGGAAGCGGGCCCGCAGCACCACGGTCGTCGACATCTCAGCGGCCTGTCCCGAAACGCACACCGATGGTGGTCAGCACCACGTTCACCGCGAATAACGCGATCACGCACAACACCAAGGTTTCGTTGACCGCGACGCCGACGCCTTTAGGGCCACCCTTCGTGGTCAGGCCGCGATAACAGCCGACTAGGCCGGCGATGAGCCCGAATGTAGCCGACTTGACCACCGAGATGACTACCTCGGGCAATCCGGTGACCAGCGTCAGGGTGCCGACGTACGCACCGGCCGAAACGTGCTGGATGAACACGCCGAACACGAAGCCGCCGACCAGACCGATGGTGATCACGGCGCCGTTGAGCAGGGTGCCCACGATGGTCGCGGCGACGACCCGAGGCACCACCAGTCGGTAAATGGGGTCGATGCCGAGGACCTCCATCGCGTCGATCTCCTCCCGGATGGTGCGCGCACCTAGGTCGGCGCAGATGGCCGTCGACCCAGCGCCGGCCACCACCAGCACCGTGGTCAGCGGGCCCAACTGGGTGACCGCACCCAACGCCGCCCCCGCGCCGGAGATGTCGGCGGCACCGAACTCAGCCAGCAGGATGTTGAGTGTGAAGACGATGAGCACAGTTAGCGGAATCGAGACCGCAAGCGTCGGCAGCAACGAGACACTTGTGATGAACCAGCCCTGCTGGATCATCTCGCGCCACTGGAAGCGCGGCCGGAAGAGCGCCTTGGCAGTCAGCACGCACATCCGGTAAAAGCCTCCAACCGCATCGATACCGGGCTGGACCTGGTCGCGGATATAGCCGGTAATTGCAGCCTGGGTTGTCATTGACGCGACCTTCCGACACCTGATTGCAGTACCGATGAAAGCCGAACGCCGATGTGCGGTAGGCGGTTCCGAAGACCGGCGTCTTTTGGACCACCACCGCGGTCGGTGACCGGATTTTGTCGAGACCGTGCTGGGCGTTGCTGGTTGCGTGCTGCACCACCGCTCCGACTAGCATGCAGGTCTTTCGCCGTAGGCGAGGTTGGAACCGTTGCGGGGTCGGGGTAGGTCCGCAGTACTCGGTCGGCGGTACCAGAAGTTGTAATGGTGAACCAGTAGTGCTCGTTCTTGAAATGGTGCAATCGGTGATTACGCCAGATAGCGCGGTAGATAGACGTTTTAGGCTTGTAGTCAGTGTGGATCAGGTGGTGAGTCCATTCGTAGCAAAGCCCAAGTGCCATGGCTAATGTGAGGAAGGTTAGCCCCAGCCCGACTCGCGGAAACGCCAGTAGTGCAATAGCAACGGCGCCGGCGAGTATCCACGGCAGCGTCTCGGCCGGTATAAATACCAAGGCCGGGACGCGGGGGTCGGCATGGTGTTGGCGGTGCTTGTGTGCCAGCAATGGATCTATGACCAGTTTGCCGATATGCTTTGGTCGCCAGTGCAAGATGAATACGTGAATGGCCCACTCCAAGAATGGAAAAGCCGTCACGATCGACGCCGACACCAACGCATCGGTGATCTGCCAGTCGCCCAACGCGATTCGCATCGCCAACGCTGCAACCAGCATGGCGCCGATCATTAAGGGTGAAGGATGCTTGCTGAACTGTCGCGCGGCGTCAGCAAGCGTGAAGTCTTTACGGTTGGCGGGAACCGTTGGCGCACTCATCGTTTGCTTTCCAGTTTGTCGAGCGCAGCCATCACTGCTTCATTCGCGCATTCGATTAGCTCGTAGGCAGCTTTCTTCGCGGCGGCAGAATCGCCGACGCTGATCGCATCAGCCAGTTTCCGATAGTCCCCTGGGCGCCTGATCTCGGAGGTCATCACGGTGGAGAGCATCGGCAGTGCTGGCTCGTACGCACCACGAAATGCGTTGAACATCAGCCGAAAGACGATCGAGCCAGCGCCGTCCAAAACATGGTCCCAGAATGTCAGCGCCTGACGTTGCCACTCGGTTGGATCGTCTTCGATCTCCAGCGTGCTTAATGAGTCTTGGAGCACTTGGGCCAGCTCTGGCCCGTGCCGTTCGGCGGCTAACTCTGCGGCCTTCGGCCCTATGCGCAGTCTGGCCTCCAGAAGGCTATGCGCAACCGAAGTGTCGAGCTCCCCACCCCGAAACAGCAATCGTGGCAGCAGATCCAAGCCGGCGTGCCGTCGAAAGTCACGCACGGTGGTGCCATCGCCCTGACGCACCTCGACCAGGCCAACGGCCGAAAGCTTCTTGAGCGCCTCGCGGACAGTAGGGCGCGATACCCCAAGCAACTCCGCCAACCGGCGTTCGCTGGGCAGCGCCTCACCGGGCCGCATCTCCCCGCTGAGCACATCCGCAGCGATCTGCTCGAACACCTCTTCGGGCACCGATCGGCGATTCACCGGCTGAAGCGGCATGGGAGCAGTGTGCTTGAAGCTAGGTAAGACGTCAAGTGGCCAGACCAATTCAGCCGATCGCGGCGACAATTTCGTCGGCGACGGCCAAGGCCAGGGCCATGATCGATACCTGTGGGTTCACCGTAGGGCAGCTCGGCAGGATCGACGCATCGGCGACCCACAAGCCGCCGATGCCGCGCAACCTTCCCCGCTGGTCGACGGGGCAGCGCTGCGCGTCTGCGCCGGCCGCTGCGGTGCCGGTGGGGTGAAAAGCTGCCAGGTGCAAGCTTTTTGGGTTTGTGCGGCGCAGTACTTCCTGCAGCGCGGTTACCGAGTTCACCGTCGCCCCGGCCGGCAGACCGGTCAGCACCTGGTCGGCCCCGGCCGCGAACAGCAGCTTACCCATGGCCTCGATCGCGACCATGAGCTTGTCGGCATCGGTCCGGGTGATGTCGTAGCGGACCAGTGCCCCACTGGCTGGACCGCGAATGACTCGCCCGACACCCTCGTCGGCTACCATCGCCCCCAATGTCGCGACGTGTGAGGCTCGATCCAGCCAGCTGAGCAAATCGGTGCCGTAGCCGGGCAGGACCATCGATCCCATGCCCGGGGGAGTCGCGGTCGCCTCGATCAGGACGCCGCTGTCTTCGTGCAGTTCCTGGGTGGCTGCGCTCTGCAGCACGCCGCGCCACGCGAAGACGTCGTCCTCGAAATGCCCGGCCAACGCCACGGCCGGATGCAGGGCGAGATTGCGGCCCAGCCGTGGATGAGCACCAAGACCGCTGCGCTGCAACAATGTTGGCGTCTCGGTGGCACCGGCAGCCACCACCACTGTGGTGGCAAGCACGTCCACCGCGGTGCCGTCGGGCCGGCGCGCCCGCACCCCGCAGGTTCGTCCGGCAGTGTGGAGCACCCGCTCGACCCGCGCGTCGGCTAAAATCCGCGCTCCGGCCACGCAGGCCTGCGGCAGCGCGTTGAGATGCACTCCGAACTTGGCATTGCGCGGACAGCCGATCGCGCACTGGCAGCAGGCGTCACACCCCGGTGCGTTGCGGGGGATCGGCGCTGCCCGCCAGCCCAGCGCCTCGGCACCGACGAGCAGCAGAGTCCCGTTGCGTCCCATGATCTCCAGTGGCACCGGGGCGACTTGCAACGTCCGTTCAACCTCGTCGAGGTAGCCGGATAGCTGCGCAGGATCGGCAAGCCCGAGTCCGTACTCGTCGCGCCAGTGCCGCTGCACGGTGAGCGGAGGTCGGTAGCAGGTGCCGGAGTTGACGACCGTGCTACCACCCACTGCACGGCCCATCGGCATCACGATCGCCGGGCGTCCTAGTGCGACGGTGGCGCCGGCTCCGCGGTACAGGCCGGCAAAGCGATCGATTGGATGCCGACTGCGGAACTCGTCGACCGTCCAGCGTCGTCCCTCCTCGACCACGACCGTGTCGAGGCCAGCCTGGGCCAGTGTCCGGGCGACCATCGCGCCGCCCGCGCCAGAACCGACGACTACCGCATCGGCTGTGACCACGGACGGGCTGTCGATCGAAGAAATGACGTTCAACACCGCATCAGGACGGGCGGGCTCGTGCTCGCGGGCGCGTGCGAACAGTTCAGTTGCGTAGGTGTCGGCGCCGTTGGCCATCAGCACAACGGCTTTAAGTCCCTCCAGGGCGGCGCTGGCATCGGGGCCGAGTGAGGCAAGGCGGCGCAGCACGTTGGCGCGGGTCTCCGGACTTAGCTGCGACAGCGAGCGCCCGGTCATGAGATGGCCCGTGACCTGGATGGCAAGCAGGCCGCCTCGCAATGCGAGCCGAGAGGACATGGGGAGCTGGTTGACGTACCGCTCGACGCGCTCGACAAGCAGGGCCGCAGACGGACCGCCGTGCTCTTCGGGGAGCAGGGCGACGCCGAATGCCGCGGTCGCCCGTTTGGCGAGGCGGCTCATAGCAGGCGCCCGAGCTTGAGGAAAAACGGATATGTCGCGAAGATAAGACCCGCCAGCATGTGCATCGGCCAGCCGATGTCATCGGCGTTAACACCGAAAACTCCGCTATTCCACATGAAGTCGCGCCCGCCTTGCGCGCGAAACGGACGGCAGAGCAACCCGAGCCCTGGCACGTTGTTATACAGCCCGAACGAGGTGCCGATGAACACGGCGAGGGTGGCGGCCTCGGCGACTTCACGCTGAGCAGCCGGCAGGACGCGTTCAATGAAAGCGCCGGAGGCGAGCAGCAACGGCGGGTCGAACAGAAAGCTCATCACTGAGTCCCTTCGTTGACGATGGGTGCGTCCGCACCTGCGAGTGTCGGGTATGCGGTGCACAATAGATTGACATATCAATCAATAACACCCTACGGTGCGATCATGGTGGACGACGCGGTGGCGCGGGCGCTGGTGTTGGATGCCCCGCGACGGCTGGTCGTCCGGGAGTTTCGCGTGCCAACGGTCGGAGACGACGACGCGCTGCTGCGCGTATCCGCCTGCGGTTTGTGCGGCACCGATCACGAGCAGTACACCGGCGAGCTCGCAAGTGGTTTCGCCTTCGTGCCCGGTCACGAGACTGTGGGGACGATCGAGGCCATCGGGTCAAAGGCGGCGAAGCGTTGGGGTGTCGCTGCTGGCGATCGAGTCGCTGTCGAGGTGTTCCAGTCCTGTCGTGACTGTGCCGCATGCCGGGCCGGGGAGTACCGGCACTGCGAGCGGCACGGGCTGGCCGATATGTACGGCTTCATCCCGGCCGACCGCGAGCCAGGACTGTGGGGTGGCTACGCCGAATACCAGTACCTAGTGTCTCGCGCCAGAAATTCGTTACATAAATGTAATCGGTGCGGATCGGCGGTGTTCCACGGCGAAACGCATTGGTGCGTGGGATGATTCGCATGTGGCATCACAGGGGCGACCGAAAGCGGAATTGGTGTTGACCGATGAAGAACACGAGACGCTGACCCGGTGGGCGCGGCGGCGCAAATCCGCCCAGGCGCTGGCGTTGCGGTCACGGATCGTGCTCGGTTGCGCCGAGGGCTTGACCAACAAGCAGGTCGCGGCGCGCGAGCGGGTATCGCAGCCGACCGTGGGCAAGTGGCGGAGCCGGTTCGTCGAGGCACGGCTAGACGGGCTGGTCGATGACCCCCGGCCGGGCCGGCCGGCGTCGGTGAGCGCCGAGCAGGTCGAGAACGTGGTGGTGGCCACCTTGGAGTCCACTCCGGCCAACGCCACGCACTGGTCGCGGGCCTCGATGGCCCAACGCTGCGGGCTGTCGAAGTCCACGATCGGGCGGATCTGGAAAGCATTTGAGCTGCAACCACATCGGGCCGAGCACTTCAAACTGTCCAATGATCCGCTGTTTGTGGAGAAGGTCTATGACATCGTCGGGCTCTATCTTGACCCGCCCGAGGCCGCGGTGGTGCTGTGCGTGGACGAAAAGAGCCAGGTCCAGGCGCTGGCGCGCAGCCAGCCGGCGTTCCCGATGATGCCCGGCATGCCCGAGAAACGCACCCACGACTACGTGCGCTCGGGCACCACCAGCCTGTTCGCCGCCTTCGACATCGCCGACGGCACCGTGATCACCGCGCTGCACCGGCGCCACCGCGCCATCGAGTTCCGCAAGTTCCTGGCCAGGATCGACGCCCAGGTCCCCGACCACCTCGACGTCCACCTGGTCTGCGACAACTACGGCACTCACAAAGCGCCCACCGTGCAAAGCTGGCTCGAGCGCCACCCTCGCTTCCACATGCACTACACCCCAACCTATTCCAGCTGGATCAACCAAGTTGAGCGCTGGTTCGCCGAGCTGACCCGCCAACTCCTTGAACGCGGCGACCACCGCAGCGTCCAAGCACTCGAAAAAGACATCCGTGCCTGGGTCGCCGCCTGGAACGACAACCCCAAACCATTCGTGTGGACCAAGACCGCCGAACAGATCCTCCAGTCCATCCAACGACTAATGAAACGAATTTCTGGCGCGGGACACTAGCTGCTGATTCGATGGTGTTGCCGGTGCCTGCTGGTCTCGATCCCATCGTGGCCACCTTGTTCAACCCGCTCGGTGCCGGGATTCGTTGGGGGGTAACGGTTCCCGGCACCGGACCCGGTGACGTGGTTGCGGTGCTCGGACCGGGTGTGCGCGGGCTGTGTGCCGCTGCCGCAGCCAAAGAGGCCGGGGCCCGGTTTGTGATGGTGACGGGGCTGGGCCCACGTGACGCCGACCGCTTGGCGCTGGCATCGAAGTTCGGCGCCGATCTGGCCGTCGACGCCGGTGCCGAGGACCCGGTTGCTGCGTTGAAGAAGACGACCGGAGGGCTGGCCGACGTCGTCGTCGATGTCACCGCCCGCGCGCCGGCGGCGTTCATGCAAGCGATCGCGCTGGCTCGTCCCGCGGGGACAGTCGTCATCGCCGGTACCCGAGGTTTCGGTGTTGGCGCCCCGGGGTTTTCGCCGGACGTGATCGTCTTCAAGGAGTTGCGGGTGCTCGGGGCCCTTGGCGTGGACGTCACCGCCTACCGGGCGGCGCTGGATTTGCTGGCTTGCGGCCGGTACCCATTCGCGAGCCTGCCGCGTCGTTGTGTAGGACTCGATGATGCTGAAGACCTGCTCGCCACCATGGCCGGTGAGCGCGACGGTGTCGCGCCCGTTCACGGAGTGCTCATACCATGACCCAACCCCGCGTGCCCCTCTTGCCGATCGACGAGGCCAAGACCGCCGCCGATGAGGCCGGTGTGCCCAACTACATGGCTGAGCTGGCGATCTTCCAGGCGCTGCTGAACCATCCGAGCCTGGCCCGGGTGGTCAACGATCTGCTGACGGCCATGCTCTGGCACGGCGCGCTCGATACGCGGCTGCGCGAGCTAGTGATCATGCGCATCGGTTGGCTAACTGCCTCAGACTACGAATGGACTCAGCATTGGCGCGTCGCGCGGGGCCTCGGCGTGAGCGCCGACGACCTGTTGGCCGTGCGTGATTGGCAGGCCTACGAGGGATTCGGGGCTGCGGAGCAAGCGGCACTGGCAGCCACTGACGACGTGGTGTGCGACGGCGTCGTGAGCGCCGCGAGCTGGGCGGCGTGCGAACGCGCATTCGGCTCCGACCGCAAAGTGCTGATCGAACTCGTCACCGCGATCGGGGCTTGGCGGATGATCGCCTCGATCCTGCACAGCTTGCAAATCCCACTGGAGGACGGCCTCGAAAGCTGGCCGCCCGACGGTCAGCAACCTACCCGGAAGGAGCCGCCGTGACTTACCGCTTCGTCGTCGAAGAAGGCAAGATCGCCGAATTCGCCGCCGCCGTAGGCGACGACAACCCTGCGCATCGCGACCGCGAAGCCGCTGCCGCCCAAGGTTTTCCGGCAATCCCGGCGCCACTGACATTCTGTGCGAGCTCGGCGTTATGGTACCGCGGCCCGCATCCATTGGCCGGTCGGCGGCTCGACTTGACACGAGTGCTGCACGGCGAGACCGAAATCGAACTGTGCAGGCCGCTGCTGGCCGGTGACGAGCTCATCGTCGAGCCGACGTTTGCGGGCACCGAGGAAAAACAGGGCCAACGGGGCGGGCGGATGCGAATCCACACCCTCGAGAACACCTACCGCGACGCCGCTGGCGAGGTCGTGCTCGTGGAGCGGTGGCGCCTCGTTGAGACGGCGACGACGGTGGAGGCGTGATGATCGATAGGGCCACACATGCAGCAGGAACCTTCCGGCTCGGCGACGAGGCGCCCGGGTTTGCGGTGGGACCCATCACCCGAACCCACATCGTCCGTTACGCTGGCGCGTCCGGCGATTTCACGGCCATCCACCACGATGAACCGCTGGCCCACAGCGTCGGACTTCCGAGCGTATTCGCGATGGGCATGATGCACGCCGGCATGCTTGCCCACCTCGTCGCGGACTGGCTGGGATTGGCGAGCGTGCGCCGCTACCGCGTCCGATTCGAGGAACGGGTATGGCCCGGTGACGTGCTGACGTTCGCGGGCCGCATCATCGTCGTCGACCGCAGCGACGGCGTCGAGCGAGTGGAGGCCGAAGTCACGTGTCACAACCAGGGGGGTAAGCGGACGCTGTCAGGGTCGGCGACGGCGGAGTACCCGCTATGAGCGACGTGGTGACCTCCATCGACGCCGTACTTGATTGCCGGGCCGACGGTGATGGGCTGTCGTTTGGGCTTGGGCGTCACCTGCACGGCGCCTTCGGCGGGGCCTTCGGTGGTGCGGTCGCGGCCGCCGCTCTGCAAACGGCGCGCCATGCGGTTTCCGGGCGGATGCCCGCGTCGCTGGATATACGGTTCCTACGTGGTCTGCCAGCCGGCACCGCTCTCGCAAAGGGCCAAGCCCAGTGACGTGGTGTAAGAGTTCGTTCGATCGCGTGACCCTTCGGGTGGCAGTCTAGGCGGTCAGGGCTGGGGTGGTGTTGGTTTGCTGTCCGGCGGGCTCGTCGGTGCTGGTCAGTGCTGTGCGGGCGCGGGTGAGCACGTCAAGGCCCAGGTAGCGTCGTCCTTCGATCCATTCGTCGTGTTGTTCGGCCAGCACGGCACCGACGAGGCGGATGATCGAGGCCCGGTCGGGGAAGATGCCCACGACGTCGGTCCTGCGCCTGATTTCTTTGTTGAGCCGTTCCTGGGGATTGTTGCTCCAGATTTGGCGCCAGATCTGTTTGGGAAAAGCGGTGAACGCCAACAGATCCGGGCGGGCTGCGTCGAGGTGTTCGGCCACTTTGGGGAGCTTGTCCGACAATGCGTCGAGGACTCGATCGTATTGGGCAACAACCGATTCGGCGTCGGGCTGGTCGAAGACCGAGTGCAGCAGAGTGCGCACCCACGGCCAGGAGGACTTCGGGGTGGCCGCCATCAGGTTGTTCGCGTAATGGGTGCGGCAGCGCTGCCAGGCCGCTCCGGGCAAGGTGGCCCCGATCGCGGCGACCAGGCCGGGGTGGGCGTCGCTGGTGACCAGCGCCACCCCGGACAGGCCGCGGGCCACCAGGTCGCGGAAGAACGCCAGCCAGCCTGCCCCGTCCTCGGCCGAGCTGACCTGCACACCCAGGATCTCGCGGTAGCCCTCGGCGTTGACGCCGGTGGCAATCAGGGTGTGCACGCCCACGACGCGGCCCGCCTCGCGGACTTTGAGCACCAGGGCATCAGCGGCGACGAACGTGTACGGGCCGGCGTCAAGCGGGCGGGTGCGAAACGCCTCAACCTGCTCATCGAGTTCTTTGGCCATGATCGACACCTGCGACTTGGAAAGCCTCGTCACACCCAGTGTTTCAACGAGGCGTTCCATCCGCCGGGTGGACACTCCCAGCAGATAGCAGGTGGCCACCACGCTGGTCAGGGCACGCTCGGCGCGTTTGCGTCGCTCCAATAGCCAGTCCGGGAAATAGCTGCCCTGACGCAGCTTGGGAATGGCCACATCGATGGTGCCGGCGCGGGTGTCGAAATCACGATGCCGGTAGCCGTTGCGGCTGTTGGACCGCTCATCGCTGCGCTGGCGGTAGCCGGCCCCGCAGATGGCGTCGGCTTCCGCGCCCATCAAGGCGTGGATGAACACCGACAGCAGCCCTCGCAGCAAGTCCGGGCTGGCCTCGGCGAGTTGGTCGGCCAACAGCTGCTCGGCGTCGATAAGGTGTGGTGAGGTCATCGCGTTGCTCTCCTTCGGTTGACTTTGCTGATCGTTCGAAGGATCACGCGATGACCGCCCTCTACCGCGCTACGACACGCCCACCGGCCCTACCGGCTCATACACCACGCCCCTGGACGCAACTTCGCAAAGGCGACAATCCTGCGAGCCGGACGTTCGCTCACCACAGTCAGTATCGACATCCGCGACGGCGAAGGTCGGCTATCAGCTCGAGCGACCATTGGGCTTACCGACTCCGCCGCACTGCGCCCCATCGACCAGCCCACGGCCTCCAAGAAGCCACCGCTCGATGACTATGACAGCGGTGCGGACTGGCAGGCGCCCGACGGTGTCGAGATTCCGATCCTGTCCACACTGCGCCCGCGAGTGCTGGGATCCGGTTGCTCATGGGTCGCAACCGGACTGCGGCTGCCATGGACGGATTCGGGTGCCGGTGCCGAATCAGCCTGTCTGGCCGCCGACATGTGCGTCGGCCCGCCGGTGGCCACCGCCTGCGCTGGCCGATGGATTCCACATCCCAACCCCGACCTATCGCTGCGTTTCGTCGGCCAGGTTGCTGGCCCCGAGCTGGTCGGCATTGGAAGGCTGGACCGCATCAGCGCCGGCTTGGCCGCGGTCAACATCAGCGTGTGGTCGGGCAACGAGCTTGTCGCGGTCGGAGTCTGCTCGTCAATGCTGCTGGCGGCCGGTCGATGACGGAAGCATGCGCCGAAGGCGGCGCGTCAGGTTGTGGCGGCGACGCAACGATGACGACGCACGATCCGCTGCCGCTCGTCGACGTCCGGGTGCTCGACCTTGCCAGTGGTGAAGCCGACGCGATCAGCCGGATCCTCGCCGACCTCGGCGCCGACGTCCTCAAGATCGAACCTCCGGGCGGTAGCCCGAGCCGCGTGGCGCTGCCCGCGGTGGCCGGCTTCAGTATCGGATTCGCGCTGCATAACGCGAACAAGCGCAGCGCGGTGCTCAACCCCGACGCCGACGCAGACCGGCGCCGGTTTCTTGAGTTGGTCGCCGGCGCAGACATCGTCGTTGACAGCGGAATTCCGGGTTTGGCAAGAGCGTTCGGCACGTCCTGCCCAAGACTGGCCGACCGGTTTGAGCGGCTGGTCGCGATGCACGTCACTGATTTCGGCGCCGACGGCCCGCACGCGTCCTGGCAGGCCACCGATCCGGTGATGTATGCGCTGTCGACCGCGCTGTCGCGGTCGGGGCCGCCCACTGGAATGCCGGTGCTGCCGCCGGATGGAATCGCGTCGGCGACCGCGGCAGTGCAGGCAGCCTGGGCAGCGCTGACGGCCTATTATCACCGGCTGCGTTGCGGCAGAGGCGATTACATCGACTTCTCGCGATTCGAGGCTGTCCTACAGGCGCTCGATCCGCCCTTCGGCGCGATGGGGCAAGGCGCTTTGGCGCAGCGAAGTTCCGGTGCGTGGCGCGGCCGTCCGCGGCATCAGGACGTCTATCCGATATTCGCTTGCAAGGACGGCTATGTGCGGACCTGCGTGATGTCGCCGCGGCAGTGGCGCGGCATGAGGGCGTGGCTGGGCGAGCCGGTGCAGTTTCAAGATCCCAAGTACGACACAGTGGGAGCCCGGTTCTTGGCGAGTCAGGAGATCGGTGCGCTCACCGCGGCGCTATTCGCCGACCAGCCGATGGACGACCTGGTCGCGGCCGGGAGAGCCTACGGAGTCCCGATTGCCCCGGTGTTGAGCTGTTCGGAAGTGCTGTCTTCCGATCACTTCCGTGCAGTCGGTGCGCTGACTGGATTGGAGTTGCCCTCCGCTCATCACCTCACTGTTCCAGTCGGTCCGTTTGTCGTCGATGGCCGCCGGGCGGGTCTGCGCCATCCCGCACCGGTCGCCGGACAGCACCGTCCCGAATGGCACAGCCGGGACACGGCGCCACGAGCCGACGGTGAGTCTGTGCGCCGGCCGTTCGATGGGATCCGCATCTTGGACCTGGGCATAATCGTCGCAGGCGGGGAGGTCGGCCGGCTTTTCGCCGACATGGGCGCCGAGGTCATCAAGGTCGAGAGTGCGCAATTTCCCGACGGACTGCGCCAGACCCGCGCGGGTCAACCGATGAGCGAGGCCATTGCTTGGACGAATCGCAACAAGTACGGGCTGGGCCTAGATTTGCGGCAGCCCGAGGGCGCCGACATTTTCGCTCGTCTGGTGGCCGACGCCGACATGGTGTCCGCGAACTTCAAGCCCGGAACACTTGCCGGCCTGGGCTTTCCGTATCAGAGGCTGCGATCGCTCAATCCGGGCATTGTCCTAGTCGAAAGCAGCGCATTCGGCGACCAGGGTCCATGGAGCGTCCAGTTGGGGTACGGCCCGTTGGTGCGTGCGGCAACCGGTATCACTCGGCTGTGGACCTCCGATGATGTCGACGATGGCCGGCCGTCATTTATGGATGCCGTCACCGTCTTTCCCGATCACGTCGCCGCGCGAGTCAGCGCGATCGCGGCGCTGGCAGCGTTGGTCCGCAGGCACCATACTGGGCGCGGCGCGCACGTGCACATCTCGCAGGCCGAGGTGGCGGTCAACCAACTCGACGTGACCTACGTCAGCCATCAAGCGCGCGCGGCGGGCCTGCCGGTGCGCGACAACCCGAGCTGGCACGGGGTATTTCCCTGCGCCGGGAACGACGAGTGGTGTGTGATCGGCATACGCGACGACCGCGATTGGCGGGCATTGGCGGCGGTGATCGGCCGGTCCGCCCTGGACCGGAACAGCTGTGATGTCTCGGCCGAGATAACGCGATGGACCCGCACCCTCGACAACAAGACGGTGACCAAGCTGCTGCAGCAGGCCGGTGTGCCGGCGGGTCCGATGAATCGAGCCAGCGATGTGCTTGTCGATCCCCAAGTTCAGCATCGAAAGTTGTTCTCGGCCATGGTGCATCCGCTGTTCGAAGGCCCGCTGCCCACCGAGTCCTGGCCCGCGCCGTACCGCAACATTCCGGCTGCCGAGTTGCGGCCTGCGCCGATGCTGGGAGAGCACACCCGCGAGATCTGCCAAAAGCTGATCGGCCTGGATGACGCCGAGATTGACCGCCTGATCAACGCCGGTGTGCTGTTCGCGCAAACATGAGGTGTAACTCATGCCCGTGGATTCCAGAACTGCGGTGCTCATCGGCGCCGGACAGGTCAACCAGCGCGACGGCGACGTCGACCCGGTCGGGTTGATGACACTAGCCGCCCGGCAAGCCGGCAATGCCAGGGTTCTGGAAGCGGTCGATTCGATTCGGGTCGTGAATATACTGTCCTGGCGCTATCGCGATCCAGGACTGTTGCTCGGGCAGCAGATCGGGGCCAGGAACTTCTCGACCCGCTACAGCGGGGTGGGCGGCAACGTACCTCAGGTCCTGCTAAATCAGGCCTGCCTGGATGTGCAGCGCGGGCGGGCCGACGTCGTGCTCATCGCCGGCGCTGAGTGTTGGCGCACCCGGATGCGGTTGCGTGTCGCCGGTAGCAAGCCGCAGTGGCCACAGCAGGACGACTCGGTGGCGATCGCCGAGGGCGGCGACGACGTGCCGCTGGCGGGTCCGGCCGAACTGCGCATCGAACTGATCCAGCCGGCGCATGTGTACCCGATGTTCGAGCAGGCGTTGCGGATCGCCGCCGGCGAATCGCCGGACCGGCACCGGCGCCGGATCGGTGAGTTATGGTCGCAGTTCAGTGCGGTCGCTGAAGGCAACCCGAATGCCTGGAGCCCGAAAGCTGTCCCAGCAGAAAAGATTTGGCAGCCCGGGCCGGCGAACCGGATGATCAGCTGGCCCTACACCAAGCTGATGAATTCCAACAACATGGTCGACCAGAGTGCGGCCATCATCCTGGCTTCTGCCGAAGCGGCTGCGCGGCTCAAGGTTCCGCCGGATCGGTGGATTTTCCCTCATGCCGGGACCGACTCGCACGACACCTACGCGCTCAGCGAGCGCCTCGACTACCATCAGTCCCCGGCGATCCGGATCGCGGGTCGACGCGTCCTTGAGCTCGCCGGGTTGGCGGTCGGGGATATTAGGTTCGTCGACATCTACTCGTGCTTTCCGTCCGCGGTTCAAATCGCCGCGACCGAACTCGGCCTTCCGATCGGCAATTCGACACGTCCGCTGACGGTGACCGGCGGAATGACCTTCGCCGGGGGGCCGTGGAACAACTATGTCACCCACTCCATCGCCACCATGACCGGCTTGCTCATCGAGAACCCCGGCAGTTTCGGGCTGATCACCGCAAACGGCGGCTACCTCACCAAGCACAGCATCGGCGTCTACGGCACCAACCCGCCGGACACCGGATTCCGCTGGGAAGACGTGCAATCGGAGGTCAACCAGGAGCCGACCCGCAAGGCCTTCGAGCAATGGGAGGGCACCGGCACCATCGAAACCTGGACTACGCCGTTCAGCCGCGATGGGCGTCCCGAGAGAACATTCGTCGCCGTGCGCACTCCCGATGATGTGCGCACGCTGGCGGTGCTCACCGCCGCAGCCGATGCGCAGGCAAGCGTGCGTGACGACATCGCGGGAGCCAAGGTTGCCGTTCACGGCGATGGCACCGCAACGCTCGCGTAGCGCCTACATCGAGAAGATAGGGGGCGTGACTGAGGTCATCGCACACGTGGTCCGGATGGTCAGTGGTCGCGTATTCGCGTCTTTGAGGTACTCTGCGCTGAGAAAATTCCGCCTGTCAGCCAAGCGGTTTCATTTCGCATCCAGTCCAACCGCGGTGCCGTCGGCCAAGGTTAGCGACGCAAATAATGATGAGCAGCCGCAGCTTCGCGACGATTGCCCGTTGCGAACTGCCGAGAATGGCGCCACCATCTTCTGATCTCCGAACAGCCCGAATCCCGGACCTCTTTACACCGCCATGAGTTTCACCACACTGTTCCGAAAGGTCGTCGGTGACCTAGCAATCGATGAGCAGAGTCGGTCCATATTTCGATAAGGCCGAACCAGCCGTCGGCCAAGGCAGCCCTTACGACTTCAGCGAGGCGGCGCCTATAGACCGAGCGTGTCGGCAAGGGCGTGGCGGTAGTGGACTGGATCACCGAACATCAGCTGTGCGCACTTGGCCCGCTTGAGATACAGGTGTGCGGGGTGCTCCCAGGTAAAACCCACCCCGCCGTGGATCTGAATGTTGTCAGCGGCCGCGCGGACATAGACGTCACCGACATAGGCTTTGGCCATCGCGGCCTCGACGCCGAAGTCGCCGGGTTTCTCGTCGGCGACCGCGGCGGCGTGGTAGGCCACCGACCTGGCGAGTTCAACCGCCACCAACATGTCGGCGCACTTGTGTTTGATCGCTTGGAACGAACCGATGGGTCGGCCGAACTGGTATCTCGTCTTGGCGTAGGTAACCGACGCGTTGAGCACTGCCTTTGCACCACCAACGCCCTCGTTGGCCAAGGCGACACACGCCAGGTTGACGACGTCGCGGTAGACCTGCGCCGCGCCACGCTCGGTGCGGATGATCCGCGCCTCCGCCGCGTCGAAGCTGACGGTGGCGTGCTTGCGAGTCGCGTCCATGGTCGGTGCCGGGGTGATCACCACACCGGTGGCATCGGTGCTCACGGCCAAGAGCTCGAGTTCGCCTGCGCTGCGGGCGAACACGTAGATGATGTCGGCCACTGCGGCGTCGAGAACGAATCCGGCAGTCCCGGAAACGATGTGACCGTCAGCGGTGGGTGCCGCCGTCAGCTGGATGTCTGCGAACGGATCGTCACCGTTAGGAAAGGCGACGGTAGCGATGGCTTCGCCGGTCGCGATCTTTGGCAAGAAGTCGGCCATTGCCGCACGGTCGCCCGACCGCAACACAACTTCGGCCCCTAAGCCTAAATCCGTGGATGGTTCCGGTGATTTGATCGGCGTGTGAACAGCGAAAATGCCTTCTGAACTGGGACAATACGAGTGCTGAGGCCGCATTTGTCCATAGTCCGGGAAGGCACTTTCGATGCACTCATCGTATACGTTCACCACCGGATCGGCGGTGTTTGACGAGCAGAATCTGCTGTCGGCGGCCGGGTTGGTGCCAGTGCTGGAACTGGCTGAGCAGACCGGTCTTTCGGAATTGATCAACGAGCGCGTGGATCTGCCGTCGACTCGGGTGAAGTCCGGCGCGGTCAACCCGGCTGGCAAGCTGACCTCGATCGTCGCCGGGATGATGTGCGGCGCGGACAGCATCGATGATGCCAATGTGCTGCGCGCCGGCGGCACACCCCGGGTGTTCAACGAGGTATATGCCCCATCGACGTTGGGGATCTTTTTGCGCGAGTTCACCTTCGGGCATACCAAACAACTCGCCGCAGTGGCCCGCGAGCATCTGATCGCACTGGCGGCGCGCACCCCGCTGCTGGCTGGCGCCGACGAGCGGATGTTTTTGGACATCGACTCGCTGCTGCGCCCGGTCTACGGCCACGCCAAGCAGGGCGCCTCCTTCGGTCATGCCAAGATCGCCAGCCGCGCGCTGCTGCGGCTGGGCCTGTCCCCACAGATCACCACCATCTCCACGGCGACCGCCGCGCCGGTGATCGCCGAGGCGCAGCTACGGAGCGGCAAAGCCGCCTCCGGGCGCGGTGCCGCATACCAGCTCAAGCAGGCGATCACCACCGCGAAAGCGATCAACCCCGACGCGCCGATCCTGGTGCGCGGCGACTCAATGTTTGGCACCAAGAAAGTGATCACCACCTGCATTCAGCGAGGCGCCGAATTCTCCCTGTCGATCAGCCGCAACAAGCGCATCAACGCCGCGATCGCCGCCATCGACGAGGCCGCCTGGACCCCGGTGCACTACCCGGGCGCGGTCGAAGACCCCGACACCGGGGCGTTGATCTCCGATGCCCAGGTCGCCGAAACCCCCTACACCCTGCGCCTGGCCCGCGGCCGAACACTGACCGTGCGGCTGGTAGTGCGCCGGGTCAAGACGCCCGCCACCTGGATGCGTTGTTTCCGGTGTGGCGCTATCACCCGTTTGTCACCAACTCCGCGCTGCCGGTCGACCAGGCCGATATCACCCACCGACGCCACGCCATCATCGAAACCACCTTCGCCGATTTAATCGACGGCCCACTGGCACACATCCCGTCGGGGCTGTTCGCGGCCAACTGCGCCTGGCTGGCCTGCGCGGTGATCGCCCATAACCTGCTGCGCGCCGTCGGCACCCTCGCCGGTGGCCACCATGCCGTGGCCCGCGGGGCTACCCTGCGCCGCGACCTGATCAACATCCCGGCCCGCTTCGCCGCCCCGGCCCGCAAACCAATGCTGCACCTACCCGCCCACTGGCATTGGCGAGCCAGATGGAAGGCCCTGTGGCACAACGTCATCGGTTACCCGATCGCGCAACCCCGCGCCGCCTGACCCCACCTTCCAAGCCCTGTCCGCCCCGCCATCCCAGGCCCGACCCAAGGAACCCAAAGGAAAGCTGGTACAGGCCAGCGGATCACCCACGCCCCACCGCGCCACACTCGGCCGCATCCCAAAACAACCGCGTCGACGGCAACACGAAATCACCCATCCACGGATTCAGGCTAAGACGGCCGAGGCGAAGAACGGCCCGCCGAACAGGTGCGTGCCCATCTCCTCAAGCGCGATGCACAAGTCGACGTAGCCCAATCCCACTCCGCCGAACTCTTCTGGGATGTGAATGCCGGGCAGCCCGAGCTGTGCTCCCATCTGCTGCCAGACCGCAGCGTCGAAACCGGTCGGGGTGTCCATCAGGCGGCGCACCTCGGATTCGGGCGACTTTCTTTCGAGGAAATCGCGCACAGTGCGCCGCAGTTCGTGTTGTTCCGTGGAGAACGCCACCGCCGTCACCGTCCCTCGTCTAGTGCTGTCGTTGCCTGCCTGCCGTTAGCGTGGGACGTCTCGCCACGCGACGTTCTTGTCGACCCGGGCCTCCGCGGGCAGACCCAAGACCCGCTCGCCGAGGATGTTGCGCATAATCTCCGAGGTACCGCCCTCAATGGTGTTGGCGCGCGCCCGCAGATAGTCGCGAACGGTGTCGTTAGAGCTCGCCAGCCCCTGCAAGTCGAGCAGATACTCGGTGACCCGCTGATTGTGTTCGGCACCAGCGAGTTTGAGCACCGAGCCCATGGGGCCGGGCTGCCCACGGCCGGTCTCAGCAGCGAGCCGGGTGGCGGTCAGGGCGACGACGTTGGCTTCGACCCAGAGCTGCACTGCTCGATCGCGGCGCGCCTTATCGGGGCGCGCGGCGGCCCGGTAGGCGTCGAGAATTCGCACGCCGGGGCGTTCGCCGCCAGCCGCCATCGCACCACCGAGGGCCACCCGCTCGTTCATCAACATCGTGGTCGCTACCTGCCAGCCCTGGCCGACTTCCCCGATCCGGTCACGGTCGGCTATCCGCACGTCGGTGAGGTAGACCTCGTTGAACTCGGCGTCACCGGTGATTTGCCGAAGTGGACGCACGTCGATGCCCGGTGCGGTCATGTCGACCACGAAAGCGGTCAGCCCGGCATGCTTGGGCACGTCGGGATCGGTGCGTGCAATTAACAGTCCACGACGGGCGTGCTGCGCGGCGGAGGTCCAGACCTTCTGGCCGTTGACGACCCAGTTGTCACCATCACGCCGTGCGCGGGTGGCCAGCCCGGCCACGTCCGAGCCGGCTGAGGGTTCGCTGAACAGCTGACACCAGATCTCCTCGCCGGTGAACAGCGCACGCAAGTACCTGCTGCGCTGCTCGGGCTCGCCGTGGGCGAACAGCGCCGGCGCCACCATGCCCAACCCGATCGGGTTGTACCGGAAAGCGATCGGCGCTCCGGCGGCGGCCAGCCGCCGCTCCACCCGCGACTGCAAAGACCGATCGGCCTGCGCGCCGCCATCCTGCGGTGCCGCCCACACCCAGGCCAGACCGGCGTCGAAGCGGGCACCCAGAAACGTTTGGCGGTCGCAATCCCCGGGCGGATAGCGACACACCAAGGCCTCGACCTGCGCATCGAGGTCCACGGCGCCAGCCGCGGCCGGTTGTTCTGTCATGTTTGCCCCTTTCGACGCCTCTCGTGGCCGCGGGCTCACGGGCATCAGACGATGCGGTAGGTCTGCACCGCATGTGCGACCGCGTCGCCATTGGTGTCGGTGGCGGTGATCTCGGTGAAGACGAGTTCCTTGCGTCGCCGCACAGTGCGGGCATGGCACAGCAGGTCAGACTTTTTGGCGGTGCCCACATATTGGATGCTCATCGCTACCGTCGACGCGCGCATGCCCTTGGCGAAATCGTGGTTAGACCATGCGGCCGCGGCTCCAGTGGTGTCCATCAAAGACGCGATGACCCCGCCGTGAAAGTAGACGCCGTCGTTGGTCAAGTCCGCACGGTAGGGCAACCGGATGGTGACGGCGTCGGGTTCGTAACGTTCGAAGACGATGTCAAGGCCAGCCAGAAAAGGGGTGGACGGCATGAACTCCCGCACCGCCTGCCGGTGCCTGTCTTGCTGTTCGTCGGTCAACGGTTCGGCCATAGCCGGCACAGTACCGCACTCGATTGACATGTCAATCAATAACTCGTACCGTCGTGGAAATGCGAACCAGGGCCGCCGTGCTGCTCGGTGTGGCGTTCGCGCACGACATCCGGCTGATCGCCAGTGCCCTTGGCCCGCCGCTGGCCGACGTGGTCACACGCGCCCACGCCAACGAAGTGGTCGCGGCGCTGGCCGGCACCAGGCAGCATGCGGTACAGCACGCCGCGGCGGGAGTGGATCTCGTCGTCGCGCAGGGCACCGAGGCGAGCGGACACACCGGGGAGCTCTCGACGACGGTGGTAGACCCCGAGGTCGTCGAGGCGGTGTCGCCGACAGCCGTTCTGGCGGCGGGCGGCATTGCCCGCGGCTGCCAGGTCGCCGCCACGCTGGCGTCGGGTCCCGAGGGCGTGTGGTGCGGATCGGTATGGCTGACCACCGAGGAGGCCGAGATGCCGTCGGTGGTCAAGGACAAGTTTCTAGCTGCTTCCTCCTCGGACACGGTGCCGTCGCTGATCGGCAAGTTGGCCCGCACGGTGCGCACCGCCTGGACCGACGAGTGCGATCGGCACGACGCCCCGGAACCATTGGGCATGCCGTTGCAGAGCGCCCTGATCGGCGACCCGCAGTTGTGTATCCACCAAGCGGCCAGCAATGCGGATTCGCGGGCCCGCGAGCTGGCGACCTTTGTCGGGCAGGTCGTGGGCTCGCTGCAAAAGGTGCGGCCGGCGCGCTCGGGGGTGCTCGACATGGTCGACGAGTTCATCGACGAGGTGCAGCGCCTGGGCAAGCTGGTGCAGCGATGAGCACTACCACGCGCCGCCACCGTGCGGTCAGCGAGGAGGACAAGTCGGCGCGGCGCGATCAGATTTTGATGGCGGCTAAGAAAGTGTTCGCCCGCAAGGGTTTTCACGCCACGACCATCGCCGACGTCGCCAAAGAATCCGGGCTGGCTTACGGGTCGATCTACTGGTATTTCGACTCCAAGGATGAGTTATTCCACGCGTTGATGGCCGTCGAGGAGCAAGCATTGCGCGCTCACGTTTCAGCGGCTGTCGCTGCGGGCCGCGATGACGACGACGAGGCGTCATTTCGCACCGCGGTGCAAGCGACGTTGGAATTTTTCGAAGCCGACAAGGCATGCGTGAAACTACTGTTCCGCGACGCCTACGCGCTGGGCGACCGGTTCGAAAAGCACCTCGGCGGCATCTACGAGCGGTTCATCGACGACATCGAAACCTTCATCGTCGCCGGCCAGGAGCGCGGCGAGGTGGTGGCCGCCCCGCCCCGGATGGTCGCCTATACGCTGGCGGCGCTGATTGGCCAGCTGGCACACCGGCGGCTGTCCACCGGTGACGGCGTAACCGCGGCACAAGTCGCCGATTTCGTCGCCTCGCTGGTGCTTCACGGGCTGCGACCCAGGGAGAGCTGACATGCGATTCGTCATCATCGGAGCCGGCATGGCCGGGATCCTGGCCGCGATCAAGCTGCGCGAGGCCGGGTTCAGCGATGTCACGGTGTATGAAAAGGCCGATCGGCTCGGCGGGACCTGGCGGGAGAACACCTATCCTGGGATCGCGTGCGACGTGCCGGCCCACCTGTACAGCTACACGTTCGCCCCCAACCCGGAATGGAGCCACATGTTCGCGCCGGGCGCTGAGATTCTCGCCTACTTCGAGAACGTCGCCCGTCGTCACGGCATCGACAGGCTGATCTGTTACGGCGCTGAGGTGCGCCGATTACAACACGACGGAAACCGTTGGCGCATCGAGACTTCCGCCGGCAAGCGAGATGAGGCCGAGGTCGTCATCGCCGCCACGGGTGTGCTGCATCACCCGCGCTACCCGGACATCGACGGGCTCGACGAATTCGCCGGCGAGCTGTTCCACAGCGCCCGTTGGGATCACGACGTGCCGTTGGCGGGTGCCCGCCTCGGGGTGGTCGGCACCGGATCGTCGGCCGTACAAATCGTCGGCGCCATCGTCGACAGGGTCGGACAGCTGCACCTGTTCCAGCGCACTCCACAGTGGATCCTGCCGGTAGACAACCCGCTCATCGCTGAGGTGGACCGGAGCCGCTATCGCGAAAATCCCTCGGCACTAGTTGCATTGCGAGACGAGTTGAACACCAACTTTGTGCAGAACTTCGCCAACGCCGTCGTTGACGCGGATTCGCCGCAACTGAAACTGCTGGAGAAGATGTGCCACGCCAACCTCGAGGACAATGTGAGAGACCCTGTGTTGCGCGAGAAGCTGCGGCCTGATTATCGCGTCGGATGCAAGCGGCTGGTCGTCTCCGCGAACTTTTATGCCGCCATTCAACGGCCCAACGCTCACTTGATCACCGAGCGCATCGACCGCGTCGAGCCCGCGGGGGTGCGCACCAAAGACGGTGTTCTGCACCGGCTTGACGTGCTGGTGTTGGCCACCGGGTTCCGGGTGGACCGCTTCCTGCGGCCGATTGAGGTGCTTGGCCGCGGCGGCGTGAGCCTCGACGATGTGTGGGCGCAGCGTCCGGTCGCATACCTGTCGGTGTCGGTGCCCGACTTTCCCAATCTGTTCATGCTTAACGGGCCCAACGGGCCTGTCGGAAACTTCTCGCTGATCGACGCGGCGGAGGCCCAGATCGGTTATCTCATGCAGCTCATCGAGCTCCTGCGCGGCGGTGCGGCCAGTCAGATCAGCGCCAGCCACCAGGCCACGGCCCGCTTCGAGGCTGAGCGGGTAAAGGCCGCCCAGAAGACGGTGTGGGTGACCGGCTGCCGCAGCTGGTACCTCGACGACCGCGGCGTACCCGCCGCCTGGCCATGGAGTTTCAGTCGCTTCCGGGAAGTCATGCAGCGACCCGCTCTCGTCGACTACGAAATCGTGTAGCGGAAGACAATCGATGAGCACCTACGGAATCTCGGTCGTCGCGGGTAGGCTCCGAACACTCGGCACCACAGCGAACGCCGCCGATCGTGCCGGTTTCGACGCGATTTGGGCTTCAGAGTTCTACGTACGCTCAGGCACGATCTCGATGGCTGTGATAGCGGCGCAGACCCGGACTTGCCGGATCGGGTCTTCCATCCTCTACGGCATCGGCCGCAGCCCGCTTGTACTGGCTACCGAGGCACGAGACCTCGACGAATTATCCGGAGGCCGTATCGTGTTGGGCATCGGCAACGGCACCAAGCGGATGATGAATGACTGGCACGGTATCGCCGACACCTCCGCCCCTGCGCTGCGCATCGAAGAACTGGTTCCGCTGGTGCGGCGCATTTGGCACCTCCACGAAGGGCCTATCCACCATGAAGGCCGCTTTTATCGGCTTAACCTGTTACCGACGGGCGCTGTCGAACCGCCTCAGCGTGAAATTCCGATCTTCACAGCAGGTGTGCGTCCCCGGATGTGTGAAGCAGCAGGACGCGTGGCCGATGGTCTGGCCGGGCATCCGCTCTTCACGACCACCTATGTCGATGAAGTCGTCCGCCCGGCCGTCGCCAAGGGAGCCGCCCACGTTGGCCGCGACCCCCGCGACATCGAGATCGTCTCGATGGTCCTGTGTTCCATCCACGACGACCCGGAGATAGCCCGCCGTGAGCTGGCACAACAGATCGCGTTCTACGCCTCAGTGAAAACCTACCAACCCGTTCTCGACGTCAACGGATTTGCCAGACAAGGCCATGCCATCCGAGAAGCCTTCGCCCGTCATGACTTTCGCGCCATGGTCGACGCTGTCTCCGACACAATGATCGACACTATGGGCGTGGCGGGAACCGCGAGCCAAGTGTGCGACGGCCTGCGTCGCTATGAGGGTGTGCTGGACCACATCGTGCTATGCGCTCCCGCTATCGGAGTGGAGCCTGAGCGGATACAGGAAAACCTGGACGCCCTGATCGCGCTGCATCGAACGGTACGACACTGATCGAATCGGTCAAGGCGTTGGCCGAGTCGGTCATGGAACTAGGCAGTCCGCGATTTGTAGCTTCGGACCATGTCAGTGGGACGAAGCGCGCCGGGCACATCATCGACCAGAGATCCGCGGGTCATTATCGTGGGAGCCGGCATGTCGGGGATTTGCATGGCGGCCAAGCTGAAGCTGGTCGGAATCAGCAACTTCCGCGTGCTGGAGAAGGCCACCGATATTGGTGGCACGTGGCGGGATAACCGCTATCCCGGGTTGCACTGCGATGTGCCGTCGGCCTTCTACCAATATTCGTTCCACCACAACCCGAACTGGTCGCGTTGGTTGTCGCCGGGCAAGGAGATATACAACTATTTCAGCGCCGTGGTCCAGCACTACGGTCTGCGCGAACACATTGAATTGGGCGTCGAGGTCACGCGGGCCGAATTCGTAAACGGTGTGTGGCGAGTCCACGATTCGGTCGGCGCGGTGCGTGAGGCCGATTTTCTGATCGCCGCGACCGGGGTGCTGCATCATCCATTACGGCCAGAAATTCCAGGATTGGATGATTTCGCGGGGGCTATGTTTCACTCTGCACGGTGGGACGACGCGGTGTGTTTGACCGGTAAGCGGGTAGCCGTTGTCGGCACCGGCTCCACCGGTGCGCAGATCGTCACGGCACTTGCCGGGCGGGTCGCTCACCTCGACCTGTTTCAGCGCACCGCGCAATGGGTGCTGCCGTTGCCCAACTGGCCGACCGACCCGGTCACCAGGTTTCTGCGGGCCAAGGTGCCTGGGTGGATGACCGCAGAGTATGCGTTGATCAAATCGGCGTTTTCGCTCTTCGCCAAGGCACTGATCGCGCCGGGCTGGCAGCGTTGGCTCGTCGGCACGCTGTGCCGAATGCACCTGCGCACCGTGCGTAATCTGGAACTGCGCCGGAAGTTGACCCCGGTCTACCAGCCGGGCTGCAAGCGGTTGGTAATGTCCGGCGGATTCTACCGGGCGGTGCAGCGCCGCAACATCGACGTGGTCACCACACCGATCGACCACGTCGAAGCGCGCGGAATCGTCACCACCGACGGGCAACTGCACGAGGTCGACGTCCTCGTACTGGCCACCGGGTTCGACGCGCACGCCTACCTGCGCCCGATGGAACTGATCGGACCGGAAGGCCGCACCTTGTCTGAGTGCTGGCAGAACGGTCCGCATGCGTACCGCACGATCGGGCTGCCCGGGTTCCCGAACTTCTTTATGCTGATGGGTCCACACAGCCCGATCGGCAATTTCTCGCTGGTGGCAATCGCCGAAACCCAGTCCGATTACATCTTGCGATGGATTCGCGCCTGGCAGCAGCGCCAGTTCACTCTCGCTGCACCGACAGCAGAATCCACCGCCAACTACAACGCCGCGCTTCGTGCCGCGTTGCCGGGCACGGTCTGGGCATCGGGGTGCTCTAGCTGGTATCTGGGCCAAGACGGCACCCCTGAGGTGTGGCCATGGACCCCTAAACACCACGCACGGATGTTGTCGGACCTGCATTCCGAAGAGTTTTGCTTCGACGATGACCTCGTCGGCGCCGCAGTACCGGGCAGAAGGATGTGACAATGCAGCTGAGGGGAAAACGTGTCCTGATCACCGGCGGCGGCCGGGGCATTGGCGCGGCCACCGCGCGTCGGCTCGCCGGCGCCGGTGCGCGCGTGGCCCTGCTGGACATTGAGCAGGACCGGGTCATGCACACCGCCGCGGCGTTGGGACCCGGCCACCTCGGGCTGGTCGCGGATGTGACCGACAGCGCTTCACTCGATGAGGCAGTGCGGACTGTGGTGGACGCTTTCGGCGGGCTTGACGTGGTCGTGGCCAACGCGGGCGTTGCCAGTTGGCAAACGGTGCCCGCGACTGACATCGACGCCTGGGTACGTACCGTCGACGTAAACCTGACTGGGGTGTTTCGAACGGTACGCGCAACGATCCCACACGTGATCGCCAGCAAGGGGTACATACTCGTGGTGTCTTCACTGGCCTCCATCGTGCCGATGCCAGGCGGAAGTGCCTACGGCGCAAGCAAATCTGGTGTCGAAGGATTCGCCAACGCGCTGCGCCTGGAGATGCATCCACACGGGGTCGCCGTCGGCTCAGCTCACATGAGCGTTATCAGCACGGACCTTGTCGGCGACCTCACCGAGAATTCCTCGGCGCTCAAGGCGCTGAAGCGGGTCATCGCTCGCGCCGGCGCAACGCGGACTGCCGATGAGTGCGCCGTGTTGTTCGTGCGCGGAATCGAAAAGCGCGCCCGCCGGGTGTACGTGCCGCGGGGCACAGTAGTGCTGCAGTGGTTGCGCCCGCTGCTGTACTCCTCACTCCTGGATCGGTTCATTGCCAGCGCCGGACGCTCGCGGCTTAGGCGCGGGATGGCGGTGATCGACGGGCTGAGTGCGTCAGCACCGGAGCGGGTGCTCGTGCACACGACCGGGCCGGTACCGCAACGCCGCAAGTCGGCTTTCGAGTAAGTGCTCGATAGGTGAGCAGGAACCGGTCCTCCGCGCGATCGCCTTTCTCGACTGTGTTCGTACCGCCGCAGCCCAGCCGGGCATCGGTGCTGCTGGCGGCACTGGCGCGACAGACGCTTCGTCCGATCGTGCGTGGCATCCGGCCGGGAGCGCGGGATGATCAGATCCGTCGCGCGTTGGCGATTGTCGATCGGCGGACCCGCTACCTGCATGTGCCACTGAGCACACCGCTGCGGGGCGCCTCTGTGCACCGAGTCGATCTCGACACGTGCGAGGCCGAATGGATCGCTGCTGCACACCGGGCCGCCGTCAAACGGGTGATCCTGTACTTCCACGGCGGCGGGTTCGTTATCGGCGGTCCGCAAACCCATCGCCGGCTGGTGTCCCGGCTTTCGGCGGCGTGTGGCGGCACTCCGGTGTGCAGCGTCGAATATCGGCAGCTGCCGGATGTTCCCATCGCCGATTCGGTCGGCGACTGTGTGAGGGCCTACCAGTGTCTGCTGCGTCGATATGCATCGTCGGAGATCGTGTTGGCGGGCGATTCTGCTGGCGGCCATCTGGCGTTGGCGGTCGCGGTAGCATCGCGAAAGCTCGAACTTCCGCAACCGGCAGGGATCTTCGCGATCTCCCCCTGGATCGACCTGGCTGCCGATGCGGTGCACCGCTGTCCGAATGTGGGAAGTGACCCCTACATCACCCCTAACATGCTGAGTTGGATCGGTCACCTGCACGAGAGCCGGTTCGGTCCTTTGCGCACCGAGTTGTGCGATTCGGATTGCGACCTGTCCGGTGTGGCGCCGACTTTGATACAAGTCGGGGGGCTGGAGATCCTCGTGTCGGATGCGGAGGCGTTCACCGCGCGGCTTGTCGCCGATGGTGTGCCGTGCCAGCTGCAGGTCTACCCCGGTCAGATGCACGTTTTTCATCTGCTCGCTGACGTGCTACCCGAAGCGCGGTTTGCGATCCACGAGCTCGCTCTCTTTGTGGAGGCGTCCACCCGACCACACACCGCGGCGCTCCGCGGTCAGAGAAAGCGGCTGGCACAGGGGACTGTGATCACGTGAGCACAAGAACACAAACTTCCGATCGGATCTCACTTCCGGCAGTGCGGGCAGCAGCATCAGTAGCCCGGTCCGGGTTGATCCCATGGAACCCCTTTAGAGCGTTGGCGATTGCGCTGGCCGTCCGGCGCCATGGTCGCTCACTGGCCACGTTGTCGGCGGTTGGCGCCGCTCGTAGCCCAGACACGCTCGCGGTCGTCGATGACTTCGGCTCTATCACATATCGGCAATTATTTGAACGGGTATGTCGTATCGCAGGGGCGATGCACTACGTCTACGGCGTCCGGGCGGGCAGCACGGTCGCCGTGCTCGCTCGCAACCACCGCTACTTCGCGGAAGCTGTGCTGGGCGCCGCGCGAGCGGGCGCCGACCTGCTGCTAGTGAACGCTGAGATGTCTGCCGAGCAGCTGACCAAGATTCTCGCCCGACACCAGCCTGCCATGCTGATCCATGACCCGGAGTATTGCCCGACGCTAGCGGGCGTCGACTGCGATCGCGTGCTCACCTATGGCGACAGTGACCATGTCTTGGCCAACCTGGCAGCACGGCGTGCTCCCGTTCCGCCACCGGTCCGGCGGCTCGGCAAGCTGATCCTGCTGACTTCGGGCACAACAGGACTGGCCAAAAGTGCAGCTCGCCGGACCCGCCCGGATGCACTGGTCGGGGCGGCTTTGAGCGCCGCTCCCTTGGTCGATGTGCGCCGCGGCAGCGTGATCTACATCGCGGCGCCGTTCTTCCATGGCTTCGGTTTGGCACAACTTGCCATCGCCCTGCTGACCAGCAGCACGGTGGTCACCCGGTCACGGTTCGACGCCGAACACATGCTCGACGCGTTGCGTCGGCACCGGGTGACCGTCTTGGCCGCTGTGCCCACCATGCTGCAGCGCATGGTTGATCGTTGCGGCGACTCTGCGATCCAACTGCATGGCACGCGGGTTCGCCGGATCATCACTGGCGCTGCCCCTATATCCATCCAGTTGTGCCGCCGGCTCGACGATCTGTTCGGCCCCGTGTTAGTAGTTGGCTACGGATCGACCGAGCTCGGCGTGGTCGCCCTCGCAGGACCCGACGACATCGCGGCCGCCCCTGGAACTGTCGGTAGACCAGTAATCGGCGTCTCGGTCCGGATCCTCCGGGAAGACCGCAGCGACGCGGCATCCGGGGAGACCGGCACCGTATTCGTCGCGGGGCCAATGAAATTCGATGAATACCTTGGTGGTAGCGACGTCGAAGTGGTCGACGGTCACCTCAACACCGGCGATCTGGGCCACCTCGACCAGGCTGGCAGGTTGTACATCGCTGGTCGGGAAGACGACATGATCGTCTCAGGCGGAGAGAATGTCTTCGCCACTGAGGTCGAGAATGTCCTTGCGCACCATCCCGCTATCGCCGACGTCGGGGTGATCGGAGTGCCAGACAACGAATTCGGACAGCGCCTCCGCGCCTATATCCAGCCGCGCGACGACGTTGCCGCGCCGACACCTGACGAGGTGAAGGCGTTCGTGCGGGAACGCTTGGAGCGCTATAAGACTCCGCGCGATGTCGTGTTCGTCAACAGCCTTCCTCGAAATCCGACGGGAAAGCTGCTGCGGTCGCGTTTGCATCAGTTCGACGAGACAACCACGCCATCAGCGGCGCCGCCCGGACTCGCCGCCGGAGGCAAACCTGAATGACACCCCCGCTGCCTCAAAAGTGGCCCGACAAGTTCGAACAACGGCACACCCAACCGCTCGCACGGTTTTTCGGCCGCATCACTTCACCGAAGATGCTGCGCAACCATGACCAGCTCACCGAAGCGGTGCGGGGCAAGGTGGTGGTGATCACCGGTGCGTCCACCGGACTTGGCGCCGCCGTCGCGAGGCACTGCGGCCGGGCGGGCGCGATCGTTGTCATGTGCGCCCGCAGCACCGACGCGCTGGATCGGGTGGCCCGCACGATCCAGGCGGACGGCGGCCCCGCGTTTCCATACTCGGTCGACATGGCGGACTCGGAGCAGGTGCGTGACTTCGCCACTAGTATTCTGCGTGACCACGGCCAGGTGGATGTGCTCATCCATAATGCGGGCAAATCGCTGAACCGCTCCGTCCACCTGTCTTACCGGCGCCCTAAGGATTTGTTCGCCACCACCGGTGTGAACTATCTGGGCCCTGCCCGGCTAACCCTGTTGCTGCTGCCATATATGCGCGCACGCCGCAGCGGGCACATCATCAACATCGCCACTGCCGGCTTGCTGCTATTTCCCGCGCCGCGCTGGGGGTTTTACCTGGCATCGAAGGCCGCGTTCGACTGGTGGCTGCGAGCGGTGGCCTCGGAAGTGCGTCGCGACGGCATCGCCACCACGCATTACTACCTGGGCAGCGTCCGGACCAAGATGAGCGCGCCCGACCAGCTATTGAAGCTGCTGCCCAACCAGTCGGCCGAGGATGCTGCGTGGGGCGTAGCCCGAGCCATCGTGAAGCGCCCCCGAGCCGTAGCTTGGCGACCGCTGTTCGGCGTTCACGCGCTCACCGTAGCGCTGCGCGGCCCTCTGGAGGTTGTCTGCGGCCTCGCGCTCAAGTACACCCATGACACGGCGGCCAGCACATCTCGGGGGCTGCCACAGGAGAATTGGGCTTACGGCGACCCGCCCTGCCACTATTTGACCAATGGCAGCTAACCGCGACGCGAGCGCTTCGATCAACCAATCGAGTAGTTCGGTCATCGGATCCCCTCCGGCAGGCCGATAACGTCAATCACATGGTGCTCGACAACGTGCGCGCGCAACCCGCCATTCAACACGTGCGCCGTGATCGTCTGAAATACCACCGAATTGGCGTCACCGGCGAGCTGACCTTCGGCCCATCATCATTCACACTGGATTTGAAAATATGCGGGCGGCCTTGGCGGCTTGTCGGCGCTGTGAACCGAACGCAGCAAGCTTGGCTTCTCAAGGGCAGCAGAAGATGACATCGAACGAAGAATCAAACTTCAGTCAATATGTCCGGAGGCTATTGTGATCGAATGGTCCGATACAGACCTGATCACGCGCGATGCCATCCGGCGGTTCATCAAGAAAGAGATCGTCCCAAACCTCGCGAAGTTGGAGAGCGGCGAGATGCCGCCATATCCGATCCTGCGAAAGCTGTTCAGCGAGTTCGGTATCGACGTGATGGCTGCTGAGGCGGTTAAGAATTTGCTGGATCGGGAACGAGCCAAAGAGGCTGAGATCGACGCTTGCGAACCTGAAGCGCGACAGAAACGACAAGTTATTGCTGTCACCCACGGTATGGCCGCCCAGGCGTCCATGATCGCCATTCTGCTAAGCGAGCTGGCCGGGACGAGCCTTGGTCTGGTGGCGGCTGCGGGTGTGTCGCTTGGGCTGGGCGCAGCTACGATCTTGTCGCGTGGATCGTTAGCCCAAAAGGAGCGGTGGCTCCCGGACCTTATGACCTTCAATAAGATCGCGGCCTGGGCGATCACCGAGCCCGACTCCGGATCAGACGCATTCGGCGGCATGAAGACATACGTCAAGCGCGACGGAGACGATTACATCCTCAACGGACAGAAAACGTTCATCACCAACGGTCCGTATGCGGACGTCTTAGCCTGAATCCGTGGATGGGTGATTTCGTGTTGCCGTCGACGCGGTTGTTTTGGGATGCGGCCGAGTGTGGCGCGGTGGGGCGTGGGTGATCCGCTGGCCTGTACCAGCTTTCCTTTGGGTTCCTTGGGTCGGGCCTGGGATGGCGGGGCGGACAGGGCTTGGAAGGTGGGGTCAGGCGGCGCGGGGTTGCGCGATCGGGTAACCGATGACGTTGTGCCACAGGGCCTTCCATCTGGCTCGCCAATGCCAGTGGGCGGGTAGGTGCAGCATTGGTTTGCGGGCCGGGGCGGCGAAGCGGGCCGGGATGTTGATCAGGTCGCGGCGCAGGGTAGCCCCGCGGGCCACGGCATGGTGGCCACCGGCGAGGGTGCCGACGGCGCGCAGCAGGTTATGGGCGATCACCGCGCAGGCCAGCCAGGCGCAGGCCGCGAACAGCCCCGACGGGATGTGTGCCAGTGGGCCGTCGATTAAATCGGCGAAGGTGGTTTCGATGATGGCGTGGCGTCGGTGGGTGATATCGGCCTGGTCGACCGGCAGCGCGGAGTTGGTGACAAACGGGTGATAGCGCCACACCGGAAACAACGCATCCAGGTGGCGGGCGTCTTTGACCCGGCGCACTACCAGCCGCACGGTCAGTGTTCGGCCGCGGGCCAGGCGCAGGGTGTAGGGGGTTTCGGCGACCTGGGCATCGGAGATCAACGCCCCGGTGTCGGGGTCTTCGACCGCGCCCGGGTAGTGCACCGGGGTCCAGGCGGCCTCGTCGATGGCGGCGATCGCGGCGTTGATGCGCTTGTTGCGGCTGATCGACAGGGAGAATTCGGCGCCTCGCTGAATGCAGGTGGTGATCACTTTCTTGGTGCCAAACATTGAGTCGCCGCGCACCAGGATCGGCGCGTCGGGGTTGATCGCTTTCGCGGTGGTGATCGCCTGCTTGAGCTGGTATGCGGCACCGCGCCCGGAGGCGGCTTTGCCGCTCCGTAGCTGCGCCTCGGCGATCACCGGCGCGGCGGTCGCCGTGGAGATGGTGGTGATCTGTGGGGACAGGCCCAGCCGCAGCAGCGCGCGGCTGGCGATCTTGGCATGACCGAAGGAGGCGCCCTGCTTGGCGTGGCCGTAGACCGGGCGCAGCAGCGAGTCGATGTCCAAAAACATCCGCTCGTCGGCGCCAGCCAGCAGCGGGGTGCGCGCCGCCAGTGCGATCAGATGCTCGCGGGCCACTGCGGCGAGTTGTTTGGTATGCCCGAAGGTGAACTCGCGCAAAAAGATCCCCAACGTCGATGGGGCATATACCTCGTTGAACACCCGGGGTGTGCCGCCGGCGCGCAGCACATTGGCATCATCGATGCTGTCCGCGCCGCACATCATCCCGGCGACGATCGAGGTCAGCTTGCCAGCCGGGTTGACCGCGCCGGACTTCACCCGAGTCGACGGCAGATCCACGCGCTCGTTGATCAATTCCGAAAGACCGGTCTGCTCAGCCAGTTCCAGCACTGGCACCAACCCGGCCGCCGACAGCAGATTCTGCTCGTCAAACACCGCCGATCCGGTGGTGAACGTATACGATGAGTGCATCGAAAGTGCCTTCCCGGACTATGGACAAATGCGGCCTCAGCACTCGTATTGTCCCAGTTCAGAAGGCATTTTCGCTGTTCACACGCCGATCAAATCACCGGAACCATCCACGGATTTAGGCTTAGTAGTCTACGCGAAGCTCGATGATGGAGACCAAAGTGTGAACCAGCGTGATCGCACGGTATTGACGTTTGTACTTGACGCCGGCATGGAGGGTCTGAGACAAGGAAAGCCTTTCAAGAAGATGGGCATGCACTCCTCGCCGACCGGCGAGGTGTTCTTCGATAATGTTCGGGTCACCAGGGACCGGCTGCTCGGCGAAAGTGAGCGGGCTGAAGGAAGAGATGGCCGCGATAGCGCGCGATCGAGCTTCACCGCTGAACGCGTAGGAGTTGCGATTCTCGCCCTCGGGATCATCGAACAATGTCACCGCCTTTGCATCGAATACGCACGGACACGCAGGTTATGGGGGCAGGAGATCGGACAATTCCAGCTGATCCAACTGAAGCTAGCCAAGATGGAGGTCGCGCGGATCAACGTGCAGAACATGGTTTTCCAGACACTAGAGAAGCTGAAAGCCGGGCGGATCCCCACGCTCGCAGAGGCGTCCGCAATCAAGTTGTATTCCTCAGAGGCGGCTACTGAGGTTGCAATGGAAGCCGTTCAGTTGTTCGGTGGTAATGGCTACATGGCGGAATATCGCGTGGAACAGCTTGCGCGCGACGCAAAGTCGTTGATGATCTACGCCGGCACCAACGAGGTGCAGATCACCCACATCGCGAAAGGCCTATTAACAGGGCGATGACACCTGGCTTGCCGTGGCGACGGTGGCGAAACCCTCGGCTGCGACGTAGCGATTCCTCACCGCCGGAGAAACTGATTGCCATTGGTGTGGTGCGGATTGTGGAATCTGGGGGTCGCAAATGAAGGTTTCCGCCACCCGACGTGGCGCCGAAGGAGGTGTGATAGCTGATGTCCGTGAAGCATTCGCACGCGGACACACGCGATCTCTGGATTGGCGGACCGCACAGCTTCGAGGTGTTGAAAAGATCTGCCGGGAAAGAGAATCCGATATCGCAGATGCACTTGCTAGTGATCTCGGCCGTCCGCATCTCGAGGCATGGATGGGTGATATCGCCTCGACAAAGACGGAGGCGTCCTTCGCCCGTAAGCACCTAAAGTCCTGGATGCGGCGCACGAGGACGTCGATACCATTGGTGCAGAGACCAGCTCGCGCGTGGATACAGTACGAACCGTTGGGTGTGGTCTTGATCATCGGGCCATGGAACTATCCGTTCTATCTCACTATGGCGCCGGTCGTAGCGGCCGTGGCGGCCGGCAACGGCGTGGTTATCAAACCCTCGGAGTTGGCCCCGGCGACCTCTTCGTTGATCAGCGAGTTGGTGCCGCAATACCTCGACAGCACTACCATTCGCGTCGTGCTCGGCGGCGCTCAGAAGACCCAGGAACTGCTGGCAGAGGGATACGATCATGTGTTTTTCACCGGAGGGACGGAAGTCGGCCGTAAGGTGATGACAGCGGCGGCCGCCACACTCACCCCTGTCACGTTGGAACTTGGCGGGAAATGCCCGGCTGTCGTAGCTGCTGACGCCGACATCGACGTGGCCGCGCGAAGGATTGCCTACACGAAGCTGATCAACTCAGGACAGACATGCATCGCGCCAGACTACGTGCTGGCCGAAGAAGCGATCGTCAACCAATTCGTACCGAAGGTGACGGCATATCTGCGGAAATTCGCCTCGGCGCCGTCCTTGCGAATCGTCAATGACCACCATTTTGACCGACTGGTGTCAATGATCGGCGACATGCACGGCCAAATCGTCACCGGCGGTGACTTCGACCGGGCCGCATTGCGGATCGAGCCGACGGTGATCCTCGACCCTGATCCGTCCGATAGGATAATGGCTGAGGAGATTTTCGGCCCCGTGTTACCTATCATTAGCGTAAAATCCATCGATGCAGCGGTAAAATTCGTGAACAGCCGCGAGAAGCCGCTGGCGCTATACGTTTTCACCCAATCCTCATCCTTGGCTAGAAAAGTCATCGACCGCGCACCGTCGGGCGGGGCGGTCATCAACCACGCGATCATGCACTGCTTGGTGCCCCAGCTGCCATTCGGAGGTGTCGGCGCCAGCGGCATCGGCGCCTACCACGGCAAGTGGGGGTTCGAAGCCCTCAGCCACCGCCGCGCGGTCCTGGCCAAGTCGGCTCGGCCGGATCCGGGTCTCATCTATCCTCCGTACAGCAGCCGTGCGGTCAAGGTACTGCGTAGATTGCTCTGAAGCGACGAGTCCCTGGCGCTCTTGTTCGTGTAGGTTCTGGTGTTCCCGGCTTTTGTGGGACTCCTGCGATATTCGAGGTCGACGCGAAGAGCGCAGATGCAAGCACGAACCATTCCCGGATACACCTACGGCCAGCCGGACGTCGTGCCGTCGCCGGTGACCGCACGCGATGTCGAACTGCTCAAGGCCACGCTGCTCTCGAGTGATGCAGACGAGGACTTTCTTCGGAGCGCCGTCGAGGATGCTCATGCCGCGGCCTTCACTCCACAAGCCGACCGCATGCATCCCATACACGAACGCTGTGTACAGGGCCGTATCATCCATTGCCGCATTGGTGACCTGGCCTCGACCCGATTGCGGGCGTTTGTAGAGAGCGGCGACGCTGCCGAGCAGCATCCCGTCGCCGGCGAAGCCGCATGATATTGCCGGGCGGCACAGGCTGTTCGTCCGGACGGCTGATAGGCCGAGAACCGCGGCGATCGCGATGTAGTTGATCTCGCGGCGCGCGGTGTCGGCCAAAGATCCGGTCTGGTTAGCCCGTCATTCGCCCACAGACCAGTCGCGGGTTGCATGGCTCGAGATCGGGCTGGCCGATGCCGAGGCGCCCGGCGACGCGTAGACGGACCCCGTGAGGAAGACGTCGCAGTGGCAAACGAGTAAAGCAGTAGAATGCCTCCTGATCCGGGAATCGTTCAGATTTAGCTTGATGTTGTGTTTGCCCCGATGAGCAATGATCAGAACCTGTGGATGAGCCTCGGCGAGGCGGCGTGATTGGGCGCACCTTCCCGAGGATGATCTGAAGTCCATTTGTCTGATCAAGGACCGGCGTTGACGCGCTGGTTCGGGAAGGTACGACCCATGCTCAATGTAGTCCCTGAGGCCGGCGATCGTGATGGTTCGGCTGCGCCTGTCGTGTTGGCGGGCCCGGTGTCGTCGGTGATCGATGAGATCGTGCGCGAGGGTGCGCAGCAGATGCTGGCCGCGGCGTTGCGGGCCGAGGTGGCCGCCTATTGTGCCCAGTTCGCCGATGAGCGCGACGAGAACGGGCATCGGCTGGTGGTGCGCAACGGCTATCACGAGCCGCGTGAGGTGACCACCGCCGCGGGTGCGATCGAGGTGCACGCGCCGCGGGTCAACGATAAGCGGGTTGACCCGGAAACCGGTGAGCGGGTGCGGTTTTCCTCGGCGATCCTGCCGCCGTGGGCGCGCAAGACCCCGCAGGTGGAGCAGGTGCTGCCGCTGCTGTACCTGCATGGGCTCTCGTCGCAGGACTTCGGGCGGCGCTGGGCCAGTTTCTGGGCTCGACCAAGGGCCTGTCGGCGGCCACGATCACCAAGCTGACCCAGACCTGGCAAGCCGAGCAGAAGGCGTTTTCGGCCCGCGACCTCTCGGGTGTGGACTATGTGTACGTGTGGGCCGACGGCATCCACGTCAACGTGCGCCTGGAGGAGACCAAGCTGTGCCTGCTGGTGCTGATCGGGGTGCGCGCGGATGGCCGCAAAGAGCTGATCGCCCTCGATGACGGCTACCGCGAGGCCACCGAGTCGTGGGCGGATCTGTTGCGTGACTGCAAGCGGCGCGGCATGCGCGCGCCGGTACTGGCCATCGGGGATGGCGCACTGGGGTTCTGGGGCGCGCTGCGCGAGGTGTTCCCGGAGACCAAGGAACAGCGCTGCTGGTTTCATAAGATTGCGAATGTTCTTGCCGCACTGCCGAAATCCGCGCACCCCGGCGCGAAGAAGGCGCTCGCAGAGATCTGGAACGCCGAGGACAAACGCCACGCGCTGAACGCGGTCAAGGCATTCGAGGCGGCCTACGGCGCCAAGTATCCCAAGGCGGTCGCCAAAATCACCGACGACCTCGACCAGCTGCTGGCCTTCTACGACTTCCCCGCCGAGCATTGGGTGCACCTGAGAACGACAAATCCCATCGAATCCACCTTCTCAACGGTGCGTAATCGAAGCAAGATCACCAAGGGTCCGGGCTCACGCGCGGCGGGAATCGCCGTGGCCTACAAGCTAATCGAGGCCGCCCAGTCACGCTGGCGCGCGGTGAACGCACCCCACCTGGTCGCCCTCGTCCGGGCCGGCGCCAAGTTCGAGAACGGCAAACTCCTCGAACGCACCGACGAACCGGCCACCGAGGAAGCCCGGAAGGAGGCCGCCTGAAATTCTCCATCCACAGATATTGACAATTGCTCGCCCCGATCGAGGGTGCCTTCAGGCGCGACGATGCCGTCTTCGGGGTGACCGGCGTGTGACCGAAGCGCTCACCACAGTGGCCTATTCTTGCGGGAGTTAAGCTTATTCTTCACCCGGGTCTAGGGACGCGACCGGCGGCGACGACTCTGCCCTTGCTGCCCGCATTCAACGGCGCCCCGCGGCAAGTACGAACCGGGACTGCAGCCGGTCCACCGCCGAAACGCCCGGGTGAATGCGCTCGGTTCGGAGAAGCCCAGCCGCCGCGAGAGCGCTGTAACGGTTTCCTCGCCGCGGACCAAGCTTGCGATCGCGGCATCGCGCAGGAGCGCCTCGCGGATCTTTCGAATGGACGTATGTTCATCACGAAGTCGCCGACGCAGGGTTTGCGGGCTCATCGCAAGGCGAGCAGCGATCTCGTCGGCGGTCGACCATTGCCCGTTGACACCTTCAGCCAAGATCCGGCGGACTTGGTCGCTCATCGACGAGCCGTAGTCGCGACGCAGCAGGAGGCCGGCAGGCGCGCGCCGCAGGAACTCGTCTAGTTCGACTTCGGTGCGAATGCACGGCATAGCGAGCATCTTCGAGTCAAACACCACCGCGGCGGTGGGTGCCGCAAACACCACCGGAGCACCGAAAATCACGTCGTAGTCGTCGATCTCGTCGGGCTGGGGATAGGGCACCTCGACCCGGCGAAGGGGTATTTGCCTCCCGATCGCCCAGCTGGCGAACCGGTGGCCAGCAGCCAAAAGTGCATCGATGATCAGCTCATCGTGTTGCT
The DNA here is from genome assembly GCF_009936235.1 of Mycobacterium xenopi. Taxonomy (NCBI): domain Bacteria; kingdom Bacillati; phylum Actinomycetota; class Actinomycetes; order Mycobacteriales; family Mycobacteriaceae; genus Mycobacterium; species Mycobacterium xenopi. Next base: position 4,259,151 of record NZ_AP022314.1, on the reverse strand, counting down.
TTATCACGGTCAACTCCGTCGATACCCTGACTTCTCTGGGACCCGCCGAGACGACAATCGATGGGAACCCGGGGACGGCCTTGGCAAGCTCAACGTAGCGTCGCAGGACCGACCCCAAATCTGGAGTCCCGACAAGGGCGTAGGAAATGAGCCGCATCGTCCCGCGCGGCACCGGTGCCAACCCCAGCCCCATGAGCTCGTCGTCAGTGGTGCGCCACAACGCGCGTATCAGGTCAGCGAACTGCTCCATCGAAATGCGCGACCGTCCCTCGGCGACGAGCACAGGCGAGATCCCAACCTCCTGCAGGAGCGTGTCGATATCCCATCCCTGGCGAGCGGCCAATTCGATACAGGCTTGAGCTCGACGCATTGGAATCGTGTATTCGGTCACCGGCAATTGGCTCCTCGGGGGCGATCGGCTCCAAGACTTACCGTAACGGCGTGAGCAGTTCGGTCAAGCGATCGAAACGTTCGGTCAGCGGAAACAGGCGCTGCTGCTTCTAACGTCGGGCCCACTGGCTTTCGACAAGCGAGGAGTAAGCATGACTGCTGATGATGGCTTCAACCTTTCCCGGCTCGGTACGTGGACCGACGAACGGGAGTTCAAGGTCGACGCTGAACGTACAATCGCCTACGCCGAGGCAACTAACGACCGGATCAGCGCACACCTGGACGGAAGCTTGGCGCCCCCGGTATTCGCGGTGGTACCAGTATTTCAGATCATGGGCGAGGCGACCATGTCAGTGGTACCGGGCAATTTGATGACCAAAGTCCTGCACGGCGAGCACGACTTTCGGCTGTACCGGCCTATCGAACCCGGCGAGGTACTGACCGTGCGCGCCAAGCCCATCGGCATATCCGGCAAGGACTCGGGCGTTGTCGTGACAACACTGGCCGAAACTCGTGGTTATCGGGGTGATCTGGTCAACGAACAATACTTTGTCGGATTCTTCCGCGGCGGGGTGTTCGACGGCACCGTCGGTGTCCCAAGCCCGGGCCACACCTTCGACGAGTCCTTGCGCAACCGCGATCCGGACCTGACAGCGGTGCAACGCTTCGATGAGGACCAAACCTTTCGCTACTCCGGACCGGCGGGTGATCCGATGCCGATCCACCTCGATGACGGCTTCGCCAAGTCCGTGGGACTGCCCGGCATCATCATCCACGGCTTGTGCACCGTCGCTTTCATATCCCACGCACTGATCACCAATATCAGTCCCGACGATCCGGCGCGGTTGAAGCGGCTGGCAGTGCGGTTCAGCAAGCCTGCCCGGCCCCAGGAAACAATCACCACCAGGATCTGGCGCACCGGACGTGAGACCTATGCGTTCGAAACCGCTGGCGATGAGCACCCCGACAAGTCCGTTATCACCGACGGTCTAGCCGGATTCGCCCCATAACAGGAACAGCCATGCCCAACAAGGTCTTCGTCATCGGTGTCGGTATGACTAAGTTCGACAAACCTGGCCGCCGGGAGGGCTGGGACTACCCGGCCATGGCCAAGGAGGCGGGGATTGCGGCACTGGCGGACGCCGGAATCGCCTATGACAGAATTGAGCAAGGCTACGCGGGCTTTTGCTTTGGGGAATCGTGCTCGGGCCACCGCGCCGTCTACGAGCTCGGGTTGACCGCGATACCAGTGTTCAACGTCAACAGCAACTGTTCCACTGGATCGAGCGCGCTGTTCCTTGCCGCGCAGGCGATTCGCGGCGGTATAGCCGACTGCACACTGGCGATCGGCTTTGAGAAGATGGCACCCGGTTCTCTCGGCAGCACATATAACGACCGTGAGCAGCCGATGCAGCGACACATGATGGCCATGGCTGCGCTGCGCGACTTCCACTTTCCGCCTGCTCCATGGATGTTCGGTGCGGCGGGCCTCGAGCACAACGAGCGGTACGGCTCGACTGTCGATCACTTTGTGAAAATCGCGGTGAAGAACCACCGCCACTCGATGAGCAATCCGTATTCGCAGTTTCGCGAACCTTACACCGAAGAACAGATCAAGGCCGACAAGATGATTTATCCGGCCGCGCAACTGACCCGGTCGATGTGCTCACCGACTTCAGATGGATCCGCCGCCGCGATCGTGGCGAGCGAACGCTTTGTCGCCGACAACGACCTCCACGCACGGGCCGTCGAAATTGTTGGCCAGGCGTTGGTTACGGACGTGCCGGGCACCTTTGACAGCAACAGCATGGCGACGCTCGTGGGCGTCGCGATGAGCCGCAAAGCGGCACAGCGGGTTTACCAGCAGGCCCAGATCTCGCCTGATGACGTCGACGTGATCGAGTTGCATGATTGCTTCGCACCGAACGAGCTGCTCACCTACGAGGCGCTCGGCCTGTGCGGCGAGGGCGAGGGTCACAAACTGGTCGACGCCAATGACACCACCTACGGCGGGCGTTGGGTGGTCAACCCGTCAGGCGGACTCATCTCCAAGGGCCATCCGCTTGGAGCAACAGGTTTGGCGCAATGCGCCGAACTGACCTGGCAGTTGCGCGGCCACGCCGCCGAAAGACAGGTCCAAAACGCGAAGGTCGCGCTGCAACACAACATTGGTCTTGGCGGGACGGTCGTCGTCACCGCCTACCGGCCTGCCCAACGCTGAAACGACATCGCACTGCAACAGACCAGGAGGCACCAACATGGGTTTATTGGAAAATCGAGTTGCTATCGTAACCGGAGCCGGTCGTGGCATCGGCCGCGCGCACGCATTGTTGTTCGCTCGCGAAGGCGCCAGCGTGGTGGTCAACGACCTCGGCGGAAACAACGAGGGCGAAGGCGCCGATACGACTCCGGCCCAGGAGGTTGTTAATGAGATCGCCGCGTCGGGCGGCAAGGCGATCGCCAACACCGACAGCGTTGCGGACTGGGAAAACGCCAGGAAGCTGGTAGATCAAGCGATTGCGGAATTCGGTGGCCTGGACGTTGTCGTCAACAACGCGGGCATCCTGCGTGACGGTTTCGTTGCTGGACTCGACGAGGCGCAGTGGGACGCGGTGATCGAGGTCCACCTCAAAGGACATTTCAACCTGCTCCACCACGCCGCTTCATTTTGGAAGGCCCAGTCAAAGGCCGGTAACCAGCCGAACGCCGCAGTGATCAACACTGCCTCGGCGTCAGGAACCACCATGGTCAATCCTGGCCAGGCCAACTACGGCGCCGCTAAGGCAGGTATCGCGGCGTTGACGCTGGTAGCGGCGGCCGAACTCGAACGGTACGGCGTGCGCGTCAACGCTATTGCGCCGGTAGCACGGACGCGGCTGACGCTGGCCACGCCTGGCCTTGGCGCGATGTTCGCTCGCGAGGTGCCAGCAGGCGCGTTCGACACATTCAGCCCGGACAACATCGCGCCGATCGTCGCCTATCTCGCCAGCCAACAGTGCCCGCTGACCGGCAAGGTGCTGGCGGTGCAGGGTGGAGCGGTGTCGCTGCTGCAAGGCTGGACGATTGAGAAGACCGTCAAGACCGACGGGCCGTGGGTACTCGACGAGCTGCCCGGACAACTCGACGGCTGGGTATAGCGTTGAATGAGAAGGAATTCCATGGATAGCGGATACCTGCTTGGCATCGGACTGACTGACGAACACATTGAATTGGCAGCGGCAATCCAGGGCTTCGCGGACCGAAATCTCAGTCGGCGGTGTGCGAGGCGTTGCGAAGCCGGACCGGTCACCTGAGTTCTGTAAGGCGCTCATACAACTACGACGAAGCAAATTCATTACCTCGCAGTTGTATCAGCAGATCATATCTTCCGGTCAATGACTCTGTATGGCTGCACGACCAAAGTGGGTGGAACCTAACATTGTCGCTGACGAATGCTGGGTCTGGCGTGCGACCATGAGCCGTCGGGTTGGGGAGACCACCGTTGATGGCTTGTCAATTGACAGGGGCGCTCACTTCGTACACGGCCACGGTATGGAGCAGCGTGACTTGACTTGAACACGATGGGCGGCCAGTGATTCATCAACGAGAAGTCGATCGGGCACGACTGGTTGCCGCCGCGCGCGGCGGCAACATGCCGACACTGATCATGGTTCTCTACCAGCTGACCGGCGACGACCGGTGGCTCCAGCCGCCGTATGCGCCGACGCGTAACCGTGGCTTGGGTCCGCATGACGCCGGGGGCCTGTCTGAAGCGGTGCGAGATGAGATCGCCGAGGCCGTGGCCGATGCGGTAACGGGATGGGCCGACAGCGCTCCTGCGAAGGTTGCTTGTCCGTCTCCTGAGGAGTGTGCGCACATGTTGAGCGTCTCGATGGGCGAAGAGGTCCCGCTCGAATATGGTCGACTTGCCGCCGAGGAACTGGTCGCGCCTGAGGTGGTATGGCACCCGAGCCCGCGAGCGGGGAGCTGGCCGTCGGTGATCATCATCGGTGCCGGTGTGTCGGGGCTAGCACTCGCGGCACGTCTACGTGAAGCGGGCATCTCGCACGTGATCGTCGAACGCAATGCGGATGTCGGTGGCACTTGGCTGCGAAACGCCTACCCGGGCTGCGGAGTCGACATACCCAGCCATCTCTATTCGCTCTCGTTCTTTCCGCGTAACTGGTCAGCGCATTTCGCCAAACGTGAAGAGCTGTTGGACTATTTGCGTGATTTCGCTGACCATTTTGGCCTGCGCGACAACATCCGCTTTGGGACCGAGGCATTGGGCGCGGAGTACGACGAGTCCGGTCAGCGCTGGATTGTGCGTGTGCGGGACCGGGAAGGAAACGAAAGTGAGTTGGCGGGTGACGTACTGGTCACCGCAGTCGGGCTGTTCAACCTCCAAGCGGCCCAGATCAGCCGACAGAACGAGTTTACCGGCACCGTAGTACATTCCGCATCATGGCCTCGCGGCCTGGAATTAAGGAACCGACGGGTGGCGCTGGTGGGAACGGGTGCCAGCGCAATGCAAATCGTGCCCGCCATTGTCGACGAGGTCGCCACACTAACAGTGTTTCAAAGATCTCCCGGCTGGGTCGCTCCTGCCGAGAACTACTTCGAGCCGATGGGCAAAGACGCACGCTGGTTGTTCGACCATGTCCCGTACTACCGCCAATGGTATCGGCTCCGGCTGGCTTGGACGTGGAACGACCGGGTGTACCCGTCGCTGCAGATCGACCCTGGGTGGGTGCACCTTGACCGGTCGGTCAGCGCCGTCAACGACGCTCATCGGGCGTATTTCACTCGCTACATCCGCACCGAACTAAAGGGACGACCCGACCTGCAGCAGGCGCTGATACCTACTTATCCGCCGTACGGCAAGCGAATGCTACTGGACAACGGTTGGTATCGGGCACTCACCCGGCCGCACGTCGATGTGGTGACGGAACCTGTCGCTAGTTTCAGCCCCACAGGCTTGCGCACAGTCTCGGGCACGGAGTATCAGGCGGAGATCGCCGTGTTGTGCACCGGATTCGCCGTCGCTCGGTTCTTGGCGCCCATGCAGATCCGCGGCCGAGCAGGACAGGCATTGCATGCGCGCTGGGGGCAGGACGATGCCACCGCTTATCTGGGCATTACTGTTCCGGGTTTTCCCAATCTGTTCTTGATGTATGGCCCCAACGTCAATCCTGGCGGCGGGAGTTACATGTTCATTGCTGAATGCCAGGCGCGCTATATCACCAGCGCCGTGTGCCAGATGCGTGACCGCGATCTTGGCGTGTTGGAGTGTCGGTCCGACGTGCACGACGAGTACGTTCGCCGCGTCGATGACGCCCATAGCCGGATGGTCTGGACGCATCCTGGGATGACGACTTACTTCCGCAACCAGGCCGGACGGGTGGTCACCAACTCACCCTGGCGTGTCATCGATTACTGGGACATGACACAATTTGCCGACATCACCGACTTTCACATCGAGCCCCGGGTCGCGGGCGGAGCCTGAAAACGCCCGGTTGGGGGACGGTTCAGCGCAAGTGGTCGAGGAGGGCGCCCTCGGAGCCGAAAAGCTCTTGCCTCCAACGCTGCAGCAGCGCCGTCGTGTCGATGTCGTCGGGGTGGAAGCCCCGTCGCAGGTACTTGGCGGCGTCGCGCAGCGTGCCCTTCAGTAACGGTCCCCGGTACAGCTCGCGCATCTCCCGAGCCACCCGAAGCGGGTGTCGGCGCGCCACCGGATCATAGGCCAGCGAGATCGCCAGTTCGATTGTCACCAGCGGGATGGTCAGCGCAATCAGAACGGCCATCACCGCGATTCGCATCCGCTCGGAGCCGCCGATTGCCCGGTAGACGTCGAAGGCCACCGACTTGTGCTCCAGCTCCTCCAGTGCATGCCACTTCAGCAGGTGCCAGATCTCCGGATCACCGGGGATCGCCTGGACTTCCTCACTGGACAGCACCCGTTGCGCAAGCATCGCGGTGTAGTGCTCCAGGGCGGCGGTGACCGCTAGGTGCAGTCGGGCGGGCACACGCTCTTCGAGTCGAATGACCCTGTCTTTCAATGGTTGTGAATCGTGCCATGCGATCGGGTAGCCCATTTCGACGAGCTTCTCGTTGAGATGGCGATGCTCCTGCCCGTGCGTTGATTCCTGGCCGATAAATCCGGCCACCCGCTTTTTCAAAACCGGATCGGTGATCCGATCGGCGACACGGCGCACCGAGCGAATGAAGGAATCCTCGCCGGGAGGAAAAACTCCGGACAAGCCGGCGACGAAATGGCTGAGTGCGATGTTGTCGTCGGCGAAGTACTTGCCCGACGCGTCGCTCTCGCCGAACCGGAACCGGATGCGTCGGGTCTTCGGATAGTTCTCGGGCGGGTACGCCACCGCGGCCTGCTGGTGTCCGCTCACCATGACCACCGTCCTTTGGTCGGACATGCAGTAACTAGTACTAGGAGTACCAGGTGTGGTAGATGACAGTACCCCCGGTCACGGGTTGTCCGCAAGGGTCGCTGATGGCCGTCATTGCGGTTGGGCGGACAGCTGCTCGTCGGGGTCGACGGCGATGCCTCGCTCGGCAGCGGTCGCCGCCAGTGAGCCCCAGACGAAGGTGGTCAGCTGCTCGACGAGTGCCGCCTTGCTGATCGTGGGCTCGTTCAGCCAGCGCAGCACACCGAGCGCCACCGCGCCGAGAAGAGCGTCGACGACGTATTGGAGGTTCTCGCTGTTTCCGCCTCGGGCTTGAACAATGCTCGCCACGACGTCGCACGTGGCGTTGGCAAGTGGCCTGCCGCCCTCGAGCAGGGCCTCGGTTGAGCGGCGTTCGGTGAACTGGGCGCCGACCAGAAAGCGAAAGAGGTTGGGCCGCTCGTCAACCAGGTCGACGTACGCGGCCACCGCTGAGCGAACCATGTCCAGCGCGGTGCCCGCGATGCTGAAACGCGGCACGACCCGCTCGAGCACCATGGCTTGCACGCGTTCGCCGACCGCGCTGAACAACGTGTCCTTGTCGGTGAAGAACCGGTAGAGCTTCGGCCGGGTGACACCCGCGGTCTTGACGACGTCGTCGATGGACAGGTCCGGTCCGTATTCCTCGATCGCCCGAAGGGTGGCCTCGACTAACTCGGCCCGTACGGCCGCTCGGTGCTCACGCCAGCGATCGGCCCTGGCATCCCCGGTCAATTCGGGGAGGCGCCCGTGACCAGCAGCCTCCGTCGACACCAGCCAATGGTATTCCGTTGACCTGCTGCTACAGCGCCGTTGCAACGGTTTGTACGACGTGCCGATGCAGCCGATTACACAGCCCAGGCCACGCGGCGACGCCGCATCTCGTATGCCGTGCGCCGTTGCCCGGGATCTGCTGGTGGCCTCTCTCCGCTTGCGTTGGCCCGACTGCGCTGGTGTGCGATCTGCTACGCCAATGGGCCCAATCCCTCTCGTCTTCGGTAACCGTTTGCGGGAGTATGGCTTTGAGTCCGCTGTCGTTCAATTCACCGCTCCCCGCTCGGCGAGCAGTTCTTCGGCGACGGCCTGGGCGAGCGCCATGATCGACAGCTGCGGGTTGACCTCCGGGCAACTGGGCAAAATCGACGCGTCGGCAACCCACACACCGTCGACACCACGCAGCCGGCCGTGCTGGTCGACCGGGCAGCGCTGCTCGTCGGCGCCGGCGGCCGCGGTCCCTGTCGGATGGAATGCGGCCAAGTGCAAGCTTTTCGGGTCGGCATCGCGCAGGGCGTCGCGCAGTGCGGGCAGTGAGGTCACCGTCGGGGCAGCGGGCAGCCCGGTCAGCAGCTCGACCGCGCCGGCGGCGAACAGCAGCCGGCCCATGGCCTCGATCGCGGTTAGGAGTTTGGCCGTGTCGGCCGGGGCAATGTCGTAACGCAGCATGCTTTGGCCGCGCAGGGAAAGCACCCGCCCGACACCTTGGTCGGCCACCATCGCCCCCAAAGTCGCAACGTGCGATGCACGGTCGAGCCAGCCCAACAGCTCGGCGCCGTAACCGGGAAAGACCATCGAACCCATGCCGGGAGGTGTCGACGTCGCCTCGATCAGCACGCCCGACGACGAATGCAGCTCGTCGCTGGCCGCGCTTTGCAGCACCCCGCGCCACGCGTAAACCTCGCCCTGGAAGCGGCCGGCCACCATCAGCGCCGGATGCAAGGCCAGATTGCGGCCCAACCGCGGATGTGCACCAAGGTCGCTGCGCCGCAATAGGTTTGGTGTCTCAGTAGCGCCAGCGGACACCACGACGGTATCGGCGAGCACATCGAACGCGGTGCCGTCAGGCCGTCGAGCCCGCACCCCGCGCGCACGTCCGTCGGCGTGCATCACCCGTTCGACGCGGGCATCGCAGACGATGCGGGCGCCCGCGGCGCACGCCTGCGGCAACGCGTTGAGGTGCACACCGAACTTGGCGTTACGTGGACAACCAATTGCGCACTGGCAGCAGGCATCACAGCCCGGCGCATTGCGGGGAATCGGCGCCGCGTGCCAGCCCAGCGCGGCTGCGCCTTCGAGCAGCAGCCGACCGTTGCGTCCCATGATCTCCAGCGGCACCGGCGCCACCTGCAGGGTGCGCTCGACGTCGTCGAGGTGGCCGGCCAGCCGGTCGGGGTCGGCCAGCGACAACCCGAACTCGTCGCGCCAGCGCCGCTGGACCGTCACCGGCGGGCGATAGCAGGTGCCGGAGTTGACGACGGTGGTGCCACCGACCGCGCGCCCGATCGGCAGCACCACGGCCGGGCGTCCCAGCGCGATCGTCGCCCCCGCCCCGCGGTACAGGCCGGCGTAGCGGTCGATCGGGTGCCGGGTGCGGAACTCCTCGACGGTCCAGCGTCGGCCTTCCTCGAGGACGACGGTCTGCAGACCGGCGCGAGCTAAGCCGCGGGCCGCCATCGCCCCGCCCGCACCAGAGCCGACCACCACTGCGTCGGCCCGGACCACTGACGGGCTGTCGACCGATGGCCTGACGTCCAGCGCCGCGTCGGGGCGGGCGACGTCGTGTTCACCGGCGCGGGCAAGCAACTCCGGTGCGTAGGTGTCGGCACCGTTGGCGAGCAACACGATTGCCTTGAGCCCCTCGATGGCCGCACCGGCATCGGGGCTTAGCGCGGCAACGCGGCGCAACAGCTGTGCGCGCGCGTTCGGGCTCAGCCTCGACAGCGAGCGGCCGGTGCTGAGATAGCTTGCAGCGGCGAGACTCAACAGCCCCGCCCGCACCGCATGCCGCGAGCCCGCCGGCAGCTGCGCGACGTAGCGCTCCACCCGTTCGACGAGCTGAGCAGATGGCGGGCCGCCGCACTCCTCAGGCAGCAGCGCCGCACCGAACGCCGCAGTTGCTCGCTCGGCCAGACGGCTCATAGCATGCGCCCGAGCCACCGACCAAGCTTGAGGAAGAACGGATACGTCGCGAAGATGCCACCCGCCAAGGCATGCATCGGCCAGCTCAGCTCTTTGGTGTCGACGCCGAAAACCCCACTGTTCCACATGAAGTCGCGTCCGTTCTGGGCGCGGAACGGTCGCCACAGCAGCCCGAGGCCGGGCACGTTGTGGTACAGCCCGAACGAGCCGCCGAAGAAGACGCCCAGGGTGGCGGCCTCGGCGACGTCACGGCGGTCTTCGGGCACGGTGCGTTCGATCAAGACCCCGGAGGCCAGCAGCATCGGCGGGTCGAACAGGAAACTCATGCGGGGGTCCTTTCGTTGACGGTGGGCGCTTGCGCGCCGCGCAAACCCACTTCGGCATGGCCGGTACCGAGCACCGACCACCGCCGGTCGCCGAGCTCGACATGGATGTCGGCTTGCTCGGTGTTGGTGCATACCGCGGTGGCACCGTCGGGATCGGTGTATTGCAGGCTTACGCAACGGCTTTCCGGTTGATCCACCCGGATGAGCACATCGCGTCGGCCGATGCGGCCCTCCAGCTGCCAATGCCGCACGCCCAGCGTCGTTCGCATCCGCAGCGACGGCAAACCGCTTGCCGGCCAATCCTTTCCGTCGATGCGGAACCGGACGAACGCCATCGGCGCCAGCCTTTGCAGTCCCGGTGTGTGCGATACCGCGGTGACGACCTCGACCACGTCGCCGTCACCGAGATCAGCGTGCAGCCACCCCCAACGTTTGGCGTTGCCGCGCCCGTAGATGTGGGCCACCCCGCCCCGCCAGCCGTCGAGCCGGTGGCCGGCGTCGGCAACGGTGAGCGAACCGGTGAACTGCGCGGTCGGAGCCAGCACTACCTGCGCGCCCGGCAGCAGCTCGCGCTCCCAGGCCAGCCGCGGAAAAGTCCACAGCGGTGCGCCGGTGTCCTTCCAGTGCAGCTGCCAGGTCAGCGATCCGGCTTGTCCGGACAGTTCTTCGAACGCGGCCCGTACCCTGCTCGCGTCGAACCAGGCAGGCCCGGCCACCGGCTCTACCGGCTCCGGTCCGAACCGCTCGGTGCGCGGCGCGCCGTCGGCCGGAAACCAGGTCGCCCAGCCGTGCCCGTATGGGGATCCGCTGGTAGGTGCCACGATTTCGTGATGCAGCCACAACCCGGCGCGGGTTACCGGGTCCGACAATGTCGCGTACCAGACTTCCAGGCGGCCAGGCTGACCTCGCCAGCGCGGAGCGGCGGCCGATCGCAGTTCGTCGTTCATGGTCGCGTCCACTATATTGGTTGAGCCAATGAACCAGTCAACCCCGTTTTCGCCGCCGGATCGGCAACGCCTCGACGAACAGATCGCCACGTCGATCGCCGACGCCATCCTCGACGGGACGTTTCCGCCCGGCTCGACGCTGCCCCCGGAGCGCGAGCTTGCCGAGCAATTTGGCGTCAACCGCACCTCCCTGCGCCAGGGATTGGCGCGGCTGCAGCACATGGGACTGATCGAAGCCCGGCACGGCAGCGGCAACGTGGTCCGCGACCCCACCGGTCTCACCCACCCGGCGGTGGTGGAGGCGCTGGTGCGCAAGCTAGGACCGGACTTCTTGGTGGAGATCCTCGAACTGCGGGCGGCGTTCGGCGCGTCCATCGGCCGGCTCGCCGCCGAGCGCGCCAACCCCGACGACGTCAAGTCGCTCCACGCCGCGCTGACGACGGTGCAAGACGCCGATACCGCGCGGGCGCGCCAGGAAGCCGACCTCGCCTTCTTCCGCGTGCTCGTCCACGCCACCCGCAATCGCGCGCTGGGACTGCTGTACCGCTGGGTGGAGCAGGCGTTCGGGGGCCGGGAGCACGAGCTCACCGCGGCCTACGACGACGGCGGCGTGGTCCTGGCCGAGCTGCGGGCAATCACCGAGGCGGTGGGAACGCGCGATGCAAAGGCCGCCGCTACCAGCGTCGAAGCCTATCTGCAGTCCAGCGCCCTACGCATGGTGGAGTCCTACAAGGCCACGTACCGCGAAGCGGAGAGCTAGCCGCTATTCGGCCGCCCTGGTTGCCGGGTGTACGGCCACGAGTCCTAACTGGTTGCGCCGCTTGCACATTGCCGCCATTTCGGCGTACGCCTTGTCGCCGATTAGTTCGGTGAGTTCCGCGGCGAGGCTTTCCCAGACCTGCTTGGCGCCGACGTGGGCGGCGGGGTCACCGGTGCAGAACCAGTGCAGGTCGGCACCACCGGGACCCCAACTGCGGCGGTCGTATTCGGTGATGGTGGTCTTGAGGATTTCGCTGCCGTCTGGCCGAGTAACCCATTCCTGGCTGCGCCGGATCGGCAATTGCCAGCAGACGTCGGGCTTCATGGTCAACGGTGCCACTCGGAGCTTGAGCGCCTTGATGTGCAGCGCACACCCGGCGCCCCCTTTGAACCCGGGCCGGTTCAAGAAGATGCACGCGCCCTTGTATTTGCGCGTGCGCCATTGCTGTTCGTCGTCGTGCTCGTCAAGTTCCAGATAGCCCTTGCGGCTCAGGCCTTGTTCGCGGAATTGCCATTCCTTGTCGGTCAACTTCGACACCGCGTCGTCGAGCCGGGCGCGGTCGTCGTCGTCGCACAAAAACGCTCCGTGCGAGCAACACCCGTCGTTGGGGCGTCCGGCCACCGTGCCCCGGCAGGCCGGGGTGCCGAACACGCACGTCCAGCGCGACAGCAACCAGGTGAGGTCCGCGGCGATCAGATGCTCGGGATTGTCCGGGTCGTAGAACTCCACCCATTCGCGGGTGAAGTCCAACTCCACCTCACCCGGGTGGTCCGGCTGGGAGGCTGCCACGGTCTCCACCGTAGAGGAAAATGTCTTTCGCTCAACGTCACGCGCCGCGTCGGAACGACGCGCGTCTCCTGACGCCGTCACCTGCCTAGACGCCACGTAATGTTGTCTCGTGCGGTTGGGTGTGCTCGACGTGGGCAGCAACACGGTTCATCTGTTGGTGGTGGATGCTCGTCGCGGCGGGCACCCGACGCCGATGAGTTCGACCAAGGCCACGCTGCGGCTGGCCGAGGCCATCGACAACTCCGGCAAGATCACCCGCAAGGGCGCCGACAAACTGATTTCGACCATCGACGAGTTCGCCAAGATCGCGGTCAGCTCGGGCTGCGCCGAGTTGATGGCCTTTGCCACCTCCGCGGTTCGCGACGCCAAAAACTCCGACGACGTGCTGGCCCGGGTGCGCGCCGAAACGGGAGTCGAGCTGCAAGTGCTGCGCGGTGTCGACGAGTCGCGGCTGACCTTCCTGGCGGTGCGCCGCTGGTACGGCTGGAGCGCGGGGCGGATCGTGAACCTCGACATCGGCGGCGGCTCCCTGGAGCTGTCCAGCGGCGTCGACGAGGAACCCGACGTCGCGCTGTCGCTGCCGCTGGGCGCCGGGCGGCTGACCCGCGAATGGCTGCCCGACGACCCGCCGGGCCGGCGAAGGGTGGCCATGCTGCGCGATTGGCTCGACACCGAGCTGGCCGAACCCAGCGCGATCGTGCTGAAAGCCGGCAGCCCCGACCTTGCGGTGGCGACGTCGAAAACGTTTCGCTCGCTTGCCCGTCTCACCGGCGCGGCGCCGTCAGCGGCCGGCCCCCGGGTCAAACGGACGCTGACCGCCAACGGCCTCAGACAACTCATAGCTTTCATCTCTAGGATGACCACCGCTGACCGTGCAGAACTGGAAGGAGTGAGCGCCGAGCGGGCACCGCAGATCGTGGCGGGAGCCCTGGTGGCGGAGGCGAGCATGCGTGCGCTGTCGATAGAAACGGTGGACATCTGCCCATGGGCACTGCGCGAAGGTCTCATCTTGCGCAAACTTGACAGCGAAGCTGACGGAACCGCCCTAGTGGAGACTTCCGTGGGGGATGCTGTTAGCCAGCAAGTTGATCGGGCTGTGGTTGACCGATCGAGAGGCGACACACGATGACTGGAACACATGAGGGCCACAGCACCCGGCCGATCTCGGTGGCCGAATTGTTGGCCAAAAACGGCACCATCGGCGCGCCACCACCCGCCGGCCGTCGTCACCGTCGGCGCAACAACAGCGAGGCGGTGACCGTCGCCGAACTGACCGGCGAGATCCCCGTCGTGCGCGACGACGACCACCACGACGAAACCGAGCACGTCGAGCCCACCACGGGTGCCCTGCGCAGCGCCGCAGCCGACCGGCTCGCCGAGCCGCCCACAGATCAGCGCGCCGAAGAGCGCTCCAGCACCCAATACTGGTCGGAGCCGCAGCCGCGCTGGCCCGAATCCCCGCCGCTGTCTGCCCGCGACGTCAGACCGAGCCGCAGCCCCTACCCGCGGCCGGTTCGCCAGGTCGCGCCCAGCGACGCCGACCACGATGAGGCAGATCCGCAATCCGGCGCCGAGCGGATGAGCCCGGACCCGCCGGAAGACTATGCCGAGATACCGGTGGACGTGATGGACACCGAGGTCCGTGAAGCCGAGCCGGCACACGAGGACTCCGCGTACGTGCGGTCCTACCTGCGCGGCGCGGGCCCGCGGCTCAGCGGCAAGACCGCGGATGGGCACACCGGGTCGCGGCTGGCCGAACTGCCCGACGCCGACGAGCTCGACGAGCACTACGCCGACACCCCTGACGAGGTCGACGAACACGACGAGTACGCATATGCCTGGACCAACAAGACCGAGGCGTTGCTGCACGGCGGACTGGTGGTTGTCCAATCGATCCTGGCGGTGGCATTCGGCGCCGGGCTGTTCATCGCGTTCGACCAGCTGTGGCGGTGGAACAACATTGTGGCGTTGGTCTTGTCGGTGCTGGTCATTCTCGGCCTGGTGGCGGGGGTAAGGGTGGTCCGGCGGACCGAGGACATCGGCAGCACGCTGACCGCGGTGGCAGTCGGGGCATTGGTCACGCTGGGGCCGTTGGCACTGTTGCAGTCGGGCTAGGAGCCGCTGACACTAGCGTGCGCCCAGCCATCAAGGTCGGTCTGTCGACGGCCTCGGTCTACCCGTTGAGGACCGAGGCCGCTTTCGAGTACGCCGCACAACTTGGCTACGACGGGGTCGAGCTGATGGTGTGGGGCGAATCGGTCAGCCAGGACATCGACGCGGTGGAGAAGCTGGCGCATCGCTATCGTGTGCCGGTGCTTTCGGTGCACGCGCCGTGCTTGCTGATCTCGCAGCGGGTTTGGGGCGCCAACCCGATCCCGAAGCTGGAGCGCAGCGTTCGGGCCGCCGAACAGCTGGGTGCGCAAACCGTCGTCGTGCATCCACCGTTTCGTTGGCAGCGGCGCTACGCCGAGGGATTCCGTGAGCAGATCGCCGAGCTGGAGGCGTCCAGCGACGTGATGGTGGCCGTGGAAAACATGTTCCCGTTTCGCGCGGACCGGTTCTTTCGCGCCGAACAGTCGCTGCAACGGATGCGCAAGCGCGGCGGTGGTCCGGGCCCGGCGATTTCGGCGTTCGCGCCCTCCTACGACCCGTTGGACGGCAACCATGCTCACTACACCCTCGACCTGTCGCACACCGCGACGGCGCACAGTGACGCGCTGGACATGGCGCGGCGGATGGGTTCGGGTCTGGTGCATTTGCATCTCTGCGACGGCAACGGGTTGCCGGTCGACGAGCATCTGGTTCCTGGGCGCGGCTCGCAACCCACGGTCGAGGTTTGCCAGATGCTGGCCCACGGCGACTTCGCCGGCCACGTGATCCTTGAGGTGTCGACATCGAGCGCACGCTCGGTGCACGAGCGCCGGACCATGCTGGCCGAATCTTTGCGGTTCGCCCGAACCCATTTGTTGCGCTGACGTTTTGAGGAATTCGATGAGCTTGTTCACCACCGCGATGCAACTGCGTGAAGTCGCTGCCACGTCAACTAACGGCCGGGTATTCGAGGGGGAGCTCAACAAGCATTGGACCATCGGCCCGAAGGTGCACGGCGGTGCCATGCTGGCGTTGTGCGCCAACGCAGCTCGCACCGCGCACGGCGGATCCGCCCAGCCCGTGGCGGTGTCGGGCAGCTTTTTGTGGGCGCCTGATCCCGGGCCGATGCGGCTGGCCACCTCGATCCGCAAGCGCGGCCGCCGGATCGGCGTTGTCGACGTCGAACTCAGCCAAGGCGAACGCACCGCCGTACACGCGGTCGTCACCCTCGGCGAGCCCGAGCACCTGGCACCGCCGTTGTTGTCGGCGAATCCGGTGCTGGACCTGATGGCACCGGAGCCACCGCCCGGCATCGCCCCGATCGGTCCAGGCCACCCGCTGGCCGGGCTGGTGCATTTGGCCGAGGGCTGTGATGTGCGGCCGGATGTGTCGACGCTGCAGCCCACCGACGGGCGCCCGCCGGTGATCCAACTGTGGGTGCGCCCGCGCGGGACGGCACCCGACGTGCTGTTCGCGCTGATGTGCGGGGACGTCTCGGCGCCGGTAAGTTTCGCTGTGGGACGCACCGGCTGGGCGCCGACCGTGCAGCTGACCGCCTACCTGCGTGGGCTACCGGCCGACGGATGGCTGCGGGTGATCTGCACCTGCCTGCAAATCGGGCAGGACTGGTTCGACGAGGACCACCTCGTCGTCGACTGCGAGGGCCGCATCGTGGTGCAGACCCGCCAGCTGGCGATGGTGCCTCCCGCGAGTTAAAGCGTGGCCCGTCGGCGGGCGACCCGCTGCGCCCGGCTTCGCCGCGCTTGCGATCGCCGGAGCCCGTCGGCGGGCGACCCGCTGCGCCCGGCTTCGCCGCGCTTGCGATCGCCGGAGCCCGTCGGCGGGCGACCCGCTGCGCCCGGCTTCGCCGCGCTTGCGATCGCCGGAGCCCGTCGGCGGGCGACCCGCTGCGCCCGGCTTCGCCGCGCTTGCGATCGCCCGGGCCCGGTCTGCCAT
The DNA here is from genome assembly GCF_009936235.1 of Mycobacterium xenopi. Lineage (NCBI taxonomy): Bacteria > Bacillati > Actinomycetota > Actinomycetes > Mycobacteriales > Mycobacteriaceae > Mycobacterium > Mycobacterium xenopi. The sequence goes on along the minus strand of NZ_AP022314.1, from coordinate 4,242,554 downwards.
GCTTTGACCCGTGCCCAGAATCGCGATCATCGGCGGCGGCAGTATCGGCGAAGCCCTGCTGTCGGGGCTGCTGCGGGCCGGCCGGCAGGTCAAGGACCTAGTCGTGGCCGAACGGTTGCCCGACCGGGCCCGATACCTGGCCGACAGCTACTCGGTGCGGGTGACCTCGGTGACCGACGCGGTCCAAAGCGCGACATTCGTGATCGTCGCCGTCAAGCCCGCCGACGTCGAATCGGTGCTCGGAGAAATCGCCCAGGCAGCCGCCGAGGCCGAAAGTGATTCTGCTGAACAAGTTTTCGTGACAGTCGCGGCCGGAGTTACTACAGGCTACTTCGAATCGCGGTTGCCGGCCGGCACGCCCGTCGTCCGGGCGATGCCCAATGCGCCCTCGCTGGTCGGCGCCGGGGTGAGCGCGCTGGCCGCGGGTCGCTTCGCCACGCCTGAACAGCTTGAGGAAGTTTCCGCGCTGTTCGGCTCGGTTGGGGGTGTGCTCACCGTGCCCGAAGCCCAGCTGGACGCGGTGACTGCGGTGTCCGGCTCGGGACCGGCGTATTTCTTTCTGATGGTCGAAGCGTTGGTGGACGCCGGGGTCGGGGCGGGGTTGAGCCGGGCTGTGGCCACCGAGTTGGCGGCGCAGACCATGGCCGGGTCGGCGGCGATGCTGCTGGAGCGGATGGAGCAGGAACGTCGCCTCGCCGGCGATTCGCCGAGCGACTTTCGGGCGGACACCACGGCAGCGCAGCTGCGGGCGATGGTCACCTCGCCCGGCGGTACCACCGCGGCTGCGCTGCGCGAACTGGAACGCGCAGGGTTGCGGGCCGCGGTCGACACCGCGGTGTGGGCCGCAAAAACCCGCGCTGAACAGCTAAGAATCACATCAGAGTAATTCGGCAATTTTCATAGATTTTCCCACACCCGTCGCAGTAACCCCACTAGTCCCGCTATTCTCCTTATCTGTATGCACGTGTGGGTGCCAGCGGAGGGGAAGCCGGTGGGACTGCACGTGCCTGACTGATTGGGTTGCGATGACGTCTATCAACGGGCCATCGGCGCGGGATTCAGCTGGCGGTAAATCGGCGCGGGACACCGGCGCCTCCGACGGCCAGCAGGCCAGAACTCAATTTCTCACTGTGGCCGAGGTGGCGGCGCTAATGCGGGTCAGCAAGATGACCGTCTACCGGCTGGTGCACAACGGCGAGCTGCCCGCCGTGCGGGTCGGGCGCTCGTTTCGGGTGCACGCCAAAGCCGTACACGACATGCTGGAGACCTCGTACTTCGACGCTGGCTGACCCCAGCGCGCCGGCATGCCGCGAAGGGCGCCGAGGGGATTGCGCCAGTGCCGGTTTTTCGCTGCAAGCCGCCAGCCGGTAAAGTGTCCGGGTCATTTCACTAGCCGGCACTGGACTTGTCGCCAGGCGGACTTAGATAGCGGGGTCATGGGCTCAGTAATCAAGAAGCGGCGCAAACGAATGTCGAAGAAGAAGCACCGCAAACTGCTGCGTCGGACGCGGGTACAGCGCAGAAAACTCGGTAAGTAAACTGCAGGCGCGCTGAGCTTCACTCGGCAGTAACGCCGTGGTATCTGAAGCCCGCTAGGCTAACGGAGTGGATTCGGCGGACGGTCACCCAGGCATCCCTCCAGGCCACCGAATGGACCGAAACGCAGACACAAAAAACGGCGCGGGCAGCGACCCCGTGCATCACCCAAAGGTCGTGCTGATCACCGGTGCGTGCCGATTCTTGGGCGGCTTCCTGACCGCCCGGCTGGCGCAGAACCCGTCGATCCATCGCGTCATCGCGGTGGATGCGATTGCTCCCAGCAAGGACATGCTGCGGCGGATGGGGCGCGCGGAATTCGTCCGAGCCGACATCCGCAACCCGTTTATCACCAAGGTGATTCGAAACGGCGAGGTCGACACCGTGGTGCACGCGGCGGCGGCCTCGTATGCACCCCGGGCCGGCGGTGGCGCGGCGCTCAAGGAAATCAACGTGATGGGCGCGATGCAGTTGTTTGCGGCCTGCCAGAAGGCGCCGACGGTGCGCCGCGTGGTGCTGAAGTCGACGTCGGAGGTGTACGGGTCCAGCGCCCATGACCCGGTCGTGTTCACCGAGGACAGCAGCAGCCGCCGCCCCTTCGGTGAGGGTTTTCCCAAGGACAGCATCGATATCGAGGGGTACGCCCGCGGATTGGCTCGACGCCGGCCCGATATCACGGTGACGATCCTGCGGTTGGCCAACATGATCGGACCCGCGATGGACACCATGCTCTCGCGCTACTTGGCTGGACCGCTGGTGCCGACGATCGTCGGCCGCGATGCGCGGCTGCAGTTGCTGCATGAACAAGACGCACTGGGCGCCCTGGAGCGCGCCGCTCTGGCCGGCAAGCCCGGCACCTTCAACATCGGTGCAGACGGCATCATCATGCTTTCGCAGGCGATCCGGCGAGCGGGCCGAATTCCGCTACCCGTGCCCGGTTTCGCGCTGTGGGCGCTGGATTCGCTGAGACGGGCTAATCGCTACACCGAGATCAATCGCGAACAACTCGACTACTTGAGCTTCGGGCGGGTGATGGACACCACCCGAATGCGCAAAGAACTCGACTACCACCCGAAGTGGACGACGGCTGAAGCGTTCGACGATTACATTCGCGGCCGAGCTCTCACTCCCATTATCAAACCTGAGTTGGTACGCTCCTTGGAGGGTCGGGCCGTGGCGGCAGCCGAACGTCTTGAGCAGTCGCTCACGAGCGCCTTCAGGGTTGGGGGGTAGGTTAAATACTGTGGCGGGCGATTCCAAGGCGAAAGTCATTCCGCTGCACACGAATTCAAGTCGTGCAGCCGCGCAGCGGCGCGCTGGTCAGCGCAACGCGGCGTCACGCCGTCATCCTTCGGTGCTCTCTGATTCGAGTGCTAGGGCATCGGCCGAGCAGATCGCCGCCGTCGTCCGCGAGATTGATCAGCGCCGTCGGGTGGTCGCCGAGGAGACCCCGGCGCCGTCCACCGAGCTGGCCCAGCGGGTCGCCGCCGTCGCCGCGTTCCTGCGCCAGCGGCTGACCGGTGAATACAACGTCGACGAGTTCGGCTTCGATCCGCACTTCAACGACGCGATCGTGCGGCCTTTGCTGAGATTCTTCTTTCGGTCCTGGTTTCGGGTGGAAGTCAGCGGCATCGAGAACCTGCCGAGCACGGGTGCCGCGTTGGTGGTGGCCAATCACGCCGGGGTCCTGCCATTCGACGGGTTGATGACCTCGATCGCGGTTCACGACGAGCATCCGGCGAAACGCGATTTGCGGCTGCTTGCCGCCGACATGGTGTTCGACCTGCCCGTGATAGGCGAGACCGCCCGCAAGGCCGGGCACACCATGGCCTGCACCACCGACGCGCACCGGCTGCTGGCATCCGGCGAGCTGACCGCGGTGTTCCCGGAGGGCTACAAGGGTCTGGGGAAGCGCTTCAAGGACCGCTACCGGCTGCAGCGGTTCGGCCGGGGCGGATTCGTGTCGGCGGCGCTGCGCACCAAAGCGCCGATCGTGCCGTGCTCGATCGTAGGGTCGGAGGAGATCTACCCGATGCTGGCCGACGTCAAGCTGCTGGCGCGGCTGTTTGGCCTGCCCTATTTCCCGGTCACGCCGCTGTTCCCGCTCGCCGGTCCGGCCGGGATGGTGCCGCTGCCGTCGAAGTGGTACATCGCGTTCGGCGAGCCGATCTCCACCGAGGACTACGGCCCCGGCGACGCCGACGACCCGATGATCACCTTCGAGTTGACCGACCAAGTGCGCGAAACGATCCAGCAGACGCTGTATCGGCTGCTGGCCGGGCGTCGCAACATGTTCTTCGGCTGACTTTCCTGGCCGAGCAGACGCTATTTAAGCCCCGATTCCCTTGGGAAATGGGGCTTTAGCTCCGTGCACTAGGCCGAAGTTACGAGGGCTGAAGTAGGTAAATTCCTGGGTTGACCTGGGGATTTGCGGTGTTTTGGTGGGTGGCTGTTGTGGCTACGCGGCGATGGTTAGGGGGATGGGGCTGTCGATGAGGTCGAAGGCGCGGCGCTGGTCTGGGGTGGGGTCGGTGAGTTTATCGATCTCGATGTTGGTGTGGTGGTAGCGGATCCGGTCGCGGGTGAGGGTGGCCAGGTGGTCGAGTAGGCCGCGGAAGCTGCGCAGCGGGGTGCCGTCGGGGGTGTGCTTGCGGGCGGCCTTGGTATCGGCGGCGGCGGAACGTTGGGCGGGCGCGACCGGGTTGTCGCGCTGTGGTGGAGTTTCGTCGGTGAAGGTCAGCGGTGCCCAGGCCTTGCGTAGGTGCCAGACCAGGTAGCAGGCGAGCAGGCAGATCAGCACGTGCGCGCGGACGCGCTCGTCACGCCAGTGGTGGATGGGCCGCAGGTCCAGGTCGTCGGTCTTGAGGATGCGAAAGTCGCGTTCGACGTTGGCCAGCTTCTTGTAGCCCTCGACGATCCCGGCCGAATCGAGGGTGTCGGCGTCGACACTGGTGCGTAGCACGTAGATGCCATCTAGGCGGGCTTCGGCCGCGATAGCGGCCTGGTCTGGTTCGAACGTGAAGGTGGTGTCGGTGATCTCGCGCTTAAAGTGCTTGCCCACCTTGTACTTTCCAATGACCTTGCCGTAGGCCTCAGCGATCTTGTCGGTGCCCGCCAGGGTGCCGGCGGCGACCCGGTCGCGGATACGGGCCAGGTGGATTTCGGTGGCGGCCAGCAGGTCGTCACGTTTGCGGGCGCGCTCATGGGCGAGGGCGGGGTTGCGGCAGGCGATCAACCGTTCTCCTGGGTAGTCGGGGTGGGCGATCTCGGCCAGGTCCTGGCTATCGAACAGACTCATCTGCAGCGGCCCGTCGGCGGCGGCTAGCGCGGCGACTTGGGGGGCGCGTAGCGCCGTGATCCACCCGAAATCCGTTCCGGTCTCGTTGAGTTCGCGCAACGCGGCGATGCGTGCGGAGGTGATCATGCCCCGGTCTCCGACCAGCACCAGCCGATCCAGCGCGAATGTGTAGCGGATCTGGGCGACGATGTCGGTGAACGCGTTGGGATCGGCGGTGTTGCCCGCCAATACCCGCACCGCGACCGGACGGCCCACCGGATCGGTGAGCACGCCGTATTCGATCTGCGGCAAGCCTTTCTTACCGTCGCGGGAGTAGCCGCGCGCGGCCAGTTCGCAGCAGCGGCCGGTCACCCATGAGCTGGTCAGGTCGAACAATGCCATCCGCATCGGGTTCGACTCCGGGGCAAGGTGTTTGGCTGCAAGCTTCTTCTCGATCTTGTCCTGCCGCTCGGCCAGCCAGTCCATCGCGGCGTAGACCTCGTCGGTGGACGCGCCGACCACCCCCAGATCGACACCGAGGGTGGTGTCGGGCCAGGCCGCCAAGGTGGACAGCTTCGATGCCGGGCGCACCACCCGCGAAATAATCAGCGCCACGACCAGGTCGCGCGACCGGCACCGCGGTCCCAGCAGCGCGGGCAGCTTCAGCCGATGCGCCATCGCGGCCACCGCGGCCACATGGCCGTGCGGCAACGCTCGGGTCAGCGTGAACTCGCTACCGGCCGGCACCAGCGACTGCCCCTTCAACGTCGCCTCCAACGCGGCGACCGCCTCGGCAGGCACCTTGGACAGATTGGCCAAGGTCTCATGCCTGACCTTGCCGGCCTCACGATAGGTGCGCCGCAGTAGCACCGTCTCATAGACGCGTTCCTCGCCGGACTTCGCCACGTAGCTCCGCTTATTCCGGGCTACGTGCATCGCACCGCTATAAGCCGTCATACCAGAATTCTAAAGCGATCTCCCCGCAACAAGAACCCGCGACACGCTACTTTCGTGGCTACGCTACTCCGACAGAATTCCGCCCATTCCCCAGCTCAGCCACACAAATCCCATGCGCAAGCCGTCGTAACTTCGGACTAGGGCTTGACAAGCGTGAACTGGCAGACGTCGGTGTAGCCGTCGCGGAACAGGTCGGCGCAGCCTGTCAGGTATTTCATGTAGCGCTGGTAGACCTCTTCGGACTGGATCGCGATGGCCTCGTCCTTGTGCGCTTCGAGGTTGCGCGCCCAGGTATCCAGGGTGCGGGCGTAATGCAGCCTCAGCTGTTGCTTTCTGGCAAGCGTGAAGCCGGCTTTAGCCGCGTGCTTTTCGACCACCACCGCCTGCGGCAGATCGCCGCCGGGGAAGATCTCGTCCATGATGAACTTGAAGAACCGCAAGTGGCGCATCGTGACCGGCAACCCGCGCGCGGCGAACTCGGCGTCAGCGGGCTTGATGATGGTGTGCAGCAGCATCACCCCGGTCGGCGGCAGCACTCGGTAGGCCATGGCGAAAAAGTCGTCGTAGCGGTCGCGGCCGAAGTGCTCGAACGCGCCGATCGACACGATGCGGTCCACGGGCTCGTCGAACTGCTCCCAGCCCTGCAGGCGAACCTGTTTGGAGCGGGGGCTGTCTGACTCGGCGAACAACCGCTCGACATGCGCCTGCTGGTTCTTGCTCAACGTCAAGCCGATCACGTTGACGTCATACTTCTCGATCGCACGCAAAAGTGTTGCGCCCCAACCACATCCGATGTCGAGGAGCGTCATACCGGGCTCTAGGCCCAGCTTGCCCAAGGACAGGTCGATCTTGGCGAGCTGCGCCTCTTGCAGCGACATGTCGTCGCGCTCGAAGTACGCGCAGCTGTAGGTCTGCGTCGGGTCGAGAAAGAGCCGGTAGAAGTCGTCGGACAAGTCGTAGTGCGACTGCACGTCCTCGAAGTGCGGGGTGAGATCACGCGTCGGGGTAGCCCGTTTCATAGCGGCCGACCCTAGGCGCCGCTGCGGATCGACGCAATCGCGGCCGCGGTCGTCGCCGCGTCGGCCTCCTGGCCAGCCGCCTCCCCGATCATGGTGACGACGCTGGTCACAACGGGCTCGCCGGCGGCGTCGGTGACCTCGCTGCGGATCTCGGTGATCACCGTGCCGTGGGATTGGATGACCGAGTCGAGGTAGGCGTCGAAGTACAACCGGTCGTGCGCCAGGATCGGCCGGTGGTACTTCAGCTTCTGGTCGCGGTGGAACACCCGCGCGATGTTGATCGGGATGTCGAACTTGGTGAACAACTCCAGCTGCACGCGGCGCCCGGCAATCGCGAGAAATGTCAACGGGGCCACCAGCTCGGGATAGCCCAGCTTGGCCGCTTCTTCTTCGCTGAAGTGCGCGGGGTGGTCGTCTTTGACGGCGCGCGCAAACTCGCGGATCTTTTCCCGCCCGACGTCGAAGTGGTCGCCGTGCCGGTAGTGCTTACCGATGAGTGACTGGGCCTCTACGGGAACTGTCATGCCGCTCTTACTCCGCTCACATGTGGGCTCAGCGGCGCAGCTTATCAGTGTGTGCGCTCGCGCCGACGCGACACGGGGTTTGTCGCGGTCGGTCGCCGCTCGCACGCTACGCGCGCTCGCGCCGACGCGACACGGGGTTTGTCGCGGTCGGTCGCCGCTCGCACGCTACGCGCGCTCGCGCCGACGCGACACGGCTGCCGCCAGCGCGCCGCCGCCGCGCCCAGCGCCAGCGCCGACGGCACCCCGATCCGGGCGGCCTTGCGGGCGGTGCGAAAATCGCGGATCTCCCAACCGCGTTCCCGCGCCAAGGCGCGCAACTGCGGGTCGGGATTGACCGCGACGGCCGTGCCGACCAGCGACAACAGCGGCACGTCGTTGATGCTGTCGGAGTAGGCGGTGCAGCGCTTGAGGTTCAGGCCCTCGCGGATGGCCAGCGATCGCACCGCGTGCGCTTTGCCGGGGCCGTGGAGCAGTTCGCCAACCAGCCTGCCGGTAAACACCCCGTCGACCGATTCGGCGACGGTGCCCAGCGCCCCAGTCAACCCGAGTCGACGGGCGATGGTGATCGCCAGCTCGTACGGGGTGGCCGTCACCAGCCACACCTGCTGGCCGGCGTCGAGATGCATCTGCGCGAGCTCGCGGGTGCCGGGCCAGATTTTGTCGGCGATGATCTCGTCGTAGATTTCCTCGCCAAGCGCCTCCAGCTCGGCGGTCGAGCGGCCCTCGATGAACGCCAGCGCCTTGCGCCCGGCCGGCCGCGACGTCGTCGCTGTTTTCCTTGCCGATCAGCTGGAATTTGGCCTGGGCGTAAATGAACCCGAGCACGTCGCGGTAAGTGAAGTATTTGCGCGCGGCCAGCCCGCGGCCGAAATGCAGCAGCGAGGACCCTTGCACCAACGTGTTGTCGACGTCGAAGAATGCGGCCGCGGTCAAATCGACAGGAGGCTGCGGCGTGCCGTCGGCGGGTGCGGCCGTGGTCTCGGAGTGCAGGTCGTCGAGCGCCCGTTCGGCGCTGGCGTCCCCGCCCAGCGCCTCGAGGTCGACACGGCCCGGGGCTGTGTCGCCTGGATCACCGGAACCCACCGCCAACCTCCTTTCGCTGCGCCCGCATGTAGCCGTTACAACCCTATCTGGCCAGCGCGTACTCGGGGTCGCGCGTTGCTCGCTGCCACACTGGTGGCATGCGCCGTCACCGAGTAGAACTGCTGACCCGGGCCGGCTGCCTGATCTGCGCGCGCATGCACGAGCGGCTGGCCGAGTTGTCCGACGAACTCGGTTTCGAGCTGGCGGCCACCGACGTCGACGCCGCGGCGGCGGCCGGCAACCCCGGGCTGCGTGCCGAGTTCGGTGACCGGCTGCCGGTGATCCTGCTCGACGGCCGCGAGCACAGCTACTGGGAGATCGACGAGGATCGCCTGCGTGCGGATTTGGCTTGACGGCCCTTCCATAAATTTGGTGCCCCACCGGCAAACGTTTACCGTAGAAGGCAGTTCGTTCACTGGTGAAAGCAAGGGAGCAGGCCAGGTGATGCTGCCGTGAGCGTCCTGCTCTTCGGTGTCTCGCACCGCAGTGCGCCGGTTTCCGTTCTGGAACAACTGTCCACCGACGAGTCCGACCAGATCAAGATCGTCGACAAGGTGTTGCAGTCGCCGCTGGTGACCGAGGCGATGATGCTGGCCACCTGTAACCGGGTCGAGGTCTATGCGGTGGTCGACGCCTTCCACGGCGGCCTCGCGGTCATCGGTCAGGTGCTCTCCGAGCATTCCGGCATGTCGCTCGGCGACCTGACCAAATACGCCTACGTCCGCTACAGCGAAGCCGCCGTCGAGCACTTGTTCGCAGTGGCCAGCGGCCTGGATTCCGCCGTGATCGGCGAGCAGCAGGTGCTCGGCCAGGTGCGACGGGCCTACGCCGCCGCCGAAGCCAACCGTACCGTCGGCCGGGTGCTTCACGAGCTGGCACAGCGCGCGCTGGCGGTCGGCAAGCGGGTGCACTCCGAAACCGCGATCGACGCCGCCGGCGCATCCGTGGTGTCGGTGGCGCTGGGAATGGCCGACGCGCGGCTCAACGGTTTGCGGGGCAAGACCGCGGCGGTGATCGGTGCCGGGGCGATGGGCGCGCTGTCGGCGGCCCACTTGACCCGCGCCGGTATCGGACACGTCCACATCGTCAACCGCTCGCTACCACGGGCACAGCGGCTGGCCCGCAAGCTCCGCGAGTCGGGCACCCAGGCTGAAGCGATGGGTCTTGGCCGATTGCCCACTGCGCTGGCCGACGCCGACGTGGTGGTCAGCTGCACGGGAGCCGTGCGTCCGGTGGTGTCGCTGGCCGACGTCTACCACGCCCTGGCCACCGCCCACCGCGACGAAACCACGCAGCCCCTGGTCATCTGCGATCTGGGCATGCCGCGCGACGTCGACCCCGCGGTGGCCGGGCTACCCGGCGTCGGGGTCATCGACATGGAGCGCGTGCAGCGTGAGCCGTCGGCGCGGGCAGCGGCCGCCGACGCCGAGGCCGCCCGGCACATCGTCGCCGCCGAAGTCGCCGCGTACCTGGCCGGGCAGCGGATGGCCGAGGTGACCCCGACGGTGACGGCGTTGCGTCAACGCGCCGCCGACGTGGTCGAAGCCGAGTTGCTGCGGCTGGAAAACCGGCTGCCCGGGCTCGATGCCGCCCAGCGCGACGAGGTGGCGCGCACCGTGCGCCGCGTGGTGGACAAGCTGCTGCACGCACCCACCGTGCGGATCAAGCAACTGGCCGGCGCGCCCGGCGGCGACAGCTACGCCGAGGCGTTGCGCGAGCTGTTCGAACTCGACCAGACCGCCGTCGACGCCGTCGCCACGGCTGGCGAATTGCTCGACATGTCAACGATTTCCGACGCCGACAATACCGGCGCGGCCCCCGAGTAGCCGTTGGGCCGACGTGATTCGGATAGGCACCCGGGCCAGCCGGTTAGCCACCACCCAGGCCGGTAGCGTCCGCGACGCTCTGGTGGCCAGGGGTCACCCCGCGGAGTTGGTGACCATCACCACCGAAGGCGACCGCTCGTCGGCGCCGATCGCGACCATCGGCGTCGGTGTGTTCACCACCGCGCTGAGGGAGGCCATCGCAGAAGGCCGCGTCGACGCCGCGGTGCACTCCCACAAGGATTTGCCCACCGCCAACGATCCCCGGTTCGTCGTGGCCGCGATACCCCGACGTGAAGACCCCCGCGACGTGGTGGTGGCCCGCGACGGGTTACTGCTGGCGGAGTTGCCGCACGGCTCGGTAGTGGGTACCTCATCCCCGCGACGGGCCGCACAGCTTAGAGCATTGGGTCTCGGTTTGGAAATCCGCCCCCTACGAGGCAACCTAGATACCAGGTTGAGCAGGGTGAGCAGCGGTGATCTTGACGCGGTCGTGGTGGCCCGGGCAGGTCTGGCCCGGCTGGGTCGCCTCGACGACGTCACCGAGACGCTGGAGCCGGTGCAGATGTTGCCGGCGCCGGCTCAAGGCGCGCTTGCCGTTGAGTGCCGGGCCGATGCCACCGAGCTGGCAGCGCTGTTGGCGGAGCTCGACGACGCCGACACCCGCGCGGCAGTCACCGCGGAGCGGGCCCTGCTCGCCGAACTGGAGGCAGGTTGCTCCGCACCGGTGGGCGCGCTGGCCGAGGTGGTCGAGTCCATCGACGAGGACGGCCGCGTCTTCGAGGAGCTGTCGCTGCGTGGCTGCGTGGCGACGCTGGACGGATCCGACGTGATCCGCGCGTCCGGCATCGGCAGACCCGATCGGGCACGAGAGCTGGGGCTCTCGGTGGCGGCGGAACTGTTCGCGCTGGGTGCTCGCGAACTCATGTCGGGCGCACGGTGAGAGCAGCCGTGCGAGGAAGCAACGGGGAGTAGCAGTGAGCATGCGAGGGCGCAAGCCGAAGCCGGGCCGCATCATGTTCGTGGGCTCCGGTCCCGGCGATCCGGGTCTTCTGACGACGCGGGCGGCCAGCGTGCTGGCCAACGCCGCCCTGGTGTTCACCGATCCCGATGTGCCCGAGCCCGTGCAGGCGCTGATTGGCACCGAACTGCCGCCGGTGTCGGGGGCGGCACCGGCCGGCGCGGCCGAGGTCACCGAGATCGCCGACGCTGCGCGAACCGAGACCGCGACGGCGGTGGTGTCGGTCGGCCCCGACATCCGGCCCGCGCTGGGCGAACCCGCGGAAGTGGCCAAAACGCTGATCGCCGAGGCCAGGTCGGGCACCGACGTGGTGCGGCTGGTGGCCGGCGATCCGCTGTCGGTGGACGCGGTTATCACCGAGGTCAACGCCGTCGCGCGAGCACATCTGCAATTCGAGATCGTGCCCGGGCTGGCCGCCACCGCTGCGGTACCGACGTATGCGGGCCTGCCGTTGGGCTCGGCGCACACCATTGCCGACGTGCGCGGCGAGGTGGACTGGGCGGCGCTGGCCGCGGCACCGGGACCGCTGATCCTGCAAGCCACCCCGTCACACCTGGCCGATGCGGCGCGCACCCTGATCGACTACGGGCTGGCCGAGTCGACGCCGTGCGTCGTCACCGCGGCCGGCACCACGTGCATCCAGCGCTCGGTGGAGACCACGCTGCACGCGTTGACCGACGGGGTGGCTTTGGGCGCCAACGACCCCGCGGGGCCGCTGACAGGGCCCTTGGTGGTGACCATCGGCAAGACCGTCGCCAACCGGGCGAAGCTGAACTGGTGGGAGAGCCGTCCGCTCTACGGCTGGACGGTGCTGGTGCCGCGGACCAAGGACCAGGCCGGGGAGATGAGCGAGCGGCTGGTGTCCTACGGCGCGCTGCCGATCGAGGTGCCGACCATCGCCGTGGAGCCGCCGCGCAGCCCGGCGCAAATGGAACGTGCGGTCAAGGGTCTTGTCGACGGCCGCTTCCAGTGGGTGGTGTTCACCTCCACCAACGCGGTGCGCGCGGTGTGGGAGAAGTTCGGCGAGTTCGGGCTCGATGCTCGCGCGTTTTCCGGAGTGAAGATCGCCTGCGTCGGCGAAGCCACCGCCGATCGGGTCCGCGCGTTCGGGGTCAGCCCTGAGCTGGTGCCTTCCGGCGAACAGTCCTCGCTGGGCCTGCTCGACGAATTCCCGCCCTACGACAGCGTTTTCGACCCGGTGAACCGGGTGCTGCTGCCGCGCGCCGACATCGCCACCGAAACCCTGGCTGAGGGTCTACGCGAAAGAGGTTGGGAGATCGAAGATGTCACCGCATACCGTACCGTTCGCGCCGCGCCGCCACCGGCGGAAACCCGCGAGATGATCAAGACCGGCGGTTTCGACGCGGTGTGCTTTACGTCCAGCTCGACGGTGCGCAACCTTGTCGGCATTGCGGGCAAGCCGCACGCGCGAACGATCGTCGCCTGCATCGGACCCAAGACGGCCGAGACGGCTGCCGAGTTCGGCCTGCGGGTCGATGTGCAGCCCGAGACCGCCGCAGTGGGCCCGCTGGTTGACGCCCTGGCCGAGCATGCCGCCCGGCTGCGCGCCGAGGGCGCCCTGCCACCGCCGCGCAAGAAGAGCCGCAGGCGCTAGCCGATGGGCTATCCCCGGCAACGTCCGCGTCGACTCCGCTCCACGCCGGCGATGCGCCGACTGGTGGCGCAAACCTCGCTGGAGCCAAGGCATTTGGTGCTGCCGATGTTCGTCGCCGACGGCATCGACGAGCCCCGCCCGGTCGCGTCGATGCCCGGGGTGGTGCAGCACAGCCGCGAGTCGCTGCGGCGCGCGGCAGCCGAGGCCGTGGCCGCCGGGGTAGGCGGGCTGATGCTGTTCGGGGTGCCCCGCGACGAGGACAAGGACGCATTCGGTTCATCGGGAACCGATCCCGACGGCATCCTCAATCTCGCGCTGCGCGACTTGGCCAAGGATCTCGGTGACGCCACCGTGCTGATGGCTGACACCTGCCTCGATGAGTTCACCGACCATGGCCATTGCGGTGTCCTCGACGATCGCGGCCGCGTCGACAACGACGCCACATTGAAGCGTTATGTGGAATTGGCTGTGGCGCAGGCTAACTCGGGTGCTCATGTGGTCGGGCCGAGCGGCATGATGGACGGCCAGGTCGGCGCGATTCGCGACGGGCTGGACGCCGCCGGTCACACCGACGTGGTGATCCTGGCTTATGCCGCTAAATTCGCGTCGGCGTTCTACGGGCCGTTCCGCGAGGCGGTGAGCTCGAGCCTGTCCGGTGATCGCCGCACCTATCAGCAGGAGCCGGGCAATGTCCGCGAGGCGCTGCGCGAGGTGCGATTGGACCTCGATGAGGGGGCCGACATCGTAATGGTCAAACCCGCGATGGGTTACCTCGACGTGGTGGCAGCCGCGGCCGAGATGTCGCCGGTGCCGGTGGCCGCCTACCAGGTGTCGGGGGAGTACGCGATGATCTCGGCGGCCGCTGCCAACGGGTGGATTGATCGGCGCGCCGCCGTCCTGGAGTCGTTGACCAGCATCCGGCGCGCGGGGGCCGACATCGTGCTGACCTACTGGGCCGCTGAGGCGGCGGCCTGGCTGCCGTGAGCGAGCCGCAGCGGCGGCCGGAGCCGCATGAGCCGTCGCTCCCGACGGAACCGCCCGGGCCGTGGACGCCTCCGGAGCCGCCAAGCTGGCCCGGTACGCCACCCGGACCACCCGGATGGCCCGCCCCTCCAAGTGCACCCGGCGGCCCCTCCCCGCCGGGTGCGCCCACCCCGCCCGAGCGACCTCCCCGTCCGGTCGACGTCGACACCGGCTTTTGGCTGTGGCTGACCGCGCTGCCGCTGCTGGTGATCGGCTATGTCGTGGACATGCTCAGCTCGCACGTCGGCCACGGGTCGCCGATTCTCTACGCCGCCTCGGGGCTGCTCACCGCCGTGGTGCTGGTGATCGTGGTGACCTTCCTGCTGTTGATGCGCGCCGGGTATCGGTGGGCTCGCACCGTGCTGACCGGCGGCGGCGTGGCCACTGTCGTCTACGTGGTCAGCCGGTTGTTCAGCGGGGATTGGCCGCCCGTCGTGGCGGTGGTTTGCGCGGTTAGCGGCATCGTGGGCTCGGTGTTGATCGCCGGCGGCGTTGTGCTGTTGCACCGCCGAGACGCCCACGCATACTTCACTAGGTGAGCGTGGCCGGGTGTCACGGTAGGCGTCATGGGGCCGCACTGATTTAGCACGGTGGGTGGGCCGTCGTCATAGAACATGTGTGCGAGTACGCCACAGCGGTACGACACGGTTTCAATTCGGGGAGCCCTCCGGCTATGGGCAGACTGGCAACAAATCGTTACGAGAGCCGGTTGATAACACGCCCACAACGACTTCGCCAGGCGTGCATTAGCTCATGCATCAATGCATGGTAGCATGCAGCCATGCCTAAGACGGTGCAAATCCGCGACATAGATGACGAGGTGTATGCCGGCCTGGTTCGCCGCGCAGCAGAGGAAGGGATCACGGTTCCTGAGTTACTTCGCCGGGAAGCCGCCCGATTAGCAGCACGGCCGTCGGTGGCGCAGTGGCTTGCCCGAATCGGTCGGCGACCATCTGAGATATCCACCGCCGAGGTGCTGGCCACATTGGACGAGTGGCGCGGCGAATGGCCCGATGCTGGTCGTTGACGCGTCGTGCCTATTCGAGGTCGTCGCTGATACGCCGCGATCCAAGCAAATCGCGGCCCGGATGGCCGCCGACACCGACCAGGCAGCACCACATGTGATCGACGTGGAAGTGCTTGGAGTGATCCGCGCCCAGCACCTGCGGGGGCGGCTGGATGGGACCGCCGCCGCGCAAGCAGTCGCCGCTCTGCGGGACTGGCCCGGGGAGCGTTTTGGGCACCGGGGCCTGCTTGACCGAGCCTGGCAGCTGCGGGGCTCGGTGCGAGGTTGGGACGCGTTCTACGTGGCGCTGGCCGAGGCGTTCGATGCAACGCTGCTAACTCTCGATGGGCGCTTGGCGCGCTCACGCGGCCCCGCTTGCCGGATCGAGGTGCTCGGTGGCGCGACGTGATTCTCCTTCCCCACGCGGTGTCAGGCTGAGGCCGCACTGAACACAGCCGAACAATCTGGTGCGGGCGGATAGTTCAGCGCATGCGGCCGCAATGCGAGCTTCTGCCGGCACCGCAATGCCACGACGGTGTCGGCCTGCACGAATCGCCGCCTCCGCAAGCCGATCCGCCAACTCCAGATCCGCTAGGCACAGTGCCCCCTGGGCCGCTCTTGTCAGCAGGTCAGGGTCCGGGCTCAGGTCGGAGTCGAGAGTCAGCAAATCGCGCCCACCACGGTGCGGATTTCCTCGGCGCCGTCCGTCGCCCCGCGCGACCAGGCCACGCAATCGGCGCAGCCTGACGACGGGCACGCGGGGTCGCGAAGGCGGCGTACCGCTGGCGTTAGGCTAGCCACCTAAGTCACGGCGCCAATCCGGCGCGGCCAATCATCGGGGTGTCAGGAGATGAGGTGTCGATGACATCTGGCACGGACCGCGAACCCAAGCGGTTGTTCTACGAGCCCGGCGCCAGCTGGTACTGGGTGTTGGTCGGCCCGGTCACGGCGGTGGCCATGCTGTTCATCGAAAAATCCGCTGGCTACGGATGGAACGTCTTGGTCCCCATGGTTTTTCTGGTCCTGGTGTCCGGGTTCCTCGCTATCCAGGTCAAGGCCGCCCGTATCCACACCTCAGTCGAACTGACCGAAGACACGCTGCGCCAAGGTACCGAAACCATCAAGGTGGCCGAGATCGTCAAGGTTTATCCGGAGGCCGAGCACGCGCCCGACTCCGGGCTTCCGCTGCACCGCTGGCAGTCGGCGCGCGCCCTCGGCGAGCTGGTCGGCGTGCCGCGCGGCCGGGTGGGCATCGGTCTCAAGCTCACCCACGGCCGCACCGCGCAAGCTTGGGCGCGGCGGCACCGCCACCTGCGAGCCGCGCTCACCCCGCTGGTCGAGGAGCGGGTCGGATCGGACGTGCCCGACGATGCTGCGGATCACGGCGACGACGCCGGGTCGAAGTGGTGAGTGCTCGCACTCGCGCCATTGCGGAAATCGCGCTGGCCTGCGCCGCGTTGCTGGGCTGCGCGCTGAGCTGGTTGCACGCCCGAGCCCCGGTACAGGTCGCGCCGGTCGCCGACGGGCAGCCCGTCACCACGTCGGTGGTCTACGATCCTCCGCTGCTGTTGCTGACGCTGCTGCTGGCCACCGCCGCCGGGGTGTTGGCCGTGGTCGGCACCGCCCGACTGCGGCGAGCGCAGCGAGGCGACGAATAACGACGAATAGCGTTCAGCGGCCGGCCAAAGCGCGGTCAGCCAGCGCGCCGATCACCGGTACCAGCGTCCGCGCGTACTCGATGGTGACGTGGTTGTCGTCGCGGTAAACCAGGTCGTTGCCGACGATCACCGGGCAGCGGTCGCGGGTGCAAAACAGCTCGGTCAGGTCGGCGTAACGGCCACCACCGGCCGCGGTGGCCGCCCGTTCCGCAGCGATCCCGGCGTCGTTGACCGCCGTCGACCGCGGCGGCGAGCAGGCGCTGGCGTCGTCAAGGTGAGCTGACAGGCACGTCGGCACCGTCGAACGCGGATCTGGAATTGGGCCCAGCACAAGCACATTCGCGCCAGTGCCGCGCAGCTGTGCCACCGTACGGCCCAAGCCGTCGAGCCATGCCGGGTCATAGGACGTGAAGCCGAAGTCCGCTCCGTAGCGCCGCGACATGCTCAGCACGATCAGCCGCGGATGCTCGGCCCGCATCCGGGCCATGATGTCGGCGCGCCACTGCTGGCACTCGGTGTATTCGCGGCCCAGATAGGGGCTGGTGATCGGCAGATCCATTAACGGGCAAGTCACTTTGCCCAGCGTCTCCAACCGCCAATGCCGTTGTTCGGCGAGCTGCTGCAGCGCCGGGCTCCACATCGCCGCATGCGAGTCGCCGATCAGCGCCACGGTCGTAGGCGACGCGAGATCGCCTGTCGCGCACTCGCTTTGACCGACCTCACGCCAGGACCGCACGCAGCCGTTGACGAACACCACCGGCTTGTCGGCCGGCGCCTCGGCCAATGGCGGGGTCAGGTTCGACGGCACCGCTTTGAGGTCAGCGGAGGCCGCGACCGCGGCCTGCGCCTGCGCAAACCCCTGCTGCACCGCCGCGTCGCGCGGATCGACCGGGCTAGCCGACGGCGGGGGCGTCACACTGATCTTCGGGGCCGCGGCCGCCACCCCGCGACCAACCGGAACCGGTACCACTATCAGCAGCAGCACACCGGCGCAGACCGCGACCGCGGTGGCGGCACCGCCGAGCGCGAGACTGCGGCCCGCCGAGCGGCGCACGGGAGCGGCGAATCGGCCGGGGTTTTCGACCAGGTGCAAGGTGAGTACCGCTAGCCCGGCGGAGACAACCACCGCCGCCAGCCGGCCCGCCAACCCCGCAGACGGTCCCAGCAGCGGCGGCATCAGCAACAGCACCGGCCAGTGCCACAGATACCACGAGTACGACACCCGCCCGATGGCCCGCAGGCCCGGCAGCGACAGCACCCGACCGACGCCCATCCCGCTACTGGCGCAACCCGCACCGATCACCAACGCGGTGCCCAGCACCGGCAGCAACGCCGCGGTCCCCGGGTAGGGGGTGGTTGCACCCAACTGGTGGCAAGACAGCACGATCAGCCCCAGCCCACCCCACCCCGCGACGACCGCCGGCAGCGTCGGCAGGCGCCGCCACTGCGCAGCCGAAAGCGCCACCAGCCCCCCGACAGCCAGCTCCCACGCCCGGGTCGGCAGCGAGAAGAACGCCCACGGCGGCGACAGGTGAGTCCACGCCACCGCCAGCGCGAACGACGTCGCCGCCACCACCCCCAGGACCACCAGATACGGGTTCACCCACCACGGCACCCGGCCGCCGGCCCGCCGGACCAGCCACGTCGCGCCGATGATCAGCGCCGGCCACAGCAGATAGAATTGCTCTTCCACCCCGAGCGACCAGTAGTGCTGAAACGGTGACGGCGGGGTGTCGCTGGCCAGGTAGTCGGTGCCGTGCAGGGCGAAGCGGTAGTTGCCGACATACAGCGCGCTGGCGATGCCGTCGCCGATGACGCTGCGGGCCTGCAGCGGCGGCAGCAGCACCGCCGAACCGACCGCGGTGGCCACCCCGACCGTGGCCGCGGCCGGCAGCAGCCGGCGAGCCCTCGCCCCGTAGAAGTGGCCCAGCCGGATCGTGCCCGTCGCGATCACCTCGCGCGACAGAATGCCGGTGATCAGGAAGCCGGAGATCACGAAGAAGACGTCGACGCCGACGTAGCCGCCGCCGACACCGGGCAGGTCGGCATGAAAGGCCACCACCGCAAGCACCGCCACCGCGCGCAGACCCTCGATGTCGAGCCGAAATCCCGGCTTGGGCGCCCGCCGCGCCGGCTCGAGCCGGTGGCGCGGGCTGACGGTGTTGGACTGCGGCAATGTCGGCAATGTCACCACCTTCGGAGGCGATCCTGCGGCGGCTTCAGCTATGACGCAAGCCAGGTCAGCTCGTTAGGCAGCTGCTGGCGCCAAAACGATACGTCATGCCCGCCCGGTGAGAAGCCACCGGATGGTGGTGTCCGCAGCTGTGCGACGAATTGCCGAGTGGCCGGGCAGAATCGGTCGCTGGTGCCGCAGTCGACGCGGATCGGGATCGATGCCAATGCGGGCAGGCCCCACACCGAGTTTCGAGCCCAGTCCTCGTAGCTGTCGAATGCCCCGGGGGTGCTGGCGGTGTAGGACGTCCACAACGCCGGGCTGACCGCGCATATCCCGGCTGTGCGTGCCGGGCCAAGCCGTGCTCCCAGCAGCAGCGCACCGTAGCCGCCCATCGACCAGCCGAGGAACGCTACCCGGGACGTGTCCAACCCTTTGCTCGCCAGCATCGGCAGCAGCTCGCCCAGCACCATCGCTCCGGAGTCCTCACCCGAGGCACGTCGGTGCCAGTAGGTGTTGCCCCCGTCGACCCCGACGACGGCGAAGCCGGGCCGCCCCGATTTGACCAGCTGGGCCAGCGCGTCTTCGATGCCGAGGTCAATTACGGTGTTGGCATTGCCGTCCTTGCCGTGCAGGGCGATCACCGGCCGCAGCGGTCCGGTGTGACCGGGTGGAAGCGCGATCACCCAGTTGGTCGTCATGCCGCCGCGTGCCGCCGACACAAACGAGCCCGACAGCCGCGTCGGTGACGCGGTGCCCGCCACCGGCTCGAAAGGTGAGGGCGCAGTGCGGCCTTCGCCTGGATCGAGCAAGGCGCTGAGCGCCCACGCACCCGCCACCCCTGCCACGGTTCCAGCACCCAAACGCAGCGCGGCGCGGCGGGTCAGCTGAGGCATGGCGTGATCATGCCGGGCCGAATACCGTTGCCCGCAA
Organism: Mycobacterium xenopi; assembly: GCF_009936235.1. NCBI lineage: Bacteria > Bacillati > Actinomycetota > Actinomycetes > Mycobacteriales > Mycobacteriaceae > Mycobacterium > Mycobacterium xenopi. The sequence continues at coordinate 4,222,906 of NZ_AP022314.1, read as the reverse complement.
AGGCACGCCGGATCGGTTATGACACCGTGACATCCGGGCAGCTCGATGTCGTGGGATTCCCGGCCGTATCGGCGCTGCCGCGACCAACGAGGAAGGGACCGCAGATGACCCCTCGCGTCCTGCGGCTGTTGTATGAGGTGCTGTCTCGGGTCGGCTGCAATCCGTCGCTGTCAGCGGCCGACGTTCCCGACAGCTGGCTGGTCGAGCGCATCGAAGGAGAACACCCACTCCCGCCGGGCCGAGCGCTCGACCTCGCCGAGCTCGACGTCGGCCACGACTTCAGCCTGATCGTCGACAGTGGCTGCTACTACGGACTGGCCGAGCGCCAGCGTGACGCCTACGCCGCAGGTGTCACCCGGGTGGCTAGCCCCGGGCGCTACTGCTCACGGCTGGTTTCACCAGGATTCCGGGCATCCTCCCCGGCATCTCGGAGCAGGATCTGCGTCGCCGGTTCTCCCGATGGGAATTGCAGAGCAGCGCCGTGGTCCCGATCGAGGAGATCACGCGTCACACCCGCGTCCCGCTTCTGTTTCGGACAGCAATGCGCAGCGGCCACCTCAAGATCCTCCGTTTCGAGCTTCGTCTGGTCTGAGCGACGCCGCCGCTAGTTGGTACAAAGTGCAAAATATGTAACACTGTCCCAATGACCGAGGTTTTCCGGCTAGGCGACGACCTGGACGCTTTGCCATTGGGGCCGCAGTCGCTGGTGTGGCGGTACTTCGGTGACAACCGCATGTTCCTGATCGGGCCGCGACCGGCGGTGTTGCAGAACATGCTCGCCGAACTCGGGCAAGGCGTGCTGGATCACTCGGTGTTCTTCACCGACACCGCCGCCCGCGTCAAACGCTCGCTGCCGCCGATCTTTATGACCGTATACGGCTCCGACGACGACCACCCAGGCCGGCAGGTGCGGGACTTTCACCACGAGATCAAGGGCCAGATGCCTGACGGGAAGCGCTACCACGCGCTGGATCCCGAGACCTATTACTGGGCGCATGCCACCTTCGTCGAGCAGGTGATCTACTTCGCCGATACCTTCGTCAAGCGGCTCACCCGGGCCGAAAAAGAGCAGATCTACCTCGAGTCCAAGACGTGGTATCGCCGCTATGGTGTCAGCGAGCGGCCCATGCCGGTCGACTACGCCGAGTTCGAACGGTATTGGAACGGCATGCTCGACCGAGTGGTGGTCGCGCACCCGACCGCGAAATACGGTGTCGGGTATGTGACCAAAGGCTTTCCGTGCCCCAAGGCGGTGCCGCCGTGGCTATGGCGGATCGTGGCCATCGTGTTCAATCCGGTCGCGGCCTTCCTGACCACCGGCGGGCTGCCGCCCCAGGCCCGAGAGTTGCTGGGCCTGCCGTGGAGCGAACGGCAGGAACGCCGCTATCAGCGCTTCGCCGCGGTGTGCCGGTCGCGTCCGGTCAACTGGCTGTGGGACCATCTTCCGATGCGGTTGCGCTACAACAGGTTTGCCCGTGCCGGCTACAGCCGCGGCTGATCCTGCCACCCAAGCGATCCTCGACGCGGCTGTTGTCGAGTTCGAGCGCCACGGCCTGCGGCGGGTCGCGCTCGACGATGTGGCACGCCGCGCCCGGGTGAGCCGGACCACGATCTACCGCCGATTCGCCAACCGTGACGAATTGGTGGCCGCCGTCATCGACCGGGAGAATGCGGCGCTGTTCGCGGATATTGCTGAGGAGCTGAAAACCCGCAGGCCCCAATCGAACTACTATGTCGAGGCGTTCACGCTGTCGATCATGCGGTTCCGCCAGCATCGGGTGCTGACGCGGATGCTCGCCGACGAACCCGGCCTGATGCTCGAGTTGGCCCGCCAGCACTACGGCGCTGCCGTAGAGCGGATGGCCGCCGCGCTGCAGGTGATCTTCCCCCGACGGGTTTGCCGAGCGGATCGGCGCCGAAGCGGTTGACGAGCTCGCGGACACGATTCTGCGTTACGCGGCGATGGTGCTACTGCTGCCGAGTCGACAACCCCTCGAGACCGCCGACGACATCCGCGAATTCGCCATCCAGCACTTCTTACCCAGCCTGCCGGCGGCCTTGCGCACCGTGCCGGTCTGAACCCGTGTCGGTGTCACTGCGGCAAAAGGACAGGCCGCGCCCGGCCGATGATATGGGCGTGCGGAGGGTAAAACCGCAGTGGCGCATAATAAAAGCGGTCGAGTTCGTCGATTTCGAAGCCGGCAGCGCGAATCGCCGCGGCGGTGTCGCGATTAGGATGACACCCGCCACCCAAGCGGGATTGCAGCGGTGTTATCGCATCCTGCAGGAGTGCAAACCATGGCTTGCTCGACCGGACGTGCTCGAAAAAGCGAAGCTGCCCGGTCGGTTTCAGCGCCCGACGGATTTCGCTGAGTGCGGCGCGGGTGTCGGAGATCGAACACAACACCAGCGAGGCCACCGCAGCGTCGAATGCGTCGTCCTCCACCGGCAGCGCGGTGGCGTGACCGGGAACCACAGTCACCCGCACCGGCGCGTTCGCAGCGGCTCGTTCGGCCAAGCCCCGCAAGTAGCTTTCCGGTTCAACCGCCACTACCTCGGTGACCGTATCGGGGTAGTGGCTGAAGTTCATACCGTTGCCCGCGCCGATCTCGATCACCCGCCCGGTCAAGCCGGCCAGCATCCGGTCCCGGTACGTGGCAGTGCCCCGGCGCTCCGATTCGGCGCTCATCCGCTCGTACATGCGGGCAAACCGTGGGTGTTGAAACTGCGACAAATCCGCCATGCCGCCTCCTATGCTTCAGACGCCTTTTGACGTCAACTAGTGAAGCAGTAGGAGTCGCTGGACGCATCACCGCCCTGCAGCCGCGTTTGGTGCACCCGCAGCCCGCGGAACTGCTCGCCGTGCGGGAAGAAGCGGGCGTCGGGCACCAAACCGCCAGCGGAGACGTCAGCGTCGAGCTTGGCCATCCACGCGCCGACGCCCTCGGGGTAGAACACCTCGTCCCACGCAGCGTACAGCGAGTTGGTGACGTAGACTCGCCGGCCGTCGCGGCTGATCTCCACCATCTGCGGCCCGCCGCGCAGCGGCATGTCGGGCACCGACGGATGCGGTTGGCGCCGCACGATCCCGCCGAGCCGAACCGACGCCGTCTCCTTCGGATGGAATGGGTCGCTGACGTCGAATTGTTTGAGTTCACCTGTCGCCCAACAGGATACGTACAGCCACCGGTCGTCGACGGAGAGATCGATGTCCGAGACCAGCGGTGGCACCGCACCGAACGGCTGCAGGGCCGGTGGCAGCACGTCGGGGTCGGCGGGCTCGGCCGGGATCGTGATGACCTTGTCGACGGCCCACTGGTCGCCGGCCTTGTGCCACAACCACACCGAGGCCGATAGGTCCTCGACGCTGATCACCACGCCGACGAAACCCCAGGTCTTGGCGGGGTCGTGGGCCGGGCGCAGCTCGAGCACCATCTGATGCTGATCACCCAGGTCGATGCGCTGGATGAGTTTGCGCTCGCTCATGTTCCAGAAGTTCAGGTGATGCCCGAACTTGCGGCCGAGCAGATCCTCGGGGTTGAGCCCGTTCTCGAGCATCGACGGCGTCGCCCACTCCGAGGTCACCAGCGTGTCGTGGCGCAGATGCCACCACACGTCGTAGGCGAAGAATTGCGGTCCGCGGTCGACCTCCCATGGCCCGATCACCTCGAACGTGTCGTGGTCGATCAGCGCGACGCCGCCCGGCCCGTCGTTGCCGTCGGCGCCGCCGAGCGCGGACATGAAGATGCCGCCCGGCCCGCAATGCACCGTGTGCGGGCGCGAATACCCGGCCTTGGCCGCAAGCTCATCGGCGTCGATCGTGTGCGTCAGCGTCGGGTGCAGTGGGTCGGGTTTGGTGTCGAGCACGAAGGTGTGCGACGAGCGAATGCCCGGAACGACGAGATAACGTCGCTCCAGTTGGTGGTGGCGGGCGTGGCCGTCGTGGCACAGCGCGCTCGAGCATGCGTTCCACCCGAAGTGGTGCAGTTCGTTGCCCGCCGAAGGGAGTTCGGCCCACCCGACCACGCCGCCGTAGGACGACGAGCTGGGGTCGCAGTCCACCACCGCGATCGCGTCGTTCTTGTTGCCCGCCGGGTCGAATGCAGCGACGTAAGCTAACCGCTCGGGCGCGGCCGCGACGGCAGCGCCCGGGCTGCGGTAAAAGGTCGGATCCGTTGCAGCCATGAGCTGATGATCCTCTGCATGACCGCGCCCAGCAATGGTTTCGCCGCGGCCGGATTGAATCGGGTCACTGAGGTCTCGCCCGATGGGTCGTCATTCAGGCTGGCACGAGTCGGGCTTCGACAACTCGGCGTAGCTAACTAGGTGGCGAACATCTCCAAGTCTCGTATGAACAGCGCACGGTTGCAATCGATTTCGGCCAGCGGTTGAACTGGCTGCTACTCAGCGGTTGGGTAGGGACGAGTTCGCCGCCCGACGCTGAATGTGCTTGCTGCGGGCCATCTGATGGTCGGTTCTACGCCGCCTTGGTCAGCAGCACCGCTTCCTCGAACGGCAGTCGTGCGAAAATCGGTCGCCATCCACCGATGACGTGCTTGGCTGCCTCGTCCCGGCTGACCTTTCGCGGGTTGGTGACGGCGAACGTCTTCCCGCTGCGTTGGATCCGTGCTCGGCCCGCCGCGTTGAGATTCTTCAGCCAATCGCGGTCGGGGCCGTAGGTGAGCAGAATAGCCACGCCCGGCTTGCCGTCCACCTCGGCGTTGAACACGTTCAACGGGGTGCGGTAGGTCTTGCCCGAGCGCCGTCCGACGTGCTCCAGAATCCCGAAGGGCGGTAGCCAGCCGGCCCACAGCCGTTGAATAGGATTAGTGACGTGCCGGTTGAACCGGGCCAGTCGTTGCGGTAGTTGCATGCGGCTATCAAACCCTCACCTCATCGTCTACCTCAAGCCGGCGTGGTTCATCGTGAAGGTCTTCAACCGGGTCGCGATGGCCGCCGGCATCAGCAACAGCGAAACCCTGAGCGTCACCAAACGCGGCAGCAGGGGCCAGGTGCCCGAAACCGTGTTCCGCCTCGACGAACGGTGTGACGTGCTCACCCAAGGGATAGCGGTCGGGCAGCACCCGCGAGAGCGAGAGGAAGATGCCGGTGATACCCAGCCGCGGGTCACCGAGCAACCGACCAGCCGGGGCAAGCCAGCCGAGCGCCAGTCGCGGCGCGGCAACCAGCGCGTGGGTGTAGAGAACACGGACCAGCACGAGATTGATGAAGAAGCGTTCCACGCGGTCCTCGCGAGGCGAGATGTTCGTGCTGGAGGTAAGCGGTAACGAGGCTCATGTTGTGGGCCCGGTACCAACTCGCAGCGGTGGGACGACGGATGAACTGCAACAACGCGGCGACGCTCGGTGAACTCGGCGACCCAGGATTCCCGAAGGCCAGCGCGTGGGCTTCGCAGCCGTCATACAGCAGCCGTTCATTCATCGCACGCCACCACGAGCTTCCCCGAGTCGGCGCGTCGGGAGGATTGAGGAGTCCGCGGCGCAGCTGCCATTTCATGAAGGCGGACGCGCCTCGCGGTAGGGCAGATAGCCGCGGTCCACGCTCGACGGCACCCGATACGACGTCCGCATCAGGGCCAGACGTGCGCTCGGGTCGTCGCGGACGCCGTCAACCTTGGCCACCGCGACGTCGGCCGCCGATTGCCGGATCACCGCTCGAGTGTGGCAACGACGCAGGGCACCGGCTCGACTATTACACCCGGTAGTGGACCACGTTGCAGCAGCTGGGACACTAGTCGTCGTGGGGAGTACTGACCGGGTGGCCGCCGAAACGGCGGTTTCCGCGATGCTGTTCGACGCCGCCTGCGCGGTCATTCCGGGCGGAGTGAACTCCCCGGTGCGGGCGTTCACCGCGGTGGGCGGCACCCCCCGATTCATCACCCAGGCCAGCGGCTGCTGGCTCACCGACGCCGACGGCAACCGCTATGTCGACCTGGTCTGCTCCTGGGGCCCGATGATCCTCGGCCACGCCCACCCGGCGGTGGTCGACGCTGTGCAGAAAGCCGCCGCCGACGGGTTGTCGTTCGGCGCGCCGACCCCCGCGGAAACCGAGCTGGCCACCGAGATCATCAGCCGGGTGGCACCGGTGGAGCAGATCCGCATGGTCAACTCCGGCACCGAGGCCACGATGAGCGCGGTCCGCCTGGCCCGCGGCTTCACCGGCCGCGCCAAGATCGTCAAGTTCGCCGGCTGCTACCACGGCCACGTCGACGCGTTGCTGGCCGATGCCGGCTCCGGAGTAGCGACCCTGGGCTTGCCGTCGTCGCCCGGGGTCACCGGCGCCGCCGCGGCCGATACAATCGTGTTGCCTTACAACGACTTTGACGCTGTTCGGGAGATCTTTGCCCGGTTCGGCGGCGAAATCGCCGCGGTGATCACCGAGGCCAGCCCCGGCAACATGGGTGTCGTGCCACCCGCGCCGGGCTTCAACGGCATGCTCCGGGCCGTTACCGCCGAACACGGTGCGTTGCTGATCGTCGACGAGGTCATGACGGGCTTTCGGGTCAGCCGAAGTGGTTGGTACGGAATCGATCCGGTGCCCGCCGACCTGTTCACGTTCGGCAAGGTGATGAGCGGCGGGCTGCCAGCCGCGGCGTTTGGCGGGCGCGCCGACGTGATGCGACGGTTGGCGCCGCTGGGCCCGGTGTATCAGGCCGGCACGCTGTCCGGTAACCCGGTGGCCACGGCCGCCGGGCTAGCGACGCTGCGCGCGGCCGACGACGCGGTTTACGCCGCGCTGGACGCCAACGCCGACCGGCTGGCCGGGCTGCTATCCGAAGCGTTGACCAAAGCCGGTGTGCCGCATCAGGTTCAGCGGGCAGGCAACATGCTGTCGGTGTTTTTCGCCGAGGCACCGGTGACCGATTTCGCGTCGGCGCGGGCCAGCCAGACTTGGCGGTACCCGCCGTTTTTCCACGCTCTGCTCGAGGCCGGTGTGTATCCGCCCTGCAGTGCCTTCGAGACCTGGTTCGTCTCGTCCGCGCTTGACGACGCGGCATTCGACCGGATCGTCGACGCACTGCCGGCCGCTGCAGACGCCGCCGCCCGCGCCGCCGAGGAGCCCAAACCCTGATGGCCGAACACACCAAAGTCCACCTGGTCCGCCACGGCGAGGTCGACAACCCCGGCGGCATCCTCTATGGGCGGCTGGCCGAATTCCACCTGTCTGACAAAGGCAAGCAGCAGGCGCAGGCCGTCGCCGACGCGCTGGCCGACCACGACGTCGTCGCGGTGATCGCCTCGCCGTTGGAGCGCGCCCAGGAGACCGCGGCACCCATCGCCGCCCGCCACGACCTGCCGGTCGACACCGACCACGACCTGATCGAATCGACCAATTTCCTTGAAGGAAAGCGTATTTCCCCGGGTGACGGCGCCTGGCGGGATCCGCGGGTGTGGTGGCATTTGCGCAACCCGTTCACCCCGTCGTGGGGTGAGCCCTACAAGCAGATCGCGGCCCGGATGACGACGGCGGTGGACAAGGCCCGCGCCCGGGCCACCGGCCACGAAGCGGTGTGCGTCAGCCATCAACTGCCGATCTGGACGCTGCGGCTGCACCTTACCGGCCGACGGCTCTGGCACGATCCGCGTCGGCGCCAATGCGCGATCGCCTCGGTCACCACCCTGGTCTATGACGGCGACCGCCTGGTCGACGTGCAGTATTGGCAGCCGGCGGGGTGTTGAGCATGCTGCGGCTGGTGATCGCGGCGGCGGTGGTGGCAACCGGGCTGCTCGCCAGCTGCGCCCGCGGCGACGACGCGGTCGCCCAGGGCGGCACCTTCGAATTCGTCGCCCCGGGCGGCAAAACGGACCTCGTCTACGACCCGCCCGACCATCGCGGTCGACCCGGCCCGGTGACCGGGCCGGACCTGATGGACCCGTCGCACACGTTGTCGCTCAACGACTTTGCCGGCAGGGTCGTCGTCGTCAACGTTTGGGGGCAGTGGTGCGGGCCGTGCCGCGCCGAGGTCAGCCAACTGCAGCGGGTCTACGACGCCACTCGTAGCCAGGGCGTCTCTTTTCTCGGGATCGACGTGCGCGACAACAACCGCCAAGCCGCCCAGGACTTCGTCGCCGACCGCGGCGTGACGTATCCGTCGATATACGACCCGGCGATGCGCACCATGATCGCCTTCGGCGGCAAATACCCGACCACGGTCATCCCCTCCACGCTGGTGCTGGACCGCCAGCACCGGGTCGCGGCGGTGTTCCTGCGCGAGCTGCTTGCCCAGGACCTGCAGCCCGTGGTGCAACGGATTGCGGCCGAAGAGCAGACCACCGCGGGACCGCAATGACCGGGTTTGCTCACATCGCCGCCGCCGGGCCGTTGTTGCTGGCTTTGGCGGTGTCCGTGCTGGCCGGACTGGTGTCGTTTGCCTCGCCGTGCGTGGTGCCGCTGGTGCCCGGGTACCTGTCGTATCTGGCCGCCGTGGTCGGTGTCAGCGAACAACCGGCGCCCGGCGCGGCGAAGGCCCCGACCGCCGCGCGGTGGCGGGTGGCCGGTTCGGCCGCGTTGTTCGTCGCCGGGTTCACCGCGGTGTTCGTGCTCGGCACCGTCGCGGTGCTGGGCATGACCACCACGCTGATCAGCAACCAGCTGTTGCTCCAGCGGGTCGGGGGAGTGCTGACCATCGTGATGGGCCTGGTGTTCGTCGGCTTGATCCCGGCGCTGCAGCGCCAAGCCCGGTTTACGCCGCGGCAGCTGTCCACCGTCGCTGGCGCGCCGCTGCTGGGCGCGGTGTTCGCGCTGGGCTGGACCCCGTGCCTGGGTCCGACGCTGACCGGGGTGATCGCGGTCGCGTCGACCACCCAGGGCGCCAACGTGATTCGCGGCATCGTCCTCGTGATCGCCTACTGCCTGGGACTCGGTGCGCCGTTCGTGTTGCTGGCGTTCGGTTCGGCGGCGGCCGTGGCCGGCCTGGGCTGGTTGCGCCGACACACGCGGGCCATCCAGGTGTTCGGCGGCGTGCTGCTGATCGCGGTCGGCGCGGCGCTGGTCACCGGCGCCTGGAACGACGTCGTCGCGTGGCTGCGAGACGCGTTGGTCACCGATGTGAGGTTGCCGGTCTAGTGGCGCGAGCAGACGCAAAATCACCCAAAACGGCCCGTTTTGGGGCGATTTTGCGTCTGCTCGCGCAGGCACGCAACAGCTGGCGCGCGCTGACGTCGATGGGCACCGCGCTGGTGCTGCTGTGCCTGCTGGCCCTGGGCGCGATCCCCGGCGCGCTGCTGCCGCAGCGAAAGCTCAACGCCGGCAAGGTCGACGAGTATCTGACCGCGCATCCCCTGCTGGGGCCGTGGCTGGATCGGCTGCAGATGTTCGACGTCTTCGGCAGCTTCTGGTTTACCGCCATCTACGTGCTGCTGTTCGTGTCGCTGGTGGGCTGCCTGACCCCGCGGACCATCGAGCACGTCCGCAGCCTGCGCGCCACCCCGGTGGCCGCACCCCGCAACCTGGCTCGGCTGCCCAAGCACACCGCCGCCACCATCGCCGCCGAACCCGACTCCGTGGCCGAGACAATGGCCGTCCGGCTGCCCGGCTGGCGCAAGGCCATCCGCCAATCAGGCGGCGCCACTGAGGTTTCCGCAGAGAAAGGTTACCTGCGCGAATTCGGCAACATCGTGTTCCACTTTGCGCTGTTGGGCCTGCTGGTCGCGGTGGCCGTCGGCAAGCTGTTCGGCTACGAGGGGAACGTGATCGTCATCGCCGACGGCGGCCCGGGCTTCTGCTCGGCTTCCCCGGCGGCGTTCGACTCCTTCCGCGCCGGCAACGTCGTCGACGGCACCTCGCTACACCCAATCTGCATCCGCGTCAACGACTTTCACGCCCACTACCTGCCGTCAGGGCAGGCCACGTCGTTCGCCGCCGACATCGACTACCAAACTGGCCGCGACCTGACCACCAACACCTGGCGACCCTACCGGCTGCGGGTCAACCACCCGCTGCGGCTGGGCGGCGACCGCGTGTACCTCCAGGGCCACGGCTATGCGCCCACCTTCACCGTGACGTTCCCAGACGGTCAGAGCCGCACCTCGACCGTGCAGTGGCGACCGGACAACCCGGCGACGCTGCTGTCGTCGGGCGTCGCCCGCATCGACCCGCCAGCCGGCTCCTACCCGGACCCGCGTGAGCGTCGCACCCAACAGATCGCGATCCAGGGGCTGCTGGCGCCCACCGCCCAACTCGACGGCACCCTGCTGTCGTCGAGTTTCCCCGCGCTCAACGCCCCCGCCGTGGCCGTCGACATCTATCGCGGCGACACTGGCCTCGACACCGGTCGGCCGCAGTCGCTGTATAGCCTGGATCCCCGGCTCATCGACCAACACCGGCTCACCAAGGTGAAACGGGTGAACCTGGGCGCCGGCGAGCAAGTCGACATCGGCCACGGCACCGTGGTGCGCTTCGACGGCGCCGTGCCGTTCATCAACCTGCAGGTCTCCCACGACCCGGGGCAGGTGTGGGTGCTGGTGTTCGCCGCCGCGATGATGGCCGGGCTGCTGGTGTCGCTGCTAGTGCGTCGGCGCCGGGTATGGATCCGGGTCACACCTGCGGGCCCCGGTACCGTCAGCGTCGAGGTCGGCGGCTTGGCCCGCACCGACAACGCGGGCTGGGGCGACGAGTTCGAGCGGCTGACGTCCCGGCTCTTGGCCGGGTTCGACACTTATCCGGCCCGCGAGCCCGTCGCCGCCTCCGGAAGGATCCCCAGATGAACACCGTGCATGTAGACGTCGGGCTGGCCCGCTACTCCGACTGGGCGTTCACCTCGGCGGTGGTCGCGCTGGTGGTCGCGCTGGTGCTGCTGGCGGTCGAACTTGCCTATAGCCGCACCCGTGCCGCCGGGCAGCTGGTAGCCGCCGGTGCGGTAACCCCCGACAGCGCGGCCCCTGGCGTCATCGACACCGCGCCTAGTCGCCCCGTCGACGAACGAATCGGGCGGGGCGGTCTGGCTGTGGCCTATGTCGGCATCGCGCTGTTGCTGGCCTGCATCGTGCTGCGCGGGCTGGCGACGCTGCGGGCGCCGTGGGGCAACATGTACGAGTTCATCAACCTGACCTGCCTGTGCGCGCTGGGCGCGGGCACCGTCGTGCTGCGCCGCTCGCAGCATCGCCCGCTGTGGGTGTTCCTGCTGGTGCCGGTGTTGATCCTGCTCACCGTGTCCGGGCGCTGGCTTTATGCCAACGCCGCTCCGGTCATGCCGGCGCTGCAGTCCTACTGGCTGCCGATTCATGTCTCGGTGGTCAGCCTCGGGTCCGGGGTTTTCTTGGTCGCCGGCGTGGCCAGCATTCTGTTTCTGCTAAAGATGTCGCGCCTCAGCGACGCCGATGCCCCCGGCATGTTGGCGCGCATCGTGCGGCGGTTGCCCGACGCGCAGACGCTGGACCGTATCGCCTACCGCACCACGATCTTCGCCTTCCCCGTGTTCGGCTTCGGTGTGATCTTCGGCGCGATCTGGGCCGAGCAAGCCTGGGGCCGCTACTGGGGCTGGGATCCCAAGGAAACGGTGTCGTTTGTCGCGTGGGTGGTCTACGCGGCCTACCTGCACGCCAGGTCGACGGCGGGATGGCGCGACCGGAAGGCGGCCTGGATCAACGTCGTCGGGTTCGTGGCCATGGTGTTCAACCTCTTCTTCGTTAACCTGGTCACGGTAGGTTTGCACTCCTACGCAGGTGTGGGCTGACCACACGTCGGGGGGCGTCAACCGGGCTCTGCGATATGTTCGTCACAGGCGACCCGAGTACTGCAACGAGGGGAAATTCACGTGTCTGACCATCCACCGCAGGACGCTGGGTCCTCCGGTCGCCGCGAAGATCAGCCGACCACACAGCTGCCACCGCAGCGACATCCCGGCGAGCCGGACCAAAGGACCAGCGACGCGGAGACGAAGGCCTTTGCCGGGTTCCGCACCCAGCGCCGGTTCAGCGAGGCGCAGACGCGCGGCGTACCACCCCCGCAAACGGTCGCCGAGCCGCGGGCCTGGGCGGCCGCCACCCCGGCCACGGGGATCCCGCATCCACCGGAGCCGACGGCCTACGGCTATTACGGCGGCGCACCCGACCCGTCGACGTCCATCGACACCCAGTACCGTCCGGCGTCCCTACCGCTGTCCCCGTATCCGGAGCTGTCCACCAGCACGCTGTTGCGGCAGGTCAAGCCGCCGCCGTCGGAGGGTTGGCGGAGGTGGCTCTACATTCTGTCGGGGCACTTGATCAACGTCGGGGAAAGCCCGCGGGTGACCCGCTACAACGACCTCGTAGTCCAGGCCAACAGGCCATTGCGCGGTTGCTATCGGATCGCGGTGGTGTCGCTGAAGGGCGGGGTGGGCAAGACCACCATCACCGCCTGCCTGGGTGCGACGTTCGCCTCGATTCGCGGCGACCGGGTGGTGGCGGTCGATGCCAACCCCGACCGCGGCACGCTGAGCCAGAAGGTGCCGGTGGAGACGCCGGCCACGGTGCGGCATTTGCTGCGTGACGCCCAGGGCATCGAACGCTACAGCGACGTGCGTAGCTACACCAATCAAGGGCCCAGCCGGCTGGAAGTGCTGGCGTCGGAAACCGATCCGGCGGTATCGGAAGCGTTCAGCGCCGACGACTACCGTCGCACCCTAGAAATACTTGAGCGCTTTTACGGCATCGTGCTCACCGACTGCGGCACTGGGCTTTTGCACTCGGCAATGTCGGGGGTGCTAGAAAAGGCCGACACCTTGATCGTGGTCAGCTCTGGATCGATCGACGGCGCGCGAAGCGCCTCGGCGACGTTGGATTGGTTGGACGCCCACGGCCACGAGAACCTCGTGCGCGGGTCGATCGCGGTGATCAACGCGGTGCGGCCACGCTCAGGCAAAGTCGACATGCAGAAGGTGGTCGATCATTTCTCGCGACGATGCCGCGCGGTGCGGTTGATACCGTTCGACCCTCATCTCGAGGAGGGCGCCGAGATCAACTTGGAGCGGTTGAAGCGGGAAACCCGCGAGGCACTGATCGAGCTGGCCGCGATTGTCGCCGACGGTTTCCCCAGCGATCAGCGGCGGCCCACCGCGCATTTCATCTAGCCGGCTCCGGGGCCGGTCGGCTATCGCGGGTTGTTGTCGCCGTGGCTTAACCGCCACAGGAACTCTGGATCGTCGTCGGGTCCGATGACGCGGGTCTTCGGCCGGTTGGCCTGCGACCGAGCGGCGCGCCAGCCGATGTAGATCAGTGTCCCCAGGACCAAGACGAGGAGCAGGTAAAGCATCAGCACCTCCTTGGTCCGAATATACCTGCGCCGTAGGCTCGCATCGTGGCAGAAGGACCGACCTCGACGCGACGGGTGGTCGTTGACGTGCTGCTTTACGCCGCGGCCCGGGTGGGGCTGGTGGTCGCGCTTAGCGCGCTGATCGTTTGTGCGGCGCGGCTGGTGGGGGTAAGCGAATTCCCGGTGGTCGTCGCGGTGTTGTTCGCCTTGGTTCTCGGAATGCCTTTGGGTATCTGGATTTTCGGTGCGCTGCGTCGGCGCGCCACTGCCGGATTGGCCACGGTCGGCGAGCGTCGGCGCCGTGACCGCGAACAACTGCGGGCCCGGCTGCGCGGCGACGTGCCACCCGAATGACGGGCGTCAAGCTTCCTTGACAACGAGCAGGTGTCAAGTTAGCTTGACGTGCGTGGGTGAAGCGTCTGACCTGTCGCTGGGTGAAACCGCCGACGCGATGAGCAGCGCCGACCCGGCGGTCGGGTTGCGAGCGGTCCGCGCCTTGCAGCGGCTGCAGGAGCGGCTTGAGGCCATCCACGTCGCCAACGCTCGTGAACAGGGCTGGAGCTGGCAGGCTATCGCCGACGCGCTCGGGGTGAGCCGGCAAGCCGTGCACCAGAAATACAACCGGAGGAGATAGGCCGTGGTTTTCGAGCGGTTCAGCCGCAACGCCCGAGTCGCGGTGGTGCTGGCCCACGAGGAGGCCCGTGAATTGGGTTGTCACGAAATCGGTGCCGAGCACCTGCTGCTGGGCGTTGTGCAAGCGGCGGATCATGACCTGTCGGCGTTGTTGGACGGCTATGGGTTGACCGCCGACGTGATACGGGCCCGGCTTGCCGAGAAGTCCACGGCGCCAGACGAGTCGTTTCAGGAGGACGCCGAGGCACTGCGCGCCATCGGCATCGACCTAGATGCCGTGCGCGATGCGGTAGCCCGCACGTTCGGCCGCGACGCGTTCGCCCATGCGCTGCCGCGGTCCGGCGGCGTCGGCGCCCGCGCGGGCATACCCGATTTACCCGGCCCGCCAAGAAGGCGCTCGAGTTGGCGCTCCGAGAAGCCTTGGCGCACAACGACAACGTGATCAGCTGCGAGCACATGCTGTTAGGCATCCTGCGCGGCGGCGACAAGACAGCCATCGGCTTGATCACCGAGCACGTCTACACCGCGCAGCTGCGCGCGGCGATCATCGCGCTGCTGGACAAGGCCGCCTGATTAGGGCGACGCCGCAGAGGCAGCCAGGTAACTTGGCGCCATGAGCAGTGCACGTGACCTGTATCGCCGATGGATCTACCAGTTGTGGTCTGGCAAGCCGATCGCCGACGAGATCGTCACCGACAACTTCGTCGGGCATTGGCCTAATCGCGAGGTGCACGGTGCGGCTGAGCTGCAGGCGATCATCGACGAAACCCGCAACATGTTCGACGAGCTGACGTTCGAGATCGAAGTCGGCCCGCTGGTCGACGGCGATTTGGTGGCCGGGCGATGGAGCGGTCGCGGCAAGAGCGGCGAGGCCGTCACGACGTTCTTCGGCAACGACATCCTGCGCTTGGCCGACGGGCGGTTCGTCGAGTACTGGACCGGCACCTCAGCCGGCTAATCCCAACGCGAGCGCCACCGCGATCGACCACACCAGCATGACCAGACCGGTGTCGCGCAGCACAGGAATCAACTCACGCCCCTCGCGCCCACAGCGCACCGGGCGCAGCGCCCGCACCGCCAGCGGCGCGGCCACCAATCCCGCGGCACACCACGGCGTCGCAACCGTCAACGCCAAAGTCAGCCCGCCCGCGCTGGCCAGCAAGCCCTGGTAGAGCACCCGCGTCCTGGCATCGCCGAGGCGTACGGCCAGCGTGTTCTTGCCCGACCGCGCATCGGTGGGGATGTCGCGCAGGTTGTTGGCCACCAGCACCGCCGACGACAGCGCGCCGGCCGTGACCGCGAGCACCACGCCTACCCAGTCGATTCGCAACGCCTGGGTGTACTGGGTGCCCAACACGGCGACCAGACCGAAGAACACGAACACAGCGGCCTCGCCAAACCCCGCATAGCCGTAGGGTTTTGCACCGCCGGTGTACAGCCACGCACCGGTGACGCACAAGACACCGACCACGATCAGCCATGGCGCGCTGGCCAATGCCAGCACCAGGCCGGCCGCCGCGCCGATGCTCAAACTCGCCACGGCCACCGCCAACACCGAGCGCGGCGCCGCCAGTCGTGAGCCCACCAGCCGAACCGGGCCGGCCCGCTCGTCGTCGGTGCCGCGAATGCCGTCGGAATAGTCGTTGGCGAAGTTGACGCCGACGATCATCGCCACCGCCACGGCCAGCGCCAGCAACGCCTTCCACCACACGGCCGCATGCAGCCAGGCCGCCGCACCGGTGCCGACGACCACCGGCGCGACGGCATTGGGCAACGTGCGGGGACGCGCTCCGGCGACCCATTGCCTGACGGTGGCCACGGCCCGATCCTTCCACGGCACAATGAGCGGGTGCTCGGAGTGATCGGCGGCAGCGGCTTCTACACCTTCTTCGGAGCCGACGCGCGCACCATCAACCTGGACACCCCGTACGGCGCACCCAGCGCTCCGGTCACCGTGGGCACCGTCGGCCGGCACGAGGTTGCGTTTCTGCCGCGACACGGCGCGCGCCACGAATACTCGGCCCACACCGTGCCGTATCGAGCGAACGTGTGGGCGCTGCGCGCGCTGGGGGTGCGGCGGGTGTTTGCGCCGTGCGCGGTCGGCAGCCTGACCGCCGAGCTCGGGCCGGGCACGGTGGTGGTGCCCGACCAGCTGCTCGACCGCACCCACGGCCGCGCGGACACGTATTTCGAATCCGGCGGTGTGCACGCCAGCTTCGCCGACCCGTACTGCCCCGCGCTGCGGGCCGCGGTCACCAGCATCCCCGGCGTCGTCGACGGCGGCACCATGGTGGTGGTCCAAGGCCCGCGGTTTTCCACTCGGGCGGAAAGCCGATGGTATGCCGCGGCGGGATGCACGCTGGTCAACATGACCGGCTATCCCGAGGCAGTGCTGGCTCGTGAACTCGAAATGTGTTATGCGGCCATTGGTTTGGTGACCGACTTGGACGCCGGTGTCGACGTCGGCGCCGGGGTCAAATCCGACGAGGTGTTCGCCGAATTCGAAAAGTACATCGAGCCGTTCAAAAAGCTGGTGCATGAGGCGATCGGCCGGGTAGCCACCGAACACACGTGCACGCAGTGCCTGCCACACATCAGTGTCAAGCTGCCGTTCGACCTGCCGTGAGAGTGCTGCTGACCGGCGCCGCCGGCTTCATCGGGGCCCGCGTGCACGCGGCGCTGCAAGCCGCGGGTCATGACGTGCTAGCCGTCGATGCGCTGCTGCCCGCCGCACACGGGCCCGGTGCAGCGGCACCGCCGGGCTGTCGGCACGTCGACATCCGCGACGCCGAGGCGCTGGCCCCGCTGTTGGCCGGTGTCGATCTGGTGTGTCATCAGGCCGCGGTGGTCGGCGCGGGCGTCGACGCTGCGGACGCGCCGGCATACGGCAGCCACAACGACTTCGCCACCGCGGTGCTGCTGGCCCAGATGTTCGCCGCCGGGGTGCGGCGTCTGGTGCTGGCGTCGTCGATGGTGGTCTATGGGCAGGGCCGCTACGACTGCCCGCAGCACGGGCCGGTGGACCCGCCGCCGCGGCGCTATCAGGATCTCGACGCGGGGGTGTTCGAGCATCGCTGCCCGCTGTGCGGGCTTGGCGTGAGGTGGCGGCCGGTCGACGAGGATGCGCCGTTGCGGCCCCGCAGTTTGTATGCGGCCAGCAAGACCGCGCAGGAGCATTACGCGCTTGCCTGGGCGGAGTCGACGGGCGGCTCGGTGATGGCACTGCGCTACCACAACGTCTACGGTCCCGGGATGCCGCGCGACACCCCGTATTCGGGTGTGGCGGCGATCTTTCGCTCCGCGCTCGAAAAGGGCCAACCGCCACCGGTTTTCGAAGATGGTGGTCAGATGCGCGACTTCGTCCACGTCGACGATGTGGCCGCCGCCAATGTCGCTGCGGTGGCCGTCGAGCGCGGCGGCTTCACCGCAGCCAACGTCTGCTCGGGGGAGCCGATTTCGATCCTGGAGGTCGCGACAGCATTGTGCGAGGCGCGCGGCAACCCGGTGTCGCCGGTCATTACCGGTCGCTACCGCAGCGGCGACGTGCGGCACATCGTCGCCGATCCCGCGCGCGCCGCCGAGTTGCTGGGATTTCGGGCGGCCGTCGGCCCGCGAGAAGGGCTGCGTGAATTCGCGTTCGCACCGCTGCGCGGCTAGCGGGTGGCCGTCGGTAGGCTGTGCCAATGCAAGGCCGTGTTCGGCTGACGCCGCTCGGGGCGGTGCTACGAGGCGCGTTGGCCGGTGCCGTGGGCACGTTGGCGATGGACCTGCTGTGGTACCGCCGCTACCGGCGGCAAGGCGGCGACAGTGGGTTTGCCGCGTGGGAAACATCGGCTGGGCTGGCCACCTGGGAGGACGCGCCGGCGCCAGCCCAAGTCGGCAAGCGGCTGTTCGAGGGTGTCTTCGACCGCGACCTGGCGCCGACGCGAGCGCGTCTGGTCAACAATGTCGTTCACTGGGCTATCGGGTCGGGATGGGGTGCGCTCTTCGGGCTGGTCAGTGCATCGGTCAGCCGGCGTCCCCTTTGGCAGGGACCGGCTTTCGGTGCGGGGGTTTGGCTGCAATCCTACGCCGTCCTGGTGCCGGCGAAACTGTACGAGCCGATATGGGAATACGACCTCAAGACATTGGGGAAGGACCTCAGCGCGCACCTAGTGTACGGGTCGGCCACCGACGGCGTATTCCGGTTACTCGCGACGCTGTAGTCACCCTTGGTGACGGCCACCCTCAGGCGAGTCACCTTGTGTCCGATAGATCTTGGGCTTTGCGGTGCCAGCATGCCGGGTGGTGTCGTCCGGGGGACGATGGATTCGTGGCGACGACGGTGGCTGCACACCACCGGCCGCCAACCGCGTCGTCTGTGGCTCCTCGGCCGCCAACCGCGTCGTCTCCGGGTCCGAAGATTGGCCAGCGGTGCGAATTAGGTTGCCGGCCTTGGCAGTTGGAAGTGTGCGGCCGGTGAGGATGGCGATTACGAGGATGCAGATGGCTAGCCCGCAGAGCACGACGTCGAAGGTGCTGGTGATCTGCTGGGCCAGATTGTTCCCGTAGACCGGATTCGACGCCGGCGATGGGCCGGCGAATCGGGGCGCAAATGCGATTCCCACCACGATGCGAGCAATGTTGAGCACCAACAGGACTGCACATGCTGAAGTGATGACCGCTGCGGGTAGAGCACGATTGAGCAGGTTGATGTAGAGCCAAATGGCCAGTACAGCGGCGACAAGGTCAAACGCGGCCATCGCTGCGCTGTCGTAGGGCGAATACGGCAGCTTCAAGGTAACCGAAACAACTAGGTCGGTGACGCGCATCACCACCGAACCGACGGACCATACCGCTATGAGCAGCAAGCCTTTTCGCGCGGCGGCTCGCCAGATATCGGCCTGCTGGGCGGTCATGGTCGTCACCAGGATCAGCGGTGCAACAATGGCTGCTGCCGCCGCCCAGGCCAGATAACCCTCGAACCCGACGCCTGCCGTCGACGTGTTCTGGGCGATGCCGTGGAATCCGTCGATCTCACGCCCGATGGGCAGGATCCACACGATCAGTCCAGCAACCAGAGTCGATGCGCCGAGTGCGACGATCGCGAGCCGAGATACCCGGCTGCGTCGCAGAATCCATCGCGACGCCACAACCACTGCGACCAATGCCACGACGCCGTAAATCAACGCAGTCGCGATGATCGCCACATTCTGCTTGCCGAACCCAGACCCCGTCGAGCCCGGCAGGGCACTTTTCACCCGCCAGAACAGATTGAACGAAAAGCTCAGCGCGGCAAGGATGATCGAGGCATAGCCCACGGCGCGGGCGCACTGCAGCCAGCTGCGGAACCTGCCGTCGTCAGCGGCGGTGCCGGTGATCACGGGCTGCGCGCTCAACAACGACCCGGCGATCCCCAGCCATGCGCCCGGACCCACGCCGCCTGGCACGTTGGCGCTGCCGCCGTATCGCACGGTCTGCACCGCGTCGAACACCACGACGCCGAACACCAGCAGTCCGTACGGGGCGTTGAGTCCTGCCCGCAGCCGGCCAATCAGGGCCGGGTCGAAGCGGGGGCTGAACAGTTTTCGGGGTCCCGCATAGGTTGCGGCGATCGACCCCAGGGAGAGGACGGTGGCAGCAATCAACAACGCGAATACGCTGCCACGGCCGCCGGGGATTCCGCCGCCGAAATACAGGTTCCACGGAAAGAGAGGTGCAACGACCAACAGCACAGCCGCGGCGACGTCGCGGCCGATGTTCCAGCGTCGCGCCGACTCACGGGTGACGACGGAGCGCGGGCCCGGTGGAGGCACGGTCTGCGTGGAAATCGGTTGGGTGGCGTCGAACTGGCCGGACGGGTGATGCGGTTGCTGCGATGGATACGGGGTTTGGGCGCGGGCAATGCGCGGTCGGGCGCTGAAGCGGCCGGTAGGCGTGTCCCCGTGGCTTTCGCTCACCAGGCTCCCCCTGGATGGTTTCGGCAACCGGTTGTGGGCATAGTTAACACCTCCCGGCACGGTTGCGCTGCTGGTCGGCGAACATACGGTCGTCTGGAAGACCCCCGGCGGTGGCTATATCCTGGCCCAACCTGCGCAACAGTGAGTTTGTTGAATGCCCGATGCCGCCAGATGCAACGCAGTGTAATGATGATGAGACATTGTCGCAGCGAGCCGGTGATTTCCAGGCCAGCGATCGGCGGTCGACGTGCCGATGCGACGCGCAGTTTCACGGGAGGAGAACCGCGATGGACGTAGCTTTGGGCGTCGCGGTCACAGGTCCGGTTGCGCGTTTGGCGCTCGTCGGGTCGGGCGATGGTGGCGGCATGGTGATCGACCAGTCCGTCGTCGACTTGGCCGCGGACCCGATCGGGAGGTTGACGGAAACGGTCGTCGGCACAGATCGGCTGCTCGCTGACGAAGGTCATCGGCTCGTCGGTACCCGGTTGTGCTGGGCGGATCAGCGTCAAGCCGGTCAGCTGCGCAAGGCGCTAGACGACTCGGGTGTCCAGAATGTGTCGTTGCTGTCCGAGCCGGAGGCGGTAACGGCGTTGGTGCGCAATATTTCTCGCGGCACCGGGCAGCATGGTGTGCTCCTGATCGATGACGACACGGCGATGCTGTCCGTTGTCGGCGGCGACGACGCGACGATGACGGCTTTGGCCGCGGAGCCGCTGCGCGGCGCGGACAGTGTCACCGCGGCCGGGAGGTTGTTGGCCCGGCTGCGCGAACAGCCCGGGGCGGCCGAAGACATCTACCTGATCGGCAAATCCTCGGACGTCTCAGCTGTGGCGGACGAACTTCGAGCCACGTCGGCTTTGCCGGTAGCGGTGCCGGACGATCCGGAATTCGCGGTTGCCCGAGGCGCGGCCCTGGCAGCGGGGTCGGTGGCGATGACACAGGCGGCGATGCCGGCCCAGGACGCGACGATGGCGGCCATGCCGGCCCAGGACGCGACGATGGCGGCCATGCCGGCCCAGGACGCCACGATGGCGGCGATGCCGGCCCAGGACGCCACGATGGCGGCGATGCCGGCCCAGGACGCCACGATGGCTGCGATGCCATCCCAAGACGCGACGATGATCGAGCCGTCGGAGGACCTCACAGGGTCGGGCGCTCAGCTTGCCTATTCGATGGCGGATGACGATTCCGAGCTGCTGCCAATGGAATACGCCGGCGACGAGGATGAGGCCGAGGCGGCGCCACCGCCGGTGGGCCGGGCCTTGCTCGTGGGCAGCACCGTCGGCGGCATCGTGGTCGCCGGGTGCGCCGCGTTGGCCGTCGCGGTAACAGTGGGAATTCGACCGACTGCGGCGAGTCAGCCACAGCAGCCAGTTCGACAGCAGCAGAAGCCCGTTCCGGGGAACTTCATGCCGGTGTTGCCGCCGCCGAGTGTGGCCGCTTCACCGCCCCCGCAAGCCCCCCAGCTGCCGTCCAGCTCGGATGGTGGTGCTCCGCAGGGTGTCACCGGCCCCGGGACTCAACAACTGCCTGGCGGAGCGCCGGCGGGTCCTCCGGTTGAGCAACCACCGCCGGTGGCCCCTCCGCCGCCACCTCCGCCGACTTACAACCCGGTCCCCATTCCGATCCCGATCCCCATCCCAGTCAACCCGCCTTCTAGTAGCACGACCGGTGGAACGACCACGGGTACCACCGGGGGCACCACGGGCGGCACGACCGCCGGGACGACTGGCGGCACGACCGCCGGGACGACGGGTGGCACGACTGCGGGCACGACGGGAGGCACCACGACGGGCAGCACCACGGGCGGCACCACCACGGGTGGCACGACGGGTGGCACCACAGGCGGTACGACGGGAGGTACCACGGGCGGCGGCACCACCACCGGCGGAGGTACCACGGGCGGCGGCACCACCACCGGCGGTGGCACCACCACGGGTGGGACCACCACGGGCGGTACGACGGGAGGCGCCACCGGCGGCACGACGGGAGGCACCACGGGCGGCGGCACGACCGGCGGCGGCACGACTGGAAGTACCACCGGTGGAACCACGGGCGGCGGTACGACTGGTGGCGGTACGACCGGAGGCACCACCGGTGGCACCACGGGCGGCGGCACGAGCGGCGGTTGGCACCACCACTAGTCCTGGGAAGCCGGCGTCGGCGCCCAACGGCCGGAACAGCTATCGATCCGAGAACCGTTGTCTACCAGAGTCTTTCGATGATCACGCCGGGTCAGCAGAGCTGCCCTCGCGACAACCCTCTGCCGCGGCGTCGCTTCCGCGTTCGCCGCCCCATTGGCGACTGCTTCGTGGCCGGCGAGTAAGCATCGCCACCGTCTTCGTCACGGCGTCTTTGGTGTTGCGGGGAAGCCGCTGCACGGTCTCGGGCGGCACAAATGCGAGATAGAGCACGAACATCGCCAGGGTGAAAAAGCCAACGGCGATGGTGATCATGATCAACGTGTGCATGACCACCCCCGCGGCCAAAACCCATGGCCGCAAACGGCGGTTCCACACCAGGATCGCCAGGGAGAGCTCAACGCCGAGCGAACCCCAGGTGGCGATGTTCATCAGCAGCGCGCTATTGGTAAGCCAGTCCGGCGCCCGAACCAGCAGCATGTCTTGCAGGCGCAGGGCGTAGGAGACCGCCGTGCCTTGCGGCCATGCGCTGCCGTTGATCTTGCTCAGCACCGACGCCAGATAGATCAGTGACAGCTGCAATTGCATTAATCGCACTGGCCACTGTGGGCGTTGCTGTGCCGACCAGAACGTTGCACCGGCGCGCTTCTGGTCGAGCGACAACGCCGCACCACACGGCGACAACGCAAGGAACAACGCCTCAAGGCGGACAACGATATCGCCGGAATTCCACACCCACGGGTTGCGGTGTTCGAACGACACGATGAGCACAAACACCACCAGCGCGGCCAGTCGGCTGTGCCAACCGATTGTCACCAAGACCGACGAAACGAGCAGCACCGCCCACCCGAGAAGTAGCGCGCGGTCGCTGGTCCAGAGTGCGAAAACCCCCCATTGAAAACCTCCCCCCGGCTGCCGCGGCTGCACCCCGCGTGGGCCAAATAGCTCATACAGATCCGGACGCAAAGAGACCGTCCAGCCGACCGCAACCGCGCCGAACGCCATCCGGACCAGACCCACGGTGTAGGCAGGCTGCGTCTGGAACCAAAACGCCCGCCAGCTATTCGCCGCGGCCGCCCACGGCCGCTGACGGCTTCCCGGCTCGGTCATCGCTCGCCGGCCAAGATTTCGTCGTAGATGATTTCCTCACCGGCAGTGCGCGGACCAGTTGCGCCCGGCGCTGGCAGCGATTCGGTACGCAAAATCATCTGCACTCGCCTAGCACGCTCGCCGCGACCGGTGAATCGATGAACAACCCAATGCGCCAAGCCAACTCGGCTGGCCGGCTGGTGCACGAGGTTTTCTTTGAGCTTCTGCCAGCGATACCAGGCAAACGCACCCAGCACGCGATCACCGCGCGGATTTGTCCACACCCGCTGGGACCCGTCGGCCATGGTCACACGCACCTCGACGAATTCCAGGCGCTCCAGCGGGTCGGGGGCATACATCCGCCAGTTCTGCTCTAGACCAGCCGCCGATGCGACGGGCTCCAGCACCGGCACTAGCCGCCGCTTGAGCTCAGCATCGGGAAGGCTCCACACCACGCCAGTGATGAGCACTACCACGACCACACAGCTAAGTACCGCCTCGCCGACACGGGAGCGCTCGAACCGCTGCCCAATCGCCGACAACCTCCTGATGCTCAGCACCCGCTCCTTCTTCTTGCCGTCCGGGTGGGCGGTGACACGCAAAACGCGCTGCGCTGGAACAGCATTCGCGTATGCATCCAGTCCGCACCGTACTCGGCCGCGGCTTCTAGAGGCTTTGGGAATGTTAGTCGGAGTCGCACGGCATCCCCCGCGTATCGCGCCAGCTGTTCAAAACCTCCTCGATGCGGTCGTATACCTGGCCTCGAGCGGTTTCTCGGTCGATGCCCGACATCAACCGTTCGTCGTAATCGGTATCGAGGTGCCGCACCGAAGCCGCAACCGCGAGCCGTACAGCATCGGGATCTAGGGCACGTCCGGCCGCGCTTCGTCCGACGCGGCCACTGCGACGCAGTGCTGCATGGCTCGCGATCGCTTCGGCGCGGCTGACCGGGCAGCCGGGAAACACCTCGCGGATGGCTGCAGCGAATGCTGCCTGAAACCGCACGTCGTCGGCGACGCGACGGGCCTGGTCACGCTCCATGCGACGAGCGCGCACCTCGGCGTCAGATAGGCAGTCCTGCTCGGCCCGCTCAATCGCATCTGGTTCAGCCAGAATGCCTTGGCGCTCATAGCGTTTGCGTGACCGACTCCATCGCACGACAACTGCAGACAGCCGACTGGCTTTCTTCGCCCGGCGGGTCAGCGTGGCATCACCGGACGGCAAGAACTCCAGATGACCGAGGTCGGCGCAGTCCAGACACAGCGGTCCCGCATCCTCCATGATCAAGAAGTCTCCGGTGCCGCCACACGATGTGCACGTCCATTCTTTGAGCGGCCAGATGACGACGAGATCCGGTGCACGGCTTTGCCGCTCGACTGCGCGCTGCGATAGGCCGGGCGAAACCCAGTGTGTGCGGTAGGCAACTTCGACGTCGGAATCCCCGTCGATGCTGAACCGCAACTGGCGCCGGTCGCGGGTGCGGGCAACGTAATCGGTCTCGGAGGGCTGCAACCCCCGTTCTTGCGCCCAACGCCGCAACACGGCCATCGCCGCGGTGACCTTGTTTGGATTAACCTGCAGCGCCGACTCCAGCGACTCCAAGCGACCCTGACGCCACCGGTGGACGTGCGACGGTGTGAGCCAGCCGAGCCCCAGCAGCACATCGAGCGCGCTGACGAACCGCTGTTCGCCAAGCGCAGCCTCGGCTATCCGCCTGACCCGCTGCTCCACACCTTTACCTGCCATCGGCCGGTCGATCGTAACCGCCGCCACCTGTTCTGCGGGCCAGCGACCACTGAGTGGCGCTGGTCTTACCCGCCAGCTCGAAAGTGCCCGATTGCCCGACCGTGCTGCCCTACTGTCGAAGGGCATGTCCGACGGTGCGGTCACGGTGGTGCTGCCCTGCCTCAACGAGGCGGAGTCGCTGCCCGCGGTGCTGGCGGCCATTCCGGACGGCTATCAGGTGCTGGTCGTCGACAACAACAGCACCGATGACACCGTCGAAGTGGCCCTCCGCCACGGCGCCAGGGTGGTGACCGAACCGCGCCCCGGCTATGGCTCGGCGGTGCACGCCGGGGTGGTGGCGGCCACGACGCCGATCGTCGCCGTGATCGACGCCGACGGTTCGCTGGATCCGGGTGAGCTGCCCCGGCTGGTTGCAGAGGTCGAGGCCGGCGCCGACCTGGCCATCGGGCGACGACGGCCGGTGCCCGGCCTGCACTGGCCGTGGGTCGCCCGGCTGGGCACGGTGGTGATGAGCTGGTGGTTGCGCACCCGCCACGGTTTGCTGGTGCACGACATCGCGCCGATGCGGGTCGCGCGGCGTGACGCGTTGGTGAAGCTGGGCGTCCAAGACCGCCGGTCGGGCTATCCGCTCGAGTTGCTGGTGCGCGCGGCGGCGGCCGGTTGGCGTGTCGTCGAACATGACGTCGCCTACGGCCCGCGCATCGCGGGCGAGTCCAAGGTCAGCGGTTCGCTGCGCGGCAGTGTCATCGCGATCCTGGACTTCTGGAAGGCGATCTCGTGAACGTCGTGCCGGTGACCGTGCTGGTGGTGGCCAAGGCGCCGGTGCCCGGCCGGGCCAAGACCCGGCTGGCCGCCGCCGTGGGGGACCGAGTCGCCGCCGAAATCGCCGCGGCAGCGCTGCTCGACACCCTCGACGCCGTCGCTTCCGCACCGGTAGCCGCGCGGGTGCTGGCACTCGCCGGCGAGCTCGACCGCGCGGCCCACGCCGCCGAGATCCGGCAACGGATCGACTCGTTCACGGTGATCGCCCAGCGCGGCAACAGCTTCGCTGACCGGCTCGCCAACGCGCACGCCGATGCGGCTGACGGCTATCCGGTGCTGCAAATCGGGATGGACACCCCCCAAGTGACGGGCGAGCTGCTAGCGGCATGCGGGCGATGCCTGTGCGAGACACCGGCAGTGCTCGGATTGGCTCGCGACGGCGGCTGGTGGGTGCTTGGTGTGCGCACACCGGCAATGGCCGGCTGTCTGCGCGGGGTGCCGATGTCGCAAGCCGACACCGGTGTGCTGACCTTGAAGTCCCTGCGGCGCAACGGTATTGGCGTAACGCTCGTCCAAGAGCTAGCCGACTTCGACATCGTCGACGATGTCGCTGCCGTCCGCGACGCTTGCGCACCGGCCAGTCGTTTCAGCCAAGCCACCCGCGCGGCAGGGCTCTGAAGCCTGGTCACCAATTCGTGAAGATGATGCTATTTAGCACCAGTGCCCCGACGACGTTGAGCGCCAACCATAACCGATGCGATCGTGCCGGCAGCAGGGCCGGCGCCGCAGTCAGCCACACCGTGAACGGCAGCCAAATCCGTTCAGTTTCAGCCTTGCTCAGCATGCTCAAGTCAGCGCACACAATAGCTGTCACCATGGCCAGCAGCAGCAGGTGCAAACCTGAGCGCTGCCGGATGGCGTCGCGGTCGAACAGTCGGCCAAGGCCCGCGACGCTGCCCAGCCCGATCGCACACACCACCTCGGCCAGATTAGCCCAGCCCCAATACTGGAACGGCCGGTCGTGAGCGATGCCCTGCCAATAGCGTTGCTGGACGAGGGTGTAGCCGTCGAACCACCAGTAACCCGCGCCCGCGAACACCATCATTACCGTGACGGCGGCTAGAACGACCGGGCCCAGTGCACGCAGCGAGCGACGCCAGTCGTCAGCGCACGCCAGCACCGCGAGCGCTGGGAGCGCCATCAGCGCCAACCCGTAATTGAGAAACAGCGCCCAGCCGAACAGCAGCCCAGCCCCGGCGGCGACCAGGCCCGGAAACCGAACCAAACCGCGTACCGCCAACGCCAGCAACGCAATAGCCCACGCGGCGACCCCGGCGAAGTACCCATCGGCGGACACCGCTATCCAGATTGCCGTCGGCGCCACCGCGACGAACGGGGCCACCAACCGCGCAGTGGGCTCGTCGGCCACCGCCCGCACCGCGATCGTCACCGCGGCCGCCGCGCTCGACCCGGCCAGCAGGCACAGCAGCCCCGCCCAGGCGCCGCCGCCCAAGCCGAGGCGGTCTAGCCACACGAACGTCAGCAGCGCGCCGGGCGGATGCCCGGACACGTGGGTGATCCAGGAGTTCGGCTGAAAGTCGAGGATCCGGCTGGAAAAGGTTCGAAGCGCCTCGGGGATGTCGGTGATGGTCGGCACCTGCCGCAGGTATTCGTTCTTGTCGGTCAACCGGGCGGCGAAGCCGCGCTGCCAGCCGTCGATCATGGCAAGCGCAAATGCCCATGCGCCGGCGGTCGCCCACGCCACCAGCGGCAACACCCGCCACCGCAGCCGCCGCGCCACCACCGGACCCCAGACGACGGCGGCTAGCCCGATGAGAACCGCCGGACCGGTACCCCAGCCGATGTGGGGTTCCCACCAGCCGGATATCGGTGCCGCCCCGGCATGGGTGGCGAACCGTTCTGGCGGCGAGTGGCGCAGGGGGACGACCCCGCAATGCGCCCGGGGCAGCACGAACGCGGCCGCAACCAGGACCAGGCCGATCGCGGCCGCGACCATCTCGCGGCGACCGACATTCACGACCGCCGAGCCTATTGGCCGCCACCCAGCCGGCGGGCCAACGCTTGCCGGTCGACCTTGCCGATTCCGCGCATCGGCAGCGCGTCGACGATGTGCAGCTCGCGGGGCGCGGCGGTGACGTCGAGGGTGCGCGCGACGTGGGCCCGCAGCTCGTCGAGCGTCGGCGCGGCGCAACCGCGCCGCACCACCACCGCGGCTACCACGCGCTGACCCAGCCGGGGGTCGTCGACACCGAACACCGCGCAGTCGCGCACCGCCGGGTGCGTCGACAGCACCGCCTCCACCGGCTGCGGCACGACCGTCAACCCACCGGTGCTGATCGCCTCGTCCGCTCGGCCCAGCACACTCAGCCTGCCCGAATCGTCCAGTGCACCAAGGTCATCGGTGTAGAACCAGCCCGGCTCGGCGAACGGGTCGGGATCGACGGGGTTGCGATAACCGCGAGCCAGTGTCGCACCACCGATCACGATGCGCCCGTCGGCGCCGATGCGCAGCCCAACCCCGTCGAGTGGGACGCCGTCGTAGACACACCCGCCCGCGGTCTCGCTCATCCCGTAGGTGCGCACTATCGAAATACCCGCCGCCGCAGCGGCATCCAGAACCGGTCGCGGCGCCGGCCCGCCGCCGATCAGCACGGCGTCGAATTCGGCGAGCGCCTCGGTCGCAGCCGGACTGGTGAGCGCCTTGCTTAGCTGGGCAGCGACCAAGGCTGTGTATCGCCGGCCAGCGCCCAATTTCTCTACCGCGCTGGGTAACTCGTCGATATCGAAACCCGCGGAAACGTCCAGTTCGACGGGCACAGTGCCGGCCAGAAGACTGCGCACGAGCACTTGCACGCCGGCGATGTGATACGCAGGCAGCGCCAACAGCCAGCGGCCCGGACCGCCGAGACGGGCGTGAGTGGCATTGGCGCTGGCGGTCAGCGCGGCGGCCGTCAGCTGTGCACCCTTGGGCGCACCGGTGGTGCCCGAGGTCGTCACCACCACCGCGATGTCGTCGTCGATCTCTTCGCCTATCCGCAAGGCCGGCAACGGGTCACCGGCCCGCACCGGAACCAGCGCGGGTTCACCGCGATTGATCACGCCCTCGAGGGCGGGCAGCAGTGACCGCGCCGCGGAGCCCGGCGCAACGGATACTGCACGCAGAACGGCTATCCGCGGCCCTCACCGTCGCGGACGTCGTCGAGCGGCCAGCCCTTGGCGGCCAACCGGGCCCGCACCCGCTCGATGTCCTCGGGAGCCGGCAGCCGGTCGGTGAACTGGGTGATTGCCACGCCGATGTCGATCTGGTCGAAATCGCCGCGCTGCATCAGCTCGCTGGCCACGGCTTTGACCTCGTCGTTGGTGAGGCGCCGGGACAGCAGGGCCAGCACGGGGAAATAGTCGGTCGGGGGAATACCGTCGGGATAGCCGGCACGCAGCCAGGCGACAATCGAGCTGAGGAATCGGTTCACAGTGCGTCAACTTTCGCGTGTGCGGCGGCCAAATGCGGTAAGTACCCGACGATCCCGATGCTACTTGGCGTCATGGGCCCTTGGAGCGCCGAGGATGAACCACCCGGTGTGGTGTGCGATGAACTCGCGTGCAATGAACAGCACGCCGAGCACGACCGCCGCCAGCACCAGGGCGAAGATAGCCCAGCTGAGCACCGTCACCATCGGGCGCCTGATGGCAACGGCGTGGCTGTCGGTGCTCGCACCGGCGCCGAGGGCGCCCAGCCGGATCCCGCCCGCGAATAGTGCCGGCAGTCCGGCACCAACCAGCAGGCTGAAGACCAGGATCTTCAACGTGGCGGCGTAGTTGAACCAGGTGCTCATGAGGCGGGAGCGCTGGGTGCGGGGACGGTGTCGTCGTCCGGTGGGCTGGCCACCCTTGCCGTCAATGTCGCCGCGGCACGCGTTGGTGCGGGTTCGTCGGCCTCGTCGAGCCCGGCCGTCAGGCTGCCTTCCCACTCGCGGTTGACGTTGGTGTGGTCGATGCGCACCTTGCGGGCCTGCAGCCAGATCGCCAGCGAGATCGCCGCGAGCAGGGCGAAGCCGACGGTCACGCCGGCGTAGCCGCCGATGGCGTGCACGACGCCGTAGGTGATTGCGCCGACGGTGCCGGCCGCCGGCAGCGTGATCAGCCAGGCGGTCATCATCCGGCCCGCTACGCCCCAGCGCACCTCGGCGCCGGGTTTGCCGACCCCGCTGCCCAGCACCGATCCGGTGGCGACCTGTGTGGTGGACAGTGCATAGCCGAAGTTGGCGGACAACAGAATGACGGCCGCAGACGACGACTCGGCGGCCATGCCCTGCGGGGGCTTGATCTCGACCAGTCCCTTGCCCATGGTCCGGATGATTCGCCAGCCACCGAAGTAGGTGCCGGCCGCGATCGCCGCTGCACAGCACACGATCACCCAGAGCGGCGGCAGGGTCGACGTCTTGCTGACCGCGCCGTAGGACATCAACGCCAAGAAGATCACGCCCATCGTCTTCTGCGCGTCGTTGGTGCCGTGGGCGAGCGACACCAGCGCCGCCGAGCCGATCTGGCCGCGGCGAAAGCCCTGTTCGCTGCGCTGTTCCGGTACACCGCGGGTGACGCGGTAGACCAGCCAGGTGCCGACCGCGCCGACCAGCGTGGCCAGCACCGCGGCCACCACCGCCGGGATGATCACCTTGGACACCAGGCCGCTCCAGATCACCCCGTGGCCGCCGACTGCGGCGATCATGGCGCCGACGATGCCCCCGATCAGCGCATGCGAGGAACTGGACGGGATGCCCAGCAGCCAGGTGAGCAAGTTCCAGACGATGCCGCCGACCAAGCCGGCGAATACCAGTTCCAACGTCACCAGGTGGGAGTCGACCAGGCCCTTGGCGATCGTCGCCGCCACGGCCGTCGACAAGAATGCACCGACCAGGTTCAGCGCCGCGGACAGTGCGACCGCCGCCTTGGGTGCCAGCGCCCCGCTGGCGATGGACGTGGCCATGGCGTTGCCGGTGTCGTGAAATCCGTTGGTGAAATCGAAGGCGAGTGCAGTGATGACGACGATGATCAACAGGAATAAGTCAAGAGTCACAGGGCATCACGGCGCCAATTCTGCGGTTCCAACCTGAAGTTTGTCGAAGGAATCCCAGAAAGAATCGCAGAAGTATTTCGACTCGTCGTCAGCTGTTCCCCTCTGGTTCACGTAGCGGGTCGCGGCGGGTATCGCGGCGCAACGGATGATCGCCGGGTACCTGCACGAAGATCAGCGTGATGCCGTCGGGATCGGTCACATGCATTTCGTGCAGTCCCCACGGCTCGCGGCGCGCCTCGCGCGTGATCGGCACACCTCTGCTCTCCAGCTCGGCTTGGGTGGCACGGACATCGCGCACCTGCAGCCACAATGCGCCGGGAAACGGACCCTGATAGCGTTCCGACGTCGGATAGCCCGCCAACTCCAGCAGCGACTGGCCCGCGAAAAACACTGTGCCCGAACCGTATTCGCGGGCGATCGCAAGGCCAATCTGGTCGCGGTAGAAGCTCAACGAACGCTGATAGTCCGTCGGCCGGAACAACATTCGGCTGGCCAGGATCTCCATCTTTCGTGTCTACCACGTGTCGGCCGGTGCGGGTCTAAGAAGCGGGCTGAACGCGCTGCCGCTTCATCAGCGCGGTGACCCAGCGTGGGCCGACGGTGTCGAGTGCTCGGGCGGCGACGGCGATGCGCGGCGCGATCCGAATGGGCCGGAACCGGGCTGCGGTCACCATCCACTCCGCAGCTTCACGCGGGCTCAACGCAGGCATGCCGTCGTAGGCCTTGGTCGGTGCGATCATCGGTGTGGCCACCAGCGGGTAGTACAGCGTCGTCGAATGGACTCCCTTTGTGCCCCATTCGGTTTCGATGACCCGGCTCACCGCTGACAGCGCGGCCTTCGACGCGTTGTACACCGAGAAAAGCGGTGACGCTTCGCTGAATACACCCCAGGTCGCGACGTTGATGATGTGGCCGTCGCCGCGGGCGAGCATTCCGGGTGCGATGCCGCGGATCAGTCGCAGCGGCGAATAGTAGTTGATCACCATGGTCCGTTCGACGTCGTGCCAGCGCTCCAGCGACTCGGCCAGCGGGCGCCGGATCGACCGGCCCGCGTTGTTGACCAGAATGTCGACCCCGCCGAGGCGTTGCTCGACATCGGCGACCAGCGCGTCGACGGCGTCCATGTCGGACAGATCGACCGCGATCGCGACCGCGCTCCCGCCTCGGTCAGTGATCCGCTCGACCACCGCGTCAAGTAACTCCTTGCGGCGCGCGACGGCGACCACGGTGGCGCCGTGCCGGCCGAACCGCTCGGCCGCGGCCTCGCCGATGCCCGACGATGCCCCGGTCAGCAGGATGCGTTTGCCGCGCAGGTCGACCGGTTTGGCGTCGGGGCGGGTAGGCAACAATTGCGGCGCGATGGGTGGCCGCATGCTGGCCAGCGCGAACGCCTCGCTGAGACGGCGCATCGGACTTTTGCTCATGAACCGAAGTCTAGGTGGGGGTGCTCAGCTGCCGATCCGGCAGCTACCGTCGCGGAATCCCGTGTTCAGAAATAGCGCGGGAACCGGCTCCAATCCGGCTTGCGCTTCTCGAGGAAGGCGTCGCGGCCTTCGATGGCCTCGTCGGTCATGTACGCCAAACGCGTTGCCTCCCCGGCAAACAGCTGCTGGCCGACCAGCCCGTCGTCGAGCAGGTTAAACGCGAACTTCAACATCCGTTGCGCCTGAGGAGATTTCGCGTTGATCTCCGCTGCCCATTGCAGGCCGACCGACTCCAGCTCGGCGTGGTCGACCACCGCGTTGACCGCGCCCATCGCATGCATCTGGTCGGCGGTGTAGGCGCGGCCCAGAAAGAAGATTTCCCGGGCGAACTTCTGGCCCACCTGGCGCGCCAGATACGCGCTGCCGTAACCGCCGTCGAAGCTGCCCACGTCGGCATCGGTCTGTTTGAACCGGGCGTGCTCGCGGCTGGCCAAGGTGAGGTCGCACACCACATGCAGGCTGTGCCCGCCGCCGGCCGCCCAGCCATTGACCAGGCAGATGACGACCTTGGGCATGAAGCGGATGAGCCGCTGCACCTCCAGGATGTGCAGCCGTCCAGCGCGCGCGGTATCGATGGTGTCGGCGGTCTCGCCCGACGCGTACTGGTAGCCGCTACGGCCCCGAATGCGCTGATCGCCGCCGGAGCAAAACGCCCAGCCGCCGTCTTTCGGCGACGGCCCGTTGCCGGTCAACAGCACCACCCCGATGTCAGGTGACATCCGGGCATGGTCCAGTGCCCGGTACAGCTCGTCGACGGTGTGCGGGCGAAACGCGTTGCGCACCTCCGGCCGGTTGAACGCGACCCGCACGGTGGGATCGGTGACGTGACGGTGGTAGGTAATGTCGGTCAGGTTGGCGAACCCGTCGACAGCTCGCCACACACCGGGATCAAACGGGTTGTCGGTCAAGGCTGTTCGACTTCCAACGGTTCGACACGAAACACCGCGCAGCGTCCGGCGAGCGCTTCGAATTCCTCGGGCCGCCCGTCAGTGACGAGCCCGGCGCGCTTCATGAACCCCACCCCGGTGGGCACCTGGTTGGGCCATTCGCGCAACAGCGGGCGTGCTTCGTCGGCCGACAGCTCCACCATCCGCACCCGCTGGCGGCGGCGCCCGCGCGTCATCTTCGCCTCGGCGGCGGCTCGGGCGTTCTCCACCCAGTCGGCGCCGGGAAATCCCGCCACGACGTACTCCTGGCCATCGACGGTCATCGGGGTGACCGGCGTCGAGCGCGGCCGCCCGGATGTGCGGCCGCGAACCGTCAGCACGACCGGGCCTTCG
Organism: Mycobacterium xenopi; assembly: GCF_009936235.1. Classification (NCBI taxonomy): domain Bacteria; kingdom Bacillati; phylum Actinomycetota; class Actinomycetes; order Mycobacteriales; family Mycobacteriaceae; genus Mycobacterium; species Mycobacterium xenopi. The sequence continues at coordinate 4,189,486 of NZ_AP022314.1, read as the reverse complement.
CCGCCGAATCGCAGGCCCAGCCGCGACATCTGGATGAAGACCTTGTTCATCGGTTTGAGCCACCACGGTGGCCGGATGCGATCGCTTGCGGGCATGCCTGTCACAGTAGTGCCCGGGTGTGAAGCGCGAACGCGAGTGTGATGCCGGCGTCACACTCGGAGCGACCAAACTAGCCGACGGCCCGCTCGGCGCCTTGCCAAAACTGCGCGCGCACCGCTTTCTTGTCCGGTTTGCCCAACGCCGTGACCGGCAGCGAGTCGACGACGACGACCCGCTTGGGCGACTGCACCGAGCCCTTGCGTTCCTTGACCGCGGCCTGGATCTCGGCGGTCATCGTCGCGATCGCGGCGTCGTCGCGGGGTGCGTCGGGGCGCAGCACCACCACCGCGGTGACGGCCTCGCCCCACTTTTCGTCCGGTGCCCCGACCACGCACACCTGCGCGACCGCCGGGTGTTCGGCGACGACGTCTTCGACCTCCCGGGGGAACACGTTGAACCCGCCGGTGACGATCATGTCCTTGACCCGGTCGACGATGTAGTAAAACCCGTCCTCGTCCTCGCGAGCCATGTCGCCGGTGTGCAGCCAGCCGTCGCGGAACGTTTCGGCGGTGGCGTCGGGCAGGTTCCAGTAGCCGCCCGCCAGAAGCGGTCCGCTGACACAGATTTCGCCGACTTCGCCCTGCGGCACCGGCTTGCCGTCGAAATCCAGCAGCGCGACCCGCGCAAACAAGGTCGGGCGACCGCACGACGTCAGCCGCTTTTCGTCGTGGTCCTTCTTCCCGAGGTAGGTGATCGCCATCGGGGCCTCGGACTGCCCGTAGTTCTGGGCGAAGATCGGCCCGAACCGGCGGATCGCCTCGGCCAGCCGCACCGGGTTGATCGCCGAAGCCCCGTAGTAGACGGTCTCCAGCGACGACAGGTCGCGGGTATGCGAATCAGGGTGGTCCATCAGCGCGTACAGCATCGACGGCACCACGAATGTCGCCGTAATCCGTTTTTCCTCAATGGTTTTCAGGACCTCGGCGGGATCGAACCTGGGCAGCACGTACATTTGGCCGCCCTTGACCAGCGTCGGCAGGAAGTACGCCGCCCCCGCGTGCGACAACGGGGTGATCATCAAGAACCGCGGCTGCTCGGGCCATTCCCATTCCGCGAGCTGGATCATGGTCATGGTGCTGATGCACTGCGCGGTGCCGATGACGCCCTTGGGCTTGCCGGTGGTGCCGCCGGTGTAGGTCAGCCCGATGATGTGATCCGGGGGCAGGTCGACGGCCACCAGCGGCTGTGGCTGGTACTTCTCGGCCTCGGCGGACAGGTCGACGGCCACGTGCTTCAACGCATCCGGCACCGGGCCGATGGTGAGGATCTGCTTGAGCGAGTCGACCCGCTCCAGCAGCCCCAGCGCCCGCTCGACGAACATCGGGGTGGGGTCGATGATCAGCGAGCTGATTCCCGCGTCGGCCAGCACGTAGGCATGGTCGTCGAGCGAGCCGAGCGGGTGCAGGGCGGTGCGCCGATAGCCCTGGGTTTGCCCGGCGCCGATGATGATGAGCACCTCCGGCCGGTTCAGCGACAGTAGCCCGACCGCGGCGCCGGTACCGGCCCCCAGCGCCTCGAACGCCTGGATGTACTGGCTGATCTTGTCGGCCATCTGGCCGCCGGTCAGCGTGGTGTCGCCGAGGAACAGCACCGGCTTGTCTCGGTGGCGCTTGAGCGCGCCGACCAGCAGATGCCCGTTGTGGGTGGGGTTGCGCAGCAGCTCGTCACTCATGCAGGCAAGACTAGAACGTGTTACAAAACGCGCCCAGCCCCGTCTACTTGTTGGCGGCGGCTCGCCACTGGATTTCCTTCTGGACGTACTCGTTGTCCTGCGGAAACTCCTCGGTCTCGGGCACGCGGCGCACCTCCAGCGTCACCCCCGGCCCAACCGGACAGCGTGTCGCCCACCGCTGCGCTTCTTCTTTCGACGAGACCTCGATGATCCAGAACCCGTTGAACAGCTCACCGGGATACGGCTCGTCGCGCACGGCCGGCGGCTGCGCGCTGAAGTCGACGACGAAGCCTTCCTCCGGTCCGGCCAGCCCCTCACCGGCCAGCAGCACCCCGGCTTCGATCAGCGACTCGTTGTAGCGGCCCATCGCCGTCAGGATCTCGTCGAACGGGACGTTTTTGGCGGCTTCCTGCGCTTCGGCGCTGGACCGCATGATCATCATGTAGCGCATCGTCAACTCCTCATCGGTGATGTGGACCGGCTCACCCCAATCGACTCGCTGCGCCGCCATTTCTCATCGCAGGCCAGTAGGATCGCCGGTCATGGCCGCCGCCGACCTCGTGATCACCGGCACCGTGCTGACCGTCGACGACGCGCGGCCCACCGCCGAAGCGCTGGCCGTGGCCGACGGCCGCATCGTCGCCGTCGGCAACCGATCCGACGTCAGCGGGCTCGTTGGCCGGGGCACCCAGACCATCGACATCGGCGACGGCTGTGTCATGCCGGGATTCGTTGAGGCACATGGTCACCCGTTGATGGAGGCCGTCGTGTTGTCCGACCGGATCGTCGACATCCGGCCGGTCACGATGCGCGACGCCGACGACGTCGTCGCCGCGATCCGCCGCGAAGTCGGGAAACGAGGACCGGCGGGCGCCTACCTCAGCGGCTGGGATCCGCTGCTGCAGCCCGGACTTCCAGCGCCGACGCTGGCCTGGCTCGACGGCATCGCGCCGGACGGCCCGCTGGTGATCCTGCACAACTCGGGCCACAAGGCGTATTTCAACTCGCCGGCCGCCCGCCAAGCCGGCCTGACCCGCGACACCCCCGACCCCAAGGGCGCCCGCCACGGCCGCGACGCCGACGGTGAACTCGACGGCACCGCCGAGGAGACCGGCGCGTTGTTCCCGCTGCTGAGCGCCGCGATTCAGCCCGGCGACTACCCGGCCATGCTGCTCGCCGAGTGCGCCCGGCTCAACCGCGCGGGGCTCACCACCTGCTCGGAGATGGCCTTCGACCCGGCGTTTCGGCCGCTGGTCGAGCAGCTGCGCGACGCGCTGACCGTGCGGCTGCGCACCTACGAGATCTCCAACCCGCAGATGCGCAGCGACGCCAAACCCGGCGAGGGCGACGACATGCTGCGCCAGGTCGGCATCAAGATCTGGGTGGACGGGTCGCCGTGGATCGGCAACATCGATCTGTCGTTTCCGTACCTCGACACCGCCGCCACCCGCACCATCGGAGTCGAGCCCGGTTCTTGCGGGCACGCCAACTACACCCGCGAGCAGCTGACCGAAATCGTCGACGCCTACTTTCCGCTGGGCTGGCCGATGACCTGCCACGTGCAGGGCGATGCCGGCATCGACACCATCCTCGACGTCTACGAACAAGCGCTGCAACGTCATCCGCGCGACGACCATCGGCTGCGGCTCGAACACGTTGGTGCCATCCGCAACGACCAACTCCAACGGGCCGCTGAGCTCGGCGTCACCTGCAGCATCTTCGTCGACCAGATCCACTACTGGGGCGACATCATCGTCGACGGGCTGTTTGGTCCGGAACGCGGATCCCGTTGGATGCCAGCAGGTTCCGCGGTTGCCACCGGCATGCGGATCTCCCTGCACAACGATCCGCCGATCACACCCGAGGAGCCGCTGTGCAACATCAGCGTGGGCGTCACCAGGATCGCGCCCAGCGGCCGGGTGCTGGCACCCGAGGAGCGGTTGACCGTCGAGCAGGCCATCCGCGCGCAGACCATCGACGCTGCCTGGCAGCTGTTCGCCGACGACGTGATCGGCTCGTTGGAGGTCGGCAAGTACGCGGATCTGGTTGTGCTGTCGGCGGATCCGCGCACGGTGCCAGCCGAAGACATTGCCGACCTCGACGTGCGTGCAACGTTTTTGGCGGGCCGGCAGGTGTACGGCCAGTGACGCTTGACGACATCCTGGACCGCCTGCATGTCGTCGCGCTGCCGATGCGGGTTCGCTTCCGCGGCATCACCACCCGCGAGCTTGCGCTGATCGACGGCCCGGAAGGCTGGGGGGAATTCGGCGCGTTCCTCGAATACGGGCATCCCGAGGCCGCCCACTGGCTGGCCGCCGCGATCGAATCGGCCTACCAGCCCCCACCCCCGCCACGACGCGACCGCATCCCGATCAACGCCACGGTTCCTGCCGTGCCCGCCGCGCAGGTGCCCGAGGTGCTGGCGCGCTTCCCGGGCGCGCGCACCGCCAAGGTCAAAGTGGCTGAGCCGGGGCAGACCCTCGACGACGACGTCGCCCGGGTGGAGGCCGTGCGCGCGCTGATCCCGACGGTGCGGGTCGACGCCAACGGTGGCTGGACCGTCGGGCAGGCCGTCGAGGCCGTCAAGGCGCTTACCGCGACCGGGCCGCTGGAATACCTCGAACAACCCTGCCGCACTGTCGAGGAGCTCGCCGAGCTCCGGCGCCAGGTTGACGTCCCCGTCGCCGCCGACGAAAGCATCCGCAAAGCCGACGACCCGCTCAAAGTGGTCCGCGCCCACGCCGCCGATGTGGCGGTGCTCAAAGTTGCTCCGCTGGGCGGCATTTCGTCGCTTCTGGCGATCGCCGAGCAAATCGACATCCCGGTGGTGGTTTCCAGCGCGCTGGATTCGGCGGTCGGGATCGCCGCCGGCCTCAGCGCTGCCGCCGCATTGCCGGTGTTGGATCACGCCTGCGGGCTGGGCACCGGCGGGCTGTTCGCCGACGACGTCGCCGATGCCGCCGTCCCGGTCGACGGCTGCCTGCCGGTCACCCGCGTCACACCGGACCCAGCGCGGCTGCGGGCGTTGGCGGCCCCACCCTCGCGGCGGCAGTGGTGGATCGACCGGGTCAAGGCCTGCTACCCATTGCTCGCGCTGTCCTGATCTGTGGGCTACGTGTCGTAGACGCCACGTCGGTCGTGGCCAACACTGAATCCATGTCGCGATCGGTGGTTGTCCTCGGCTCCCCCGGCATCCAGGCACTGGATGTGGTGGGGCCGTTCGAGGTGTTCGCCGCGGCCTCCACATGCCTTGCCGCGCAGGGCCGCGACGGCTACCAGCCGGTGCTGGCATGCATCGACGGGCAACCGGTGGCGACCCCGATGGGCCTGACCTTCGCCACCGCCCGGCTGCCCGACCCGCATCAGCCCGTCGACACCGTGGTGCTGCCCGGCGGCCGCGGGGTCCACGCGGCGCGGGAGAACCCGCAGCTCATCGCCTGGATCCGGGACGTCGCCCACAGCGCTCGGCGCGTCGTCAGCGTCTGCACTGGCGCCTTCCTGGCCGCGCAGGCCGGGCTGCTCGACGGCTGCACCGCCACCACCCACTGGGCCTACGCCGACCAGCTCCGGCGCGAGTTCCCGTCGATCACCGTCGACCCAGAGCCGATCTTCGTGCGCAGCTCGGCGACGGCGTGGACCGCCGCCGGGGTCACCGCCGGCATCGACCTTGCGCTGTCGCTGGTCGAAGACGACCACGGCACCGACGTGGCCCAGACGGTGGCCCGCTGGCTGGTGCTGTACCTGCGCCGCCCGGGCGGGCAAACCCAGTTCGCCGCCCCGGTGTGGATGCCCCGCGCCAAACGTGAACCGATCCGCCGCGTGCAGGAAGCGATCGAGTCCGAGCCCGGCGCCGCGCACAGCATCACCGAGCTGGCCCGCCGGGCTGGCATGAGCCCGCGGCATTTCACCCGCCTGTTCACCGACGAAGTCGGTGAGTCGCCCGGTGCCTACGTTGAACGCATCCGCATCGAAGCCGCGCGCCGGCAGCTCGAAGAAACCGACGACACCGTCGTGGCGATCGCTGCCCGGTGCGGCTTTGGAACCTCGGAAAGCATGCGGCGCAACTTCGTTCGGCGCGTTGGCATATCCCCCGACCAGTACCGCAAGACCTTCGCGTGAAAACCTAAGGAGCACCGCATGACTCAGATCGCCATCGTGACCTATCCCGGCTTCACCGCCCTGGATTTCATCGGCCCGTACGAAGTGTTGCGGTGGCTGCCCAAGGCCGAGGTGCGTTTCGTCTGGCACGAGCCCGGCCCGATCACCGCCGACTCCGGTGTTCTGGTCGTCGGCGCCACCCATTCGCTGGACGAAACACCTTCTCCCGAAGTCATTTTGGTGCCCGGCGGAATGACCACAGTGGAGCACGCGCGTGACGAGAAGCTGCTGCAGTGGCTGCGCCGCGCCCATCAGACCGCGGCGTGGACGGCTTCGGTGTGCTCCGGGTCCATCATCCTGGCGTCGGCGGGTCTGCTGCACGGCAAGCGCGCCACGTCGCATTGGATGGCGCTGAGCGCGTTGAAAGCGCTGGGCGCCATCCCCGTTGACAACGAACGCATAGTGCAAGAAGGCGACGTCGTCACCTGTGCCGGCGTGTCGGCGGGTATCGACCTGGCGTTGTGGCTGGCCGGGCAGGTCGGCGGGGAAAGCCGCGCCAAGGTCATCCAATTGGCCATGGAATACGACCCGCAGCCGCCGTTCGACTCCGGCCACATGTGCAAAGCCTCGCCGACGACCAAGGCGGCCGCCACCGCGTTGATGGCCAAGGACCTGGCCACACCGGCGCAGCTCAGGGCCGCGACGATGCTGCTGTGGGACCGCGCCCTCAACGGTGTGCGCTCGCGGCGCAAGCGCCGCCTTGTACCGTCCATTAAGTGATCAACCTTGCTTACGACGACCGCGGGTCCGGCGAGCCGGTGCTGTTCATCGCCGGCCACGGCGGCGCCGGACGCACCTGGCACCTGCATCAGGTTCCGGCGTTTCTGGCCGCCGGCTATCGCGCCATCACGTTCGACAACCGCGGGGTGGGTGCCACCGAGAACGCCGAGGGATTCACCACGCAGACCATGGTCGGTGACACCGCGGCGCTCATCGAAAAGCTGGACGCCGCCCCGGCACGCATCGTCGCCACGTCGATGGGCGCCTTCATCGCGCAGGAACTGATGCTGGCCCGCCCCGACCTGGTCAGCCATGCCGTGCTGATGGGCACCCGCGGCCGGCTCGACCACGTCCGCGAATTCTTCCACACCGCCGAGGCCGAGCTGTACGACTCCGGCATCCAGCTGCCGGCCGCCTACGACGCGAAAATCCGTCTGCTGGAGAGCTTTTCGCCCAAAACCCTGAACAACGAGGCCGCGATCGCCGACTGGATCAGCATGTTCACCATGTGGCCGAGCAAGCCCACCCCAGGAACGCGCTGCCAACTGGAAGTGTCGCCGAAGAACAACCGCCTGCCCGCCTACCAGGCCATCACCGCGTCGGTTCTGGTGATCGGTTTCGCCGACGACCTGGTGACACCGCCGCACCTGGGCCGCGAGGTCGCCGACGCCATACCCAACGGGCGCTACCTGGAGATCCCCGACGCCGGACATCTGGGGTTCCTCGAGCGGCCGGATGCCGTCAACACCGCCGCCCTGCAGTTCTTCGCCGGCGGCTCCGCCTAAAACGCCTGGCTAGTCTGGACTAATGAACCCTTCGACGACGCAGGCCCGGGTGGTCGTCGATGAGCTGATCCGCGGCGGTGTCCGCGACGTGGTGTTGTGCCCGGGCTCGCGCAATGCGCCGCTGGCCTTCGCGCTGCAAGACGCCGACCGGGCTGGCCGGATCCGCCTGCACGTGCGCATCGACGAGCGCACTGCGGGCTATCTGGCCATCGGGCTGGCCGTCGGCGCCGGCGCGCCGGTGTGCGTGGCGATGACGTCGGGCACCGCGGTGGCCAACCTCGGCCCCGCGGTGGTGGAGGCCAACTACGCGCGGGTCCCGCTGGTCGTGTTGTCGGCCAACCGGCCCTACGAGCTGCTCGGCACCGGCGCCAACCAGACCATGGAGCAGCTCGGCTATTTCGGCACCCAGGTGCGCGCCGCGATCAGCCTCGGCCTCGCCGAGGACGCTCCAGACCGGATGGACGTCTTCAACGCGACCTGGCGATCGGCGACCTGCCGGGTGCTGGCCGCCGCCACCGGCGCCCGGACCGCCAACGCCGGGCCGGTGCAATTCGACATCCCGCTGCGCGAGCCGCTGGTGCCCGACCCGGAACCCGACCCGGCAGCGGCCGCCACCCCACCGGGTCGGCCCGGCGGCAAGCCGTGGACCTACAGCCCGGTGGTCACCTTCGACCAGCCGCTGGACATCGACCTGAGCCTGGACACCGTCGTCATCGCGGGTCACGGCGCCGGCATCCACCCCAGCCTGGCCGAGCTGCCGACCGTCGCCGAGCCCACCGCTCCGCCCGCCCGCAACCCGCTGCATCCCATGACGCTGCCGCTGCTGCACCCGCAGCAGGTGATCATGCTGGGCCGCCCGACGCTGCACCGTCCGGTGGAAGCGCTGCTGGCCGACCCGTCGGTGCCGGTGTATGCGCTTACCACCGGGCCGCGCTGGCCGGACGTGTCGGGCAACTCCCAGGCCACCGGGACTCGCGCCGTCACCACCGGCACACCCAACCCGGCCTGGCTGCGCCGCTGCGCCGAGCTGAACCGGCACGCCCTCGACGCGGTGCGCAGCCAGCTCAAGGCCCACCCACTGACCACCGGCCTGCATGTTGCCGCCGCGGTCGCCGACGCCCTGCGCCCCGGGGATCAGCTGGTGCTCGGCGCGTCCAACCCGGTGCGCGACGCGGCGCTGGTCGGGCTCAACCCGCACGGCATCAAGGTGCGCTCCAACCGCGGCGTCGCCGGCATCGACGGCACCGTGTCCACCGCGATCGGGGCCGCGCTGGCCCACGAGGGCCGCACCGTCGCGCTGATCGGCGACCTGACCTTCGTGCACGACAGTTCCGGCCTGCTGATCGGCCCCACCGAGCCGACGCCGCACAACCTGACCATCGTGGTGTCCAACGACAACGGGGGCGGGATCTTCGAACTGCTCGAGCAGGGCGACCCGCGCTTCTCCGACGTGTCGTCACGGATTTTCGGCACCCCGCACGACGTCGACGTCGGCGCGCTGTGCCGGGCCTACCACGTGGAAAGCCGCCAAATCGAGGTCGACGAACTCGGCGCGGCGCTCGACGAACCTAATCCGGGCATGCGGGTGCTGGAAGTCAAGGCCGACCGGTCCACGCTGCGCCGCCTGCACGCCGCCATCAAGGCCGCCCTATGACCAGCCTGAAAGGCTTGTGGCGGTTGCTTATTCATGGCCGCAACGGCGACACGCCCGATACCTTGCCGCGACGAGTCCTGCGGTGGACCCGGGTCACGGTGTTGATCCTGGCCGGTCTGGTCACCCTGCAGTCGGTGCTGCTGGTGGCCGGCGCCTGGCGCAACGACATCGCCATCGAACACAACATGGGCGTGACGCAGGCCGAGGTGCTTAGCGCGGGACCGCGCCGCTCGACGATCGAGTTCGTCACACCCGACCGGGTCACCTATCGACCTGAACTTGGTGTGCTCTACCCGTCCGAACTGTCCACGGGCATGCGCATTTACGTCGAATACAACAAAAGAGACCCCAACCTGGTGCGGGTCCAGCACCGTAACGCCAAGCTGGCCATCATCCCGGCGGGATCCATCGCGGTGGTCGGTTGGCTGATCGCCGGTGTGGCACTAGTGGCGATCGCGGTACTCGAGACGCGGCTGGACCGTCACGCGGACGTGCACAAGCTGTCCAGCCACTCGGGGGCTTGAGGGTCGACGCCGGCGTGCCACGCATGAGCCGTCCTGTTTCGGGTGCAGGCCAGATTTCGCGCCCCGTACGCCCTCCGGCAACCTTGTCGACAAGCGCCGCTGACACGGTAAATGGCGTGCGCGTGGCGATAGTCGCAGAGTCGTTTCTGCCGCACGTCAACGGCGTCAGCAACTCGGTGGTGCGGATTGTGGAGCATCTGCGTCGCACCAGCCATGAAGCCCTTGTCATCGCGCCGGACACCCCGCCCGGTCAGCCCCGCGCGGAGCGGGTTCACGACGGTATCCGGGTGCATAGGGTGCCGTCGCGGATGTTTCCGAAGGTGACCTCGCTGCCGCTCGGGCTGCCGGTGCCCCGGATTCTGCGCGTGCTGCGCGGATTCGACCCCGACGTCGTGCATCTGGCCTCGCCGGCGGTGCTGGGCTACGGCGGGCTGCAGGCCGCCCGGCGCCTAGGCGTGCCCACGGTCGCCGTATTCCAAACCGACGTCGCCGGTTTCGCGCACAGCTACGGCTTAGGGCTGGCATCACGCGCGGCGTGGGCGTGGCTGCGGCACCTGCACCGCCGCGCCGACCGCACGCTGGCCCCGTCCACCTCGGCGATGGAGTCCCTTGCCGCACACGGTATTCCGCGGGTATATCACTGGGCGCGCGGCGTCGACGTGATCGGGTTGGCGCCGTCGGCGCGCGACCAGTCGCTGCGGCTGCGGTGGTCGCCGCACGGCAAGCCGATCGTCGGCTTCGTGGGCGGCTGGCCCCGGAGAAGCGGGTCGACCGGCTAGCGGCTCTGGCGCGCGACGGCGCAGTCCAGGTCGTGGTGGTCGGCGACGGGGTCGACCGAGCCAAACTGCAATCCGCAATGCCCACAGCGGTTTTCACGGGAGCGCTGTACGGTCAGGAGCTCGCCGCCGCATACGCCAGTATGGACGTCTTCGTGCACACCGGTGAACACGAGACGTTTTGCCAAGCCGTGCAGGAAGCGCTGGCGTCGGGGCTGCCGGTCATCGCCCCCGACGCCGGCGGGCCGCGCGACCTGGTCACGCCGTGGCGCACCGGGCTGTTGCTGCCGGTCGACGAGTTCGAGGCGCGGCTGGGCACCGCTGTTGCGCATCTGATCGATCAACGACCCCGCTATTCGCACGCGGCGCGGCGCAGCGTGCTGCACCGCAGCTGGCCCGCTATCTGCGACGAGCTGCTCGGCCACTACGCGGCGGTGTTACAGAGCCGCCGGGAGGCGGCAGCGTAACGTCGCGGGCGTGAGCCGGGCGAGCCTCGACAAAGACCCGCATGCCGTGGCATCGATGTTCGACGCGGTGGCGCGCCGTTACGACCTGACCAACACGGTGCTGTCGCTGGGCCAGGATCGCCACTGGCGACGTGCCACCCGTTCAGCGCTGCGGGTCGGGCCCGGTGAGCGGGTGCTGGATCTGGCCGCGGGTACCGCGGTGTCGACGGTGGAGCTGGCCAAGTCCGGCGCATGGTGTGTGGCGGTGGACTTTTCGGTGGCCATGCTCAAGGCGGGTGGCGGCCGGCTGGTGCCCAAGGTTGTCGGCGACGCCACCCGGCTGCCGTTCGGCGACGATGTATTCGACGCGGTCACAATCAGTTTCGGGCTGCGCAACGTCGCCGACCAGCAGGCGGCGCTGCAGGAGATGGCCCGGGTGACGCGTCCCGGGGGGCGGCTGGTGGTCTGCGAGTTCTCCACGCCGACCAATCGGCTGTTCGCCACCGTCTACCGGGAGTATCTGATGCAGGCGCTGCCACGCATCGCCCGGGCGGTGTCGAGCAACGCCGAGGCGTATGTCTACCTGGCCGAGTCGATTCGGGCATGGCCGGACCAGCAGGCACTGGCGCGGCGGATTGCGCGGGCCGGATGGTCGGGTGTGCGGTGGCGAAACCTGACCGGCGGCATCGTCGCGCTGCACGCCGCGCACAAGCCGCCGCTGCCCGCCACCCTCAGCTGAACGGCTTGCGCCGGTCGACCAGCCGCGACGCCACCCCGCTGGCGCGCCACAGCCGCGCCAGCAGGTCGGCGTCGTCGTCGCTGACCAGGTTGGCCATCACCCGCACCGCGACGGCCATCAGCGCCGCAGAACGCATCGCGACCGGGCCCGTCGACGGCAAAAACCGGGGAAAGGTCAACAGCAGCGCCAGCCGCCGCGCCACCGAAAACGCCCGGCTGTAGTGCTGCTGCAGCAGCGCAGGCCAGGCCGCAGACAGGTCGCCGCTGCCCAGCAGGTGGACGGCCAGCCGCCCGGCCTCCAGCCCGTAGTCGATGCCTTCGCCGTTCAAGGGGTTGATGCAGGCGGCGGCGTCGCCGACCAGCATCCAGTTCGGCCCGGCCACCCCGGATACCGCGCCGCCCATCGGCAGCAGTGCCGACGACATCGCCTTGGGCGGCCCGCGAAACCCCCACTCGTCGCGACGCAGGTCGGCGTAGTACGACATCAGCGGGCGCAAAGCCAGATGCGCGGGCCGTTTCGAGGTCTGCAGGGCGCCCACGCCGATGTTCACCGCGCCGTTGCCGAGCGGGAAAATCCAGCCGTAGCCGGGCAGGATCGCGCCGTCGGGGGAGCGGACCTCCACGTGCGAGGTCAGCCACGGCTCGTCGCTGCGCGGCGAGGCCAGATACCCCCGCGCGGCGATGCCGTACACCGTGTCCTGATGCCACCTTCGGCCCAATACCCGGCCCAGCGGCGAGCGGGCGCCGTCGGCGACGATCAACTCACCGCATCCGACCTCGCTGCCGTCGGCCAGCACCAGCGACCGCACGCGTCCACATGAATCATGTCGAGCGCCAACAGCTTTCATTCCCAGCAGCATTCGCGCGCCGGAGTCCTCGGCCACTTTGCGGATCCGGTCGTCGAGTTCGATGCGGGCCACCGCGCTGCCCGTCGACGGGAACGACGGGCCCGGCCAGGCGACCTCGACCTCGCCGCCGAACCCGCTCATCCGCAATCCGCGGTGGCGGATGCGGGCATCCAGCCAGTCGCCCAGCCCCAGTCGCTCCAGCTCGGCCACCGCGCGCGGGGTCAGCCCGTCGCCGCAGGCCTTGTCGCGGGGGAAGCTGGCCGCGTCGATCACCAGCACGTCGCGACCGGCCCGCGCGGCCCAGGCGGCCGCCGCCGACCCGGCCGCCCGGCGCCCACGACCACCACGTCCGCCCTGCGGTGCATGCTCACCAGTATGTTGGTCGCGTGGGGACTCCGGCGACCGTGGTGGCTGGCTTCGACTTCGGCGATGCCGCGTTCGCAGCCAGCGTGCGGGACGGGGTCGACCGCATCGAGCGGCTCATGGAGAGCGAGCTGCGCGGCAGCGACGACCTGCTGACCGAGTCGGTGCTGCACCTGTTCGAGGCCGGCGGCAAGCGGTTCCGGCCGATGTTCACCGTGCTCTCCGCGCAGCTCGGCCCCCGTCCCGACGCCCAGGAGGTGACGATCGCCGGCGCGGTGATCGAGCTGGTGCACCTGGCGACGCTCTACCACGACGACGTGATGGACGAGGCGCAGGTGCGCCGGGGCGCGCAAAGCGCCAACGCGCGTTGGGGCAACAACGTCGCGATCCTGGCCGGCGACTACTTGTTCGCCACGGCTTCGCGGCTGGTGTCGCGACTGGGCCCGGAGGCGGTGCGGGTGATCGCCGAAACGTTTGCCCAGCTGGTCACCGGGCAGATGCGCGAAACTCGCGGCGCGGCCGAGGGGGTGGATGCGATCGAGCACTACCTGCGGGTGGTGCACGAGAAGACCGCTTGCCTGATCTCGGCGGCGGGCCGCTTCGGCGCGACGTTCTCCGGCGCCGACGAGCAGCAGGTTGAACGGCTGAGCCGGCTCGGCGGCATCGTCGGCACCGCATTCCAGATTTCCGACGACATCATCGACATCGACAGCGCACCCGACGAGTCGGGCAAGGTGCCCGGCACCGACCTGCGCGAGGGAGTGCACACGCTGCCGGTGCTCTACGCGCTGCAGGACAGCGGGCCGCAGGCCGACCGGCTGCGCGAACTGCTGGCCGGGCCGGTCGACGACGACGCGGCGCTGACCGAGGCTTTGGATCTGCTGCGCAGGTCGCCGGGCATGGCCAAGGCCAAGGACACCGTGGCCCGCTACGCGGCTCAGGCCCGTGAGGAGCTGGCCAAGCTGCCCGATGTCGCGGGCCGCCAAGCGCTGGCCATGCTGGTCGAGTACACCGTCAACCGGCACGGCTGATTCCGGAACCCGGCGGCCTGCACGGCGCGTTTAATCAGCAAGAACGGTCTTCGTAGGAGGAGCTGATGACCTGGCATCCGCATGCCAACAGGGTGAAGACGTTCGCGCTGCTGGTCGGCATGTCGGCGCTGATCGTGTTCGTCGGCAGCCTGTTCGGCCGGACGGCGTTGCTGATCGCCACGTTGTTCGCCGTTGGGATGAACGTCTACACCTACTACAACAGTGACAAGCTGGCACTGCGGGCGATGCACGCCCAGCCGGTGTCGGAGGTGCAGGCCCCGGCGATGTATCGGATCGTGCGCGAGCTGGCCACCGCAGCGCACCAGCCGATGCCGCGGCTGTATCTCAGCGACACCGCCGCGCCCAACGCGTTTGCCACCGGCCGCAATCCGCGCAACGCCGCGGTGTGCTGCACCACCGGCATCCTGCGCATCCTCAACGAGCGGGAGTTGCGCGCCGTGCTCGGTCACGAGCTCTCCCACGTCTACAACCGCGACATCCTGATCTCCTGTGTGGCCGGCGCCTTGGCCTCGGTCATCACCGCGTTGGCCAACATGGCCCTGTTGTTCGGCGGAATGGTCGGCGGCAGCGACCGCGACGGCGGGGCCAATCCTTTTGCGTTGCTTCTGGTTTCGCTGCTGGGCCCGATCGCCGCGACGGTGGTGCGGCTGGCGGTATCCCGGTCGCGCGAATATCAGGCCGACGAGTCCGGGGCGGTGTTGACGGGCGATCCGCTGGCGTTGGCGTCGGCGCTGCGCAAGATCTCCAGCGGCGTGGAGGCGGCGCCGCTGCCGCCCGAGCCGCAGCTGGCCAGCCAGGCGCACTTGATGATTGCCAACCCGTTCCGTGCGGGCGAGCGGATCGGGTCGCTGTTTTCGACGCACCCGCCGATCGCCGACCGCATCCGCCGGCTCGAGGCGATGGCGCGGGGCTGACTTTCAGCCGGTCGTCCTCGGCGGCGAATGCGACGCCACGGTGACTTTCGGTGCGCCCATGGGCCGGGCAGTTGCCCCTCACGGGATGACCGCGAGAAACACGTATGCGGCCAGCAGCACCAGATGCACCTCGCCCTGTAGCCGGGTGGCGCGGCCGGGCACGACGGTCAGCACACCGACCACGACGGTCAGCGCCAGCAGCACCAACTGGGTGGCACCCAGGCCCAGCAGCAGCGGGCCGCTGAGCCACAGCGAGGCCAGCGCGATCGCGGGGATGGTGAGCCCGATGCTGGCCATCGCCGAGCCGTAGGCCAGGTTGAGGCTGATTTGGATGCGGCCCCGCCGTGCCGCCCGCACGGCCGCCAGTGTTTCCGGGAGCAGCACCAGCATGGCGATCACCACACCGACGAACGACTGCGGGAATCCGATTGCCGTCACTGCCCGTTCGACGACGGGCGACTCCACTTTGGCCAAGCCCACCACCGCGACGAGCGCGGCCAGCAGCAGCGCGAGGCTCGCCAGCGCTCGCCGGGCGGTTGGTGGCGGCGCATGCTGGCTTTCGTCTACGGTGGCGCCGCGTTGGCTGACCGGCAGAAAGAAATCGCGGTGTCGCACGGTCTGGGTGAACACGAACAGCAGATAGAGCCCGAGCGACGCGAGCGCGGCGAAGCTGAGCTGGCCGGGCGAAAACTCGGGCCCGGGCTGGCTGGTGGTGAAGGTAGGCAACACCAGACTCAACGTGGCCAGCGTGGTGACGGTTGCGAGCGCGGCACCACTTCCGTTGGCGTTGAACAACATTACGCCATAACGCAGTGAACCGATCAGCAGCGACAAGCCGACGATCCCGTTGGTGGTGATGATCACCGCGGCGAACACGGTATCGCGCGCCAGCGTGGCCGATTTGTCGCCGCCGGACACCATCAGCGTGACAATCAGCGCCACCTCGATGATGGTCACCGCCACCGCGAGCACCAGCGATCCGAACGGCTCGCCGACTCGGTGTGCGACCACCTCGGCGTGGTGGACCGCGGCCAGCACCGCGCCCGCGAGCAGCATCCCGGTCAGGGCCGCCGCTGCCGATCCGATCACGCGGCCCCAGGTAAGCGCGAGCGCGACCAGGGCCAGCAGTGGGACTACAACATTCCATCTGCGAACCAATCGCGTCATCCGCCCGCCGGCCAGCGTGGAACCATGTTGGGCCGCAACAAGAATCGAGAAGCATCAGCAAGCCGGGCGCCGCCGCGCCCGGCCATACCCGCTAGCGGCGCCACGGGCACACCGGCTATCCCGCTCGCGGGGGCGCCAGTCGCAGCAACGCCCGGGACGGTCGCGCTGACCGGGCCCGCGCCCGGGGCCGCCGCGGCCCACGCCTGTGGCGCAGACAACGCGCCAACCGGAAAAGCCCGGCCCATGCCCGCCGACACCGATCCGCCGCCGCTCACCGCGCTAAGACCCGCGAGCCTCGTCGAGCCCAAGGCACCGCCGCCGGACGGCGCAGCCGCAACGGCGGCACCAGTGGCGGTGCCGGCGGTGTTCATGCTCTTCGCGAGGTTTGCCGCGCTGGTCAAGAAACCCAGCCCTGAAAATGTCGTTCTTGCATGTCCGCTGACAGTAGTCGCATGAGCGTTCAACGTATCCAGGGCCGAGCGAAGCGATGTCCCAGGCGTGGGGGAGGCCAGTTCGCGAAGTGCCGGCGGCACTGCCGAGGTCAGCTGGGCGACCGCAACGGCTTGGCGGGCCGGCCCTGTCGGGTCGGTAGTGGCGGGAGGCGGGCTAAACGGTGTCACCCGCGATGCGGCGGCGGAGGCGCCGGCGTAGCCGTACATCGCGGCGGCATCCTGGGCCCACATCTCGCCGTAGTGGAACTCGGTGGCAGCGATCGCCGGTGTGTTTTGCCCCAACACGTTTGTCGCGACCAGCAGCATCAGCAGCGAGCGGTTGGCGGCGATCACTGGTGGGGGCACGGTCATCGCATGCGCCGCTTCATACGCCGCCGCCGCCGCTCTGGCCTGGGTGGCTGCTTCTTCGGCTTGGCTGGCCGTGGAGGTCAGCCACGAAATATAGGTTGCGGCCGCGGCCGCCATCGACACCGACGCCGGGCCGCGCCACGACGCAGTGGTCAGTTCCGAAACCACCGCCTGATAGCTCGCCGCCGTCGTGTGCAACGCCGTGGCCAAGCCATCCCATGCCGCCGCAGCGGCCAGCATCGGGCCCGAGCCCGGACCGGCATACATGCGCCCGGAATTGATTTCTGGCGGTAACGCGCCGAAATCCATTGCAAACATTGCTTTTCTCCTCAAAATCTTGGACGAAGACATCTCGATAGCAGATACCGCGCTTCGAAGCGCTTCACTGCAAGGTGATTCAGGCCGATTTGGCGATGCGTTAAAACGCGGCCGCCACAAGGGTGAAGCCGCGGTGACCGGTCAGTGCCGCGCGACGCAGAACTGGGTCAAGCGTTCTCGCCCGGCGAGAGACGTGACAGGTGGGTGCAGGGCCCCCACGCCGAGCCGGTGCCGGGATGCGGGCAAGAAGCCCTGGGACAGCGACCAGCCAGATGAGACCACCGGCGGTGACCACGCCGACGGTCGGCTGCGGTGCAGCACCGCGACGTGAAAAGCCTTGTGGGCCGAGGACAAAGACGCCTGATCGATCTGGTGATCGAAACGTTCTTCGCCGGTACTGGCGGTCGCCGATGTCGACGCGGGCGGGCCTGACAAAACGTGATTCGCTCGCGCCAGCCCGTATCCGATGGCCGCCGCGAGCACACCTATTGCGATGACGAGGACGCTGACAGTCTGCGCCCATGAGGGTATGCGGGCATTACGTGAAGTCACAGCGCCTCAACCCGCTCCTCACCCAGAGTCAGCGCTCAGATGCTTTGTTGTCAGCCTACTTATCGGCTCAGCACTGCACCAACCCACCGACTCAACACATAGAAAACCCACACACTCAACGTGGCTCGCTGATCGGGGTGAGACCCGATGCCCCCGGCTGGTACGGCTGCGGCTAATGAGCTCCGTTGATGCGCACCGTCCCACCGGTGGCCTGATGCTGGCGCTGCCAGTCGTGGATCGCCTGATGTGCGGCATGGTCGAGGTAGTCGGCTGCCAGGTCGACAGTGACTGCGGTGCCCGCGGGAATAGACGCCAGTACTCCGGTCAGCCGGGGCAGGGCCAGGAACGTGCACGCCCCGTCCACCCGCACGTGCCATTCGTCGTCGGCGTGCTCTTTGGCCTCGACCTTGGCCCGGATCACCCGCCATCCCGTCAATGCGATCGCCAAGGCAAGCCCGATCAGTACCCCGTGCAGCAGGTTGAAGAACACGACGCCCAGCACGGTGACCAGATAAACGACGAAATCACCGTTGCGGCGCGCGGTTTCGATGTGGGCAGGTTGCAGCAGCCGGATGCCAATCACGATGAGCAGTCCAGCTAGCGCCGCGGTGGGTATCTGTTCGACCAACCCCGCGAACGGCAACGAGAACAGCAGCACCCACACTCCGTGCAGGATCGCCGAAGCGCGACTTTTCGCGCCGGCGTGGATGTTGGTGGAGCTGCGCACGATCACTCCGGTGATCGGAAGCCCGCCGATGACTCCGGAAGCGATGTTGGCGGTGCCCTGGCCGATTAGCTCGCGGTTGAAGTCGGTGCGTGGCCCGGTGTGCATACGGTCGGTCGCAACCGCGCACAACAGGCTTTCCACGCTGGCGATCAGCGCCACGGTCACCACGCCGATCGCGACCCCGCCCCAGTTGCCGTCCGGCAGGTCCGGCAGCTGCAGGGCATCCAGCAATGACCCCTCCAGTGTGATCCGCGGCACGTGGACCGGAAAGATCACCGAGACGATTGTCGCCCCGACGACGGCCACCAGTGGGCCCGGAATGATGGCGATCCGCGCCGGTACCCACCGCCAGGCGATCATCGTGGCGATCACCAAAACACCCAAGATGAGAGCGGTGCCGTGCGCGCCGAGAAGCTGTCCGGGCAGGCTGGTGATGTTCTCCCAGGCTGAGCTGTGGGACTCCCCGCCCAACAGCACATGGGTTTGCTGAAGCGCGATCGTGATTCCGATGCCGGCCAACATCGCGTGGACGACGACGGGTGAAATCGCCAGCGCGGCTCGCGCGACCCGGCTGAGCCCAAGCAGAACCTGCAGTACACCCGCGGCAACGGTGATCAAACACGTTACTGCCCAGCCGAATTGGGCTACGAGATCAGCGACCACAACGGTCAGCCCAGCGGCGGGGCCGCTGACCTGCAGCGGTGAGCCGCCCAGGGCGCCTACCACGATGCCGCCGATAATCGCCGCGATCAGGCCGGCGAGTACCGGGGCGTCGGAGGCAAGCGCGATCCCCAGCGACAAAGGAAGTGCGACGAGGAATACCACTAGTGACGAGGGCAGGTCGTAGCGGAGGATCGATCGCAGTCGATCAGTTGGCAACGATGCCCGGTTTTGGCCAATGCCCAGCTGGTCGGCGTACTGAATCGGTCGCTCCTTTGTTAGTTCGCGATGGCGGTCAAACGTAACGACTTATCGTTAACTTCTCGATATTTAAAATTGCGGTGAAGTAAAACTTTTAGCGCACAATCTATTACAGATACTGTGAGCCTGGTCGCCTGTAGCAGGTGCCCCAATTGCTCTGCGCCAGCTTATTTGTCGGTTCATCGACGCAGCAACCGCACCAAAGCAACACATAGAAAACGCATACACACAAGCACCGCTTGTCGAAACCCTGCGGCACGGAACCGCCTGACCCGCGACCGATGCGGCAATGCCACGGTCCGCGCATGACCGGGTGCCTCGACCGGTGCTTAGAACCCCGGGCCGTGGATCTCATGCCCGGGTTTTTCGGCCATCAGCCCGCGGTAGGCCTGCTCGACGGTGGATCCGTGGTTGATCACCGCGTCGACTTCGCGGGCTATCGGCATGCTCAACCCGTACTTGTCGGCGAACTCCATCACGACGCTGGCGGCTTTGACGCCCTCGGCGACCTGGTTCATCGATCCGATGATCTCGTCGATCGGCTTGCCCGCGCCGAGCTGCTCGCCGACGTGGCGGTTGCGGCTGCGCGGGCTGGTGCAGGTCACGATGAGATCGCCCATGCCTGCCAGCCCGGCGAAGGTGTCGCGCTGCCCGCCCATGGCCTCGCCCAGCTTGGCCATCTCGCGCACCGCGCGGGCCATCACTGCCGCACGGGTGTTCTCGCCGATGCCCAGCGAATAGCCCATGCCGACGGCGATCGCGTAGACGTTCTTCAACGCGCCGGCCATCTCCACGCCGATCACGTCGTCGGTGGTGTACACGCGAAACCGCCTGGTGCGGAACAGCTCTGCGAGCCGCGCGGCGAGGTGCTGGTCGGGCATGGCCAGCACCGCCGCGGCCGCGTAGCCCTCGGCGACCTCGCGGGCGATGTTGGGGCGGCCAGGATGCCGGCCGGGTGGCCGGGCAGCACCTCGTCGACGATTTGCGACATCCGCATGTTGGTGCCCTGCTCGAGGCCCTTGACCAGCGACACCACCGGAACCCAGGGCCGCAGCTCGGCGGCCAGCTCGGTGAGCACGTCGCGAAAGCCGTGGGACGGAACCCCCATGACGATGACGTCGGCGGTGTTGGCGGCCTCGGAAAAGTCGGTGGTGGCCCGCAGCGACTCGCTCAGCACGACCTCGTCGCCGAGGTAGCGGGTGTTGCGGTGGTTCTCGTTGATGTCCTTGGCGACTTCCGCCGAGCGCACCCACTGCAGCGTCGGCCCGCGCCGCGCGCAGATCGAGGCGACTGTGGTTCCCCAGGACCCGCCGCCCAAGACGACGACTTTCGGTTCGCGCTTAGCAGCTGCCATGGCGATCAGCGTATTGCCGACGCCCGATGTTCACCGGCAGTTGGCGAACTGAACGTCGCGAGCCGTGGTTAGAAGTGACCCCAGCCCCGAGTGCCGTCCCAGCCTCCGCAAGCCCCGTTGGCGCAGGCGCTGACGAAGGCGCCTTGGAAGGGGTTCCAGCTACCGCAGCCGTTCCACCCGGGACCGCTGCCGCAGCCTCCGCCCCCGCCTTGCCCGTCGGGCCCGCCGCTGCCTTGGGTGCCGTTGGGGTCGGCGACGACGACCTGGTGGGCCGGCGTGAACGGGGCGTGTGCGATCACCACGGCCGTCGGCACGGCGCCAATTGCCGCCGCGGCAGCCCCCGCTACGACCACCGATCTGACGAAATTCCGCGTGCTTAGCATTCCTTCATAATGCTCCGGGATCGCGGCTTCGCCAACCATTTGTGAACGCCGCCACGTGTTTTCGCAGTTTACGATGCTGCCGTGGCCGGCTGCGGGGCGCGCCCGAACACCATAGCCTCCTCGATCCGGTCGAACCGGTAGTCGATGGCGTCGGCGAAGTAGTTCTGGCGCACGTTCCACGGCCGCTTGGTGCCGGACTTGGGCAGCGCGTGCAGCGCGCGCAGCACGTAGCCGGCCTGGATGTCCCAGGACGGTTTTTCCGGCATCGGCTCGTCGCCGCGGTGCGGGTAGGCGTGGGTGTAGCCGCGAGAGTTCATGTACGCCAAGAGTTTCGCAGTCGCGCGGGCGGTCATGTCGGCGCGCAGCGTCCAGGAGGCGTTGGTGTAGCCCACGCACCAGAACAGGTTGGGCACGTCTTCGAGCATGTGCGCCTTGTAGACGAAGCGGTCCTGTGGCTTGATCTCCGCCCCGTCCAGCGACAGCGTCACTCCGCCCAGCGCCTGCAACTGCAGGCCAGTGGCGGTGACGATGATGTCGGCGTCCAGATGCGCACCGGATTTCAGCACGATACCGGTGGTGTCGAAGTGGTCGATGTGATCGGTGACCACTTCGGCGCGTCCTTCGCTGATCGCGACGTAGAGGTCGGCGTCCGGGATCAGGCACAACCGCTGGTCCCACGGGTTGTACCGCGGCTTGAAATGGGTGTCGACGTCGTAGCCCTCGGGCAGGTTTTTGATCGCGATCTGGCGGATCCACCACTTCATGAAGCCCGGCGTTTTGCGGGACAAGAACCAGATCGCCCCCTCCAGCAGTGCGTTGCGCATCCGGATGATCTGGTGAGCCGCCTTGCGCGGCAACGCTTTCCGTAACAGGTCCGCGAACCAGCTGTATCTGGACGCCGAGAACATGTAGGTCGGCGAACGTTGCAGCATGGTCACTTTCGAGGCCTTCTCGGTCAGTGACGGGATCAGCGACACCGCCGTTGCCCCGCTGCCGATCACCACCATCTTCTTGCCGGTGTAGTCCAGGTCCTCGGGCCAGTGCTGCGGGTGCACGACGGTGCCGCTGAACTGCTCGATGCCGGGGAATTCGGGAGTGTAGCCCTCGTCGTAGTTGTAGTAGCCGGACCCGAAGAACACGAACCGGGCCCGGTACGTCGCGGGCGTGCCGTCCTGTTCGGCGGTAATCGTCCAGGTGTCGGTCGTCGAATCCCAGTCTGCTGCGCGCACATAGCTGTTGAACCGGATGTGGCGGTCGATGCCGTACTTGCGCGCGGTTGCGGCCAGGTACTCGCGAATGTGCACGCCGTCGGCCACACCTTCTTTCCGGGTCCACGGCTCGTAGGGGAACGACAGCGTGAAGATGCTGCTGTCCGAGCGCACACCGGGGTAGCGGAACAGGTCCCAGGTGCCGCCGATCTGTGCGCGCCGCTCCAGGATGACATAGCGGATGCCGGGGTTGCGCTCGCTGATGCGGTAGGCCGCGCCCAGCCCCGAGATGCCCGCGCCGATGATCACCACGTCGAAGTAGCCGGCGTCCTGCGGTGCGCCTACGCTGTCGGCGGCCTGCTGCGGCGTCACGGTCATCGCGAACCTCGCTTCACGGCGATACAGTGGTGCCCACCACATTAGGCACCCACCGGTTGATTGGGCCAGCGCGCTACCGGTAGTTCACGAACTGCAAAGCCACGTCTAGGTCGGCCTTCTTGAGCATTGCGATCACGGCCTGCAGGTCGTCCTTCTTTTTGCTGGACACCCGCACCTCGTCGCCTTGGATCTGGGTTTTGACGTTCTTGGGCCCCTCGTCGCGGATGAGCTTGGTGATCTTCTTGGCGTTCTCGCTGCTGATGCCCTGCTTGATCGTGCCGGTGACCTTGTAGGTCTTGCCCGACTGGGTGGGCTCGCCCGCCTCGAAGGCCTTCATGGAGATGTCGCGGCGGATCAGCTTTTCCTTGAAGACGTCGACGGCGGCCTTGACGCGCTCCTCGGTGGAGCTGGTCAGCTCGACGGTGTTGTCGCCCTTCCAGGCGATCTTGGTGTCGGTGCCGCGGAAGTCGAACCGGGTTGCCAGCTCCTTGGCGGCCTGGTTGAGCGCGTTGTCGACCTCCTGGCGGTCGACCTTGCTGACGACGTCGAACGATGAATCCGCCATTGGATCGGTCCCCTTCCCATCGATATTGGGCGTTTGCGTCCGGGTTACGTCCCCGTTGTACCCTGCTAGACGTAACACAGAGGGCAGGTTGCCCGAGCGGCCAATGGGAGCGGACTGTAAATCCGTCGGCGTATGCCTACCCAGGTTCGAATCCTGGACCTGCCACCACGAGACGCATCGGCAGTTTGCCGACGGCTGTTGCACCACCGGTAGGACGGGCCACAGACTGGACACCGTGGGTCGGGACGACCGACAGTCCAATACCCTCCACGAGGCGCGGACGACGTTCGTGGCGCTGCTCTGCGATGCCATCGACAACGGCGCCATGCCGCACAGCCGCACGGGCCTGCATCCCGCCATCATCGAATCGGTCGAAGCGATCGCGGACGCCTGGCCCGCTGTACCCGACATGCTCGTGTACCGGGCGCACCGCGCGTTCGCAAGGCATGCCGCGGTGGCGCGTCGCGCCGGCGTCGATCCCCGACGCGAGTAGATGAGGCGTGGCGGCGACTACGAGGCGTCGGGCTTGTCCGCCCCCGGCGCCTTGGGTTTCGCGCGTGAAGCCGCCTGACGTATCCTTCGCGCTCGATGCCGCAGCAGCACTAGCGATCTGGCAAGCTCGAAAAGCACACTGAAAGGATGCCAGCTGGGCGTCGACGGTCCCAATCGCACACGCGGTTGCCCATGCAACAAGTTCGCATCAGGGCCCTGTCGGACCAGTTGGACCATTCACGGCCGCCGGCATCGGCGGGTGCCTACCGTGAAACCACGTCCTTGGACGTCGAGGAGGTGTCGATGCGCGGGGAGGTTGAATGAGCTCCTATCAGACGGTGGTGGTCGGCACCGACGGCTCGCCGACGTCGTTGCGTGCGGTTGAGCGCGCAGCCCAGATCGCTGCCGAGTCAAACGCCAAGCTGATCATTACGACGGGCTACTTTCCGCAAGAAGAAGATCCACGCGCGGCCGACATCCTCAAAGACGAGGCTTACCTGGTCCGGGGCAACGCGCCGATCTACGCGATCCTGCGCGACGCCCGCAGCCGGGCCAAGCTCGCCGGAGCCAAGACCATCGAGGAACGATCGATCGAGGATGCGCCGGTGGATGCCCTGGTGGACGTCGCCGCGGAAGCCAACGCCGATCTGCTGGTGGTCGGCAATGTCGGGCTCGATGCGCGATCGGCGATCCTTGGGCGGCTGTTCTCGGTGCCCGGCAGCGTCTCTCGCAGGGCCAAAAGCGACGTGCTGATCGTCCACACCACCGGCTGACGGTCATCGACGTGGCCAAGCCGGACTGTGGCCGTTGCTATTTCAGTTCGAGGCTGTTAGCGCCGCACCGTCGCGGGCGCCGAGGTCGACGGCGGTGCTGGCCACGGTTCGGTCGATTTGGCGGAGCGCCTGCAAGGCGCCCAGCAGTCGGCCACTCTCGCTGTTCAGTTGGCGCGCAAGGTTTTCCGCGTCGTCGAGATGGTCGGTGGCCGGAACAACGGTGGTCGCGCCGTCGCGGGCGTTGACCAGCGCGTCGATATTACGACGGATCTGCGCGGCGGCCGAGGTCACGGCGTCGACCAGCTCGTCGGGAACATGGTCGACTCGTTCGCTGCTACGGGCCAGGGTTCGCCCGTAGCGGTCGCACGCGGTCAGCATCCGCAGACCGCGCCGGATGCTGCGCCGCCGGACAGGCCGGCCACCCCGGCCAGCACCGGCTTGGCAGTGGCGCGGAACTGCTGCAGGTTGCGGTCCAATTGGCGCGCCTTGTCGGTCGGCGTCGGCCCGTCGCGGCCAAACATCGCCGACACTGACGCCTCGACCAGCTCCGACAGCGTGGTGAAAAAGGCGTGGGCATCGTTGCGGACCGCGGTTCGAGTGTTGGTGGGCAGCACCAAGATTGCGACGGCCACCCCGATCGCGGCGCCGATCGCGGTCTCTTCGATCCGCAGCATCAGCAGCTGGAAATTGAATTGGCCGAGCAGACCGTACAACAACGCCAGCATCGTGGTGATCCAGAAGGTCATCAGGCTGTAAGTGACCTTCATGAAGTACAGCGCGCAGAACACGCACACGAAGATCAAGACCAGCGACACCACGCGATTGCCCGACACCAGCGTGGCGATCAGCACCCCGCACGGCACACCGAGCCCGGTGCCCAGCAGCCGCTGCCAGCCCTTGGTAAGCGTTTCACCCCAGGAGTTGGTGCCGGCGAAGATCACGAACGCGGCGATCACCGCCCAATACCAGCGCGCGGGAGACACCAGCTCGCCGGTGACGATGGCCAACGAGGCGGCCACGGCGACCTGAATCGCCTGCCGTGTCGTCGGCTGCAGACCGCGTTGGCTAGGACCGTCATCGGCCGGCGCCGCCGCGACGGGGCCGCGGTCTGCCGCGCGCCGTGCTGCACCAGGGCACGCACTTCGGCGGCCGCCGTGGCGGCGGCGATGATGGCCAGCGCGAGGCGGCGCACCGCGACCGCGCCGGGGTCGTCGCCGCGTTGGTCGGCCAGCGGCTGGGCCAGTTGCGCGGCCCGTTGCAGCCGTTGCGGCTGCGGCAGCCGGATCGCCTGGGCGAGTTGAGACAGCGCGTCGGCCAGCTGACTGCGGGTGGCGGGAGTGATCGCGGCGGGGTTGTCCGCGGCCACGAGTGCCGCACGCGCACCGGCGCTGGCCACCCGTTCGACGGTCAGTTCGGCGTCGAACAGCCACAGCGCCAGGTCGTCGCCGCTGACTCCGGGCCACAGCGCGGCCGGGTTGACTTTGTCTTCGATCTGGCTTTGCACCATCAGCGCGGTCTCGTTGAGCCGCGCGATGCGGGCCCGCAGCCGCCGTCGCCGCCGTTCGTCGAGCCGGCCGGCCGCCAACGCCTCGGCGGTGGTGTCGATGACGATGGCCATCCGGGCCCGCAGGGACCGCATCGTCGCCTGCAGCACGCGTTCGGGCCGGTCAGGAAACGCGTAGGCGGTGATGACCAGGCTGCACGCGGCGCCCACCAGGACCGCGCCGATCATCCAGGGCAGCTCGCTGGACTGGGCTCGCAGAAACAACGTGAAGAAGTAGGCCATGAACATGACCATCCCCAACGCCCGTCCCCGCGAGCCGAAGCGGCGGAGGTAGACCGCGGCGAACACGATCCCGACGAACACGATGTCGCTGAGCACCTTGTGCGGCGCCAGCAGCGTGCCGACCGTGATGGCCAGCGCGGCCGGCAGCGGCAGCAGCGCCATCGTGATCTTCTGCTGACGCGGGCCCGGTTCGTTGACGGCACGGCCGGACACCATGGTGATCAACACCCCGAGCAGCGCCACCGTCACCGGCTGGCCGGTCGCCCTGCTCAGCCCGTAGAGGATCGCCAAGGCGCAGGCCAGCGCGGCCGTGGTCCGGCTGGCCGCCCGCAGCCGCAGCAATCCGGGATCTGAGCCGATCAGCCAGTTACGTGCTCGCTGGTAAAGATCGGGCACCGCTAGACCGCCTCCTTCGCTGTCGCTGTTCCATGGTGACTGCCCGTGGCTTGGCCGCAGAAACGCCGCGGTCGATTAGGGTTCGAGTTCGTGACGGCGCCGACGCGGGCCACCCTGGCCGATGGCCGTGAGCTGCTGTTCTTCGCGTTGCCCGGCCGCACCCCGGCGCCGGTCGCCGACCGTCGGCCCCTGGCCCCGCGCGACCCGTGCCCCTCGCAGCTGCGGTTCGACCGCACAACCGGGCAGTGGGTGATCATCGCGGCGCTGCGCCAAGACCGCACCTACAAGCCGCCGCCCGATCAATGCCCGCTGTGCCCGGGTCCGACCGGGCTCACCAGCGAGGTGCCCGCCCTCGATTACGACGTCGTGGTGTTCGAAAACCGGTTCCCCAGCCTGTCCGGTGCTGGTGGCCCGGCACCGCGGGCGCCCGACGGGTTCGTGCCGCTGCCCGGGCATGGCCGCTGCGAGGTGATCTGCTTTTCCAGCGACCACACCGGCTCCTTCGCCGCGCTAGACGTCGCGCATGCCCGGCTCGTCGTCGAGGCGTGGCGGCACCGCACAGCCGAGCTGATGGCCCGTCCCGAGGTCGAGCAGGTGTTCTGCTTCGAAAACCGCGGCGAGGAAATCGGGGTCACACTGACCCATCCGCACGGGCAGATCTACGGCTACCCGTTCTTGACCCCCCGCACCGCGACCATGCTCCAACAGGCCGATCAGCATCGAAAACAACACGGCAGCAACCTGTTTGACGACCTGTTGGCACGCGAGGTAGCCGATGGCGGCCGGGTCGTCGCGCGCACCGAGCTGTTCACCGCGTTCGTGCCGTTCGCCGCGCGCTGGCCGGTCGAGGTGCACATCTACCCAAACAGGTTCGCGCACAACCTGATCGAACTCGACGCCGCCGAACTCGACGAGTTCACCCAGCTCTATCTTGACGTGCTGCGTCGATTCGACCGCATGTACTCTGCTCCGCTGCCGTACATGTCGGCATTGCACCAGTTCTCCGACACCGACGCCCAGCGGGAGGGCTACTTCCACGTCGAGTTGATGTCAATCCGGCGCAGCGCGACCGCGCTGAAATATCTGGCAGCCTCGGAGTCGGCGATGGATGCGTTCATCAGCGACGTGACGCCCGAGGACGTCGCCGCGCGGTTGCGAGAACTGGCATGAGCGTGCGATACGCCGCGCCGGGACGGATCAACCTAATCGGCGAGCACACCGACTACAACTTGGGATTCGCGCTGCCGATCGCGCTGCCGCAGCGCACCGTGGCGACGTTCACGGCCCAGCAAAGCGACGCGATCACCGTGTGCAGCGACCGCGCCGACGGCACGGTGCGCATCCCGCTCGACACCGCACCCGGTGAGGTGAGCGGCTGGGCGGCTATGTGGCCGGTGTGGTGTGGGCGCTGCGCGCCGCCGGGCACCCGTGCCCGGCGGGGCCATGTCGATCACCAGCGATGTCGAAATCGGGTTGGGCCTGGCGTCGTCGGCGGCCTTGGGGTGCGCGGTGCTCGGCGCGTTGACGTCAGCGGCCGATGTCCGCATCGAGCGCATCGAGCAGGCCCAGCTTGCTCAGCGCGCCGAAAACGAATACGTGGGCGCGCCAACGGGTTTACTCGACCAACTGGCCGCGCTGTTCGGGCAGCGGTCGACGGCGCTGCTGATCGACTTTCGCGCTCTGACGGTGCGGCCGGTGCCGTTCGATCCCGACGCGTGCGGGGTTGCGCTGCTACTGATCGACTCGCGGGCCCGGCACAGTCACGCCGACGGCGAATATGCCGCCCGTCGCGCGTCCTGCGACCGTGCCGCGGCGGACCTGCGGGTGTCGTCGCTGCGTGAGGTCGACGACTTGTCAGCGCTGACGAGCGTCACCGAACCCGTCGACGCCCGCCGCGCCCGCCACGTGCTGACCGAAAACCAGCGTGTACTCGACTTCGTCGCCGCACTAAATGGTTCGGATTTCGGCGAAGCCGGCCGCATCCTGACCGCCTCGCATGCGTCGATGCGCGACGACTTCGAAATCACCACCCACCACATCGATGTCATCGCCGACGCCGCCGTCGAGGGCGGCGCTTTCGGGGCCCGGATGACCGGCGGCGGCTTCGGCGGCTGCGTGATCGCCTTGGTGCCGGCCGAGCGCGTCGACGCCGTCGCCGAGGCGGTGCGGCGGGCGGTGCACGAGGCGGGCTATCAGCAGCCCGTCATCACCCGCACCCGTGCCGCGCCGGGCGCAGGCCTGGGGTGAGCTGATTGCGCCTGGTCGAGACGGCGGGAGAGCATGGGGCATGGCCGGCTATGTGGAGGTGCGGGCATACGCCGAGCTCAACGACTTCCTGGACCCGCAGTCGCGTGGTCTGACGCTGCGTCGGCCGTTCCGCAGCCATCAGACCGTCAAGGACGTGCTGGAGGCCATGGGCATCCCGCACACCGAGGTCGACCTCATCCTGGTCAACGGCGAACCGGTCGACTTCGCCCATCGCCCACAAACGGGTGACCGCATCGCCGCCTACCCGGTGTTCGAGGCGCTCGACATCGGGTCGACGACCAGACTGCGGCCGGAACCGCTGCGCGATCCACGCTTCGTCGTCGACGTCAACCTGGGTGGGCTCGCACGGTTGCTGCGGGTGCTGGGCTTCGACGTGTGGTTCTCCGGCGACGCCGACGATGACACCTTGGCCGATATCAGCTTGGCCCAGCAGCGGATTCTGCTGACTCGAGACCGTGCGCTATTGAAGCGTCGCGCGATCACCCATGGCCTGTTCGTGCGGGCCCACGACCCGGAAGAGCAGACGCTGGAAGTGTTGCGGCGGTTGGATCTGCGCGAGCGGCTGGCTCCGCTGACCCGGTGCGTGCGGTGCAACGGCGCGCTGGCGCCGGTCACCAAGGACGAGGTGATCGACCAGCTCGAGCCGTTGACCCGCCGCTACTACGACGAATTCAGCCGCTGCGCCGACTGTGGGCAGATCTATTGGGCCGGTTCACATTATGCGAAGCTGCTAGGCCGCGTGGAGCGGCTGCGCGACCAGCTCTAAGCCACGGGTGTCAGCCGGATGGCGGCCAACTTCAGCCGGTCGACCGCTTCGGCGAACTCGTCGAGCGTGGGAATCCGCTGCTCGCGGAATTTGATTCCGATCATGCGCTGGGCACCCTTGACGCCGTAGGACTCCGAGCAGCGCCGGTACAGATCGGCGACGACACCACGGTCTTCGATCAGCTCACCGCGCATGGCGATGGTCTTGCCGTCCAGCAAAACCTGGGCGTCGGCGCCGTCACGGAAGTTGTGCTTCCACCGCGCGCCGGTCAGTGCGTAGAGAATGTCGTTGATCCGGTGAGCGCTCAACGGAATCGCATACTGGCGCCCGGTCTTTCGACCCTTGAAGCTCAACACCATCAGCTGTTTGCGCGCCGGACCCATCAGCGGTGTACGCAGCAGCGACCGCAGGATGGGGTTGACGACGCGAAGCAGGGCTTCGGGTGGATGCGATTCGGTGATTACCGGTGACTGTTCTGTCATGCCAACACCGTAGGACTAATCGGCCTGCGTGGGGGCGTGTTGCCGGACGCCGGGGTCTAACGGCGGGCGGGCTCGAGGCGCGCGAGCATCGCCTCTACTTGAACAGGTCCTCCCAGATGGCGACGATCCGTTCGAACAGGGCCTGGTTGTGCAGCCGCAGCAGCGACGTCATCGCCGCGACCTGTTCAGCAGCGCCCATGGCCATCTTGACCTGGTAGCTCGCCGCAACCCCGGCGTTGAGGCTGACGTTTTCGTAGCCGTGTTCGAGAAACAGCGCCAGTACCTGGTCGAGCAGTTCGGCCTGCCGGACGTCCTTGCGCTTCACCACACGCGCCGTGACGGTCTTGGGTCAGTCGACCTTCTTCAGCCACCCCACGTATGCCAGGTACACACCGCACAGTGCGAGCAGCCCGAACACGACCCGCACGACAATGACGGCGGCACTTGACGTTTCGGTCGCGGATTCGGCTCCGTTGACGATCAACTGCGGCGCGGCGAGCAATGTCAAACCGCGCAGCAGCAGGAACCAGCCGAACAGTGAGATGATCACCGCGGCAACGCTGCGCCAATACTGGTGAAACGCAACGACGAACAGCCCGCCGAGGAACAGCAGCGCACCCAGTACCCAGGGCCACATCGGGTCTTCCGAGAAGCTCGACAACTGGTCGCGCAGGGTTCCCGCCCTGATCGCGACGACCGCGGGAACCACGGCGATAAATGGCCCAAGCACCCGCGCGAACGAGCGGGTGCGCTGTCTGCGATCGGTCGTGCTGAGGGGTGCGGGCATGTCACTGCTCCTTTCCGGGTGGCGCTCACCGGCCTCGATACTGACGCTGGATCGCCGACGTTTCAGGGTATTGCGTCCGATCCGCGGTGGACGCTTTACCATCCTGACCATCCTGCCGTGCGTGAGCGGCTACGCGCCGCCCACGTCCCAGCTGACCGTAAAGCCGTGCCGCAACACAAGTTCGATGAGCACGTCGGCCCGCTCGGCAAGCGGCCACGACTCCGGGCTGAACGCATCGAGGGCAAAGAACGCGAAGTTGGCCGACGTCTCGGGGGTGGTGCGCGGCCGGTAGACGATGGCGTCCAGGTCACTCCACCACCGCTTGACCGCGTCGGCGAGCCGATGGCAGGTGTCCCACACCTCGGGATGCTGGCCGGTGCTGATCTGGTCGTCGACACTGAGCGCATCGAGGTTGGCCTCGGTGCGCAGGTCAAGCACCCGCAGGTGGCGGACGGCGACAAGCCGCACCACGTGGTGGGCAGCGTGGTCGGCGGGAATCACCAGTCCGGTGGGCCGGTATCGTTCCCGGAATGCGCCGACGAGGCTGGCTGCGGCGTATCGCGTTCGAAATGACCCGGATTCGGGATCGAACCGGAACAGCGCCTCCGGAAACCCCTGCCACGTCCACTCCGCGGGCGCGGTGGCGTCGACGCGCCACAGTTCGGTGCCCGCGGACACGCGCCGACGGCGCAGGCCGACCGGCCGATCCGCCGGTAAGGGCGCCTGATAGCCGGCGGGAAGCTCAGGCACCGACGGCAGTCAGCATCCGCCACGCGGTCTCGGCGGTCTTCGGCCGGAGCAGCGCCTCGGCGATCGACGAGCCGCCCAGTTCGTCGTGATTCAGGCGCATGATGCGATCGGCTGCCAATGGATCAGAGGTGAAGCGCGCCAACAACTCCAGAATCCGCGGCAGGTCAGGCCGCAGCCGGTCGCCGTCGAATTGCCAAGCCGGAAACCAGGTTTGGTTACCCACCGCGGACCCCAGCAGCTTGCCGCGGCTGCGCAGGCGGTGTACCGCCTGCGGCGACTTCAGGCCCAGCCGCGCTTGCACGTGCGGTGTGGGCAGCGAACCGCCGACGAACTCGTGCACCAGGGCGGCGCGGCGCTTGTCGTTCAACCGGGCGGCGGCGATGCGCTCGAGCGTGCCCTGCGGGGCGGTCGGCGCCTCCAGCAGGGCATCGAGCACCTCGGCGAATCCGGAATCCTTCTCTGCGCGCTCGGCGACCTGCTGGACGAGCGGGGCAACGGCGGTGGGCATGCGTCCATGCTACCCCGCACGGTCTTCGATTGAAACAATCGAAACAGCATGCCAGATAGTCGGCGTACTGTGGCGTGAGCCGACGAGTAGATAAGGAGCGACGGTGGCACGAACCGACAACGACACCTGGGACATCACCGAGAGCGTGGGCGCGACGGCGCTGGGCGTGGCTGCGGCACGCGCGGCGGAAAGCGAGAGCGACAACCCGCTGGTCCGCGACCCGTTCGCGCGGGTGTTCCTCGACGCTGCCGGGGAGGGCATGTGGAGCTGGTTCGCCGCACCGCAGCTGCCCGAGGAGATCGTCGAGGCCGAGCCCGATCTTCCGCTGCGGATGCGGTCGATGGTCAACTACATGGCCTCGCGGACCGTGTTTTTCGACGAGTTCTTTGTCGACGCCACCAAGGCCGGTGTGCGCCAAGCGGTGATCCTGGCGGCCGGGCTGGATTCGCGGGCGTGGCGGCTGCCGTGGCCGGACGGGACGACGGTCTACGAGCTCGACCAGCCCAAGGTGCTGGAGTTCAAGTCGTCGACGCTGCAGCAACGCGGTGATGAGCCGACGGCCAACCTGGTCACTGTCCCGGTCGATCTGCGCCACGACTGGCCGGCAGCGTTGCAGCAGGCAGGTTTTGACGCTTCGGCGCCCAGCGTGTGGTCGGCAGAGGGGCTGCTGCCGTTTCTGCCGGCCGCCGCCCAGGATCTGCTCTTCGAGCGGGTTCACGCCCTGAGCGTGCCGGGCAGCCGCATCGCCGTCGAGGCGCCCGGCCCCGGCTTCACCGACCCGAAGTTGCGTGAACGGCAGCGAGCCCAGATGCAGCGCTACCGTGCCCTGGCAGCGAAACTCGACCTGCAGCAAGACATCCCGGATGTCCAGGAGCTGTGGTACTTCGAGGAGCGCGAGGACGTCGGTGACTGGTTGCGCCGCCACGGCTGGGACGTGTCGGTGGTGCCGGCCGAGGAGCTGATGGCCCGCTACGGCCGCCCGCCCGCGGACATCGAAGACTCGGCGCCGCGCAGTTTGTTCGTGTCGGCGCGACGGCTATAGGGTCCCGCGGCCGCGGCAGGCATGGCCGCGGGTCGGGCAAGCCTTCGAGCTAGCCCAGCGCGGCCAGCGCCGCGTCGTAGTTGGGCTCGGTGGCGATTTCGGGCACCAGTTCCTCGTACGCGACGTTGCCGTCGGCGCCGATCACGACGACGGCGCGTGCCAGCAGTCCGGCCATCGGACCGTCGGTGATGGTGACGCCATAGTC
Organism: Mycobacterium xenopi; assembly: GCF_009936235.1. Classification (NCBI taxonomy): domain Bacteria; kingdom Bacillati; phylum Actinomycetota; class Actinomycetes; order Mycobacteriales; family Mycobacteriaceae; genus Mycobacterium; species Mycobacterium xenopi. The sequence goes on along the minus strand of NZ_AP022314.1, from coordinate 4,156,109 downwards.
CTCGCCGAAGCTGCTGCGAAACGCCGATGCCGTGACGACATTCTCGATGCCCTCGGCGCCGCAGAAGCGCTGCTGGGCGAACGGCAGGTCTTTGGACACGCACAACACGGACAGGCCCTTGCCGGCGGCGCGTTCGTTGAAGGTGCGCACGCTGGCCGCACAGACCGGGGTGTCGATGGACGGAAAAATGTTGAGCAGCAAGGGCTTGCCACGGAACTTGTCGCTGCTGACCTCACCGAGGTCGGTGCCCGTCAAGGTGAAGCTGGGGGCAGGAGAGCCCACCGCCGGGAGTTCGCCAACCGTATGGACCGGATTTCCACGCAACGTTATCTGTGCCATGGGCCATAGTCTGCCAACAGGCCCGGGGCAGCCGGGAGGAGGGGCCGTACCGTGAGTGTGTGCGCTGGATCGTCGACGGCATGAACGTGATCGGCTCCCGCCCGGACGGCTGGTGGGAGGATCGTCGGCGCGCGATGGTGGCGCTGGTAGACAGCCTGGACCGCTGGGCGTCGACCACGGGGGAGCAGGTGACGGTGGTATTCGAGCGGCCCCCGTCGGCGGCCATCCGCGCGGCGACGATCGAGGTGGCGTATGCGCCCGTGGCGGCCGCCAACTCAGCCGACGACGAGATCGTCCGGCTGGTCGGCGCCGATACGCAGCCGCACGACATCTGCGTCGTCACCTCGGACCGGACGTTGACCGATCGAGTCCGCAGCATGGGCGCGTCGGTGCACCCGGCGCACCGCTTCCGCAACCTCGTCGATCCCTAGCGCCGCCGCTCGCGCACCTTGTAGGTCGAGGGCCACGACTTGCGGGACTCGTCTCCGGTCAGCGGCTCTCCCTTGGCTCCGACCTTGACGTCGTAGGCCTCGTGGCCGGGACCGGCTTCGCGGTTGGCGTGTTCCTGGGCGAGGTAGTACAGCTCGTCGATGGTGGCTTCGCTGTAGGCGACAAACGAGGTCTTCCGGACGGCGTCGGCCGCACCGGCGGTCATGCGGGCGAGCAGCATGGGCGAGGCGAGCGCCGCCAAGCCGAAGAGCGCAAAGGGGATGGCCCAGTAGCCGGCGAACGACAGGAGCGTCTTGCGTTCGAGGATGGAGGCGTCGGCATCCAGGACGGGCGGGATCAACGACGACACCGTCATCGCGGCGAACACGGCGACCCACAGCCAGGTCAGCAGCGTGGCGATCCGGTCAGACAATTCGCTGTCGGTCAGCCCGGCGGGCAGGTGGGCGGTCACTGATTCCCGCATGAACGGCTTGCCGATCACCATGCTGGTAAGCGCCACCAGGAAGATCCCGGCGTTGCCCAGCGGCAGGATCCACCGCTCCAAGAACATTAGGCTGAGCGTGAACGTAAGCACCGCCAGCACCAGAAAAGCTGCGGCGGAGGCGATTTGGAGTAGGCCGCGAGCGATCGCCAGTGCGGCGAGGGCGATCGCTAGTGCCACGAGCACCGCCACGATGAAAGGGATGTTGCCGACAAGCACCCAATAGACGATCCACGGCGCAAACCCGACCAGAATGCCCACGATCGGTCAGTGTAGGTAGTCGCGGTCTGGCCACCGTCGTGCCCCGCCGCCGCGAACGGGGCTTTCGACCAGATCAACGCGCATGACGCCATGCGCATCGGCCGTGACGCCAAGCCTGTCGAGGACGTCGCTTCCCCGCATCGCCCGAACGGTGATGAGACAATTCCAGACATGAGCGACGTCGCGACGCGAATTGCGGAGGCCGTCGAGGCGCTGCGGTGTCACGGCGCCGCGTTCGCCTACCTGCACGGCAGCCGAGCGAACAACACGGCGCGGCCAACCTCCGACGTCGACATCGCCGCATACTTCGGTGGACAGCGGCCACCGGCGGCCTTCGAGGTTTTGCTGCCCGCAGGCGTCGACCTGCTCGTCCTCGACAACGCTCCACTGGAACTCGCGGGCAAAGTTGCGCTGCACGGCACGCTGCTATTCGAAAAAGACCCGCCCACCCGGGTGGCTTGGGAAGCGACGACGCGCAAGATCTACTTCGACGAACTCCGCGAATCACTCGCGCCCACAAGGAGTTTGCCGAAGCGGTGCGCCGTGGTCGATGAGGCTCGAGTCCTTCGGCTGCTGCGCGGTATTACCGACGACGTGGCCATTTTGCGTCGCGAATCCGCGGCGGGGCAGGCCCGCAGGGCCGACCAGATATGGCTGCGCGGCGTCAAGTACACGTTCGTCACGCCGATCGAGGCTTGCATTGACGTTGCACAACACATCTGTTCGGCGGAAGGTTGGGGTACTCCGCGCCTGAGGAGCCCGACGAGTGGGGCGATTTGGCATCGTGGCGACGGGCGGCCGGCCGTTCGTGAACGCGTGGCCGGCTCGTGGCGAGGTGTGGTGGTGCGAACTGGCCGAGATCGGTTGTCGCCCAGTGGTTGTCCTGTCCCGTGACGCGGCGATCCCGCGTTTTCGACGCGCCCTCGTCGCGCCATGCACGACAACGATTCGTGGACTCGCCAGCGAAGCTGTTCTGGAACCTGGATCCGACCCAATCCCGCGCCGTTCGGCGGTCAATCTTGACTCGGTCGAAAGCGTGTCAGTAGCGGTCTTGGTCAGCCGCCTTGGGCGACTTTCCGACACCCGAATGCGCGAAATCTGCGAAGCCCTCGAAATCGCGGTCGACTGCACGGGCTGAGCCCAGACGGCCGCAATCGCTGTCTCGTTCACCGTCGACCTGTTCAACGAGGCGCGGGCCTCTGCCGAATCAGGTCGTTGACCCTGCTCCGCGCACCACGCGGCAAACGCCTCGGCAAGCTCGACCAGCTTTTGTTGCAGCGCACGGCAATACAGCGCATGCGGAGCGGCCAGTCGGGGTCGGTCACCAGATCGCTTGCGGCGAACTCCGGCCACAGCTGCAGCGCATGCTCGTAGTCGCCAGCTGGGAGCCATGCCAACGCCGTCGCGCCCAGCGATCCAGAAGTTCACTGCGCAACCGGGTGAGCTGTCTCGTATCGTCGGGGTGTGCTGATCGGCTTGCTGGTCGCTGTTGCCTGCTCGGTGTGCTACGTCACGGCGACGGTGTTGCAAGCCGTGGCAACGCGATCGGTGCCGGCCGGCAACGGCTCGGGTGTCGACGCTGCGCTACTGTTGCGCGCCGGGCGGCAGTGGCGTTATGTCGCGGGCTTCGGCCTTGACACACTCGGTTTTCTGTGCCAGGTGGTGGCGCTGCGCTTGGTGCCGATCTATGTCGTCGCGGCCGCGCTGGCCGCCTCGTTGGCGGTCACGGCGATCGTGGCATCACGGGCGTTGTCGGCGCGCCTGTCGTCAGTCGAGTGGGCGGCGGTGGGCGTCGTCTGTGTGGGCCTGGCCATGCTCGGGCTGGCTGCCGGCCCGGAGGGCTCCGGGCACGGCCCGGCTGGACTGGAGTGGGCATTGCCGGGGGTGGTCGCCGCAGTGTTGGTCGCCGCCGCAGCCGGAGGCCGATTGGGCGAGCGGCCGCGCGCGTTGTTTCTGGGGCTGGGCGCCGGGACCGGGTTCGGCGTCGTCGAGATCGGCGTACGCCTGGTCGATCCGATCGATCCCACGACCGCCGCCTTCTACACCAACCCGGCCGTCTACGCGGTGGCCGCGGGCGGGGCCGCAGGGTTTCTCTTGCTGACGTCGGCCTTGCAGCGCGGTTCCGTGACCACGGCCGTCGCTGGGATGGTCATCGGTGAAACCGTCCCGCCGGCGATCGTCGGCGTGGTATGGCTCGGGGACCGCACGCGCGAAGGCCTGGGCTGGATGGTGGTCGCGGGATTCGCCGTAGCAGTCGCCGGAGCGCTGGTCCTGGCCCGATTCGGTGAGGCGCCCGAGTCCGAAGCGGCGACGATGGTGCCGCAGTCGGACGCTGCCTGACGTCCGGGGACGCACTTGCCCCCTCGAAACACCATCGCAAGAGGCGGCGATCCAGTATGAGACAGCTATGCCGTTACGAAGGCCGCTGACCGCTTTCGTAGCGGCGACGCTTGTCTTTGCGATGCTGGCCGGCGCTCCGGTCGCCGCCCACGCCGAGGAGCCGGCGTTCGTGGTGAATCCGGCCGGGCACGTCGACACGCTGATCGGCACTGGGTCGAGCGAAACGGGCGGGGAGATCAACAACTTCCCCGGAGCTTCGGTGCCGTTCGGGATGGTGCAGTACTCGCCCGACACCACCGACACCTACGCCGGCTACGACCACGACAACGACCAGTCCACCGGGTTTTCCATGACCCACGCCTCGGTGGGCTGTAACGCGTTCGGCGACATCCCGATGCTGCCCACCACCACTCCAATCGGGGAGCAGCCCTGGTGGGCTTGGGAGCGAATCGCCCACGACGACACCGAGATTGGTACGCCGGGTTACTACAGGGTGCGCTTCCCCGACACCGGAGTGACCGCCGAACTGACCGCCACGACCCGCACCGGCGTGGGCCGGTTCACCTACCCTCGCGACGGTCGGCCGGCGCTGTTTCATGTACGCACCGGCGGGTCGTTGGCGGGCAATTCGGCGGCGAGCATCCGGATCGGCGAGGACAACACCACCATCACCGGATCAGCAACCACCGGCGACTTCTGCGGCAAGAACAACAGCTACACAGTGTATTTCGCGATGAAGTTCAGCCGGCCCTTCATCTCCTACGGCACGTTCGACGGCAACTCGGTGTTCGCCGGGGCCCGCAGCGCGGATTCGCGGTGGAGCGGGGGATGGGTGGAGTTTCCGCCGGGCACGGTGCTCGAGGTGCACACCGCGTTGTCCTACGTGAGTGTGGACGGGGCGTGGGCCAACCTTGCTGCCGAGGGGGGCGGCGGTTTCGACGACGTGCGCGCTGCGGCGTGGAGCCAGTGGAATGCGGCGTTGTCGCGCGTCAGGGTGGCCGGTGCTGGTAACGACGACGTGAAGACGTTCTACACTGCGCTCTACCATTCGCTGTTGCACCCCAACACGTTTAACGACGCTGACGGTGGTTACCTTGGGTTCGACGGTTTGGTGCACACGGTGGCTCGGGGGCACACGCAGTATGCGAACTTCTCCGACTGGGACACCTACCGCTGCCTGGCGGCACTGCAGGCGCTGGTGTTTCCGGAGCGGGCCAGTGACATGGCGCAATCGCTGGTGCACGACGCTGAACAGAGTGGGTCGTTGCCGCGGTGGGCGTTGGCGAATTCGGCGACCGGGGAGATGACCGGGGACAGTGTGGTGCCGCTGGTCGTGAATCTTTACATGTTCGGGGCCAAGGACTTTGACGTCAAGAAAGCGCTGTATTACATGCTGAAGGCGGCGAGCGACGGCGGTGTGGGGCGGGACGGCTACGTGGAGCGGCCGGGAATCGCCACGTACTTGGAGCACCGCTACGCGCCGCAGACCGAGGAGTTTCGCGGCGATCATGGGATCGACGGTGCGTCGATCACGCTGGAGTGGTCGGTCGACGACTTCGCCATCTCGCGATTAGCGCACGCATTAGGCGACAAGGTGATTGCTGCCGAGTTTCAGAACAGGGCGCAGTATTGGCGCAACGTGGTCAATCCGCTGACCGGTTACGCTACGCCGCGCAGCGCCGACGGTATTTTCCTCCCGTGGCCCGGGTTCAGCGGCCCGACTTCGGACTTGGGGCAGGACGGGTTCGAGGAAGGCAACGCCGCGCAGTACACGTGGATGGTGCCGCACAACGTCGCTGGCTTGGTCACGGCATCGGGTGGTCGCGAGGCCGTTGCAGAGCGGTTGGACCGCTTCACGGCGGAGCTCAACGCGGGGCCGGACGAGCCGTATATGTGGATCGGCAACGAGCCGAGCTTCGCGGTGCCGTGGCTGTACAACTACGTCGGTCAACCGTGGAGGACGCAAGAGACGGTCGACCGAGTGCGCAGGGAACTGTTCGGGGCGACGCCTGAGGGCGAGCCGGGCAACGACGACCTCGGCGCGATGTCGAGCTGGTATGTGTGGGCAGCGCTGGGCGTGTATCCGATTACGCCGGGGACGGGGATTCTCACCGTGAATACGCCGCTGTTCGATCGTGCCGAGATTGCGCTTCCGGCTGGGAAATTCATCAGGATCTCCGCGCCCGGCGCGTCGAACGGGTTGAAGTACATCAGCGGGTTAGCGATCGACGGCCAGCCCAGCGATCAGACATATCTGCCGGAGTCGATAATCCGCACCGGCGGTGATGTGGCGTTCTCACTGTCCGCGACTCCCAACATGGTCTGGGGCACTGCGGAGTCAGCCGCGCCACCGTCGTTCGGTGCGGGCGGCTCGACGTGACTTCACCGACAACTGACTGCTGGCACAGCAGCCACACCGGCACCGTGGCGGTCGAGGGGACGTCGTCACGAATGTGGTATCGCATACGGCATCACGACCGGTCGACTGCACCGTTCGTCTCAAACAGCCGAAATCGCTAACCCGCTCATCCTCGATCTGTGCAGCATGGATGGGATGGACATGGCGATGTGGATTCGGAGTATCGCGCGCCGTGGTGTCGGTGCGGCATGATTATTGTGTGCAACTCAGGCCTGGGCTGACGATCGAGGATTCCGTGCTCGACAGCTTCGCTAAGCGCTGGGGGATCAGACGACTCGCAATATACGGGTCGGTACTGGGCGAGGACTTTGGTCCTTCCAGCGACATCGATATGCTCGTCGAGTTTCTTCCCGGCCGTACTCCAGGCCTCCTGCAAATCGCAGCGATGGAACTGGAGCTCGAAGCCGCGCTTGGCCGAGAGGTCGAACTTCGGACGTACGAAGACCTCAGCCCATTCTTCCGCGACGACGTGGTCGCGACCGCACGCCCGGTCTATGCGGCCTGACGACCAAATCCGCCTGCGGCACCTCACGGAGGCTGCGTCAAAAGCCATGGCCTATTGTGCAGGGCGACGGCGGGAAGACCTCGACAACGACGAGTTACTTCGGCTCGCGGTTACCAAACTCGTTGAAATTGTCGGCGAAGCCGCCAAGAACGTCAGCCCCGAACTCCAAGCCGCCGAACCCGGTGTGCCGTGGGCTGCCGCCGCCCGCATGCGTGATCGCCTCATCCACCACTATTTCGATATCAACATCGACATTTTGTGGCAGACGGTGACCGAAGACCTCCCCAAGCTGCTCGAGACGCTACCGCCGACCGAATTGGGATAACAGATCGAAATCGCGGCTGTTCGATTCCATCGAAATAGCTGTTCGCGCAGGGTAATTCAACAGCATCTCAGCGCGCGTCGAACGGACTTAAGTACACCACCGGCGTCGGCGTCGTCGTCGGCGTCGGCGTCGGCGCGCGGGGAGCAAGGTGAGCACACCTTCGTCCATGCCGAGTGATCCAAACTGCGGGGCAGTTACGCGTCATACAGAATAGAGTCTTGGTATGACGATGATCAGCTTTCGGGTCGACGACGCGGACGCGGCCGCAATCGACGAGTGGGCGCGGCGGCTGCACGTCGAGCGGTCTGAGCTCATTCGCGATGCGCTGCGCCACCATTTGGCTCAGCTTGCAGCCGACCAGGACGTGCGCGCGTACATCGAGCACCCCATGACGGACGAGGAAAGGGCGCTCGCCGAGGTCGCCGATTGGGGCCCCGCAGAGGACTGGGCTGACTGGGCCGATGCGGCACGGTGAATTATGGTTCGCCGCCACCCCTGGCGGTGATCGCCCCGTGCTTGTTCTCACCAGGGATCTCGTCACCGCGCTGACCCGAACCCGCAGGGGACTGGTGTCGGAACTGGAATTGACGGCGGTTCAGGACGGCGTGCCAAGCGATTGCTTCGTCAACTTCGACAACGTTCATACGCTGCCGCGTACCGCATTTCGCCGCAGGATCACACGCTTGTCCGCGGTAGGTCTCCACCAAGCGTGCCGCACCCTGCGGGCAAGCACCGGATGCTAACGCTCGCGCCTGCGCACTGGTAGGGCCATTCGCGGCGGTGATGCGGCGAGTGCGAAACGCCCCCGGACGTGGAACCGAGTATCAACCATCGTCACGTCGTGGCTCGAATCCGAACCAAGGTAGCTCCGAGTGCAGTTTGCCGCTGTTACATGTAACATTGCAGTGTGCCTGAGCGTGAAGTTCGTCAACGGGTCGCTGACTATCGGGAACGTTTGCGCCGGCAGGGTTTGCGCCCGGTACAGATCTGGGTTCCCGATGTCCGAGCGCCAGGATTCGCGGCTGAGGCTCACCGTCAGTCGGCATTGGCGGCAGCCAGCCCTTATGAGGGTGATGATCAGGCATTCGTCGACGCGATCTCGTCGTTTGATGACGGCGAGGAGGAGTGAGACGCGGAGAGCTCTGGACGGCTGCTGGCGGCAGGCATTACGCCGGCAAACCGCGCCCGGTGGTCATAGTCCAGGACGATCGGTTTGATGCGACCTCGTCGATTACCGTCTGTCCGCTGACGAGCGATCCCACCGAGATTCCGCTGCTGCGAGTCCCGCTTTCGCCGAGCGAACTCAACGGGCTGGCTGCGCCGAGCAGCATCATGCTCGACAAGGTGACCACGATGCCCCGGTCCAAGCTAGGTGAGCTCATCGGGAACGTCTCTGACGCAGAGATGCTAGAGGTCTCCAGGCGGCTCGTGGTTTTTCTAGGCCTGGCTTGAGGAGTGCGGGCGAGGCTTCGCGTCAGAATCCGGCTACTTAAAGGAACCCAAAGCCCTTCCCGCCGTTGCCAGCAAGCAGCAACGAAAACGCCCATGGTGAAGAAATCCCCGCCGTCGTCACACTGGTCGAGATGGCGGCCCAGGGCCGCAAAGCCGGGCGAGCTCCATGCCGCTGTTCAGGCCATGGTGGACGATGACGCGTTCGACACCGATGAGCGGTGCACCGTCATTGAAGACCTCGCCATACTGGCCGACCTAGCACCGTCTCACACCTAGGTTGTCGGCTACCGAAAAGCGATGGGCTTTTTGCTTTCACAGCGGCCGACCTGTTTCCCGGTCAACGAGCTGTTGTGACGATTGTAAAATCGATTCCCTATACCACGCGCTCAGATGCGGTGGCGTGAGCCATGCCTTGCCGTCAGGCATGACGGAAACGCGCGCGCAGGAGGGGTTTGTTGGTGCGCTGATGCCGAGGCAATTACCCTCTCTGTCGTGGAAGCTCAGAGAGCGGTAATGGCCCTAGCGGCCTGGTTCCGTGGGCCAGAGGTCGCGCGAGACAACTCCTTCGCGGTCTGCCCGGAGAGTCGGATCGACTGATAGATGCCTTACAGCGCCAAGAAGGCCGACGCCATGGTCGACGAACGTTCCCGGCGGTATGCGAAGCACTGGGCGTGGTTCGCTGGAGTGCTCGGGCCTTGGGAATACTTGGTTTTGGGGTGGGTATCGTGCTGATGCTGCCGCTCGCGATGGCCACCGACAACTGTCATGAGGGCAGCACCGACAAGGTATGCGAGCTCACTGCACGCGGTCAAAACATGCTCGTGATGATTCCTTGGATGTGCCTATTCGCGGGCCTCGCTGCGGGTGTTGTCGGCGCAGCTGTGGCTGCACATTTCCGCCGGACTCCACTGACCGGCATTCCGGTCGGCATAGCCATGTACTTCGCTATGATCCCGGCCGGCTATGTGATCGCTTTCCATGTGTAGATGTAGCCGATGAATCCATGCAAGACCGGTGGCACCGCGCTGGGCGGAAGTGACACACGATGTCGGCAACGCACGCTGGCGCAGCGAGGGTTGGTGCGGTGATTGTCTCGCGGTATGAAACGTGTGGCTGGGGAGAGCAGCGGTGATGCCAGTACCCTGAAGGGTCGCAAATGTATGCTTTGCTACAGGGGAGATAGGTGACCTATTGAGCGGAAATCCCTTGGCGTGCAATATCTATCGGTGGAATCGATGAGTTTGACAAAGGACGACGTGCGCAAGGTCATCGACGTTTACCTGCGCGCATGGACCACTCAGGATGCTGGTCTGATCGTGACCATCTTCACCCCTACCGCGACCTATCATGAGCGCGTCTTGCAGGAACCGATTCGCAACGAGGCCGGAATCCGTGAATACTGGCAGACCAAGGTTGTCGCGCAACAGGCCAACATCCAGGCTGAGCTCCTTAACCTCTACCTCGATGGCACCACCGCCGTCGCCGAGTGGGAAGTGCGTTTCGACGATCTCGTTGCGGGCGAACGCAAGCTGATGCGCGAGGTCGCGATCTTGGAGTTCGAGGGAGATCGGATCGCCAGCCTCCGCGAGTACTGGGCGTCCAAGCAACTGACTTCGTGACTTATCAACCGGTGTTCGATAGTGCTCTCTGAGTGCGCAGGAGCTTGCACCTGTTTCCGGCAGGGCTTCAATGATGTACGTCCTCACCAAAGTTCTTTGGGCACCGCGGTTGGATCTGGGGGCGGCGCTGGTGGAACGGCATCTGGGCGCCTTCCCGATCCTTCGCCTCGGCGTGACCGCTGACCTCTGTGCCGCCCCTGTCCCGACGGCGCCGGAGATCACTGGACCGCCTCATCAAGCCGGCCGAGCGCCAGCTTGACCAATTCGGATGGCGCTATCATAGCCTATAATGTGATAGCATCAGTACCCATGAAGCAGCTGCTACTGCGAATACCTGAAGAGCTGCACCGGCGGCTGGCCGCTCGTGCCGCGCGTGAAATGTGTAGCGTGAACGCGCTGGCGACCGAGATCCTCGACGCCGCGGCCGACGCCGACAGCGGCGACCGGCGAAGCCAATTACGCGCCGCCGCCGCAGCAGCAGGCACGTTGCGCACCGTCGACGCTCGCCCCGTGAGCGCAACCAGGCGGCAGCGCATTACCGAGACGACGCGCGGCCTTGGCCCGCAAATTGATCGGTTGCTTGCGCAAGAGCGCGAGCGGTTGTGATCGCCTACCTGGACTCCTCGGTTCTGGCTCGCGCTTACCTTGTCGATGAGGATGGACACCAGCAGGCAATCGCGCTGCTCGGCGACCCAGAGATCGCCACCGTCACCGGGACCTGGACAAGGATCGAAGTTTCGGGCGCATTGGTCCGCGCCGCGCGCGGCGGCCGCGGCGATGAGAAGGGGCTGCTCGCGCTGCTGGACGCGGACCTCACCGGCCCGGTGATCGTCCTCGCCGCGCCACAAGACCAGGTTGAGCAGCACGCTCTTGAACTTGTTCGCCGACATGGGCTGCGAGCGATGGATGCGTGGCACTTGGCCGTCGCCGCAATCGTTGTTCCACCGCTGCTGGATCGCGGCGAGCCCAAGGCGTTCGCATCGCGCGATCAGGCCCAACGAAAGGTCGCCGAAGAGCTCGGGTTCATCGCGATCTGATGTTCTCGACACCTGATCCGATTCTCGGGATGCCAGCTGCACCTGAGCAACTCATGCACCCGCGTGGCGAGTTCGGCGAGCGGGAGCCGAGTTGGAAGTATTTGGTTGACGAGGCACAACTGTCGACTACAGGGCTGAAGTACCTATCCGGAACGGTGGCGTCGGTGCTGTCGGGCTGAGCAACCGAAGTTGTCAGTGCCCCGCGTTACCTTTGTGCCAGCTTCATGAGACGCCGTCGCCAAGCTCCGACTGGACGGCGCGCCAACCCCACGCTCGTGGGTGGCTCGGATGACGAAGCGACCGGCTCCGACCGGCGCCGGTAAGAGCGCCTCCAAGTGGAGGCTTCGGACATTGGAGGTAGCCATGGCACGTTTTGGGGACCACTCACCGGCGGAATCTCAGGTCATCCTGCTCAGTGACGACGACACTGTGCGGCACCGCGACGCCATGGCCGAACTTGCGGCGCAGCAGGCGTGCGCCATCACCGACGCCTTCTCGTTCTCCCCGGGAGAGGCAGCGTCGAACGACGATCTGACCCAGGTCGACGCGGTTGTGTCGGCGCTGGCGCGCGCCATCGCGGACCGGATGGACATCTGGCTACCTTTCCCGGGGCCAGATTTCGGACGTGAGCAGCACTGGCGGCGCCTGAGCCTGGTGCTGCAGCGCCACGGTCTGAATGTTCGGTTCGGCCGGGAACTCGCGCCGTGCCCGGCCACTGGTGGGTACAGCGAAGTCGACTTCGCGCTGCGACGCGAAGTCCAGGCTGTCGACGACCTCGACAATGCCGCTCTGGCGGCCGCGGGAGTCGAAAGCCTTCGGCGGGAAATCGAACTGGCCCTTGTCGCCGCCGGCGCCCCAGCACCGGTCATGGCGACGGTGCGACGCGTTCCCGCCGGTGCGAGCACCGCTTCGCGGACCGAAAATACTTGGCCGCCGGTACTTCCGGCGCCAACACTGCCGTGGGCGCAGCGCCAGCCCATGCTGAAGCGCTACGTCCGTTGGCTGGTGCACGACTGCGGCGTCACACAAGTGGCCACGGCACGAGTTTTGAACTCAGCGGGTCAGCGCACCCCCAAAGGCCGCCGGTGGCGGCCGGCCACGGTGTCCGCGCTACTCAACGGCCGCTACGACCACGGGGCCGCGGACGGCAGTGCCTGAACTCGAACCAACATGTCGGTCGAGTGCGCTACCATTCCGTCAGCTTCACGAGATGCCGTCGCCAAGCTCCGACTGGACGGCACGCCAACCCCACGCTCGTGGGTGGCTCGGATGACGAAGCGGTCGGTACCGACCGGTGCCGGCAAGAGCGCCTCCCGCAGTGGAGGCCTGGCAACAGGAGTACAGCCATGGCCGAGCGGAATCTAAGTGCAGCCGATGCAGCGTTGCGCGCCCGCATTACCGAGTTGTCCGTGCACATTCCATGCGGCGGCCTGCGTGGTCCCGTGGGCGGCAGGTGGCAGTCGTGCCGCCACGAGAATGCGCCCGAGCGGTGGGAGGGTTGCGATGTTTCGCGTGCGAAAGACCTGTGCATCATCTGCTTTCGGGCGACAGCGGGTGGCACATCGCGCTGGTCGTGGCTCGCATGCGAGAACTGCCGTCGGGTCAACGCGGCGATTGCGAGGCTGGAGCCAGAATATGGCGAACGTCCATTCGCCCTCGGCCGCCACAGCCTGATGAATGGGATCGGGTCCGGGGCGGCGCACCACCCGAGGTTCAAGAGGACCAGATCGCTCGGCTGTTGGCGTTCGCTAAGCGCGACGACCGATTGCGTGGGTGGCGCACACGCGAGTACCCGCGACTGGCCAGTCGGTTCGACCCGCTCGCTGACGTCCCGCTGCGCCTCTGGCAGGCCGAATGGCCACCAAGCCTGGAGGCGTCGGTAGACGCCTTCACCCGCCTGCTCGGGCGCGCGCCGGATCCTTCCCTATCCACCAATGCTTAAGGAGATTCTCAATGAAGTTGTCAAGCCGCCGCAGCTTTAGGTGTGGTGGGTTGATAGGTCTGGTGGTCGCGCAGCATTGCCCAAAGGACGTTGAGGCGTCGACGGGCCAAGGCGAGCACGGTTTGGGTGTGGGTTTTTCCTGGGATCTCTTGCGGTCATAGTAGGTGCGCGAGGCAGCGTCGGTGCGGATGGCGATTTGGGCGGACAGATAGCAGGCGCGCAGCAGGCGCCGATCGTAGCGACGGGGGCGTTTGAGATTGCCGCTGATGCGCCCGGAATCCAGGGTACCGGTGCCAGCCCGGAAACGCCGGCAAGGCGATCGACGGAGTCGAAGGCGCTCATCTCGCCGCCAGTGGCGGCGAGGAACTCGGCGCCGAGCACGACGCCGAAGCCGGGCATGCTCAGGATGATTTCGGCGTGGCGGTGGCGGCGAAATCGGTCCTCGATCATCGTTTCGGTCGCGTCGATTTCGGTGTCGAGGGTCATCACCTCCTTAGCCAGGCGAGCGACCATGGCGGCGGCGAGATTTTGGCCGGGCACGGTGGTGTGTTGGGCGTTGGCGGCCTCGATAGCTTTGGCTGCGACAGCAGACGCGTTGCGAGCCTTACGTTTAGCAAGCCAGGCTGTCAGGCGGGCAGCACCGGCGCGGCGCAGCCCGTCGGGGGTTTGGTAGCCGGTCAACAGGATCAACGCGGCCTTGCTGGTGCTGTAGTCGAAGGCGCGTTCCAGGGCGGGGAACTACTCGAGCAGCTGGGCACGCAGCCGGTTAATCGCCCGGTACGGTCGGCTACCAGATCAGTGCGCCGAGCGGTCAGGATGCGCAGCTCGACCGCGATGTCATCACCGAGTCGCAGCGGCTGCAGGTCGCGGCGCATCCGAGCTTGGTCGGCGATGACGGCGGCGTCTTTGGCGTCGGTTTTGCCGTCGCCGCGGTAGCCGGCCGAGGCGTGGTAGATGGTGCGGCCGGGAATGTAGAGCAGCCGCTGTTCGGCGGCGATGAGCAAGGTAATCAGCAGCGCGGCACCGCCGGCGTTCAGGTCGATCGCCCAGGTAACGTCACCGCCGTCGGCCTGCGCCGTTACCGCGTCGATCAGCTCCAGCAGTGCGGTTTCATCGTTGGCCACCCGTCGCGACAGCAGTCGCTGACCCTCGGCATCGATAGCCACGCAATGGTGGTCGGACTTTCCGGCATCGACACCGGCCCAGACCTGTTGGCTCACAGCCACCTCCGTGATCGTTGTCATCCCTACCAACCCAGCAGACGACCACGCCGGCATGTCCTTACACAGCGATCAAATCGCATCTCTCAATTAGCGGTCGAGTCGTCGCGGGACGCCGGGCGGCCAATCTCCTTCGGCCATGAAACACCGCACACGCATGAAAGCCATACCCGACGTCCCTGGGCAGTTCGAAGCCTACGGCCGAGGGCAACAACCACCCTTCAAGAAAGGTAAGGACAGCACATGGAATGGACTGCGGCACGACGTGATCGGGCCTGCGGTGCCTGCTGGGCACCGCCGCCGGCGACGCTCTGGACGCAGGCTACGAATTCGCGCGGCCGCTTGATCCCGGTCAGCCTGCCGAGATGATCGGCGGCGGGCTGGGGCCATTCAAGCCCGGCGAGTGGACCGACGACACGTCGATGGCCATTGCGATCGCCGAAGTCGCCGCCACCGGAGCTGACCTGCCTCACGAAGCGGCGCTGGATGATGTGGTCAGACGCTGGTATGAGTGGGCGCAAACCGCTAAAGACGTTGGCGTGCAGACCAGCTCAGTGCTCTCTGCGGCGATCACTACGATTGAGCGGCAAAAATGATTGGCCAGAAGTGGATCGAAGTCCTGAAGCTGCAAGTTATTTCACCGAAGCGACGACGGCTGGGACGCCATCATCGACGACACCATTGCGATCTTCCCCAGGACTAGGGCCATCTCTCGCGGGCTACACGCGAGCGTTGCGAGCGTCCTGCATTCCGCAGATGCCAAGAAAGTCGCACTCGTCGCATCGGGTCTTAGAGGTCGGTTTTCGAGGTGCACGGAGCGGACCGACTCGGAAGTCCCGGTGTCGTATGTTCCGCGCCGATTCTGCGATGACCTTTCGCGTCTCGGCGAGCGAATGGTCGTCTAGATCAACCTCGAGCTCGCGGCGACCATCCTCAGTTTCGCCCATGTAACGGACGAGGCCGCGGTCCGTTTGGTATTCGAGTTCACGGCGGGCGGCGAGGCCGTACATGGTCAGCTGCAGGCGCATCTCGTCTTCATCCAAGCTCATGCGCTCGTCGGATTCCGGATCACCGGACTTGAAGTCGATGATGGTGACCCGCGGCGGTTCATCGAGCCGCACGACGTCGATGGCACCGGATACGAGAACCTGCTCCTCCTCTATCAGGGTCTCGAACTCGCGCTCGGGTTCGAACTCGAGGTGGGCAAGCTCGTCCGCGTACGTTTCGACGTAATCGGCGATGATTTCCTGGGCCTGCCTCTTCATGTTCTCGGCTGGAGCGCCGGTCGTATGGCGAAGGTAGAACAACCCGCGGTCGATGAGCGTCTGAATCCGCTTCATTAGCTCGTCACGATCGCCAGCGATTGCCGACCAGGATTGAGGATTGGAGTGGACTTCTCGGAGAAGGTTGTGGATACCTCGGCCGTAGCCGAACGCCTGATTGATGGTTGGCGTGAATCCGAGAACCTTCCGTAGGTAGAAGTCATGGGGGCATTCAAGGAAGTACCGCATGTCGGAGAAGGAGGTCACGAGCCGGTTTTCGCGGCTCACCTCTGACGCCCGCGTTTCGATGTTCGCTGGGATGTCGGCCGGAGCCGCGAACGCGACTCCTCCCTCCGACTGGATGATGTTGGCGACGCCCGGAATAGAGGACCTGGGTCTAGCCGCGAAGTACTCGCTCGGCCTCGACGATGTAACAAACAAATAGCGCTCGGCGCGAGTGAGCGCGACATACATCAGACGGCGCTCGCCATCTCGCGCCGGGTTATCCGCAATCTGGGCAGGGTCGATCCGCGTAAGGATGGGGCCCTCGAAAGGTACGTTAGGTGGCCGGGTCGCCCTGCTACTCGGGAACCTTGACGAGCAAACGTCGGCAACAAACACGCAGCCGAACTCCAGCCCCTTCGCTGAGTGAATCGTCGTGATCTGGACTGCGTCCGGTGTGACCAGTAGCGGTGCGGCTTCTTCCCGTGCGTTCTTGGTTCCCCAAAGCAAGAGACCTTGGATTTGATAAGGGTAGTCTTCGGGTCTCGTCCAGCCGGGCGTTTCGATTCCGGTCACCAACGAGCTCAGCTGGCCGATGTGGAACATTGCTAACTCCGAGCGACCGCCCTCGTTATCCCATTCGGCGATCCCAAGCTCAGCCAGGATGTCGTGGAAGATCGACTGAGGAAACACTCTTCGTAGCGGTTGTGGGCCACGGAGGAGGAATTCGCGCAGATGCGGCGTGTGGACTCCATCGATATCCCGCGACGCGAGGCGCCTCTGCGTCGAGATTCGCTGTTGGATGGCCTGACCCGCAGCGGCGAGACGTGCTTCGATGTCGCCGGCCAGCGGGACGCCTTCTGCTCTGAGCTGGCTGGCGGCGGTTTCGATAACCGGAATCGGTTCCGGAGGACATCCGAGGGTGGCGTTAATGCGGCTCGGGAACGATCTCGCGTCCTGCCCGCCCAGGAAGCGCTCCATTCCGGCGGACAGTGCGAGCACACCAGCGACCAGAAGGACCTCCGGCTGTGAGAAGAGGTCGGGACCGGCGCGGACGATAGCAGGAATCCCGTGGTCCCGGAGCGCCGTCATGTAGGTGCGTGCATCCGTAGAGGACCTTACGAGAACTGCGACATCTGAGTATGTCAGCCCACGGTCACCGTCCCGCGTGTCATGACGTGCTCCCTGACCAGTGGCTGGCACGACAAGTTGCTGAATCGTCTGGGCGATCCAGTTTGCCTCATCGGTCCGCGACGGGAATGGCAGAGCGGAAACATGAGACGGGTCGTAGTCCGTTCGTCCCACACGGCCGTGGAGCATGTCCGGGCTTGTCAGGTTCGGCGGGACGCCGATCGTCCTGTTCCAGCTGTTGGAGACTGCAATAAGCCGCGGAGTAGATCGGAAGTTGTGAGTGAGTTCCAATACGTCGCCATCATGGTCATCGCGGAGTTCGCCAGCTAGGTCAGCCATGATTTCGACGCGCCCTCCGCGCCAACCGAAGATGGCCTGTCGGTGGTCGCCAACCGCCGTGAGATGGCCAGCGTCGCCTACCAGGAGGCGTATGAGAATGTCCTGCACCGGATTGACATCCTGGAATTCGTCTACGACGACGTGGGTAATGCGCTGGCGTAGCGACTCGGCCGCATTCGGTTCATCCGTCAGCAGTCGGACTGCTTCAGATTGACTCGTTGAGAAGTCGAGAAAGCGTCGGCAGCGCAGATACGCGTACAGCCTGGCGGCAGACCTGGCGAACGACCGTGCGGCCTCCGATTTGCCGACATCGACCAGAAGTCTTGCCTCGCGGCACCACTCAGCCTCGGGGGCGCCTAACTCTGTAGGTCTCGGCCTTTCAGGCAGTTCAACTCGCAATACGTTGTATTCGTTGAGCAAGTCATAGGCGTAAAGGAACCGGTCGGTGGTTTCGGTCTGCGAGGCGCGGTACTGCCGGCCCGGTGAGATAGCGGTCTGAAACGCGGGAAGCCCGAGCAGATTGTGGAAACGCCGCTGCACCAACGCATACCGGGCGATTTCGTCCATGATGTCGTAGTTGTGGTATTCGCTTGCGTTGAGCTCCTTCAGGAGCTTGAAACAATACGAATGGATGGTTCCGACATACATGCCGCCGAGGGTCGCGTTCCCGCCTTCGGGCGTAATGGCATCGATATAGCGGCGGATTCGGAACTGCATCTCTTCGGCCGCCTTCTCTGTGAAGGTGAAGGCGACGATTGAGTCCTTCGGGACTCCGTCGGCCAGCCACCATGCAACTCGACGAGCCATCACCTCCGTCTTGCCGGACCCGGCGCCTGCAATTAAAAGAAGGCGTCTGGCAGGACTGCTCACCGCGGCTGGCTGCTGGCCTTGTAAGCCGCTGAGCAGACGGGTGCGGATGTCCTCTGCCGAGCTGATGACGTCCGCTTGGCCGCTGGCATTCCTTTTCTTAGTCGAGACCCTCTGGTTGTTGGAGCGGCTTGGACTGGCCTTCTTTGCAGCGGGTCTGCGAGGTCTCGCGGTACGTACACCGGTGTTGTTTGTGGTGGTCCCGGCACTCGTAGCCTTCGCCGTTCTGGTGGTCGTGTTCCTCGCGGCTGTGCTGGTCTTCGTTCGAGTGCCGGCCCTGACTCGCTTGCTCACGGGTGTCCTGCTGGACGAGCTTTTTGCACTGGCTCTGCTGGTCTCTTTCGCCCTGGCTTTGCCCGCTTTTGCGTGAACGGCTCTGGTGCCAGATTCCTTTCCCGCGGCTCTACTGCTCATCGCGGTGCCCCCCTCGAAGTGCTGGCTCTAGCGACTTCTTGCCATAGATACCATGCAGGCCACGCCGCGGGGTTGGATTGGTTCATACCAATCCAATTCGAGGAGTGCTGATGGTACAGGCGGCCGCATATCACGGTTTTGGGCGTTTTGCATCGCGACTCCGACCGAGTCGTTCGCCGTACTAGCTCATGGCTGGCCACGAACGGGTGCTTCGATCGGCAGGGCTGCGAGCGGCTCGGTCCTCTTGTCGAAGCTTTCAGGTCTAGCCGCTGGGTCGCTAGGCGCTTCCCGACCTGCGACAAATTAGTGCGCACAGTGAAGGGCGCCCGATAGGGAGTCGTCGCGGTGCGGCCTTCCTGCAGGCGCGGATTCGCACAGTAGGAAGCGGCCGCTTCCGGCAAACTGAGAACATGCCCGGCCGACCTCGCTACTCACCAGCTAGGCCGGGTCCCGTCGCGCACAGCCTGGCGCGCTACATCACGGAGCGCTACGACATCGAGATTTCGCCAGCGCAAGCCCAGGCTCTGTTCAGTTACAACAATGAGTGGCAGCGCTGGCGCAACCAGCCGGGCGGCGAAGCCGAGCAGGAGAAGTACGCCCGCGATGCGCACCGTTCCACGACAAACGCCACACACGCCGCCGAGGCAGCCGACAAGCCGACACGGAGACAGGTCCGTCCGGGCGCCAACGGCCGCAACGCCGATCCTGCATTCCTCCGCGCGAAGTTGGCGCGCGTTCGCGAGCCTCACGTCGCACCGCTGAATCAGCTCGCCGACGAAATCGCGGATGCTAAGGGCTTGCCCCGCGGCCACGTCCCTTATGTCGATCCAGTCTGCAGCGGCGTGCACGCCCGCGCACTGGTGCTGCTCGAAAATCCCTCGACCAGAACTGCAGCAGGCACCGGCTCTGGGCTACTCAGCCTCGACAACGACGATCGCACGGCGCGGAACCTGCGTGAGGCTTACGATCGGCACCATATCGACTGGAGCCAAATCGTCGGGCGGGAACGTCGTACCCTTCTCGCGTCATCAATTCCAACGGTGGCTCCACCAGCGCTGAACGCCGCGAGGGCGCCCCGTGGTTGCGCGAGTTTGTCCGCCGTTGCCCGGACCTGAAGATCGTCCTGCTGCTCGGCCGCGCGGCGGAAGAGGGTTGGGCGATGGCGGGTCTGACCGGCTCGCTGGAGACCGTTACAGCGCCTCATCCTTCTGTCTGCGGGCTCAATTCATACGGTGCCAGGGAAGCGATTCGAGAACGCTCTCGCTTGCCTGGCGAGGACACTGAACGAGGAGTGACACGATGACGCCGCGCCCGCCAGTTTAAGGACTTTAGTCCTCCAGTTCTTTCGCCAGCCGGTCATAATCCGTCATACCGGCGAGTACAGCGCGTGCCGCAGCACGCTGGCTCGTCAAAATTGTGTCGTCCTCCCAGAGACGGCCCGATCTGGCCGCTTTCTTTGATTCCTCGTCAAGGATTAACAATGCAACGCCGACGCCCACCGCGTATCGGTCACGTGCCCGTTCCTTCCCTTCATCAGTTAATTCGGCAGCGCGGGCGGCGATATAGGCTTTGAGTGGTGCGAAAGTGCGGTTGAGAACAAGGGTCGGGATCGGTGTGTCAATCGACGCAAGCTCCTTATACTCGGCCTTTCGGCTAGCTAAGTCCTTGCCCAACACTGACTCGACCTCGCCGACGGTGTTGGGTGTCCAATCATCTCTGTCAAGGTCAGACTGCCATATCAGTGCTACAAGACCGCCACCGCCCGGACTGGTTTTGCCTTTCTGGTCCCCAGCTGGAGTAGCTGGGTTTCGTGCACTAATTTCGCTCACTAGCTCTAGTTTCGTGGTCCATTCGAATCGTGGGCCCAACCCTCCAGATGTTCGCTGCCATTCTGGAATCTCAGCATTGAGGACGTACGAGCCGGGTTCCGGGTAATCGGGGACAGAAACGGAGACCCGAACGCGGCCCGATCGTAATTCGCCAACGGTAATTTCGTCATCACCGATATCAGGGTGGTCACAAGTGACGCGCAACTGTGCGCGTTTGCCTTGGCCGAGGAATCCATCAGCAGCGTTGAGCTTGAAGTAGATCCCCTTGACTTTCCCAATTTCAGCGGTGACCACCTCGGGGCCCTCGAAGTGCGTCGGGTTGTCATACAAGTCCTCGGGCGGTGTCGGTTCGGGCGGCTTTTGGTTGCGGCCTCCACACTTTCCCTCACCGGGAGCACCGAGAGAGAAGCCCTTGACCATTAATGCGCGAGCGATTTTTTCGGCAATTGCAATCGTCGGTCGGTCATTGTTGTCCCCTGTGATCGCTTCACGAATTAGCGCGCGATTAGCATCGTCAAGGGCAGGCCACTCATTGAGAAATCCAGCGATCTCTTTCTCGAGCCGCTTAGCAACCGAGCTGCTGACAAGTTGAGCACGATCTGCGGTAAAGAGCTCTGTGCGCACTTCGATCGGAAGGGCGTCGCTTTCAACCACGACTAGAATGCGATCGTATAGCTTATTCAGTTTTGTATTCGCCTTGAACGTAAGGGGTGTCCAGTGGGAATGTACCTGACCGTTGGACGTAATGAGCAACGCATGTCCGTGCGCAACAAAATTCCGTCGTTCCCCTTTCGCTCCCGGCTTATTAAAGATACGAAATGTGATCGGCAGGTGATACGTCACACCTTTATAGCTAAAGGGCAGGGTGTCTTCACCCTGAGCCCCTGGCTCTCCTGGGTTGTCACGTAAGCGTCGTTCAAGGCCGTCGAGCGTTTCAGTTCGTTCCGACCTTGTGATGTTGTTCTTGTAGGTGATGGGTATCACCGGTCGATATAGCCGAGTATTAAATACGGTGTGGAATGACCTTTCATCACCCGAGCGTCGCCCAAGGCCGTCGGTATCGTAGCCGATTAAGGCCAGATGAGTCCCCGGTTCGAACTCGGGGTAGCACGACGCAGGAACGGACAATGGAACGGCTGCTTGCCAGGAAGCAGGATCATTTTCGTCCCACGGATTAGTCACTAGGTAGAAAGCGTTAGTTGTGGTTCTCGCCCTCTCCCATTGAACAACGGCAATAGCGATGCGATCTGGCTGGTCGACTTCTAGAAGCTCAGGCGCGCGCCGAGTGACAAGAACCACCGCCTGGGCACCTCGGTATGTCGTAGCTCCGCCGAGTCCAAACGTGCCCTGCAGCCAGTCGCATCCATCTTTGTGTTTGGAGCCAACCCTAAATATGCCCAGAGGCACGTCAGACGGAGTTATGCCGCATCCAAAATCGCGGGCAACGACAGTCACTTGTTTCTTCTGCCGGCTGTCTGTCGCGCGATCGATCGTGATGGATGCAAGACTGGCACGTTCCCTCGTGGAGGCTGGCAAGAGAGCCTCGGCTGCGTCGTGAGGTGTCCGAAACGGGACGGACTCCGCAGTGCGGTAACGTTCAAGGGCGCGACGCTCCAGAATGGCGTCCTGCATATTCGTTACGACTTCCAGCACTTTATGGTCGTAACTAGCTCCGCTGCCCGTAAGGATCCCCTGATTGTTCCAAGTGTTTCCAAGGGGTCGCTCGTGGCGAGCGCCGATCGCTTTCTCAATCAGATCCTGCACAGCTCGTGCGTCAACTATGGAGCGTGCGCTTAACGCACTGCGAATAATTGCTGCCCCGTCCACCTTCACCTTGTGCCTCCGATGAGTTCTAAACCGAGTTCTGTGGGGTAGTATTTAAGATGGGTTTGTTTCGGCTGAATCATGCCCCACTCCCGAGCGCGGGCTATGTATCCCATAGCGTTTGTTGACACTTCGTTAGCAGTCCAACTTGGCCAGCAAGAGGCAAAGTGGTCTAAAATCCGTTGGCGATTGGCTCCCGAGGTTCCTATTACCGTTAGTGTTTCGGCAAAGCCTTTCCAGTCGCCAGGTGAATGGCGCGAAAGGTAGGTAAAGAACCGGCGTGCGATATCGCTTGCATGAGGTTCGGCTATGGTGATGCCAGCAACAATCTCTAGAAGTTCGAGTCCAAGTCCCGTGATCCCGATCCGTATTGGCTCGCCGGGTATGAATGCTACCGTAGCAGCCCTCCATTGAAAGAGGGGTCCGGACAGATTTAATTTTGCATTTCCCTCAGCACGGATGTCGCCGATCGCAAAGCTACGGAAGCGGCCCTCCGCTGCCTTTTGCTTGGCGCGATTGGTTGGGAACAATGCGGTATACCTTGCGCCGGTTTTCCGCTCAAGGAAAATCAGTAGTTCGCCAAATTCCCAAGCATGTTTCGTCACGTCTGAGTAAAATTTGTCGATATCCACAGGACCTGAATGCGCAATATTGGCTAGCTGTGCGAGTGCCCACAGTGACGGGTAATCACGATTATGAAGCCCGAAGAGCACATCGGAGGTAAGCGCGGATACGTTGCTGGTGCCATCAAGAATGGTGGCTGGCGGCGCTTTGGGTATCGCCGTCGCTGACAGATCCGCTGCTTCAACTGGAGCTGTTGTTCGGGATTGGACTGGGTCCAACGACATTTGCATCTCTGCTGCCAACGGTCGGACGAGCGGCGTGGAAGCGTCCTCCTCTTCTCCGGCGGTTAGCTCAAGTACTCGTTCCTGGATGGCGTCGACGATGAATTCTGCTCGTGTCATGTAGCCCCCGACGCCGCTCAGGATGACGGAGTCCATATCCCGGAGCAAGCTCACGGGCAGAGCCACCCGCAAGACCCGCAGTTGCGTCCAGGGGCGTGGTGTATGAGCCGGTAGGGCCGGTGGGCGTGTCGTAGCGCGGTAGAGGGCGGTCATCGCGTGATCCTTCGAACGATCAGCAAAGTCAACCGAAGGAGAGCAACGCGATGACCTCACCACACCTTATCGACGCCGAGCAGCTGTTGGCCGACCAACTCGCCGAGGCCAGCCCGGACTTGCTGCGAGGGCTGCTGTCGGTGTTCATCCACGCCTTGATGGGCGCGGAAGCCGACGCCATCTGCGGGGCGGCTACCGCCAGCGCAGCGATGAGCGGTCCAACAGCCGCAACGGCTACCGGCATCGTGATTTCGACACCCGCGCCGGCACCATCGATGTGGCCATTCCCAAGCTGCGTCAGGGCAGCTATTTCCCGGACTGGCTATTGGAGCGACGCAAACGCGCTGAGCGTGCCCTGACCAGCGTGGTGGCCACCTGCTATCTGCTGGGAGTGTCCACCCGGCGGATGGAACGCCTCGTTGAAACACTGGGTGTGACGAGGCTTTCCAAGTCGCAGGTGTCGATCATGGCCAAAGAACTCGATGAGCAGGTTGAGGCGTTTCGCACCCGCCCGCTTGACGCCGGCCCGTACACGTTCGTCGCCGCTGATGCCCTGGTGCTCAAAGTCCGCGAGAACGGCCGCGTCGTGGGCGTGCACACCCTGATTGCCACCGGCGTCAACGCCGAGGGCTACCGCGAGATCCTGGGTGTGCAGGTCAGCTCCGCCGAGGACGGGGCAGGCTGGCTGGCGTTCTTCCGCGACCTGGTCGCCCGCGGCCTGTCCGGGGTCGCGCTGGTCACCAGCGACGCCCACCCCGGCCTGGTCGCCGCGATCGGGGCCACCTTGCCCGGAGCGGCCTGGCAGCGCTGCCGCACCCATTACGCGAACAACCTGATGGCGGCCACCCCGAAGTCCTCCTGGCCGTGGGTGCGCACTCTGCTGCACTCGGTCTTCGACCAGCCCGACGCCGAATCGGTTGTTGCCCAATACGATCGAGTCCTCGACGCATTGTCGGACAAGCTCCCCAAAGTGGCCGAACACCTCGACGCAGCCCGCCCGGATCTGTTGGCGTTCACCGCTTTTCCCAAACAGATCTGGCGCCAAATCTGGAGCAACAATCCCCAGGAACGGCTCAACAAAGAAATCAGGCGCAGGACCGACGTCGTGGGCATCTTCCCCGACCGGGCCTCGATCATCCGCCTCGTCGGTGCCGTGCTGGCCGAACAACACGACGAATGGATCGAAGGACGACGCTACCTGGGCCTTGACGTGCTCACCCGCGCCCGCACAGCACTGACCAGCACCGACGAGCCCGCCGGACAGCAAACCAACACCACCCCAGCCCTGACCGCCTAGACTGCCACCCGAAGGGTCACGCGATCGAACGAACTCTTACACCACGTCACTGGGCTTGGCCAGACCCGCCGAGTAGTGGGATCCACTTATACCTCCTTGGAACGATACAGTGGGTATGGTGCCGTATATATGGGTATATGTCAACTTGCATAAATTATGCTAGGCATATCCGCGCTATATGGGCCCACCGCAGAGGTGGTGTAGGGCGGTCTGGTGGCATGGGTTAACTGCGGGGTGCCAAACCGTCTGTTGGGCATGTCATGCGGCCGATCAGCCGCGAGCACTGTGCTGGTGCGGCTTCACAAGCGACCTGCGCAGACAACCTTCAGGTGTAGATTCGAGGTCGCAGACTTCCGTACGAGGAGTGCGATAATCAGTGCCATCCGAGGGTGTGGTCCCATCGTCTCGACAGGTGTCTGAGCAGATGAGCAGGCACCCTCGCCGCGACACCGGTCCCGAGATTGATCTGCGTCGGCTTTTGCACGCTGCTGGACTGCGCTACCGTGTGCATTACCCTGTCCCCGGTATGCGGCGCCGCACAATCGATATAGCGTTCACACGACAGAAGGTCGCAGTTTTCATCGACGGCTGCTTCTGGCATGGATGCGGCGAGCATCGGAATGTGCCTGCCTCGAACCATGATTGGTGGAGAGAGAAGCTTATGAAGAATGGCCGGCGCGATGCTGAAACCGACGCACACCTGAGAAGTCTTGGGTGGCGGGTGATACGCGCTTGGGAACATGAACCCGCTGCCGACATCCATTGGCGGGTGGTGCGAGCACTGATCGAACCTAGAAGATAGCTGGCAGCGAAGCGGCGCTGCCTACCTCCGTTTGTCGGCGGTTCCGTCTATACTTCCGCCGTGGCTGCCCCGCCGACCGTGATCGATCTCTTTGCTGGCGCCGGCGGCTTTAGTGAAGGATTCAGTAGGGCCGGTTTCCGAACAATTGCTGCGGTTGAACAGGGAACAGTCGAAGCCGCGACCTTCCGGGCTAACCACCTGGGGGCAGATGTTTTCTGCGGCGACATCGCAGAGTGGGTTCTGGGTGACGTGCCGTCTGCAGATGTCGTTGTCGGTGGCCCACCGTGCCAAGGCTTCTCGAACCTTGGCGCTCGAAAAATCCGGGATCCACGGAACGCGTTGTGGCGACGTTACGTTGACGCGCTCGTTCGACTGCGTCCAGCTTTCTTCGTTCTCGAAAACGTTGCTGATTTCCTTCGATCGGGCCAATTTCGTGACCTGCGGCGTGAGACTTACCGTAATGGGCGGCTCCGAGACTACCGAATTGAATTCGGCATCCTTAACGCTGCAGAATTCGGTGCGGCTCAGCTTCGCCGTCGCGCAGTCGTCATCGGAGGGCCACGCAGTTTAGCTCCGTGGGGTATGCCGGTTGGCGACCGAACGGGCAAGCGAGAAGCGTGGGAGACCGTACGCAATGCAATTGGGGATATTCCGTCAGAGGTGGACGGGGTTGACCTGCCCGCGACGTTCACCGATGTTGACGGTCACGTCATACCTGGCCCCTTCAAAACTATTGATCTGCATCTGGGACGGCGTCCGACCCAGCTGTCCCTAGACAGATATGCCGCGATCCCACCGGGGGGTAACCGCAAAGACATACCCGACCATCTGCTGGCCAAATGTTGGCGAGGTCACAACAACGGTTCTGGAGATGTGATGGGCCGTCTGCACTGGGATAGACCGGCTGTGACGATCCGAACCGAGTTCTGGAAGCCAGAGAAGGGCCGCTACCTGCATCCCACCGCTAATCGACCAATTACGCATCTCGAGGCTGCACGACTGCAAGGGTTCCCTGATGACTACCTGTGGTACGGAACGAAATCGGAGATAGGCCGTCAGATCGGCAACGCGGTCCCGATCATGCTAGCCCGGGGCATCGCAACGCATATCGCATTCCTGCTTGCACAGGTGTGATAGTTGGGTTGTTTCAGATTGATTATTCGTAGGCCAAGAATTTCTGGTTCCTGCGTTGATCGGAAGGCCTAGCCACGAGCTAAGGCTTTAGGCGAATCATCGCGCAGCGCAGTACGCGTGCGACCGTATTAGCCGAAGCCAGCAAAAACCCATCCGCGGTTGACGATGGTGGAAGCACGTTGTAACGAATCCGTTGTTGTGTCAATGCTTTCCGGACCTCTGGGAAGCGCATCCCAACTCGTGGGTACTCGCGGTCTGTCGCTGGCCCACCTTTCGTACGCAGTCAAGTCATCGCTTTGGTAGTCGGTTTCGACCTCTGGCGGAGACCCCACAGTGGCGAGGTTCAGTACTCGCGCTAGTCCATTCACATGATCCGCGTCGAGGGCCGGCGTTTCGTTCAGTCGATCGATGATCGCTAGTGCAAGCGACCTGCACCTCACGATTGGACGATGTAGATAGCTATTGGGCAGATCTTGAAAAATAAACGCCAGCTCGACAGGCTGGTAGTCTCCGCCATTTCTGAAAATTTCGGCACCCCACCATAACCGGGCGAAAGCTTGCTTGTGTATCGGTCCCCACCAACGGTCCTCTGCGATAATCCCAGTGGGGTCCCTCCATCGCCAGTCGAGATACCACTGGTACCGCAAAGCGGTCCAATGCCATAACCCTCGAATGGCTGCCTCCGAGCGCCGGAGGCGAAGCGCGAAATGCACGCGCGGTGCAAGCCATCGATCGCTTTCGCTTCGGTCCTTCCAGTCGGCAGCTGTTTTGCGCCGTCGTACCTCGTCCATCAACTCGTCCAGAACATCGATGGTTGGCGGAGCGCAGTCCCGGCGCTCAACCGGAGTCTCGACACCCTCAAGAGTAGAATCGGTGCCATATCTATCTCGCTCAGCAGCAACGAGTTTACGACGCATAGCCCGTAAGTACTCAGACATACTTCACCTGTTCGGATACGGCCGCCACCGTCGATGACACCGAAGTCATCCTGTCCAAGGCAAGATCCACGTCGGCCCAGAAGACGGCGCTCTCGGGTGGCCCATCAGGAAGCCGTGCGATCGTTTCGTAAAGGTCTTGCACCGTCTCGGTATAAGGCAGCTCGACAGCGACGGCTTCACAAATATCGCGGAACACTTGCCCTGTCGGACCCTCTGCCGGGCCGCCGAACTCGTCGGTAGTGACTTGTTCCGCTGCTGCGCGGAATAGGGTGCTCGCCACGTAACGCGCAATGAAAGCCGAGATCAAGTCTCGATGACGACGCCGCTCCAGTTTGGGCTTGTCTGCGAGGATAAGACTCTGCAGACCATCAATGCCCTTGTTGAGGTACAGAATCGGCGGGGACAAGGTGATATCGACGTACGCGTGTGCACCACTGTGCCTCCGTGCTTCGGTTGGTGCTTCGTTTGCACCGAACTCTACCCAGATCGTTTTCAGTGGGGGCACCCCAGCCTTCCTGGGCGCTGCAGCCTTATCAACGATCAGCGCCCACGGCAAGGTGGATGCCACCACGCGGCGCCGGCCCTCGTGGTGGCCCACTATTTCGCTGACAAGCGATACCTTCCCTGCGACTGCGCTTCGCTGAATGCATACCGCGCCGCGAAAGGCAAGTCGGCCGTTCTCCTCGGTAGCGTCAATGGGGAAAGGCCTCCGGAGTTGAGTCATTGGGCACGACAGCAGAACGTGTGCCCGGAGGTCACCCAACCCAGCTGGCGCAGGTTCAGTCGTAGTTAGGCTGATCATCACCTGGGCTTGCACCCACTCCCGCTCGTACGCGTCGATCCGGAGGTGGTCCGCATCGATGCACTCGCCGCCATCGGCCTCATCGAAGCTGACAGATTCAACGGTGCACTCCCACGGCTCCTCGTATGACGGCCATGCAAAATGCGGCATTATTCCGCTTCCGGCTTCTTGAGTGGCGGTGGAGCGACGCTTGCTCGTGCCAGCCGCACGTCGACCGCTGATTCGGAGGCGGGAATCGGCAACTTACTCACACTGACGGCACGCACCGTTGTCTTTAAGAGGCGTCCACGCGGCTTGCCACGAAGGATAACCTCTCCGCCAGAGCCTGTTTCGGCGTCATCTTCCGCCTCGAAAGAGGCCCAGTCGACATCGACATGGCCGCCGTCGAGTCCGACGAAAGCCAGTTTTGGGACGACTTCCCACCCTTCAGGACGATTCTTAGCCCGGATTTCGAAGATCAAATGCCACGCGCCGTTGGCCACGTGCGCGTGCTGAATCCTTACGTCCGGTTTCCGGGCAGCCGAAGCGCCCCGTGCGCCAGTGCCGACTTCTCCCCGTAGGAAGCTCAGATTTCGGAAGATCGCCTCGGGTGGCTGGTCCTCGGAGACAGGTGGTGCACCGAATAACTCGAATAGTCGGTCGAGAATGGAACTCTCGATGTTCTGGAGGTTCGGCACCCAAGGTGCCCGATAATGCGCAGTTAGGTTTGCTTGCGAGGTCTGGTTTCTACCGCGGCGCGGAATCCAGCGATCATGTGCTGGCGGCTCCGCGAAGCGGAGGAAGTCGTCTGCCCGTTCATCTTCTATGGAAGGGTTATCAGGCCGTATCGCTGCACCCGCTAGCAAGAAGGCGTGATAGGTCCGGCCCTCGAACTCCCTGTCAACCGTCTGCACGACCATCTCCGGGCGGCGTAATAGGCACACCTTGTTCTCGAGAGAATCGTGTTCGTCATCCGAGAGGGTGACGACTAGCTTGGCAGTGTGCTCGAAAGCTGGGTGTGGATCATGCGCATCGATTCGAGCGGAGATAGCAATCGGTACATCCCGAACGACGACCGAACCGACTTCCTCTAGTGTGTCGTCTACGTCACCAGCATCGAATCGGTTCAATGCCCTTACAAGCTCGGCGTACTGGTCGGCCGGGTCGACCGCATGCTGAAGTACAAGTTCATCACCGTCGAGCACTTCAGTGCGTACTCTAAGGCGCTTCCGAGTAAGCAGTGGCCAGAAGTCTTCTTCGATCGCCGCGCCGAGGCGCTTCGCGAAGGATTCAAGCTCCTTGATGTCCCCCATGCCTTTCTCGGGTTCGTCCGGGTCATAGAAGCCGACCAATAATGCAGAAGTTCCTGGCCGACTGTCGTGCCGCCGTAACTTGAGCGCGTCGACGAGTTCCTGGTGGTCCCATACCGACGCTACGTAGCCGTTTCCGTTAATGGCGCCGAAGAAGCCTCGGCCCTGGTAGTTGATGTTGTTGATCTGATGGACCACACCCTGGTTCACACCGAGTAGCCGGTTCTGCCATCGGCTGTTCACAGCTTCTTCTGGCGAGATGGTCGAGTTGAATATAACTGTCTGCAGACGCGAAAACCGCCAATAAACGGCCTTGCCCAAGCCGAAGGACCCGCCGGATGTCTTGTCTTTCCCGCTAAATAGATCCAGTCGACACAACTTGATGAAGTTGCCGTACTGCGTGGGATTCCCTTCTGCGAACTCAGGGCCCGTTAACCCACGCGCACCATAGTCGGCGATTCGCAACAGTACGAGTGCATCCGAGGACTCAAGGGCCGCGAGTCCAGACTGCAGCTGCCCTGCGGAAACGGCTCCTTCTGCTGCGCCCGCCATTGCTTGGAGGTGTGGTTTCAAGTCCGTCTGCCAGCCGATCGCATCCTCGAATCGAGACCGTAAATCACCTTTAAGTCTGATGAACGAATAGACAAGGTCCGCTTTGTGGCCGTCTAACCGAGCATCGTTGCTGTTCTGGGCACTCTCACGGGCTAGCGACGGAAGGCCCGCGTTGACTGTCCATTGGTTTGCGTTTCCGTAGTTGGCGTAGCTCGGGCTTTGCTTCTCCCATTGCCAAGTAACCGGCAAGCGTCCTCCCCTGGTCTGTTGACCTTCCGATTCGTCATTCTGTTAAGCTCGCTGTACATTCATGTAGTTTTCCGCCAACTTTAAGGCTATCAACACCTGGGGTTGACCCCTGATGGTGGACACCTGACTGGTGGGACTGCTGGTCCCGCGGGAAGGATGTCCGTATGTCGGGCAAGCGTCGCAGGTACACCCCGGAGTTTCGGGAGCAGGCTGCCCGCTTGGTGATTGAGACCGGCCGGCCGGTGGCTCATGTAGCCGCGGAGATTGGTGTTGGTGAAGCAGTGCTGGGGCGTTGGGTGCGCCTCCAACGTCAAGGGGCTTCTTCTGGTGATACTGGCGCGGTGCTAGATGCTGATGAACGCGCAGAGCTGGAGCGTCTGCGCCGTGAAAACGCTGAATTACGTTTGGACCGTGAGTTTTGAAAAAGCCGCGGCCTTCTTCGTCTCCGA
The DNA here is from genome assembly GCF_009936235.1 of Mycobacterium xenopi. NCBI lineage: Bacteria > Bacillati > Actinomycetota > Actinomycetes > Mycobacteriales > Mycobacteriaceae > Mycobacterium > Mycobacterium xenopi. The sequence continues at coordinate 4,125,201 of NZ_AP022314.1, read as the reverse complement.
ACAGCACCGGTAGAAGCTTACCGGGTGATCGAGGCGGAGAAGGCCACCTACCCGGTTAAGCGGATGTGCGAGTGCCTGGAGGTGTCCCGGTCGGGGTTCTACAAATGGCGCAAATCCCGCGAGCGCGGTCCGACCCCGGCCCAGCAGCGGCGCGCCGAGTTGGACGCCAAGGTCGCCAAGTTCCACGCGGCCTCCGACGGCGTCTATGGCGCCCCACGCATCCTGGCCGATCTACGCGATGACGGTGAGCGGGTCTCGCGCAAGACGGTGGCGGCCTCACTGCGCCGCCAAGGCCTGGCCGGGATCTGCCCCCGGCGGTTCGCGTCGGCCACCACGGTGGTTGACCTGGATGCTGCGGTGCCTAAAGACCTGGTCAAGCGTCGTTTCGACACCGGGATCCTCAACCGGGTGTGGACCTCGGATATCGAGCGCCGTGAGGCGCTGTTTGACCGAACGGGGGTGAGAGACCACCGTCGCCGAGTCATCGCAGTGGCGCGGCAGAAGCTGGGGGCAGCCTGATCCGAGGAGGCAACGGTGAGGGTGGGAAGCAGCCCCGACAACGCCGGGACGGCCTGGTACTGCCAGACGGGTTGGGTCCGGCTAGCGAGACGGGAAGGTGTACGCGAGGAACCAGCGGCTGAACGCCTCTCAAGAGAAAAACACCAGCTCCAACCTGGCGGATGTGGGCTGGGCAGCGACGCGCACCCGCCCTGATGGCGGGGAACTCGCGGGCCGGTTGATGTCGCCGGTTCGGGAGGTCACGGTGAAGGTCTGCGGCGTAGCCGTGACGAGGTCGCAGGGGCATAGCTGGGCACCTCACCCGTCGATCGGTTGACAGTGAACACGGGAACCACCGCGCCGGTCCCCGACCCGACCCGGCAGCCCGCCGGGCGGGAGGAAGGCAGTCGTCGGCTGATGCCGGTGTGGTGGGGCGGAGGAGCCGTAGTAGTCCGAGGCCGGGAAAGCCGGTCACATGGCGAAGGGCTCCAGCAGGTTCGCGGCAAGTACGCAAACTGTGGAGGTCACTTGTGAATACGAGTGCTTCGTGGCCCGACCCGGATACGGCCGAGCTGCGGGTACGCAGGATGCAGCGCAAGCTGCACCACTGGGCGGTTGATGAAACCGACCGCTGTTTCGATGATTTGTACAACCTCGTTTATGACCCCGCGTTCCTCACCGTCGCGTGGGAGCGGGTGCGGACGAACAAGGGTGCGCGTTCTGCTGGAACCGATGGGATCGCACCGCGGTCTGTCGGCCCGGTGGAGGCGGTCGGATTGCTTGCGCGGCTCCGTCAGGAACTCAAGGAGCGGGTGTTCCGGCCGGATCCGGTGCGGGAGGTGACGATCCCGAAGGCGAACGGCAAGCTCCGCAGCCTGGGTATCGCGACCGTCGCCGACCGGGTCGTGCAAGCTTCGCTGAAGCTGGTGTTGGAGCCCATTTTCGAGGCGGACTTTCATCCGTGCTCATACGGGTTCCGGCCACGCAGGCGAGCCCAGGACGCCATCGCCGAGATCCATCACCTCGCCAGCGGCTCACGGGCCTATCACTGGGTTTTCGAGGGAGACATCACGGCGTGCTTCGACGAAATCTCGCATTCGGCCCTCATGGACCGAGTGCGGCGACGCATCGGGGATAAACGCGTTCTGGCCCTGGTGAAGTCGTTTCTCAAGGCAGGGATTCTCTCGAAGGATCTCGGCTACCGGGACAACGTCACCGGCACTCCGCAAGGCGGAATCCTGTCACCACTGCTCAGCAATGTCGCCCTGTCCGTTCTCGATGAGCACTTCGCCGCGAAGTGGAAGGCGCTCGGCTCGGAATGGACACGTGCCAAGCATCGACGCGCAGGAGTCCCGACCATGAAAATCGTCCGCTACGCGGACGATTTTTGTGTCATGGTCCACGGCACTCGCGTTGATGCCGAAGCGCTGTGGGGCGAGATCGCGGCAGTGCTCGCGCCGATGGGCCTGCGCCTGTCGGTCGAAAAGAGCAGGGTTTGCCACATCGACGAGGGGTTTGAGTTCCTCGGCTTCCGCATCCAGCGGCAGCTCAAGAAGGGCACGACCAAGCACTACGTCTACACCTGGCCGTCGAAGAAGGCACTCATGTCCATCACCGAGAAGGTCAGGAATCTGACGCGGCGACACAAACATCGGACGCTGGCTGATCTGTTGCGCCGACTCAACCCCGTCCTTCGGGGATGGTGCAACTACTTTCAGCACGGGGTGTCCAAACGCACCTTCGACTACCTCGACCACTTCGCATGGTGGCGGGTGGTGACCTGGATGCGCAAACGGCACCACGGGCTGGCGTGGGGCGTCTTCCATCGACGGTTCCTGCCCAATTGGCAGATCCGCGAAGGCAAGACGGCGATGTTCCGGCCGCAGAAGGTAGAGGTCACCCGATACCGCTACCGGGGCACGAAGATCAATACCCCATGGACAGCGAGGCCGACGGACATCACTGCACCAGTGGCATGAATCCGTGGAGAGCCCGTTGCGGAGAGATTCGCTCGGCGGGTTCGGAGGGCGGGCCGGGGAAACGGATTGGCAGAAATGCCGACACCGCGCCTCGGTCCGACCCCTACACCTATCTGAGCACGGGTGAGGGCCGCCGTGGAGATGGCTGTGGCGATGCGCGGCGAGCTCGCCGAGCAGGTCGTGTTGCACGCCGATCGCGGCTGCCAGTACACCTCGGCACAGCTCGCGCGGTTCGCCCGCGAGCACAACCTGGCCCGTTCAGTTGGCCGCACAGCGGTGTGTTGGGACAACGCCCAGCAGGAATCATTTTGGGCCACACTGAAAGTCGAGTTCTACGACCGATATCTGTGGCCGACCAAGACGGCCGCCAAGCTCGCCGTGGGCGATTGGATCGAGCGGGTCTATAACCGACGCAGACGTCATTCGGCCCTCGCTATGATGAGGCCGGTCGAGTTCGAAGACCAACTCACTCAGACGGCACAAGCCGCCTGACCCTGTGTCCACCAAACGGGGTCAAGCCCACACCTTTTACAATTTAGAGTTGCTTCGCGACCGCTACTCGATAGTGGGCGAGGCACCATGAATGTATGCGCTGGTCTGTGGCTATCGCTCCCCCATGCTGGCAGGAAGCTGATATCCAGCCGCTCACTCTGCTTGTACCCCGACCAAGTCGGCACACCGGCGGGCTGCCCACGGTAGATGCCGCGGGCGGCGGCCACGACGCGCTCATGCTGCGTCGGCCATTGGATTTCGGAGGCGATCTCGTCCAGCACGTTTCGGTCACGCTCCAGCACGCGGTCCACCATCGATACCGCTGGCAACGCACCGCCCTTGTCACCGTTGCAGCGGGCGCACGCCAGCACCAGATTGGCCAGCCCGTCGATACCGACCAGCGACCACGGCAGCACATGATCGACCGGATTGTTCACCGGCAGATGAGTGCCGCAGTAGAAACAGTGCGGGCCGAACGCCTCCTTGAACGGCTCCCGTACGGCGGCCAGCGCGGTGCGCTCGCGACCAAACAGGTGTCCCGCCACGTCAGGGACCTGGGAGTGCAGGAATCTGTTCATCCGACGCACGTCGTCGACCCACATGATCTCCAACGCCAGCTTGAGTAGCCCGGCGAGCCGAGCAAGACCCTGCGCCACACCCGGTTTAAGTTCGATCGCATCGCCGCGGGCGTGGAGTGTCGACCGTGGGACCTGGTCGTGCAGGAACGAGTCGTCGTAGAGAAACGGATCGCTCGCCGACGAGCCCGGCAGTTTCTGGAGCCGATGCAGCGGCTGCTGCGCCAGGCACAGGGCGATTTCGTCGACGGCGCTTTGATACGCGGCAGGCGCGCGCAGCCCGGCGATGTCCACCGGTAGACCCGTGCCTGTAACTTCGGTCGCCTCACGTAACGCGGTCGTGGCAACCAGGATTCGTGCCCGCGGTTGCGTCGACTGGCGCAATTCATGGCCCTCGAATGGGCGCACCTGCGGCCAGTACAGCTCTAGCACTCGATGCGCCAGATCGGGGATCGGCACACGCAGCACATCGTCGGTCCGCTCGGGCATGTTCTCAATGCAGTGGTCGATCAACGCCATCAGTGTGGCAAGTTTGTAGGTGGCCGTGCGCAGCCCGGTCTCCAGGATCGCCAGCACCCGCTGGCCAAGCAGCAGCGGGTCGGCAGCGTCACCGTCCACGGCGCACCGTCGATGTCATTCCGACGGTATAGAACTGCACCACCGCATTATTGCGAAGGAGAGGGACAGCGTGGGCAAACTCGTCCGGGACAAGATTCCCGATATCATTCGGCCTCCGGACGCACGCCTCATGTGATGAGGCTCGGCCTGAACGAGTACCCAACGGCGCTGCACGCCAATCTTCGTGAAGAGGTCGATGAACTCGTCGCCGCACACACCATGGACGCCGTCATCGACGAGGCCGCCGACATCATCGAAGTGCTCGCCGCGATTGACGGCGAATAGGGAGTCGGCCTCGACAGCATTTTCGATGCCGCACAACGCAAGCGCGTGGAGCGGGGAGGATTTCGCATGCTCTGGCTGAACGGCATCGAGCCGACCCACCAGCCGGCGCGCATGGCGCCGCCGCACGGTAGGTGTTGCGAGCTATTCGGCCATCCCACGCGAACGGGTGGCCATTCTGACACGGTCCAGACCGGAATAAGACAACCCCTAAGACTTGGCGGCCCTCAGTAGCTGCTTACGTATGCGTTCGGTGAGCCGATTGTCGACATCCATGTGCAGCAAGCCAGGATTGATCGCTCTGGATAATCCCACGTCCGTAGCGCATCACATCCGGTAACTCAGCGATACGTTCCACCAAATCGTCGATGAATGTCTCATTACGATGCCGTCGGCATCAGCAGTGCTTTTATCACCCCAGGGTCCAAAAGTCTGGGAACGCGGGCGTAAGTATGAAACCTTCCCTCTGCGTAGCCAATTTGCTTAGGTGTTCTATTGCGGTCTGCTACGAACGCGCGACCTGTAGGCCGCTGCCTGAACACCGGTCGGCGTGGCTAGCGGAGGCGGCAATCGCGCAGCCGAGTTGGATGCCGCACGGCGCTGCACGAGCACCGAGGCAAGGCCGCGTAGCGCGACCCCTGCGGGCTTCTCGATGAGCAGCTTGGTCAAGTCATCTCGTGCGGTGCGGATCGCCGCTACATCGATTTCCTCGTACGCACTCCGGACGGCATAGGTGCCGGTTTGAAGGACACCGAACGCATCAGTTCTGCGCCGGCGAGACCGTAGACACGTCCGCTGTCCCCGCGCTGGGCCCGTTGATGCTGTCGCTGGGCTCGGTACGCGAGTTCGCCGGCCTTGTGTGCGCGACCGCAACCTTGCGCTCACGCATTCCGCGGGCAACGGGGCGCGCCGCGAAGGACAGCGCGAGCACCGCGGTGGCCACGACAATGCACCAGAAGGACTTCACGGTCAACTCGAGAACCAGCAGCGCGCCGAACAAAGCGACCCCAAACGAATCCGTCCGCGATGATTGACGTAGCGCTTAATGGCCGAAACCTAGCCAAAGCGACCGACAACCAGTGCTGCGTTAGTCCGGCTCGTCCGGGCGCCAATTGCACTTCAGCCGTTGTCGGTGCATGGCGGCAGACTGTCAGTCATGTCTGATGTCCAGGTATCGTCGGCGGCAGTCGCCTTGGCCGGCGAAAACCCTGATGTTCGTCGTGCCGTCGAACTTGTCGGCCAGATCCTCTCTGGATCAGTAACCACCCGGACGACGCTGGATGGGTTTTTGCACGAGACTCTCGGCCGGCCCGGGTCGGAGTTAGTCTGCGACTCGCGCAAGCTCTCCTCGATCGGCCACGTAACCGCAGGCTTGGCCATCGCCGCGCTGATCGACCGCTTCGATCCCAGGCTCGGCCCGGGTGACGATGACGAACCTCCCACCTGGGGGCACGTCGAGATCGGTGAACAGCGCCTGGCACCACCGGCGGCCCTATCGGCCTACTTCGCCGCCGGCGAGCTCGCTCCTGCGCCACTGGTGGTGCGGCTCTGCGAATATGCCGGATTCAGCGACGAACCTCGACTGCAGGTCTACACAGCCCCGGCAGACCGAGCACATGGCCAGGCGGTGATCGAGGCGATCATGGCCGACGCCGACGGCGCCAAGAACCTGTTTCGTGGTAAGGCACTCACCGCGACCGAGCACAACGGCCTGGTTCTTGAAGTCACCGACCTACCCGCTGTGACACGCTCGAATGTCATTGTGCCCGAATCGGTATGGTCGGAGATCGACCTGAATGTCGCGGCAGTGACTACTCACCGCGAGCTAATGACCAACTTGGCGCTGGGAGTGCGTCGCGGTGTGCTGCTGGCTGGTCCGCCTGGTGTTGGCAAGACCGTGATTTCCCAGGTAATCGCTCGAGAGTTGCTCGGCGCGTTCACCGTGATAATCGTCGACGCCCGCGCCGGGCAGTCCACCTTGGCCGGGGTATACAAGGAAGCTCACACGCTCGGCCCGACATTGATTGTGCTGGAGGATCTCGACCTCATTGTCGGTGACCGTCGCAAGAGCAGTGACACCCGCGCGTTGTCGGAATTCCTAGCCGTGATGGATACAGACCCGTCCGCGCCCATCCTGACGTTGGCCTCCACCAATGACGTCATGGCGCTGGATGCCGCCTCCATCCGCACCGCACGCTTCGACTCTATCGTCGAGATCGGCTACCCGGACCGCGATGCCGCCGCCAAGATCCTGTCGACCTATCTGCGCGGCGTCCCCGGCGGCGAGAGCGTCGACGTGCGAGCCGTGGCGGCCCGCTTCGGCAGCGAGATCAGTGGAGCGGATATCCGCGAGATCGTGCGCCGCACTGTCCTTGCCGGCGGTGCGGTCACCGAAGCCGGGTTAATTGCCACGGTGCAATCCCGACGCTTCAAACCCCAACTACCCCAAGGAAACTACCTCTAGCCATACCGGTAGTAGAGGCTCGGGTCCGCTTGTCCACAGTGCTAAGACTGTCCTCACCTACAAGTGCCGCGGCGGCGGCTAACCCGCGACAAGATGACGACAAATAAGTGGCGCATCCACGGCTGTGGGTGGCTGAGCCGGGAGCCCACCTGCCGGAAATACGGCGCCCCCCGCGTGCACATTTGCACCCCATGCGGCTCGCTCATCATCGGTGCGCGCTCCCAGATGTGGTTTCCGTGGAAAGTGCGCAACCAATGGGCCGAAGGCGGCCGGTCCAACTATTCCGACCACATCTGGTCGCCGATCGTCTGGCACCCCAACCGCAAATGAGGGGCGCTGAGTGCCGTGACAAATTCCGAGACACCCGCCGATGGGCCAGTGGCAGCGGTCTTTCGATGGATGCGCTACGCCTGGACGAATACCGCGCCACACCGCACCACAAGGTGCGCGAAGAGGTCGACGAACTCATCGCCCCTTGCACCCCTGAGGCCGCCATCGATGAGGCCGCCATCGATGAGGCCGCCGCCAGCGTCGAAGCCCAGCCGGTGCCACCGAGGGTCACTCAGCGCCCATCGGGACGCGAGGACGTCGTTAGCTTGGCAGCAGTTCTCCTACCATCGTGGTCATCGCGACGATTCCCCAAAAGGAACTCCGCAATAACGTCGGCGAGGTTCTGCGCCGGGCAGAAGCGGGCGAGGAGATCACGATCACCGTCGCAGGCCGGCCAGTGGCGCAGCTGGGCCCGGCCATGCAGAAGCGATGGGTCGGCGGTCCGGCGTTGCGAGCTGTCTGGCGGACGCCGGCTCCGAAAACACTGAGCAACGAGCTCAAGCGATTCCCCGCCTCGATGGTGGGTCCGTTCAAATAACCGATGCGCAGTAGTCGACACCTCCGTCCTTATTGGGGAGGAACCGCCTTCGCACGTCGAGGCCGCGATCAGCGTTGCGTCGATTGCCGAGTTGCACTTTGGCGTTCTCGTCGCAGCCGACGACGATGAACGCGCGCTTCGTACGGCGCGGCTCGGCGCGATCGAATCCGCATTTGGCTAAGCCGTCTTTGGTGTCGACAACTTCGGCGATCTTGATTTCCGAGTCGTCCGCGTCGGGGGTCAGCGGCGGCGGCTCGGGTGAGATCGAGCGCATCAGCTCGGCGCCCGCGACGCCGTAGGTACCTCGGCTGTCCCCGCGCCGAGCCCATTGGTTTTGGCGGTCTGCGCGGTACGCGATTTCCTCTGCCTCGCGGGCGGCAGCAGCCCGGCGCTCACGCACTTTGCGGACAACGGCGCGGGCCGCGAAGAACAGCCCGGCCACCGCGGCCGCCGCGATCAACCACCAGAAGAACTTCACGATCAGCCCGATGATCAGGAGCACGGCGAAGAACACTGCGACACCCGGTGCGGTGCTGCGAGGACGCGAAGAGCGCTTCATGACCGAAATGTAGCCGCGGCGGCTGACATCGTGCGGCGTGCTCGCAAGCTCGGGGCGCACTCTGACCATGCTCGAGGAAGTGTTACACCGATCAAGTGGGTGTTACACTATAACGATGCCGACCCATCGCCGGCGCCACGCCATCACCGAGACCGACGAGATCAGCAACGCACTGGAGATCGCCCGCCGCACCTGGCCCGACCTTGCCCACAAGCCGGGCGCGCTGCTGCGCCAACTCATCTTGGTTGGTCGGAATACCCTCGCCCACAACGATGCTGCAGGCACCCGCGCACGCTGCCGAGCGGTCGAAACTACCAGTGGCGCGCTGGCCGGGGTCTTCGGAAGTGACTATCTCAGGGAGCTGCGTGAGGACTGGCCCGAGTGATCATCCTCGATGCCAGCGTTTTGATCGGTCATTTCGAGTCGGCCGACGCCCACCACGCCGAAGCCACCGGACTACTCGCGGCGCACGCGGCAGAGTCGTTCGCCGCCAGCGTGATCACCCTCGCGGAGGTCTACGTCGGGGCCGCCCGGGCCGCACAAGCCGACCGGCTTCACCAGCTGCTGGCGCGGTTGCAGATCGAGAGCCTGGAACTTCCGGCCAGCGCTGCCCGCCGTCTCGGTGAGTTGCGCGCTACAACCAGTTTGAAGATGCCGGACTGCTGCGTGCTTTACAGCGCGGAACAGTACAACGCCGCGATCGCCACCTTCGACGACAAACTCGCCGCTCGAGCAGCCGAGCTCGGATTGCCCGTCGCGGCGGGCCAGCCGTAGCCGGGCTCGCCCGTCGGTGTCGGCGTGCTCATCCAACGATGGAGCTGATCGGCGACATCGGCCGAACGAGCCTCGGCGCTCGCGCATAGCATCCTCATATGAGAAGGGCTTTCGTCGTTGTGTTCGCGGTCGGGTTGATCGTCGCGGTGTTCGGTCTGATCTGGGCGCTCCAGGGATTCGGAGTGCTTAGTGGTAGCCCGATGAGCAACACCACGACCTGGTCCATCATTGGTCCGATCACGGTGCTGATCGGCATCGTGATTGCGGTATTCAGTTGGCGGAAACTCTCGTCGAAATAGTGCTTCATGTCTCGGCCACGGTGAAGTCCACCGTGTGCCAGCCGGTGGCGCCGTCGGGTACGGTATCAACCTGATCTGCAGTCTGGGTAGCTCCGGTGTTGTCGGTGGCGCGCACGGTGATGCTTTGTTTCCCAGGGCTTTTCGCCTGCCAGGGGAAGCTCCACAACCGCCATGTGTCGTTGGAATAGCTCGCGCCCAGTTCAGCGGGCTGCCACACGCCATCGTCGATACGGACTTCCACGGCCCGCACCCCGCGATTTTGTGCCCACGCGACACCGCCAAACACCACGGGCCCCATCGGCACTTTCTGACCACGTCTCGGCACGTCGATCCGCGACTCGGTCTTGACGGGTCCACGCGGTGCCCAGCCCTGCCGCGTCCAGTACGCCTCTGCTCTGTCGAAACGGGTCAGCTCCATCTCGACGACCCACTTGGTGGCCGACACGTACCCGTAGAGCCCGGGTACCACCAGCCGGGCCGGGTAGCCATGCTCGATCGGCAGCGGCTGCCCGTTGAGGCCGACCGCCAGGAGCGCGTCGCGGCCATCGGTGAGCGCCTCCACGGGCGTGCCGGCGGTGAACCCGTCGATCGACGTCGAGAGCACCATGTCGGCGTCCGCGTGCACACCGGCAGCCGCGAGCAGATCAGCCACCCGGTAGCCGGTCCAGATGCCCGTCGAAATCAGATTGCCACCAACGGGATTCGATACGCAGGTTAACGTCGTCACCGTTTCGACGACGTCGAAGTGGACCAGGTCGTCAAAGCTGTAGGTGGCTTCGCGGTCCACCATGCCGTGGATGCGCAGCCGCCAGTCGCCGTGGCTGAGTTGGGGAACACTGAGTGCGGTGTCCACCCGGTAAAAGTCGGCGCTCGCGGTGATAAAGCTCGGTAGCGCAACGCCTTTCGGTTGCACATCCGCAGGTATCGGTCGCGCCGATATGCGCGGTCGGGGAAGTGCGAAGCTGTTGAGGTCAGCGGCCACCGAGTGCACCAACCGCGTGATGACCGCACCGACCACGCCGCTCGCCACTCCGAATCCGAGCAACCCGAACATGACCACCCTGCGCCTGCCGGTATCCGGCTCGTCGTGGTGGGCTTGGTCTTCCGGGTCTCCCAGGCCGGGCCCGAACCGACGGGTGAGCAAGCGAAGGACCGCCACGCCGCAGGCGGCGCCCGCGAAGGTGGGGATGGTGTCGAGTGCTGTCGCACCCTGCCGCGACAACACTGCGATGCATCCGAGGACGCCCGCCGCGGCGATCACGGCGCTGCCGAGCGGGCGGCGCCGAGTCTCGAGGGTCCCGGCGATTGCGGCGATCGTGGCGATCACCACGAGCACGACGACGGCCACGAAGACTTTGTCCAAAGAGCCCAGGGTCTGAATCGCCAACTCTTTGATGGGCCCCGGTGTCAGGTCGACGGCCACTGAGCCGATCGCGGCGCGCGCATCGGCCCGCGCACCGAACGGGATGCCCACCAGCTGGGCTACCCCGAGCGCGATGGACGCGGCGACGACGCCGGTGATCATCCGCTCATTCGATGGAGCGACAGCCATCGGAGCTACTGTACTCGCGTCCCCGGTCAACGACTGCAAACAGCTTGCCGTGCAGGCAAACCGGCGGCATCGGCATGCTGCGGTCGATCCGCGGCACGGTACTGGCGCGCTAGCCTGCCGCTGCACTGGCAATGAAGCCAACCGCCGGCGCTGCCTCGTCGGGTCCGGCGAGCCGGCTTGTCGCTGAATGGTCGCGACAGTGCAGGCTTTTTGCATCATGGACCGGCAGCGTGATGGTGTACAGAAATGACCGAAGTCGGCCATACGTCACTCGATCCCGGAGAGCGCGGATCGGCGCGATGGTGACGCTGAGCCGTCAAACCTACGATTCGCTGCTAACCTCAGCGGCCCGGAACAGTGGTCGGTAGGCCGACTGCCGTTGCAGCGTTGAGGAGGCGTTCGTCGTAGGTAACAACGCGGTCGACTGACAACCCGACGTAGTATATAACAGGTACCTGCAAAAGGTAGACTTCTACCATGGGCCTGAACATCAAGAACGAAGAAACCACCGCATTGGTTCGCGAGCTCGCCAAGAGGACGGGATTGACCCAAACGGCTGCGATCACCGAAGCGGTGCGCGCCAAACTGGCCGAGCTGGATCGCGACCAGACCGATACGCAGCGCCGGCGCGAGAGGCGACACGCCCGTGTGCGTCAATTGCTGAATGAACTGCATAGTTCGCTGACCGACGTGGAGCGAGCGCAGCTCAAGGACGCGGAACGAGAGCTCTACGACCAGGCCGGCTTGCCGTCGTGATCGTCGACACCTCGGCGATCGTTGCGATTGTGCGTGGTGCAACGCACGCGGAACAGCTCGCCGAGCTCCTCGTGGATGCGACGGCGCCCAAGATGTCGGCGGCCACCATGGTGGAGGTCAACGCCGTCCTGGCGCGGCGCTTGCGCCCAGAGGATCTGCGCCGGGTCGAGCGACTACTGGATGAGTGGGAGATCGAACTGGTGCCCTTCGACACCGAGCAGGCTGAAATCGCCAGCCGGGCTTACCTTGACTTCGGGCGGGGCAGCGGGCACCCGGCGGCGCTCAACCTCGGCGACTGCTACTCCTATGCGCTCGCCAAGGTGAGGAGTGAACCATTGCTGTACGTGGGTGACGATTTCGTCCACACCGACATCTCGGCCGCTCACCGTCCATGAGCAACGCCAGTCCGCCTTCGACGCTGCACCCCCAGATGTAGTTTCCTCTGGACGGACCCTGGGCCGAGGGTGTCCGGCATCGGCGCCCCTCAGGTCGCGTCGTTGGCGTCGTGCCACGCCTGCCAGATGTCGGGGCGCAGGCGGCCGCGCTCGGGAACTGGTAGGCCGGCGGCGCGCGCCCAGGCGCGGACCTCGGCGGTGCTCGGTTCCGGCGCGGCGGCCGCAAGATGGAGTTCGCTGATGTCGATCCGCATCGGTGAGATACGTTGCAGCGCTGCGCCTTCACCAACAGCCCACACGTGCGCGGCGGCGAGGAACCGGTAGGTCCACTCCTCGGCGAGCTGGCGGGTCTCGCAGAACACCACCGGCACGTTGGGCCAGCGGACCTGGAGCTCTGCCAGCCCGTCGGCGACCACGGCGGGACGGACCCGGTCGAGCTTGAACAGCTGTGAGTAGCGGTCCTCCACGACAACCGCAGCGCGCGGCAGCGCGGCCAGATCGGCGACCTGATACCGCAGCTTGCCGCCGGTCAGGCTGGCCACCAGATCGGCCAGCGATTTGCGTTCCACGCTGGCCACCAATAGCCCGTCGACGACGAGCCCGTAGTCGCCGCACGGCAGCGCCCGCCGCACAGTGCTGGCCTGCTGGGCGGCAAACCGGTAGGCGTACTGCTCGTGCGCGTCGATGAGAATCTGCAGTTCTTCGATGCCCTGGGCACGGGCGGTCGGGGTGCGCACATTCGGACGGGCCTGCTTGCGGGTGCGCGGCGATTGCCAAAACACCGCGTCGCGGCCCCGGGCGGTGGTGAACACCAGCTGGGAGCGGTTCTCCCTCGACCGCTGCACAATCAGGTCGATCGCCGCGCCCCGGCGCTGACACGACCGCAGCGCAACGCGTTCGACGATCACGGGGTCGGCGGGCCACTCGTCGAGGCTGACCGGGTAGCAGTACAGCGCCTTGACCCGCGGCCAGGTGCCCGCGGTCCGAAACAGCAGGTCGCCACCGGGTTGCGGAATCCGCAGCAGATACGGCAGCCGGGAATCCTCATCGGGGTTCACCGCGATCAGCAACTCTGCCATGAATCAGAGTCTGCCGATTCCCGCAAGGCCGCGCGGGCCGCCCCCAAACATTTCGTGTCACGCCAGGCTGTCAAACCTCATCTGCACCACGTGCGCGTGTCGCGGCTCGTTGTCAGACCCGATCGTTACGGTACGGGCATGCAGTCACCGGCGTATCCGCAGATCGACCTGGACAGCACGTTCGACGAGCTTGACACCGAGACCTGGCGCCGCGGCCTAGCGTACGCGCGCCAGGGGCGGGTGCTGGGCTGCCGGTGGGATCCGAAGCTGCGCAACCTTTTCGGCATAGTTCGCGGTAACCAGCCCCGTCCCTACACCACCACGGTGCGGCTGGTGCCGTTCGACACCCGCACCTGGTGCTTTGACACTGGATCTTGCAGCTGCCCGGTGCACTTCAACTGCAAGCATGTCGCCGCGATCGTCGCCACGGCCGCAGAAGCCACCATCAAGCCGGCGTCGCCTTCGCCAGCTCCGCCGCCTTGGCGGCAGTCGCTGGATGCGTTGCTTCCGTCGGCCCCGGCGAACGATCGCATCGGGACACCGCTGGCGATCGAGCTCAGCTTGTCGGTGAGCGGGCGGTCGCCGGCCCTGGACGCACGGCTGGTGCGGCCCGGCAAGCGCGGCGGCTGGGTCGCAGGCGACCTGCGCTGGGACAGGCTGCACATGCTGCGCTACAGCGATTATCCCGCCGCTCAGGTCCGGCTGCTGCAGGAACTGTATGCGACGTACCGGACGTCGCGCTCGAATTCGACTGTCTACTACGGGTATTCGTACGGCGACGAGAAGACGATGGCGCTGCTGCGATTCGACTCACCCCAGCTGTGGCCGCTACTGGACGAAGCGCGACGAGTCGGGGTGCGGTTGCTGCAGCCACGCCCCTGGCAGGACGTTCCGACGTACGCCACCGCGCGGTTGTGCCTGGATGTGACAGCCGGCACGACGGGCGACCTCACCGTCACGCCCGTGCTGAACGTCGAAGGCACCGCGACACGGCCCATCGCGTTCATCGGGTCGTCAGGTCATGGCGCGGTGTATGCCGACGGCGGGCTGCGGCTCGCGCGGCTGGACCAGCCGGTGCCGGAAGCGTTGCAGCGCATGGCACTCGGTGATAAGCCGCTGGTGATCCCGGCGGACCAAGCGCCGCAGTTCGCTACGGAGTACTACCCTAGGTTGCGCCACATCGCGGCCGTCACGTCGTCGGATGAGTCGTTCACGCCGCCCGAGGTCGTCGGGCCGGCACTGGTGCTGCGGGCCCACTACCAGGCCGACCACGAACTCGAGCTGGCCTGGGAATGGGAATATCGATTAGGCGACAACGGCTTTCGCGTACCGACAGGCACGCCGCAGCATGCTGCGTACCGAGACCTGGCTGCGGAGTACGCCCTTGCGTCGAGCATCGACGCTCCGTTGGAGCAGTGGGGGCTTCGCGGCGCCGACGGCACGCTCGCCGGAACACGGCTTTCCGGCGTGGACACCATGCGATTCGCCACTGAACTCCAACCGCTGCTCGCAGAGCTTTCCGACGTCGCGCTGGAGGTAACCGGCGACCCGGCCGACTACCGGGAAGCGGGCGGCTCGCTCGTGATCGCGGTGCGCACCGACGCGGTGCCCGGCGAGACGGACTGGTTCGACCTGGGTGTCACGATCAGCGTTGAGGGCAAAGCGGTTCCGTTCGTAAGCGTGTTCACCGCGCTGGCGTCCGGCCAATCGCACCTGCTGCTTGCCGACGGCGCCTACTTCGCGCTGGACAAGCCGGAGTTGGTGAAGCTGCGCCAGCTCATCGAAGAGGCCCGCGCGCTCACCGATGCCGACGAAGGACCACCCCGGATCAGCCGATTCCAGGTCGGGTTGTTCGACGAGCTGGCTGAGCTCGGAGTCGTGACGCGGCAGGCCAAGGCGTGGCAGCGGCAGGTCGGCGGGCTGCGGGCGCTGCAGGGCTTGGAACCGACGGCGGTGCCGGTCGGCCTGCGCGCGCAGCTGCGGCCGTATCAGGTCGACGGGTTCTCGTGGCTGGCGACCCTGCACGCCCACGGGCTCGGCGGGATCCTGGCCGACGACATGGGCCTGGGCAAGACCGTCCAGTCGCTGGCGTTGATCTGCCATGTCCGCCAACAGAATCAGGCCATGGCACCATTCCTTGTCGTCGCACCGGCCAGTGTGGTGGCGAACTGGGCCGCCGAGGCCGCGCGGTTCGCGCCGGAGCTGTCGGTGGTACCGATCTTCGACACGCTGCGCCGCGCCGGCGTCGACCTCGACGAGCTGGCGGCGGGCGCCGACATCGTGGTCACCTCCTACACGCTGTTTCGGCTGGACTTCGACGCCCACGCCGCCCGAACGTGGTCCGGGCTGATCCTCGACGAGGCCCAATACGTCAAGAACCACCACGCCAAGACCTACCAGTGCGCACGCCGGCTGCCCGCACCGTTCAAGCTGGCGATCACCGGCACACCGATGGAGAACAATCTGATGGAGCTGTGGTCGCTGCTGTCGATCACCGCCCCGGGGTTATTCCCCCACCCGGTGAAGTTCGCCGACTACTTCGCTAAGCCCATCGAAAAGACCGGCGACGCCGAGCTTTTGGCCCTGTTACGCCGCCGGATCAAGCCGCTGGTCAAACGGCGCACCAAGGAGCTCGTGGCCGCCGAGCTACCGCCCAAGCAAGAGCAAATCCTCGATATCGAGCTGCCGCCGCGGCACCGGGCGCTGTATGACAAGCGGCTGGCCCGCGAGCGGCAGAAGGTGCTTGGCCTGTTAGACGACATGCAGCGCAACCGGTTTACCATCCTCAAGTCGCTGACCGTGCTGCGTCAGATGGCGCTGCACCCCGGGCTCGTCGACCCGGCACACGACACGCTGGCCAGCGCGAAGATCGACGCGCTGGCCGAGCAGCTGCGCGACGTCGTCGGCGGCGACCATCGCGCGCTGGTGTTCAGTCAGTTCACCCGTTTCCTCGGCCGGGTCCGCAGTCGCCTCGACGCCGAAGGCATCGGCTACTGCTACCTCGACGGGCGAACCCGCGACCGCGCCAACGTGATACGGCGGTTCAAAGATGGGGACGCACCGGTTTTCCTGATCAGCCTCAAGGCCGGTGGGTTCGGGGTGAACCTCACCGAGGCCGACTACTGCTTTTTGCTCGACCCGTGGTGGAACCCGGCCACCGAAGCCCAGGCCATCGACCGCACCCACCGCATCGGCCAGACCCGCAATGTCATGGTGTACCGGCTCATCGCCCGCGACACCATCGAGGACAAGGTGCTGGCCCTCAACGCGCGCAAAGCCAAGCTGTTCGCCAGCGTGATCGACGACGGTGACGTGTTTGCCTCCGCCCTGACCGCCGACGACATCCGGGGTCTGCTCGCCTGAGCGGACCGCACCTTGACCGGTTTCCGGCTGCCGACCCGTTCGGGTAGTATGCGCCAGGCTCGGTCCTGGTAGCAGTTCTCCTACCATCGTGGTCATGGCAACGATTCCCCAAAAGGAACTCCGCAATAACGTCGGCGAGGTTCTGCGCCGGGCAGAAGCGGGCGAGGAGATCACGATCACCGTCGCAGGCCGGCCGGTGGCGCAGCTTGGCCCCGCCATGCAGAAGCGGTGGGTCAGCGGGCCGGGGTTGCGGGCGGTCTGGCGCACGCCGGCTCCCAAAACACTGGGCGCCGACCTCAAGCGGTTCCCCGCCTCGATGGCCGGTCCGTTCGACTAACCGATGCGCGCAATAGTCGATACCTCCGTTCTTATCGGGGAGGAACCGCCCTCGCGCGTCGAGGCCGCGATCAGCGTTGCCTCGATTGCCGAGCTGCACTTTGGCGTTCTCGTCGCAGCCGACGACGATGAACGCGCGCTTCGTACGGCGCGGCTCGGCGCGATCGAATCCGCGTTCGATCCGCTTCCGGTCACGGCCGAGGTCGCGCGAGAATGGGGCCGGCTGTCGGCCGCTGTGCGCAACCGGGGCGGCCGGCCGCGGCGCCGCTCGGTCGAGCTCGTCATCGCCGCTACCGCAAACGTTCACGGCGTGCCGCTCCTGACCCACAACGCAGGGGACTTCCGGATCATCGATGACCTCGTCGACGTTCGTCACCCATCGGAGGTGCCGGGGCTGGGTGCGGACGCGCAATAACCGCCGGCGGTCGCTAGTTTGTCGCTGAAAGTCGCTCGGAGGCGGGCACTTCGCATAATCGTCCGCCAACGGTGGCTGGTGTGGCAGGCGGGACTCACTCGACGAGCGGCGCCATCGACGCGGTAAACGTATGCAACGCATTGCGGTCCGCGACCGAGCCGATTTCCACGGCCGCGAAGAAATCGGCGAGTGAAGATTCCGCCACGCAGGCCCTTCGCGTCGGTCTCCACGGCCTCGCCGATCTAAATTGCTTGCCCGTGAGGCCGGCGTCGTTCAGTCTGCGGATCACGAAGCCGGTCCTTCACGCCGAGCAGGCCGCCATCGCCGTCCGCGCCTAGCGTGACTTTGGCCGGGGCAGCGGACTTCCGCGCGCACTCAACCTCGGCGACTGCTATTCCTATGCGCTCGCCGCGGTGACCGGCGAGCCGTTGCTGTATGTCGGTGGCGATTTCGCCCACACCGACGTCACGGCCGCCTACCGCCCCTAAAGCATGCGGCAGCCACCGACGTGTTCACGCTGCAGTAATCGTCGACGACGTCGACTCTCATCGCGAGAGTGTCAACAAGTTCGAAGGTGCTGCGGGCAGGTTGTCGACGGTGAAGAGCGCGAAGACGCGGCTCAGCGAACCGATTCACCAGGCGGCACGGCCGTGCGGACCTACCAAATCCCAGCCCACCCCGGTGCTGGCGTCGTCGCAAGTAGTCAGCAATGCGGACGAAAACGAGTGTGCCCGTGGATCTTCAGGCGAACGGTAGCGCTGCGCAGGCACAACGAGTGAACCGGATCTCGCGCGCATCGGCCCCTGGCCTGTCGCGTTGTTCCCGCGACTACCCGCCGGACTCGCTACGCTGACACGGGTAATCATCGGCGACGGCTCTCATCGATCCCGGACCGGTCTGCGGGGCCCGGCCCGCAAGCCGTCTGCGCGAATTGCCATTGCTGTCGGGACTGTCGTGCTTGCACTCGCCGCGGGTTGCGCGCGTGGCCACGAAGCGCAGACAAAACTAAGCGACAAAGCCAAAGCAACGCCGGCGCCGATTGCGGCACCCATCAATGCAGCGCACCCAACCGTAAGCGAGAGCGCGCAGGCGACGCGGCCACCAGAACCGTCGCCCGCCCCCGACTTCGCGCCGGTCTCCACGTTGATGAACGACGCGGTTGCCGCACAGCGGCTGCCGGGCGCTGTGGTGGTGATCGGGCACGGCGGCCAAGTCGTCTTCCATCAGGCGTACGGTGCGCGCAAGCTGGCCGGCGAACCGGGGCTGGACGGATCGCCCGCACCGGCCGAGCCGATGACCGAGGACACCATCTTCGACATCGCGTCGCTGACGAAGGGCCTGGCGACGGCGACCGCCCTCATGCAGCTCTATGAACAAGACAAGGTGCAGTTCGACGATCCCGTGCAGAGGTATTTGCCCGACTTCAACCCGGCCAACGACCCGCAGCGCGCACAGGTGACAGTTCGCATGTTGCTGACTCACACGTCAGGCGAACCGATAGACGTCAACCTCGCAGATCCGTGGGGACTGGACACCGTCGATAAGACCGAAGGCATCCATCGGGCACTCACCACGCCGCTGCAGGCGGCGCCCGGTGAGGTTTTCCGCTATTCCGACATCAACTACTTATTGCTCGGCGCACTGCTCGAAAAGCTCACCGGCGAGGACGAAGACATTTATGCTCAGCGCAATATCTTTGCACCGCTGGGTATGACAGACACTAGCTATCTTCCCGCCGCCAAAGCATGTGGCCCACACCAGACTAGGGGAGCGGCGGTTGTCTGGGCACCCGGGCACATGCCGACCGACTGCCCGGAAGGCAGTTGGAGCGCAAGCCTTTTGACGCGCATCGCACCGACAGCACATGATGAAGAAAGCAGGGCCGATCCCGGCAAGAACCCCGATTACGACGCCCTGCTTCGTGGCACTGTGCATGACCCGACGGCACGCCGCATGGGCGGAGTGGCCGGGCATGCCGGCGTGTTCTCGACCGCGCACGATGTCGGTATCTATGCGCAGGCCCTGTTGGATCGGCTCGCAGGCCGTCCGAGCATGTTTCCGCTTAAGCGAACGACATTGGAGTTGATGACGACTCCGCAGCAGCCCGGGCATAGTGCCCACCAACTCGACGCTGCCAACGCCGCCGCCCGCCAAGCAATCGCGAAGACGTATCCAGCGATCAAGGGGCAGAACCTGTTCGGCTTCGGCTGGGATATCGATACGCCATATTCGATGCCGCGCGGCAGGGTGTTTCCCGTCGGCAGCTTTGGAAGCACCGGGTTCACCGGGACCTCGCTATGGCTGGACCCAGGCTCAGATACTTACGTGGTCCTGCTCTCGAACGCCATCCACGTGCGCGGCAGTTCACCGATCTCGGATCTGCGCGGTGACGTCGCTACCGCGGCAGCGCGCGCCGTGCGCGCTTGAGGGCCAACGCCGCGCGGCGAGGACCTGTAGGGCAGATGAGACGGATCGCGATCGGCCGGCACCTCATTCCAGGAACAGCACCATCGACGCGGTAAACCCGTGCAGCGCGTTGCGGCCCGCGATCGGGCCGATCTCCCCGGCGGCGAGGAAACCGGCCAGCGGAATGCCGCCCAGCAGCTCGGAAATGGTTGAGGCGTCGTGATCGGCGACCCCGAACATGCGCCGACCCCGCCCGTTGCAGGTGAACAACAGCGCCCCCACCGGGCGCCCGGGCAGCTCAGCCAACGCCCGCTCCACGGCCAGGCGCAGGTCCTTGTCGGCGCTTACCGGGTCGCGGACCTGAAACTGCACGGTCGCGCCTACCTCGATCACCTGGCCGATCTCGATCGCCCCGGTCGAGGGGTCGGCGCCCACCAGGCCGCGGATCACGAAGTCGCCCTGCCCCGGGGTCGCCAGGTGCTCGTCGACGACGATGCCGATCTGCAGGCCGCGGCTGATGAGTTCCTGCTCGCCAGGCGGCAGCCCCTCGACGATCTCGCGCAGCCGCAGCAGCGGCGGCAGCCCGCCCAGCTCGGTGATCACCGCGCCGTCCGCGCGGGTCACGATGTATGGGTGGCCGATCGGCCGGCAACCCTGCGACACGATCGGAACGGCCCGCCCGCCGGGCAGCCGCATGCCGACCAGACCGGAGCTATGGACGTCACGGTCGCGGAATAGTCGGGCATCGCCCGATCCGCGCCCGCCGCTGACCAGACCGCCCACCAGTGTTGCATCCGGCCGGTCGGTGTTGAGGTGCTCAATGAGCAGGTGCGACGGGAACGTGTACGGGTCGGGCAGCAGCAGGTGCAGATCGTCGCCGGTCCGGTCGAAGCGGTAGCCGCTGAGCAGCCCACCCGAACCGGCGCGGATGAAGTCCAGGTGGAACGTCTCGGCGGGCAGGCCGGAGGCCAGCCACACCGTCACCGCGGACTCATCCTCGAACTCGTGGCGGCCGGCGACGACGGCCTGCGCCACGCAGCCGACCAGCGCGGGCGGCTCGACGATTTCCTGCGCTGCGCCCAGGACCTCGGCAGCGTGGTCGGTGTGCGACTGTGACGCGAGCAGTACGGCCAGCGACGGCGTCTCACCGGCGAGTTCGTCGCGCGCCTGCGCTGCCGCCTCCGCCGCGGCCTGTCGCGCGTCGGGCGCGGTGGAAACCCCTACTGCGATCCGCACCCTTCCATGATGCGCCGCCAAGGCCGCCACATTCGAGGTTGTCGTTGCACCGCTGCGACGTCGCCACCGTCGGGCGCCGATCTGTCGGCTACCGCAGCCCGAGCGCCGCGCGCAGCCGGTCGGCATCCATACCGCCGCCGGCGGCTGGACCGGCGGGAAAGCCGTCCAGGAGTTTGATCAGATCGCCGCGCCGGGTGGGGTCGTCGGCGGCCTGCCGCGGGGTGTGGCCGTCGAGCGCGGGAATCGGCTCGTCGAGCCAGCGTGTCTCGTAGTCCCGGATGAATTCCTCAAGGGCCGCAGCCACTTTGGGATCGGCAGGCTCAAGCGGGTCCGCGTCGGGCAGCTCCTCGGCCAACCGCGCGACCTGCCGCATGTCACGCATCGGGCGGCGCTCGTCGTCCAGCACGTTCATCGCCGGGTCGAGGCGGGCCAGCGTGGCCAGCACCCGCTCCATCCGTTCCTCGCTGTTGGTCTCCACCCGCAGCGTGTCGCCGTCTAAGGCCAGCGTGGCCCGAATCCGTTGCACGCCATCGGTAATGACGAGCTCGAACCATTGCGGCCCGTCGCCGTCGACCCGGTCGTAGGTGTCGTCGAGCGCGGCCTGGATCCTGGCTGGGTCACTCACCCGAACGCGGGCCTCGCAGAGGGTCAGCGGGTCGCCCTCGGTGTTGACTAGCGTCGGCGGCGCGAACCGGCGGCTCAGCCACGCCACCAATGTCACCGGGTCGGGTTGGGTGTCGAGCAGGTCGATCAGCGCATCGCGCTCGTGCAGCGCGACCGGGTCGATCCCGCCGAAGATCAGCATGGTGTCCCCGGCGGGCAGCACGCGGGTACAGATCAGCTGTCCGGGCTCGAGCTGGCGGCTGGCCGTTCGCTCACGCACCGCGTGCCGCTCGCCGGTGCGCACGTCGCGCAGGGTGACGCCCTGGCCGCGGCGCACCTGTTCGACGTCGAACACCGACCGCTCGACCAGCAGCCATTGCTCGGCGAGCAGCCGTTCGTCGTCGGGCAGCAGCCACCCGCGCATCTCGAGGAACTCCGCGAACGCCCCGCCCTCGAACAGCACCGCGTCGATCACCAGCGGATCGTCCAGCGCCCGCTCCAGCGCGTCGGGATCGTCGTCGGCGTGCCGGCAGCGCTCGTAGCCCACCGTGATCAGCAGGTCATTCCAGCCGCTCCGCAGCGCGTGCTGGACGGCCTTCGCATACAGCCAGCGTGCCCGCTCGGCCAGCGGCAACCGCTCACGCCCGAGATGGCATTTCTTGTACTTGCGACCCGACCCGCACCAGCACGGTTCGTTGCGGCCGAGCCCGCTTCGCGGCTCGGCCCGATACTGCCGCAGCAGCTCGAACAGCGGGTAGTCCTCGTCGACGCCAGCGCGGCGCAGCAATCCCAACCCGTGCTCGACGTCGCCGCGATCGGAGGCAAAGCGGGCCAGGTCCAGCAGCGGCAGCGGCCAGTCCGGATCCATCGACTCGGCCGCCAGCAGCTCACGCTCGGCCGCGTCGATGGCGCCGAGCCGTTCCA
Organism: Mycobacterium xenopi; assembly: GCF_009936235.1. Lineage (NCBI taxonomy): Bacteria > Bacillati > Actinomycetota > Actinomycetes > Mycobacteriales > Mycobacteriaceae > Mycobacterium > Mycobacterium xenopi. The sequence goes on along the minus strand of NZ_AP022314.1, from coordinate 4,102,728 downwards.
GCGCCACCGCGCGCAGCCAGCGAAACGCGACTTGCGCCGGACGTGGCACCTCCGGCTCCAGCATCGCGGCCAACAAGGCCAGCCCGGCCGCGCCCTCGCAACCGCTGCCGATCGTCTCGTCCACCAGCAGCACTGCCAGCAGCGGGTCGGCCAACGCGGCCCCGAGCTTGCCCAGCAGTTGGAAGAGCCGGTCGTCGGTGGGTCGCGGCGCGGCCTGGTCGTGCGGCTCGCCCGATTCGGCGGCGTCGATCCCCAGCGATACCTGCTCATGCAGTTGCACCAGCGTGTATACCGCGAACGCGTCGTCGGGGTCGATGTCGTGGCGTTCCACCAGCCGCGCGCAGCCGCGTTCGAAATCCCAACGGGCGAAATCGAATCCGGCCGGTGCGAGCCATTCGCCGCGTCGGGTCAGGCCGCAGTCGTCGGCGATCTCGCTCAGCGGTGCCAGCGGCTCGGTAAATGCCGCCGGATCCTCGACGCACGCCGTCCACACCACCTGGTCGAAGAGCCGCGGCTCGTCGTCATCGAGCACCGCCGCCAGCCGGGCGCCGACCTCCGCGTGCGGTACCGGTGCAGTGACGCGTTCGATCGTGAGTCCCTGTTCGGTCAGCCGCAGCCCCACCAGGTCGCCCTCGGTCACCTGCAACCCCGTAAGCGTGCGCGGCTCCAGCAGCAGCGCACCGCCCGGGTCGACTGCCTCGACGGGGATGCCGCGCTCCTCGAGCAGCTCGTCATCGAACTCGGCGAGCACGACCTGGGCCGCCGACCCGTCGACGAGCCGCTGATACTCGTCGTGTTCGCACAGCGAGGTGATCGGGTCCAGGTCCGGCGACACAGCAAGCATGTCGTGGGCCACCTCGTCGGCACCGAGCCGGTGGGTAAACACGCGGCCCGCGAGCACCGCCGACAGCCAGGCCCATCGCTCGTCCACGAGTTCCCTTGCCGGACATTCCATTTCAATGTCCGCCGGTGACGGTATATCCGGTTCGGCGACGCCGGCCTCCCGCAGCCGCTGCCCGATCTCGTCGATGTGCAGCGGGCCGTGTTCGGTCAGGATCCTCGCGAGGGCCTGCATCGGCTGGACCGTTTTAGCCATGGCGACCACCCTAGGCCGCCCGCGGTGGGCCGTGAAGCCACGGACCGCGGCGTGTCGGAGGACTGGGCGCTGGAGTGCCGCGGTTTCGTCCGCGACACTCCGGTCAACATGCGTCGCTATCGGAATCCGGGCGGCCACTGCCCGGCCGATGATGCGCACGCCATGTCCGGTAGCCGCGCCGCGCAGCGTCCACCCCGACGACCGCGGTCACGCACCACACCACGATCGCCGCGTAGGCCAACGGTTTCGACCGCTCCGCGATCGAAGCGCCCAGCGCGGTGTAGACGAACGCCCGCGGCACCGAACCGACAAACGAGCCAACCGCCATCTGCCACGACGGAACTCCGAACGCCCCGAACGCGTAGGAGGCGAGCGCATCCGAGATGCCCGGAACGAAGCGCTGTCCGACGACCGCCCACAGCCCGCCTCGGTCGATCAGCGCATCGAGGCGTTCGGCGTGTTGGGTGCCCAGCAGAGCCCGCGCGCTGTCCCGCCCGGCCCGACGGCCGACGAAACTCGCAACCACCGCGGTGCCCACCGTCGCACCCAATGTCACGGCGATCCCCAGCAGCGGACCGAACAGAAACCCGCTGCCCGCGGCCAGAACCGGGCCCGGCACGAACACCGCCCCAAGCCCGGCCGACACCACGACATAGGCCAGCGGCGCCACCGGCCCTGTCGCCGAGATCGCCCGCCGCAGCGCCGCGACGTCGATGACCTGCTTGACGGCCACCAGGTAAAACACCACGAACAACACGCCGGCGAAGAGCGCCAGCCGCAGGATGTGGCGTCGACGGGATGCCACCGGGGAGGTGTGGTTCATGTCGGCCGCGATTCTTCCGTAGGGTCGGATGACGTGGCGAGAACCGAGAACGACACCTGGGAAATCACCGAAAGTGTGGGCGCAACCGCGCTGGGCGTAGCGGCGGCGCGGGCCGCGGAAACCGAGAGCGACGACCCGCTGATCCGCGATCCGTTTGCGCGGGTTTTCCTCGACGCCGTCGGCGAGGGCGTGTGGACCTGGTATGAGGCTCGCGAACTGCCCGCCGAGGTGGTCGAAGCCGAGCCCGAGTTGCCGCTGCGGATGCGGTCGATGGTCGACTATTTCGCTTCGCGGACAAGGTTTTTCGACACGTTCTTCCTCGACGCCACCGCCGCGGGCATCCGCCAGGTGGTGATCCTGGCGGCGGGTCTGGACTCCCGGTCCTGGCGGTTGGCGTGGCCCGACGGCACCACGGTCTACGAGCTCGACCAGCCCCGGGTGCTGGAGTTCAAATCCTCGACCTTGGCCGCGCACGGCGCGCAGCCGGCCTGCGACCGGGTCGCCGTCGCGGTGGATCTGCGCCAGGACTGGCCAACGGCGTTGCGGCAGGCGGGTTTCGACGTCTCAGCGCCCAGCGCATGGTCGGCCGAGGGGCTGATGCCGTATTTGCCGGCGGCGGCCCAGGATTTGCTGTTCGACCGGGTCCAGGGGCTCACCGTCACCGGCAGCCGGATCGCCGTCGAGGCGCTAGCACCCAACTTCGCCGACCCCGAAGCCCGCGCCAAACGGCGTGAGCGGATGGATCGCGTCCGCGAATTGATGGCCCGGGTCGACCCGCAACGCGAAGTGCCCCGAACCGACGAGCTGTGGTATTTCGAGGAGCGCAGTGACGTCGGCGACTGGCTGCGCAGGCACGGCTGGCAGGTGACGGTGACCCCGTCGGCCGAGCTGATGGCCGGGTATGGCCGCCCACTCCCCAAGGAAGTCGAGGACACGGCCCCGCGGAATTTGTTCGTCTCCGCTCAGCGGACGCAGAGCTGACGCGGTTCGCGCTCACCTGCCGGTGCGCTCGCGGTGCTTGCAGCCTGGCCAGCAGCAGGGCGGCGCTGGCCTTCTTCAAGCTCTTCTTGAGTTCGGCGAATGCGGCGCTGTCGGGTTTTCTCTTGCTTGGCGTCCTCGACCCAGCAGATAAACTCGTTGCGCGCCAAGGGTGTTATGTCGTTCCAGGCGGCGAGTGCCGCGGAGTTGCCGAGCAGCGCCTCACGCAGGTCAGCAGGCAGCTCGTGCACCACACCGCCAGGCAGATGTTCGCTCACGGTGGCCAGGGTAACTTCCCGCGCCGCGGCTAGCGCTTGTACATCCGCGTGACGACGGGCAAGGCCAGCGGGGTCGGGATGAACCGGGAGGACGCCAGGAAACTTCGCACGTGCGGCCCGCCGGGAACCACTGTCGCGCGGCCGCGCTCGGCGGCCTTCAGGGCGTCGGCGACTACCCGCTCGGCGGGAACTCGGGCGAATGCCGGGAGCCGGCTGACCAGGAAGTCGGCGTCGTTGACCGTCTGGAATTCGGTTGGCACCGGGCCGGGGCAGACGGCGGTAACCGTCACACCGTATCGCAATGGCGTTGCGGTATTCACGGCGCAGCGTCGGATGGCTGGCGCGTGTAGCCTCACTTACCGAGCCAGAGTTCCACGCCAATGTCGACGAGCCGAATTTGCTTGTCCCGGAACGGGAATATCGGCCAACATCTGCTCAAGTTGTGTCGGCGTGTAAGCCCGTTTCAGCAGCATGGCGACGCTGCGCGATCAGACGTCGGAACGGGAACTGCGTTCGGTCGTGAACCTGGCTACTTGCCGAACTGTTCAGGACTGTCAACCACTACTCGGGGGCGATGAATCCCATGCGACGCGGCCAGCCGCTGGGCTAGCCCGCTGGCTCGCAGCGCACGCCGCTGAATTGCCGTCCGCACCGAGTCGTCCGAGCCGACCACCCGCACCTTGCGTTTGGCGCGGGTTACCGCGGTATACAACAATTCTCGGGTCAGCAGCCGCGAATCCTCTTGGGGCAACAGCACGGTCACCTGATCAGCCTGGCTGCCCTGGGATTTGTGGATGGTCATCGCGTGCATGGTTTCGACGTCGCCGAGCCGACTGGTCGCATAGTCCAGCGGTCCGCTCGCACCCGAGATCGCGGCCCTCAACCCATCCGGGCCCGCCACCGCGACCCCGGTGTCGCCGTTGTAGACACGCAGCCCATAGTCGTTGGCCGTCACCAGCAGTGGCCGCCCGGCATACCAGTCCGACCACGTCGGCATACCCGTCTCTTCGGCGAGCCAGGTCTCGACTTGGCGGTTCCAGTACCGCACACCGCGAGGCCCGTCGCGGTGAGCGCATAACAAGCGATGCTCACCCAAGATCGCCAACGCCTGGTCGGCCGCGCCTAAAGTCGCAGCCTCCCGCAACCGAAGCGCGTGCGGCACCAGGATGGTCCGCAGTCGCTGGGTCGGGTCGGGATCCTCGACGAACTCGAGATGCTCGTCGCCCGACCGCAGCAGCGCCACGGCACGCTCGGCGTCGCCGACCCGGATCGCGTCGGCCAGCGCCCCGATCGATTCGCCGAATCGGTGCGAAGTCCGCAGCGCCGCAACCTCCACATCGGTGCGCGCCGACAGCCCGTCCACCAAATCGGCCAGCACCGCCCCGGCCTCCACCGACGCCAGCTGGTCGGCGTCGCCGACCAGGATCAGGCGGGCTTGCGGACGCACCGCCTCCAGCAGCCGCGCCATCAAGGTCAGCGACACCATGGACGTTTCGTCGACCACAATCACGTCGTGCGGCAACCGGTTCCCGCGATCGTGTTTGAACCGTGAAGACGTACGGGGCCTCGAGCCGAGCAGCCGATGCAGCGTCATCGCCTGCAGCTCGCCCAGCCGCGCCCGGTCGGCCGCATCGAGCTTGTCGAGCTCCACCGCCACCGCCTCCTGCAGCCGCGCCGCCGCCTTGCCGGTCGGTGCCGCCAACGCGATCCGCGGCCGCGACGCCCCAGCGGCTTCGGCCTGCTCGGCCAGCAGCGCGAGCAACCGTGCGACGGTGGTGGTCTTGCCGGTGCCGGGCCCGCCGGTCAACACCGTAACCTGTTGTGACAGCGCCAGTTTCGCCGCCTGCCGCTGCTCTTCGAAACCGGCTGGGAAAAGCCGCTCGAGGGCGGGCAGCTCGACCGCAGGCGTCGAGGTCAGCAACGCCGCCAGGTCGGTGCACACCTGATCTTCCTCCCGCCAGTAGCGGTCCAGGTAGTGCAGCCGGTCGTCGTAGAGACGCAGCACCGGCGGCTCGCCCAGCAGCGGGCTAGCCCGCACCGCCGCCAGCCACTCAGCGGGTTCCGGCCAGGCGACGTCGTCAGCGTCGGCGGTCGAGGCGACCGCCGCCAGGTCGACGCACACCGACCCGGCCCGCAGCCCGCGCACCAAAACTGCCACGGCCAGCGCCACCCGCTCGTCCGGCTCCCGGCCGAGTGCGCAAATCCGTTCCGCCACATGCACATCCGCGACGTCCAGCACACCTGCCTGCTTGAACGTGTGCAGCAGACCGGTGGGGCCGGTAGCGACTTCGGTGTCGGTCATGCGGCCTGTCTCCCGGCGTCGAGCAGGTCGGAAAGCGCCACCACCAGCTGGGCCGGCGGCCGCCACCCGAACACGCCGCACCCGGGTGTGTCGGGTCCGCACATGCCCCGCACGAACAGGTACAACACCCCACCGAGATGGGTCCCGGGGTCGTAGCCGGGCTGGCGCCACCGCAGAAACCTATGCAGCACAACAACATACAGCAGCGCCTGCAGCGGATAGTCGGAGTGCAACATCGCCTCAGCGAGCCGGGCGGCACTGTAATCTGCCGCGGTGTCGCCCAGGCGGTTGGTTTTGTAGTCGGCGAGCAAGTAGCGCGGGCCGGGTATGCGCAGCACCACGTCGATCGAGCCGGTCAAGTATCCGCGCAGCGACTGATGAGCCAGCGGCGCCGAGGTCAGCCGCTCAGCATACGGCGCGAGCGGATCACCCGCGGGCAGGTGTGACCGCAGCAGCTCGCCCACGTCGCGCACCCACACCTCGGGCGCAGCGTCGCGCAGGTCGCCGCTGGCCATCGGCATCTCGAAATCCAACTCCCGCAACCGGTCTCCGGCGCCGATCTGACGCAGCGTCAACCCTGCGGCCAGCGGTCCCAGCGGCGTGTCGTGCATCGGCACCAGCGCACTGGCCAATTCGTCAGCGGCAACGTCGACCGGCCACCACGCCAAATGCCGTCGCACCTGCGCGTCGAGCTCGGCCTGAAGATCGGCCGCCGAGGGGTCCGCCGTCTCCAGCACCGCGTGCACCAGCGACCCGAATGCCGCACCAGACGGCATTGCGGCCAGCGGCGAGGCAATGTCGAGACCGGGAGCAGGTGCGGTAACAACGACGCTGTCCACCTCGTCGTCGCGGGTCGTGGCCTCGGGCTCGCTGGCCACGTCGACGGATTCCGGCTCACGCACCAGCGCCGAATACGAGGTGCGCCGCCAGCCCGTGTCGATCGCGCGGTGAAAGTGCCGCACCTCGAAACCGGTCGGCGGGCCGCCGGTTTCGACAGTGGCAGGGGAGACGATCACCGATTCCTCCACCGCCGGCCCGCCCGCGGCCTCCCAACATTTGAACACCGCCCACGCGTCGTCGTCGGTGATGCCCGGTTCACACGTGTCGGGCACCTCAGGCTCGCCGATACCGCGACCGCGCAACAGCCGCGAAAGGCCGCCGTTGACTTCGTCTTTGGTGGGGGCCCACCACGTCACCACTTGCGATTGTGCCCGGGTGAGCGCGACATAGGTGGCCCGCAGGTTGTCGTGAGCGTTCTCACGCAGGTTCAGCCTCTTGGCGGCCTGACGTTCGGCGCTGCGATCTTGGCCGCCGATGTAGAGGCAGCGTGTGTCGTCATCGTGATAGAGCAGGATGTCGTCGCTGCGCGCGTTCCGGTTGAACGCGAACGGCAGGTACACGATCGGGAACTGCAATCCCTTGGCCACGAACACCGTCATGATCTGCACCGCGTCGGCGTCGCTGTCCAAGCGGCGACTGTGTTCGGTTACCCGCGCGCGGGTATCGCACTGGCGGCGCAGCCAATCCCGCAGCGCGGGCATGCTGTAGCGCTCCCGGTGCGCCGTCTGGTGCAGCAGCTGCGTGATGTGCGCCAGGTCGGTCATGTGCCGCTCGCCGCCCTGCTCGGCGAGCACGCGTCGGCCCATGCCCGCCCGCTGCGCGGCCTCGAACACGGCGGCCACACCGCGACGGCGGGCATGACCCGCCCACTCGCGCAGCGTTTCGGCCACCCGATCGGTCAGCGCATCACCCTCGGCGGCCAGGGTTTCGGCGGTCGCACCGAAGAACAACGTGCACGCGGCGGCGCGGACCAGCCCGCTGCGGTGCGGCGCGTCGAACGCTTCCAGCAGACACAACCAGTCCTTGGCGGCCTGCGACTCGAACACATCGCTGTCGCCGCTGTAGATCGCCGCAATGCCCGCGCTGGCCAAAGCATCTCGGCATGCCCGCGCGTCTTCGTGCCGGTTGACGATCACCGCGATGTGCCCGGGCTGCACCGGGCGACCGGCATAGGTGGCGCCGCTGGCCAACAGGTCTGCGATGTCGGCGGCCAGATCGGCGGGAATGTGTTGGCGCAGTCGGGCGATCGGGATGAGAGTGTCCGGGTCGTAGCCGAGCGCTGAGCGTTTGACGACGCGCAGCCGAAACGGCGCGTTGTGCGGGGCCCCGGCCAGCCGGTGCCCGTCGTGGTGAGCGTCGATGTCGTGCACGACGATCTCGGAGTGGCCCAGCGCTGCGCCCTGCAGCACGGTTTGCAGGCTGTCGACGAGCGGTTTGTCGCTGCGCCAGTTGACGCCCAACGTGTAGCGGGCATCGGCGGTGCGGGCCGCTTTGAGGTAGGTGTGGATGTCGCCGCCACGAAACCCGTAGATGGCCTGCTTGGGGTCGCCGATCAGGATCAGCGTCGCGTACCCGCTAAATGCGCGCTCGAGCACCTGCCACTGGATCAGGTCGGTGTCCTGGAACTCGTCGACCAGCACAATGCGCCAGCGCCGCCGCATCCGGTCGCGGGCCGGGGAATCTTGGGCCTCAAGGGCTTTTGCCAGCCCGGTCAGCAGGTCATTGTAGCTAAGGATGCGCAGCCGGCGCTTGCGGTGGTCGAGTTCCCTAGTCACGTCGGCGGCGAAGCGCAGCCGGATGCCGGCCTCCGATTCGGGGTCGGGATCCTGGGGGCGAAGCTGCGCGCACGGGTCGTTCACGACGCAGTGAGCCAGCTCACGCGCCTGCTGGTAGCTCAGCACAGGGTCGTTTTCCGCTGATCCGAAGTGCGCGAGGTAGAGGTCGTCGACGATTTCGGTGACCAAGTCGTCGAGGTTTTCCTGCAGCTTGACATCAGCGGCTGTGTCGCCCGCTACGCCAAGCGATTTGAGTACCCGGCCGCAGAACTCGTGGGTGGTGGCGATGGTCGCCGCATCGAAGTTGGCCAGCGCGTCACGCAGCCGCGCCCGGCGAACCAGGCGCTCGTCGCCGTCGTCGCGTGTCAGCTGCCCAAGCAGGTCGGCGCCGGCCGGCATGCGACCCTCCAACGCCGCCACGGCTTCGACGATCTGGCCGCGAACCCGCTCGCGAAGCTCGCGGCTTGCGTTGCGATTGAACGTGATCAGCAGCATTTCGTCGAGCGTGATGCCGGTCTCGGCGAGATAGCGGGTGACCAGCGCGGCCAGGGCAAACGTCTTACCGGTGCCGGCGCTGGCTTCCAGCACCGTGGTGGAGCCGTCCCGCGGCAGCGGGCCGAGCAGGTCGAAGCGATCCATCAGCCCGGCTCCTGCGTCGCCTGAATCAGCGGCGACCACAACCGCGCCGCCAGCGCGCCCAGCCGGGTATCCTCACCGGGCATTTCCTCGCCCGGGCGCGGCGGCCCGAGCAGCACGTCGAGCTGCGCCTTTTTGCCGAAAGCCGTTTCGATGGCCGGCTCCTCGTGCTCGCCACGGTAGTGGTTCGCCGAAACCCACCGGCGGCGGGCGGCTGCTCGCGGGTCGGTGCCCGAGTCGCGGGCCCTGGCCCAGGCGTACGACGTCTTGACCGGCAGCGGCAGCGGCTCGCGGCGACCGTTGTCGTACAGCGTTGCCAGCTCACGCAAAATCTCGACAGCGTTTCCCGGCGCCCGAAGTGCCTGCGCCTTAACCCGGTCGGTGTCCGTGTCGCGTCGCCCTATGCACATCGCCGTCCACGCGCGGCTCGGCTCGTCGGCGGCCAGCGCAAGCAGCCGCAGCCAGCATTGCAGCAGATGCCTGCCGTCCAGCTTCGAATAGGTCACCTCCACGATGCGGTCGCCGAAAACCGGTGTGACCGTGCCGGTGAGGCTCCGGCCATCGCCGAGGTCGACGGCCACGTCGTGGGCGCGCGGCTCGCCGTGGCGTGCCCGCAGGGTGGCCTCGGCAAGCTTGGCGGCGCGATCGCGAATCTTCTTGGCTTTGCGCCAGCCCAGCTGCCCCGGCGGCAATGTGCCGCGCCGCCACTCGAATTCGGCCGCGGTGCGGGCGTCGATGCCGCGCAGCATGTCGTGCAGCATGCGGTCGCCGACGATCCACTCCTGCAAGGCGCTGATCTCGACCGGCATCGCGTCCTCGACCGCGTCGACGTCCCACGGCAGCGTGTAATCCAGCGCCCGGAAGAAACCCTTGACCGGGTCTTTGAAGAACTCCAGCAGATCGGCCAGCGCGATGTCGCCGGGCGGCGGCGCGGGCAGCACGTCGCCGATGAACCGCCTTGGCGGACAGCGTTTCCCGGCTGCCGCCTGGGCTGCGGTCAGCGCGGTGGGGTCGAAGGTGAACGGTGTGCCGGGCACCAGCTCACCCGGTGTGACGTTGCGGCGGTCGAACGGCTGCAGCGGGTGTTTGGTCACGACGTGTTCGCGCACCGGCGCTTGCGTCGTCTGGTCCAGCGCATCAAGCAACTCGGCCAGCGGCACCGCCGGCGGGCGCTCGTGACCGGAGTGCTCGTCGGCGCCGGTATACGTGATCACCAGGGTCTCGGTGGCCGCGCAGATGGCGTCCAGCAGCAACTGGCGGTCCTCGGACCGGACGTCACGCTCACCGGTCATCGGGCAGCGGGCCAGCACGTCGTCGCCGTCCGGTGCGAGCAGTCGCGGAAACACCCCGTCGTCGAGCCCGACCAGGCACACCACCCGATGCGGCACCGAGCGCATCGGCACCATCGTGCACACCGTCAGCATGCCGGTGCGAAAGTTCGCCCGGGTCGGTCGCCCCGCCAACTGTGTGTCCAGCAGCGAGCGCACATCGGGCAGGCGCAGCACCGTCGATTCCCGAGATCCCGCCTGCGCCAACACTTTTGTGAACTCGCGCTGCAGCTGGGCTTGCTGCCACGCGTCTTGCGGCTCGGTCAGCATGCCGACGCCCTCGCTCAATGCCTCCAGCCACTGCGTCAACGGCTTTGCGCCACTGAGCTTTTCGACGACGTCGTGCAGTTGGTCGACATATTCGGCGAGCCGTCCCGCCAGCTCCACCCGGTCGCTTCCGACGTCGTCGAGCGGCAGCGCGGTGCCCAGCCAGGCCCGCGAGTCGTCGGACATCGCGACCCCGGTCAAGATGCGGTCGAGCCCGAACCGCCAGGTGTTGTGCACGATGTCGCCCAGCCCGTAGGGCCGACGGTGGCACTGGTCGAAACCCCAGCGGATATTGGCATTGCGCACCCAGTCGGTGATCACGTCGAGGTCGTCGTCGCTGAACCGGAACCGGGCCCGCACCGGCGCAGCCTGCGCCAGGTCGAGCACCTGGCTGGCGGTGGCGCGGGTCCCCGCGATGGCCAGCAGCGCCGCGGCGACCGCGAGCAACGGGTTGGTCTGGTTGAGCGCTCGGTCGGCCAGCTTCACCCGTAACCGGTGCGCGGGATGGCTGTCCGCGGCGGTCTCGCCGAGCCCGAAGCTGGCGACGATCAGCGGCGCGTAGGTCTCGATGTCCGGGCACATCACCACGATGTCGCGCGGCTCCAGCGTCGGGTCGTCGTCAAGCAGCCCGAGCAGCACCTCGCGCAGCACGTCAACCTGCCGCGCCGGGCCGTGACAGGCGTGCACCTGCACCGAGCGGTCGTGCGCGGCGAGAACCCGCCCCTCGGGCCGGATCGCGTTGGCGGCGATATCGGACTGCAGCCAGCCCAGCAACGTCTCGGGTTTGCTTGCGCCGCCGAGGAATTCGTCGGAGGCGGGATCGGCGGGCAGCGCCCGCTGTAGCTCGCGCAGGTCGCGGCCTAGCGTCTCCAGCAGGGTGTGGTTGGCGCAGTGACGGCTGGTGTCCTCGGCGCGCGGCACCGTGCCGTGCACACCGGACAGCGCCCGCCAGAGGTCGTCGCTGGGATGCGGCAGCCACAGGTGAAGGTCGTGGTGGGTGGCCAGCGCGTCGAGCAGCTCGACTTCGGTGCTGGCCAGCCGGGTATGCCCGAACAGCGACAGCCGTGGCGGCAAATCCGCCGGCCCCTCCCGCAGCCGGGCCACGGTCTTCTGGTGACGGATATGCGGGGGATCGGCTTGGGTGCGCTCCACCAGCGCCCGCCACAGTTGCGGCTGCCAGGCCAGGTCGGCGTCGAGACCGTCCGCGTTGCCGGCCAGCCAGTCGATCAGCAGCTGCGGCCGCTGCCGGGCATACGACGCGAACAGCCCGGCCAGCCGCCGCGCCACCGAATAGCGTCGGCCGCGTCGCAGCTCCGCCTCGTCGTCGGTGTCGAAGTGGCCCAAGTGTTTTGCCAGCGGCTCACACCACGGCTGGTCCAGCGAGCAGTCGATAACCTCCAGCAGCGGCCAGGTCATCGCCTCCGGCGACCAGGGATCGTCGTCGACAGTGCCGGTGATCTCGGCGATCAGCGAGCCCGGGCTGCGAAACGCCACGCCTGCGCACACCCCGTCGGCGCCGCGGCCCCGGCCCAGCACGTGCGAAAGCCGCTGGCTTAGCCAGCGTTCCACGCCGCGCGCCGGCACCAGCACCAGCTCCTCGGCGAACGGGTCGGCCAGCGGATCGGACAACAATCTGGCCAGCCCGTCGGCGAGCAGGTCGGTGCGTTCGGCACGGTGCAGGTGAAGCGCCATCGCGGCGTCACTATAAGCCGGGCCGCCGACACCGGAGGCGGCTTCGCCGCCGCCCCGCACCGCCGATGGCAGCATGGTCGATGGCAGCGGCGCGGACGAGAGGACGACATGGAAGCCGGGGATGCCTTCGCCATGACGCAAACGGCGACACACGGCCACAAGGGCGACTACGGAATCGACGGGGCATTCCATACCATTTCGGCGCCCGCGCAAGGCGCGGGGATCGCCGTAGCATCCGCCGCCCTGCTGGCCTGGGCCGCGATCGGCCTTGCCCGCGGTAAACGGGCGACCGCCGCGCTGGCGGGAACCGCGGGCCTCGGGATGATCGGCAGCGCCGGCCTCTACCTGCACGCCACCCGGATCGGCAAGTTTCAGGTGTGGGACGAGATCCTCGACGGGCTGCGACTGCGGGGCGACGAGACGCTGCTGGATCTGGGGTGTGGTCGCGGCGCGGTGTTGCTGGCCGCGGCGAAGCGGCTGCCCCGCGGGCGGGCTGTCGGCATCGACCTGTGGCGCGCCGACCAGACCGACAATTCGCCGACCGCCACGATGACCAACGCGAGACTAGAAGACGTCGCCGACCGCGTCGAGGTGCGCACCGCCGACATGACCGCGCTGCCGTTCGACGACGAAAGCTTCGACGTGGTCGTGAGTAGCCTTGCCATCCATAACATTCCGACGCGGGAAGGCCGCCGCCTGGCCCTGCTCGAAGCGGTGCGCGTGCTGCGCCCAGGCGGCCGGCTGGCCATCGCGGACCTGTGGGAAACCCGTCAGCATGCCCAGCAGTTGCGCGAGCTCGGCTGGGCCGATGTGCAGCGACGCAACCTGGGATGGCGCATGTGGTACGGCGGTCCGTGGGGGGCGACGCATCTGGTGATCGCGACGAAGCCGGGTGCATCCTGAAACCCATGAATCGAAACGAGATCACCGAACAAATCGTGGCGGCCCGCTTGGAAAAGGGTCTGTCCTGGCAGGAACTCGCCGACGCGATCGGCAAACCGGTGGCCTGGACCATCTCGGCGCTGCTGGGTCAGCAGCCGATCCCGGCCGAGCTAGGCAAGGTGCTCGTGGAGATGCTGGGCCTCGACCAGTCGGTGGTGCCGGTGCTGGCGGCGCCGCCGATGCGCGGCGGGCTGCCCACCGCGGTGCCGACCGACCCGACCATCTACCGCTTCTACGAAGCCCTGCAGGTCTACGGGCCGGCGATCAAGGAGCTGATCCACGAACAGTTCGGCGACGGCATCATGAGCGCGATCAACTTCAGCGTCGACGTGCAGAAGAAACCGCATCCGTCGGGCGATCGGGTAGTCGTGACATTCGACGGGAAATTCCTTCCCTACGAATGGGTTGCGGCTGAAAGCTAACGGCCTCCGCGGCAATCGGCAGCACTGCTGCCCAGCATCCGTTTGACAGCTGAGCGGTGCTGACGTGTCTGGTGTGACGGCTGGGTAAGCTGTCCCCAATGGGGAGGGAGTCGACGGACGACGCGCGGGACAGCAAGCTCGCGGACCTTGTCCTTTCCGGCGGAGGGGTGAAGTTCATCGGGCTGGTGGGCGCCATCGTCGCCCTTATGGACGCCGGATATTCGGTGCAAAGGGTCGCGGGTGTCTCGGCCGGCTCGGTGGTCGGCGCAATCCTTGCGGCCGCCTCGAAGGGGAGCCAGCTGACAGCCGAGGAGATCACGGAGCTCGCGCTGTCTGTGCCGCTGCGCAAGTGGCGCGACGCGGGGCCCGTCCCTGTCGTCGGATCTGCGGTGGGGCTGCTCCGGCAAACCAGCATGTATCGTGGCGACTTCGCCTATGAGTGGGTGCGCAGTGAACTGAAGAATCTCGGCGTGACGACGTTCGGCGATCTGGCCTTCGACGAGGGCCACCTGCTCGAGGAACGCCGATACAAGCTCGTGGTCACAGTCGCAGACCTAACCACCAGCCAGCTGGTGCGGTTGCCGTGGGACTATCGGCGCGTCTACGGCCTCGACCCCGACGAGCAGCTAGTCGCCGATGCGGTGCGCGCCTCGATGGCGATCCCGTTCTTCTATCCTCCGGTCTCATTGACCAGCGCCGAGGGACTGACGTCGACCCTGGTCGACGGCGGCGTGCTGTCGAACTTCCCGATCTACTGTTTCGACCGATTCGACGGCAAGCCGCCGCGGTGGCCGACCTTCGGGATAACAGTGCTGCCCAAACTCGCCGAAGGCATCCACAATCTTTTCCCCGCGCTCACCCCGCTACGCCTATTGGGACCGACGGCGCTGTTGCAAAGTCTCATCACCACCATGTTGGTTGGTCGTGACCAGGCCTACCTGAACCAGCCATGGGTTAAGTCCCGCGCAATCCAGGTGGTTTCGACCGACGTCAACGTTCTCGATTTCGGCATTTCAAGAAAGAACCTCGAAGGGCTCTACCACAAGGGGTATGCGGCCGCGCAGGAATTCCTGTCGACCTGGGACTGGTCCAGCTACCTTGATCAGTTCCGCCCGTAGTGACCAGTGAGGTATCCCCCATAGTTCGCGATGCGGTCTGCTTGCCCATGTCACCCAAGCAGAAATGCCCTAGGCAACCTAGAGCCCGAACTCGGTGGCCATGCCGTCGATCCCGGCCCGGATGCCGTTGAGCGCCTCGGCGCGCGTCCGCAGCTTGGTCGCGGCGTGAGCGTGCTGGTTGAGCGTGGCGAACTCGCGGGCGGCTTCTTCGGCGCGGGAACGCACCATCTCGGGCAGCACGATCTCATCGATCCAGCCCGCCGCGATCGCGGTCTCGCCGAAGAAGGTTTTGGCCAGCCCAGCGGCCTGCTGAAACGCCGACGGCGTCAACCGAAGCTTCATGATTTCCAACGCCGGGTACGGAATCGTCATACCGATCGCGACCTCGTTGGCCTGAATGTTGTAGGCGGGCGCGGCAATTCGATGATCCCCACTGGAGAGCAGAAACGCGCCCATGGCGATAGCGTGCCCGGTGCAAGCCATCACCACCGGCTTGGGATACGACAGCAACCGGTGGGCGAGTTCGAAACCACCCTTGAGCATTTCGAGCGCCGGCTGCACCTGCCCGCCGGTCAGGATTTTCAGGTCGAACCCGCCGCTGAACACCCGGTCGTTGCCGGTGATCACCACGGCGCCCACGTCGTCGCGGTCGGCGTTGTCCAGCGCTTCGTTGAGGGCCTGCTGCATGGTGGGACCCAATGCGTTGACCTTGCCGTCGTCCATCCGGATGACCGCGATGGTGTCGTCGCGACGATAGGTGACCGGGCTGCTCATCGCGTCAGACCCGCTGGTCGTGGTGCTTGCCCAGCTCCTCCTCGGCCTCACCCCAGCGCAGGCTGACGTCGGTGGGCTCCTCGAGTTGCCGCGTGCGCCAACGGTCCTGGGTCTCTCGCACCGCGCGGTTGATGCGCTCGATCTCGCTGCGGAACACGTCGGGCCGGGTTTCCTTGCTTGCGTAGTGGAAGTAGGTCAGCAGGCTGCGCAGCAGCTCCAACTTTTGCTTTTCCCGCTTGGCCAGGTCGTGGGTCGTCATCAACTCGACGCGCTGCACCGGCGGCAGGGCATCCCAGTCGAGCACCACATTGGTCTGGAGGGGACGCCGCTCGCCTTGCCAAAACTTCCAGCTGCGCGGCTGCTCGGGGCGGTCGTAGTAGGTGACGGTGCCCGAGAAGCGGGACTCGATGCCCTCGCCGAGTTCGGCGCGGTCGAGCGCCGAATCCCACACCATGCGCCACTCCTGGCCGGGTGCGAGCACCGGCAGTTCGCTGGGCAGCTTCAGTTCGACGACGTCGGCGTAGCCGTCGCGGGCGTTTTCGTATTCAGCCACGGTCGGCGGGTTGGTGAACGAAAACCGGATGTCGTAGGCCGCGGTCTTGCCGAAGTTACGCACCACCAGTTCGATCACATGCCAGTCGGCGGCGTGCGGTTCCATGAACATGGCGACGTGCGGGCGGGTCTGCTCGGCGGTCAAGCGGTTGCGGCGCTGGATCTGCCGGTTGGTGTAGATGATCGCGACGACTCCAAGTGCGAGCGCAACCCACGCGGCCCACGCCAACCACGTGCCCCAGCCCGCGCTGGTCACGCCTTGCCAGCGGTTCTGGATCCATCCCGTCGAATCCATCCTCCGCTTATATCACACGCGCCGGTACGCACCGGAAAGTTGGCTGACGCGCCCGCTTTGCTGAGCGGTGAACGCTGCGCTTCAGCCGCCCATCAGCATTCGCCACTGATCCAGGTTCGAGGCGCGGTAGACGTAGTTGGAGCGCTTGACCTCCGACAGCGAGGCACTCGGCTCGGCCGAATACCAATGCCCGGGAAACACTGTCGGGTCGCCGGGCAGCTTGGCCAACTGCTGCAGGCTGCGGTACATCTCGTCGGAGTCGCCGCCGGGAAAGTCGGTGCGCCCGCAGCCTTCCAGAAACAGCGTGTCCCCGGCGACCAGTCGCCCGTCGAGCAAGAAGCACTGGCTTCCCGGTGTGTGGCCGGGCGTGTGCAGCAACTCGATCTCGATGTCGCCGACACGGACCTTGTCGCCGTGCCAGTGCGCGGTCAGGTCGTCCATGCTGATCCCCGTGACACGCGAAACCCACAGCGCCTCATGGGTATTCACGTGTACCGGGACGTTGGTGCGCTCCAGCAGCTCGGATAGCCCCTTGAGCTGGAAGCCCATCATCGTACCGCCCACATGGTCGGGATGGTGGTGAGTGACCAGCACCCCCGACAGGTGCATCCCGTCGTGTTCGAGCGCGTCGAGCAGATCCCCGGCGGCGTAGGCCGGGTCGACCACCACCGCCTCGCCGGTCTGGCGGTCGCCGATCAGGTAGGCGAAGTTGCGCATCTGCGTCGCGAACATGTCGCCGCGGGCGAAGTCGCGACCGGAAAGCAATTGGCGAAAATACAGCCGGTCCGAATCTGGCACGCCTTCCAGACTAGGACCGGGCGGACGTCGAAGCAGAGGCACCGGGGTTTGCGCCCTTAACTGGTTGACGGCGTGGCTAACTGGGTATCGTTTGGACATGGCGCTTCGGAAGTACGAGATCCAGATCGATGAGGAGCTCCTCAACGAGGCAATACGCCGATACCACGTTCACGGCCCACGGGAAGCCGTCCACCTCGCGTTGCGGACCCTCGTCCGCGGATCCGACGAGGAAGACCTTTCGCTGGAGGAAGAAGACCCGTACGGTCTGAGCGCACTCGACCCGCATCGAGCCGGGGAGAAGGGCTGACCCCGCGGTTGGCTTGAGCGGCCGGTTTTGTCCGATTCGCGCCGGCTCATGGTTTGGTCGCGCTATGGCGCAGGCTGTACCCTCTTTTAGGCCCGCGGCACGGCTCGGTCGCTTCGGGTGATGCCCCCTTAGCTCAGTCGGCAGAGCGTTTCCATGGTAAGGAAAAGGTCAACGGTTCGATTCCGTTAGGGGGCTCGGCGGACGCCGAGCAGGCTGGCGGCCCAAAAGCAAGGGCAACGCGGCCCTGGGGCGATGTAGCTCAGTCGGTTAGAGCGAACGACTCATAATCGTTAGGTCGCCGGTTCGAGTCCGGCCATCGCTACAAGACAAAACGGATCAGTGAAAGAGAACTGACGTGGCCTCCAGCACCGACATTCGACCGAAGATCACTTTGGCGTGCGAGGTGTGCAAGCACCGCAACTACATCACCAAGAAGAACCGGCGCAACGACCCCGACCGGTTGGAGCTGAAGAAATTCTGCCCCAATTGCGGCAAGCACCAGCCGCACCGAGAGACACGGTAGCCCTGACCCACACGCGGTTACGCAGGCTGGCTAGGTAAGGTTACGGCTCGTGTCGCTGTCTTCCAAGTTGGTCGGGATGCACTATCGTTACCCCGACCACTACGAGGTCGAGCGGGAGAAGATCCGCGAATACGCCGCCGCCGTCAAGAACGACGACCCGATGTTTTTCGAGGAGAAAGCCGCCGCTGAGCTAGGCTATGACGGTTTGCCAGCGCCGCTGACGTTCATCTCGGTGTTCGGCTATCAGGCGCAATCAGCGTTTTTCGACTTCGCTAACATCGCGATCCACGAGGCCCAGGTGGTCCAGGTCGACCAGGTGCTCAAATACCTCAAGCCGCTCAAAGTGGGCGACAAGCTCTACTGCGACGTGTACGTGGATTCGGTGCGCAGGGCGCACGGCACCGACATCATCGTCACCAAAAACATCTGCACCAACGATGCCGGAGAGTTGGTAATGGAGACCTACACGACCCTGGCCGGTCGTGCCGGCGAGGACGGAGAAGAGGGATTTTCTGATGGCGCTGCGTGAGTTCAGCTCGGTGAAAGTGGGCGACCAGCTTCCGGAACGGACCTACCCGCTGACCCGCCAGGACCTGGTGTTCTATGCGGGGGTCTCCGGTGACTTGAACCCGATCCACTGGGACGACGAAATCGCCAAACATGTGGGGCTCGACACCGCCATCGCGCACGGCATGCTGACCATGGGCATTGGCGGCGGCTACGTCACGTCGTGGGTGGGTGACCCGGGCGCGGTGACCGAGTACAACGTGCGGTTCACCTCCGTGGTGCCGGTGCCCAACGACGGCAAGGGCGCTGAGATCGTGTTCAACGGCCGGGTGAAGTCGGTGGACCCGGAATCCAAGTCGGTGACGATTGCGCTCACCGCCACCACCGGGGGCAAGAAGATCTTCGGTCGCGCGATCGCATCAGCGAGGCTGGCCTAACCATGGGGGCGATCAAAACCGATGTCCGCGGGATGATCTGGCGGTACCCGGACTACTTCGTGGTGGGCCGCGAACAAATCCGCGACTTCGCGCGGGCGACCAAGTGTGACGACCCGGCCAGCTTCGACGAGGACGCCGCCGCCGAACTGGGCTACGACAACATCGTCGCACCGCTGACCTTCACCAGCATTTTCGCCCGGCTGGTCCAGCAGGACTTCTTCAAGCACGTCGACACCGGCTACGAGACCATGCAGATCGTGCAGGTCGACCAGAAGTTCATCTACCACAAGCCGATCAAGGCCGGCGACAAGCTGTGGGCCCGCATGGACATTCACTCGGTGGACGAGCGGTTCGGCGCCGACATCGTCGTCACCAGAAACCTGTGCACCAACGACGCTGGCGAACTGGTGCTGGAGGCCTACACCACGTTGATGGGCCAGCAGGGTGCGGGCTCCACCATGATCAAGTGGGACAGGGAATCCGGGCAGGTCATCCGGATCGCGTGATTAGTCACTAAGACCTGCTCCGATGTACACTCGGACCTCGGGGTTTGCCCATCACCAGCGCGCTGTCCGGTTACCTGACGGGTAGCGCGCGCGTCATGTAAGCCCCGCAGCAATGCAGGTTGGCCGGCCAACCTCGAAGGGGCGTAGCTCAACTGGCAGAGCAGCGGTCTCCAAAACCGCAGGTTGCAGGTTCAAGTCCTGTCGCCCCTGCTGACGGGGAAGGCGTGCGGTGACGATGCGGGCCGAGACGGCCCCGGGGAACCGGACAATTGGATCCGTGTCATGGTGGACACTGGAGGGTGGCCATAGGCGGCACGGACGAGGCGGACAAAGGAGCAGGCGGTGAGCGACGAGCGCGTCGGTGCCGACGCCGGCACCGACATCGAGGAGCGGCGCGGCGGCCGCACGGCCGTGGTGACGCGGCCGCAACGGCCCACCGGCAAGCGGTCGCGGGTGCGCGCGGATGCCGCCGGCACAGCGGTCGACCTCGCCAAGAGCGGCGTGGACACGAAGGTCAAGACCGCCAAGAAGGTGTCCGGTCCGTCCCGCAACCCGTTTGCGTTCGTCTACGGCTACCTCAAGCAGGTCGTTGCCGAGCTGCGCAAGGTGATCTGGCCCAACCGCAAGCAGATGATGACCTACACCTCGGTGGTGCTGGCATTTTTGGCGTTCATGGTGGCGCTGATCGGGCTGGCGGATTTCGGCCTGGCCAAGCTGGTGCTGCTGGTGTTCGGCTAGGGCGCGCGAAGTTATCAGAGAGGACGAAGAACCGTGACTACCTTCGACGGCGACATGCCCTCGGGTGAGACGGTCGACCTAGCGGAGGCGGCAGAGGCTAACCCCGACGTGGTTGCTGACGACGCCGTTGCGGCCGAGGAGCAGGGTGCTGGCGAGCCGGCCGAGGAGCTCGACCCGGCCGAAGCGCTCAAGCAAGAGCTGCGCAGCAAACCCGGGAAGTGGTATGTCATCCACTCCTATGCGGGCTACGAGAACAAGGTGAAAGCCAACCTCGAGACCCGCGTACAAAACCTCGACGTCGGCGACTACATCTTCCAGGTGGAGGTACCCACCGAGGAAGTCACCGAGATCAAGAACGGCCAGCGCAAGCAGGTCAACCGCAAGGTATTGCCGGGCTACATCCTGGTGCGCATGGAACTCACCGACGACTCCTGGTCCGCGGTGCGTAACACCCCGGGTGTTACCGGGTTCGTCGGCGCGACCTCCCGGCCGTCGCCGCTGTCGCTCGACGACGTCGTGAAATTCCTGCTACCGCAGAAGGCGGCGAAGAGGCCGGCCAAGGGCGCGGCGGCTGCCGCGGCTCCCGCCGAGGGCGGGCTGGAGCGGGCTCCCGTCGAGGTCGACTACGAGGTCGGCGAGTCGGTCACCGTCATGGACGGGCCGTTTGCCACGCTGCCGGCCACGATCAGCGAGGTCAACGCCGAACAACAGAAACTCAAGGTGCTGGTGTCCATCTTCGGTCGGGAGACACCGGTGGAATTGACCTTTAGCCAGGTCTCCAAGATCTAGCCGCCGGATCGCCGGCAACGAGCCCAGAAAGGAACACATGGCCCCGAAGAAGAAAGTCGTCGGGCTGATCAAACTGCAGATTGAAGCGGGACAGGCCAACCCTGCGCCGCCGGTCGGCCCCGCGCTCGGCCAGCATGGTGTGAACATCATGGAGTTCTGCAAGGCCTACAACGCGGCGACGGAAAACCAGCGCGGCAATGTGATCCCGGTGGAGATCACCGTCTACGAAGACCGCAGCTTCACGTTCACGCTCAAGACACCACCTGCCGCCAAGCTGCTGCTCAAGGCCGCGGGCGTGCAAAAAGGCTCGGCCGAGCCGCACCGAGACAAGGTGGCCAAGGTCAGCTGGGGTCAGGTTCGCGAGATCGCCGAAACCAAGAAGGCCGACCTGAACGCCAACGACATCGACGCCGCCGCCAAGATCATCGCCGGGACCGCCCGGTCGATGGGCATCACGGTCGAGTAGCGCTCGACCGGACGACCACGATGCGGGCCGCCCGTGGCCCGACGAGGAGTCCGACAATTGAACACGAAGTGGGAGGGCCAGCTTCGGCCCGCATCGCAACCACAACCATTGATTGGATGGGTAATTCAATGAGCAAGAAAAGCAAGGCATATCGCGCCGCCGCCGAGAAGGTCGACCGCACCCGGGTGTACTCCCCGCTGGAAGCGGCCAAATTGGCCAAGGAAACCTCGTCGAAGAATCAGGACGCGACCGTCGAGGTAGCTATCCGGCTCGGTGTCGACCCGCGCAAGGCCGACCAGATGGTCCGCGGCACCGTCAACCTGCCGCACGGCACCGGCAAGACCGCCCGGGTCGCGGTGTTCGCGGCGGGGGAGAAAGCCGCCGAGGCCGAGGCCGCCGGCGCGGACGTGGTCGGCAGCGACGACCTGATCGAGAAGATCCAGGGCGGGTTCTTGGACTTCGACGCCGCGATCGCCACGCCCGATCAGATGGCCAAAGTCGGGCGTATCGCCCGGATTCTCGGGCCGCGCGGCCTGATGCCCAACCCCAAGACCGGCACCGTCACCAACGACGTGGCCAAGGCCGTCGCCGACATCAAGGGCGGCAAGATCAACTTCCGGGTGGACAAGCAGGCCAATCTGCACCTCGTCATCGGCAAGGCGTCGTTCGACGAGAAGCGGCTGGCGGAGAACTACGGCGCCGCGATCGACGAGGTACTGCGCCTCAAGCCGTCGACGTCGAAGGGCCGCTATCTGAAGAAGGTCACCATGTCGACGACCACCGGCCCGGGCATTCCGGTCGACCCGACGATCACGCGCAACTTCGCCGAAGTGTAGCTTTCCGCCGCTAGCCGCCGCATTCGGCGATGCGGCGGCGCAGGAAGTCGCGGCTGGGCTCCGAGCCGTTGGCCTGCAACGCTTTTCGATACCAGACGAGCGCTTCGTCGGGCCGGCCCGCGCGGCGCAGCAGATCGGCGCGGATCGACGGCACCACGCGGGCCGCTCGCGGATCGTCGGCCACTTCCTGCAACGTCGCCAGCCCGGCGTGCGGCCCGTCGCGCAATCCGATCGCCAACGCGCGGTTGGCGCGCACCACCGGCGAGTCGGTCAACTGCAGCAGCCGGTCGTAAGCCGCGCAGATGCCCGGCCAGTCGGTGTCTTCCCACGACGGGGCTGTGGCGTGCAGCGCGGCGATCACCGCCTGCGGCAGGTAGGGGCCGGTGGACCCGTGAGCCAGCCGCAGCCGGT
This sequence comes from Mycobacterium xenopi, assembly GCF_009936235.1. Classification (NCBI taxonomy): domain Bacteria; kingdom Bacillati; phylum Actinomycetota; class Actinomycetes; order Mycobacteriales; family Mycobacteriaceae; genus Mycobacterium; species Mycobacterium xenopi. Next base: position 4,080,292 of record NZ_AP022314.1, on the reverse strand, counting down.
CCAAACCCCGGGCAATGCGGGCCCGATCCCATCGGCGGCGGTCCTGCTCCTCCAGCGGCACCAGCGCCCCGTCGGTGTCGACCCGCGTCGCTCGGCGCGAATCATGAAGCAGCACAAGGGCTGCCAGCGCATGTGCCTCGCGCTCGGCGGGCATCAGCGCGCACAGCTCGCCGGCCAGCCGGACTCCTTCGTCGCAGAGTTCGTCGCGGATGGCCGACGGGCCCGCCGTGGACCAGTAGCCCTCGGTGAAAATCGAGTAGATGCAGCCAAGCACGTGCGGGGTGCGCTCGGGCAGCAACTCGGCCGGCGGCACCCGCAGCGGGATATTGGCGTGGCGAATCTTGTTCTTGGCGCGGGTAATTCGCTGGCCGACGGCGGCCTCGGTCTGCAGCAGCGCGCGGGCGATCTCGGCGACGGTCAAACCGGACACCAGCCGCAGCGTCAGCGCCAGCTGCGACGCCCGGTCCAGCGCCGGATGCGCGCAGGTGAACATCATCCGCAGCTCGTCGTCACGCACCGGATGCGGTTCGGTGTGCTCGGTGCGAGCCCGGATCTCGTCGACCACAGCTGCCAATTCCTTTCCGGGACGCGCCGATTCGCGGCGCAGCCGGTCGCGGGCGCGGTTGCGGGCAACCGTTACCAGCCAACCACCGGGATGCTCGGGCACACCGTCGCGCGGCCATGCCCGCAGCGCCTCGGCGCAGGCTTCCTGGACAGCGTCTTCGGCAACAGTGAGGTCACCGGACCAGCGGGCCAGCGTGGCCACGGCCGGACCCCATTCACGCCGAAAGACGCTGTCCAGGTCAGCCATTCGCGGTTCTACAGGTGCGAGACCCCAGCAAGCTGGCGCACCTCGACGGTGGTTGCCGGAATCTGCGACGCGAGTTTCACCGCCTCGTCTCGGTCTGCGGCGCTCAGCACATAGAAACCGTTGGCGATTTCGGCGCCCTCGACGTAGGGTCCGTCGGTCAGCAGCGCCTCGCCGTCGCGGACGCGCACGGTGGTCGCCGTCGCCGGCTCATGCAGCGCGGCCCCGCCCACGATGTGATCGCCGGCCGCGGTCATGAAGTCGCCGTGCCGGGCTGCGACGGTCTGCCACTCCGGTGTGCCGGGGGCAAACGCCGACTGCGGTGGTTCCAGCAGCAGAGCCAGCCAGTGGGTGCCCTCCAGCGGCCTGCTGGGCTGGAACGAGCCAAACATCGGCCAGACTTCGACCGCCCCGTACGCAGCGACCGGGATATCACGCGCCAATGCCAGTGCCTCGTCGAGGTTTTCCGCGTCGAATACGTAGTAGCCGCAGGCCACTTCGGCGGATTCGGGGAACGGGCCGTCGGTGATGGCCGGGCTGTCGGGGCCGCCGGTGATGCGCACCGCGGCCGCCGGCGGTGTCAGGGCATCACCGGCCCGGATTGCCGCGGCCGCCTTGGCGTGGAACTGCTCGAACGCCGTCATCAGTGCGGCCCGTTCGTCGAGCGTGCGGTCCTGCTCCTTGCTGATCAACAGCGCAAAGTACTGCATGGTGCTGTCACCTCCGGTAGTGAGCGGAGCAGGTTGCTCCACTCTCTACCTCTGCGACGAACGACGCGCCGCGAATCCGACAATCGGCCGCGAGAAGACGCAAAACCCTCCCATTTCGGCACGAAATGGTGGATTTTGCGTCTTCTCGCGCTAGCGAACCGCGCCCGGTTTGAGGTAGGTGACCAGGCTGCAGTCCAGCATCTCGTCGGCGAAGTAGTCGCGGCAGCCGCGCAGGTATTTCATGTACCGGTTGTAGACCTCTTCGGAGGCCACCTCGATGGCTTTCTCCCGGTTGGCTTCCAGCGCATCACCCCAGATCGTCAGCGTCTTGACGTAATGCGGCCGCAGCGAAAGTGGTTCGGGCACAATGAAACCGGCTTCCTGGCCGCGTTCGACCATCATCTCGGTGGTCGGCAGCCGGCCGCCCGGGAATATCTCGGTGATGATGAATTTGATAAAGCGTGCGGTCTGGAAGTTGACCCTCTTGCCGCGCATCCTCGGGTCGTGCGGGTGATAGCTGACGCTGCTTTGCACCGTCATCCGCCCGTCGTCGGGCATGATCGCGTAACAGTTCTTGAAATACGGCACGTAGTTTTCGTGGCCGAAGTGCTCGAAAGCCTCGATGGACACGATCCGGTCGACGGGTTCGTGAAAGTCCTCCCAGCCCTGCAGCAGCACCCGATGTGAGCGGTTGGTGTCGATCGAGTCCAGCACCCGCAGGGAGCGGTCGCGCTGGTTCTTCGACAGCGTCAGCCCGATGACGTTGACGTCGTACTTTTCGATCGCCCGCTTCATCGTGGTGCCCCAGCCGCACCCGACGTCCAGCAGAGTCATGCCGGGCTTGAGGTCCAGCTTGTCCAGGTTCAGGTCGATCTTGGCGATCTGCGCCTCTTCCAGCGTCATGTCCTCGCGCGCGAAGTAGGCGCAGCTGTAGGTCCGGGTGGGGTCTTGGAACAGGCCGAAGAAGTCGTCGGACAGGTCGTAGTGGGCCTGGATATCTTCGGGGCGCGTCCGCGTCGTCGTTGCGCCAGTCGGTTTGTCAGACATGGTCGTCTTGGTCTCCTGGTCGATGTTGGGTGGCTGACGCACGCACGAATTGTCGGGCGGTGACGAGCAACCATACCTGACGTCGACGTCGCCGCCACGGAGTTGCTGGCATTGGGAACCTACTTTTGCAGTGTGAATTGGTTGACGTCGATGTAGCCGGTCCGAAATCCCCTCGCGCACCCGGTCAGGTATTTCATGTAGCGTTCGTAGACTTCTTCGGACTGGATGGCAATGGCCTCGGTTTTGTGTGCCTGCAGGGCGGCTGCCCAGTGTTCGAGGGTCTTCACGTAGTGCGGCTGCAGCGACTGCCTGCGGGTCAGCGTGAAACCGGCTTTGGCCGAGTGCTCCTCGACCATTTCGATCGACGGCAGCCGCCCGCCCGGAAAGATCTCGGTGACGATGAACTTGATGAAGCGGGCCATCTCGAACGTTAGCGGGATGCCGCGCTCGATGCACTGCGGCCCGGTCAAACCGGTGATGGTGTGCAGCAGCATCACGCCGTCGTCGGGCAGCACGTCGTAGGCCATCGTGAAGAAGTCGTCGTAGCGGTCGTGGCCGAAATGCTCGAACGCGCCGATCGACACGATCCGGTCGACGGGCTCGTGGAACTGCTCCCAGCCCTGCAGCAGCACCCGTCGCGAACGGGGAGTATCCATCTCGTCGAACATCTGCTGCACGTAGGCGGCCTGGTTCTTGCTCAACGTCAACCCGACGACGTTGACGTCGTACTTCTCGATCGCCCGGCGCATGGTGGCGCCCCAGCCGCAGCCGACGTCCAGCAGTGTCATGCCCGCGCGCAGGCCCAGCTTGCCCAGCGCCAGGTCGATCTTGGCGATCTGCGCTTCCTCCAGCGTCATGTCGTCACGCTCGAAATACGCGCAGCTATAGGTGCGGGTCGGGTCGAGGAACAGGGCGAAAAACTCGTCGGATAAGTCGTAGTGCGCCTGCACGTCCTCGAAGTGCGGCGTCAGCTTCTCTGCCATGACAGTGGTGCGCCTTTCTGAGGCTTGGCGGCGTTCACCGGTGTCGCTTGGGCCTCCGCGGATGCAGCGTGAACTGGCCGACTGCGTGCTCGAGGCATGCTAACCGACCTGGGCGGCCCTGGCGAAATTGGCTTTGAGCTCGCCGATCACCCGATCCCACAGCTGTTCGGGCAGCTCGTGTCCCATGCCCTCGAACAGCACCAGACGTGCCCCGGGGATGGCCCGTGCGACGGCACGCCCGCCCGAGGGCCGCATCAGCTTGTCGGCCAACCCATGGATCACCACGGTCGGCGCGGTGATCCGCCGGTCGTAGCGGACCAGGCTGCCGCTAGCCAGCACCGCCCCGAAATGCCGTGGTATGCCCCACGGGTAGAAGCTGCGCTCGTAGCCCTCGATCGCCTCCGCGCGGATGCGTTCCTCCGGCGCCGGGTAGGCGGGGCTGCCGATGATGCGGGTGACCCGCACCGCGTTGTCGACGATCACCTCGCGCGGCGAGCTCGGCGGCGGCGCGTTGAGCACCGCCATCAACGCTCGCGGCGCCGGCGGCGGCAGGAAACGCCGGTTGTTGCTGGAGAAGATCACCGCCAGCGAGCGGGTCCGCTCGGGGAAGCGCGCCGCGAAGATCTGCGCGATCATCCCGCCCATCGACGCGCCGACGACGTGGGCTTGTTCGATGCCGAGGTGATCGAGCACTGCGGCGGCGTCGTCGGCCATGTCTTCCAGCGTGTACACCGACTTGGCGCGCAGGCCCAGCCAGAACTTGATCATGTTGACGATCCGGGAGCCACCGGCCTTGCGCCGATCGAACTTGCTGGACAGGCCGACGTCGCGGTTGTCGTAGCGGATGACCCGCAGCCCGTCGGCGACCAGCTTGTCGCAGAACGCCTTGCGCCACAGCAACAGCTGCGCGCCCAGGCCCATGATCAGCAGTACCGCCGGGTCGTCGGGGTGACCCATGTCCTCGTAGTAGATGTCCAGCTCGCCCGAGCGTGCTGTGCCGGACCGCACCGGGACGGCGCCCGCGTCGGTCTGCGGTTCATCCGCCATGCGCGACACCGGCGCTATCGGGGTCGTACTCGCGGCTGACCTCGACCATGAAATTGGCGAAGTAGCCGGTCAGCTGCGGGTCCGACATCATCTGCCACTTGGGGGCCAGCAGCTTCATATACCGCTCGACGTAGAGGAACTGCTTGCCGATCAACACCAGCTCGCGGGGCAGCTTCACGTCGTAGGCGTCGGCCAGCGCCGAGAGCTGCCGGCCGATCGCGGCATACGACATCTCGCCCAGCGACTTCATCGTCAACGGCGTGGCAAACGCCTCCAGGTCCTTGGCGGCCTGTTTTTCGGGTTTGGTGGTGCCCACCGCGCCCATCAGCACGACGATCTTGCCGGCGGCGGCGTGGTCCTTTTTGACCAGCAGCGCATACACCAGCTCGCGCAGCAGCCAGCGGGTGCGCGGCTCGATGCGGCCCATGATCCCGAAGTCGAAGAACACGATGCGGCCCTGTTCGTCGACGTAGAGATTGCCGGCGTGCAGGTCCCCGTGGAACAGGCCATGCCGCAGCCCACCCTCGAACAGGCTAAACAGCAGCGCCTTGACCAGCTCGGTGCCGTCGAACCCCGCCTTGCGAATCGCCGCCGCGTCGTCGATGCGGATGCCCTCCACCCGCTCCATGGTCAGGACCCGCTCGGTGGTGTAGTTCCAGTACACGGTCGGCACCCGGATGTTGCGGCCCAGCGGCGAGGCGTGCAAGTGCGCCACCCACGCCTCCATCGACTGTCCCTCCAGGCGGAAGTCCAGCTCCTCGGCCAGGTTGTCGGCGAAGTCGGCGACGATGTCCTGGGCGGAGAGTCGACGGCCCAACTTGGCCAGCTCGACGAGTTGCGCGAAGCGTTTCAGGATCTGCAGGTCGGCGGCCACCCGGCGGCGGATTCCCGGCCGCTGGATCTTGACGACGACGTCTTCGCCGGTGCGCAGCTTGGCGTAGTGCACCTGGGCGATCGACGCGGAGGCGAACGGCTCCTCGTCGAACTCGGCGAACAACTCCGCCGGCTCGGCGCCGAGGTCCTCGACGAACAGCTTGTGCACTTCGGCCGGTTTCGCGGGCGGCACCGCGTCGAGCAGGCTGCGGAATTCGCGGGACAGCGATTCCCCGAACGCACCCGGGCTCGACGCGATGATCTGCCCGAACTTGACGTAGGTGGGCCCCAGGTCGGCGAAGGTTTTGGGCATCTGCTTGATGACCTTCTGCTGCCAGCCGCCACGGCCCGGCAGTTTGGGGATGACGCGGGCGGCGGTACGGGTGATCTGCCACCCCGTCGCACCGATGCGCGCCGCCTCGACCGGCAAGGGCACCCGATCAAGCTTGGCTACCTCGCGGTGTTTGGTGGAGCTCATTTGAGCAAGTGTGCCAAAGGGTCGCTGTCAACTCCCAATCGGCGTGAGCCCGCTCACGTCGTGTCGGAGGACCGCCACGGCGTCAACCACGGCTGAGGTTGCCAATTCTCCCGGGCCGCGATGAGCTCGTACATCGTTGCGCCGTCGATGGTTTCGCGGATGATGTCGGCGTGGCCGGCGTGGCGGGCCAGCTCCCCGACCACGTGCAGGATCACCCACCGCACCGACCAGGCGTCGACGTCCTCGGGAAACCAGGGCACGTTGCGCGGCACCGGCACGGCGGCGTCGAGATCGCACGTGTCGACCAGCCGCAGCGACTCGGCGTTTTGCGCGACCAAGGCGTCGCACAGCCCGGCCAGCGTGTCGTCCGGTGCCATCACATACTCGCCTTGGTAGCTCCTGGCGGCCTCGGCGAACGGCAGGGTGTCGGTGGGCGGGGACCCGGGGGCGGCGGCGACCCGCGCCATCCAATGCCGCTGCACACCGGTGGCGTGTTTGATCAGCCCGCCGATGGACAACGCGCTGACCGTCGGGGTCGCGCGGGCCTGCTCGTCGGTCAGGCCGTAGGACACCGCCAGGAAGGCGCTCTGGTGATAGGCCAGGTACTGGTGCAGCGCGTCACGTTCGTCGGCGACGGGCGGGGCGAGGGCGGGCATGCTGAGCTAGACAGTAATGCCCAGCCGATCGGTGAGCACCAAAAACGCCACCACGAAGTCGTTGTCGGCGGTGTCGGCGCGCACTTGCGGCCAGTCGACTTGTTCGCGGACGGCGCGCATAGCGGGCAGCAGGGCCGCAAAGTCGCAGTGGTGTTCGGTCAGCGCGCACAACTTCTCCACCACCACCTGCGTCGCGGACAGCACCGGCATGCGGATTGCCAACACGTCCTCGAAACGGGCCGCCCGGATCATGGCGGCGTCGACCGGCACTCCGTTGATCCGGTGCAGCACATCCACCACCGCACCGTCGGCGCAGGCCTTGAACAGCCAGTCTTCGGGCGTGCGGTCGATCGTGAACCCGGCGGCGGCCAGCGTCGCCGCCGCCACCTCGACATCCGACTCGGCGACCACGAAATCGACGTCGTGCACCGGCTCCGGTGCGCCGTGCACCCACAGCGCGTACCCGCCGGCCAGGGCAAACAGCAGCCCGTGGGCCTTGAGTGCCGACGCCGCCCGCCGCAGCGCCTCGCGCAACATCCTGCACGGACGACCAGCCGCGCTCGGCGCGGGCGGACTTGACGGCGGTCGCGGCCGAGGCGATGGGCGCGGTGAGCCACCGGTTCGTCGCGGCGATCTCCGGCACGCCGGGAGCCACGTGGATGGCGGCGAACGGCCGAGAACAACCGGGCACCGCCGGGTATGGCATCGCGCTGCTGTCGCGGTTTCCGGCGCTGACCTGGCAGGTGCTGCGGTTGCCGCGGATCCTGGCCAGGTTTCCGATGTATCTGCCGGGACCGCGCCGGGTGCGGATCGTCAACGAGGAACCGCGGGCCGCGGTGATCGCCCGACTCGACACCGATCTGGGGCCGCTGACCGTCGCCAACACCCATCTGTCGTTCGTGCCGGGATGGAACCGTGTCCAGCTGCGCCGGCTGGTGCGCGATCTACGCGGCTTCCCCAGGCCCCGGGTGCTGATGGGCGACCTGAACACCGGTCCGCGCGCGCCGGTCCGCCGGACCGGGTTGCGGCTGCTCGCCATGGCGCCCACCTTCCCGGCCGACAACCCCGACCGTCAGCTCGACCACATCCTCACCGACGACGCCCGGCTGCAGGCCCACGCGTGCGCGGCGCCCCGGCTGGCGATCTCGGATCACCGGCCGCTGATCGTCGAAGTCCGTCGGCGAGCAGACAAGTAGGCACCCGACGCGCCGAGGTTTGAGCGGCCCGTGCGTCTGTTCGTCCGAGGCACCGGCGCCGGTCGTAAAGTGCGGGAATGCGGGTGCTCTCCGCGGAGTCGACGGAGCTGTTCGTCGGACCGCCCGACGCGCCGCTGCAGCTGGCGCGCATCACCTACACCGACTGCGGCCAGCCGACCCCGGTCCGCGTCGACGGCCACGGCCTGGCCGGTGAGGCGGTGGCCCGGCCCGGCCACGGTGTCGTCGAAATCCCGGTCGCGGTCGACGAACCGGTCGTCGGGCGGCGCCGCGCCGCACGAGCGCATGCCGCGGGTGTGGCCGTGCCGTTCACCTTCACCGTCGCCGAGCCCGGCTGGACGGTGTTCATGATCAGCCACTTCCACTACGACCCGGTGTGGTGGAACACCCAGGGCGCCTACACCAGCGTCTGGCAGCCGGACCCGCCGAGCCGGTGCCGGAACGGCTTCGAGCTGGTGCGCGCACATCTGGAGATGGCCCGCCGCGAGCCCGAGTACAAATTCGTGCTCGCCGAAGTCGACTACCTCAAGCCCTACTGGGACACCCACCCCGAGGACCGCGCCGACTTGCGGCGACTGATCGCAGACGGCCGGGTGGAGGTGATGGGCGGCACCTACAACGAGCCCAACACCAACCTCACCAGCGCGGAGACCACGATCCGAAACTTCGTGCACGGCAGCGGATTTCAACGTGACGTGCTAGGCGCCGCACCGGCCACCGCGTGGCAGCTCGACGTGTTCGGCCACGACCCGCAATTTCCCGGCATGGCCGCCGACGCCGGGCTGACCTCGAGTTCGTGGGCGCGCGGGCCGCACCACCAGTGGGGGCCGATGCACAGCGACGCCGGGCTGGCCGGCATGCAGTTCTGCAGCGAATTCGAGTGGATCGCGCCGTCGGGGCGCGGCCTGCTCACCCACTACATGCCCGCACACTATTCGGCGGGCTGGTGGATGGACGAGTCGGCGTCGCTGGCCGAAGCCGAGCAGGCCACCTACCGGTTGTTCGAGGAGCTCAAGCAGGTCGCGCTCACCCGCAACGTGCTGTTGCCGGTCGGCACCGACTACACCCCGCCGAACAAGTGGGTCACCGCCATCCACCGCGACTGGGCGGCCCGCTACACCTGGCCGCGGTTCGTGTGCGCGCTGCCCCGGGAGTTTTTCGCCGCGGTGCGCGCCGAGCTGGACGCCCACGGCTTGGCGCCCTCGCCGCAAACCCGCGACATGAACCCGATCTACACCGGCAAGGACGTGTCGTTCATCGACACCAAACAGGCCAACCGGGCCGCCGAAACCACGGTCCTCGACGCCGAGAAGTTCGCCGTGTTCGCCGGGCTGTTGGCCGGCGCGGACTACCCGCAGGCCGCGCTGGCCAAGGCGTGGGTGCAGCTGGCTTACGGCGCCCACCACGACGCCATCACCGGCTCGGAGTCCGACCAGGTCTACCTCGACCTGCTCACCGGCTGGCGCGACGCGTGGGAACTCGGCCGGGCAGTACGAGACAACTCGCTGGCGCTGCTGTCACAGGCGGTCAGCGGCGATGTCGTAGTGTGGAATTCCTTGGCGCACAAGAGAACTAATGTGGTGACCGTTCGCTTGGACACTCCAGGCAGGGTTTTCGACGCCGACGGCGACGAGATGCCCGCGGTGGTCGAGCCCGACGGACACTCGGTGACGTTTCTGGCTCGCGACGTGCCCTCGCTCGGGTGGCGGGCCTATCGGGTCCTGCCCTGCGAGGTGCTGTCGGGCTGGAAGCCGTTGTCGGGCAACGTGATTGCCAACGAGCACTACCGGCTGAGCGTCGACCCGGCGCGCGGCGGTGGGGTGTCGTCTTGGGTTCACGACGGCCGCGAGCTGATCGCCGAGGGCCGGGTCGGCAACGAGCTTGCCCTCTACGAGGAATACCCGTCGCACCCGAGCGCGGGTGAAGGCCCGTGGCACCTGCTGTCCAAAGGCCCCGTTGTGTGCTCTTCGTCGGAAGCGTCCGAGGTGCGCGCCTATCACGGCCCGCTCGGGCAGCGGCTGGTCATCCGCGGCCGCATCGGCCCGTTGCTGCGCTACACGCAGACGCTGACCCTGTGGCACGGCATCGCGCGGGTGGACTGCCGGACCAGGATCGACGAGTTCACCGGCACCGACCAGTTGCTGCGGCTGCGCTGGCCGTGCCCGGTGGCGGGCGCCATGCCGGTCAGCGAGGTCGGCGACGCCGTCGTGGGCCGAGGCTTCGCGCTGCTGCACGCCGACGGCCGGGCGGTGGACACCGCACGATATCCCTGGACGCTGGACAACCCGGCCTACGGCTGGTTCGGGCTGTCCTCGGCGGCGCGGGTGCGGGTGGGGGACGCGGTGCGGGCGGTGTCGGTGGCCGAGGTGGTGTCGCCGACGGAGACGACGTCGGGTCCGCTGGCACGCGCGCTGATGATCGCGCTGGTGCGCGCCGGGGTCACGGCCACGTGCAGCGGCGCCGACAAGTCCCGCTACGGACACCTCGGCGTCGACTCCAACTTGCCGGACACTCGTGTCGCGCTGGGCGGCCCCGACCAAAACGTGTTCACCAAAGCGGTGCTGGCCACGGCCCACCCCGCCTACAGCGCCGAACTCGACCGTCAGCTCGAGCAGACCGGCCGGGCCAGGGTGTGGGTGCCCGCCGTCGCGCCGCTGGCCACGGCCTGGGTGCCCGGCGCCGACCTGCGCGAGCCACGGGCGCTGCCGGTGCTGGTGATCGCCGGCCGCGACGACTCCGACCTGGCCGCCGCGGTCGCGGCGCTCACCGACGACCTCGCCGACGCCGAGGTCGTCGTCAGCCAGCAAGTGCCCGCCCAGCTGCCGCCGTTCGAGGCGCGAACGGTGGCGCTGCTCAACCGCGGGGTGCCCAGCTTCGCCGTCGACACCGACGGCACCCTGCACACCGCGCTGATGCGCTCCTGCACCGGCTGGCCGTCGGGTATCTGGATCGACGAGCCGCGCCGCAGCGCGCCCGACGGCTCGGGCTTCCAACTCCAGCACTGGACCCACGACTTCGACTACGCGCTGGTCGCCGCCCGCGGCGACTGGCGACACGCCGCCCTCCCGGCCCGCAGCGCGGAGTTCTCCCATCCGCTGCTCGCCGTGCCGGCCGGCGCGCGCACCGGCCGGCTTCCCGCGATCGGGTCGCTGCTGCACGTCGAACCGGCGGGCGTGGTGCAACTCGGCGCGCTGAAAGCCGCCGGCAACCCGCTGGCCCGCGGGCGGGCAAAGCCCGTCGACCCCGCCGTCGTCGCCATGCGGCTGGTCGAAACCCACGGCAGCGACACCGGGGTCCGCGTCGGCTCGACGCTGGGCACGGTGTCAGGCGTGTGTTCGGCGGACCTGCTGGAAGACCGGCGGCCGCATCAGCCGGCCAGCGTGCTGCACGGCTACCAGATCGCCACGCTCACCGCCCGCCTCGAGATGCCCCAGGTGCTCGACGCCCAGGCCGCCCTGGGACCGGAAGCCGAAGCCGCGCAACCCCTTTACGCGCGCTACTGGCTGCATAACCGCGGCCCCGCCCCGCTCGGCGGGCTGCCCGCCGTCGCCTACCTGCACCCGCACACCGTGGCCGCCGAGCCGGGCTCCGAGGTGGTGCTGCGGCTGACCGTGGCCAGCGACTGCACCGATACCGAGGTGCGCGGCACCCTCACCCTGGTATGCCCGCACGGCTGGGTGGCCGGCCCCGGCCAGCTGCCGGTGACGCTGCGGCCCGGCGAATATCGGGAAACCGACGTGGCCGTAGCCATGCCCCCGGGGACCGAGGCAGGGCTCTACCCGATCCGCGCGCAACTGCGCATCACCGGCGACGGGTTGCCTTGCGCATGGCGACAAGTCGTGGAAGACGTGTGCACGGTCGCCGTCGACGCCCCAACCGGCCAGCGACTGGTGTACCTCGTCGACGGGCCGACCGACGTCGAACTCGCTGCCGGTGCGTGCGCGCGGCTGAGCGTCGTCGTCGGCACCGACGCGCACGCTCCCCTGGCGATCGAGGCCCATCTGATCAGCCCGTGGGGCACCTGGGACTGGATCACCCCGGCAGCCTGCGGCGCGGTCTTGCCCGCCCGCGGCACGGTCAGCCTCGGTTTCGACGTCACGCCACCGGCGGGGGCCGCGCCCGGCGAATGGTGGGCCCTGGTCCGGGTTGGGTGTGCCGGCCAGCTGCTGTACTCACCCGCGGTGAAAGTGAGGATCCGATGATCGTCGCGACGGTCGGGGCTGTGGCAGTGCCGGTCGAGGAGGTCGACGCCCGCGAAACCCGGCTGCGGCACGGCCCGCTCGCCTCGTCGTTACCGGCCCGCGACACCAGTGAGGGCCGCCAGCTGCGCCGCTGGTTGACCCAGCTGATCGTGACCGAACGACTGATCGCCGCCGAAGCCGATGCCCGCGGCCTGACCGCGGCCGACGCCCCCGCCGAAGCCGAGGTGCTGCCCGATCTGACGGCCCGGCTGGAGATCGGCAGCATCGCCGCGGCCGCGCTGGCCGACCCGCGGGCCAGGGCGCTGTTCGCCCACCTGACCGCCGCGGTCGAGGTCAGCGACGACGAGGTGGCCGACTACCACGCCCGCAACCCGATGCGATTCGCCGCCGCCGCGACCCGCCCCGACGGCTGGCGCGCCCCGGCCGCTGCGGCCCCACCGTTGGCGCAGGTGCGGGCCGCGATCACCGCGCACCTGCGCGGCGCCGCTCGGCGCCGCGCCTTCCGGATGTGGCTCGACGAACGCCGCGCCGCGCTGGTGCGGCTGGCCCCCGGCTACGAGCACCCGGGCGACCCGCGTCAACCCGACCACACCCACCGGCACTGATCGCATGCTCACCCTCGCCCTCGATGTCGGCGGCACCACCATCGCCGCCGGTCTCGTCGACCCGGCCGGCGCGCTGGTGCACACCGCCACCCGTTCCACTCCGAATTCCCCACGCGCCGAAGATGTTTGGGTCGCCGTCGAGGAGATGATCGCCGCGGCTTTGGGGGCAGCGCAGGGCGCGGTGGGCGCGGTGGGGGTCGCGTCGGCCGGTCCCATTGACCTGCCCAGCGGCACCGTCAGCCCGATCAACATCACCGGCTGGCACGGCTTCCCGCTGCGCGACCGGGTCGCGGCCGCCGTGCCCGGCGTGCCGGTGCGGCTGGCCGGCGACGGACTGTGCATGGCCGTGGGCGAGCACCGCTACGGCGCCGGGCGCGGCGCGCGCTTCCTGCTCGGCATCGTGGTGTCCACCGGCGTCGGCGGTGGTCTCGTGCTGGACGGCTGCGGGTACGGCGGGCGCACCGGCAACGCCGGACACGTCGGCCATGTGGTCGTGGACCCCGGCGGTCAGCCGTGCTCCTGCGGCGGGCGCGGCTGTGTCGAGACCCTGGCCGCCGGACCGGCCCTGGTCCGGTGGGCACGCGTCAACGGTTGGGACGCTCCGCCGGGTGTGAGCGCCAAAGAGCTCGCCGATGCCGCGGTTGACGGCAATCCGGTTGCGGTGCAAGCCTTCCGGCACGGCGCCGAGGCGTTGGCGGCGACGATCGCCTCGGTCGCGGCGGTCTGCGACCTCGACCGCGTCGTCGTCGGCGGGGGAGTGGCCAACGCGGGCCCGTTACTCTTCGACCCGCTGCGTGCGGCGCTGGCCGAGCACACCGGCCTGGCCTACCTCAGCGGCCTGCGGGTGCTGCCCGCCGAGCTCGGCGACAATGCCGGGTTGATCGGGGCGGCGACACTCGCGGGATCGTGAGCCGGGTGGGCGAGCCGTTTACGGGCAGTCGAGCGAGCACGTCGGGTGGCGACGCCGACGGTTGGCGCTGCTGGCCGCGGGCGATCCGAGCGCCGTTTTGGCTGATAAGCGACGCCACGCTATTGTGGTGGCCGGTCCACCGAAGACCGTCGGTCACCGAGAATCGGTTGAAAGCCCGGGAACATCCCGGCGGCCCACGCAGGAGGACGAGGCCATTGCGTCGGCACTGCCGACCGTGTGCGCCCCGACCGCATCCTGCGGCGGGGCGTTCGTGGTTTCCGGGGCCGGTGTCTACTGGTCAAAGCCGTGGACGGGCAACGACTTTCACGTCAGCACACGTCAGGAGGCAGGCATGGTCAGGGCTGAGAAGGCCACCGCCGTCGCAGACATCGCGGAGCGGTTCAAGGCCGCAACGGCGGCCCTGATCACCGAATACCGCGGGCTGACGGTCGCCAACCTCGCTGAACTGCGCCGCGCGCTGGGCACGTCGGCCACCTACTCGGTGGCCAAGAACACGCTGGTCAAACGGGCCGCTTCGGAGGCGGGCATCGAGGGGCTCGACGAACTGTTCGTCGGACCGACCGCGATCGCCTTCGTCACCGGTGAGCCGGTCGACGCCGCCAAGGCCATCAAGACCTTCGCCAAGGAGCACAAGGCGCTGGTCATCAAGGGTGGCTACATGGACGGCCACCCGCTGACCGTCGCCGAGGTCGAGCGCATCGCCGACCTGGAATCCCGCGAAGTGCTGCTGGCCAAGTTGGCCGGAGCGATGAAAGGCAACCTCGCCAAGGCGGCAGGGCTGTTCAACGCGCCGGCCTCGCAAGTGGCCCGGCTTGCCGCAGCGCTGCAGGACAAGAAACAGGCCGCGCCCGCCGCAGCGCCAGACACCCCGGCCGAATAACCCCCGCCGTCCCCGCACCAAGGAAGGACCCACACCATGGCAAAGCTGTCCACCGACGAACTGCTCGACGCGTTCAAAGAGATGACACTGCTGGAGCTCTCCGACTTCGTCAAGAAGTTCGAGGAGACCTTCGAGGTCACCGCCGCCGCCCCGGTCGCGGCGGTAGCCGCGGCTCCCGGCGCCGCACCGGCCGCCGCGGAGGAGGCTGGTGAAGAGCAGACCGAGTTCGACGTCATCCTGGAGTCGGCCGGAGACAAGAAGATCGGCGTGATCAAGGTCGTCCGCGAGATCGTCTCCGGCCTGGGTCTCAAGGAGGCCAAGGACTTGGTCGACAGCGCGCCCAAGCCGCTGCTGGAGAAGGTCGCCAAGGAGGCCGCCGACGAGGCCAAGAGCAAACTCGAGGCAGCCGGCGCCACCGTCACGGTCAAGTAAGTCGGCTCAGCCGACCCAAACCTGAAGCCGCGGCCTGCGCCGCCGCCCGCTGCGACTGCTCCACGCGTTCCGGTGAATCACCCAGCGCCACAAGCAGATTCGCTGTTGCGGAGGCGAGCACAGGGCCGACGGCGCCGTTGCCGGCGGCGTAGTGGCCGGCCAGCTCGAGCATCACGAACCCGTGAATCAACGCCCAAAATTGGGCGGCTATCGCCACTACCGCGGCGTCGTCGTCGGCCGAGCCGGCGGTGATGCGGCCCGCCAGCATCGACCGACGCACGGCCCGCACCAAGTGCGCAAAGCTGGGGTAGCGATCGCTGATCTCGGCCACGCTCAACGCGAGCAGATTGTGGGCCGGCGCATTGATGCCGTGCGCGCTGGTGCTGCCGAACATCAACCGGTACATGTGTGGGCGCTCCAGGGCGTAGCGACGGTAGGCGATCCCCGTCGCCACCAGGTCGGCGACCGGGTCAGACGTCAGCGGCACCGCCAGTGCCGCTGCGAACTGGCGCAAGCCCTCCTCGGCGACCGCCGCGATCAAACCGCGCATCCCGCCGAAGTGGGTGTACACGGCCATCGTCGAGGTGCCGGCGGCGCTGGCCACCTTGCGGGTCTGTAGCGCATCGGGGCCCTGGTCGTCGAGCAGCCCGACAGCTGCGTGTAACAGCTTGTCCCGCCCGCTCGGCTCGGTCTGCGACGTCATCGTTGCCATCCTCGCACAGCCGGGGTACAGTGCAATAACACCGTTATAGCACTGTTATAGGAGGTGTGCGTTGACCGCCACGTCTGCGTCAGCGAGCCCCCGGAGCGCCGGATCCGTAAACCCCTACCTGGAGGGGTTTCTCGCACCCGTCCGCCGCGAATTGACCGCCGTGGACTTGCCGGTCACCGGGCACATTCCCGAGTATCTGGACGGGCGCTATCTGCGCAACGGGCCCAACCCGGTCGCCGACGTCGACCCCGTCACCTATCACTGGTTCAGCGGCGACGGCATGGTTCACGGGGTGGCGATACGCGACGGCAAGGCCCGCTGGTATCGCAACCGCTGGGTGCGCAGCCCGGCCGTATGCGCGGCCCTCGGCGAGCCGGCACCGGCCCGGCTCGACCCGCGTGCCGGCATGTTGTCGCTGGGCGCCAACACGAACGTGCTCACCCACGCCGGGCGCACCCTGGCGCTCGTCGAAGGCGGGGTAGCCATCTACGAGCTCACCGACGAGCTCGACACCGTGGGCAGCTGCGACTTCGACGGAACATTGGCCGGCGGCTACACTGCTCACCCCCACCGCGATCCGGCAACCGGGGAGCTTCACGCGGTGTCGTATTCGTTCGCGCGCGGGAACACGGTCCAATACTCGGTGATCGATGTGCAGGGCCGGGTCCGCCGCACCGTCGACATCGACGTCGGCGGATCGCCGGCGATGCACGACTTCTCGCTGACCGACAACTACGTCGTCGTCTACGACCTGCCGGTGACGTTCGATCCGGTGCAGGTGCTGCCGGTGAAGGTTCCGCGCTGGCTGGGCCTGCCCGCCCGGCTGGTGCTGCAGTCGCTGAT
Source organism: Mycobacterium xenopi (assembly GCF_009936235.1). NCBI lineage: Bacteria > Bacillati > Actinomycetota > Actinomycetes > Mycobacteriales > Mycobacteriaceae > Mycobacterium > Mycobacterium xenopi. Next base: position 4,063,871 of record NZ_AP022314.1, on the reverse strand, counting down.
CGGGCGGGTCCCGACGCCCAGCCCGATCACGGCGCGGATCAACCGCAACCCCAAGCGCAGCGACCGCTACCCATACGCGTGGAATCCCAGGTATCAAGCTCGCATCGGGGTCATGCCCCGCGACGGCGACAACGCCGACGTCCGCTGGTTCGACATCGAGCCTTGCTACGTGTTCCACCCGCTCAACGCCTACTCGGAAGTCCGTGACGGCGCCGAGGTCCTCGTCCTCGACGTCGTGCGCTATGACCGGATGTTCGAGCGTGACCTGCGCGGCCCCGGCGACAGCCGCCCCACCTTGGACCGCTGGACGGTCAACCTGGCCAGCGGTTCGGTGACCACCGAACGCCGCGACGACCGTTCGCAAGAGTTCCCCAGGATCAACGAGAATCTGACCGGCAGCCGGCACCGGTTCGGCTACACCGTCGGCCTCGACGACGGGTACCTCTCCGGCGGTGTGGCCGCGATGCGCACGGCGCTGTACAAGCACGACTTCCAGACCGGGTTCACGGCTGTCGCCAACCTTGACCAGGACTTGCTGCTCGGAGAAATGTGCTTCGTGCCGGCGCCATCAGGCGGCCACGCCGAAGACAACGGCATCCTGATGGGTTACGGTTACCACCGCGGTCGCGACGAAGGTCAACTGCTGTTGCTCGATGCCCAGACCTGCGAACCGGTCGCCACTGTGCACCTGCCCCAGCGGGTGCCCATGGGCTTTCACGGCAACTGGGCGCCGAACACCTGACGCCGTCCAGGTCGGGACGCCACCGCCCCAAGGCAATGGTTGACCGGTTGCGCTACAGTGACACATACCACAGGCCATGGGCAGGTGGCGGGGAGTCAGGCCGTCGGAAGGATTTCGCATGGGTATCGCGATCGAGGTTGAGGGACTCACCAAGTCCTTCGGACCCCAGCGGATCTGGGAAGACGTCACGTTGGATATCCCCGCCGGCGAGGTCAGCGTGCTGCTGGGCCCGTCGGGTACCGGTAAGTCGGTGTTCCTGAAGTCGTTGATCGGGCTGCTCAAGCCGGAGCGGGGCTCGATCATCGTCGACGGCACCGATATCACTGAGTGCTCGGCCAAGGAACTCTACGAGATCCGGCGGCTCTTCGGTGTGATGTTCCAAGACGGTGCGCTGTTCGGGTCGATGAACATCTACGACAACACGGCGTTCCCGTTGCGTGAGCACACCAAGAAGAAGGAAAGCGAAATCCGTGACATCGTCATGGAAAAGCTGGAGATGGTCGGTCTTGCCGGTGACGAGAAGAAGTTCCCCGGCGAGATCTCCGGGGGTATGCGCAAGCGCGCCGGGCTGGCCCGCTCGCTGGTGCTGGACCCCGAGATCATCCTGTGCGACGAGCCCGACTCCGGTTTGGACCCGGTGCGCACCGCGTATCTGAGCCAGCTGCTGATCGACATCAACGCCCAGATCGACTGCACGATCCTGATCGTCACGCACAACATCAACATCGCGCGCACCGTGCCGGACAACATCGGCATGCTGTTTCGCCGCAAGCTGGTGATGTTCGGGCCTCGTGAAGTGCTGTTGACCAGTGACGAGCCGGTCGTTCGGCAATTCCTCAACGGCCGCCGCATCGGCCCGATCGGCATGTCGGAGGAAAAGGACGAGGCCACCATGGCCGAGGAGCAGGCCCAGGTCGAGGCCGGCCACCACACCGGCGGCGTGGAAGAGGTCGAAGGCGTACCGCCGCAGATCACCGCTACCCCCGGCATGCCCGAACGCAAGGCAGTCGCGCGTCGTCAGGCGCGGGTCCGCGCAAACCTGCACCTGCTGCCCAAGAGCGCCCAGGAAGCGATCCTCGACTCGCTGGAGGGCACCCACAAGTACCCGACACACGAGTTGCCCGACGAGGTGGGCACCGGCCGTCATCGCGGGGACGAAACGTCGACCGCCACCATGCCCACCCAGCGGCAGTAACTGACAGTCCGGCGCCAGCGCGCCCGTCCGGAAGGAACGGTGCTCGACAACTTCACGACAACTTGGCGCGTCACCACTTGACGGACGGGCGCAAACGGGTCAGTCTGTTGGGCAGCATGCGTGCACGATCGGTCGAGACGCCAGCCAGCGCCCGATACGTCGATATGGTTCGTGCACGGTAGTTGAGGAATGCGCCGTCCTGCGCTAAGGTTGGACGTTGCGCTGGCTGCTTCCTGCCCATCTCACCCACCACCTGACACCGTGGTCCTAGCCTGAGCCCCGATTTCTGGCTCAGCCGCCTAGTTGTGTGCGTGAGATCTGGACAGATCGTTCGCCAGCCGACCAAATAGTTACCGCGGCGAACGGGTCCATCACCGGCGAGCCGCACGAGGTGCTGGAAGGATGCATCTTGGCAGTCTCCCGCCAGAGCAAGAAAAACCCCTCAGGTACTCAAATTTCGTCGTACAACTCCGTCCCCGGAGCACCCAACCGAATCTCTTTCGCCAAGCTGCGTGAACCGCTCGAGGTTCCCGGTCTGCTCGACGTGCAGATCGACTCGTTCGATTGGCTGATCGGATCACCGCGCTGGCGTGAGGCCGCTATTGCGCGCGGTGAAGCCAACCCGGTCGGTGGCCTGGAAGAGGTGCTCGAGGAACTCTCGCCGATCGAGGACTTCTCCGGCTCGATGTCGCTGTCCTTCTCCGACCCTCGCTTCGACGAGGTCAAAGCCCCCGTCGACGAGTGCAAAGACAAGGACATGACGTTTGCGGCCCCGCTGTTCGTCACCGCGGAGTTCATCAACAACAACACCGGCGAGATCAAGAGCCAGACGGTGTTCATGGGCGACTTCCCGATGATGACCGAAAAGGGCACGTTCATCATCAACGGGACCGAGCGGGTCGTGGTCAGCCAGCTGGTGCGCTCGCCCGGGGTGTACTTCGACGAGACCATCGACAAGTCGACCGAGAAGACGCTGCACTCGGTCAAGGTGATTCCCAGCCGCGGCGCGTGGCTGGAGTTCGACGTGGACAAGCGCGACACGGTCGGCGTGCGCATCGACCGCAAGCGCCGCCAGCCGGTCACTGTGTTGCTCAAGGCGCTGGGCTGGACCAACGAACAGATCACCGAGCGGTTCGGCTTCTCCGAGATCATGATGTCGACGCTGGAGAAGGACAACACCGTCGGCAGCGACGACGCGTTGCTGGACATCTACCGCAAGCTGCGGCCGGGCGAACCGCCGACCAAGGAGTCGGCGCAGACCCTGCTGGAGAACCTGTTCTTCAAGGAGAAGCGCTACGACCTGGCCCGGGTGGGCCGCTACAAGGTCAACAAGAAACTCGGGCTGAACACCGAGAATGCGCCAACCACCACGACCCTGACCGAAGAGGACGTCGTCGCCACCATCGAATACCTGGTGCGCTTGCACGAGGGGCACGCCACGATGAAGGTCCCCGGTGGCGTCGAGGTGCCGGTGGAGACCGACGACATCGACCACTTCGGCAACCGGCGGCTGCGCACGGTCGGCGAGCTGATCCAAAACCAGATCCGGGTCGGCATGTCGAGGATGGAGCGGGTGGTCCGCGAGCGGATGACCACTCAGGACGTCGAGGCGATCACCCCGCAGACCTTGATCAACATCCGCCCCGTGGTGGCCGCGATCAAGGAGTTCTTCGGCACCAGCCAGCTCTCGCAGTTCATGGATCAGAACAACCCGCTGTCGGGGCTCACCCACAAGCGGCGGCTCTCGGCGCTTGGTCCGGGCGGTCTGTCGCGCGAGCGGGCCGGGCTGGAGGTCCGTGACGTGCACTCGAGCCACTACGGCCGGATGTGCCCGATCGAAACCCCGGAGGGCCCGAACATCGGTTTGATCGGCTCGCTGTCGGTGTACGCGCGGGTCAACCCGTACGGGTTCATTGAGACGCCTTACCGCAAGGTGGTCAACGGCGTGGTCACCGACGAGATCGTGTACCTGACCGCCGACGAGGAGGACCGCCATGTGGTGGCGCAGGCCAACTCGCCGATCGACGAGGATGGCCGCTTCACCGAGCCGCGGGTGCTGGTGCGCCGCAAGGGTGGGGAGGTCGAGTACGTGTCCTCCTCCGAGGTGGACTACATGGACGTCTCGCCGCGCCAGATGGTGTCGGTGGCCACCGCGATGATCCCGTTCCTCGAGCACGACGACGCCAACCGCGCGTTGATGGGCGCGAACATGCAGCGCCAGGCCGTTCCGTTGGTGCGTAGCGAGGCACCGCTGGTGGGCACCGGGATGGAATTGCGCGCTGCGATCGACGCCGGCGACGTCGTGGTCGCCGACGACAGCGGTGTCGTCGAGGAGGTGTCGGCCGACTACATCACGGTGATGACCGACGACGGCACCCGCCACACCTACCGGCTACGCAAGTTCGCCCGGTCCAACCATGGCACCTGCGCCAACCAGCGCCCGATCGTCGACGCCGGGGACCGGGTGGAGGCCGGGCAGGTGATCGCCGACGGCCCGTGCACCGAACACGGCGAGATGGCGCTGGGCAAGAACCTTCTGGTCGCGATCATGCCGTGGGAGGGGCACAACTACGAGGACGCGATCATCATCTCCAACCGGCTCGTCGAGGAGGACATCCTCACCTCGATCCACATCGAGGAACACGAGATCGACGCCCGCGACACCAAGCTGGGTGCCGAGGAGATCACCCGCGACATCCCCAACGTCTCCGATGAGGTGCTGGCCGACCTCGACGAGCGTGGCATCGTGCGCATCGGCGCCGAGGTCCGCGACGGCGACATCTTGGTCGGCAAGGTCACCCCGAAGGGGGAGACCGAGCTGACCCCGGAGGAGCGGCTGCTGCGGGCAATCTTCGGCGAGAAGGCCCGCGAGGTCCGCGACACTTCGTTGAAGGTGCCGCACGGCGAGTCCGGCAAGGTCATCGGCATCCGGGTGTTCTCCCGCGAGGACGACGACGAGCTGCCGGCCGGGGTCAACGAGCTGGTCCGCGTCTACGTGGCGCAGAAACGCAAGATCTCCGACGGCGACAAGCTGGCCGGCCGGCACGGCAACAAGGGCGTGATCGGCAAGATTCTGCCGGTCGAGGACATGCCGTTCCTGCCGGACGGCACCCCGGTGGACATCATCCTCAATACCCATGGGGTGCCGCGACGGATGAACATCGGCCAGATCTTGGAGACCCACCTGGGTTGGTGCGCCCACAGCGGCTGGAAGATCGACACCTCCAAGGGGGTGCCGGACTGGGCCTCTCGGCTGCCCGAGGAGCTGCTGGAGGCCGAGCCGAACAAGATCGTCGCAACCCCGGTGTTCGACGGCGCTCGCGAGGAGGAGCTGCAGGGGTTGCTGTCGTGCACGCTGCCCAACCGCGACGGTGACGTGCTGGTCGACGGCGACGGCAAGGCGACACTGTTCGACGGGCGCTCCGGTGAGCCGTTCCCGTACCCGGTGACGGTCGGCTACATGTACATCATGAAGCTGCACCACCTGGTCGACGACAAGATCCACGCCCGCTCCACCGGCCCGTACTCGATGATCACCCAGCAGCCGCTGGGCGGTAAGGCGCAGTTCGGTGGCCAGCGCTTCGGCGAGATGGAGTGCTGGGCCATGCAGGCCTACGGCGCGGCCTACACGCTGCAGGAGCTGCTGACGATCAAGTCCGACGACACCGTCGGGCGGGTCAAGGTGTACGAGGCGATCGTCAAGGGCGAGAACATCCCCGAGCCGGGCATTCCCGAGTCGTTCAAGGTGCTGCTCAAAGAGCTGCAGTCGCTGTGCCTCAACGTCGAGGTGCTGTCGTCCGATGGTGCGGCCATCGAGTTGCGTGAAGGCGAAGACGAGGACCTGGAACGCGCGGCGGCCAACTTGGGAATCAACTTGTCCCGCAACGAATCCGCCTCTGTTGAGGACCTTGCTTAATAGTTACTAGTCCCGAAAAGGGGAAAGGGAGTTACGTGCTCGACGTCAACTTCTTCGATGAACTCCGCATCGGCCTGGCCACCGCGGACGACATCAGGCAATGGTCGTACGGCGAGGTCAAGAAGCCGGAGACCATCAACTACCGCACGCTCAAACCGGAGAAGGACGGCCTGTTCTGCGAGAAGATCTTCGGACCGACTCGCGACTGGGAGTGCTATTGCGGCAAATACAAGCGTGTCCGCTTCAAGGGCATCATCTGTGAGCGCTGCGGAGTGGAGGTCACCCGCGCCAAGGTGCGCCGCGAGCGGATGGGCCACATTGAGCTGGCCGCACCGGTCACCCACATCTGGTACTTCAAGGGCGTGCCTTCGCGGCTGGGGTATCTGCTCGATTTGGCGCCCAAGGATCTGGAGAAGATCATCTACTTCGCGGCGTATGTCATCACCGACGTCGACGAGGAGCTGCGCCACAACGAGCTGTCCACGCTCGAAGCCGAGATGGCCACCGAGCGCAAGCAGATCGAGGACCAGCGCGACGCCGAGCTGGAGGCGCGTGCCCAGAAGCTGGAAGCCGACCTGGCCCAGCTGGAGGCCGAGGGTGCCAAAGCCGATGCGCGGCGCAAGGTTCGCGACGGCGGCGAGCGGGAGATGCGCCAGATCCGCGACCGCGCGCAGCGTGAGCTGGACCGGCTGCAGGAGATCTGGGACACCTTCACCAAGCTGGCCCCCAAGCAACTCATCGTCGACGAGAACCTCTACCGCGAACTGGTCGACCGCTACGGCGAGTACTTCACCGGCGCCATGGGTGCGGAGGCGATCCAGAAGCTCATCGAGAACTTCGACATCGACGCCGAAGCCGAGGCGCTGCGCGAGGTTATCCGAAACGGCAAGGGGCAGAAGAAGCTTCGCGCTCTCAAGCGGTTGAAGGTGGTGGCTGCGTTCCAGCAGTCGTCCAACTCGCCGATGGGCATGGTGCTCGACGCAGTGCCGGTGATCCCGCCGGAACTGCGGCCGATGGTGCAGCTCGACGGTGGCCGGTTCGCCACGTCGGATCTCAACGACCTGTACCGGCGGGTGATCAACCGCAACAACCGCCTCAAGCGGCTGATCGATCTCGGCGCCCCCGAGATCATCGTCAACAACGAGAAGCGGATGCTGCAGGAGTCGGTGGACGCGCTGTTCGACAACGGCCGCCGCGGCCGCCCGGTCACCGGGCCGGGTAACCGCCCGCTGAAGTCTTTGAGTGATCTGCTCAAGGGCAAGCAGGGCCGGTTCCGTCAGAACCTGCTCGGCAAGCGCGTCGACTACTCGGGCCGCTCGGTGATCGTGGTCGGCCCGCAGCTCAAACTGCACCAGTGCGGCCTGCCCAAGCTGATGGCACTCGAGCTGTTCAAGCCGTTCGTGATGAAGCGGCTGGTCGATCTCAACCACGCGCAAAACATCAAGAGTGCCAAGCGGATGGTGGAGCGTCAGCGCCCGCAAGTGTGGGATGTGCTCGAAGAGGTCATCGCCGAGCACCCGGTGCTGTTGAACCGCGCACCGACCCTGCACCGGCTGGGCATCCAGGCTTTCGAGCCAATGCTGATCGAAGGCAAGGCGATTCAGCTGCACCCGCTGGTGTGTGAGGCGTTCAACGCCGACTTCGACGGTGATCAGATGGCGGTGCACCTGCCGTTGAGCGCCGAGGCGCAGGCCGAGGCCCGCATCCTGATGCTGTCGAGCAACAACATCCTGTCGCCGGCGTCGGGCCGTCCGCTGGCCATGCCGCGGCTGGACATGGTGACCGGGTTGTACTACCTGACCACCGAGGTGCCCGGCGACGTCGGCGAATACCAGCCCGCCACCAAGGATTCGCCCGAGCGTGGCGTGTACAGCTCGCCAGCCGAGGCGATCATGGCGATGGACCGCGGCGCTTTGAGCGTGCGGGCCAAGATCAAGGTGCGGTTGAGCCAGCTGCGCCCGCCCATCGAAGTCGAGGACGAGCTGTTCGGCCGAAACGGTTGGCGCCCAGGGGATTCCTGGATGGCGGAGACCACGCTGGGCCGGGTGATGTTCAATGAACTGCTGCCGATGGGTTACCCCTTCGTCAACAAGCAGATGCACAAGAAGGTGCAGGCCACCATCATCAACGACCTGGCCGAGCGCTACCCGATGATCGTGGTCGCCCAGACCGTCGACAAGCTCAAGGACGCCGGCTTCTACTGGGCCACGCGATCCGGTGTGACGGTGTCGATGGCCGACGTGCTGGTGCCGCCGAACAAGCAGGAGATCCTCGACGCCTACGAGGAGCGGGCCGACAAGGTCGAAAAGCAGTTCCAGCGAGGCGCTTTGAACCACGACGAGCGCAACGAGGCGCTGGTGGAGATCTGGAAGGAAGCCACCGACGAGGTGGGTCAGGCGCTGCGCGAGCACTACCCGGACGACAACCCGATCATCACGATCGTCGAGTCCGGTGCCACCGGTAACTTCACCCAGACCCGCACGCTGGCGGGGATGAAGGGATTGGTGACCAACCCGAAGGGTGAGTTCATTCCGCGCCCGATCAAGTCGTCGTTCCGTGAGGGCCTGACCGTGTTGGAGTACTTCATCAACACCCACGGCGCGCGGAAAGGCTTGGCCGACACAGCATTGCGGACCGCCGACTCTGGGTATTTGACTCGCCGGCTGGTGGACGTGAGCCAGGATGTCATCGTCCGCGAGGCGGACTGCGGCACCGAGCGCGGGATCACCGTTGAGCTGGCCGAGCGGCAGCCCGACGGCACACTTATCCGCGACCCGTTCATCGAGACCTCGGCGTACGCGCGCACATTGGGCGTCGACGCGGTCGACAAAGACGGCAACGTCATCGTCGAGCGCGGTCGCGACCTGGGCGACCCGGAGATCGAGGCGCTGTTGGCGGCGGGCATCACGTCGGTGAAGGTGCGCTCGGTGCTGACGTGCGCGACCGGCATGGGTGTGTGCGCGACCTGCTACGGGCGGTCCATGGCAACCGGCAAGCTCGTCGACATCGGCGAGGCGGTGGGAATCGTTGCTGCGCAGTCGATCGGTGAGCCGGGCACGCAGCTGACTATGCGCACGTTCCACCAGGGTGGTGTCGGTGAGGACATCGTCAGCGGTCTGCCGCGGGTGCAGGAGCTGTTCGAGGCCCGGATTCCGCGCGGCAAGGCGCCGATCGCCGACGTCAGCGGACGGGTGCGGCTGGAGGAGGGCGACCGCTTCTACAAGATCACCATCGTCCCCGACGACGGCGGCGAGGAAGTGGTGTACGACAAGCTCTCCAAGCGCCAGCGGCTGCGGGTCTTCAAGCACGAAGACGGCACCGAACGGGTGCTCGCCGACGGCGACCACGTGGAGGTGGGCCAGCAGCTGATGGAAGGCTCGGCCGACCCGCACGAGGTGCTGCGGGTGCAGGGCCCGCGCGAGGTGCAGATCCACCTGGTCAAGGAGGTCCAGCAGGTCTACCGGGCGCAGGGCGTGTCGATCCACGACAAGCACATCGAAGTGATCGTGCGCCAGATGCTGCGCCGGGTGACGATCATCGACTCGGGCTCGACGGAGTTCCTGCCCGGTTCGCTGATCGACCGGGCCGAGTTCGAGGCCGAGAACCGACGGGTGGTGGCCGAGGGCGGCGAGCCCGCCGCCGGCCGTCCGGTGTTGATGGGGATCACCAAGGCGTCGCTGGCCACCGACTCGTGGCTGTCGGCGGCGTCGTTCCAGGAGACCACGCGAGTGTTGACCGATGCGGCGATCAACTGCCGCAGCGACAAGCTCAACGGTCTGAAGGAGAACGTGATCATCGGCAAGCTGATCCCGGCCGGTACCGGAATCGCCCGCTACCGCAACATCCAGGTGCAGCCGACCGAGGAGGCCCGGGCCGCGGCGTACACGATCCCGTCGTACGAGGACCAGTACTACAGCCCGGACTTCGGCCAGGCCACCGGTGCCGCGGTCCCGCTGGACGACTACGGTTACGGCGACTACCGCTAACTGGCGCGAGCAGACGCAGAATCGCACGCAAGGTGCCTTCGCGATGCGATTCTGCGTCTGCTCGCGCGCCATCCCCAGGGGTGGCTAGCCAACGCCGCGTAACCCGCCCATGCTTCCGATGTGCACGCCGATGCGATAGCCGTTCTGGAAGAGGGCGGCGGCTTCGCGACGACGGCCCGGTTGCTCACGGTGATGACCCGTCAGGAACTCGACGTCCAGGTGAGGAATGGCGGTCTCATCCGCGTGTGGTATGGCATCTACGCTGCAGCCCAACCTGACCTGCTAGGCCGCTTACAGGCACTCGACGTTTTCATGGGCCGTCCTGCGGTGGCCTGCATGGGGACAGCCGCAGCGTTGTACGGCTTCGATACCGAGACCACCCTACGTGTCCACGTTCTCGACCCGGGCCGACGAATGCGGCCGACAAGGGGACTTATGGTGCATCAGCGAATTGGCGCGCCACTTCGACGAGTTGAAGGCCGACTGGCGACGGCGCCGGCATGGACGGCGATAGAAGTCGCGCGGGCCTTGCGACGCCCGCGGGCGCTGGCGACGCTCGACGCTGCTCTGCATGTAGGCGCTTGTACTGCAGGCGAATTGCATGCCGTTATCGATGAACAGAAAGGCCGTCGCGGCATCGTCAAGGTTCGCGAATTGATCGGCTACGCCGATGGTCGCGCCGAGTCCCCGATGGAGAGTGAGGCGCGACTGGTGTTTATCGACGGCGGATTACCCATGCCGGAGCTGCAGTACAGCATTGTGGACCACTACGGCCGACTCTGGCGTGTGGACTTCGCCTGGCCCGAAGCGATGGTCGTCGCCGAATACGACAGTGTCGAATGGCACGTGGGCCGTGATGCCCTGCTGCATGACCGGCTGAAAACCGCCCGACTACAGGAATGCGGCTGGACCACCATTCCGGTGACGGTCGACGACATCCGGGATGATCCGATCGGGCTCGTTGAGCGGATCACCGGCCAGTTGCTGAGGCCTCGCTTGGTCAGCTGAGCAGACGCAGAATCGCATGTGCGGCCACCGAAGCGTGCGATTCTGCGGCTGCTCGCGGAAAGAGGGTGACCCACTAGACTGGCCGACGTGCTCATCGGATCGCACGTCAGCCCCCAGGATCCCCTCGCCGCCGCCGAAGCAGAAGGCGCCGACCTCGTACAGATCTTCCTGGGCAACCCGCAGAGTTGGAAAAAGCCGAAGCCGCGCGACGACGCCCCTCGGTTGAGGGCGGCAAGCCTGCCCGTGTACGTGCACGCGCCGTATCTGATCAACGTCGCGTCGGCCAACAATCGGGTGCGCATCCCGTCGCGCAAGATCCTTCAAGACACCTGCGACGCCGCCGCCGACATTGGTGCAGCTGCGGTGATCGTGCACGGCGGCCACGCCGACGACAACGACATCCAGGCCGGCTGCGAGCGGTGGCGCAAGACGATGGAGCGGCTGGAAACCGACGTACCGGTGTACCTGGAAAACACCGCCGGCGGCGAGCACGCGATGGCCCGCCACTTCGAGACGATCGCCCGGCTCTGGGACCACATCGGCGACACCGGCATCGGCTTTTGCCTCGACACCTGCCACGCGTGGGCGGCGGGCGAGGCGCTGATCGACGCCGTCGACCGCATCAAGACCATCACCGGCCGCATTGACCTGGTGCACTGCAACGACTCGCGGGACGCCGCGGGCTCGGGCGCGGACCGTCACGCCAACATCGGCGCCGGCCAGATCGATCCCGAATTGTTGATCGCGGTGGTCGCGGCGGCCGATGCCCCCGTCGTCTGCGAGACGGCTGACGAGGGCCGCAAAGACGACATCGCCTTCCTCCGCGACCGCGTCGGCTAGGCGGTCATGGTCGCCCGGCTCGCGGCGCTGATCGGTGTGCTCGCCGCCGTGTCGGCGTGTTCGGTGTCGCCGACGGGGGCGACACCGGAGTATCCCGAGGGCACCAGCGTGCACTCGCTTGACGTCAGCGGTCTCGCGCGGTCATATCGGGTGTACAAGCCCGCCGGTTTGCCGGTGTCGGCCCCGCTGGTCGTCATGCTGCACGGCGGTTTCGGCAGCGCGGAACAGGCCGAAAGATCCTATGGCTGGGACCAATTGGCCGACGCCGCGAAATTCGTGGTGGCCTATCCCGACGGGGTGGCCCGCGCCTGGAACGCTGGCGGCGGCTGCTGTGGGCGCCCGGCGCGCGAGGGCGTCGACGATGTCGGCTTCATCACGGCCGCGGTCGACGACGTGGCCAAGAAGGTCGGCATCGACTCGGCGCGCGTCTATGCCACCGGTATCAGCAACGGCGGCATCATGGCCTACCGGCTGGCGTGCAACACCGCGATCTTCGCTGCCGTCGGCCCGGATTCGGCGACGCAACTGGATGCCTGCCGCTCCCCGCATCCCACGTCCGTCATGCACATCCACGGCACGGCCGATACCCGCATCCGCTACGGCGGCGGGGAGGGCGACGGTGTCGCGCGCATCAACGGTCCGCCGGTTGCGGACGTCAATGCGTTCTGGCGCAACGTCGACCAGTGCGCGGCGCCAGCCGTCAACACCAGCGGAGCGCTGACTACGTCGAGCGCCGATTGCCCGGACGGCCGCAGCGTGGTCCTGATCACCGTCGACGGGGGTGGGCACCAGTGGCCGCCGTTCGCCACCCAAACGTTCTGGCAGTTTTTCGCCGCCCACAGCCGATGACGGGTGTTACGTCTCTTGTGCAGTTGTCGCAAGAATGTAACACTGAACGCATGCCAGACACCCATGTCGTCACCAACCAGGTTCCGCCGCTGGAGAACCACAACCCGGCGTCTTCCCCGGTGCTCATCGAGGCACTGATCCGCGAGGGCGGACAGTGGGGCCTCGACGAGGTCACCGACCTCGGCGCGATCGCGGGTTCCAAGCAAGCGCAACGCTGGGGTGAGCTCGCCGATCGCAACCGGCCCATCCTGCACACCCACGACCGCTGCGGGAACCGCATCGACGAAGTGGAATACGACCCCGCCTACCACGAGTTGATGCGCACCGCGATCCGACACGGCCTGCATGCCGCACCCTGGGCGGACCCCCGGCCGGGCGCGCACGTGGTTCGCGCCGCCAAGACCGGCGTGTGGACCGTCGAACCCGGCCACATGTGCCCGATTTCGATGACCTACGCGGTCGTCCCCGCGTTGCGCAACAATCCGGAGCTGGCCGCTGTCTACGAGCCGCTGCTAACCAGCCGTGAATACGATCCGGAACTCAAAGTGCCGACGGCGAAAGCCGGTATCACTGCGGGCATGTCGATGACCGAAAAGCAGGGCGGCTCAGACGTGCGGGCCGGCACCACCCACGCCACCCGCAACGCCGACGGCAGCTATAGCCTGACCGGCCACAAGTGGTTCACCTCGGCGCCGATGTGTGACATCTTCTTGGTGCTCGCCCAGGCGCCGGGCGGGCTGTCGTGCTTTTTGCTGCCCCGAGTGCTGCCCGACGGCAGTCGCAACCGAATGTTGTTGCAGCGGCTCAAAAACAAGCTCGGCAACCACGCTAACGCCTCCAGCGAAGTGGAGTACGACGGGGCGGTCGCGTGGCTGGTCGGCGAGGAGGGCCGCGGCGTGCCGACCATCATCGAGATGGTCAACCTGACCCGGCTGGACTGCACACTGGCCAGCGCGACTAGCATGCGCACCGGTGTCACCCAGGCGATTCACCATGCTCAACACCGTAAGGCATTCGGTGCCTACCTCATCGACCAGCCGCTAATGCGAAATGTCTTGGCGGACTTGGCTATCGAAGCCGAAGCAGCCACCATCGTGGCGATGCGGATGGCCGGCGCCACCGACAACGCGGTGCGCGGCGATGAAACCGAAGCGCTGCTGCGCCGCATCGGATTGGCCGCAAGTAAGTACTGGGTGTGCAAGCAGGCCACCCCGCATGCCGCGGAAGCGATGGAATGCCTAGGCGGCAACGGCTACATCGAAGACTCGGGCATGCCGCGGCTGTACCGCGAGGCGCCGTTGATGGGCATCTGGGAAGGCTCCGGTAACGTCAGTGCCCTGGATACCCTGCGCGCCATGGCAACCCGACCCGAATGCGTCGACGTGCTGTTCGCCGAGCTGGCCAAGACCGCCGGGCAGGACGCGCGGCTGGACGCCCACGTCGAACGGCTCAAGCCGCAGCTCGCCGACTACGACACCATCCAGTACCGCGCCCGCAGCGTCGCCGAACACATCAGCCTCGCGCTGCAGGCCTCGCTGTTGGTGCGCCACGGACATCCGGCCGTTGCCGAGGCGTTTCTGGCCACCCGCCTCGACGGCCGTTGGGGCAGGGCATTCGGCACGCTGCCCACGGGGCTGGACCTGGCGCCGATCCTTGAGAGGGCGCTGGTCAAGGGATGACTCACGCGATCAGGCCGGTCGATTTCGACAACCTCAAGACGATGACCTACGAGGTCACCGGCCGGGTTGCGCGGATCACCTTCAACCGGCCGGAAAAGGGCAACGCAATCATCGCCGACACCCCGCTAGAGCTGTCGGCACTGGTCGAGCGGGCCGACCTGGATCCCAACGTGCACGTCATCTTGGTGTCCGGCCGCGGTGAAGGGTTTTGCGCGGGCTTCGATTTGAGCGCTTACGCCGACCGGACAGCCTCAGCCGGCGGGGGCAGCGCATACAGGGGCACCGTCCTCGACGGCAAGACGCAGGCGATCAACCACCTGCCCAACCAGCCCTGGGACCCGATGATCGACTACCAGATGATGAGCCGATTCGTGCGCGGGTTCTCGGCCCTGATGCACGCCGACAAGCCGACCGTGGTCAAGATCCACGGCTACTGTGTGGCCGGCGGCACCGACATCGCCCTGCACGCCGACCAGGTGATCGCCGCCGCTGACGCCAAAATCGGATACCCGCCGACCCGGGTGTGGGGAGTGCCCGCGGCCGGGTTGTGGGCGCACCGCCTGGGCGACCAGCGCGCCAAACGCCTTCTGCTGACCGGGGATTGCATCACCGGCAAGCAGGCCGCCGAATGGGGTTTGGCGGTGGAGGCGCCGGAACCCGATGAGCTTGACGAGCGAACCGAGCGACTGGTGCAGCGCATCGCCGCGCTGCCGGTCAACCAACTGATCATGGTGAAACTCGCGCTGAATTCGGCTCTGCTGCAACAGGGTGTGGCAACCAGCAGAATGGTAAGCACCGTGTTCGACGGCATCGCCCGGCACACGCCGGAAGGCCACGCGTTCGTCGCCGACGCCGTCGAGCACGGTTTTCGTGAGGCGGTGCGTCATCGCGACGAGCCGTTCGGCGACTACGGTCGCAAAGCTTCCGGGGTCTAGACGCATGCCCGCAGGGTTGGCGCGGATGACGGCCCGGTCGGTGGTGCTGTCGGTGCTGCTGGGCGCCCACCCAGCGTGGGCAACAGCAGCTGAATTGATAAGGCTTACGAGTGATTTCGGCATCAAGGAGTCGACACTGCGAGTTGCGCTGACCAGAATGGTCAGCGCCGGCGACCTGGTCCGCTCCGCCGACGGCTACCGGCTCTCCGATCGGCTGCTGGCCCGCCAACGCCGTCAGGACGACGCGATCAGCCCACGGGTCCGTGGGTGGCGCGGCTACTGGGCCACCATCATCGTCACCAGCGTCGGTACCGACGCTCGTACCCGGGCTGGGTTGCGAAACACATTGCAAGAAAGGCGATTCCGCGAACTGCGTGAAGGTGTGTGGATGCGCCCCGATAACCTCGAGTTGAATTTGGAACCGGACATCCTTAGCCGGGTGCGGATCTTGCGGGCACGCGACGACGCACCCGCCGAGCTCGCTGAGCGGCTATGGGACCTGCGCGGGTGGGCGCGAACCGGGCACCGACTGCTCGGTGAGATGGCCGCCGCAACCGACATCCCCGGCCGGTTCGTGGTAGCGGCTGCGATTGTGCGCCACCTGCTTACCGATCCGGTGCTGCCCGACGAGCTGCTGCCGACGAACTGGCCCGGCGCCAAGCTGCGCGCCGCGTATAACGACTTCGCCGCCGAATTGACCAGACGGCGCAACTTAACCCAACTTGTGGAGGCGAGATGAGCGACGAGGTGCGGGTGGAACGCAGCGGACCGGTCACCACGGTGATCTTGAACCGGCCGCATGCACGCAATGCCGTCAACGGCCCGACCGCCGCCGCGCTATTCGCCGCGTTCGAGCAGTTCGATCGCGACGACACCGCGTCGGTGGCGGTGTTGTGCGGTGAGGGTGGAACCTTTTGCGCCGGCGCGGATTTGAAGGCCTTCGGTACACCCGAGGCCAATGCGGTGCACCGCACCGGGCCCGGGCCGATGGGGCCGACGCGGATGGTGTTGTCCAAGCCGGTGATCGCCGCGGTCAGTGGCTACGCGGTCGCAGGTGGTCTGGAGCTGGCGCTGTGGTGCGATTTGCGGGTGGCCGAGGAAGACGCGGTCTTCGGCGTGTTCTGCCGACGCTGGGGTGTTCCGCTGATCGACGGCGGCACCATCCGGTTGCCGCGACTCATTGGGCACAGCCGGGCGATGGACATGATCCTCACCGGCCGCGGTGTCAAGGCTGACGAAGCGCTGGCCATCGGGCTGGCCAACCGGGTGGTGCCCAAAGGCCAGGCACGCCAGGCCGCCGAAGAACTGGCGGCCGAGCTGGCCGCGCTGCCGCAGCAGTGCATGCGCTCGGATCGGCTCTCGGCACTGCACCAGTGGGGAGTGCCGGAGGCCGACGCCCTCGACTTCGAATTCGCCAGCATCTCGCGAGTCGCCGCCGAAGCCATGGAGGGCGCGGGACGCTTCGCCGCCGGCGCCGGCCGCCACGGGGCCCCCGCGCATTAACCCCAACACTAACCCCGACTAACCCGCGCGGGCAGACGCAAAGGCCGCCGAAACCGATGCGTTTCAGGGGCTTTCGCGTCTGCTGGCCGGACCGGGCTTGGCGAACACCGCTGTCAGCCCTTGGTGATGGTGTTGTTAGAGCCCAGGTTTTCCACTTTCGGGTCACCGGACTTATAGGTGACGGTGTTGTTGAGCCCCACAACGCTAAGCTGTTTGTCCACCTTGTCGAAGGTGATCTTGTTGTCGGCGCCGCCGATACTTACCGACGAGCAAGTGCCTTTCACGGTCAGCGTGTTGTTGGAACCGCCCACGTTGAGCGATTTGCCGTCAGCGCAGTCGAGATCGGCGGTAGTTCCGAAGGACCCGTAGTTGAGAGTGTTGCCGACCTCGAATTGGGCGGTCGAGCTGCCCGAGGTGGTCGTGGTCGACGGGGCCGCGCCCTTGTTCTTCGGGCCACACCCGGCCAGGCCGGCGACCGCGAGCACGATGGACAATGCCAAAACCAGCGTCGCCGCTGTCGATCTGGGGAAGTCGCGCATTGCTCCTCGCTTCGTCAACTGTCAGGGGTGGCGACGTTCACGCCGGGACTCGGTCGATGCGGTTGGGCATTCCCAGTTCGCGGCCCCGGTCCCAGATAAACGGCTCGCCGTTGCGGAAATACACCGTTTCGTCCCAGCCGTAGACCGTGATGTCGTTGACGACGGTCTCGGCGATGACGGTATTGCCCGAACCCATCATCGTCACGGCCCAGCACGTTCCCAGCGCGTTGACGGTATTCGAAGTGCCGTCGACCAACAGCGTGGAGTCGTTGCAGTCCACGGTCTGGTTGACGCCTTGCCCCGTGACATGGGTATCACCGTTTTTGGCGTGCGCGGCCGGCACGCCGACGGTCAGCGCGGCAGAAACGGCGACCGCACAGGCAGCCAGCGCGCCGCTGACGGTTCTCCGGTTCACTGCGAGCCCCTCTGCCCTTGCAAGTGGTCTGACCGACTGAGCCTACGTGCATTCGCGTACACGCTGGCTGACTTCGCCCATTTGACATCCACCTTGACATCCGCCACGCCGTCGGGCCCGCGCGGTGGTCTTCTACCCGCCTCGTCGCCCGGTGTGATGGCCCGACTCCTGCGCGCGCCGCTCCGCTGCGCGTGGTCGTCCGGCTAGAGTTCTTTGCTGACCTCGGACCCATCGAAGGGCGATCGCCATGGCAGCTCAGCCGGAACCGCCGTCAACGGGCGGTCGTTCGCGCGCGGGCGGGCGGACTCCCGCGCGCCCAGCCAAGCTCAGCCGCGAGGTCGTCGTCAACGCCGCACTGACGTTTCTGGACCGCGAAGGCTGGGACGCGCTGACCATCAATGCGTTGGCGACCCAGCTGGGAACCAAGGGTCCGTCGCTGTACAACCACGTGGACAGCCTGGAGGACCTGCGCCGCACGGTGCGGATGCGGGTCATCGACGACATCATCACGATGCTGCATCGCGTCGGCGAAGGCCGGGCCCGCGACGACGCGGTGCTGGTAATGGCCAGCGCCTACCGCAGCTATGCCCACCACCATCCCGGTCGGTACGCGGCGTTCACCCGCATGCCGCCGGGCGGCGACGACCCCGAGTACACGGCTGCCACCAGGGCCGCGGCGGCGCCGGTGATCGCGGTGTTGTCCTCTTACGGTCTTGACGGCGAGGAAGCCTTCTACGCAGCGCTGGAGTTCTGGTCCGCATTGCACGGGTTCGTGCTGCTGGAGATGACCGGGGTCATGGACGATATCGACACCGACGCTGTGTTCACCGATATGGTGCTGCGACTGGCCGCTGGCCTGGAACGCCGCAGCGGACCTGCCGAAAGCGGTTCCGCGGCCGGGCGCTCAGCGTCGCTTTGACCTGCCCGACCAGCGGCGGGTATTGTGGTTGCTCGTGCCTGGCGGCTCAAGGCGCTGGTAAGGCGCGCACGCCGGGCCAATTCGCATGTCCACGACGCCACGGATCGTCCCGGGGCAACCGCATGCGACACTCCCGGCCGCGGGGGACCGTGGCGGGGCATAACTGCAGTACACAGACTTGGATCGAGAGCGCAACACAGGAAGCCGGTAGATGCCAACCATTCAGCAGCTGGTCCGCAAGGGTCGCCGCGACAAGATCGGCAAGGTCAAGACTGCGGCCCTGAAAGGCAGCCCGCAGCGCCGCGGCGTGTGCACCCGCGTGTACACCACCACCCCGAAGAAGCCGAACTCGGCACTTCGGAAGGTGGCGCGCGTCAAGCTGACCAGCCAGGTTGAGGTCACCGCCTACATTCCCGGCGAGGGCCACAATTTGCAGGAGCACTCGATGGTCCTGGTGCGCGGCGGCCGGGTCAAGGATCTGCCCGGTGTGCGGTACAAGATCATCCGGGGCTCGCTCGACACCCAGGGGGTCAAGAACCGCAAGCAGGCTCGCAGCCGCTACGGCGCCAAGAAGGAGAAGGGCTGATGCCGCGCAAGGGGCCCGCGCCCAAGCGTCCGCTGGTCAACGATCCGGTTTACGGATCGCAGCTCGTCACCCAGCTGGTGAACAAAGTTCTCATGAGGGGGAAGAAATCGCTTGCCGAACGCATTGTTTACGGTGCGCTCGAACATGCTCGTGAAAAGACGGGTACCGACCCTGTCATCACGCTC
Organism: Mycobacterium xenopi; assembly: GCF_009936235.1. Taxonomy (NCBI): domain Bacteria; kingdom Bacillati; phylum Actinomycetota; class Actinomycetes; order Mycobacteriales; family Mycobacteriaceae; genus Mycobacterium; species Mycobacterium xenopi. Next base: position 4,044,574 of record NZ_AP022314.1, on the reverse strand, counting down.
AAGCGTGCCCTCGACAATGTCAGGCCGGCGTTGGAGGTCCGCAGCCGGCGGGTCGGCGGTGCCACCTACCAGGTGCCCGTCGAGGTGCGCCCGGACCGGTCCACCACGCTGGCGCTGCGCTGGCTGGTCAATTACTCCCGGCAGCGCCGCGAAAAGACCATGGTCGAGCGTCTGGCAAACGAGATCTTGGATGCCAGCAACGGCCTCGGGGCCTCGGTCAAACGGCGCGAGGACACCCACAAGATGGCCGAGGCAAACCGCGCTTTCGCGCATTATCGCTGGTAAGAGTCGCCGGCGTCGGGGCCGGTGACGAGAACGACAGCAAACGACGTACTAGAAGCAACGACAAAGAGTGGGAAGACTTCTGTGGCACAGAAGGACGTGCTGACTGACCTGAGCAAGGTCCGCAACTTCGGCATCATGGCGCACATCGACGCCGGGAAGACGACGACGACCGAGCGGATCCTGTACTACACGGGCATCAACTACAAGATCGGTGAGGTGCACGACGGCGCCGCCACCATGGACTGGATGGAGCAGGAGCAAGAGCGGGGGATCACCATCACCTCCGCTGCCACCACCACCTTCTGGAAGGGCAACCAGCTCAACATCATCGACACCCCCGGCCACGTCGACTTCACCGTCGAGGTGGAGCGCAACCTGCGGGTGCTCGACGGCGCCGTGGCGGTGTTCGACGGCAAGGAAGGCGTCGAGCCGCAGTCCGAGCAGGTGTGGCGGCAGGCCGACAAATACAACGTCCCGCGGATCTGCTTCGTCAACAAGATGGACAAGATCGGCGCCGACTTCTACTTCTCCGTCAAGACGATGCACGAGCGGCTCGGCGCCAACGCGGTGCCGATCCAGTTGCCGATCGGCTCGGAGAACGAGTTCGAAGGCGTCGTCGACCTGGTCGAGATGAACGCCAAAGTATGGCGCGGCGAAACCAAACTCGGCGAGCGCTACGACGTCGTCGACATCCCGGCCGAGCTGGCCGAGACCGCCGAGGAGTACCGCACCAAGCTGGTGGAGACCGTGGCGGAGTCCGACGAGCACCTGCTCGAGAAGTACGTCGGCGGCGAGGAGATCACCGTCGACGAGATCAAGGCCGCGATCCGCAAGCTGACCATCGCCAGCGAGATCTACCCGGTGCTGTGCGGCAGCGCGTTCAAGAACAAGGGCGTGCAGCCGATGCTCGACGCGGTCGTCGACTACTTGCCCTCGCCGCTGGATCTGCCGCCCGCGATCGGGCACGCGCCCGGTCACGAGGACATCGAGGTGGTGCGCCACGCGAGCACCGACGAACCGTTCTCGGCGCTGGCGTTCAAGATCGCCACGCACCCGTTCTTCGGCAAGCTGACCTACATCCGTGTCTACTCGGGCACCGTGGAGTCGGGCAGCCAGGTCATCAACGCCACCAAGGGCAAAAAGGAACGGCTGGGCAAGCTGTTTCAGATGCACTCCAACAAGGAGAACCCCGTCGAGAGGGCAAGTGCGGGCCACATCTACGCGGTGATCGGGCTGAAGGACACCACCACCGGCGACACGCTGTCCGACCCGAACGAGCAGATCGTGCTGGAGTCGATGACGTTCCCCGACCCGGTGATCGAGGTGGCCATCGAACCCAAGACCAAGAGCGACCAGGAAAAGCTCTCCGCGTCGATCCAGAAGCTGGCCGAGGAGGACCCCACCTTCAAGGTGCACCTGGACTCCGAGACCGGCCAGACCGTGATCGGCGGGATGGGCGAGCTGCACCTGGACATCCTGGTCGACCGCATGCGCCGCGAATTCAAGGTCGAGGCCAACGTCGGCAAGCCGCAGGTGGCGTACAAGGAGACGATCCGCCGCAAGGTGGAGCACGTCGAGTACACCCACAAGAAGCAGACCGGCGGCTCCGGCCAGTACGCCAAGGTGATCATCACCGTCGAGCCGTTCAAGGGCGAGGACGGTGCCACCTACGAATTCGAGAACAAGGTCACCGGGGGGCGCATCCCGCGCGAGTACATCCCATCGGTGGACGCCGGCGCCCAGGACGCCATGCAATACGGTGTGCTGGCCGGCTACCCGCTGGTGAACCTCAAGGTGACGTTGGAAGACGGCGCCTTCCACGAGGTGGACTCCTCGGAAATGGCGTTCAAGATCGCCGGCGCGCAGGCGCTGAAGAAGGCCGCCGCTGCGGCCCAGCCGGTGATCCTCGAGCCGATCATGGCTGTCGAGGTCCTCACCCCGGAGGACTACATGGGCGACGTGATCGGCGACCTGAACTCCCGCCGTGGTCAGATCCAGGCCATGGAGGAGCGGGCAGGCACACGCGTCGTCAAGGCGCACGTGCCGCTGTCGGAGATGTTCGGCTACGTCGGCGACCTGAGGTCAAAGACCCAAGGCCGGGCGAACTACTCCATGGTGTTCGACTCCTACGCCGAAGTGCCGGCGCAGGTGTCGAAGGAAATCATCGCGAAGGCGACGGGCCAGTAAGGTTCCGTCTCGTACCGCGGCACAACTGAAAACATCCACACTGCTTTAACAAGCACCAACAAGTCCAGGAGGACACTGAAAGTGGCGAAGGCGAAGTTCCAGCGGACGAAGCCGCACGTCAACATCGGGACCATCGGTCACATTGACCACGGCAAGACCACGCTGACCGCGGCGATCACCAAGGTTCTGCACGACAAGTTTCCCGACGTGAACGAGACGAAGGCGTTCGACCAGATCGACAACGCGCCCGAGGAGCGTCAGCGCGGTATCACCATCAACATCGCGCACGTGGAGTACCAGACCGAAAAGCGCCACTACGCTCACGTCGACGCGCCCGGCCACGCCGACTACATCAAGAACATGATCACCGGCGCCGCCCAAATGGACGGGGCCATCCTGGTGGTCGCGGCCAACGACGGCCCGATGCCGCAGACCCGCGAGCACGTGCTGCTGGCCCGCCAGGTCGGTGTCCCCTACATCCTGGTCGCACTGAACAAGGCCGACATGGTCGAGGACGAGGAGTTGCTCGAGCTCGTCGAAATGGAGGTCCGTGAGCTGCTCGCGGCTCAGGAGTTCGACGAGGACGCCCCGGTTGTGCGGGTTTCCGCGCTGAAGGCGCTCGAGGGCGACCCGAAGTGGGTGGCGAGCATCGAGGAGCTGATGCAGGCGGTCGACGAGTCGATTCCTGACCCGGTTCGCGACATCGACAAGCCGTTCCTGATGCCGATCGAAGACGTGTTCACCATCACCGGCCGCGGCACCGTGGTCACCGGCCGGGTCGAGCGCGGCGTGATCAATGTCAACGAGGAGGTCGAGATCGTCGGCATCCGTCCGTCGACGACGAAGACCACCGTCACCGGCGTGGAGATGTTCCGCAAGCTGCTCGACCAGGGCCAGGCGGGCGACAACGTCGGTCTGCTGCTGCGCGGCGTCAAGCGTGAGGAAGTCGAGCGTGGCCAGGTAGTCACCAAGCCCGGGACCATCACACCGCACACCGAGTTCGAGGGCCAGGTCTACGTGCTGTCGAAGGACGAGGGCGGGCGGCACACGCCGTTCTTCAACAACTACCGTCCGCAGTTCTACTTCCGCACCACCGACGTGACCGGTGTGGTGACGCTGCCGGAAGGCACCGAGATGGTGATGCCCGGTGACAACACCAACATCAAGGTCAAGCTGATCCAGCCCGTCGCGATGGACGAAGGTCTGCGCTTCGCCATCCGTGAGGGCGGACGCACCGTCGGCGCCGGCCGGGTGACCAAGATCATCAAGTAGTTCCTGCGCGAGCAGACGCTGAGGCCCCCGAAATCTGGTCATTTCGGGGGCCTTAGCGTCTGCTCGGCGTAATACTCTGCTGAACGCGATCAGGCCCCAAACGACGGGAGCATGGCGATGTTGTGGCGCTACGTGAAATGTCAGCTCATGGTCCTGCTCTGCGGCGGCCTGGTCGGACCGATCTTCTTGTTCACCTACTTTGGCCTGGGCCAAAGCAGCCTGGTGAAGTGGATGTTCTACGCCGGCCTGCTGATCACCGCGGCCGACGTGCTGATCGCACTGGCGTTGGCCAACTATGGTGCGAAATCGTCGGCCAAGGCCGCCGCGCTCGAACAGAGCGGAGTGTTGGCGCTGGCCCAGATCATGGGCATCACCGAGACCGGAACTCGCATCAACGAGCAGCCGCTGGTCAAGTTGGACCTGCGCATCTCCGGGCCGGGCTTCGAGCCATTCGACAGCCAAGACCGGGTGATCGCCAGCGTTAGCCGGTTGGGCAACATCACGTCGCGCAAGCTGGTGGTGCTTGTCGACCCCACGACCCGGGACTACCGGATCGACTGGGAGCGAAGCGCTTTGGTCAACGGTCTGGTTCCTGCCCAGTTCACGGTGGCTGAAGACAACCAGACATATGACTTGAGCGGGCAGGCCGGGCCACTGATGGAGATCTTGCAGATCCTCAAGGCCAATAACGTTCCGCTGAACCGGATGGTCGACGTGCGGTCGAACCCGGTGTTGCGCCAACAGATTCAGGCGGTGGTGCGGCGGGCGGCAAGCCAGGCCGCGCAACCCACCGCGGCCGGCGCGCCGGTATCGGCGGCGGGCCCAGTCGATCCCGCACCGGAACCTTCGATCGGTGAACGCTTGCAGGAGTTGGAAGGCCTGCACAACTCGGGCGCGCTCACCGACGAGGAGTACGCGGCCAAGCGCGCACAAATCATCGCCGAAATCTGAGCCCAACCGGCAGCCGGGTCGCCGCGTGTAACACGTTTCAGTTCCGCTGCTAGCCTGATCGCTGACCGACGAAAGGACGGGCGATGGCTGGCGGTAACGGCACGCTGCGCGGACAAGTGGCATTTATCACCGGCGCCGCCCGCGGCCAGGGACGCGCGCACGCGGTGCGACTGGCGCGCGAAGGCGCCGACATCATCGCGCTGGACATCTGCGCACCGGTCTCTGACACCATCACCTATCCGGCGGCCACCCCCGAGGATCTCGCTGAAACAGTGCGCGCTGTGGAAGCCGAGGGGCGCAAGGTGCTGGCGCGCCAGGTCGACATCCGCGACGACGAGGCCCTGCGCCAACTGGTGGCTGACGGAGTCGAGCAGTTCGGCCGCCTCGACATCTTGGTGGCCAATGCCGGGGTATTGGGCTGGGGCCGGGTCTGGGAGCTGACCGACGAGCAATGGGACACCGTCATCGGGGTCAACTTGACGGGCACGTGGCGCACCCTGCGCGCGGTGGTGCCCGTGATGATCGCAGCCGGCAACGGCGGCTCGATCGTGGTGGTCAGCTCGGCCGCCGGGGTGAAGGCCACCCCGGGTAACGGGCACTACGCGGCCGCCAAGTACGGGCTTGTCGGGCTGACCAACACCCTGGCGCTTGAGCTCGGCGAGTTCGGCATCCGGGTCAATTCCATCCACCCCTATTCGGTGGACACCCCGATGATCGAGACCGACGCGCTGATCCAGCTGCTCGCCAAGCATCCCAGCTATCGGCACAGCTTTCCGCCAATGCCGTTGCAGCCCAAGGGATTTATGACTCCCGAAGAGGTCGCCGATGTGGTCGTGTGGCTGGCTGGTGACGGGTCGGCGACGTTGTCGGGCGCGCAGATACCCGTCGACAAGGGCGTGTTGAAGTACTGACGGCGCCGACCGCATAGCGGGCTGGCCTCCAGCCTGCCGTCGCCGTCGTGTATGAAACTCCACGTGACCGCAAGCGCAAACGGGGTAGTGATCGTCGGCGGCGGCCTGGCTGCGGCCCGCACCGCTGAGCAACTGCGCCGGGCCAACTACACGGGCCCCATCACCATCGTCAGCGACGAGGTTCATCTGCCCTACGATCGGCCTCCGCTGTCCAAGGAAGTTCTGCGCAGCGAAGTCGACGACGTGACCCTCAAGCCGCGCGAGTTCTACGACGAGCACCGCATCACCCTGCGGCTGGGTTCGGCCGCCACCAGCCTGGACACCGCCGCGCAGACGGTGACCCTGGACGACGGGACCGTGCTCGGTTACGACCAGCTCGTCATCGCGACCGGTCTGGTGCCGCGGCGCATCCCGTCGTTTCCTGACCTGGAGGGCATCCGGGTGTTGCGGTCCTACGACGAGAGCATCGCGCTGCGCCGGCATGCCTCCGAAGCCCGACACGCCGTGGTGGTCGGGGCCGGCTTCATCGGCTGCGAAGTGGCCGCCAGCCTGCGCGGGCTGGGGGTCGACGTGGCGTTGGTGGAACCGCAGCCGGCGCCGTTGGCCGGGGTGCTCGGCGTGCAGATCGGCGAGTTGGTGGCGCGACTGCACCGGGCCGAGGGTGTCGATGTGCGCACCGAGGTCGCGGTGGCCGAGGTGCGCGGTGACGGCCATGTCGACAGTGTCGTCCTCACCGACGGCGTCGAGCTGACAGCCGACCTGGTGGTGGTCGGCATCGGGTCGCGGCCCGCCACCGAGTGGCTAGCCGGCAGCGGAATCAAAGTCGACAACGGTGTCATCTGCGATGAGGCCGGTCATACCAGCGCACCCAACGTCTGGGCGCTCGGCGACGTCGCCTCGTGGCGCAACCCGACGGGACACCAAGTGCGGGTGGAACACTGGAGCAACGTTGCCGAACAGGCCCGAGTCGTGGTGCCAGCGATGCTGGGCCGGCCGGCGCCGTCACACGTGGTCGTCCCCTACTTCTGGAGCGACCAGTACGACATCAAAATCCAATGTCTAGGCGAACCACAGGCCACCGACATCGTGCATCTGGTCGAAGACGACGGCCGCAAATTCCTGGCCTACTACGAGCGCGACGGCATCGTCGCCGGCGTGGTCGGCGCCGGCATGCCGGGCAAGGTGATGAAGACCCGCGCCAAGATCGCCGGCGCCGCGCCGATCGCCGAGGTGCTGGCGTAGATCGCCCGGGTCGGATCCATTGAGCTCCGGGGCTCGCCACAAATCATGCGCCCGCTACTCCCAGACCACCGGCGGGCCGTGCGGCGCGCATTCGGCCAGGATCCGATCGTCGCCGCCCGGCCAGCTGCGAACTCGCAGCAAGAAGGTGTGCGGAGTGCCGGGGGTGCGGCGTTGCGGCTCGAGCATGAGGTGGGCGAACGGGGAGGCGTCGGCCGCTTGCGCGGCGACGCCGCCGATGCCGGTGCGAACCGCCGCCTGTTCGGCCGGCGAAAGGTATTGCCAGGTAATCGAATGCCACAACACGGTTACCGCGCCGTCGGCGACGGTTAGTTCGGCGACCGCCTCGGCGGCGCTGCTGCGCTGCAGTCGCGCCGGAACTTGCCGGGCGATGCTGATCGCGCCCCGCAGCCGGTCCATGCGCGTGGTCATGTCCGGCCAGACGTAACTCAACAGTGTCAGTTCGCCTTCGGAGCTGGTGGCGTCGATCGGCGCGATGTCGTAGCCGTGCCGCTCGACGATTCGCACGTCGTCGGTGGGCGGTAGCTTGCCGCGCCAGGCGTCGTCGATCCTCACCGGCGAGTCGGGTGGGCCCCACTGGCCGCCGGGATAGCAGTAGCGGTAGCGGTCGGCGCGCAGGTTCAGCCCTGCACTGGCTCCGATTTCGAAAAGCCTTACCGGAAGCTGGAATTGACGTGTGAGGATCAACAGGCCGCCGATCAGTGCGGCCGATCTGCCGACCTCGTTGGTCTGCGGTGGTTGGTCGAGGGCAGCGCGCAGCGTGCCGGTGTGTTCTGCGGCTGTCGTGGCGATATCCGGCCAGGCCCTCTCGGCATTCCAGCGGCCTCCCGTACTCGGATACCACCGGCGCAATGTCGCGGCGCGGCCGTCGAGCACCAGTCGGTGCAGCCCGCCGAGCACTCGCAGCGGCACCGCCTGCCGGCCCGGATCGTTTTCGTGACCGGACAACACGGTCGCGAATACCCCGCCGGCCTGGACGTCGGCGGCCACGCGGTCGAGCAGTTCGCCGTACATCGGCGAGCCCAACGCAGCACAGGCTCGAGCCTGCGACCGCAGAGTGGTCACCAGGTGCTCTGTTCCGCTCACCGCTGCAGCCGGTCCAAACCCGAGCCGATCACGTCGAACGCGTCGCCGAGCGCCTGGGGCAGCGAGACCGATTCGTCGTCGAGCCAGTGCTCGTAGGCACTCAACGCCACTCCGAGCAGCATCCAGGCGACGGTCTGCGGCAACAAATCGGTGGTCGTGGTGCCCGTTCGCCGGGCCACGAACGCGGCGATCACCTCCCGCCACCCGGCATACATCGTCATCGAGTAGGCCTGTAATTCGGCGGTCTGCAAGATGACCCGCATCCGCTGCCGATGCCGGCGGGTCTCCGACTCGTCGAACGTGTTGAACGCCAACAGCGCCGCGCGCAGGGCCTCGCCCAACGGCACATCCGGGCCAACCTGGTCGAGCAGCTCGCGCAAGTGCTGCAGGTGTGCGTCGAAGTCTCCCCACGGGATGGCGTTCTTGGACGGGTAGTAGCGAAAGAGCGTGCGGCGGGCGATCCCGGCGGCCTGCGCGACGTCATCGACGCTGACGTTCTCGAATCCCCGGGCGGCGAACAGCTGCAGCGCAACGTCGGTGATGTGATGCGGTGTCGTCGAACGGCGCCGGCCCAAACGGGACTCAGCGAGCATTTACCCCGCCCTTCCATTTCGGCACTCGATGCCATATTCTGTCGATGATTGTGGCCAGTTCGACCCCGACTTGTCGAGTCTGCAAGAAAGGCGGCTTCATGGAACACGAAACCGACACCGACACCGAGCTCGTCACCGAAACCCTGGTGGAAGAGGTGTCCATCGACGGCATGTGCGGGGTCTACTGACCGTGGCCGTGCCCGCGCCGGCTCACGTGGGATTCGATCCCGAGCAGGGCTGGCGACTGCATCCGCAAGTGGCGGTGCGGCCAGAGCCATTCGGCGCGCTGCTGTATCACTTCGGCACCCGCAAGCTGTCGTTTCTCAAAAATCGCACGATTCTCGCGGTGGTGCAGGCGCTGGATGACCATCCAAACGCTCGGTCGGCCTGTCGCGCAGCAGGACTCGACGATACCCAACTCGCGCCGTACCTGAAGGCCCTCGGCGTGCTCGCCGCGTCGAACATGGTCGTGCCCCGGGAGAGCCGGTGACAACGGCCGCGCCGGGCCTCGTCGAGCAGTTCGAACGCGGGCTAGCCGCGCCGATCTGCCTGACCTGGGAATTGACCTACGCCTGCAACCTGGCGTGCGTGCACTGTCTGTCGTCGTCGGGCAAACGCGACCCGCGGGAGCTCTCCACGCGGCAATGCAAGGACATCATCGACGAGTTGGAACGCATGCAGGTGTTCTATGTCAATATCGGCGGCGGCGAACCCACTGTGCGGCAGGACTTTTGGGATCTACTCGACTACGCCACCGCACACCACGTGGGCGTGAAGTTCTCCACCAACGGGGTTCGGATCACTCCCGAAGTGGCCGAGCGGCTGGCCGCCAGCGATTATGTCGATGTCCAGATTTCACTCGACGGCGCCACCGCTGAAGTCAACGACGCCATTCGCGGGCCCGGATCGTATGCGATGGCGGTGCGCGCGCTGGAAAACCTGGCGGCCGCAGGCTTTTCCGACGCCAAGATCTCCGTCGTGGCAACCCGTCACAACATCGACCAACTGGACGAATTCGCTTTGCTGGCAACGCGTTACGGTGCGACATTGCGAATTACCCGTTTGCGGCCCTCAGGCCGCGGGGCGGATGTCTGGGACGAGCTACACCCGACGCCCGAGCAGCAGATCCAGCTTTACAACTGGCTGGTCGCCAAGGGCGACCGGGTGTTGACGGGTGATTCGTTCTTTCATCTGTCCGGGCTGGGCACACCTGGCGCGCTGGCCGGGCTGAACATGTGCGGCGCCGGCCGGGTGGTGTGCCTGATCGACCCGGTGGGCGACGTGTATGCCTGCCCGTTCGCCATTCATGATCGCTTTCTCGCCGGAAATGTGCTGCGCGACGGTGGCTTTGACAATATCTGGAAGAATGCGCCGCTGTTTCGCGAGCTGCGCGAGCCGCAGTCGGCGGGCGCGTGCGCTAGCTGCGGGCACTACGACAGCTGCCGCGGCGGCTGCATGGCGGCGAAGTTCTTCACAGGCCTGCCGATTGATGGTCCCGATCCCGAATGTGTGCAAGGCCACGGTATTTCGGCGCTGACCGGTGAACGCGTCAAACCGCGACCGGCTGGTGACCACTCTCACCGACGGCGAACCACAGTGCCGCTGACGTTGTCCACCCGTCCACCCAAACGCCTTTGCAGCGAGAGCCCGGTCTAGACCATGGCCCGCAATCGTTGGTTCGAGACGGTCGCCATCGCCCAGCAGCGAGCCAAGCGTCGGCTTCCTAAGTCGGTCTACTCCTCGCTGGTTGCCGCCAGCGAGAAAGGGGTGACGGTCTCCGACAACGTCGAGGCATTCAGCGAACTGGGTTTCGCACCGCACGTGGTAGGCGCTGTCGACAAGCGGGATCTTTCCACAACGGTTATGGGGCAGCATATTTCGCTGCCGGTGATCATCTCGCCCACCGGTGTCCAAGCGGTCCATCCGGACGGCGAAGTCGCGGTGGCGCGGGCCGCGGCGGCGCGCGGCACGGCGATGGGCTTGTCGTCGTTTGCCAGCAAACCGATCGAGGAAGTCATCGCGGTCAACGACAAGCTGTTCTTCCAGATCTACTGGCTCGGTGGTCGGGATGCGATCGCCGAGCGGGTCGAACGGGCCCGCCAAGCCGGCGCGGTGGGCCTGATCGTCACCACCGATTGGACGTTCTCCCACGGCCGCGATTGGGGCAGCCCGAAGATTCCGGAAGAGATGAACCTGCGCACCATGCTGCGGTTGTCGCCGGAAGCGATCACGCGCCCCGGCTGGCTGTGGCAGTATGCGCGCACGCTGCGTCCACCGAACCTGCGGGTTCCCAACCAGGGCAAGCGCGGCGAGCCCGGCCCGCCCTTCTTTGCCGCTTACGGCGAATGGATGGCGACACCCCCGCCCACTTGGTCGGACATCGCGTGGCTGCGCGAATTGTGGGACGGTCCGTTCATGCTCAAAGGCATAGTGCGGGTCGATGACGCGAAAAGGGCTGTCGATGCCGGGGTTTCCGCTATCTCAGTGTCCAACCACGGCGGCAACAACCTGGACGGAACGCCGGCCACCATCCGTGCACTGCCAGCCGTAGCCGATGCGGTCGGCGACCAGGTGGAGGTTTTGCTGGACGGCGGTATCCGGCGCGGAAGTGATGTGGTCAAGGCGCTGGCACTAGGTGCGCGGGCGGTGATGATCGGCCGGGCCTACCTGTGGGGGCTGGCCGCCGCCGGCCAGCGCGGCGTGGAAAACGTTCTCGACATCCTGCGGTCGGGGATCGACTGCGCGCTGATGGGCCTGGGCCACGCGTCGGTGCACGACTTGGGCCTCGACGACGTCGTGATACCCCCCGGCTTTACCCGAGCGCTCGGCGTGCCAGCCACCCGGACTGGCTAGGCGCGCGGTGGCGGCGCGAACCCTGATACGGACGTGGCAGCCGTGGCTGAGGTGACCCCGGCGGGTGCTCCCAGGAAGGCGCGTCAAAAAAATTCGTCCAGAGAACCAACAACCGCTGCACCACAGGTGAATTCGTCCTACCATCGGCAAGTGGCTGTCTTGGCCGAACTCGGGGGCTCGACGTCGAGCCAGCTACAAAACATGTCGCCAGCAGTACTTATCCCCGTGGGGTCCACCGAGCAGCATGGGCCGCACCTCCCGCTGGACACCGACACGCGGATCGCCACCGCGGTCGCTGGCGCGGTGGCCGGGCGGCTCAGCGCACACCGCTCGAAGGATGCACGGCGTTGGCTGGTGGCTCCGGCCATCGCGTACGGAGACAGCGGGGAGCACCAAAGCTTCGCCGGAACGATCTCCATCGGCACGCACGCCCTGACAACGTTGCTGGTGGAGTACGGCAGGTCGGCAAGCGGCTGGGCTGATCGGCTCGCCTTTGTCAACGGCCACGGCGGCAACGTCACCGCGTTGCGTCAGGCAGTCACTTTGCTACGCGCCGAAGGGCGCGACGTCGGATGGTGCGCATGCACCGCGCAAGGCGGCGACGCTCACGCTGGCCACACCGAAACCTCGGTGCTGCTGCATCTTTCGCCGCTCGACGTGCTAACAGATCAGTGGTGCGCGGGCAATGGCACACCGTTGCGCGAGCTGCTGCCGTCGATGCGCCGGGGCGGGATGGCCGCGGTGAGTGAAGTCGGGGTGCTGGGCGACCCCACCACGGCGACCGCCGAGGAGGGCGAGCGGATCTTTGCTGAAATGGTCGACAGCTGTGTGCAGCGCGTGACCCGATGGGCTCCGGGCACCGACGGGATGCTGATATGACCCCGAGCCGGCTGCCAGACGGTTTCGCTGTGCAGGTCGACCGCCGCGTGCGGGTGCTCGGCCAGGGGTCGGCTCTGCTCGGTGGGTCTCCGACCCGGCTGCTGCGGTTGGCGCCGGCGGCCCGCGAGATGCTCGACGGTGGACGCCTGAAGGTCCATGATGCGGTCAGCGCCGAGCTGGCTCGCACGCTACTGGATGCGACCGTGGCTCATCCCCGGCCAGCGGGCGGCCCGTCGCACCGTGACGTCACTGTGGTAATCCCGGTGCGGGACAACCCTTCTGGTTTACGGCGGTTGGCGACATCGTTGCGTGGGCTGCGCATCGTCGTTGTTGACGACGGCTCGGTTGTCCCGGTTGAACAAGACGATTTTGCGGGAATGCACTGCGACATCGAGGTGCTGCGCCACGTTCGTAGCAGGGGGCCGGCGGCTGCGCGCAACACCGGCCTTGCCGCTTGCTCCACCGATTTCGTGGCGTTCCTGGATTCTGACGTGGTGCCACGCCGCGGCTGGTTGGAATCTCTGCTCGGCCATTTTTGCGACCCCACGGTCGCGCTGGTAGCCCCGCGCATCGTCGGTTTACCGCAAAGTGACCATCTGCTAGCGCGTTACGAGGCGGTGCGCTCCTCGCTGGACCTGGGTCAGCGGGAGGCCCCGGTCATGCCCTACGGGCCGGTCTCCTACGTTCCGAGCGCAGCAATCATCTGCCGTACCAAAGCATTGCGTGACGTCGGCGGGTTCGACGAGACGCTGCGGGCGGGCGAGGATGTCGACTTGTGTTGGCGTCTGGTGGAATCCGGCGCCAGGCTGCGCTACGAGCCCATTGCGCTGGTGGCGCATGACCACCGCACCGAGCTGCGCGATTGGCTTGCGCGCAAAGCGTTTTACGGCAGCTCTGCGGCCCCGCTGTCGGTTCGTCATCCGGACAAGACGGCACCGCTTGTGATCTCGGGCTCGGCGCTGGCAATGTGGATTCTGATGTCGATCGGCTCAGCGATCGGCTACCTGGCGTCGGTGGCCGTCGCCGCTTTGACCGGCCGACGAATCGCCCGCAAGATGCAGGGTCCCGAAACGCGGCTGTGGGATGTTGTGACCGTCGTGGTACGCGGCTTGTGGTCAGCCGCACTGCAATTGGCGTCAGCGATTTGCCGGCATTACTGGCCCGTCGCGCTGGGTGCTGCCATCGTGTCCCGGCACTGCCGACGCGCGGTGATCATCGCCGCGATCGTCGACGGCGTCGTGGATTGGGTCAATCACAAGGCCGACAGCGACGACGAAACCAGGCCCATCGGGCTGCTGCCCTACTTGGTGCTCAAACGTCTCGATGACCTGGTCTACGGCCTCGGTGTGTGGGGCGGGGTAGTGCGGGAGCGCAACATCGGTCCGCTCAAACCGCAAATCCGGACCTGACAGTCCCGTTGACCGCAGCGGGCCCGCGTAGCGATGTGCTGATCATCGGTGCGGGAAGCGCTGGATCTGTAGTGGCGGAACGGCTTTCCGGCGATCCCAGCTGTGTGGTGACGGTGTTGGAGGCCGGCACGGCGCTTGCTGATCCAGATTTGCTCGCCCAAACCGCGAACGGGTTGCAGTTGCCGATCGGAGCCGCAAGCCCATTGGTCCAGCGCTACGAGGCACAACTCACCGAGCAGCCGGCACGCAGGATGCCGATCGTGCGTGGGGCGACGGTCGGTGGTTCGGGCGCGGTCAACGGTGGCTACTTCTGCCGCGGCTTGCCACGTGACTTCGACCGGATTGAGGCGCCGGGGTGGGCATGGGTCGACGTCTTAGACCACTTTCGCGCTATCGAAACGGACCTGGATTTCGACGGCCCGGCACACGGCCGTGACGGCCCAATCCCGGTCCAGCGCACGCACGAAATGGTTGGTACCACACAAGTGTTCATCGAGGCAGCACACAGAGCGGGCTTTGCGTGGATCGCTGATCTGAACGACGTCGGTGGCTGGTCTGAGATGCCGGCAGGCGTGGGTGCTGTCCCGCTGAACATTGTCAACGGCGTGCGTACGGGGTCAGGCGCCGGCTATCTGCTGCCCGCGCTGAGTCGGCCCAATCTGAGGCTGCTGGCCCAGACGCGGGCGCTGCGGCTGCGATTTTCCGGTTCCCGTGTGGTCGGTGTCGATGCGGTCGGGCCGGGCGGGCCTATCACCGCGTTAGCTGACCGAATCGTATTGTGCGCTGGGGCAATTGAATCAGCTCATCTGCTGATGCTGTCGGGTATCGGCGACGCGGCGATGTTGCGGGCGGCCGGCGTGGATGTGGTGACACCGCTTCCGGTGGGGATGCATTGCACCGACCACCCGGAATGGGTGTTGCCGACCAACTGGGCGGTGGTGCCGCGTCGTCCGGTGCTCGAAGTGATATTGAGCACCGCCGACGACATCGAGATTCGGCCATACACAGGCGGTTTCGTTGCAATGGTGGGTGACGGCAGCGCGGGCCACCCGGATTGGCCGCACATCGGGGTTGCCCTCATGCAACCCCGGTCACGGGCCCGCGTCTCGCTGGTTTCCGCCGATCCGCGGGTGCCGCCGCGTATCGAGCTCCGCTATGACAGCGAGCCCGACGACATCGCGGCCCTGCGTCGCGGCAGCGAGTTGGCGCGTGAACTGGCCTGCGCGGCCGCCGAGGTTGGCACACCGCTGTGGTCGACGTCGCAACACCTCTGCGGCACTGCGCCCATGGGAACCGAACACGACCCCGTCGCCGTGGTCGACCACCGCTGCCGGGTGCGCGGAATCGAAGGTCTGTGGGTGGTGGACGGCTCAATCCTGCCGACCATCACCAGCCGTGGACCGCACGCCACCATCGTGATGCTGGCGCACCGGGCCGCCGAGTTCATCGAATGACTCGCCCGCCAGCCGGGCGGTGAGCCGGCGCATCAAGCGTAGTTGTTGCCCGTCACGTCCCGGTGCCCACAGGCCGATCAGTACCGCGGCTAGCGCGATAATCGCCGCTAGAACCAGAAACGACGACTCCATCGCCTGTAGGAAGGCGCTGCGGCTGAGCTCGGTGAGCTGCAAGCCCTGGGCGCCAAGGTTTCTGGAGATCTCAAGGGCCTGGGCCAGCGAATGCGAGGCAGGTCCGCGAAGTGGTTCCGGGAATGCGGCAAGGTGCGACGCGACGAGATGGCCGTACCTGGCCGCCAGGATCGATCCCGTCAACGCGATCCCCAACGCGGCACCCACTTCTCGGGTGGTGTCGTTGACCGCAGAGGCAACGCCCTGCTTCTCGTCAGGTACGGCCGCCATGATGGCCGATGTGGTCGGCGCAGTGCAGAAGCCGATCCCGCTGCTTATCACCAGCAGCGGCCAAACCATGTCCCAATACGGCGAGTCGATCTCGAGCACACGCGTCCACAAAAAGCCGGCCGATATCAGTAGCAATCCGGTGAACACCACCAGGCGCAGCCCAAGCCGAGGCACATACCATTGGGACAGCACAGAAAACGTCAGCATCGGAAGCATCAACGGGCTAAATGCCAAAGCGGTCTTGATCGGGCTGTAACCCATCACCAATTGGACGTATTGCATCATCGCGTAGAAGAAACCGAACATCGCCATGAAAAAGACCGTGATCGTCGCGGCTCCGGTGGCGAAATCAGGTTTGCCGAACAACCGAACGTCGAGCAGCGGATGCCGGCATCGCACCTCGACGAATCCGAAGATTGCCGCCAGCACGACACCGGCGCCAAGCGAGCCGCAAATCAGCGGGTCACTCCAGCCGCGCGCAGGCGCTTGAATCACGCCGAAGACGAAAACCGCGACGGCAATCCCGATCAATACTGCGCCCGGCCAGTCCAGCGGCGCGGCTTGGGGATCGCGTGACGAGGACACCGTGCACGCGAGTACGAAGATCAGCGCCGCGCCAGCCGCGAAAGCCCAGAAGATCGACTGCCACGGCCAGAAATACAGCAGTGCTCCGGATCCGAGCATGCCGATGACCGCGCCGCATCCGGCGACGCCCGCCCAAATGCCCACCGCCTTCATCCGTTCGTCATTGCGGTGAGCGGCGGTCAGCAGCGACAGGGTGGCGGGCATGATGAACGCCGCCCCGGCGCCGGCGACGGCGCGGGCCACGATGATCGGTAACGGGCTGGCGAATACCGTCGGCACCACGGACGCAATCGCGAAGATCGCCAGGCCCGCCAGCAGGGCTCCGCGCCGCCCGTAACGGTCACCAATGGCTCCGGCGGGCAACAGAAGACACGCCAACGTGACGGTGTAGCCGTCGACAATCCAGGTCAGCTGTGACTGGGCAGCCGAAGTCGCCACCGCGATATCACCGAGTGCGGTGTTCAGCGCGACCATGGACGCGATCACCAGGGACACGCCCAGGCAGGCCACGACCATCGTCCAGATTCGTGCGCGGTTGGAACCACATGGCACCGCGCCAGCACGTTGGTCACTCTGAGTGAGAAGATCGACCATTAAGGCGCGCCTCCTTTCGGCGGCGAAGCACTTTCGAGACTAACAGTCTCGTAGGTAGACGGGTAGTCTTTTTTTGGACGGGAGGTGGCACACATCACCGCGGGCAGTACCGATCCTCGACCAGCGCGTTCGCGTGCTCGGCTGCTGGAGGCGGCCACAGCGCTGCTACGCGCCGGAGGTCCCGGTGCGGTGACGATCGATGCGGTCACTCGCGGCGCCAACGTAGCCCGGGCGACGCTGTACCGCCACTTCCCGAGCGCAAACGATTTGCTCGCAGCAGCATTCAACAGCCTGCTGCCGCCCGCGCCGATGCCGCCGGCAGAGGGTTCGCTGCGCGACCGGCTCATCGCGTTAGTGCTGGCCGAGGCTGAATTGATCGCGGAGGCACCCGGCATGCTGGCCGCGATGTCCTGGATGGCGCTGGGCGGAGAGCTGCAGCGGCTGCCAGAACCCCGTCACACCCAGGCCGATAGTCCCGCGCTCACCACGCTGCGCGAGCGGATCGCCCAGCAGTACGCGGCCCCGTTTGACGCTATTTTCGACAGCCCCGAGGCCGCCGAGCTGGGCGAGATCGACCGCTCGCGCGCGATCGCGCTGCTAATCGGCCCGCTGGTGCTCGGCCGGTTGAGCACCTTGCCCGATTTCGACTACCGCGAGTGTGCCCGCGCCGCTGTCGACGGGTTCCTGCACGTGCAACGTAAGCAGCGCAAGGCGATCAGCGCAGCTCGTAGCGGATCGGCAGGTGCTTCAACCCGCCGACAAACACCGTCGCAATGAGCTCCGGTTCGCCATTCAGTTCAATCGATTTCAGCCGCGGCAGCAGCTCTGCGAAGAAGCTATTGACCTCCATGCGGGCCAGCGCGGCGCCCAAACAGAAGTGCACGCCATATCCAAAAGCCAAGTGTTTGTTGGGATCACGACCAACGTCGAAGCGGAACGGGTCGTGGAACACCTCTTCGTCGCGGTTGCCGGAAACGTAAGACAAATACACCGACTCGCCTTTGGCGATCGGCACTCCGCGGACGACAGTGTCCTCGGTTGCGGTGCGCATGAATTCCTTGACCGGCGTGACCCAGCGGATCATCTCCTCGGTGGCCAGCGGCATCAGATCAAGGTTGTCGGTGAGTCGCTTTCGTTGGTCTGGGTTTTCGATCAGCGCCTGCAGGCCGCCGGCAATGGTCGCGCTGGTGGTGTCGTGACCGGCGGTGGCGATGATCACGTAATACGACGCGGTCTCGACGTCCGACAGGGGTTCGCCGTCCACGCGGGCGTTGGCAATCGCGGAGGCCAGGTCCTCGGTTGGGTGCTCGCGCCGAGCCGCGGTCAGAGCGTTGAAATAGCCGAAGAAGTCGAGCAATACCTGGAGCTGTTCTTCGGGGGTGTTGCCGCGCTTGAACTCGGCGTCGTCGCCGCCGAAAAGCTCCTGGGTGAGCCTGAGCATCCTCGGGAAATCCGATTCCGGCAGGCCCAGCAGCGACATGATGACATACAGCGGGTAGTTCACCGCGACCTCCTGCACGAAGTCGCATTCGCCGTCGGCCGCCATCATCTTGTCGACGTAGATTTTGGCCAGCTCGTCGACGCGGACCTTCAGCGCGCGCATCGCCTTGGGCCGAAACCAGTCTGCGCCGATCGCACGGACTACGCGGTGCTGCGGGTCGTCCATGTGGATCAGCGTGCGTAGTCCCATCCCCGCTTCCAGCTGGGCCCGCGCGATGTCGTCGTTCTGCGCGGTCTGTAGCAGCGGTCGCGGTTCGTTGATCCACAAGTTGTTGTCCCGCTCGATTTCCATGATGTCGGCGTGTTTGGTGATCGCCCAGAACGGGCGGTACGGCGGACAATCCACCAGCGACACCGGTGCGTGGGCGCGCAGATGGGTCAGCGCCGCGTGAAGGCGCGGTTCGTCGGTGTAGGCGGTCGGGTCGGCAAATACTTTCGCAGCTTCGTCAATGATCGGGGCACTCATCTGACTCCTCGGGTCGCCGGCCATCATGGCCAGCATCAGTGTCGGTGATCGGCGACCACGCGGCAGCGATTTGCGTCGATCCGCTGGCCCGGCCTTGTCCTAGGCTCGGTTCGTGGTGATCGCACCGACGCTACGGCCACGGGCGGGCGCCGTCGCGCTGTTGGCGACGGCGCTGTTGGTTGCGGCGTGCGGTCAGGCGGCGTCCTGGCGCGGCAAAAATCGCCAGATCGCGCCAGTCCCGCAGACGCCGGGGTGGTGCGCACCGCCGCGGGCCTGGTGCGCGGTCAGGTCGCCGCGGATTACCGGCTTTTCCAAGGCATTCCATATGCGGCACCCCCGGTCGGACCGTTGCGCTGGCAGCCGCCGAGACCACCGGCGCCATGGCACGGAATGCGGGATGCGAGTAAGCCGGGCCCCCAGTGCATGCAGGAAAGCCGTGGCCGCAAGGCGACGAGCGAGGATTGCCTGACGCTCAACGTGTGGACCCCACCGCTCGGCGCGACCGCTGAGAAACACCCGGTGATGGTGTGGATTCACGGTGGCGGCTTCGTCAACGGCAGCGGCGACCTCTACAACTCACGGTGGCTGGTGGCGCAGGGCCACCTCGTCGTGGTCACCGTCAACTACCGCCTGGGCGCGCTCGGGTTTCTGGCCCACCCGTCGCTGGGCGCCGGCGATCGTGTCGGCAACTATGGCCTGGCCGACCAGCAGGCGGCGCTGCGCTGGGTTCGAGACAACATCGCCAGCTTCGGTGGGGATCCGACCCGAGTAACCATCGCCGGCGAATCGGCGGGTGCGATGTCGGTGTGTGACCATCTGGTGGCACCCGGTTCGGCAGGGCTGTTCCGGGCGGCCATCGTGCAGAGCGGTCCGTGCCAGGCGCAGGTCGACCTGGCGAGCGCACAGCGCACCAGCCTCGACTACGCGGCATCGGTGGGCTGCGCCGACCCCGCGACCGCCGCCCAGTGCCTGCGGGCGTTGCCGGCCGCGAAGCTGGCCCGGCCGCCGTGGTATTCGCGCATCGGCGATTCGGATTCGCTGTCCGGCCCGGTGACCGGGACAGCGACACTGCCGGTCGACCCGGTCGCCGCGTTCGGCGCCGGCCACGGGGCCAAGGTTCCGGTATTGATCGGCACCAACCAGGACGAGTTCACCATGTTCACTGCGCTGCGCTACCTGCGGTTGGGCCGGACCATGACAGCGGCGGAGTATCCGGGCGTGCTGGCCGATATCTTCGGCCCCGACGGTCGGGCGGTGGGGGCCCACTATCCGCCCGACCGCTACGGCGGCGACGTGTCGCTCGCCTACGCGGCCGCAGTGACCGACGGCGTCTTTGCCTGTGTCGCCGACCGAATCGGCGAAGCGCTGCGCCGGGGAGCACCCGTGTATGCCTACGAGTTCGACGACCGCGGGGCTCCGGCGCCCGAGCCGTTGCGCCGCGCGCCATTTCCGCTGGGCGCCAGCCACTCCCTGGAGCTGCGCTACCTGTTCGCCGTCGGCGGGGCGCCACCGCTAAGCCTAAATCCGTGGATGGTTCCGGTGATTTGATCGGCGTGTGAACAGCGAAAATGCCTTCTGAACTGGGACAATACGAGTGCTGAGGCCGCATTTGTCCATAGTCCGGGAAGGCACTTTCGATGCACTCATCGTATACGTTCACCACCGGATCGGCGGTGTTTGACGAGCAGAATCTGCTGTCGGCGGCCGGGTTGGTGCCAGTGCTGGAACTGGCTGAGCAGACCGGTCTTTCGGAATTGATCAACGAGCGCGTGGATCTGCCGTCGACTCGGGTGAAGTCCGGCGCGGTCAACCCGGCTGGCAAGCTGACCTCGATCGTCGCCGGGATGATGTGCGGCGCGGACAGCATCGATGATGCCAATGTGCTGCGCGCCGGCGGCACACCCCGGGTGTTCAACGAGGTATATGCCCCATCGACGTTGGGGATCTTTTTGCGCGAGTTCACCTTCGGGCATACCAAACAACTCGCCGCAGTGGCCCGCGAGCATCTGATCGCACTGGCGGCGCGCACCCCGCTGCTGGCTGGCGCCGACGAGCGGATGTTTTTGGACATCGACTCGCTGCTGCGCCCGGTCTACGGCCACGCCAAGCAGGGCGCCTCCTTCGGTCATGCCAAGATCGCCAGCCGCGCGCTGCTGCGGCTGGGCCTGTCCCCACAGATCACCACCATCTCCACGGCGACCGCCGCGCCGGTGATCGCCGAGGCGCAGCTACGGAGCGGCAAAGCCGCCTCCGGGCGCGGTGCCGCATACCAGCTCAAGCAGGCGATCACCACCGCGAAAGCGATCAACCCCGACGCGCCGATCCTGGTGCGCGGCGACTCAATGTTTGGCACCAAGAAAGTGATCACCACCTGCATTCAGCGAGGCGCCGAATTCTCCCTGTCGATCAGCCGCAACAAGCGCATCAACGCCGCGATCGCCGCCATCGACGAGGCCGCCTGGACCCCGGTGCACTACCCGGGCGCGGTCGAAGACCCCGACACCGGGGCGTTGATCTCCGATGCCCAGGTCGCCGAAACCCCTACACCCTGCGCCTGGCCCGCGGCCGAACACTGACCGTGCGGCTGGTAGTGCGCCGGGTCAAAGACGCCCGCCACCTGGATGCGTTGTTTCCGGTGTGGCGCTATCACCCGTTTGTCACCAACTCCGCGCTGCCGGTCGACCAGGCCGATATCACCCACCGACGCCACGCCATCATCGAAACCACCTTCGCCGATTTAATCGACGGCCCACTGGCACACATCCCGTCGGGGCTGTTCGCGGCCAACTGCGCCTGGCTGGCCTGCGCGGTGATCGCCCATAACCTGCTGCGCGCCGTCGGCACCCTCGCCGGTGGCCACCATGCCGTGGCCCGCGGGGCTACCCTGCGCCGCGACCTGATCAACATCCCGGCCCGCTTCGCCGCCCCGGCCCGCAAACCAATGCTGCACCTACCCGCCCACTGGCATTGGCGAGCCAGATGGAAGGCCCTGTGGCACAACGTCATCGGTTACCCGATCGCGCAACCCCGCGCCGCCTGACCCCACCTTCCAAGCCCTGTCCGCCCCGCCATCCCAGGCCCGACCCAAGGAACCCAAAGGAAAGCTGGTACAGGCCAGCGGATCACCCACGCCCCACCGCGCCACACTCGGCCGCATCCCAAAACAACCGCGTCGACGGCAACACGAAATCACCCATCCACGGATTCAGGCTAAGCCCTGCGCAGCGGAAGCTGTCCAGCCAGATGGTGAGCTACTGGAGTCAGTTCGTCACCACCGGCGCACCGAAAGTGTCGGGCCAACCGGCCTGGCCCCCGTTGGGTGGCGATCCGGCCCGCAGCCCCCGGATGTCGCTGCGGCCCGACGGCAGCAGGGTGGAGACAAACTTCGCCGAGTCCCACCAATGCCGGTTCTGGTCGAGCTTGAAAGGAAAGCGCTGACGGGGACCGCAAAACCGACTTAGGCAGGGTGGTGGTGCCGACGGCGCCACTTCTACCTCGCTTCTACCTCAATGACAACCCCCCTTGCGACGGGGCTGTCAGCCGCCTTGCTAGCCGGGTACGGAACCAGGGCTGAGGGCGGTGTCGGTGCTGATCAGCCCGGCCCGTCACGGCTCACCAGATTTGGCCGTTACCATGATCTAGGGCATACTGTTCAGGTTGCCTTGCGCCGGGTTCGCGCCTGGCCGGGCATCCGACCGGCGCCCAAACGGGCGCGTCCGGTCCCATCCTCGGAGCGCGACGAATTTCGATCTTGAAATGAGCGCGCCGAGGCTGCGTGTCGGCGACACACCCGATCGCGGGGACCGGTGAACCAGGACAGGTAAACAGCGGCGCAGACATCCGGCGCGCCGCCGGATCGACCCAGGTCGATCGGCGCGGCGGGCACACCGGGTCCGGACACGGGAACAGCGAGGTAAGAGAAGCGTGGCGGGACAGAAGATCCGCATCAGGCTCAAGGCCTACGACCACGAGGCCATCGACGCCTCAGCCCGCAAGATCGTCGAAACGGTCATGCGGACGGGTGCCAGCGTGGTGGGTCCTGTGCCGCTGCCGACCGAGAAGAACGTCTACTGCGTCATCCGCTCGCCGCACAAATACAAGGACTCGCGGGAGCACTTCGAGATGCGCACCCACAAGCGGCTGATCGACATCCTCGATCCGACACCGAAGACGGTGGATGCGTTGATGCGCATCGACCTGCCCGCGAGTGTCGACGTCAATATCCAGTAGGAGATTGGTGAACCGATGGCGCGAAAAGGCATTCTGGGCACCAAGCTGGGCATGACGCAGGTGTTCGACGAGAACAACCGGGTGGTGCCGGTCACGGTGGTCAAGGCCGGACCGAACGTGGTCACTCGAATCCGCACGCCCGAGCGCGACGGCTACAGCGCGATCCAGTTGGCTTACGGCGAGATCAGTCCCCGCAAGGTCAACAAGCCGTTGGCCGGTCAGTACAACGCCGCGGGTGTCAACCCGCGCCGGGCACCTGGCCGAGCTGCGGCTCGACGACCCGGAAGCGGCCGCCGAGTATCAGGTGGGTCAGGAGTTGACCGCCGACATCTTCACCGACGGCAGCTACGTCGACGTGACCGGCACCTCCAAGGGCAAGGGCTTCGCCGGCACCATGAAGCGCCACGGTTTCCGCGGGCAGGGTGCCAGCCACGGCGCTCAAGCCGTGCACCGACGCCCCGGTTCGATCGGGGGGCTGCGCCACACCGGCCCGGGTGTTCAAGGGCACCCGGATGGCCGGGCGGATGGGTAACGACCGGGTGACCACGCAGAACCTGCTGGTGCACAAGGTCGACGCGGAAAACGGCGTGCTGCTGATCAAGGGTGCGATACCAGGGCGCAGGGGTGGCCTGGTAATGGTGCGCAGCGCGATCAAAAAAGGTGAAAAGTAATGGCAGGCATAAAAATCGACGTCAAATCGCCAGCCGGTAAGACCGAAGGTTCAATCGAGCTGCCGGCTGAGTTATTCGATGTCGAAGCGAATATCCCGTTGATGCACCAGGTGGTCACCGCGCAGCGGGCGGCGGCTCGTCAGGGCACACACTCGACGAAAACCCGCGGCGAGGTGCGCGGCGGCGGTCGAAAACCATACCGGCAGAAGGGTACCGGCCGGGCTCGTCAGGGCTCGGTTCGGGCTCCGCAGTTCACCGGCGGCGGAACCGTGCACGGCCCCAAGCCTCGTGACTACAGCCAGCGCACCCCGAAGAAGATGATCGCGGCGGCGCTGCGATGTGCGCTGTCGGATCGGGCCCGCAATGGCCGAATCCATGCCGTCACCGAACTGGTGTCGGGCCAGACTCCGTCGACCAAGAGCGCCAAGGCGTTTTTGGCCACGCTGACCGACCGCAAGCAGCTGCTGGTGGTCATCGAACGCAGCGACGAAACGAGCGCCAAGAGCGCGCGCAATCTACCCGGCGTGCACATCCTGGCACCTGACCAGCTCAACACCTATGACGTGCTGCGCGCTGACGATGTGGTGTTCTCCGTTGAGGCGCTCAACGCATACATCGCCGCCAATACCAAAGCTGCCGAGGAGGTTTCGGCCTGATGGCGACCGTCACCGACCCCCGCGACATCATCCTGGCACCAGTCATCTCCGAGAAGTCCTATGGGCTCATCGACGACAACGTCTACACGTTTTTGGTGCACCCCGACTCCAACAAGACGCAAATCAAGATCGCGGTCGAGAAGATCTTCTCCGTGAAGGTGGCGTCGGTGAACACCGCGAACCGGCAGGGTAAACGCAAGCGCACCAGGACCGGCTATGGCAAGCGGAAGAACACCAAGCGCGCCATCGTGACGTTGGCGCCGGGCAGCAAGCCGATCGATCTGTTCGGCACACCGACATAGCCGAGGATGGATAGAAAGACTTAGCAGAGATGGGAATTCGCAAGTACAAGCCGACGTCTCCCGGCCGCCGCGGCGGCAGCGTCTCCGATTTCGCCGAGATCACCCGCTCGACCCCGGAGAAGTCGTTGGTGCGCCCGCTGCACGGCCATGGTGGGCGCAACGCGCATGGCCGGATCACCACCCGCCACAGGGGCGGTGGCCACAAGCGCGCATACCGCATCATCGACTTCCGTCGCAACGACAAGGACGGCATCAACGCGAAGGTCGCCCACATCGAATACGACCCCAACCGCACCGCCAACATCGCGCTGCTGCACTACTTGGACGGTGAGAAGCGCTATATCATTGCTCCGCAAGGACTTTCGCAGGGCGATATGGTGGAGTCGGGACCCAACGCAGACATCAAACCCGGTAACAACTTGCCGCTACGCAATATCCCTGCCGGTACCTTGATCCACGCGGTGGAGCTGCGACCGGGTGGTGGCGCCAAACTCGCCCGCTCGGCCGGGTCGAGCATTCAGTTGCTCGGCAAAGAGGGCAGCTACGCGTCGCTGCGCATGCCCAGTGGTGAGATCCGCCGCGTCGACGTCCGGTGCCGCGCCACGGTCGGCGAGGTTGGCAACGCCGAGCAGGCCAACATCAACTGGGGCAAGGCTGGCCGGATGCGCTGGAAGGGCAAGCGGCCGTCGGTGCGTGGTGTGGTGATGAACCCGGTGGACCACCCGCACGGTGGCGGCGAGGGCAAGTCCTCCGGCGGTCGTCACCCGGTCAGCCCGTGGGGCAAGCCTGAGGGTCGCACCCGGCGCCGCCACAAGCTCAGCGACAAGCTCATCGTCCGACGCCGGCGCACCGGCAAGAAACACGGGCGTTAAGAGGAGTAGCCGATGCCACGCAGCCTGAAGAAGGGTCCGTTCGTCGACGACCATCTGCTCAAGAAGGTCGACGCGCAGAACGAGAAGAACACCAAGCAGGTCATCAAGACCTGGTCGCGGCGGTCAACCATCATTCCGGACTTTGTCGGTCACACGTTCGCCGTGCACGACGGGCGCAAGCATGTGCCGGTGTTTATCACTGAGGCGATGGTGGGCCACAAGCTGGGTGAATTCGCGCCGACGCGGACCTTCAAGGGACATATCAAAGACGACCGGAAGGCCAAGCGTCGATGACCACGGCTACCGAATTCCCCTCTGCGGTCGCCAAAGCCCGGTTCGTTCGGGTGTCGCCGAGAAAGGCGCGCCGTGTGATCGACCTCGTCCGCGGCAAACCGGTAGCGGAGGCGCTCGATATCCTGCGGTGGGCGCCGCAGGCGGCCAGCCAGCCGGTGGCCAAGGTGATAGCCAGCGCTGCGGCCAACGCGCAGAACAACAACGGCCTCGACCCGGCCACGTTAGTAGTGGCCACCGTGCACGCCGACGACGGGCCGACCGCCAAGCGGATCCGTCCGCGCGCGCAAGGGCGCGCGTTCCGGATTCGCCGGCGCACGAGCCATATCACGGTAGTGGTCGAAAGCCGGCCGGCCCAGGATCGGCGGGCACCCCAGTCGTCGCGGTCCCGCCGCGCCCAGGCCAGCAAGGCCGCCGCCACCAAACAAGCGCCTGCCAAGAAGGCCCCTGCCACGAAGGCGCCCGCCGAGGAAGCGTCGGCCAAGAAGACTCCCGCCAAGAAGGCACCGGCTAAGGAAGCGTCCGCCGAGAAGACTCCCGCCAAGAAGGCACCGGCTAAAAAGACGACACCCGCCGCCACGGCGCCGGCCAAGAAGACGACCCCGCAGTCCACCGCGAAGGGAGGCTCGCAGTAGTGGGCCAGAAGATCAATCCGCACGGCTTCCGGCTTGGCATTACCACCGACTGGAAGTCGCGCTGGTACGCCGACAAGCAGTACGCCGAATACGTCAAGGAAGACGTGGCGATTCGGCGCCTGCTGTCCAGCGGCTTGGAACGCGCGGGTATCGCCGACGTGGAAATCGAACGCACACGTGACCGGGTCCGGGTCGACATCCACACCGCGCGGCCGGGCATCGTCATCGGACGCCGCGGCACCGAGGCCGACCGCATCCGCGCGGATCTGGAGAAGCTGACCGGCAAGCAGGTTCAGCTCAACATCCTCGAGGTGAAAAACCCTGAGTCCCAGGCACAGTTGGTGGCCCAAGGCGTTGCCGAGCAGTTGAGCAACCGGGTGGCGTTCCGTCGCGCGATGCGCAAGGCCATCCAGTCGGCGATGCGCCAGCCCAACGTCAAGGGCATCCGGGTACAGTGCTCGGGCCGCCTCGGCGGTGCCGAGATGAGCCGCTCGGAGTTCTACCGCGAAGGCCGCGTCCCGCTGCACACACTGCGGGCCGACATCGACTACGGATTATATGAAGCCAAAACCACTTTCGGCCGCATCGGGGTCAAGGTGTGGATCTACAAGGGCGACATCGTCGGCGGGAAACGCGAGTTGGCCGCCCCCACCGGCGCGGGCGCCGAACGTCCCCGCCGAGAGCGCCCGTCGGGTGCCCGTCCGCGGCGCAGCGGTGCTGCGGGGACGACCGGCGCGACCACCGAAGCCGGACGAGCCGCGGGCGCTGAGGAGGCCGCCGCCCCGGCGAGCGCCGAGCCGGCCCTGGAGACGCAGAGCACAGAGAGCTGAATCATGTTGATTCCCCGGAAAGTCAAGCATCGCAAACAGCACCATCCGCGCCAGCGTGGCATCGCCAGCGGCGGCACCACGGTCAGCTTCGGCGACTACGGTATTCAGGCGTTGGAGCACGCCTACATCACCAACCGGCAGATCGAGTCCGCCCGTATTGCCATCAACCGACACATTAAACGTGGCGGCAAGGTGTGGATCAACATCTTCCCGGACCGTCCGTTGACCAAAAAGCCCGCGGAGACGCGAATGGGTTCGGGGAAGGGCTCGCCGGAGTGGTGGGTGGCCAACGTCAAACCGGGCCGGGTGCTCTTCGAGCTGAGCTACCCCAACGAAGCGGTTGCTCGGGCCGCGTTGACCAGAGCGATTCACAAGCTGCCGATCAAGGCACGCATCGTTACCCGAGAGGAGCAGTTCTGATGGCCCTGGGTGTTTCCGCCGGCGAACTGCGCGAGCTCACCGACGAGGAGCTGGTCGACCGTCTGCGCGAGTCCAAGGAAGAGCTGTTCAATCTGCGCTTCCAGATGGCTACCGGCCAGCTCAGCAACAACCGCCGGCTTCGCACCGTGCGTCAGGAGATCGCACGCATCTATACCGTGCTGCGCGAACGGGAACTGGGCCTGGCATCCGGGCCTGAGGGTGAGGAATCCTGATGGCAGAGGCTAAGACCACAGCGAAGAAAGCCACCAGCAAGGCGTCGAAGGCGGCGCCGAAGAAGGCGGCGGCGACAGATGCCGCACCAAAAGAGAAGGGCCCCAAGCACACTCCACCGACCCCGAAGCCTCGGGGTCGGCGCAAGACCGCGATCGGCTACGTCGTCAGCGACAAGATGCAGAAGACCATCGTGGTCGAACTCGAGGACCGGATGCGGCATCCCTTGTACGGCAAGATCATCCGCACAACCAAGAAAGTCAAGGCGCACGACGAGAACAGCATCGCCGGCATCGGCGACCGGGTGTCGTTGATGGAGACGCGTCCGCTGTCGGCGACCAAACGCTGGCGGCTGGTCGAAATCTTGGAGAAGGCCAAGTAAGGGCCGACGCTGCGGCTGGTTCTGGTCGGCGTCGGGGCGATGAACTCGCCCCGCTACCGCCCGGCCGGGCTGCTGCTGGCCTGGCGTGGTCGCCGCGTCATGCTGGACGGTGGGGGTTCCGCCGATCCCGGATCGCGGCTGGATGCCTGGCTGGTCTGCGATGACCATGCGGAGTTGATGCCGCAGATCCGCCGCCGGGCCGCCGAACTGGGTGTGCGTCCTGCTATCGCTTCGTTCGGCGCGGACGCGGTGCGGCTGCAACCGTTGCCGGTGCGTCACACTTCCCATCCGACTGTCGGCTACCTGATCGAGACGGCATGCCAGCGGGCCGTCTGGGCACCCGAGTTTTGGGAATTCCCGGGATGGGCGCGTGAAGCCGATCTGATGTTCGCCGACGCCGCCGGATGGAACCACCCGATTCGCTTCGCCCGTGGTGTGGGTGGACACGCGTGCGTTCGGGACGTGGCTGCGGCGGCTCGCGACGCGGGCGTGCATCGACTGGTGTTCGCTCACATCGGGCGACCGAGCATTCGCGCGATCGACCGCGGTGAGCGACCACCGTTCGGTCAGTGGGGCAGCGACGGCGCGGTGTTTCGGCTGCGCTGACCCTCAGCGGTTCCGCAACATTCGCTACATGACGGGTATAGGCTTCGCGGCACCGATACGAACGGAGCCGGTGATGGCAGCAGAGTTTCAGGGCAAGATCGCGTTGGATATCCGCGACTCCGAGCCGGATTGGGGTCCGTATGCCGCGCCCCGGGCTCCGGAAGGCTCACCCAACATTTTGTATCTGGTGTGGGACGACGTCGGAATTGGGACCTGGGATTGCTTCGGCGGACTGGTCGAGATGCCGACCATGACCCGCATCGCCGAACAAGGTGTTCGGCTGTCGCAGTTTCACACCACAGCGCTGTGCTCACCCACCCGGGCGTCGTTGCTGACCGGCCGTAACGCGACGACCGTAGGTATGGCCACCATCGAAGAGTTCACCGACGGGTTCCCCAACTGCAACGGGCGCATTCCGGCCGAGACCGCGCTGATTTCGGAGGCACTGGCCGAGCGCGGCTACAACACCTACTGCATCGGTAAGTGGCATTTGACGCCGTTGGAGGAGTCGAATTTGGCGTCATCCAAGCGGCATTGGCCGCTGTCGCGTGGCTTCGAACGGTTTTACGGCTTCATGGGCGGCGAGACCGACCAGTGGTATCCGGACCTGGTGCACGACAACCATCCGGTGTCACCGCCAGCGGCACCGGAGGACGGCTACCACTTGTCGAAGGACATCGCCGACAAGACGATCGAGTTCATCCGCGACGCCAAGGTGATCGCGCCGGACAAGCCGTGGTTTGCGTATGTGTGCCCCGGCGCCGGGCATGCCCCGCACCACGTGTTCACCGAATGGGCCGACAGATACGCCGGCCGCTTCGACATGGGCTACGAGCGCTACCGCGACATCGTGTTGGCGAATCAGAAGTCGATCGGGATAGTGCCGCCGGATACCGAGTTGTCACCGATGAACCCCTATCTCGATGTGAAGGGACCGAATGGCGAGTCGTGGCCGCTGCAGGACACGGTGCGTCCTTGGGACTCGCTAAGCGGTGACGAGACGAGACTATTTTGCCGGATGGCCGAGGTGTTCGCCGGCTTTCTCAGCTATACCGACGCCCAAATCGGCCGGGTGTTGGACTATCTCGACGAATCCGGCCAACTGGACGACACCTTGATCGTGGTGATCTCCGACAACGGCGCCAGCGGCGAGGGCGGGCCGAACGGGTCGGTGAACGAGACGAAGTTCTTCAACGGTTACATCGACACCGTCGAAGACAGCCTCAAGCACCTTGACCGGCTGGGCGGGCCGCAGACCTATAACCACTACCCGATTGGGTGGGCGATGGCATTCAACACGCCGTATAAGTTGTTCAAACGCTATGCCTCCCACGAAGGCGGCATCGCTGATGCGGCGATCATCTCTTGGCCCAACGGGATTGCCGCCCGCGGGGAGGTGCGCGATAACTACGTCAACGTCTGCGACGTCACCCCGACTGTCTATGACCTGGTGGGGATCGCACCGCCCCAGACGGTAAAGGGCATCACGCAGAAGCCACTAGATGGCGTGAGTTTCAAAGCGGCACTTGCGAACCCGGGTGCAGACACCGGTAAGCGCACCCAGTTCTACACCATGCTGGGAACCCGCGGCATTTGGCATGAGGGCTGGTTCGCCAACACCGTCCACGCCGCGGCACCCGCCGGCTGGTCGCACTTCGACTCCGACCGCTGGGAGCTGTTTCACATCGCGGTTGACCGCACTCAATGTCACGACCTGTCTGCCCAGCGCCCTGACAAGCTCGAGGAGCTGAAGGCGCTGTGGTTTTCTGAAGCGGCCAAATACCACGGGCTGCCGCTGGCCGACCTCAATCTGCTGGAAACGATGTCACGGTGGCGGCCGTACCTAGCCGGCGAACGCTCCACCTACACTTACTATCCCGATACCGCCGACGTCGGCATGGGTGCTGGCGTCGAAATCCACGGGCGGTCATTCTCGGTGCTGGCCGAGGTGACCATCGACACCGTCGGCGCCGAAGGGGTGCTGTTCAAGCAGGGCGGTGCCCACGGTGGACACGCTTTGTTCATCGAGGACGGACGGCTGCACTACGTCTACAACTTCCTCGGTGAGCAGGAGCAGATGGTCTCCTCGCCCAACGCGGTGCCGCTGGGCCGACACTTGCTGGGCGTTCAATACGTGCGGAGCGGGACGGTGCAAAACAGCCACACCCCCCTGGGTGAAGCCACCCTCTACATCGACGACATCGCGGTTGACGCAGTGCGGGACATGAAGACTCATCCGGGCACGTTCGGTCTGGCCGGAGCCGCCATCAGCGTGGGCCGCAACAGCGGTTCGGCAGTGTCGAGCCGCTACAAGGCGCCGTTCGTGTTCACCGGCGGAGCCATCGCCCACGTCACCGTCGACGTTTCCGGTGCACCGTACAAGGACCTGGGAAAGAGACTCGCCCTGGCTTTCTCACGCGACTGAGATGCTGAGGAATTGCCGCATTGGGCTAGGCTCGGCGTTTCTGGCGGTCGCCCTGGCAAGTTGCGCCAATACCACTGGGGGGAAGGCGATTCCGGCAACGGTACCCGGTTTGTCGACGACAGCAGCCGTCGGCCGGCCACAGCAAGACCCGCCCGCCGGCGTTCCCGGTGTCGAGACCACGCTGCCCGCGCACATACCGCCTGATGCGCTGGAATGCTTTCCGCCGCCGAGCGTGGTAGGCAGGCCCACCACGGCCACGGTGGCTGACCCGGCCGCGCCCAAAATCACCATCAGCGTGCCGGACGGCTGGACGTCGACCGCCGGTGACGGTGATGTGGCGCTGGTGTTAGCAGGACCGGACGGCATGACAGGGAAGGTCACTATCGCGCCGACGATTCTTACGCCGGCCGCAGCGTTTGCCCAGTACGACGCGACGGTGCGAGCGAAGGCGGGTGCCGAGGTGACCATCACCCCCGCTCCCTTCTGCGGGTACAGCAGCCAGCAACTGGCCGGCACGTATCGCGGACCGTCAGGCGCGATCGCCTTCGCCGACCGCATCGCGCATATCTGGACGAACACGAAAAGCTATCTCGTCGCCATCCATCAGGAAGGGCCCGCCGGGCTGCTGGGCTTCGACGCTGCCAAAATCGCGCTGATGGCCGACTTTGCGGTCGTCATACCCTGAGAGCATTCGTCGCTGGCGGACGATGGCGTACCGGGCGTCTGGACATCCGGCTTTCCGGCGTTTCAATTCGGCGGCGAAGAGCCCCTGGTAGATCGCGAATGACAATTCGTTGTAGGCCGCAAACCTGTTGGCCATCGTTCCGTTGCGCAACATCCTTCCCGGCGCCCCACCACCGGGCTCGTGGATCGACCACGCCGTCGTGCAGTGGGTACTCATCGCGTTGGGGGCGGCGATGGCCTTGTGCATCTTTGCCTGGGTCCGCCAGGGCAACTGAAGTGTGCTGACGACGAAGCAAGGGGCGACTTTGTGGTCGTCATACCCTGGCATCATGCTGACGGAGCTGGTTGAGCTGCCCGGCGGAGCGTTTCGTATGGGATCGACGAGCTTCTATCCCGAAGAAGCTCCCATCCATACCGCCGCAGTCGCGCCGTTCGCGGTGGAACGGCATCCGGTGACCAACGTGCAGTTCGCCGAATTCGTTGCTGCGACAGGCTATATAACGGTCGCCGAACAACCGATCGATCCCGCACAGTATCCGGGTGCGAATCCAGACGACCTTGTCCCAGGGGCGTTGGTATTCCGTCCGACGCCTGGTCCGGTCGACTTGCAAGACTGGCGGCAGTGGTGGCACTGGGTACCGGGCGCGTGCTGGCGCCACCCGTTCGGCCCCGGCAGCGACGTCACTGACAGAGCCGATCACCCAGTGGTACAGGTCGCCTATCCGGACGCCGCGGCCTACGCGCGGTGGGCGGGGCGGCGGCTGCCCTCCGAGGCGGAGTGGGAATACGCGGCCCGCGGCGGAACCACCACGACGTATGCCTGGGGGGACGAGGAGAAGCCGAACGGGCGATTGATGGCCAACACATGGCAGGGCAGATTCCCGTACCGCAACGACGGCGCCTTGGGATGGATCGGAACGTCGCCGGTAGGGACCTTTCCGCCCAACGGTTTTGGGTTGGTGGACATGATCGGCAACGTCTGGGAGTGGACCGCCACCGAATTCAGCTCACACCACCGGCTGGATCAGCCTCCGAAACCCTGCTGCACACCGTCCGGACCCGCTGATCCTCGCGTGAATCAGACGCTGAAAGGCGGTTCGCACCTGTGCGCGCCGGAGTACTGCCACCGCTACCGCCCCGCAGCGCGTTCGCCCCAGTCGCAGGACACCGCGACCACGCACATCGGTTTCCGGTGCGTGGCCGACCTCGAGTAGTGGTCGACAGCCACGTCGGCCGCGAGCGACACGGGGAGATCGCCGCCGTGCGCGCTGCCAGCCGGCCTGGCGGCTGCCGAGCGCCGACAACGCGCCGCTAATCCTGTCCGTTTGCGGGTCGGGTGTTCGTCGACGAGAACTCCGCGACATCGCCGCCTCGCAGCTGACCAGCTAGCTGGGGCCGCGCTGTCCCGCGACCTGGTCGAGGACAGCTTCGGGCGGGCCGTGCGGCTGGCACAAGAACGGATCAGCTTTCCGATGCCCGGGAGCAGGCCGACCGGTCAGCGAGTTGTCGTACCCCACCCTTATGATCGAACCTATGTTCGATGAAGCTGCACGCCGGGAGGTGATTGCCCGCTTCGATGAGATGTGGGAGCGGCGACATCCTTCCACCACCGGGGAGTCGGCGGCGTTGGTGGATCAGATTTCTGCGGCGGCGCGGGCGGAGAATCGGGCGGCGGCCGCGCAGCTGAGCGCGATCGGGCAGTTGTTCGGCTATCGGTTGTCGCGGTGCTCGGAAAGCGTGGAGTGGGCGATCGACACCGAGGAGGCGGTGGCCGCGGAGGTGGCCGCGGCGTTGCGGGTCAGCCAGGCGTTGGCGGGCAGCCGGCTGCGTTATGCCCGGGCCCTCCGCGAGCGGCTACCCAAGGTCGGTGAGGTGTTTGCGGCCGGGGATATCGACTATCGCAGTTTTCAGACGATCGTGTATCGCACCGAGTTGATCACCGACCCCGAGGTGCTGGCGGCGGTTGATGCCGAGCTGGCGATCAAGGTGCGGCGCTGGCCGTCGCTGACCCAGGGCCGGCTGGCCGCCCAGATCGACAAGATCGTGGTTCGCGCTGATGCCGATGCGGTGCGCCGACGCAAGGAGTATCAAGCCGATCGGCAGGTCTGGATCGGCCCTCGCGACGAAGGCGGCACCTCGGAGATCCACGGCACCTTGTTCACCACCGACGCCCATGCGCTGGACAAGCGGTTGGATGGTTTGGCGGCCACGGTGTGTGCCCATGATCCGCGCACGCGCCAGCAGCGCCGCGCCGATGCGCTGGGGGCATTAGCGGCCGGGGCGGATCGGCTGGGCTGCCGCTGCGGACGCCCCGAGTGCGGGGGTGCCGGCCGGCCCGCCGTCGGCCCGGTGGTGGTTCACGTGATCGCCGAGCAAGCCACGCTCGATGGCAGCGGCGAGGTGGCGGCATCACAGGTGAGCGCCGACGGGCTCATCCCTCCGGAACTCGTTACGCAATTGGCCACGTCGGCCGAGCTGACCCCGGTGGTGCATCCGGGCGATGCCTCGCCGGAGCGGGGGTATGTGCCGTCGAAGGCGCTGGCCGATTTTGTGCGCTGCCGGGATCTGACCTGTCGTTGGCCCGGCTGCGACAAGCCCGCGTTTGAATGCGACCTCGATCACACGATTCCCTACGCCAAGGGCGGGCCCACCCACGCCTCGAACCTCAAAGCTTATTGCCGCACTCATCATTTGGTGAAAACGTTTTGGGGCTGGCGTGAGCAGCAGTTGCCCGACGGCACCCTGATCTTGACCGCGCCGACGGGGCACACCTATGTCACCACCCCGGGCAGCGCGCTGCTGTTTCCCCACCTGTGCCGGCCCACCGCCGCCCTGCCCCCGCCACCAGCCGACCCGCCGCCGGACTACTGCGGGGACCGCAGCGCGATGATGCCCAAACGCCGGCGCACCCGCGCCCAAGACCGCGCACATCGCATCGCCACCGAACGCCGCCACAACCGCCACGCGCGCATCGCCCGGCGCGCGCAACGCCCCAGCTACTTCAGCC
The DNA here is from genome assembly GCF_009936235.1 of Mycobacterium xenopi. Classification (NCBI taxonomy): domain Bacteria; kingdom Bacillati; phylum Actinomycetota; class Actinomycetes; order Mycobacteriales; family Mycobacteriaceae; genus Mycobacterium; species Mycobacterium xenopi. The sequence goes on along the minus strand of NZ_AP022314.1, from coordinate 4,009,645 downwards.
TGGCCCCACCCGACAACGACGACGACGATCCCCCGCCGTTCTGATCTGTCGGCTGCGACGACTACACAAAACCGGCGATCATTGTCACATGCATGCATTGCCGCCGCTGGCCGCCGAAGATCACGTGTGCGACGTCTGCGCGTTGGCTTATCCGGAGATCAGCATCGACGACGCCGTCGCAGTCGTCATCCCATTGCCGATTGCGGTTCGAGACGCCGTCGAGGCCATCCCGCAGCACGCGCGTCGGCGACGACCCAGCCCACAGGTATGGTCGGTGACCGAATACGTTTGCCACCTGCGCGATGTCTACGTCGCCTTCACCATCCGGCTGCACCGCATCCGTACCGAAGACGTTCCGGCGCTGGAACCGATGTACAACGACTTGCGGGCCCGCCGGTTTCGGTACAACGATCGGGACCTCACCGCCACGCTTGACGAGCTCGCGGCGGCTGTAACCGGCTTTTGCGAGCAGATCGACCGTACTGGCACACAGGACTGGGACCGCGTGGCGACCCGCCTGCCGGGCGAGCAGCGCTCCGCACGTTGGCTGGTCCGCCAAGCGATGCACGAAGGTGTCCACCATCTCGCCGATATACGCAGAATTGGCAACGCCATCGCCGATGCTTCGCGATAGCGAGACAACCAGCCAAAAATTTGGCGCTGAGCAGGTCGTCACCTAGACTCTAAGGGTTGCCGTGGGCAGACCTCGGCCGGCGCAAGGTGACGGCCCCGCGTGCCTTTCGGCGACGAAGACCACGCACGACAGAGTTCCTCCGGCGTGCACACGTTAGCCAGGCGGTTGGCGCGCACGAGTTCCAACGACCCGGCACAGGATTGAGGAGATCTGGTGATTCAGCAGGAATCGCGACTGAAGGTTGCCGACAACACCGGCGCCAAAGAGATCTTGTGCATCCGTGTGCTCGGCGGCTCCGGGCGGCGCTACGCCGGAATCGGCGACGTCATCGTGGCCACGGTCAAAGACGCCATCCCCGGTGGCAACGTCAAGCGCGGTGACGTGGTCAAGGCGGTGGTCGTGCGCACCGCCAAGGAGCGTCGCCGCCCCGACGGCAGCTACATCAAGTTCGACGAGAACGCGGCGGTGATCATCAAGCCGGACAACGATCCGCGGGGCACTCGTATTTTCGGTCCGGTCGGCCGCGAGCTGCGGGAGAAGCGGTTCATGAAGATCATTTCGCTGGCCCCGGAGGTGTTATAGATGAAGGTCCACAAGGGCGATACGGTGCTCGTCATCTCCGGTAAAGACAAGGGCGCCAAGGGCAAGGTGCTCAAGGCGTACCCGGCTAAAAACAAGGTACTCGTCGAGGGCGTCAACCGGATCAAGAAGCACACGCCGATCTCGACGACCCAGCGCGGCGCACGGTCGGGCGGGATCGTCACGCAGGAAGCCCCGATCCACGTCTCCAACGTCATGGTTGTCGACTCCGACGGCAAGCCGACCCGGGTCGGGTACCGCATCGACGAGGAGACCGGCAAGAAGGTCCGCATCTCCAAGCGCAACGGCAAGGACATCTGATGACGACCGCAGAAAAGGTTCAGCCGCGGCTGAAAGTGCGCTACCGCGAAGAGATCCGTGACGCGCTGCAAAAACAATTCGGGTATCGCAACGTCATGCAGATCCCGACGGTGGTCAAGGTCGTCGTCAACATGGGGATCGGGGAAGCGGCCCGCGACGCCAAGATGATCAACGGCGCGGTCAACGACGTTGCGATGATCACCGGGCAGCGGCCGGAAATCCGGCGGGCGCGTAAATCGGTCGCGCAGTTCAAGCTTCGTGAAGGCATGCCGATCGGCGTGCGGGCAACCCTGCGCGGCGATCGCATGTGGGAGTTTCTCGACCGGTTGGTTTCCATTGCGCTACCACGTATCCGCGACTTCCGCGGGTTGTCGCCGACGCAGTTCGACGGCGCCGGCAACTACTCGCTCGGGCTGGCCGAGCAGACGGTGTTCCACGAGGTCGACGTGGACTCCATCGACCGGACCCGTGGCATGAACATCAGCGTCGTCACCTCGGCGGCGACCGACGAGGAAGGACGCGCGCTGTTGCGGGCCCTCGGCTTCCCGTTCAAGGAGAACTGAACACATGGCGAAGAAGGCACTGGTCAACAAGGCCCAGCGGAAACCGAAGTTCAAGGTGCGGGCCTACACCCGCTGCAGTAAGTGCGGCCGCCCGCACGCGGTCTACCGCAAGTTCGGGCTGTGCCGGATTTGCCTGCGCGAGATGGCGCACGCCGGCGAGCTGCCGGGCGTGCAGAAGAGCAGTTGGTGAAACGCAGCAGGCCCGAGCCGGGAACCACTGCGAGAAAGGTGACACGGCTGTCATGACGATGACGGACCCAATCGCGGACTTTCTGACGCGTCTGCGCAACGCCAACGCGGCCTACCACGACGAGGTGAGGCTGCCCCACTCGAAGATCAAGGCCAACATCGCCGAGATCCTCAAAAACGAAGGCTACATTGCCGATTACCGCGTCGAAGACGCTCGCGTGGGCAAAGCGCTCGTCATTCAACTCAAGTACGGGCCAAACCGCGAACGCAGCCTCGCCGGTCTGCGCCGGGTGTCCAAGCCGGGATTGCGGGTCTACGCGAAATCCACCAACCTGCCGCGGGTGCTCGGCGGCCTGGGCGTGGCGATCATCTCGACGTCCTCGGGTCTGCTCACCGACCGGCAGGCGGCCAGACAGGGCGTGGGCGGCGAAGTCCTCGCGTACGTGTGGTGAGGGGAAGCTAACGCTATGTCGCGTATTGGTAAGCAACCGATTCCGGTGCCCGCGGGCGTGGACGTGACGATCGACGGTCAAAACGTGTCGGTGAAAGGCCCGAAGGGCACACTGTCGTTAACCGTCGCGGAACCGATCACGGTGTCGCGCAACGAGGACGGCGCGATCGTGGTCAGCCGTCCCGACGACGAGCGACGCAGCCGCTCGCTGCACGGGCTGTCGCGCACCCTGGTGTCCAACTTGGTCACTGGTGTGACGCAGGGCTACACGACGAAGATGGAGATCTTCGGGGTGGGCTACCGCGTCCAACTACGCGGCAACAACCTGGAATTCGCGCTGGGCTATAGCCACCCCGTGGTGGTCGAGGCGCCCGAAGGCATCACGTTCGCCGTCGAATCGCCCACCAAATTCTCGATCTCGGGGATCGACAAGCAGAAGGTAGGCCAGATCTCGGCGAACATCCGCCGGCTGCGTCGCCCCGACCCCTACAAGGGCAAGGGTGTGCGCTATGAGGGCGAGCAGGTGCGCCGCAAGGTCGGAAAGACAGGTAAGTAGTCATGGCTGCATCACAATCGGGAACCGCACCCGGAAAGCCGGTGGGGCAGAGCGTCGCTGCAGCCCGCCGAGCTGCCCGCCTGCGTCGGCACGCGCGGCTGCGCAAGAAGATTTCGGGCACCCCGGAACGCCCACGGCTGGTGGTGCACCGGTCGGCGCGCCATATTCACGTGCAGCTGGTCAACGACCTGAACGGCACCACCCTGGCGGCCGCCTCCTCGATCGAGCCCGACGTGCGCGGGGTGCAGGGTGACAAAAAGGCCCGCAGCGTCCGGGTCGGGCAGTTGATCGCCGAGCGGGCCAAGGCCGCGGGGATCGAAACCGTGGTATTCGACCGCGGCGGGTACAAATACGGTGGTCGGATCGCGGCGCTGGCCGACGCGGCGCGGGAAAGCGGATTGAAGTTCTAAATGGCTGACGTTTTGAACGAGACTGGAAGGACTGCATCATGACGGAGCAGCCGACTTCGGGGGGTGGCGCTCCGGACACCGGCGGCGTTACCCGCAGCGAAGGACGAGCCGAAGGACGCGAGAGCCGCAGGAGCCGCGAGGGCGGCCGGGCACGCGAGCGCGACGGCGACAAGACCAACTACCTGGAACGAGTCGTCGCCATCAACCGCGTTTCCAAAGTGGTCAAGGGCGGTCGGCGGTTCAGCTTCACCGCACTGGTCATCGTCGGTGACGGCAACGGCATGGTCGGCGTCGGCTACGGCAAGGCCAAAGAAGTCCCCGCCGCCATCGCCAAAGGCGTTGAAGAGGCGCGCAAAAACTTCTTCCGGGTGCCGCTCATCGGCGGCACCATCACCCATCCCGTGCAGGGTGAGGCTGCAGCCGGAGTGGTGCTGCTGCGCCCGGCCAGCCCCGGTACCGGTGTGATCGCCGGCGGCGCCGCCCGGGCGGTGCTGGAATGCGCCGGCGTGCACGACATTTTGGCCAAGTCACTAGGCAGCGACAACGCGATCAACGTGGTGCACGCCACGGTGGCCGCACTGAAGCTGCTGCAGCGCCCCGAGGAGGTGGCCGCTCGCCGCGGGCTGCCGATTGAAGACGTCGCGCCGTCCCGCATGCTCAAGGCGCGCCGCGAAAGCGAAGCGCTGGCGTCGAGCGCGGCACGTGAGGGAACGGCGTAGCCATGGCTCAGCTGAAGATCACACAGGTGCGCAGTGCGATCGGCACCCGCTGGAAGCAGCGGGAAAGCTTGCGCACCTTGGGCTTACGGCGAATCCGCCATTCGGTGATCCGCGACGACAACCCCCAGACCCGAGGGCTGATCGCGGTGGTGCGCCACCTCGTCGAGGTGCAACCCGTCGAGGTGAAAGGCGAAGGTAAGAAGAAATGACGATCAAACTTCACGACCTGCGGCCTGCTCCGGGGTCGAAAACCAAACGGACTCGGGTCGGTCGCGGCGACGGCTCCAAAGGCAAGACAGCAGGCCGAGGCACCAAGGGCACCAAGGCCCGCAAGAAGGTTGCGGTCACCTTCGAGGGCGGCCAGATGCCGATCCATATGCGGTTACCCAAGTTGAAGGGCTTCCGCAACCGCTTCCGCACCGAATACGAGATCGTCAACGTCGGTGATATCAACCGGCTCTTCCCAAAGGGCGGTGCCGTCGGCGTCGACGAACTCGTGGCCAAAGGAGCCGTTCGCAAGAACTCGCCGGTGAAAGTGCTCGGCGAGGGCAAGTTAACCGTCAAGGTCGATGTGACCGCGCACAAATTCAGCGGCACCGCCCGTGAGAAGATCACGGCGGCTGGCGGTTCGGTCACCGAACTGTAGCTCGCCGGGAGCTAACGCAACTGCGGAATCACTTCTGCGGCAAGGCGTTCCATTTGCTGGCGGTCCTGCGCTACGTCGTTACCGACCGGGTTGAGCAGGATCATTTGCGCGCCGGCGTCGATCACCTCACGCAGTCCGCGTGCGACATCAGCCGGCGTGCCCGACACCGGCACGTCCTCCACCCCCGGCATGGTGCCGTAAATCCGGCGCAGCCCGGCCAGCACGTTCGCGGGCCAAGCCCGCGTCGTCGTCGACCATGAGATACACCCGCTTGCCGATCGTGAAGTCGCCCGGGTCCTTGCCTTGTTCGGCGAGCTCGCGGTGCACCGTCTTCACCGCTTGGGCAAACGCGACGGTGGTTGACGACCCGGCGCCGAGAAACGCGTTTCCGTGCCGCACCGCTCGGGCCAGCGCCTTGGGCGCCTGACCGCCGAACCAGATCGGCGGATGCGGTCGCTGCACGGGTTTGGGCTGGATGGGCAGGTTGTCGACCTGACGGAAGCGGCCGTGGAACGTCACTCTGGGTTCATCTGCCCACGCTGCTTTCATCAGCTGCAGGCCTTCGGTGAAACGCGACACGAATGTCGCCTTGTCCACCCCGAAGGCGGAGAACCGACGAAAGCCGCCGCCGGGGGCCACCCCGACGTCGAGCCGGCCGAGGCTGATGCGGTCGACGGTGGTCACCGCCGCGGCCAACTGGAGCGGCTCGTGCAGCGACGAGACCAGCACGGCCACCCCCAGGCGCAGCCGGTCGGTGCAGGCCGCCGCGTACGCCAACAACTCCAGCGGCGCCAGCAGCGGCGCCTCGCCGATAATCTGCTCGAGCACCCAGCCGCCGTCAAAACCAAGTTCCTCGGCCCGGGCGAGATACGACCGCAGGCCGGCGGCGTCGAAACCGGTGGCGTCTAGCTGGGGAATCGAAATCGAAAACCTCACCCCACCACGGTACGGGCGATCGACGGCGGCGCCGCGGAGGTCATCGGTACGCTCGATTCATGTTCAGTTTTCTGCCTGGTGTGCCCGGCATCGATGACGTGCGGGCTTTGGCTCGCCGCGTCGATACCGCCCGCCACCACGGGGTGCCGAATGGCTGCGTGCTGGAATTCGACCTGCAATCCATGCCGCCCGAAACCGGGGGCTTCGACCCCCTGACGATCATCACCGGAAGTGGCCGATCGCTGACTCTTCGCGAAGCCGTGGATGCGATCCACCGTGCCGCCGACGACCGGCGAATAGCAGGATTGATTGCGCGCGTTCAGCTTCCACCCGCAGCGGCGGGTCCGGTTCAAGAATTGCGGGAGGCCATCGCAGCGTTCACCGCAGTCAAACCGTCGCTGGCGTGGGCTGAGACGTATCCCGGAACGTTGTCTTACTACCTGGCATCGGCGTTCAGCGAAGTCTGGATGCAATCGTCGGGAACGGTCGGGCTGGTCGGCTTCGCCACCAATGCCCTCTTCCTGCGCGACGCGCTGGAGAAGGCCGGTATCGAGGCGCAGGTCGTCGCCAGGGGCGAGTACAAGGCCGCGGCAAACCGTTTCACGCAGGACCGCTACACCGATGCCCACCGGGAAGCCGACGCCCGGTTGATCGAGAGCTTGTACGGTCAGGTGCGGCAAGCGGTCGCCGAGTCGCGCAAGATCGAGCCCGAAGCCGTCGACGCACTGGCCGACCGCGCGCCGCTGTTGCGTGACGACGCGGTCGCCGCGGGTCTGGTCGACCGCATCGGCTTCCGCGACCAGGCGTACGCCCGTATCGCTGAACTCGTTGGTGCGAAAGGGATTTCACCGGAAAGCGGAGATGCCGACACCGACGAAAATGCACCGCCGCGGCTGTATCTAACGCGCTACGCCCGCGTGAGCGGGCCGCGGTTGGCCCCCCCGACGCCACCGATTCCTGGCCGCAAACCTAAGCCCGTAGTCGCAGTCGTCACCGTGTCCGGTCACATTCTCAGCGGGCGCGGCGGCCCTGGGCTCTTGCCGTGGGGTCCCTCCACCGCCGGGGCCGACACCATCGCCGCGGCGCTGGGAGAGGCGGCGGCAGCCGATTCGGTATCGGCGATAGTGTTGCGAGTCGACAGCCCTGGCGGCGCGGTCAACGCGGCGGAAACCATCTGGCGCGCAGTGGTTAAGGCCCGGGAGCGGGGCAAGCCCGTCGTGGCATCCATGGGCGCGGTCGCGGCCTCCGGCGGCTACTACATTTCGACCGCCGCCGACGCGATCGTGGCCAACCCGGCCACGATCACCGGTTCGATCGGAGTGATGGCCGGAAAACTGGTGGCCCGCGACCTAAAGAACAGGCTAGGTATTAGAACCGATGTCGTGCGCACCAACGCCAACGCCGACGTCGAGTCTATCGACGCACCGTTTACTCCCGAACAACGCGCCAAGGTCGAGGCCGAAGCCGACCTGTGCTACACCGACTTCGTGCAGCGTGTGGCCGAGGGCCGCAAGCTGAGCACAGCGGCGGTGGATGCGGTTGCGCAGGGCCGGATCTGGACTGGCGAAGACGCGCTTGAACGAGGCTTGGTCGACGAACTCGGCGGGCTCCGAACGGCGTTGCGCCGCGCCAAGATCCTGGCCGGCCTCGATGAGGACGCCGACGTGCGCGTCGTCAGCTACCCAGGCTCGGCGCTGTGGGAATTTCTGCGGCCGCGTCCGTCGTCGCAGCCCCGGCGGCGGCGTCGGTGGGCGACGCGGTTGCCGCAGTGCTGAGCCGGTCGGTGACCCGGATCATCGAGCAAAGTGAGCGCGCGCTGAGCGGCGCCCACGCGCTGTGGCTAGGGGACACACGGTTCTAGGCCCGCAGTGTGCCGCTCACGAAGATGATTTCGCCAAGCGGATCGTCGTCTTCGGCTGCGGGAACGTCGAATCCGTGGCGCTCAAACAGTTCCGTGCGGGACAGGCTGCTCATCTCCCATCCCTTGGCGTCGAGGTAGTCGACGACGTGACTGCGCTCGCCGGCGTATACCAGCGACGGCATGTCGATGTCCACGCCGTGGTCACGAAGTGGGCGGGACAGCTCGCGGGCGCGGTCGGGATCGAAATCCTTGATGCCAGGCACGTATTCGGTGGCGATGGTGCTTGCGGGCACGCTGAGCGCGGTGATGTTGTCGAACAACCGGTCCTGGGCGTCAGGCGGCAAGTAGATCAGCAGGCCTTCGGCAAGCCATGCGGTGGGCACCGTGGGATCCAGGCCTGCCGCCCGTAACGCAGCGGGCCAATCTGACCGCAGGTCGATGCCAACCGTGCGCCGCGCCGCCCTCGGCTTGGCGCCGAGACCGGCCAGCGTGGCCGCCTTGAAGTCGACCACTTGCGGCTGGTCGACCTCGAAGACCACCGTGTCCGCCGGCCAGGCCAGCCGGTAGGCGCGTGCATCGAGCCCCGCGGCGAGGATCACCGCTTGACGCACGCCGGCGTTCATCGCTTCGATGAGGCGGTCGTCGAAATACTTGGTGCGCACCGCGACTCCGTCGATGATGGCTTGCATCCGGGCGGGCGAGGCGTTCTCGATTTCCGACAAATCGATGTCGCCGTCGATCATCTTGATGAAGAACTCCAAGCCCACCGCGCGCACGAGTGGTTCGGCGAACGGATCGTCGATCAAGCGGTTGTTGGTGGCCAGCGCGCGTCCCGCTGCGATCATCGTCGCGGTCGCGCCGACGCTGGAAGCCAGATCCCACGTGTCGTCATCTGTCCGTGTCATCGGCGAAGCTTATCCGAGCGTGCCGCTGACGTAGAGCCGGTCGGCAAACGGTATGTCGTTGTCGTCGATGGGCGCAAGCCCGTTGGCTGCGAACAGATCCCGGATGCTGGTCCCGGTTATCTGCCAACCATGGTCGGCGAGATATTGTGCGGCCTCGTTGCGGTCGCCGAAGTAGACCAGCTCGGTCATGTCGAGGTCCAAGCCGTGTTCACGCCAGCGCTGGGAAATGCCGCGCATCCGTTCCTTCATCCGCTCCACCGCAGCCGGGTCGCGGTTCGGCCCGCTTTCGGTGGCGATCCGGCTGCCGGGCGCGCTGAGCGCGGTGATCGTGTCCAGCAGACGGTCCTGCGCTTCGGGCGGCAAGTAGCCCAGCAGCCCCTCGGCGCTCCACGCCGTGGGCTTGGCGGGGTCGAAGCCCGCGGCGCGTAGCGCCGTCGGCCAGTCGTCGCGCAAATCGATCGCGACCGCGCGCCGGAACGCCGTGGGCTTGGCGCCCAGCTCGGCAAGGGTGCGGGATTTGAACTCGATGACCTGTGGCTGGTCGATCTCGTAAACCGTGGTGCCGGACGGCCAGGGCAGCCGGTAGGCCCGCGAGTCGAGTCCGGATGCCAGGATCACCGCCTGGGTGATGCCGGCGTTGGTCGCGTCGAGGAAGAACTCGTCGAAAAACTTGGTGCGGACCGCCATGTTGTCGGTCATGCGGTTGGTGCCCGCGCCGTCCTCGAGATCGGCGGGCGTCAACTCGCCGCTGGCCAGCCGGGTAAACAGGTCGATGCCTACGGCTCGCACCAGCGGCTCGGCGAACGGATCGTTGATCAGCGGACGGTCGGCCTTCGTCGCCATCGCGCGGGCGGCCGCGACCATCGTCGCGGTCGCCCCCACGCTCGAGGCCAGGTCCCAGGTGTCGTTGTCTGTGCGTGCCATCGCAAACCCCTCCACTCGTTACTTAGCCAATATAACAAACTTGTCGGCGTGCTGCTTGCCATGGCCGGTCAACCGCGCGAGGCTTTGGCCATGGGGTTCGCGGTGGCGGGCAAACGGGTACTGATCACCGGCGCCTCCTCCGGTGTGGGCGCCGCGCTGGCCCGCCGGCTGGCGGCCCGCGGCGCGGTGGTCGGGCTGATTGCCCGTCGCTCGCAGCGTCTGGCCGCGGTCCTGGCCGACTGCCGTAGGACGTCGTCGGCGTCGACGATGTGGGTGGCCGATCTGGCCGACACCGCGAAAGTCGGCCAGCTGGCGCTGGAGGTCTGGGACACCCTGGGCGGTATCGACGTGTTGGTCAACAACGCCGCTATTCCCAAGCGGCGGGTCGTCACCGCCTTGGACCCCGCCGAGGTGGAGGCCGTCATGCGGGTCAACTTCTTCGCGCCGATGCGCCTTACCCTGGCGGTGCTGCCTCGCATGCTGTCCCGTGACGCCGGCATCATCGTCAACGTGGCCAGCGTGGGCGGTCGGCTCGGGATCGTCCATGAAGCCGCCTATTGCGCAAGCAAATTCGCTCTGTGCGGTTGGAGCGAATCGATGGCAGTCGACCTGCAGGCGACCGGTGTGTCGGTCAAGCTGATCGAGCCCGGACCCGTCGACACCGAGATCTGGGACCAGCCCGACAACGAGGAGCCGCTGTATAGCGGACCCAAGGTGTCCCCCAACGAAGTGGCAGACGGGATCATCGCCGCTCTGGGCAGCGACCGCTTCGAGCACTATCTGCCCGACATGAAGGCGGTCGTGGACACCAAGAACGCCGACATCGACATCTACATCGCCGGTGCGGCCGCGATGGCACGCCGATGAAAGCATTGGTATTCGGGGTCCCGCCAGCACCGTTCCAGGGGCCAGATGATGCGCTTGCGCGCAGTCCTGTTGCGCTGCAGGATATTCCGGACCCTCGTCTGCTGCATGACGACTGGGTGATCACCCGGCCCAGGCTGACCGGAATCTGCGGGTCCGATTCCAAGCAGATTCTGCTCGACTTCGGCGAGGGCGACACCGACAACGCGCTGGCCCCCTTCTGCTCGTTCCCGCAAGTCATGGGGCACGAGGTGGTCGCCGACGTAGTGACGGTCGGACCGCAGGCCCGCGGCCTAGAGATCGGTCAACGCGTCGTGCTCAACCCATGGCTTTCCTGCGGGCCACGCGGCGTCGAACCCTCCTGTCCCGCATGCCAAGCCGGCGACTACAGCCTGTGCTGGAGTTTCTGCGACGGCGACATCAAACCGGGTATCCACACCGGGGTGTCGGCCGACGTGACCGGCGGCTACGCCGAGCTCATGCCGGCCCACGACAGCATGCTGTTCGCGGTACCCGACTCGGTGCCCGATGAGCTAGCTGTGTTCGCCGACCCGTGTTCGGTGTCGCTGCACGCGATTACCCGCCATCCGCCGCCTTCGTCGGGTCGGGTCCTGGTGTACGGCGCCGGTTCGCTGGGGTTGTGCGCCGTCGCTCTGTTGCGGGCGCTTTACCCGGACGTGGCAGTGGCGGTGGTGGCGCGTTTCGACACCCAGGCACATCTGGCCCGCCGGTTCGGCGCCGCCAAAGTGCTAGCTCACGAGCCACGACTGGCGGTGATCGAGGAGTTGGTGGCATGGGGAGGTGGTCGCCTGCACCAGCCCCTGCAAGGACTGCCGATGGCGTTTCCCGGACCGATCGATGTCGTCTATGACACCGTCGGCAAGCCGGAAACGTTCGAAGTCGGGGTCCGCGTGCTCAGGGCGCGCGGAACCTTGGTGAAGGCAGGGGTGCATGCGCCCGGTCGCTGGGAGTGGAGTCCTTTGTACTTCAAGGAGATCAGCTGGGTGGGTTCGAACGCCTTCGGCGTCGAAGAGGTCGACGGGGTGCGCAAGCACGCTATCGCCCACTATTTGGATTTGGTGGTCGACGGCCGGATTGACTTGCGGCCCATGCTTACTCACACCTTTCGGCTCGAGCAGTGGCGCGATGCCTTCCTCGCGATCGCCAACCAGGCCGAGTCAGGCGCGGTCAAGGTGGCGTTCGACCAGCGCTAGTGCGCCCGCGCTGCGGCAGTTAAGCGGGACGGGTGGCGCGATAGTAGTTGAGGCGTCCCACAAAGCGATGCCGTTGGGTGGCGATCTCCCTGCAGTCGAACCCGGCCGCGCGCAGCAGCCGCGGAATCGAGTCGCCGAGGTTTCCGGCGATGTGGCGGCTGCGCAGCATCCGCCGCGCCGCCAGACCGTCCCGAGCCGTCATCTCGCCGCCGATGTCCACCAGGTGCAGTCTGCCGCCGGGGCGCAGGACACGAAAGATTTCCGCCGCTGCTTTGGGTTTCACGTCGTCAGGGAGATGGTGCAGCATCATCGACGACAGTACCCGGTCGAATTCGTCATCCGCGTACGGCAGCTGTTGGGCATAACCGTGGTCGAAGCGAATTCCACTGATCCCCTGCGCTTTTCGTCGCGCTCGGGCCAACGCCCGCGGGTCGGGGTCGCAGCCGATCAGTTCGACGCCCGGATGAGCATGCTTGGCGCGCACAGCGACACTGCCGGTGCCGCAGCCGATTTCCAGCACACGCTGACTGCCGTCGAGTTCGGCCTGGGCGATGAGGGTGTCATGGACCTTAGTCATGCCGAACAGCCGGGACACGAGGTCGTAACCGGGAAGGAAGATGTCACGGCCGGCGGCGGGCAGGTAATCATGGCGGTTGGCCAGGAATCGATGTAGACGATGTTCGGTCATGCTTCTATGGTGAATCGTTGGCACTACGGTTAATCAGGCAATAGTCAGCGAAAGTGGGATTATTTTAAGCTATGACGGCAGCTGCTCGGCTGGTTCGCCACCACGGCGGGGTGCCGGTCTACGCATACCGGGCCGACCCGAACACGCCGCCGGTATCGGTGGTGCGGCGCGGCCGGGACGACGTCCTGGAACGCGGACGTCACATCCACGACTTCCCGGCCTTGTGGTACGTGCACGCGGCGGGGCTCGTCTACGTGGTTGCTCCGGGTCAAGTGATCGACCTCGAGCGGGTGAGTCGCGTCGACGGTGGGGTCGGCCTGTTCTTCGACCCCGCCGCACTGGGCGGCGACGGGCGCTCGCCGTGGCCGGCGTGGCGCGCGCATCCACTGCTGTTCCCGTTCCTGCACGGCCGCTCCGGCGCAGTGCTCGAACTGACCGTACCGCCGGACCGCTGTTCGGCGTGGGCCGCCGCGATCGGAGCTATCGAAACGGAACTGGCCACCCGCCAGGAGGGTTACCGGCAGGCGGCGCTGGCGCATTTGACGCTGCTGCTCATCGATCTCGCACGGCTGGTCGGCGACGTCGTTGGCGATCTGCGGCGCAGCGGCGAACCGCTACTGGCCGAGGTGTTCGCGGTCATCGACCGGCGCTACCGCGAGCCGCTGTCGCTGCGCGACGTCGCGCACGAACTGGGTATGACGCCGGGCCATTTGACGACCATCGTCCGCCGCCGTACCGGGCGCACGGTGCAAGAGTGGATCATCGAGCGCCGCATGGCCGAAGCCCGCAGCCTGCTTGCCGACACCGACCTTCCCGTTCGAGAAGTAGCGAGGAGGGTCGGGATCTGTGACCCGGGATATTTCAGCAGGTTGTTCCGCCGCATGCACGGCGACGCGCCTCGCAACTGGCGCGGAGGTCGGGCGCTCGTGCTGGCCGGCTGAGCTACGATCCCGCATCAGCGACGTCAGGGTGAGATGGCGGGTCTCGTAGCTGTCGACACAACATCTTGGCGTCGCCTCGACGTTCTTCGTCTTGTCGGTTCGCGAAAAGACGCAAAAACACCGCATTTCGGCACGAAATGGGTGCTTTTGCGTCTGCTCGCACTACGTAGGGTTTGCGCGCAAATAGCTGTAGATACCGGCGAAGCCGGCGTTGACGTCGTCGGGAATCGGTACCGGTCCACCCAAAGCTTTTGCACCCCAAACGATCTGCGCTGTCCGCTCGACCAAAGCGGTGACGTGCAACACCCGATCGGGACGCGGTCCGACCGCCACCAAACCATGGTTGGCGATCAGCGCGGCAGCCCTGCCTTCCAACGCCTTGACGGCGTTAGTGCCGACCTCCGGGGTTCCCGAGGCCGCATACTCCGTGCAGCGGATATCCCCGCCGCAGTACACCGCGAACTCGTCGATGCAGGCCGGAATCGGTTGGTGCGCAATCGCGAACATCGTCGCCCACACCGGATGGCTGTGGATGACGCTGCCGATGTCGTCGAAAGCCTTGTAGCAGGCCAGGTGCAACTTCATCTCGGTCGACGGAGACCGGCCGTCGGCGGCCTGCAGCACACCCCCGTCGGGGTCGACCACAACCAGATCGTCCCGCGTCATCTCGGCGTAGTCGACCGACGACGGCGTGATAACGAGGTTGCCGTCTTCGCGGCGGGCCGAGATGTTGCCCGCGGTTCCCTCGACCAGCCCGCGCCGCAGCATGTCCTTGGCCGCGGCCAGCACCGCGGCCTCGGGGTTGACCACGAATGTCACGGACATGGTCCTAGCACCTCCGGGTTGACGATGTGTGCCGGCCTTCGGCCCGACAGCACTGCTTCCAGGTCGTCGGCCACCATCTGCGCCTGTCGCGCCTCAGTGTTCCACGTGGCCCCGCCGATGTGCGGGGTGAGCACGACGTTGGGCATGCCCACCAGCGGGTGATCCACGGGCAGCCACTCACCGGCGAAATGATCCAGCCCAGCCGCCGCGACTTTGCCGCTGCGCAGCGCGTCGACGAGCGCGTCGGTGTCGTGCAGCTGCGCCCGCGCGGTGTTGAGGAACACCACGCCGTCGCGCATCGCGGCGAATTGCTTGGCGCCGATCATGCCCACCGTGTCGTCGGTGACCGGCGCGTGCAACGACACGATGTCGGCCTCGGCGAGCAGCTCGTCGAGGCTGTGGCGGGCCTCGTCGTTGTACGGGTCGCAGGCGATCACCCGCACCCCCAGTCCGGACAGCCGCCACTTCACCGCGCGGCCCACCGCGCCGAGGCCGACGAGGCCTGCGGTCAAGCCGGCAATCTCCCACGCCCGGAACCGCTGGTACGGAATGGTGCCATCGCGAAACACCTGGCCGGCCCGCACATCGGCGTCGGCGCCAAGCACGTGACGGGTGGCGGCGAACAGCAGCGCGAGCGTCATCTCGGCGACCCCGTCCGCGTTGCGGGCAGGAGTGAACAGCACCGGGATACCGGCGGCGGTCGCGCCGGGCACGTCGACGTTGTTGGGATCCCCGCGGGTGGAGGCGATGGCCCGCAAGCCCAGTTCGAACACCGGGCCGCTGACCGAATCGCCTTCCACCACAACGACATCAGCGCCCACTGCAGAGATCCGCTCGGCCAGTTGCTCGGCGGTGTAGATGCGGAGCGGCCGCTGGTCGATCCACGGGTCGTAGACCACGTCGGCCAGTCGTCGCAACTTATCGAACCCGTCGCCGCGCAACGGGGCGGTCACCAAAGCACGAGTCACGATTGCCAATGCTGGCGTACGGTGACGCCCGTGTCACGCAACGAGGTCACAATCGGTATCGACATCGGCACCACTGCTGTCAAAGCGGTAGCCGCCGACCCACACGGCCGGGTGGTGGCCCGCACACGCGTTCCGCATCAGCTGCGGGTGCCGGCACCGGACCGGCTGGAACACGATGCCGACGAGGCGTGGCGGCGGGGTCCGCTGGCCGCCCTGGATCGGCTGAACCGCCCCGACGCGCGCGCGGTGGCCGTTTCAGCGATGGTGCCGTCGCTGACCGCGGTCGACTCGGGTGGGCGCCCGATCACGCCGGGACTTCTCTACGGCGACAGCCGGGGCCGAGTTCCCGCGGCACCGGACCAGCCGTTCCCGCCGGTGGGCGAGGCGGCGGAGTTCTTGCGCTGGACCGCCGCCGAAGCGCCGGACGCCGCCGGGTACTGGCCGGCACCCACGGTGGCCAACTATGCCCTGGCCGGTGAAGCGGTGGTCGACTACGCCACCGCTTACACGACCTTTCCGCTGTTCGACGGGGCGGGCTGGGGCGCCGACGCTTGCGCCGAGTGCGGTGTCCCGGTTGAGCGCATGCCGTTGGTCGAAATGCCAGGTGCGGCGGCCGGTCATGTACGCGGCAGCGGAGCCGTATTGGCCGTCGGCGCCATCGATGCGTTGTGCGAGCAGATCGTGGCCGGCGCCGATCACGACGGCGACGTGCTGGTGCTCTGCGGTACGACCTTGATCGTGTGGACGACGATTGCCGAACCCCGCCAAATTCCGGGCTTGTGGACCATCCCCCACACGGCTGCGGGCAAGAACCAGATCGGGGGCGCCAGTAATGCCGGCGGCCTGTTCCTCGGCTGGGTGGATCGCGTTGTGGGACCAGGGGATCCGTCGACGGTCCATCCGCGTCGGGTGCCGGTGTGGTCGCCGTATGTGCGCGGTGAACGCACCCCGTTTCACGATCCCGACCGCCGTGGCGTGCTCGACGGCCTGGATCTCACTCACGACGCGGCCGCGCTGCGGCGGGCTGCCTACGAGGCGTCGGCGTTCGTCGTCCGCCAGATCATCGAGCTCAGCGGGGCAGCCACCGGACGCATCGTCGCCGCCGGTGGCGGCACCCGGGTGCAGCCGTGGATGCAGGCCATCGCCGACGCCACCGGCCGGCCGGTGCAGGTGTCGGCGGTCGCCGAAGGGGCGGCGCTGGGTTCGGCTTTCCTGGGCCGCATCGCACTCGGCCTGGAGTCGTCGATAGCCGACGCCGCGCGGTGGGCCGCCATCGAGCGCGTGGTCGAGCCCGATCCGGCATGGACCACCGAGATGGAAAGTCGGTATCGCCGCTTTCTCGAGCTGGCCGAGCGACCATGTAGGCCTATCTCAGCTCCGCGCTGACGTAGCTCATTTCGCCGAACGCGGCCGGAAGATCTTCCGGGAATTCGAAACCGTTGCGCGCGTAGAGTTCTCGCATAGGATAGGCGGTCACCTGCCAGCCGTGACTGGTCAAGTAGTCCATGACGATGCTGCGTTCTCCGAGATAAAACAGGTCGGACACGTCGAAGTCCAGGCCAAGGCGGTGCCACTGTTCGGTGAGACGCCGTGCCCGCTCGTCCGAAAAGGCGTTGCGCTCGGGAAAATGTTCGGTGGCCAGTCGGCTGCCCGGCGCGCTGAGCGTGGTGATGTCGTCGAAGAGCCGATCCTGCGCATCGGGCGGCAGATACGGCAGTAGCCCTTCGGCGCTCCACGCGGTGGGCTGGCTCACGTCAAAACCATGCTGGCGCAACGCAGTCGGCCAGTCGTCACGCAGATCGATGCCCACCACGCGCAGCTCGGCGGTTGCGCTGGCGCCGAGATCGGCCAGGGTACGGGTCTTGAATTCGATGACGCCCGGCTGGTCCATTTCGTAGACCACCGTGCCCGCCGGCCACGCCAGCCGGTAGGCCCTGGTATCCAAGCCGGAGGCCAGGATCACTGCCTGCCGCACGCCAGTTTCTCCAGCGTTTACGAAGAAGTCGTCGAAAAACCTTGTCCTGACAGCGATCCGCTCCCGCCTCGTCTGCCGATTCAGCACCGGGTCGTCGTCGATGTCGATCTCACCGTCGATCAGGCGGACGAACGGCTCCAGACCGACCGCGCGGACCAGCGGATCGGCCAGCGGATCGTCGAGCAGCGGATCGGGCCCCTGCGACGCCATCGCCCGCGACGCTGCGACCATGGTCGCGGTGACTCCCACGCTGGAAGCCAGGTCCCAACTGTCGTTTTCGGTGCGAGCCATCCGATACTCCTATTCACGGATCGCGGTAACAGCGGCAATGTTCGCAAACGCCGCCATTTCGTCGTCATCGGGAAACGGTCGGCCGTAGTCAGTGAACAACTCCCCGCGAAGCCGGGTGCTCACCTGCCAGCCGTGGTCGGCCAGGTACTCGACGACATTGCTGCGCTCGCCTTCGTAAAAGAGCCCCGACAGGTCGATGTCGCAGCCAAGATTGGCCCATCGCTGGTTGAACGCCCGGGCGCGTTCGGACATGGTCAGGCCCGAGTCAGGGTGGAATTCGGTGGCCAGCCGGCTTCCTGGTGCGCTAAGCGCGGTGATGTTGTCGAAGAGCCGGTCCTGAGCTTCCGGCGGCAGATACATCAACAAGCCTTCGGCGCTCCACGCCGTTGGTTTCGTTTCGTCAAATCCGCTGCGCCGCAACGCGGCTGGCCAGTCCTCGCGCAAATCGATGCCGACCGTTCGCCGCTCCGCAGCAGGAGCCGCGCCCAGCGCCGACAACGCGGCGGACTTGAATTCGATGACCTTCGGCTGGTCGACTTCGTACACCACGCTCTCGGCGGGCCAGGCCAACCGGTAGGGCCGAGAGTCCAAGCCCGCGGCCAAGATTACCGACTGGCGGATACCCGCTTGGCCCGCGCTCACGAAGAACTCATCGAAGAACCGGGTGCGCACCGCCATCGAATCGGTTTCCAGCTGTACGTCGCGCCCGGATTGCTCATGTGGCTTCGCGATCTCACCGTCGACGAGGCGGGTGAAAAAGTCGACGCCCACCGCCCGCACCAGCGGCGCAGCGAACGGGTCGGTGATGATCGGGTCAGGTTCTTCACTGGCCAGGGCCCGCGCGGCCGCGACCATGGTGGCGGTCGCGCCTACGCTGGAGGCCAGATCCCAGGTGTCTTTGTCGCTGCGGGTCATGGTGTCAGTTTGGTTGGTGGCGACCTGCTGCGCCCGGCTTCGCCGCGCTTGCAACCGCCACTAATCCAGTTCTGCGCTGAGGTAGATCACCTCTCCGAAGGGGGCGTCGTCTGGGTCGATCGGCGGCAGCCCATGCTCGGCCAGCAGGTCGGCGGCGCTGGTGCTGACGGTCTTCCAGCCCAGGTTGGTGAGGTAGGTGCCGGCGTCGGTTCGGTCGTCGAAATACACCAGGGCGGCCATGTCGAGTTCGAAGCCGTGGCTGCGCCACCTGTCGGCTTGGCGTTGCATGCGCCGCCGCAGTTCGTGTTCGCTCACGTTGTTGACGTCGAGCAGTCCCTCGGTGGCGAAGCGGCTGCCCGGGGTGCTCAGTGTCGTGACCTGGTCGAGCAGCCGGTCCTGCGCGTCGGCGGTCAGATAGCCCAGCAGGCCCTCGGCGATCCAGGCGGTCGGGCATGCCGGGTCGAATCCGGCCTCTTGGAGCGCACCAGGCCAGTCGTTGCGCAAGTCGATCGCCACCGTGCGCCGGTCCGCTGTCGGCTGCGCACCCAGTTCGGCCAGGGTTGCGGTCTTGAAATCGACCACTTGCGGCTGGTCGACTTCGAATACGACCGTGCCGGCCGGCCAGGCCAGGCGGTAGGCGCGGGAGTCCAGGCCGGACGCGAGAATCACCGCTTGGCGGATACCTGCCGCGGTGGCGTCCAGGAAGAAGTTGTCGAAGTACTCGGTGCGGATGGCCATCGCGTCGGCGAAGCGGCGCAGGCCCTTGGCCGTCTCGTCGTCGAGATCGCGCGGCTGCAGCTCCCCGCCGGCCATTCTGGTGAAGAAGTCAACGCCCACCGCACGCACCAGCGGCTCGGCGAACTGGTCGTTGATCAGCGGATCGGGCAACCGGGTGGCCACGGCTCGTGCGGCCGCGACCATCGTTGCCGTCACCCCGACACTGGACGCCAGATCCCAGGTGTCGCCTTCGAACCGTGCGCTGCCCGTCGACGTCATCGACCATCCCTTCGACTCGACACCACCTACCAGTACTTGCCAGTACTTGATAATTAGCCAATATAACGACTACTGGAGACTTTACGCTGGTTGCCAGCAACCATGGCCGGCGCTGTTACTCTCGTAGACTGTTTGACGCGCGACTCCGCACGTCGGGACCCGCGGGTGCTCGGCGCGTGACGCAGACTTAACCCAATGCTGGCCAGACCAGCCCCGTCGGCATGCCGTGTTAGCCCGGCTGCGCAGGAGGAAGAGTGCTTTCGGCTTTCATCTCGTCGCTGCGGACAGTCGACCTGAGACGGAAAATCCTGTTCACGCTGGGCATCGTCATCCTCTACCGGGTGGGCGCCTCGATACCGTCGCCCGGTGTCGACTACCCGAACGTGCAGAAGTGCATTGCGCAGGTCAGCGGCGGCGAAGCGGCGCAGATCTACTCCCTGATCAACCTGTTCTCCGGCGGCGCGCTGCTGCAGCTGACCGTGTTCGCTGTCGGTGTCATGCCCTACATCACCGCCAGCATCATCGTCCAGCTGCTCACCGTGGTCATCCCGCGGTTCGAGGAGCTGCGCAAGGAAGGCCAATCCGGCCAGGCCAAGATGACCCAATACACCCGCTACCTGGCGATCGCGCTGGCCATCCTGCAGGCCACCAGCATCGTCGCGCTGGCGGCCAACGGCGGCCTGCTGCAGGGCTGCAGTCTGGACATCATCGCCGACCAGAGCATCTTCACCCTGGTCGTGATCGTGCTGGTGATGACGGCGGGCGCCGGGCTGGTGATGTGGATGGGCGAGCTGATCACCGAGCGCGGTATCGGTAACGGCATGTCGCTGCTGATCTTCGTCGGCATTGCCGCGCGTATCCCCGTGGAGGGAAAGCAAATCCTGGACAGCCGTGGCGGGGTGATCTTCGCCTCGGTGTGCGTGGCCGCGCTGATCATCATCGTCGGGGTGGTGTTCGTCGAGCAGGGCCAGCGCCGCATCCCGGTGCAATACGCCAAGCGGATGGTGGGCCGGCGCATGTACGGCGGCACGTCGACCTATCTACCGCTGAAGGTCAACCAGGCCGGCGTGATCCCGGTCATTTTCGCGTCGTCGCTGATCTACATCCCGCATCTGATCACCCAGCTGATCCGCAGCGGCACCGGCGGCATGGGCAACACGTGGTGGGACAAATTCGTCGGCAATTACCTGTCCAACCCGGCCGACCCGGTCTACATCGCGATCTATTTCAGCTTGATCATCTTCTTCACCTACTTCTACGTGTCGATCACGTTCAACCCGGACGAACGTGCCGACGAGATGAAGAAATTCGGCGGCTTTATACCCGGCATCCGCCCGGGCCGGCCGACCGCCGATTACCTGCGCTTTGTGCTCAGCCGCATCACGTTGCCGGGCTCGATCTACCTCGGCGTGATCTCGGTGCTGCCCAACCTTTTCCTGCAAATCGGCAACACCGGGACGGTTCAGAACCTGCCGTTCGGGGGAACCGCGGTTTTGATCATGATCGGCGTCGGTTTGGATACGGTCAAACAGATCGAGAGCCAGCTGATGCAGCGTAACTACGAAGGGTTTTTGAAGTGAGAGTTGTTTTGCTGGGGCCGCCGGGGGCCGGCAAGGGCACGCAGGCTGTCAAGCTGGCTGACAAACTGGGAGTCCCGCACCTCTCCACCGGGGAACTGTTTCGCCGCAACATCGAAAACGGCACAGAATTAGGTCTGGAGGCAAAACGCTATCTCGACGCCGGCGACCTGGTGCCCTCTGATCTCACCAACAAGCTCGTCGACGACCGTCTGAGCAAACCCGACGTGGCCGAGGGCTTCATCCTGGACGGCTATCCACGCTCACTGGACCAGGCCAAGGCCCTGCACGACATGCTGGAACGGCGCGGAGTCAAGCTCGACGCGGTACTGGAGTTGCGAGTGCCCGACGAGGTGCTGCTCGAGCGGCTCAAGGGGCGCGGTCGCGACGACGACAACGACGAGGTGATCCTCAACCGGATGCAGGTGTACCGGGACCAAACCGCGCCGTTGCTGGAGTACTACCAGCACGAACACGAACTGAAAACCGTTGACGCCGTCGGCACTGTCGACGAGGTGTTCGCCCGCGCGCTGCGGGCCCTGGGAAAGTAGCGATGATCACCCTGGCGGGGCTGCGAACTCGCAAGGTTGTGCCTCAGCGCAGTGCCGCTGAGCTCGACGCGATGGCGGCGGCCGGCGCGGTGGTGGCTGCGGCGCTGCACGCGGTGCGGGAGGCCGCGGTTGCCGGGGAGTCGACGTTGAGCCTCGACCGCATCGCCGAAGCGGTGATCCGCGACGCGGGCGCCAGGCCGTCGTTTCTGGGCTACCACGGGTATCCGGCATCGATCTGCACGTCGGTCAACGACCGGGTGGTGCATGGCATCCCGTCCGCCGCCGAGATCTTGGCGCCCGGTGATCTGGTGTCCGTCGACTGCGGCGCGGTTCTCGACGGCTGGCACGGTGACGCCGCGATCACGTTCGGTGTAGGGACGCTGAACCCAGCCGACGAAGCGCTGTGCCAGGCGACCAAGGAATCGTTGGAAGCCGGCATCGCGGCGATGACACCCGGCAAGCGGTTGACCGATGTATCGCATGCCATCGAAACCGGCACCCACGCGGCGGAGGCCCGCTATGGCCGCGCGTTCGGCATCGTCGAGGGATACGGCGGTCACGGCATCGGCCGGCAAATGCACATGGACCCGTTTTTGCCCAACGAGGGACCCCCCGGCCGCGGCCCGCTGCTGGCCCCTGGGTCGGTGCTGGCAATCGAACCGATGCTGACGCTGGGAAGCCGGAAAACCCTGGTCCTCGACGATCAATGGACGGTTACTACCGCCGACGGCTCGCGTGCGGCACACTGGGAGCACACCGTGGCGGCGACCGAGGACGGACCGCGGATCTTGACTCTCGGCTAACCGTGGCTGGTGTGCCGGTGGTGAACCGGACGGGCGCTTCACTCGTGTCACCTCCAGGAGGTGCAAGTGCCTACTGTCGCCAGCCCGGCGGCTCCCGAAGCCGCCTTGATGAAGGCGCTTTACGACGAGCACGCCGCGGCCTTATGGCGATATGCGCTGAGGCTGACCGGTGACCGCGCGTGCGCCGAGGACGTCGTGCAGGAGACGCTGCTGCGAGCCTGGCAGCATCCCGAGGTCGTCGGCGACACCGAGCGCTCGGCACGGGCCTGGCTGTTCACCGTCGCGCGCAACCTGATCATCGACGAAAGCCGCAGCGCACGGGCCCGCTCCGAAGTCAACTCGCTGGATAAGGCACCCGAGCCGGCGGGCCCGGACGAGGTCAACCGCGCGCTGGACCGGCTGCTGATCGCCGACGCCTTTGCGCAGCTATCAGCCGAGCACCGCGCCGTGGTGTGCCGCTCGTACTACCGGGGATGGACCACCGCGCAGATCGCCGCCGATCTCGGAATCGCTGAAGGCACCGTGAAGTCGCGTCTGCACTATGCCCTGCGGGCCCTGCGGCTCACGTTGCAAGAGATGGGGGTGACCCGATGACGGCGCGACGTGCAATCCGCGCGGAGGTCGGCTCCGAATATTCAACGAACCCTAAGATGGGGGTAACACGATGAAGACGTTATGGGGTGCTAGCCCCCCGGGTGACGGAGCGCAGTTCGGGCGCGACGACCACGAGTATGCGACGTGGGACGCCGCCTATGTGCTGGGCTCCCTTTCGGCCTCGGATCGGCGCGAGTTCGAAGCGCACATGGATGTTTGCCCGTCGTGCCGCAGCGCCGTCGCCGAACTCAGCGGCATGCCGGCATTGCTTTCGCAGCTGGACCGCGACGAGCTGGCGGCCATCGACGAGGCCGACCGCACCGGCGGCGCGCCGCCGCTGCCCGCTGAGCTGCTGCCGTCCCTGCTGGCCAGGGTCGGCTGGCGACGGCGCCGCTCCCGCGTGCTGACCTGGGCGGCCGGGGCCGCGGCCGCCGTGGTGCTGGCGATCGGTGTGTTCGTGGGCGTCCAAGGACATTACTCAACACCCGCGACCACCCCGCCGCAGGCCAGCATCTCGACACTGCCGATGGCGCAGGTCGGCACCAAGAACCTGGCTTCGACGGTCTCGCTGTCCGCCCAGCAGTGGGGTACCTACATCTCGATGAAATGTGTTTGCCTGGCGCCGATTAACGCCCACCATGACACGCTTGCGATGGTCGTGGTGCGCCGCGACGGCAGCCGCAGCCAGCTGGCAACCTGGGTGGCAGAACCCGGTCACACCGCAACACCGGCGGGCTCCATCGCGACCCCGATGGATCAAATCTCAGCTGTGCAGGTGGTTTTGGCCGACAACGGACACGTGCTGCTGCAGCGTTCGCTCTAGTGGCCGATCAGCAGCGCGCCATCCAGCTGTGGAATCGACCCTCTGGGTCATAAGCTGAGCGCACTTCCTCCAAGCGAGCCATGTTCGGCTCGGTGATGAATCGGGCCGGGCGCCGACACAGATTCTCGTCGGCGAGCGAGATTCCCGTCGCCAGATGCGCCATCGCCGCCATATTCGATGCTGCCCAGTTGCGGTAGCGGTCGTCGTCGGCCGGATCGTGCCAGATCGTGTAGAGGGCCAGGTAGATCTCGTCTTCCAAGCCGTAGACCATGTCCGCGCGTGCTGGCGACGTTTTCCAGCCCGTGAAGATGAAATGCGACGGGTGCGGCGGCATCGTTTCGATGATTTTGCGGATGCCCGGCAGGAGCTCTTCGGCGCAGGCCGACGTGAACATGTTGTCGGCGATATAGCGGTGGCCCTTCGGATAGTTGGTCATCACGGCGGTGTACCAATTGGCCAGGTTGGTCGGCGCGTAGGGAAGGCTGACGATTGCCTTGTCGACGACAGGGCAAGTGCCGAGCGGGGCAAGGGCTTTCATCGCTTCGTCTTCTGAGTCGGCGAAAACCGGTGAAGCGATGGTGATGCCGGGCTGGTCGAGCCCAGCTCCGGGGAAGCTGCGCGCGGTGTGGATCTGAAGTTCGACCCGCTCGTCGAGTTCGGGGCTGATCGAGCGTCCCCAGGCGAACACCTCGTCGGCGAATTCGATCGGGTACATGTACAGGCAGGTGCCCCACACCGGGGGCCTCGGATGAACCCGCAGTTTGAACGAGGTGACCACGCCGAAAAAACCCGGCCCCGCCCCGCGGGCGGCCCAATACAGGTCGGGATGGTTTTCGGCATCGCAGTAAAGCCGTTCGCCGTCGGCGGTGACCACCTCCAAACCCAGCACGCTCTCGCACGCCGGGCCGAGCATCGGGCTG
Organism: Mycobacterium xenopi; assembly: GCF_009936235.1. Lineage (NCBI taxonomy): Bacteria > Bacillati > Actinomycetota > Actinomycetes > Mycobacteriales > Mycobacteriaceae > Mycobacterium > Mycobacterium xenopi. The sequence continues at coordinate 3,985,006 of NZ_AP022314.1, read as the reverse complement.
TTCCAGCCATACCCGCCCTGCAGCAGATAGCCGCCCAGGCAAATGCCCTCGCAGTGTCCTGCGGGAAAGAACAACCCCCGCGAGTCCAGTTCGGCCGCGAACACGCTGGCAACCTTGCCCGGGCCGACGTTCGCGGTCATCTGCTCGGTGTCGACGCTGCAGTGGTCCAGCCGACTGACATCGAGCAGCAAGCCACCGTCGCGAAGGTGGCTGGCAGACCAATTGTGGCCGCCCGAGCGCACACCGACGCGGTGGCCGTGGGCGCGGGCGTAGCAGATTGCCGCGACGACGTCGTCGGTGTTGTGCGCTTGTACGATCACATCGGGAAACCGCTGTGGCACAATGCCATTCCATACCGTTTCTCGGCGAGCTGTCTCGTAGCCTGGTGTGCCGCGAAAGAACGTCTTGTCGGTAGGGAGCAAAGTCATTGCGTCACCTCGGTTTTCGCTCGATCACGGGTGGTCGACAGGTAGTCCGCGATCTGGCGGGCCAGCGGTGTGGCGGCGCGCCGGATGGCGCGCAGTGGGCCGTTGGGCGGAATGCCGTATCCGATCGTGAACATTCCGTCGCCGAGATGCGAGGCGAAGCCGCCGCGTGGGTTGCCGTGTTCGTCGAGAACACCGAGGTGGCCGACCAAGCCGTCGAGATCAGGCCGGAAACCGGTGGCGGCGATGATCACCTGCGGCGTTACCGAACTAGCGTCGGCGAGGATCACGCGCTCGGGCTCAAGCGCTTGCACGGCGGCGACCACTTGCACCCGGCCGGTCCGCACGACGTCGATGAGCTCGTCGGCCAGGGTGGGGATCCGGCCTCGTTGTTCCACCGTCGCCTTCAGGCCTAGCGGTGGTCGCTGGAACCCGTACTGCGACAGGTCACCCCACATGAGGTGGTTGACGCGGTCGATCAGCGGGTCGACCTTGCTCGCCGGCACGCGCGCGAACAGTTCGAGCAAGACATCGGACGGCATCGGGCCCAATGAGCGCCGCACCAGGTGCGGCGGGGTGCGCACCGCGAGCCAGATCCGGCGCGCACCGTCGTAGGCGAGCTGGACCGCGATGTCGGCAGCCGAGTTGCCCGCGCCGACCACTAGGACATCACGGCCCTGAAAGGGCCACGCGTTGGTGAACTCGCCGGAGTGGACGAGTTCGCCGTTGAACTGACCGACACCCGGCCAGCTGGGGATGGTGGGGGTGCGGTAGTTGCCGGTAGCCAGGACGATCACCGGCGCGAGGATTTCCCCCGACGAGGTGTCGAGTCGCCAGACCTGCGCGGTGCGCTCGATGTGGTTGACCTCGCAGTTGAGCTGAAGCGCGATGTGCTGCGTCCGCACGTAGCGGTCGAAATAGCGGACCATGTCCTCTTTGGTCGGCCACCGGCCCGCGGTCACCGGAATCCGTTGTCCGGGAAGGTGAGATAAGAAGCCGCTGGTATTGAGGCGAAAGTCGTCGTAGCGGGTGCGCCAGGCAATGGCGGGCGCCGAAGCCTTTTCCACAACGAGCGTCTTGATCCGGTGGCGATGCTCAAGCTGACGTGCCACGGCTAGGCCGGAGGGCCCCGCCCCGATGACAACAACGGTGGTCGTCGGGGACCCGGCAACGCCGTGGTGGTTACTCAACAATGGCGGCACGACTCCTTACCCACGGCTTTGGCAACTAACACGACGCGGAGCCGCGCGGGGTTCACCGCGAAAACTGTCAGCTTTGCCGTGCGGTGAACTGAAAGCGCCCCCGAGTCGTGTAACCGGTATGCCAGCGAAGCAACGAGTGGTTGACCACATCGTCGAGCACCTCGCGGCAATCGGAGTTGGCCACATCTTTGGTGTCGACGGGGCCAACATCGAAGATCTTTACGACGCTGCATATTTCCGGTCAGATATCACCGCGGTGCTCGCCAAGCACGAGTTTTCCGCTGCCACCATGGCCGACGGGTATAGCCGCTGCGGGCAGAAATTGGGTGTGGTGGCCGCGACGTCGGGTGGGGCAGCGCTGAATCTCGTGCCCGGGTTGGGCGAATCGCTGGCCAGTCGGGTACCGGTCCTGGCGTTGGTGGGCCAACCGGCGACGACGATGGACGGTCGGGGCAGTTTTCAGGACACCAGTGGCCGCAACGGCTCGCTCGATGCCGAGGCGTTGTTTTCCGCGGTGTCGGTTTTTTGCCGCCGGGTGCTCAAGCCCGCCGACATTATCACGGCTCTGCCCGCCGCCGTCGCCGCGGCGCAAACAGGCGGCCCCGCTGTTTTGTTGTTGCCCAAAGATATTCAACAAACACAGGTTGGCATCAACGGTTACGCCGAGCATGGTGTTGCCCCGTCGCGTTCCGTGGGTGATCCCCATTCGATCGTCCGCGCGCTGCGCCAGGTAACCGGTCCGGTCACGATCATCGCCGGCGAGCAAGTGGCTCGCGACGACGCTCGCGCTGAGCTGGAGTGGTTGCGCGCAGTTCTGCGCGCGCGGGTGGCGTGTGTGCCCGACGCGAAAGACGTCGCCGGCACACCGGGATTTGGGTCGTCGTCGGCGCTGGGAGTGACGGGGGTGATGGGTCACCCCGGCGTTGCCGACGCGCTGGCCAAAAGCGCGTTGTGCTTGGTGGTGGGCACACGGCTGTCGGTGACCGCACGCACCGGACTCGACGACGCGCTGGCTGCGGTGCGGGTGGTGTCGATTGGATCGGCCCCGCCCTACGTCCCCTGCACCCACGTGCACACCGACGACCTGCGGGCGTCGCTGCGCCTGTTGACGGCTGCGCTCTCCGGGCGCGGGCGGCCGACGGGTGTGCGGGTGCCCGATGCGGTGGTGCGCACGGAGTTGACCCCCCCGCCGTTCGACGGTCCCGGCGTGCGCTATCGCGACGCGATGACCGCACTGGACGCCGTGTTGCCCGACGGGGTCGACGTCGTCGTCGACGCCGGCAATACCGGCGCGGCGGCCATCCATCACTTGCCGGTGCGACGCGGGGGACGGTTCCTGGTCGCGCTCGGCATGGGCGGCATGGGCTACAGCTTCGGCGCCGGTATCGGAATGGCGTTCGCCCGCAACACCGGGCGGGCCCCCGCCCGGCGGGTGGTGGTGGTCGCGGGGGACGGCGCGTTTTTTATGCACGGCATGGAGGTGCACACCGCTGTGCACTACCGGCTGCCCATCACGTTCGTGTTGTTCAACAACAACGCCCACGCCATGTGCGTGACCCGCGAGCAGCTCTACTACGGCGATAGGTACAGCTACAACCGGTTTGCGCCCAGCCGGCTGGGCGCTGGGCTGGCAGCGATGTTCCCCGGGCTGCCGTCAGTCGACGTCGACGACACCGGCGGATTGGCTGCCGCGTTGCGCGCTGCGCTCGACGTCGACGGCCCGTCGGTGGTGAGCGTGGAATGCGCAGCCGACGAAATCCCTCCGTTTGCAACATTTCTCAATGTATCGTCAGCGAAACACGCTGTCAACCAAGAAAACTCAACGACGAAGGAGAACCGCGCAGATGTCGCTGCCAGCGCTTGACGATATCCATGCCCACACTGGCACAACCGAGCCGATCGACGGAGTGGTCCGCATCGAGACCTCGCCACTGGAGGAGACTGCCCCCATCTTCTTGGCGAGAATGCGCTCGGTGTACCCGCACGACGAAATGTTCGGTCAGTACTGCACGGTCAACGACTACGTCGACTGCCCGCCGGACGAGCTGTTCGAGTACATGGCCGACACCCGCAGTCTCGAGGAGTGGACCTATACCCTGCGTGGCTTCACTCCGACCGACGAGCCAGGGCTGTGGGTGGCCTACGACCGGTTGCTCCCGGAGACCAAGATCTATACTCGCACCCACGCCAACGCCGAGGCCCGCACCGTCGACTATCACTGCGCGTGGGACCAGGGCAAGCACCTGTGGATGATCTACCTGATGCGGGTGCTCGACGCCCAGGTGGTGCTCAACAAGCCGGGTTCCGTTGTGCTGTGGACTAATTGCCGCCACCCGTTCTACAACGACAACCCCTACCCCGAGGCGGCGCCGCCACAGCGTAGCGGCTGGGTAGGCGACTTCTGGGACATTTTCGGTCCCGGTCACGCGCTGGAGCTGAACAACCTCAAGACAATCGCGGAATACCGCCACCGCAACGGCCTGCCGATCACGCCGGCCTGGATGAGATGAGGGCATCGTGAGTCGTGCCATGACTGAAGTCAGCCTCACCGACGTTTCCACCTATCTGCCGGGCGAGCCGATCAGCGCCGACTACTACGCGCAGTTCGCCGGATCTGACGAGTTACGTGACAACCTGATGTTCCGCGCGCCGAAGTTTCGCCATCACGTCGGACCCGACGAGAGCGCGATCGACATGGTCGAGCAAGCGGCGCAAGGACTGATCGAACGGCATGGCCGCGACGTCATCGAAAACGTCGACGTGTTGATCACACACACCCAGATGCCGGATATGCCGTTCTATGGCGCAGGCGGGGGCATCGCCCACCGCTTGGGCATGCGCCCATCCTGGGTGCTGGATCTGCACAACGGCGGGTGCGCGGCATTTGTGCTCGGGCTCAACGTCGCCCGTAAATTGCTGACGTCCGGTGAGGGGCGCACCGCGCTGATCGCAATTGCGCAAAACGCCGCGGGGCAAGTCTTCGACCAGCCGGGTGTCCGGCGAATGGCGCAGGCTGCGGTCCCCGGTGACGGTGCCGCGGTCGGATTGGTCACGCTGTCGGATCAATCGCCGATCCTTGATGTCGAGTGCCGCACCTACGGCGAATACGCCGGAGACATGACGCTCGCGATCGATCCCCCCCGCAAGTGGTGGCAGCCGGGGCCCGGAGAAGGCTGCATCGGTTTCACCGAAACCAAGATCACCAAAGTGCTGGCCCGCGGCAACCGCCAGGTTCCTGAAGTGGCGCTGGCGGTTTGCGACCGAATCGCTCTGGCGTCCAAGGACGTTGACTTGCTCGTCACCAACCAGCCCAACCGGGTGTTCCTGCGCAACTGGCGAGAAGCGCTCGAGATACCGCCCGAACGTCACCGCGATACCTTCGACGAGTGCGGCAACCTGTTCGGTGCCGGTATACCGATCAACCTCGATCGCGCCATCTGCGACGGTCAGGTCAACGCCGGCGACGTGGTGCTGATGGCCGCCTTCGCCCACGCTGGTGACTTCGCCGGCGCGGCCGCGATGCGGTGGGGCGGACGCGGCTAATGACGATTGCCGCGCAGAGGAACTCGATCACCGCCGAGATCCTCGGCGCATTGCCGCAGGCGGTCGATCCGCTGGCGTTGTCGTTGAACGAGAATCCGTTTCCGCCGCTGCGGGCGGTGCGAAAAGCGTTAGTCAAGTCGATCGACGCAGCCAACCGGTACCCGGAGTTCCTGCCGGCGCGGCTGCGTCGCCTGATCGCCGATCACATCGGGGTGCCCGAGGATCAGGTGGTGCTTGGCGCCGGCGCAACCGGTGTGGTGATGCAAGTGCTGCAGACGTTGACCTATTTGGGTGACACCATCGTGATGGCGTCACCCACGTTCGACGGGTACCCGATCATCGCGCAGATCGCACGGTTGATCCCGGTGACGGTCCCGCTCGATGAGCGCGGTCATCACAACCTCGATGCGCTGGCTGATGCCGCCACTACGGCCCGGGTGGTGGTGCTGTGCCGCCCACACAATCCGACCGGCACAATGGAGCCTGCCGTCGAGGTGATGCGGTTTCTGCGGCGGGTGCCGCCGGACACCGTCGTGTTGCTCGACGAGGCGTATATCGAATTCGCCGGGGCGGAGCAGCGGATCAACCCGGCTTCGTTGGTCGCCCGCTTCCCCAATGTGGTAGTGGTGCGGACCTTTTCCAAGGCCTACGGGCTGGCCGGTCTGCGGATCGGGTACGGCATCGGCTCGCCGGGATTGACCAAGGCGCTGTGGACCAAGCAGTTGCCCTTCGGAATGGCCAGCACCGCATTACCCGCGGTCGCGGGCTCCTATGCCGCCGAAAGCCAACTGCTCAAGCGGGTCCGGCTGATCACCGCCGAGCGGCGCTATCTGCAGAAGCAACTGACCGCGATGGGAGTCTGCAGCACCGATGCGCACGCCAACTTCGTGTACCTACCGTCGCGGGACCGGCCGTGGAGCGACGTGCTAGTGTCTCGCGCCAGAAATTCGTTACATAAATGTAATCGGTGCGGATCGGCGGTGTTCCACGGCGAAACGCATTGGTGCGTGGGATGATTCGCATGTGGCATCACAGGGGCGACCGAAAGCGGAATTGGTGTTGACCGATGAAGAACACGAGACGCTGACCCGGTGGGCGCGGCGGCGCAAATCCGCCCAGGCGCTGGCGTTGCGGTCACGGATCGTGCTCGGTTGCGCCGAGGGCTTGACCAACAAGCAGGTCGCGGCGCGCGAGCGGGTATCGCAGCCGACCGTGGGCAAGTGGCGGAGCCGGTTCGTCGAGGCACGGCTAGACGGGCTGGTCGATGACCCCGGCCGGGCCGGCCGGCGTCGGTGAGCGCCGAGCAGGTCGAGAACGTGGTGGTGGCCACCTTGGAGTCCACTCCGGCCAACGCCACGCACTGGTCGCGGGCCTCGATGGCCCAACGCTGCGGGCTGTCGAAGTCCACGATCGGGCGGATCTGGAAAGCATTTGAGCTGCAACCACATCGGGCCGAGCACTTCAAACTGTCCAATGATCCGCTGTTTGTGGAGAAGGTCTATGACATCGTCGGGCTCTATCTTGACCCGCCCGAGGCCGCGGTGGTGCTGTGCGTGGACGAAAAGAGCCAGGTCCAGGCGCTGGCGCGCAGCCAGCCGGCGTTCCCGATGATGCCCGGCATGCCCGAGAAACGCACCCACGACTACGTGCGCTCGGGCACCACCAGCCTGTTCGCCGCCTTCGACATCGCCGACGGCACCGTGATCACCGCGCTGCACCGGCGCCACCGCGCCATCGAGTTCCGCAAGTTCCTGGCCAGGATCGACGCCCAGGTCCCCGACCACCTCGACGTCCACCTGGTCTGCGACAACTACGGCACTCACAAAGCGCCCACCGTGCAAAGCTGGCTCGAGCGCCACCCTCGCTTCCACATGCACTACACCCCAACCTATTCCAGCTGGATCAACCAAGTTGAGCGCTGGTTCGCCGAGCTGACCCGCCAACTCCTTGAACGCGGCGACCACCGCAGCGTCCAAGCACTCGAAAAAGACATCCGTGCCTGGGTCGCCGCCTGGAACGACAACCCCAAACCATTCGTGTGGACCAAGACCGCCGAACAGATCCTCCAGTCCATCCAACGACTAATGAAACGAATTTCTGGCGCGGGACACTAGCGGGCAGCGGGCTGCAGGTCCGCCATTATTCGGACGGTGGCGCGCGGATCACTGTCGGCAGCCGCGCATCCAGTCTCGCGGTCCTCTCGGTGGTGGAAAAGGCGCTGGGCAGAACCGCGCGCTGTACTCGATAGTGCCCCCTGTGGATTGCGCGATGCGCTCGGCAAAATCAGGAAAGGTGGCGCCGATCGGGGCGCGGAGTGCGGTAAGAAAGAGCGTGGCCGCCAACCAACCGGACAAGCGATCCGATCGCCGCGACCCGATCGCCCAGGCCAGGGCCAACTGGGAGCGTGCCGGATGGGGTGACGTCGCGCTGGGCATGGTCGCGGTGACGTCGGTGATGCGCGCCCACCAGATTCTGCTCGCCCGGGTCGAAAACGCCTTGCGGCCCTACGATCTAAGCTTTTCCCGCTTCGAGCTGCTGCGTCTGCTGGCGTTCAGCCGCACCGGCGCGTTGCCGATCACCAAAGCGTCCGACCGGCTTCAGGTGCACGTCACCAGCGTCACCCACGCGATCCGCCGGCTGGAAGCCAACGGGCTGGTGCAGCGCATACCGCATCCGACCGACGGTCGCACGACGCTGGTGCAGATCACCGACCTCGGCCGCTCCACGGTCGAGGACGCCACCGTCACACTCAACGAGCAGGTGTTCGCCGACATCGGGATGTCGGACGCCGAGGCGCAGGCATTGGTGTCGTCCATCGAAACCTTGCGGCACAACGCCGGCGACTTTTGAGCGCTCGCGCTACTCCAGGGTCGGGGGCAGGGGAATCGTCGCAGTCACCGCAGTCCCGGCGCCGGGCCGCGACCGGATGTTGAGCCGCCCGCCGACCAGCTCCGCACGCTCGGCCATCGACAGCACACCGTAACCGCCCATCTCGTCGCCGCCCAGTGGATTCTCGAAAGTGTCGAAACCCACTCCGTCGTCGACGATTTCCAGCCGGGCGATGTCGCCGTCGACCGCGAACCGCAGCCGCGTCCTGGTGGCGGCGGCATGCTTGACGACATTTTGCAGGCCCTCCTGCGCGATGCGGTACAGCGCAAGCTCGATGTGCTCCGGCAGCCGCGCATCGGACAGGTCGAGCTCCAGGTTCAGCTGCGGCATCGACCGTGCCAGGCTGGCCAGCCCGCCCGCCAGACCCAGGTCGTCGAGAACTGGTGGGCGCAGCCCGCTGATCGCGGCGCGCGCTTCCTCGAGCGTTAGCTCGGCGAGTTCGCGCGCCTCGTCGAGGTGCCGGGAGGCTTGGGCCTCGTCGTCGTCGCCGACGGCCCGCGCGGCGGCATCTAGCCGGTACGACAGCGTGATCAGCCGCTGCGAGATGCCGTCGTGGATGTCGCCGGCCAGTCGCCTGCGCTCGATTTCCTGCGCCTCGATCACCTGCTCGACGAACAACTCGTGTGCGCGTTCTCGAGCCACCAGTTGGCGGTGCAGCCGCGCCTGATGCAGTGCCCCGGCGATCAACCGGCCGATGACCCGCAGCAGTTCGACGTCGTCGTCGGTGAATTCGCGGCGCTGCACGGTGTGCACGTTGAGCACCCCGACCAAGCCACCGGGGTCGGTTTCCATCGGCACCGACACCATCGACGTGAAATCCCGCCCCCGCAGCGACTGGATCGGCAAATACCGCGGGTCGGCCTCCTTGTCATGGGTAATCACCACCGGCTCCCGATGCCTGGCCACCCAGCCTGAAATGCCGGAACCCAGCGGCAATCGGATCTTTCCCACCTGGCCGTCGAACGGTGGGGTCGCCCCGGCCAGGGTGAGCGAGCGGTCGGTGTCGTCGAGGACATGCACGAAGCAAACGTCGGTGCCGGTGGCCGCGGTGATCATGCGAGCGGCGGCGGCCGCCAGCGGTTCGACGCCAGGGCCGCTGGAGGCGGCCTGAATGAGTTCGCGCAAGAGCGCCAGTTCACGGTCGGCGCCGACGACATCGCGCACCGCGTTGGGTCCATGGGTGCTGTCGGTCAATGGTAGATGCCTTCGCGCAGCGCGGTGGCCACCGCGCCCGTGCGGTCGTTGACGCCGAGCTTGCGGTAGATCGAGCGCAGGTGGCTTTTGACGGTTTCCTCACCGATGACGAGCTTGTTGGCGATGCCGCGGTTGGATAACCCGGTGACCATGTAGGACAGGATCTCGCTTTCGCGTTGGGTCAGCCCCTGGCGCGCGCCCGGCCAGAACTCGTCGCGCTGCATCCGCGCGGCGGTGTCGACGGCGCGGGCCGCCATTCCCGGGTCGATCACCGTTTCGCCGTGGTGCACCAGCTCCAGCTGGCGCACCAGCTCGTCGCTGCTGATGCTCTTCAGGAGATAACCGCGGGCACCCACCCGCAACGCCTGGAACAGGTATTGCTCGTCGTCGTAGACCGACAGCATGACGACCTTGCGGTCCGGGTCGCGTGCGCGCAGCTCCAGGCACAGATCCAGGCCGCTGGAGCCTTGCATGCGAACGTCGCACAACACGATGTCGGGCTGCAGGTCATCGATGATGCTGACCGCGCGTTCGGCGCCCACCGCCTGCCCGACCACCCGCACCCGGTCCTTGAACGCGGCGAGCATCGCCTTGAGTCCTTCGATGACCATTTCGTGGTCGTCGACAAGCACAAGCCGAACCGGTTTGGTGGCCTGACCAGTGCTCGGTTCGATGCCGGCAGCCGCCATGGCATCACCTTAGAGCGGTGCGCAACGACACACCGCGAGATCGCCACGCGGAATCCCCCTAATGGGGGACGCCCACCGGCCGACACCCGGCCAGGCTAAGAGTGTGACCATGCCGGCGGGCACCTTTCGGCGGCGGACGTTTTGGTGGGACCGGGCCCGACCCGTCGACGCCGACATTGCACCACTGCGTGCGGTGATCTTCGACGCCGACGACGCGCTAGCCGACGAACGGTGCGACGGCGACCTGGCCCCGCGTGGCGGTCTGATCGACCTGGTCATGAACCTGTTCGTCGCCGGTATCTGGGTCGGTGTGGTCAGCACCCGCGAGCGGGCGTGGGCGCAGACGTTGGTCCGCCAACTCATCGGCGAGGGACTGGTCGAGACCATCGTTACCGCCGACGACGTAGAGCGACCCGACGGCGATGTCGAGCTGTACCGGCTGGCATTGTGGGAGTTGGGGATAACGCCGCAGGATGCCCTTGCCGTCGAGGGCTCAGCGCGCGGAGCACGGGCAGCGGCCGCCGCTGGTCTACCCGCATTGCTTGTCACACCTTGCGCCGCAGCGGAATTCACCGGTGCGGCAGCTGTGCGTTCAGGCTACGACGGCGCCACACCGCTGCTGGCCGCGGGCTGCCAAGAGCTGCACCGGCGATGGTGGATCGCCCGCGAGCGTTCGCGGCTCGTGGCCGGCAGGTGAAGCTCAGGACTGCCGTAGCATCTCGATCACCGCGCTGAAGTCTTTGTCGGCGTGGTCGACCGCGAACTTGGCGTAGATGTCGGCGGCATGGCTGCCCAGCGGCGCGGCCGCGCCGGTCGAGGCCACCGCCTGCATCGCCAGGCTCAGATCCTTGTTCATCAGCGCGGTGGCGAAACCCGGTGCGAAGTCGTTGTTGGCCGGCGATGTCGGAACCAGGCCCGGCACCGGACAGTTGGTATGCACCGCCCAGCAGTTGCCGGTCGCGCCGGTGATCACGTCGAACAACGACCGCGCCGACAGGCCGAGCTTTTCGGCCAGCACGAACGCCTCGGCGATCGCAATTTGATGCACGGCCAGCACCATGTTGTTGCACAGCTTGGCGGCCTGACCGGCACCAGGTCCACCGCAGTGAATGACCTTGCCGGCCATGGGTTCTAGCACTGGCCGTGCCCGCTGCAGCGCGGATTCGTCACCGCCGACCATGAACGCCAGCGTCCCGGCGACGGCGCCGCGCACCCCGCCGGAGACCGGTGCGTCGAGTTGGGCGAAACCCCGCGATTCAGCCAGCGCGTGCACCTCGCGGGCGTCGTTGACGGAGATCGTCGAGCTGTCGATGAACAGCGCGCCTTGCTGGGCGGCGGGCAGCACCTCGGCGTAGCAGCGCTTGACCACGTCTCCGTTGGGCAGCATGGTGATCACCACGTCGGCGTCGGCCACCGCGTCCGGGCCGCCGTCGAACACCGCGACACCGTTTTTGGTGGCAGCCGCCGCGGCGGTGGGCATCGGGTCGAAGCCACGGACGAAATGGCCAGCGGCCACCAGATTGGCCGACATTGGGCCGCCCATGTGGCCCAGCCCCAAAAACGCGATCGTCGTCATCGCCGTGGCCTTCCTACGCGGTGGCGTTATACGGTGGCGCGGACCCGAGCGGCCTCTGCCCGACCGATAACCACCCGCATGATTTCGTTGGTTCCTTCCAGGATGCGGTGCACGCGCAGGTCACGGACGATCTTCTCCAGACCGTACTCCCGCAGGTAACCGTAGCCGCCGTGCAGCTGCAGTGCCTTGTCGGCCACGTCGAAGCATGCGTCGGTGACATAGCGTTTGGCCATCGCGCACAGCTCCACCTTGTCGGCGGCGTCGTCGTCGAGTGCACTTGCCGCCCGCCACAACAACATTCGCGATGTCTCCAGCGCGGTGGCCATATCCGCCAAGGTGAAGCGGATGGTCGGCTCGTCGAGCAGGGTCATACCGAACGCCTGCCGGTGCAGCAGATACGACGTCGCCTTGTCGAACGCGGCCTGAGCGCCGCCGAGCGAGCACGCCGCGATGTTGAGACGCCCACCGTTGAGGCCGTTCATCGCGATCGAAAAGCCGGCCCCCTCCCCGTCGGCGCCGCCCAGCATCGCATCGGCCGGCACCCGCACCCCGTCCAGCACCACTTGGGCCGTCGGCTGCGCGTGCCAGCCCATCTTCGCCTCATGGGCTCCGAAACTGAGCCCGGCAGTGTCTTTTTCGACGATGAAGGCCGAAATGCCGCGGGGTCCCTCGCCGCCGGTGCGCGCCATCACCACGTACACGTCGGAGGTGCCCGCCCCGGAGATGAACTGCTTAACCCCGTCGAGCACGTAGTCGCCACCCTCCTTGACGGCGCGGGTGCTCAGCGCGCTGGCATCCGAGCCTGCGCCCGGCTCGGTCAAACAGTAGCTGGCGACGACATCCATCGATGCCAGCCTCGGCAACCAGGCTTTGCGTTGTTCTGGTGTGCCGAAGCTGTCGATCATCCACGCGCACATGTTGTGGATCGACAAGAATGCGGCGGTGGTGGGATCGCCGGTGGCCAACTGTTCGAAGATCCGAACCCCGTCGAGCCGGCGCAAACCGCTGCCGCCCACGTCCTCGCGGCAGTAGATGGCCGCCATGCCCAGACCGGCCGCCTCTCGCAGCACGTCGATTGGGAAGTGGTTGGTGGCGTCCCACTCCAACGCATTTGGCGCCAGGCGTCTTTCGGCGAACGCCGCCGCCGTCTCGGTGATAACCCGCTCGTCGTCGTCGAGACCGAAGAATTGCATCGCCCGGTTACTTCATCGTCGGGATGACGAACTCTGCGCCATCCTTGATGCCCGACGGCCAGCGCGACGTCACCGTTTTGACCTTGGTGTAGAACTGGATCGACGCCGGGCCGTGCTGGTTGAGATCGCCGAATCCGGAGCGCTTCCAGCCGCCGAAGGTGTGGTAGGCCACCGGCACCGGGATTGGCACGTTGACGCCGACCATGCCGACCTGCACGCGCGAGGTGAAGTCGCGGGCGGTGTCACCGTCGCGGGTGAAGATGGCCACCCCGTTGCCGTATTCATGCTCCGAAGGCAGCCGCAGCGCCTCCTCGTAGTCGTGGGCGCGGACCATGCACAGCACCGGTCCGAAGATCTCGTCGGTGTAGATCGACATGTCGGGGGTGACGTGGTCGAACAGGGTCGGCCCGATGAAGAAGCCGCCCTCGAGGTTGGCGTCGCCGAACGCCAAGTCGTCGCTGGCGCGTTCCCGCCCGTCGACGACGATTTCTGCGCCGGCGGCCACACCTTGGCCGATGTAATCGCGCACCCGTTTGAGCGCAGCCTCCGTGACCAGCGGACCGTAGTCGGCCTTCGGGTCAAGGCTGTGGCCGACCCGCAGGTTGTTGATGCGCTCAACCAGCCTGCCGCGCAACCGTTCTGCGGTCTGCTCGCCGACCGGCACGGCAACGCTGACGGCCATGCAGCGTTCGCCGGCGCTGCCATATCCGGCGCCGATCAGCGCGTCCACTGCCTGGTCGAGGTCGGCGTCGGGCATCACGATCATGTGGTTCTTGGCGCCGCCGAAGCATTGCGAGCGCTTCCCGTGCGCGGCCGCGGTCGCGTAGATGTAGGCCGCGATATCGGAACTGCCGACAAAGCCGACGGCCTTGATGTCGGGATGGGCCAAGATGGCGTCGACGGCTTCCTTGTCGCCGTGCACGACCTGGAACACCCCGGGCGGCAGGCCCGCTTCGATGAACAACTCGGCCAGCCGCACCGGGACCGACGGGTCGCGCTCGGAAGGCTTGAGAATGAACGCATTTCCACACGCCAGCGCCGGGCCGGCCTTCCACAGCGGGATCATCGCCGGGAAGTTGAACGGGGTGATCCCGGCGACCACGCCCAGCGGCTGACGCAGCGAGTACACGTCGATGCCCGGCCCGGCGCCCTCGCTGTATTCGCCCTTGAGCAGATGCGGGATACCGATGCAAAACTCGATCACCTCGATGCCGCGCTGGATGTCACCGCGGGAGTCGGCCAGTGTCTTGCCGTGCTCGAGCGAGAGCATCTCGGCCAGCTCGTCGGTGTGCTGGTTGACCAGCTCGATGAACCGCATCATGACCCGCGCCCGCCGCTGCGGGTTCCACGTCGCCCAGCCCTTCTGCGCCTCGACGGCCGATGCCACCGCTGCGTCGACCTCGGTCGTGCCGGCCATGGGAACCAGCGCCTGCACTTGGCCGGTGTTGGGATTGAACACGTCGGCGGTGCGCTGCGACTGCCCGGTCGTACGGTGGCCGTCGATGAAATGCGGAATCCGTTCGGTCATAGCTGCCCTCGTCGTAGCCGAAACAAACACAGTGCTTTACTAGGACATCCTAGTAAATGTGTGGGATGGCTGACAACCCGGGGTGGCTGGCTCAGCGGTAACCAGACCCGCTATGGACTGATGCGACCGAATCGTCAGGTCGTGAGAAGGCAGGGGATAGGTGACGGCACCATGCGATCCCGTCAACCCGCGACCGTTGCGCGTGGTGCCCGACGGCGGCTACCCCGACTGGGAATGAGGTCTTCCTCGCCGCGCTGCGGCCGCTGCGATTGAGTGCCAGCGTCGGCGAGGTGCGCGCATACCTGCAAGCGACCGCGCAAACGGTGCTGGCCGCCCACTGGCGCGAGACATTGGGCCGCGAGGTTACCTCGATCGAAGACATCGAGCAAGCACCCAACGCCGAGGAAAGCAACGCCAAAGTGTTGCAACACCGTGCGCTGCGGCTGGCGGCGCAGGTGAGCGAAAAGGACGAGTGATGAACGCGCGAAGGTTGCGCAGGTACGTCGACGACCTGCTGCGGGTCGCGGCGGCTGCGGTGGCCGGCGGCGCGCTCGTAGCGTTCCTGTTGTCGCGCACCACCGGGCTTTTCGGCTTCTTCGAGCGGGGCTGGGAGCCGTCACCGTACGCGGCGATCAGCGTGGCCGCCGAACTTCTGGCCGTGGCGGTCTCAACAACCAGCGCCGACCGGCGGTGAACTTCTCGGCGACCTCCAGCGTGTTAGCAGCAGGAGGTCCAGATGCCAATAGCGCGCGCCCCGTCGACTCGCCCGCTTCGGATCCTCGTGGTCGGCGCGGGCGTGGGCGGCCTGTCGGTGGCTCGGGGTTTGTTGCGCGACGGCCATGACGTCACCGTGTTCGAACAGCGCCCTCATGTGACCCCCGGCGGCGGCGCCGTGACCATTTGGTCGAATGGCGCGACGGTGCTGCGGCAGCTGGGTGTCGACATGGAGGGGGCCGGCCAGCTGATTTCCACCGTGCGGGTCCACACATTCCGGGGTCATCCGATCACCCGTTTGGACGTGACAGCGATCGCGGACCGGCTCGGCGAGCCGGTCCGGATGGTCCCCCGGCGAGTCCTGCTGGAACGGCTAATGGACGGCTTTCCTGGCGAGCGCGTCAGATGCAACGCGCGTGCCGTCGAGGTACTCAACACCGGCACCGGAGCTCGGATCGAGTTCGCCGACGGCAGCTCGGCCGAAGGCGACGTGCTGATCGGCGCGGACGGAGTGCACTCCGTGGTGCGCGAATTCGTTGGCGCACAACGCGTCAGGCCCACCGGCTGGTGCAGCTGGCAGGGCCTGGCCACCCTTCCGGAGATTGCCGACAAGCACGTCGCACTGATGATGATCGGCGAGCACGCAAACCTTGGCCTGTGGCCGGCCGGAGGGTGGGCCCTGCAGTGGTGGTTCGACCTGCCGTGGTCTCCGGAGTGTGTCAGACCGCAACGTCCGCTCGACATGATCCGATCCAACTTCACCGGATGGGCCGATTGCGTCGATGAACTACTTGCCACCTTGACCGACGAGGATTTGGCCCCGTCGCCGTTCCCGCATTTTCGGCACCCGATTCCGCGTGCGGGCCAAGGCGCTGTGACGTTGCTCGGTGACGCCGCGCATACGATGCCGCCAACGCTGGCGCAAGGAACCAATCAAGCGCTGCTCGACACGATGGTGTTGTGCAAGGCGCTTTCGGATTTTTGCCCCGATGTCCCCGGCGCGCTGCGCTGGTATGAAAACACCCGGCGACACAAAGTCAAGGCCGTGTCGTGGTTGACCACCCAGCAGGTATCCCGCAGCGAAGCTGCGCTGAAACCGGTGGCAATGGTTCCGGACCGGTTCACGACGTGGGCACTGACCACGTTTCTGCGCTGGACCAGTCACAGCAAGATGTCGGCGCAGATCAGTCGAGACCTCTACGCCCGCGACAACCATCCCGTCGTGCCCCAGTTGTCGACGGCGGTGAACCCGTCAGGAGGTGCCGAGCATGGGACCGGTGAACCACCCGGATGAGCCCGTCCGGGTACGCGGTGGTATCGACGCGCCGTCACGCTGGCTCTGGCTTGTCAAATGGTGCGTGCTGGCCGTGCCGCACTATCCCATATTGATCCTGCTCTACCTGGTGTATCTGCTGCTGACCGTCGTCGCCGGCGTCGCCATCTTGTTCACCGGCCGCTATCCCCGCCCCATCTTCGACTTCAACGTGGGGGTGCTGCGCTGGTCGTGGCGGGTCATGAACTATCGATTCCCGATGAACACCACCGACAAGTATCCGCCTTTCACGCTGGCGTCTCGGCCCGACTACCCAGGCGATCTCGAGGTCGACTACCCGCAGCGACTCCGGAGATGGGGCGTGCTGGTGAAGTGGTGGCTGTTGGGGCTGCCCCAGATACTGGTGTGCTGGGCGATGGAGCCGCTGCTGCAGCTGGTCTGCGTCATCGCCCCGGTGTGGTTGTTGTCCACCGGCACGGTCTCGCAGGGCATGTTCGATTTCCTGATGGGGATGGTTCGATGGCGATATCGCGTGGCCGTGTATGTCTCGTTGATGCGTGACGAATATCCGCCATTCCGAATGGATCTGGGCAGCAGATGAGAGTGCGTGGCCTTATTCGGCGCTGATCGCCTCGATGATGTTCAACCGCGCGGCGCGCAGCGCGGGCGGCACCGAGCCGAGCAGGCTCAGCACCACCGCGCCCGCGGTGAACGCGACCGCGACCGGGTTCGGCCGGAAAGCTACGTCGAAGTTCATGATGTCCGTGCTGACAAGGCTGTAGAGCCACTGGTCGGTCACACCGAGAACCAATCCCAAGACGCCACCGACGACACCGATACCCGCGGCCTCGGCCAGAACCATTCGCAGCGCGAACCGACGGCTAGACCCCATCGCCCGCAGCACGCCGAGCTCTCGGCGCCTTTCCAGCACCGAAAGCGTCAACGTGTTCAGGACCGCGACGGCGGCGACGAACACCACGATCATCCATACCGCGTTGGCGATGAACATGCTCTGGTGCAGCGGCGCCTCGAGGCCGGAAAGCGCGACACGGCCGTCGTAAACGTAGTTGGGTGCGGGCACGACGCGGCGGACATCTGCCAACAGTCGCGCGCGATCTGCGCCCGGCGCGGCGAAGATCTGCAGTGTTGTCGCCGCAGGACGGTCGAACCAGGCCCGCAAGTGGTCGAGGTCCATCCCGACGGTGCCGATGACGGTCGAGAAGTACGGAACCAAAGCCAGCACCGCAGCCTGCCGCGGGCCGTGTGGCGTTTGTAGCCGCAAACCGTCGCCGACCCCGACACCCAGGGTCTTGCCGAGATTTTGGGTGAGCACCACGCCGCGGCCGGCCAGAACCTCGTTGCGTACCTGTTCATCCAGCGCGCGATAGAGCGCATCGTCGGTCCCGCGGGAAAACCCGTCGAGCAGCACGCGAGTGCCACCGACGTCAGCGAATCCACATGCCCCCTCGACGACTTGCGCTACGCCCGGCACTGCGGCCAGTCTTTCGGTAAGACCCTGCGGCAGAGCGTCTGTGGGATAGCGGTCAGGAGGATCCGCGCTGACCCACACGTCAACATTGGTGACCGGCGCGAAGACCGCGCGGGCGGACCGGATCATGTCGGTGTTGGTGCCGGTAATCACGATGGTCGTAACGACCGCGATGAGCACGGTCATCACGGTGGCCCATACCCGCCGCGGCGCCCGCTCGATGGTGGCCGCCGCCAGTGCCCCGACCGTTCCGAACGGTTGAGCAGCCGCGGCTGTGGCCTTGACGATCGGCACGGTGAAAGCAAAGCCGAGCGCGATCTCGGCACAAAGTACAGCGAGTGCTGCCACGAACGAGAATGTGCCGTGCCGGCCGAAGGCGAGCAGGACCGAGGCGCCCAGCACCGCGACGGCGCCGAACCCGCTTGCGATCCGCAGCCATCGTGGCACGCGGTCGGCCGCTGACACCCCGACCGGCGCCAACGCCTCGATCGGCGACACCCGGTATACCTGTCGCGCCGCCATCGCCGATGCGGCCACGCTGGTGAGCACGGTCGCCGTCAAGGCTGCTGGTATCGCGTAGCCGGGCAGCCAGTACTGCACGCGTGCTTCCAGCCCTTGGGTCATTGCTGGTGGCAATCGGCCAATTGCGGTACGGCCCATGAGAATCCCCATAACCGACCCTATGGCGCCGCCGAGCAGCCCGAGAACCGCAGCCTCCAACAGCATGTCGCACACGATGGTTTCGCGCCGGCCGCCGATCGCGCGCAGTATCGAGATGACCGGCCGGCGTTGGGCAATCGCCATCGTCATCGTGGTGTAGATCAAAAACGCACCCACCACCAACGCAACCGCCGCGCCGATCAGCGACATGTAGTTCATCAGCCTGACGCCGTCGCCGGCGCGGGTTGCCCGCATGCTCGGGTCCGCGACGATCGCCCGGCCGTTCACCGCTTTGGTGATCGAGGTGCGGACCACGGCGCGATCCGCGCCCGGTTTGATGGTGACGAGTATCGAATCGAGTTGGCGTGGTCGACCAGTAATCTTCTGCGCCAAGGGAAGTGGAGCCAGGACATAGTGTCCGCCGTTCAGCGCTGCCAGTTGCTTGCCCTCCAGCACTGCTGTGACGGTGACCTCCGCTGAGCCCAGCTGGAAGCGCTCGCCCCTCGCATAGCCGACGGCCGGCCCGACCTGGACACCGTCGGTTACCCCTGACGGTGTCGCTGGCTGGACCCCGACAGCGTCTTTCAGAGCGCCGCGCAACGCGGCACTTTTCTCGTCCGCGCCGAACAACAGCACCGGACCCGAGGGTGTGAACGCAGCCGTCCGGATCATCGGCGCCGCGGTGGCGACACCGGGAACTGCGGCGACATCGCTGGCTATCGCGTCGGGGAATCCCGCGTCGGTGATGCCCGACACCTCGAGCGCGGCGATGCCGGCAATCCCGTCGGCCAACCGGTTGACCGACCCGGTGATCGACCCGAAGATGCCGAATACGGCGACCAAATACGCTGCGGCTATTGCCATCACGGTTATCGATGCGATCGTGCGGCGACGGTGCACGAGGAGTTCGCGAACGCTGAACAGCCGAAGCCGGCTCGCCGCGGCGGCTGCCCCCGCCCGGCGCCTCACCACGCGATCACCCGGCAAGCCGCTCACGGCCGGGGCATCCGATCGCGTCGTCGTCGGCCATTGGTGGCCCAGAACCGGGGTAGCCCGAGCCGACTCCGCGCAACGGTCAACTCGTCGGAACCGAGCCGACCATCCTGCAGGGTGATCACTCGATCAGTGGCCGCCGCGGCGGCCAAGTTGTGGGTCACCATCACCACCAGCCGGCTGCGGCCGTCCTCGTGGGCCACGTCGGCAAGAAGCTCCAATATCGCGGCACCGGTTGCGGAATCCAGGTTGCCGGTCGGTTCGTCGGCCAGGATCAGCGGGGGGTCCATCATCAACGCCCGCGCTATCGCGACCCGCTGCATCTGGCCGCCGGACAGTTCCGCCGGTCGGTGCTCGGCGCGGTTGCCGAGCCCGACCCGGTCCAACAGCCGAACCGCAGCGGGTTTGGCCTTGCCCAGCCGGACACCGTCGAGCAGCTTCGGGACCGCCACGTTCTCCCACGCCGACAGCGACGGCAGCAGGTTGAAGAACTGGAAGATGAACCCCACACGGTGATGGCGAAACACCGACCGCTGCTGGTCGCTGAGACGACCGATTTGCTCGCCGTCGAACGTGATCGATCCCAAATCCGGGCAGTCCAACGCGCCGAGCAGGTGCAGCAGGGTGCTCTTGCCCGCCCCCGACGGTCCGACCACCGACACGAACTGCCCACCCCACAGTTGCAGGCTGATGTCGTCGAGTGCCCGCACCGCCTGACCGCCGACCTGGTATTCGCGCACCACGTTGCGCAGCTCGATGCTCAGCTGGCGGGTGGGCGGATCCGCGTGAGCGAGCCGTCGGACGGCTGTGCTGCGGCGACGCCGCGCCACTGCGTCCACCATGGCCGCGCCTCCTCCACGATCGACCGTCAGCCTCACGCGGACATCGCGCCGCAAGGCGCCGGTATCGGATACCACGAGGCGCGCGGGTGATCGGTTCGACAGCGCCGCGGGACCGCGGTGAACTCACGACGAGCGCCGGTCGTGTTATTGGCATCGCCGCGAATCAGGTGAGCAGCTGCTCAACAAAAACCCGATCACAAAGGAGAACGGGAGCGATGTCGCTGCCAGCACTTGAGGACATTGTCGCTCACACCGGCACGACCGAACCTATCGACGGTGTCATCCGGATCGAAACCAGCCCCCGGCAGAATGCCACGCCGATCATCATGGAAATGATGCGGTCGGTGTATCCGCACGACCAGGTGTTCGGCGAGTACTGCACGGTCAACGATTACATCGAATGCCCACCCGACGAGCTGTTCGAGTACATGGCCGACACCCGCAGCCTGGAGGAGTGGACCTACAGCCTGCGCGGTTTCACGCCCACGGACGAGCCCGGCCTCTGGCTTGCCTACGACCGGCTCGGGTCGGACACCAAGATTTACACGCGCACGATCGCCAACGCGGCGGCCCGCACGGTCGACTATCACTGCGCGTGGGATCAGGGCAAGCACCTGTGGATGATCTACATGATGCGGGTGGTCGACGCGCAGCTGGTGTTCGACAAGCCGGGCGCGGTGGTGTTGTGGACGAACTGCCATCACCCGTTCTACGACCACAACCCCTACCCGGAGACCGCCCCGCCGCAGCGGCCGGTGTGGGTCGGCGACTTCTGGGACATGTTCGGCGCCGGGCATCGGCTGGAGCTGAACAACCTCAAGGCGATTGCCGAATACCGACATCGCCACGGCCTGCCGATTACCCCTGCCTGGATGCGATGAGCCCCCGGTGAGCCAATCCGCGCGCTCGGCGACAGCAAACGTGCCACCTGCCCTGCTTGCCCGCGGCCTCGAGCGCATTCGCCACTACCTGTACCGGCTCTATCAACGCCTCACGCCTGCGCCGGCGGCGATGATGGAAATGATCATTGCCGCCTGGACGTCGCAGGCGATCACCGCCGCGGCCCAACTTGGCGTCGCCGATGCCCTCGCCGACGGGCCACTGCTCATCGACGACCTGGCGGCACGGGTGGGCGCGGACACCGATGCGCTGCGTCGGCTGCTGCGGGCGCTGATCAGCCGCGGCATCTTCCGTCACCGCGGTGATGGTCGCTACGAGCTGAATTCTCTTGCCCACACCCTGCGTTCAGATGCACCGGCGTCGATGGCGTGCGCGGCGCGGTTCTACGGCTCGCACGAGCAGCGCACACGATGGACCCTGCTGGTGGATTCGGTTCGGACCGGCAATACGGTCGTGCCGACGTTGCACGGTAAGGCGAGCTTCGACTACTTCGCCGAGCAGCCCGAGCATGCTGACCTGTTCAACCAGACCATGACAAGTATTTCGGAACTGACCACCGCGCCGGTGGTCGCGGGCTACGACTTCAGCGCCTATTCGACGATCGTCGACGTCGGTGGCGGCCAGGGCCAACTGCTCGCCGCCATCCTGGCGGCGACGCCGGGTTCGCGTGGCATCCTCTACGACCTGCCGTGGGTGGTCGCGGGCGCACCGAAGCTGTTGCGCGAGCGCGATGTTGCCGACCGGGCATGCGTCGCGGAGGGGTCGTTTTTCGACAGCGTCCCAGGCGGTGGAAACGCTTACATCCTCAAGAACATCATCCACGACTGGCCCGACGATCAGGCGGTGCACATCCTGCGCAACGTACGCGCGGTAGCCGCCCCGGGGACCACGGTGTTGCTGATCGAACTGGTCATTCCCGAGCATGACCGTGACTTCCCCGGGAAATGGGCTGACCTGGAGATGCTGCTGAATTTGGGCTCACGGGAACGCACCGCAGCCGAATATCGGGAGTTGCTCAGCCAAGCGGGATTTCGGATGACGCGGGTGGTGCGCACCGCCGCACCGCTTAGCGTGGTGGAGGCGAAGGCCGGATGAGGCTCGGTCCCGTCAGCCACACCAGGCGCGCACGTCGGGCGGGTAGTCATCGAGCGGTCCAAGACCAAGGCAGCGCTGCCCCGGCGGGTAGTTGACGCGGGCGTTGAGTAGATCGCAGGGAATGTAGACCTGCTTGCCTTCAGGGATGTTGCTCAGGCACAGCGAGGGCGGCTGGGCAGGAGCCTGGGCGGGGGTGACGAGCGTCAGCGCCAACGCGCCGACCACCCCTGCAACACCGCGATAGCTCATGGGGACTCCTTATAAGTGCGGGGTGTGTCTGCGGGTTTGACTGTGTTACCACTATGACCTTGCTCGGGTCTGCTGGTCGGAGACTTGGACCACAAACTAGGTGGCGCGCAGGCCGGCAATGAATGCCTGGGCGTCGGCCCAGGTGGGCAACAGCCCGGCTGCACCGGCTTCACCAAGCGTCGGTGCGGCGGCGTCGCGATCTGACAACACCAAATTGCCGTCCGGCGTTGGCCAGTCGATCGCCAGCGCCGGATCGGTGGCGCAGATGGTGTGCTCACGCTGCGGGTTGTATTCCGCTGAACACAGGTACATAACTGTTGAATTATCCTGCAGTGCAAGGAATCCGTGTGCAAGTCCTTCGGAAATGTACACCGATCTGCGGTCTCGGTCGTCGAGCAGCACCGAAACCCAGCGGCCGAACGTCGGTGAACCGACGCGGATGTCGACGACGACGTCGAATACCGACCCGGACAGGCATGTCACGTATTTGGCCTGGCTTGGTGGCAGCTGGGCGAAGTGTAGGCCTCGCAGCACCCCAGCTGATGACACCGAGCAGTTGGCCTGCCGCACATCCAGGCGATGGCCGGCGAACGCCGTGAACTCGTGGTCGGTGAGCCACTCGAAGAACACGCCGCGGGAGTCGGCATGCAACTGCGGAGTGATCTCCCACGCACCGGGGATGTCGAGCTCACGTACCCTCATTGGCCGCGCTCTTCGTATCGGGCCTCGACGGCGTCTTTCAGCGGGCCCCACCACGATTCGTTGGCGCGATACCAGTCGACGGTGGCACGCAGGCCCTCCTCGAAGTCGGTATGCTTTGGCGCCCAGCATAACTCGTCGTAGAGCGGTGACGGGTCGATGGCATACCGCAGGTCGTGGCCGGCGCGGTCGGGCACATGGTCGAAGTCGTCGGGATCGCGGCCCATTATCTGCAACAGCATTCGCAGCACCGACAAGTTGTCATGCTCGCCTTCGGCGCCGATCAGGTAGGTGCGTCCGGTTTGGCCCCGTTCCAGAATTCGGCGGACGGCGTCGTTGTGGTCTTCGACGTAGATCCAGTCACGGACGTTGGCGCCGTTGCCGTACAGCTTGGGCCGCCGCCCGGTGAGCACGTTGGTGATCTGGCGCGGAATGAACTTTTCCACGTGCTGGTACGGCCCATAGTTGTTGGAGCAGTTGGAAATCGTCGCCCGCACGCCGTACGAGCGCACCCAGGCCCGCACCAGCATGTCGGCCGCGGCTTTGGTCGCCGAGTACGGGCTCGACGGGTTGTACGGGGTGGATTCGGTGAACCGCCGCGGCTCATCGAGCGCGAGATCGCCGTAGACCTCGTCGGTGGAGACGTGATGCAACCGCACCTTGTGCCGCCGCACCGCCTCCAAGACGGTGAATGTCCCCACGACATTGGCGCGCAGAAACGGCTCCGGGTCGGCCAGCGCGTTGTCGACGTGGGTTTCGGCGGCGAAATGCACCACCGCGTCGGATTCGGCGACCAGTCGAGAAACCAGCTCCGCGTCGGTGACGTCACCTTGCACCAGCCGGATGTCGTGTTCGACCGGAGCCAGTGACTCCCGGCTGCCCGCGTAAGTCAAGGCGTCGAGCACCGTCACCGTGTCGTCGGGATGCTCGCGCACCGTGCTGTGCACGAAGTTGGCGCCGATGAAACCAGCGCCCCCGGTGACCAGCAACCGCATGAACAAACCCTAACGAGCCGGTCAGCCCTTCGGCGTCAATCCCAGCGGTCGGGCCAGTCCGCTCAGCGTGCGCAGCAGTTCCTCATCGCTTCCGGTGCCGAGCACCTGGATGGCCACGTGGTCGGCACCGGCCTCCAAATGCTCGTTGAGCCGGGCAGCGATGGCATCGGGTGTGCCGTAGGCGACGACGGCGTCGATCAGCTTGTCGCTGCCGGGCTTGCGCACGTCGTCGTCGCCGAATCCCAGCCGCCGCCAATTGTTCACGTAGTTACGTAAGCCCAGGTAGAAGCCGACGGTTTGTCGGCCGATGCGGCGAGCTTCGTCGACGTCGTCGGTGAGTATCACTTTGTGTTCGGGCGCCAAGAACACGGAATTGCCGACCAGTTCACGCGCCCCAGCGGTGTGCTCGGGTGTGGTCAGATACGGGTGGGCGCCCGCGCTGCGCTGCGCCGATAGTTTCAGCACCTTGGGACCCAATGCGGCAAGCACCCGCCGGCTGGTGGGTACCGACGCGGCGTCGAGTTCATCGAGATAGTCGACCAGCGCGTCGTAGGGCTTGCGGTAGTTGTCACTGTGCTCGGGGTGACCGACCCCGATGCCGAGCAAGAATCGCCCAGGGTAGTTGTTCTCGACGCGGTGATAGGACTCCGCGACGGCCGCGGCGGGCGCCGACCAGATATTGACGATCCCGGTGGCCAGCTGCAGTGAGCTGGTCTGGGCTGCGGCGGGTTCGACCCACGCCAGATCGGCGTCCGGTGATCCGCCGATCCAGGCCGCGCCGTAGCCGAGCGATTCAATCTGCGCGGCGAGGTCGGCGGCGATGGAGCGGGTGCCTAGCCACACGCCGAACCGGCCAAGGTCGGGTTTGAGGGAAACCGCGTCGGTCATAGGGCTCCTCGTTAAGCGTCGGGTGCCAGGCCAAGCGGCCCGGCGAGTGCGGCCAGCGCCGCGACCAGCTTGTCACCCCCGGTGAGAACCTGGACCGCCACATGGTCGGCACCGGCGTCGAGGTGCTGCCTGAGCCGCGCGGCGACGGCGTCAGGGGTGCCGTAGGCGACCAACGCGTCGACCAGCCGGTCGCTGCCCGGGCGGGTGATGTCGTCGTCGCTGAAGCCCAACCGCTTCCAGTTGTTGCGGTAGTTTGCCAGGTTGAAATAGATGTCGAGCGCCTTGCGCCCGACCTGACGCGCCCGGTCAGTGTCAGTGGTCAGCACCACCTTGTGCTCGGGCGCCAGGAACGCGGCCGGGCCGATGAGCTGGCGGGCCTGTGCCGTGTGTTCGGGAGTGGTCAAGTAGGGGTGTGCTCCGGCACCGCGCTGCGCGGAAAGCGTCAGCACCCGTGGACCCAGCGCAGCCACCACCCGGCGGTTCGCCGGCACGCCGTGCCGGTCGAGCCGGTCCAGATACCGCGTCAGCGCCTCATATGGTCGGCGATATTCGGCGTGCGCCTCGCGGTGGCCGACACCGATGCCCAGCAGGAAGCGGCCCGGATAGGCACTGTCGATGCGATGGAACGACTCGGCGACTGCGTCGGCGGATGCGGTCCAGATGTTGACGATGCCCGTGGCCACCTGCAGCGTCGTCGTCTGCTCGAGGATGGGTTCCACCCACTCCAGCTCCGCGGGCGGTGAGCCGCCCACCCAGACGGCTCCGTAGCCCAGCGCCTCGATTTCCTTGGCTTGCTCAGGGGTGACGCCGCGACCGAAAGATCCGAAGCGACCGAGGTTGGGTTTACCGGCTGCAGAGTTGGTCATGGTTGCTCCAACCGGTAGCCCGGCGAGCGATATTCCGCCCAGGTCGCAGGCGGTTTGCAGGCCGCCGCACCGGACGTGCGCTAATTTTGTTCCAGCGCGACAAAGCGAGTATCGTGGAATGCCGGTGCGGCGTCCGTGCCGGCTCTTTGCTGTGCGCAGTCTGGGAATTTCGTCGGAATTTCCCGCGATCGGCTCACGTTTTGCAGTCGGTGCCGATGCTGCACCGACCGGGCGAAGCGATGAGGAGGATCGCCGGAAGCTTATGGCGAAGAAAGACGGTGCCATCGAGGTCGAGGGCCGTGTGGTCGAACCGTTGCCCAACGCGATGTTTCGCATCGAGTTGGAAAACGGCCACAAGGTGCTCGCCCACATCAGCGGCAAGATGCGGCAGCACTACATTCGCATCTTGCCCGAGGACCGGGTGGTCGTGGAGTTGTCGCCCTACGACCTGTCCCGGGGCCGCATCGTGTACCGGTACAAGTAAGTCGCGCGCCCGAGAGCCCACGTCAACGACCGAGAACGACAGGACAGGATCGACAAAGCCGTGAAGGTGAACCCGAGCGTCAAGCCGATATGCGACAAGTGCAGGGTGATCCGCCGGCACGGGCGGGTCATGGTGATCTGCCCCGATCCGCGTCACAAGCAGCGGCAGGGTTAGCCGCGCCCGACAACTGAATGCAGACCTCCCAGTACCTGTGAGCGGATGGGCCGCTCACTGCGCCCGGACGGAGGCCGGGCCCCGCACGCTGGTGGGACGGACTGGGACCAGACCTCCGCGACGAAATGAGGAATGCCACACATGGCTCGACTTGTCGGTGTCGATCTGCCGCGCGATAAGCGCATGGAGATCGCCCTGACCTACATCTACGGCATCGGCCGTAGCCGCTCCAACGAGATCTTGGCTGCGACCGGCATCGACCGGGACCTGCGCACCAAGGACCTCACCGATGACCAGCTGGCCAAGCTGCGCGACTACATCGAAGGCAACCTGAAGGTGGAGGGCGACCTGCGCCGCGAGGTGCAGGCCGACATTCGCCGCAAGATCGAGATCGGCTGCTATCAGGGCTTGCGTCACCGACGCGGGCTGCCCGTGCGCGGCCAGCGGACCAAGACCAACGCGCGCACCCGCAAGGGACCCAAGCGCACCATCGCCGGCAAGAAGAAGGCCAGGTAAACCATGCCACCGAAGAAGACCACCGCGGCGCCCAAGAAGAGCCAGAAACCTCGTCGGCGGGAGAAGAAGAACGTTCCGCACGGGGCCGCCCACATCAAGAGCACGTTCAACAACACGATCGTGACGATCACCGACCCCCAGGGCAACGTCATCGCGTGGGCGTCGTCGGGCCACGTCGGCTTCAAGGGCTCGCGTAAGTCGACACCGTTCGCTGCCCAGCTGGCCGCGGAGAACGCCGCCCGCAAAGCCCAGGAGCACGGGATGCGCAAGGTCGACGTGTTCGTCAAGGGTCCGGGCTCGGGCCGGGAGACCGCGATCCGATCGCTGCAGGCCGCGGGCCTGGAGGTCGGCGCGATTGCCGACGTGACTCCCCAGCCGCACAATGGCTGCCGTCCACCCAAGCGTCGCCGGGTCTAGCAGGAGAGATGTAGGAGATGGCTCGTTACACCGGACCTGTTACCCGCAAATCCCGCCGGCTGCGCACCGACCTTGTCGGCGGCAGCCAGGCATTCGAGAAACGTCCCTACCCGCCCGGCCAGCACGGTCGTGCGCGGATCAAGGAGAGCGAATATCTGCTGCAGCTGCAGGAGAAGCAGAAGGCCCGTTTCACCTACGGCGTGATGGAAAAACAGTTCCGCCGCTACTACGAAGAGGCGGTGCGCCGCCCGGGCAAGACCGGCGAGGAGCTGCTGCGGATCCTGGAAAGCCGGCTCGACAATGTGGTCTACCGCGCCGGGCTGGCGCGCACCCGCCGGCATGCCCGCCAGCTGGTCAGCCATGGCCACTTTCTGGTCAACGGGGTCAAGGTCAACATCCCCAGCTACCGGGTCTCGCAATACGACATCATCGACGTGCGGGAGAAGTCGCTGAACACCGTCCCGTTCCAGATCGCGCGCGAGACCGCCGGGGAGCGGCCAATTCCGAGCTGGCTGCAGGTGGTGGGGGAGCGCCAACGCATCCTGATCCACCAGCTGCCGGAGCGGTCACAGATCGACGTCCCGCTGTCCGAGCAGCTCATCGTCGAGTACTACTCGAAGTAACACCTGCCGCACCGCCGGTGCGGATTGAACGGCATCAAATGGCGGGTGCCGAGAAGGAGATAGAAGAACACCATGCTGATCTCACAGCGACCAACCCTGTCCGAAGAGGTCATCACCGACAACCGTTCGCAGTTCGTCATCGAGCCGCTCGAGCCGGGATTCGGCTACACGCTCGGTAACTCGCTGCGGCGCACGCTGCTGTCGTCGATTCCCGGCGCGGCCGTCACCAGCATCCGTATCGATGGCGTGCTGCACGAGTTCACCACGGTGCCCGGTGTCAAGGAAGACGTCACCGACATCATCTTGAACCTCAAGGGTCTCGTGGTGTCCTCCGAGGAGGACGAGCCGGTGACGATGTATCTGCGCAAGCAGGGTCCCGGTGAGGTCACCGCCGGTGACATCGTGCCGCCAGCCGGTGTCACGGTGCACAACCCCGACATGCACATCGCGACGCTGAACGACAAGGGCAAGCTCGAGATCGAGCTTGTCGTCGAACGCGGGCGCGGCTATGTGCCAGCGGTGCAGAACAAGGCGTCGGGTGCGGAAATCGGTCGCATCCCAGTCGATTCCATCTACTCGCCGGTGCTCAAGGTCACCTACAAGGTGGAGGCCACCCGGGTCGAGCAGCGCACCGACTTCGACAAGCTGATCCTGGACGTCGAGACCAAGAGTTCGATCACCCCGCGGGATGCGCTCGCCTCGGCCGGTAAGACGCTGGTCGAATTGTTCGGGCTGGCACGCGAACTCAACGTCGAAGCCGAAGGCATCGAGATCGGGCCATCGCCGGCGGAGGCCGACCACATCGCCGCGTTCGCGCTGCCGATCGACGACCTGGACCTGACGGTGCGCTCGTACAACTGCCTCAAGCGGGAAGGCGTCCACACCGTCGGCGAGTTGGTGTCGCGTACGGAGTCCGACCTGCTCGACATCCGTAACTTCGGCCAGAAGTCGATCGACGAAGTCAAGGTCAAGCTGCACCAGTTGGGTCTGTCGCTCAAGGACAGCCCGGCCAGCTTCGACCCGTCGCAGGTCGCCGGCTACGACGCTGCCACCGGCACGTGGTCCAACGACGGCGGCTACGACGATCAGGACTACGCCGAGACCGAACAGCTCTAATCCGGGGACGATGCGGGCCGTGCAGCGGCCCGCGGAGGAGCTGGACAAATTGAGCCAGTCGCACTAACCAAGGGAGCCAGCAATGCCCAAGCCCACCAAGGGTCGTCACCTCGGCGGATCGTCGTCGCACCAGAAGGCGATCCTGGCCAACCTGGCCACCGCGTTGTTTGAGCATGGCCGGATCAAGACCACCGAACCGAAGGCGCGGGCGTTGCGGCCATACGCCGAAAAGCTGATCACCCACGCCAAGAAGGGCACGCTGCACAATCGGCGTGAGGTGCTCAAGAAGATCCGCGACAAGGACGTGGTGCACACCTTGTTCGCCGAGATCGGGCCGCACTTCGCCGACCGCAACGGCGGCTATACCCGCATCATCAAGGTCGAGCCCCGCAAGGGCGATAACGCTCCGATGGCGGTGATCGAGCTGGTGCGGGAGAAGACGGTGACCGCGGAGGCGAACCGGGCCCGGCGGGTGGCGGCCGCGCAGGCCAAGTCCAAGCAAGCGGAGTCCAAACAAGCAGCGGCCGCGGCGGCACCCCAGGCAGCGGTCGAGCCGGGCGCGGTTGCCGACACCCAGGCGGAGGCTGCTGAGGTCGAGCCCAAAGCTGAGGAATCCCCGGCAGAGTCCGAGGAGTCTTAAAGACACGATGAACATGCCCGCCATCGGTGACGGTGGCGGGCCCGTTCGTCTTCGGCTCGATATTGCCTACGACGGAACTGATTTCGCTGGCTGGGCGGTGCAAGCGGGCCAACGCACCGTTGCCGGCGTGCTCGACGAGACCCTGTCGACGGTGTTCCGGACGCCGGTACGGCTGCGCGGGGCCGGGCGGACCGACACCGGTGTGCACGCCACCGGACAGGTAGCCCATGTCGATGTCCCGGTCGAGGCGTTGCCCCATGCCTACCCGCGCTCGCCGCGGCGCAGCGAACCCGAATTCTTGCCGCTGGTGCGGCGTCTTGGCCGGTTCCTGCCCACCGACGTGCGGGTCCGCGATATCCGCCGCGCGCCAAAGGGATTCGACGCGAGGTTCTCGGCGCTGCGGCGTCACTACGTCTACCGGTTGTCGACGGCACCCTACGGGGCGGAGCCGCAGCAAGCTCGATATGTCACGGTCTGGCCGCGTGAGCTGGACATCGACGTCATGGCCGCAGCGTCGCGCGAGTTGGTAGGGCTGCACGACTTCGCCGCATTCTGCCGCCATCGCGTCGGTGCCACCACCATCCGTGACTTGCAGCGGTTGGACTGGTCACGCGACGGGCATCTGATCACCGCGCATGTCACCGCTGACGCCTTCTGTTGGTCGATGGTGCGTTCTCTGGTCGGGGCGCTGTTGGCTGTCGGTGAGCACCGGCGCAGCACCGCCTGGTGCCGCGAGCTGCTGACAGCGACGCGCCGTTCGAGCGATTTCACTGCCGCTCCGGCTCGGGGTTTGACGCTGGTGGGAGTGGACTATCCGTCCGACGACGAACTCGAGGCGCGCATGCTGGTCACGCGCGATCTGCGTGATCCGGACGAGCTGGGCTAGCGGCGAGCGCAAGCGCGGGGTGGCCCGGCACCCCGGTCGGCGCCGGCATGGCTAGAGTTTTCCGGCGACGAAATCCGCTGCCTGATCAACCATTCCGGCTTTGATGTAGGCCGGAGCCAGATGCTCAGGCCAGTTATTCGACCAGGTTTTCGGGTCGGCCGGGTTGCAGACCGGGTCGGCGCCGTGACACAGCTCAATGGTCCGGTCGTTGTAGATCGGGTTGAAGGTGGTGATCGGCCCCACCCATTGAGTGCCGTTGCCGAACAAGGCGACCGCGGCGATGTGCTCGTCGGCGCCGGGCGGGAGGGGATTGGTGAACCCCAGCATCGGACCGGGCGCCGCGAGCACCACGTCGGTGACGGCAGCGCCCAGCGAGTAACCGCCCAGCACCAGCCGGGTGTCAGGGCAGGTGTTGGCCATGTATTGGATGTGGCCGCTCATGTCGTTGGCACCGCGGACCACATCCGCATTCGCTGCATAGTTGACCGGATAGACGCCGATGTTCTTGCCGGACACCCGCGACCGCAGTGCGCTGACCAACGCGGTGCCGATCTGGCCGGTGCCGGCCGGCTCGAGACGGCCGCGCGCAAACACCACCTGAACATCCGGGCAGGATGCGGCGTGAGCTGGCGGTATGAGTGCGAACGGCGGGATTGCCAATGCGGCTGCCGTCAGCAGCCCAAGCAACCCCGAGGCCGGACGAAAACTCATGCCCGATCTATCGGACACGCCGACCCACGCGTTACCGGGCGCCAGTCGACGAGACGTTGGATCCCACGGCCGAACCCGGTCCCAGCGGCGAGGCCGGGCCGGGCAGCGTGCTCGGCCCGGGCACCGAGCTCGCTCCAGCGGTGAGCAGCTTTGCGGCGATGAACGTCGCCGCCTGGGTGGTGTACGTGGGCACGTAGCCGTCGGTGTGATCGCTCCACTCGTTGCCGGGGCCCGCGTGGCAGATCGGGTCGCCGGGGTTGCACAGGTCGATGGCCTTGGATCCCAAAAGCTGGCTCTGGCTGGAGATCGGGCTGCCCGATCGGTCGGCGATATTGCCGAAAGTGGCGAGCGCCGCGATGTTGTCGACGTACTGCGGCGGCAGCGAACTGCCCCAGGTGACGCCACCCACCGGCACTCCGGCCACGATGTCCATCACCGACGCACCCTGCGAGTACCCGCCCAACACGATCTTGGTGTTCGGGCACGCTTGCACCACGTCCTTGACCCGCGAAATGGTGTCGTTGGCGCCGTCGCCGCCGCCCAGTTGGAGCTTGCCGGCGGGATACTTCACGCCGTAGGCGTCGACGTTCAACCCGGTCTGCTGGCGCAGCGAATCGACCAGCGCCTGGCCAACCCGCCCGACCCCGGGCGGCTCACTGGTGCCGCGGGCGAAGATCACTTCAACGTCCGGGCAATCCACCGCGGCGGCCGAGGGCATCATGCGCGGAACCGGGGCGAACAGCATGACACCGGCCGCCAGGACGGCACCGGTGCCAAGCCCGGCCCAGCGAACGGCCGACCGCCCATGGGCGTGCGGAGATAAGTCGTGGTTGTGCACGGGAAGATGCTACCGGGTGGCTGCAACCGCGGCTGCTCGAGCCGCTCGAAGGCCGCATTGTGGATCGACGGGACGGCCGCCGCCCGGCTTTGCCTATCGTGCTGGGGAACCGAGGCCCGGGGAGATCCACATGGCATGGCAACCGACAACGCGGCTGCACGTCAGCGGATATCGATTTCTGCTGCGCCGCTTGGAGTGCGCACTGCTGCGACGGACCCTGTGCGCGGTCGACGAACCCGTGCGCACGCGCGCCGCATGGCTGGCGCTTGGCTGCCTGCTGGCGGCCATCATCGCGGCCGCATGCGCGGGTCTTGCGCTCCTGCGGCCGCAGCCAGCGCCAGGCGATGCGTCGACCATGATGGGCCAGTGCTGCGGCGCGCTTGACATGCAGGTGGGGGCAAGCTGTACCTGGTCCTCAACGCCGAAGCTCAGTCGAGAAAACGCCTCAGTCGCGGGTGACGTCGTCGTGGCCACCCGAGGACGCGCCCGACTGGGTCCGCGGCCGCGGTAGCCGCGCCGCCACGGCGCCGGTGCTGACCGCCGCGGCAAGCACAAAAAGCAGATGGTCGCGCCGGTGAGCGCAATGCCTTTGGCGGCCCGATTCGGTCGCGGCGACGCAGCCGGCGGCGAAATCGTGGCCGACGGCTCTCGCGGCCTGCTCGTGGTGGTAGTCGGCGGTGCATCGGTGCTGACCGCTGCTACCACGTCGATAACCCCGTTGCCCACCAACGGGTTCCAGCCGCCGGGCGGGTGATGTGCGGTAGCCTCGATGCGCTTGACGACCTGTCGTGCGGTCAGCGCCGGGAAGCGCGCTCGGATCAGTGCCGCCAACCCGCTGACTACCGGGGCGGAGTAGCTAGTACCGGATAGCGGCATCGGGCCGTTCTGCGCGGCAACGCAATTCACCACCCCGTCACCGACAGTGCCAAGTGATGTCACCGCTTCACCCGGGGCTGCAACATCGACCCACGGGCCGGCCAGGCTGAAGGCCGACGGCGCACCGTGCGCGTTCACCGAGCCCACTGTCAGGACATACTCGTCGTACCAGGCCGGACTGACCGCGACCGTGACGGTGTCCCAGGTCGGTTGGGCCGGCTGGGCGGGGCATTGCCCTGTGCTGCCGGTGTTTCCCGCTGCGGCGACCACCACGGCGTTCTTCACGTCGACCGCGTAAGCCAGCGCCGCCCCCAACGCCCGATCGTCGAGCGGCGTCCCGGCCGGCATGCAGGCGACCGAGGAAATGTTGATCACCGAGGCGCCCAAGTCGGCGGCGGTCCGCACCGCCCTGGCCATGGTGTCCACGTCGCCGACGCCGATGCTGGAGCGGTCAGCCACCGGACCGTATTTGATGCTGGACTGGCGGATGCTGATCACCGTGGATTCCGGTGCGACACCGCTGAACTGGTCGCGACCGTTGGGATCTGGTCGCGCCGCGATGATGCCCGCGACGATGGTGCCGTGCCCGTCGCAATCCTGGGCGCCGTCACCGGTGAACACGTAGTCACCGCCGGCCACCAGGTCGGGTAACCGGTGGTGCGGCGAGACGCCGGTGTCGATGACCGCAACCCGCTGCCCGGATCCACGCGTGAGCTTCCAGGCCTGCGGTAAGTCAAGGCCCGCAAGCTGATTGGACTTGTCCACGCTACCGAGGCGAGGGTCTGCTGCCGGCACAGTGCACAGCTCGCGCTGCACAGTGGGCCGCGGCGGCGCCGGCGGCGCGGCATCGGGCAGCCGACTGTGGTCGATCGGGGCCGGCGAGACCGCGTAGACCGGTGATGCCGCGCATGGGCAAAGTGCGACGAGCGCCACAAGAACCGCGATGCGTTGCGCGCGTGCACTCATGGCAGGCTCAGGCCACGCACGGCGCTATACAGCCCGCACAACCAGCAGGCCAGTGGCACGATCGCGGTCAGCGTGAGATGCTCCACCACTTCTACGCTGCGTCGCGCGACGGGTGAGACAGTTACTGACGGCGCGACGAAGCCGAGGTACAACGCGGCGGCGATCAGCATCGCGGTGGTTGCGGTGATCCAGCCCAGCCGCGGTGCGGCAGCGGCGGCAGCAACGAAAGCTGCGGTGAGCGCGGCGATTCCATTGACAACGAGTATCAGTGTTCGGACCAGGTCGACATCGGAGCGGGCCCGCGACAGCAATACCGCGGCGGTTAGCGCGGCGAACGCGATGCGGGCTACGGGCATTTCGCCGACATCGTGTACCGCGATCACCGCACCTGTCGCCGCCGACACCGACAACGCGGCGACCAGGCTGGTCAACCAGCCGTTGGCGCGGATCGCTCTGTCCGAGAGCCGATCCGGTGCCGCGCCGCTGGCGCCGTCGTCGTCGTGCGCGGGCAGACGCGGGGATAACCCCGTCACCGCGATCGATAGCCGCGGGGACAGCTCGAGCAATGCCAGCGATGCCACGGCAAACGCGGCTGCGATCGCGGGCCGAGGCGCTGCCGTGATCACACCCGCCAGTGCGGCCACCGCGCAGCTGACGGCGCAGCACGCGGCGGCGGTGAACGTTACGATGCCGCATCCGGTTAGCCGTAGCGCCAGCCCCGCGGCAGCGGCCGCCGCCGCCGCGGCGAGCAGCAGGTTTGGTGCAGCTGGTCCGCTGGGCACTGCCAATAGCCCTGCCGCGGCCGCAAATCCGGTTGATATGAGACCGAGTGTCAGTGCGGCGATGCGATCTCGGTACACACGGCTGGCGATCGCCGCCGCCAGCAGGGCGGCGCAACCGACGAGCGCCGCAACACCGGCCGCGATACGGCTGCGCTGGGCGTCGTCGGTGGTCAACGCGGTGTGGACCAGTGCAAGCGCGCCGATGCCGGCCAGCCAGCCAGCGGTCAGGGCAGCGCTGAGCCGACTCGCTTGCCGTGTCCACGACCGCGCCGCCTCGGTGAGTGTGCACGCTGCCGCCTGCGCCGCATCGTCGAACCGTGGCGGCGGGAGCTCGGCCGCCGAACGTGTCAGGACAAGCACGGTCCCGTCCCGAATGCCGCACTGGGCCAACGTCTTCGACGAGCTCATCACCGGTCCGCCCACGCGGGAAAGCTGGTAGCGGACTGCGGTCGTCGGGCTGTGACCGTCATCCGAGGCTCCCACCATGTCCACGATCGGCGGTATCAGCGTCGCGATGGGCTGAGCCGCCGGCAACGCCAGGTCGACGTTGACGCCGTCCAGGTGCACCGAAACCCGGCACAGGCTGGCCTCCGACACCACATTCCCTTCGCTTCGCGGGTCGTCCGTCGAGCCGGGACGGTAATGCGTTAGCCGCGGCGATGCGTTCAGTCATCCACAGCTGACTTGCCGGGGGTTGGGGCGCCGCATACGGTGTGGGCCACTCGGCGGGGAAGGGTCGGCGATGAGTCAGCACGACACCACAAGCACGACGGCCTTTGCGCCGGCGCCGCGGTGGGCACCGCCGACCTACTCGACCGAGCAGATCGCGGTTGCGCCGCCGCCGGCGGTTGCCGCCC
The DNA here is from genome assembly GCF_009936235.1 of Mycobacterium xenopi. Taxonomy (NCBI): domain Bacteria; kingdom Bacillati; phylum Actinomycetota; class Actinomycetes; order Mycobacteriales; family Mycobacteriaceae; genus Mycobacterium; species Mycobacterium xenopi. Next base: position 3,949,218 of record NZ_AP022314.1, on the reverse strand, counting down.
CAGCACGAAATAGCCTGCTGGTCCGCCTGTTACCCGTGGTGATGGCTGCCGCCACCGCCGCGATGATGGCGGTATTCGGTTCGCGTCCGCCCGGGCGTAATCCGATGTTGCTGGTCTTCCCCGCGATGATCCTCGTATCGGTGATCGTCACCGCTACGGCCGTGCGCACCGACCAGCGTGTCGCCGAGCTGGACGGCGACCGTGCGGATTACCTCAAGTACTTGACTGAACTACGCAGCTTGGTAGCCAAAACAGCCGCAGCGCAGTATTTGTCGCTGATGTGGTGTCATCCCGATCCCGCTTCGCTGTGGACGCTGGTCGGCGGCGCGCGGATGTGGGAGCGGCGTCCTGGCGACTCGGACTTCTGTCTCGTCCGGATCGGCACCGGACCCCGGCCGTTTGCCCGCCCATTGGTGGCGCCCGAGGCGGCGGTGGCCGAGCGGAGCGATCCCGTCACCGCGACCGCGTTGCGACGCTTCTTGCATACCCACGCAACGATCGCGGATGCTCCGGTCGCGATCGAGTTGCGCGGCCTGGATACCGTGACCATCAGAGGGGACCCTGGTCGTACGCGAGGACTGATGCGCGCGATGATCTGCCAGCTGGCCGTGATGCATGCGCCCGACCACCTGCTGATCGCGGCCGCGATCAGTGATCACAATTGGCGTTACTGGGAGTGGCTCAAATGGCTGCCGCACCACCAACATCCGACGGCAGGCGACGGTGGTGGGCCTGCCCGGCTGGCGTATCGGACCCGGGCTGAGGTCGAGACCGCCGTCGGAGAGCTGTCGAGCCATCCGGTGGTCGTCGTGATCGTCAGTGACACCGAAACCACCGGATTGGCGGTACTCGGGGCCGGTGCCGGCGACGGACATGCCGGATCGGTCAACCTGCGGGTGAACGGCGCAGACGTCATGCTCCGCGACGCCGATGGTCAGGAAATGCCGGTCCGGGCCGACCAATTGGCTGCGGTTGAGGCAGTAGTGTGCGCCCAGCGGCTAGCCGCACACCGCGTGCACCGATCGAGCAGCGACCGCGCGCGGAGAGGTGGAACGCGCTGGCAGGACCTGCTCGACATCGACGACCTCACCGCGCTGCACCCACCGACCCGGTGGGTTGAGTTGAATCACTGTGAGCGCCTGCGTGTTCCACTCGGAACCACCCTCGACGGCAGATTGGTTGAACTCGACATCAAGGAGGCTGCCGAAAACGGCATGGGGCCGCATGGGCTGTGCATCGGCGCAACGGGCTCGGGCAAGTCGGAGCTGCTACGCACCGTCGCGCTGGGCATGATGACCCGGCACCCGCCGGATATGCTGAATCTCGTTCTCATCGACTTCAAAGGGGGTGCAACGTTTCTCGGTTTGGAGCGGGCCCCGCACGTCGCCGCCGTCATCACCAACCTCTCCGATGAGGCGCCGCTTGTTGCCCGCATGGGTGACGCGCTGGCCGGTGAGATGAATCGGCGTCAGCAATTGCTCAGGACAGCAGGCAACCTGGTCAGCGTCGATGCCTACACGCGTGCCCGCCGCGACGGCGCAGACTTGCCCGCACTTCCGGCATTGTTCATCATCGTCGATGAATTCTCCGAGCTGCTCAGCCAGCACCCCGATTTCGCGGATACTTTTCTGGCGATCGGCCGTCTGGGCCGCTCCTTGGGCATGCACCTGTTGCTGGCCAGTCAGCGGCTCGACGACGGCAGGCTGCGCGGGCTGGAATCCCACCTGTCGTACCGGGTGTGCCTGAAAACCCTCTCCGCCAACGAGTCACGCATCGTGCTGGGCGGCCCGGACGCTTTCGAGTTGCCTAATACGCCAGGCGCAGGATTTCTCCAGACGGCAAACGGCGAGTCGGTCCGATTCCAGACGGCGTTTGTCTCCGGACCCTGTCCGACACGCCTTTCGCGCGCCGACCCGGGTGACGAGCAGGCCGGGCCGGTAGTTCGGCAGTTCACTGCCACGCCGATGGCGCCAGTCGCGGTGACCCGAATCGAGCGCAGCACAGAGACGTGCGGGCTCACCGTTCTGCAAGCCGTGGTTGACGAGCTGTCAAAGTATGGCCCGGCCGCCCGCCAAATATGGCTGCCGCCGCTCGCGGCCGCGCCGCCGCTCGACAACGTGCTGCGCGACGCCGGGCTCACCGTTGGCGAACGGGTGTCGTCAGATCTCACGGTGCCCATCGGCATTGTGGACCGCCCGTACGAGCAGCGACGAACACCGTTGAGCGTCGACCTGCGCGCCGCGGCAGGCAACGTCGCCGTGGTCGGTGCCCCTCAATCAGGCAAATCGACGACCTTGCGCACACTGGTCATGGCACTGGCCGCGACCCATGATCCGCGGCGAGTACAGTTCTACTGCTTGGACTTTGGCGGTGGTGCGCTGGCGTTCCTGCATTCGCTGCCCCACGTGGGAGCCCTAGCCGGCACAGCCCAACCCGAGCTAGTCGCGCGCATGATCGACGAACTGGAGTCGATCATCCGATCGCGTGAGGCTCTTTTCCGCGAGCACTCGATCGACTCGATGGCCCAGTATCGACGGCTGCGAGCCGAGCGACAGACAAGCGTAGCCGCCGATCGCTTCGGTGATGTTTTCTTGGTGGTCGACGGGTGGGCCGGCATGTGCCGACGCTTCCCCGGCCTGGAAGCAGCGATTGTGGCCGTTGCTGCACAAGGCTTGTCGTTCGGGGTGCACGTGGTGATCTCGGCGTCACGCTGGGCCGAGATCAGGCCGGCGTTGAAGGATCAGCTCGGTACCCGGATCGAGTTGCGCCTAGGCGATCCCGCAGACTCCGAGCTGGATCGCAAGCAGGCGCAACAGGTGCCCAACGACAAGCCGGGTCGCGGCATCACGCCGGGGGGCTTGCACATGCTGGTCGCGCTGCCACGGCTCGACGGCGTGGAATCGACCGCAGGACTTGCCCAGGCCTGCATGGAGTCGGGAGAAATGCTGCGGCGGTGCTACGGCGATTCCGCCGCGCCCACCGTGCCGCTCCTGCCCGAGCTGGTTGAGCATCACTCCGTACTGCGGCGGGCCGGTGACGAATCCGGAGGCCGTGTTCTCCTGGGCCTAGAGGCGCGCCGATTAGCACCCTGCCCAGTCGAATTCGACCATCACCAGCATCTGCTGATCATCGGAGACAGCGAATGCGGCAAAACCTCCGCCTTGCGGACGTTGTGTCGTGAGATAAGCCGGACCAAGACTGCCGCCCAGGCGCGGGTGGTCATCGTCGATTTCCGGCGCAGCCTGCTCGGTGTCGTCGAGTCCGACCACCTTGCCGGCTATGCGATTTCGGCGAGCGCGCTGGAGGCCCTGCTGCCCGAACTGCTCACCGTGCTGCAGCGGCGGATGCCCCCGCCGCAAGCCACCCGAGAGGAATTGCGTACCAGGTCATGGTGGTCTGGGCCAGAGTTGTATCTCGTCGTCGACGATTACGATCTGGTCGCCAACACCGCCGCGGGCAACGGACTCACAAGAATCGCCGAATACTTGCCGTATGCGAAGGATCTGGGCCTTCACCTGGTGGTGGCGCGGCGCAGCGGGGGTTTGACGCGCGCCATGTTCGAACCTCTGCTCGCCACGATGCGGGAGTTGGGCTGCATGGGGCTGGTGATGAGCGCCGATCCGGATGACGGGCCACTGTTCGGCTCCGTCCGCGCGGCGCCGCTGCCGCCCGGACGCGGCATCCTGGTCACCCGCGGTGGCCCACAGCAGGTGCAAGTCTCGTGGAGCCCACCGCCGTGACACGTCCGGCAATTGTCGAGACAGGTCCTGCAACCATCCGTCGATTGGATTGCGCGACAACACATGTCGATGCTGAGATGGTGGCAGACGCACTGGACGCCGTAGACGACGAGGTAGTGGTGGTCGGCGAGCGGCCGGTCACCGTCGAATCGCTGTGGCACACGGTGCTGCGGTCTGTGCTCGGTGGCTGCCAGGGCTCGGTCGCCGTCGTCCATCCGTCGTGGTGGGCGACCTCGCGAGTTGACGTCATCAAGGCCGCCGCTGGACAGCTGGCCGACAGCGTGACGATGCGACCGCGGTCGTCGTTGCTGGTCCGGGCATCACCAAATCCACCGCATACCACGGTGATTGTCGAGATCGCCAGCCGCATGGTCGTCATCATCGCCGCAACGGTCGGTGCCGAACCGCGTCGCGGCCAGCCGGCCTCGGTCGCCGAGGCAGTGACACGCGTCATCGCGGCAACGGCCCCGCCGATGGCGGCTGTGGTGCTCGACGCACCGAGCACCGTCGCTGGAGCTGCCGCGTTGGCCGCGATGATCGCTGAGCGCCTGCGGCGCGGTCGCGACGATCTGACAGTGGTGCACGTCGATGACGCGAGCCTGCGGCGGTTCGCGGCGGTGCCATCGCCCGCCCGCGGTGACGACGACACACCCGAGGTGCCGCAGGCGGTGGGGCGAAACAAAAAACCGGCGCGCACAGCTCTTTTCGTCGTTGCAGCGGCAGCGGCGATACTTGGCCTCAGCATCGGGGGACGTCATCGGGTAAGCGCGCCCGAGGAAACCTCAACGACCTTCCTGGTGGAGGGCCGCGTCGCGCTGAGCGTGCCGGCGCACTGGGCCCTCAAGCGTGTCGTCGCCGGGCCCGGCTCGGCCCGCGTGCAGCTCACATCGCCGACCGATTCCGAAGTGGCGCTGCACGTGACCCAATCACCGGTTGCCGGCGAAACGCTCGCCGTTGCCGCGGAGTCGCTGAAACGCGCTATCGGCGCTGAGCCGCCGGGCGTGTTCGTCGATTTCAACCCGTCGGCAACCAGCGCGGGGCGGCCCGCGGTGACGTATCGGGAAGTGCGTGCCGGACACGACATCCGCTGGACGGTGCTTCTTGACGGCCCGGTTCGGATCAGCATCGGGTGCCAGAGCCGGACCGACAGCGCAGGCGCCATCCATGACGTGTGCGAGCGGGCCGTCCAGTCGGCCCACGCGCTGCGATGACCAAATACCGAACTGCGTGGAACCGAACCGGCGGCACTGCAGTCGTAGATGATGTGAGCACACCGAACACACTCAACACCGACTTCAGCCTGATGCATGCCGTCGCTGCCAAGACCGATGCGCGCAACGAGGAGATCCGAGCGATGCTGCAGGCGTTCATTGGGCGTATCAGCTGCGTGCCGCCGTCGGTGTGGAGCGGGCTGGCGGCTACCCGATTCAAAGACGTGGTGGAACGCTGGAACACCGAGTCGATGAAGCTGTACCACGCCTTGCACGGCATCGCCGAAAGCATCCGGTACAACGAGGCGACGCTGCGCGAGGCGGGTCAGAACCATGCTCACCGAATCGCCACCATCGGCGGAAACCTCTGAATCAGGCGCTCACTGATGGACCAGGTACTGTCATATAACTTTGCCGAAATCGAATACAGCGTTCGCCAGGAGATTCACACGACGGCGGCCCGGTTCAACGCCGCGCTGGAGGACCTGAGGTCGCAGATTGCTCCGCTGCACGAGCTCTGGACCCGTGAAGCCGCCGCCGCCTACCGCGTCGAACAGCTGAAGTGGCAGCAGGCGGCCACCGCGCTCAACGAGATCCTGATCGATCTCGGCAACGCGGTCCGCGACGGCGCCGACGACGTCGCGAGCGCTGACCGCCAGGCGGCCAGCATCTGGAGGCGATAGGAGCCGGACAGCTCATCACCAGACTCTGTGTTGTCCCGATGGAGGGGAGCCGTCGGGACACACAGTCATGCCCACTGCGGGGCGCCCCGGCAGCGGCGTTTTGACCTGCGCGGATAGCCGCCGGTAAGCTGCAAAGTTGGCGTGCGGTCTGCCGGGGCCCGGGTCAATGTCGGTCGCCGAGAGCACCCCGATCCGCCGACGCCTGACCGGCACCCCGGTTCGCACCGGGATCCAACCCGAGAGAAGAAGGTAAGCGCTGTGCCTACATACGTGCCGAAGGCGGGTGACACCACGCGGACGTGGTATGTCATCGACGCCACGGGCGTGGTGCTCGGCCGCCTCGCCGCCGCAGCAGCCACGCTGCTGCGCGGCAAGCACAAGCCGACGTTCACTCCCAACGTCGATGGCGGCGATTTCGTCATCGTCGTCAACGCCGACAAGGTCGCCGTCAGCGGCAACAAACTGCAGAACAAGCCGGTCTACCGCCACTCGGGTTATCCCGGTGGTCTGCATAAGCGCATGCTGGGCGACCTGATGCAAAGACACCCCGATCGCGTCGTCGAGAAGGCGATTGTCGGCATGCTGCCCAAAAACAAGCTGGGCCGACAGATCAGGCGCAAGCTGCGCGTCTACGCCGGCCCGGACCATCCCCACGCCGCTCAGCAGCCGATCCCGTACCAGATCAAGCAGGTGGCGCAGTGACCGCGCCGGCGACGATGCAGAGCGCAGCGATGAGGAGGAGCGGCGCCATGGAACTGCAGCCGGCGACGATGCAGAGCGCAGCGATGAGGAGGAGCGGCGCCATGGAACTGCAGCCGGCGACGATGCAGAGCGCAGCGATGAGGAGGAGCGGCGCCATGGAACTGCAGCCGGCGACGATGCAGAGCGCAGCGATGAGGAGGAGCGGCGCCATGGAACTGCAGCCGGCGACGATGCAGAGCGCAGCGATGAGGAGGAGCGGCGTTGATGACTGAGACCGCAGAGACCGACACCGCCGATACCGCGGCGGCCGAGACCGCGGCGCCTGCCGCGACACAGCAGCCGGAAACGCAAGCGCCGTTCGTCTTCGAACGTCCCATCCAGACGGTGGGTCGCCGCAAGGAGGCTGTTGCGCGGGTGCGGCTTGTGCCTGGCACTGGCCAGTTCGACCTCGACGGCCGCAGCCTGGAGGACTACTTCCCCAACAAGGTGCACCAGCAGCTGATCAAGGCTCCGCTGGTGACCGTCGACCGGCTCAACAGCTTCGACATCTATGCCCACCTGGACGGTGGTGGTCCGTCCGGTCAGGCCGGTGCGCTGCGCCTGGCCATCGCCCGGGCTCTGATCGTGGCCTTCCCCGACGACCGGCCCGTGCTGAAGAAGGCCGGTTTCCTCACCCGCGACCCGCGATCCACCGAACGCAAGAAGTACGGTCTGAAGAAGGCCCGCAAGGCCCCGCAGTACAGCAAGCGCTGATCGATCACGGACCGGTACCGGTTGGGCGCCGGAACGGGTGATTCTCCCGTCCCGCGGGTACTTGACCGTCAACTGTGAGAGGTTTGTCCGCATGGGTCGACTGTTCGGCACCGACGGCGTCCGCGGGGTCGCCAATCGCGAGTTGACCGCCGAGCTGGCGCTGGCCCTGGGCGCTGCGGCGGCCCGGCGGCTCACCAGCACGGGCACGGGCCGCCGCCCGGTCGCCGTGGTCGGCCGAGACCCGCGGGCCAGCGGCGAGATGCTGGAAGCCGCGGTGATCGCCGGCCTGACCAGCGAGGGTGTCGACGCGCTGCGGGCCGGGGTGCTGCCCACACCGGCGGTTGCGTATCTGGCCGGCGCCTACGACGCCGACTTCGGGGTGATGATCTCGGCGTCGCACAACCCGATGCCCGACAATGGGATCAAGATCTTCGGGCCGGGCGGCCACAAACTCGACGACGCCACCGAAGATCAGATCGAAGAACTGGTCGCGGCCGGGCCGGGGCTGCGCCCGGTCGGCGCGGGCATCGGGCGCGTCGTCGACGCTGGCGACGCGCTGGAGCGCTATCTGCGTCACCTGGGCAAGGCCGGCACTGTCCGGCTTGATGGGCTCACCGTGGTGGTCGACTGCGCGCACGGGGCAGCCTCGGTGGCCGCGCCGCGCGCTTACCGGGCGGCGGCGCGCATGTCGTCGCGATCAACGCCGAACCCGACGGGCTCAACATCAACGACGGTTGCGGGTCGACACATCTGGATTCGCTACGTTCGGCGGTGCTCGCTCATGGCGCAGACTTGGGCCTCGCGCACGACGGCGACGCCGACCGGTGCCTAGCAGTCGACGCCAACGGCGAGGTGGTCGACGGCGACCACATCATGGTGGTGTTGGCGCTGGCAATGCAGGAAGCTGGCGAACTGGCCGACAACACCTTGGTCACCACGGTGATGAGCAACCTCGGGTTGCATCTGGCGATGCGCGCGGCCGGCGTCACCGTCCGCACCACCGGCGTCGGTGACCGTTACGTGCTTGAGGAATTGCGGCTTGGTCATTACAGCCTTGGGGGTGAGCAATCCGGCCATATCGTCATGCCGGCGCTGGCCACCACCGGGGACGGCATCCTCACCGGCCTGCGGCTGATGTCGCGCATGGCCCAGACCGGTTGGTCGCTGGCCACGCTGGCGTCGGCGATGCAGTCCTTGCCGCAGGTGTTGATCAACGTCGAGGTCGCTGACAAGGCGGCTGCGGTGGCGGCGCCACGGGTGCAGGACGCGGTACGCCAGGCAGAAGCCGAACTGGGCGACACCGGACGAATCCTGTTGCGCCCCTCCGGAACTGAGCAGTTGATCCGCGTCATGGTGGAGGCCGCCGACCAGGAGGTCGCTCACCGGCTCGCTTTGCGCGTGGCCGAGTCCGTGAACGCCTGACGCTGCGCGGAACCACTGTCGTTGGCGCCGCGTCGTAGCTGATATGAGAGATGCCTACATTGATGTTGCAGCGCTGCGGTCCGTGGCTAGCCGGTTGGACGACGCCGCAGAGGTCATCGACACCGCGCGTAGCCACCTAAGTGGGTTGGGCTTTTCGGGCGCCACCGCGGGACGCGCGCACAAACCCAGGGGCGACGCGCTGCGCAGCGCGCTGGATCATTTGTCGGCCGAGTTGTCCCAGTGGTCGCACGCGACGGTTGCGATCGCCGCTGCGCTGCGCGCCACCACCGCCCGCTACGCCGACGCCGAACTGCGGGCGGCGGCGCACATCGGTTGACCCGGTGGGCCGCTTCGATGTGACGGCGCGGCTGGCTGAGGGCCGGCCCGCGGTGCAGCACACCCAAAACTATGTGTGGGCCTGCCACGTTCTGGGTTATCAGCATCCCGACCTGACGGCGCACAGTTGCCAAGTCTTTGACTGGTACGACAGCGAAGACGGCCTGGATCTCCGTGTGCTTGACGACGACTGCACCAAGCTGTGGGCAGCCGTACATGCGATCGACGAGGCGCTGGCAATCCAGCGCCGCCTGCTCGCTGAGCTGGCTGCTGTGTGGGCTGGAGATGGAGCCGTCTCTGCGATGGATTTCCTTGCACGGCATTGTGACTCGGGAACCGTATTGGCCAGTGTTGTTCACGCGGCCGCCGAGCGATGCGCGGCGCTGTGCGACGATTTGCGGCAGCTGGTGGACGCCAAGGCTGCGGCGGCTACTGCTATCGACGATCGCCGGCTGACCGAGCGGCCGGCCTGGCTGTCGGCCGCAGCGCTGGTCACAACCGGTAGCGGTGACCAGTCGATAGCCGGCGAGTTGATCGAGCAGCAGGTAAAGCCGTACGTGGACAACGACATTCGCATCGATTGGCTTACCGCGATGCGCTCGACGACAGCTGCGGTCGAGGCGGCGTACGAGGCGGTCATCGATGCGTTGACGGCAGCGCCGGCGGCGCGCTTCGAGGCTTCGGGTCAGTTCGCCCTGAGCGCCCAACCACTCGGCGAGTTAGCCGTGCCGACCGCACCAGTTGGCCTTACGCCCTGCGCTGCAGGGCCATCGGGCCGTACCGAGGTCTTGCCGCCCGAGACCACCGCTTGCCCCCAACCCGATGTATCGCCGTGCATACCAACATATCTCGCGGCGGAAACACCGCCGCCTGCTGCTCCGTCAAGCCCGCTCGACGGTCTGCCATCTCTGCCGCCATTGCCCCGGCTGGACGCTCCGCTGGATGATGCCGCCAGCCTGCCCCCCGGCGGCCTCGGCGACGTCGGCGACCTCGGCGGCTTCGGCGGTGGCAGCGGGCTCGGCGGTGGCGGCGGGCTCGGCGGTGGCGGGCTCGGCGACCTGGTCGGTCTCGCTGGGCGAATCATCGACGCAATCGGGGGCCTGGTGGGCTCGGTGACCGACGGGCTCGGCGAACCTTCGGCGCTCGATGATCCACTCGACCCCGGCAGTGCACTCGGCGAGTCCGACGACCGTGCGGATCAGGAGCCCGGCGAGCCGGACAGCCCCGACGAGCCGGACGACCAAAACACGGACCAGGCCGGCGACGAAAACAGCGACGAGGCCGAGAACGTCGACCCCACACCCGATACGGGCGCTGACACCCTGCAGGACAATGCCGCCGCAGGTACCGGGGCCGAAGAAGTCACTCCCCCGCCGAGCGACCCGCCGCCCGCCGAAGAATTGCCGCCCGGCCAACCGGCGCCCCTACCCACGCCACCGCTGGCACCACCGCCGGAAGGGTCGACGCCATGTGAGATCGCGGCCGACGAGCTGCCACAAGCAGGGCAGTGACGATAGCACGAGCGCGCGGCTCAACCGGATCTCGTCGCAGTCAATATCTCGGCGGCAGCGCGCTCACCGGCTTCCACCGCGCCGTTCATCCACCCGGCCCAGCGATGCGCGGTTTCCACACCAGCCCAGTGGATTCCACCTACGGCCGTTGCCATAGTCGTTCGCGCACTTGTCAAAACACCAGGCGCAAGCCCACCCTCACAGCCGTTCTGGAAAGGTTCGTCAGCCCAATTGGTATCATGGTATGAACCATCCCGGGTTTGATGCACACCTCGTTTCGTGTGACCGGTGTGCTTCCTGATCTGGTGGTGAGCGTAGTACGCGGCCGTAGACGCTAGGTTCGGTTCGACGAGTTGGTGTCGTACCAAGCAGTCCAGATCTCGGGGCGGAGCCGCCGCGGTCGGGTACCGGTAAGCCGGTGCCGCGAGCCCAGGCGCGGACTTCGGCGGTGGATGGCGTCGGCGCTGCGGGTGCCTGGTCGAGGTGGGCGATGTCGACTCTGATCGGTGAGATACGTTGCATGGCAGCGTGTTCGGTGGTCGCCCAGGCGTTGGCGGCGGCGAGGAACCGGTAGGTGTATTCCTCGGCGAGCTGGCGGGTCTCGCAGAACACGACGGGCACGTTCGGCCAGCGGATCTGCAACTCGGCGAGCCCGTCGGCGACCACCGCGGGCCGGATGCGGTCAAGCTTGAACAGCTGCGAGTAGCGATCCTCGATGACCACCGCCGCGCGCGGGAGCGCGGCTAGGTCGCCGACCTGGTAGCGCAGCTTGCCGCCGGTGAGGCTGGCTACCAGATCGACCAGTGACTTGCGTTCCACGCTGGCGACAAGCTGACCATCAACGACGATTCCGTAGTCCCCGCACGGCAGCGCCCGCTTGACCGTGGTGACCTGCTGGGTTGCGAACCGGTAGGCGTACTGCTCGTGGCTGTCGACCACGATCTGCAGCTCCTCGATGCCGTGCGCGCGGGCGGTCGGGGTGCGCACGTTCGGGCGTGCCTGTTTGCGGGTGCGCGGCGACTGCCAAAACACCACGTCGCGGCCCCGAGCCTGGGTGAACACGAGCTGGGAGCGGTTGTGCCGGGACCGGTCGGCGATCACGTCGATCGCTGCGCCGCGCCGACGACACGACCGCAACCGCACTCGTTCGACGATTACCGGATCGTCGGGCCACTCGTCCAGCGGTACCGGGTAGGCGAACAAAGCTTTTTCCCGCGGCCAGGTTCCCGACGTGCGGAACAGCAGGTCACCGCCACCGAGCGGGACCCTCAGCAACAACGGCAGCCTGGAGTCTTCATCCGGGTTGACCGCGATCAACAACTCCGCCACAAGTCCCGAGTCTGCCATCGGTGTTGGGTGACACCCCCGTCGCGACCCGAGCCTACGGACTGCTGATGGGGTCGCCGGCTTGCAGCCGGGCGTAGTACTCGGCCTCGGCTTCGGCTGGCGGGCGGCGGCCAAGGCGGTGCATGAGCCTGGCGGTGTTATACCAGTGCACCCACGCCGAGGTGATGTTCTCCAGGTCGGCGAGGGTGCGGATCGGTCCGGTGCGGAACGGGGAGCCCGCGCGCACGCACTCGGTTTTGTAGAGCCCGATCGTGGTTTCGGCCAACGCGTTATCGAGGGCGTCCCCGACAGTCCCGATCGACGGGACGAGTCCGGCCAGCATCAGTGTCTCAGTGAAATGTGTTGCGGTGTATTGTGATCCGGCATCGCTGTGATGAATCGTGTCACCGGTGAGCGGATGTCCCTGCCGCGCCCGGTATGCCGTGGCTTGGCGGATCGCCCGCTCGACGAAGGCGGTGTTCTTCGTCAACGAGCACTCCCAGCCCGCGATCAGCCCGGCATAGGCGTCGATTACGAATGCGGTGTAGCCGAACCCGCCGCCATCGAGCGGCACGTAGGTGAAGTCCGCCACGTCCAGCTCGTTGGGCCGCGATGCATGGAAGCGCCGCCGCACCAGGTCCGGCGCTCTCGCGGCGGCCGGATCGCGCTCGGTAGTGCGTATCGTCCGGGCGCGCGTGGCCCCGCGCCAGCCGTGCTTGCGCATGATCCGTTCGACCGTGCAGCGCGCCACCGGGATGCCCTGGCGCTGCAGGTGCGCCCACATCTTCAGGCTGCCGTACAGGCACTCCGGTGGGCGTTTGCCGTGCTCGTCAGGCTCATAGACGCCGGCGAGGATCTCGGTGATCGTGGTGTCCCACAGGGCCCGTTTTGACGGCGCCGACGACCGGTGTGCCCAGTAGGTGCGTGGGGCGATCGCCACGCCCTGGACACCCAGGGCGCGGCACATCGGTACGACCCCGAACCGGTCCTTGTGTTCGTCGATGAACTCGCAGATCAGCGGTGTAGCGGGTCGCACTCCCGCGCGAAGAAAGTTGTTGCGGCCTTTAGTATTTCGATCGTTTGCTCAAGTTCCTTGGTTTTGCGGCGCAGCTCCCGCAGCTCGCGTGCGGTCTCAGTCGGCACACCCGCAGCCTCACCGTCGTCCACCTCGGCCTGGCGCACCCATTTGCGCAGCGTCTCCGCGCTCATCCCCAACCGCGCCGAGATCGCGCGCATCGCCGCCCACTCGGTCTCGTAGTCATCGCGATGCTCTCGGACCAGCCGCACCGCCTTGGCCTTGGTGTTCTCATCGTACTTGCTCGGCATCGTGCCATCCTTCCCTCAAAAGAAGGTGTGCACGAAACCCGGGACGGTTCAGTATGCCTCGATGTCGCGGGCTTGGGGCCCGAACTGCTGCTCCAGCGCGTTGAGCACCGCTTGCTGGCGTTTGGCCGGGTCGACGTAGTAGCTCGGCTCGTTTCCGAGGGCCGTGTCGGGCGGTGCCACCACCACGTAACTCGACAAGACGCCCTTTCCTTGGACGGGAGACGTGTCGATCACAGCCGGCGCGGCGCGGAGGTCCGAAACGGCCCCGGTGAGCTTGTTGCGTCGCCAGAATGGTTCTGGGTAAACGACGTTGATTTTCACCGCAGACACCGACTGCCAGCCGTTGACCAGGGTCTTTCGGGGAGGCTGGCAATTCCGGCTGAAACTCGATGGTGTTCTTCGGCGGTACAGCCACCACGACATGCCTCGCCCGGAATTCGTCTCGTTGCGTCATGACCGAGTAGCCCATGCCAACTTTCGCGATGCGACGCACCGCTGAACCCAATCGCACACGCTTGCCGAGATATTCCGCCATGGCCAGTGAAAGCGATTGTGCGCCACCCTCGAACCGCAACGTGCTGGATTGCGCTGCGAATAGCCCTGCAAGACCGCCCCACGTGTTGAGCACATGCAGCGCGTAGAGCAGCGATATGGATTCCGCTGTGGGCGCGAAGTAGCTGGCGAGAAGGTACTCGAGCAATTGCCTGCCTTGGCCGGGCGAAGTGTTCCTGTCAATCCAATGCCGTAACGATTGCGAATCCAGGCTGTCGGCATCCGGTGCGCGCCACGGTTCATGCAGCGGAACGGTTTTGCGAAGATCCTCCAGTCGGGCTCTCGAGCGCAAAACTTGTCGCAGCGGCGCGGTCCGTCGGAGCGGGAGTGTCGCCGCAGCCGACAACAATCGAAGTCCTGACCGGCTGAGCCATGGTGACGCGGCCCATCGCGGCAGCCCGCGCATGGTGCGTCGCTCCCCGTTGAGCAGATAGACATAAGAGCCGCGATAAGACGGAAACATCCCAATGCCAAGTTCATTCGCCAGTGCCACGACCTCTTGCTGCGCGGGCGAAACGATCGTCGCACCAGCGTCGACAGCGGTGCCGTTGACGGCGGTGGTCAGTGTGCGGCCACCGACTCGGTGCTTAGCCTCGAGAATTACGACTCGGTCGATGCCGTGTCGGGCCAGCCGGTAGGCCGTCGTCAGTCCCGAGAGCCCCCCACCGACGACAGCGACCTCAACGTCGTGCGTCACGCCAGCAGTTTTAGCAGAGATTCGACGTAGCGCACGGATTCGGCGCGGTCGGCCGCCAAGGGGGCCACCAACAGCGTCGTCACACCGGCTTCCGCGAAGGCGGCTACGCGTTCCGCGACGAATCCGCGCGGACCCACCAGTGAAATGCTGCGCACCAATTCGTCCGGCACAGTGGCGATCGCCTCGTCCTTGCGGCCGGACAGGTACAAGTCTTGAATCCGGTCCGCAACCTCGCCGAACCCATAGCGGGTGGCCAGATTGTGGTAGAAGTTGCGGCTCCTGGCGCCCATGCCGCCGATATAGAGCGCCAGCTGCGGTTTTGCCCAGGCCAGCCGCTCGTCGACGTCGTCGCCGATGGCAAGTGACGCACCCACCATGACGTCGAGCGGCCCCAACTGCGGATCACGCTTGGCGAAACCGGCTTTCAGCGCAGCACCCCACACCGACTCGGCCTTCTCCGGGTAGAAGAACACGGGCTGCCAGCCCTCGGCGATTTCAGCGGTCAGTTCGACGTTCTTGGGTCCAAGCGCCGCGATCGATATCGGAATCCGTTCGCGGACAGGATGATTAATTAGATGTAGCGACTTGCCCAGTCCAGTTCCGCGATTTGCCGGCAACGGAACCTGGTAGTACTTGCCGGCGTAGTCGAGTCGTTCCCGCCGCCACACGCGCCGACAGATGTCTACGACCTCGCGGGTGCGGCCCAGCGGCGCGTCGAATTCGACGCCGTGAAAACCCTCGATCACTTGCGGTCCGGAGGTGCCGAGACCCAAATGGAACCGCCCGTCGGAGACGTAGTCCAGGCCGGCGGCGGTCATCGCCAGCAGCGTCGGGGTGCGGGTATAGATCGGCAGGATCCCCGTGCCGAGCGTGATGGTGCTGGTCTTGGCCGCCAGATAGCCGAGCTGGCTGACGGCATCGTACGAGTACGCCTCGGCGACCAGTGCCATGTCGACGCCCACCTTTTCCAGCTCGACGACATGCTCGGCCGCTTCCTTGAACCCGCCGGAGTAGCTCAGAGTTGTCCCAACGCGCATCAAGACGTTATAGCAGCCAACCGGTTGGTTGGTTTATTCAGCCCTTCAGCAATGCGACGATTTTCTCTTCCGGGCTCGCCGACGCCAGCTCTTCTGGGGCGGCGTCGGTGCGGGGCAGATGCACCTCGGGATCGGTGAAGTCGCGGTACTTTTTGTCACCGCCAAGTGCGTGCAGCAGATAGCCGGTCAGCAGCCCCCGAACTGCCTTCTGTGTCTTGCGATGTGGACCGCCGAGGCCCAATGCCGTCGCCAGGCGGCGGCCCTCGACCAGTCCGCGTGCCTTGGCCTTGCTGACCACCCGCAGTGTGGCGCCTTCCCAGGCTTGGGCGAGCTGAATAGCGTTGGACTGCAGAGTCTTTGCGTCGCCGGGCGCACTGAAAACAACACCTGGGACCTTCAGCGTCGCCGCCGGCTGCTCTGCCGGCGGCTTGGTGACGGTGGGGAAGATCGCCGCCACCGCCTTGGGCGTGTCCGGCATGCCCGCTGCGGCGAACACCGCCGCGGCGCCGCCGAAGCCGTGGCCGGCCAGTCCGAGCTTGGTGGGATGCACGCTAATCTTACCGGGCCCGAGCCGTACGCCGGCGACGATGTCGAGTGCGGTGCCCAAATCGAAGGCGAGGTTCAGCACCGACGGAGCCAGTCCTCGCTCGGTATCCGGAGCCGCCGCGACGATGCCCCACGAGGCCAGGTGCTCCAGCAGGCCGCGGTAGTGCTGGACACCGGTCAGCCAGTCGTGGCCGAAGGCGATCCCCGGCAGGTTGAGCCCCGACTCGGGGGTGTACACCTCCCCGGGCAAACCGGCAAACGCGAGATCCCCCCGCAAAACACGGTGCGGACCACGACGGGTGAGGGCGGCAAACAGTTTGCGGACACGGGCCACGCGTTGACGGTAGCGCACCGCGCCGGCGGGCCAGGCCTACAGCGGATAGAGAGCCGGCAGATTGACGACGACGGCCGCCTGCATGCTGCGGGTGATGACGACCACTGCCGGCTCGGCCGGGGCTCGGATTCTTCTCGCGGTGCGGCAAATACGGCGGGATGAATGCGTAGTCGCCCGGACTGGCCGAGATCTGGACCTCTTGCTTGCCGTCGCGGAAGACGAAGTCCGGGCGGCCGCTGCGCACGAAGATCGCTGTTTCAGATTCGCCGTGGTGGGTGGTTTGCCGAAACAGTCAGCGGTCCGACGTGCGTCTCGCCCATCGACAAGTTCTCGGATCTGATTGCGCGCCCACGAATGGCAGCAAAGCGGTGCAGGCCCTTGGCTTTGCGCCGTGTAGTCGTCGAGTTGCGACGCCTCGACGTGGCGAACACGGCGGCGAACCGTGGACTCGTTCGGCAGTGGGTCGGAATGAGGACCGTCGGATTGCACTGTTTCTCCTCGCATCGTCGCGGACTTCGCAGGTTTTCCATCGAGCTTTTTCGGGGAAGAGGTCTCATATGAAAAATTCGACATGTATCGCGTCAGCAGTGGCGCTGATTGCCGGCCTGGGCCTTGCCGGTTTCGGGCTGGCTGCTGTCGCGGATGCCCAACCTGGACCGTTCCCGAATTATCACTGGTGCCCGGGTCAATACTGGGATCCCGGCTGGGGTGACAACTGGGACTGGGGCCGCTGCCACGACGACTGGTATTACGACGGCGACCCGCACGACGCGGCCCATTGGCACGGGCAAGGCCCGTGGCATCCGGACAACTGGCAGCCCAACGGCGGTCCCGGGCCCGGCCCCTGGGTGCCCGGTGGGCAGCCCAACGGCGGTCCTGGCCCTGGCCCCTGGCAGCCAGGTGGCGGGCCCGGCGGACATAGTGGACCGGGTGGACCGGGTGGACCGGATGGGCACTGACCTGTTGCGGTTCCAGCGCCGGTGAGCGTGACTGCGAGCCTTTAGTCTGCGGGCGTCAAACGCATCACCCGGATCGTCCGCACGCCGTCAGTCCGTTCGGCGTAGTCGGCATAGCCGGGGTAAAAGTCGACGGCCAGTGCGAACAGCCGGTCCCGCTCGGCGCCCGTAACCTCGTGTGCGACGAAGCGTTCGCCGCGGTCGCCGATATGCAGTTGGCACTCGGGATTGGCGAGCAGGTTGTGGTACCAACCCGGATGGCGGGCACCGCCATAATTGGAAGCCGTCAGGATCACGGCGTCCCGGTCGGTGAAATATGCCAGGGGGGTCTTGCGCGGCTGGCCGCTGCGTGCGCCTGTCGACGTCAAGATGACTACGGGGAGCGCACTGGCCGCAAGATTCACGCGACCGCGGGTCGCCCGCATGAGCGGTGCGTCGAGTGGGGCAGCAACCGCGCGGTGTATCGCCGCGCCCGGCTTGGTGGCTACCAGCGAAAGCAACGCGCGTTTCCAGGCGGCAGGGCGGGCGCGCGGGTCCACGCGGGGGATGCCGTTGAGCCTGTCGTCGGCCATGACCGGGCGATGGTATCCGCTGCGCGCCGCACCTCGGCCGGTTTTGGGATTGCGCCGCCCACACTCCGCGCCAACCGGCAGCCCTAGGCGACCTCAGGTTTGCGCCCGCATCGTCTGGGTCATCTCAGACGCGTGACACATTTCGCGCGCGTCGCAGCATCCGCGGTCGCAATGACTGCCGGTCTGGGACTGGCCACTTTGGGCACGACTGCCGTCGTGCAGGGCAGCCCGTCACCCTACCCGGGCTACCACTGGTGCCCAGGTGACTACTGGGATCCGGGCTGGGGCAGCAACTGGGACTGGGACCGCTGCCACGACGACCACTGGTACGACGGCGATCCGCACGACCTAGACCATTGGCACGGACCCGAGCCCTACCCTGGCGGGCCCGGACTACCCGGCAGCCCGGGCGTCGGCCCCTGGTAACGCGACGGGCAGGGCTGGCGCCCAGCACTTCGGCGCCTCGGTAAGCGCCTCGCGCGCCCGTCCCGGCGCCGACCCCTGCACTACTCTGAGTGGCTATGTGCGGAATCGTCGGCTACGTCGGCCAGCGATCTGCCTGCGACGTCGTCGTCGATGCGCTGCGACGGATGGAGTACCGCGGCTACGACTCCGCCGGCATTGCGCTGCTCGACGGCCACGGCAAGCTCACCGTGCGCCGCCGCGCCGGTCGGTTGTCCAACCTGGAGAAAGCGCTTGAGGACACCGATCCCGCAGCGCTGAGCGGCAACACCGGCCTGGGACACACCCGGTGGGCCACTCACGGCCGACCCACCGACCGCAACGCGCACCCGCACAGCGACGCCGCCGGCAAGATCGCGGTCGTCCACAACGGCATCATCGAGAACTTCGCGGTGCTGCGTCGGGAGCTGGAGGCAGCCGGGGTGGAATTTGCCAGCGACACCGACACCGAGGTCGCGGTGCACCTGGTGGCGCAGGCCTATCGCCACGGCGAGACCGCCGGTGACTTCGTCGGTTCCGTGCTGGCGGTGCTGCGCCGACTGGAAGGCCACTTCACACTCGTGTTCGCCAACGCCGACGAGCCAGGCACGATCGTGGCCGCCCGCCGGTCGACACCGCTGGTGGTCGGGATCGGCGATGGCGAGATGTTCATCGGCTCCGACGTCGCCGCGTTCATCGAACACACCCGCGACGCGGTCGAGTTGGGTCAGGACCAGGCGGTGGTGATCACTGCTGAGGGCTACCGGATCAGCGACTTCTATGGCAACGATGTGACCGGCGAGGCCCGCGCCTTCCACATCGACTGGGACCTGTCGGCCGCCGAGAAGGGCGGCTACGAGTACTTCATGCTCAAAGAGATCGCCGAGCAGCCGGCCGCCGTGGCCGACACCCTGCTCGGCCATTTCGTCGACGGTCGGATCGTGCTCGACGAACAGCGGCTCTCGGATCAGGAGCTGCGCGAGATCGACAAGGTGTTCGTGGTCGCCTGCGGCACCGCCTACCACTCGGGGCTGTTGGCCAAGTACGCGATCGAGCACTGGACCCGGCTGCCCGTGGAAGTGGAACTGGCCAGCGAGTTCCGCTACCGCGACCCGGTGCTGGACCGCAGCACGTTGGTGGTGGCCATCTCGCAATCGGGGGAAACCGCCGACACACTGGAGGCCGTACGGCACGCTAAGGAACAGAAGGCCAAGGTACTGGCAATCTGCAACACCAACGGCTCGCAAATTCCGCGGGAATGCGACGCGGTGCTCTACACCCGAGCCGGGCCCGAGGTCGGTGTGGCGTCCACGAAAACGTTTCTGGCGCAGATCGCCGCCAACTATCTGCTTGGGCTGGCGCTCGCGCAGGCCCGGGGCACAAAGTATCCCGACGAGGTCGAACGCGAATACCGCGAGCTGGAATCCATGCCGGAGCTGGTGGCCCGCGTACTCGCCACGATGGAACCGGTTGCCGAGCTGGGCTATCGGTTCGCCGCGTCGTCGACCATCCTGTTCCTCGGGCGCCACGTCGGTTACCCAGTGGCGCTGGAAGGCGCGTTGAAACTCAAGGAACTGGCGTACATGCACGCCGAGGGCTTCGCCGCCGGGGAGCTCAAGCATGGCCCGATCGCGCTGATCGAAGACGACCTTCCGGTCATCGTCGTGATGCCGTCGCCGAAGAACTCCGCGACGCTACACGCCAAACTGTTGTCGAACATCCGCGAGATCCAGACCCGCGGCGCAATCACCATCGTCATCGCCGAGGAAGGCGACGAAACCGTCCGCCCCTTCGCCGATCATTTGATCGAAATTCCATCCGTCTCAACGCTTTTCCAACCGCTGCTGTCGACCATCCCGCTGCAGGTGTTCGCCGCTTCGGTGGCCCGCGCCCGCGGTTACGACGTCGACAAACCACGCAACCTGGCCAAGTCCGTCACCGTCGAATAGGCAACCAAACTCGCGCGAAACAGAAACCAGGGCCGCGATTCGGCGAAAATCACAGCCCTAGCTTCTGGCTCGCGTGCGATTGTGGACACGATGGCACCACCACCGAAGGCCTGGCTGGCCGCGATGTGGCGATGGGTCAGCAGCGCGCCGTTGACATATCTCTGGCTGACGGTGTTGCTCGCCACCACGATCATCCAGCACCAATTGAGCGGGCGACAGTTGCACAGCGTGCTCGTCCACGGCTCGACCAACCTCTACCACTTGGCCCGCGATCCTCTGGAAGTGCTGTTTACCAGCCTGCTGTGGATCGACGGCCGCTACTGGACGCCGTATTTGGTGTTGTTCACACTGTTCGTAGCGCCGGCCGAGCGCTGGCTCGGTCAAATCCGCTGGCTCACCGTGGGATTGACGGCCCACGTCGGGGCGACGTACATCAGCGAAGGCCTGCTGTACTTGGCGATTCAGCTCCACCTGCAACCCGAAAAGATGGTGTACGCCCGCGATATCGGGGTCAGTTACTTCATGGTCGGGGTGATGGCGGTGCTCGCCTATCACATAGCGCAGCCCTGGCGATGGGGCTATCTAGCGATACTGGTCGTCGTCTTCACCGTGCCGCTGATCATCCACGTAAACTTCACCGCGATCGGACATTTCGCGGCCATCTTCATCGGGCTTTGCTTCTACCCGATGGCGCGGGCGGCGCAGCTCAGGGGTGCCGGCAGGTGACCCCCCCGTCGACCACCAGGTAGGTGCCGGTGATGAACGACGCCCGGTCGGACATCAAAAACGCCACCGCCTGGGCGACCTCCGCCGGTTCACCGATGCGGCCCAGCGGCGCAGCTTGCACGAAACCTGCGCGGACCTCCTCGATGTCGAGCGCCATCTGCAGCATCGGGGTGTGGATGAACCCGGGGCACACGGCGTTGACGCGGATCCCGGCGGGGCCCAGTTGCGCGGCCATCGACCGGGTCAACCCGAGCAGGCCGGCCTTCGACGCGCAATAAGCCGGGATGAACGGGTTGGCGGTCAGCCCTTCGATGCTCGATATTCCCACCACTGCCGGCGAATGGCCTTCGCGGGCGGACTTTTCCAGGTGTGGCAGCATCAGCTGCACCAACATCGCCTGCGCGCGCAGATTGACGTCGAGGATGGCGTCCCAGGATTCACCGGTATAGGCGCCGACAGGCTCGGCGAGCACCTGTCCGGCGGCGTGGACCAGCCCGTCGAGGCCGTTGAGTGCGGAAGAGGCAGCGGCGACGGCATCGGCAAGCGCCGCGTCGTCGCAGACGTCGACGACCGAGCCCGGCATGCCCATGTCGCCAGCCACCTGCTGCACGGCCGGGGCGATGTCCCACAACGCAACCCGTCGTCCTTCGGCCGCCAACGCCTCCGCGCACGCCCGGCCGATCCCGGATGCCGCCCCGGTGACGACGACCCCGCTCACCGTGCTGCCTTGCGCACGATGAACTGCGACCAGTCAGGCTCGCGGACCGCGGCCCAGTACTCGTTGAGTCGCCACGGGCTCACGGTGTGGATCTCACCGTCGGGGTTCTTGAAGTAGGAGTGCTTGACCGACGGATGTGACCACACCATCTGCTTGATCTCGGCCTGGGTGCGTCGATGCCACTCGGCGGCTGCCTCGGGTGTCGGTTCGACGGACTGAAGGTTGTCCTCGACCAGTTTGGCCAGGCAACAGTTGATGTAGCGCATCTGCAGCTCGGAGTTGAAGATCAAGCTGCCACCATGCGCTAGATGGGCACCAGGTCCGTAAATCAGGAAGAAGTTGGGAAACCCGGGAACGGTGATCCCGAGGTAGGCGTAGGGCCGCTGCCCCCAGAGACTGCGCAAGTCAGTTCCGTTGCGACCAACAATTTTCAGCGGCCACAACACCTCGGTGTGCCGAAACCCAGTGGCGTAGACGATGACGTCGACGTCGCGGCTGACACCGTCGGTGGTGACGACGCCGCTGCGAGTGATGCGCCGAATTGGAGTGCGCACGAGTTCGACGTCGTCGCGCCGCAGGGTTTTCAGCCAACTGCCGTTGTCCTGCAGGGTGCGTTTACCGGTGGCCGGGTAGTCGGGCAGCACCTTGGCCAGCAAATCCTGGTCTCCGCCAACCTGATTGGTGATCCAATCGGTGAACATCAGCCGCGCAGCGGCATTGGTCTCGCTGACCGCGTAATCCTGGTAGGGATAGCTTGGGTCGACCCGCGCTGCATCAAGCCCCTTGTCGGCGCCGGGCCACATCACCAAAAACCGATACCAGCGACAATAGAACGGCAAATGATCCATCGCCCAGCGCACCCCGTCGCCGACGGGCTCGTGATACATGGGATTAGGGAACATCCACTGCGCGCTGCGCTGAAACACCGTGAGATGCTCGACGTCGTCGGCGATTGCCGGGGCAATCTGAAAGCCGCTAGCCCCAGCACCGATCAGCGCGACCCGCTTGCCGGTCAGGTCGACGGAATGGTCCCATGCTGCCGAGTGAAACGACGGTCCGGCAAAGCTGTCCGCGCCGTCGAAGTCCGGTATGTAAGGCCGATTCAGCTGCCCGACCGCGGTAATCACGGCGCGGGCCCGCATCGTGGTGATCGTGCCATCACCCGATCGGGCGGTGACCGCCCACATGCCCTCGTCGTCGTCCCACTCTGCTGCGAGCACCTCGGTTCGCCACCGAACATGTTCGCCGAGACCGTATTTGTCCATCATCATAGTGAAATACGCTTGTAGCTCGGGCTGTTCGGCAAAGAAGTGCTTCCAGTCGTTGCTGGGCTCGAAGCTGTAACAGTAGAAGTGGTTGGCGACATCGACACGCGCACCGGGATAGCTGTTCTCCCACCAGGTTCCACCCGGCCCGGCATTCTTCTCCAAAATGGTGAACGGAATGTTGGCCTGTTTCAGCCGAATTCCGGCCAGGATACCCGACTCGCCACAGCCGACGACGATCACCGGAAGCTCTGCGGCCCGCTCGGGCGGCAGCGGCGCGGGACGACGCGGGTCCACGCCCTCGAAGTCCAGTTCCTCGAACAACAAAGGGACGTAGTCGTCGGGCACCGTCTCGCAGGCGGCCCAGTCCATCATTTCCTTGATTAGCCCGCGGGGCAACGGCGCCGGTTCGGGGCAGCCGCGGTCACGGTAGTCGGTGATCACCGGCAGCGCAGCCGCGCGTGCCCGCGCCTTGTCCTCCTCGGACATAAAACCCTGAACCTCGTTGAGGAATATGCCCGCGGGCTTGAAGTCACCGATGAAACGCGGGTCGCCGCTGATATGGACGAGCGACAGCAACAGGGTCGGGATGCTGACCTGCTCGAGCGCGGCGGCGATCTGTGCTGTGGGCGTGGTGAACGGTTTGCCGGCGTAGCGGCTGCGCATCAAGCCCCATCCTTTCGCCTATTACGCTACTCGTCGTTTCGTAATAGCCCGATACGATACGCGGGGCGTCGTCACTGTTCAAGGGGTCCTAGGCTTGGCGAGATACCAGACAACTCCGCATCACCGCCGCACGGCGAACGCAGTCGGTGCAGGTGCGCCGGCGGTCGCATCGCCGTGAATGCAGGACTGAACGTCGTGTGGCGGTTTGTCCGGGGCGCGCCGCTGACATACCTGTGGCTAGCGGTGTTGCTGATCACCACGGTCATCCAGCATCATCTGAGCCGCCACCAGTTGCATACCTTGCTTGTCCACCGCTCCACCAACATTCACCATTTGAGCACCGACCCGCTGTACGTGCTGTTCGCCAGTCTGTTCTGGATCGACGGCGGAAAGTGGATACCGTGCCTGGTGCTGTTTAGCTTGTTCGTCGCTCCGGTCGAGCGTTGGCTGGGCCAAATACGTTGGCTTGCAGTGGGTCTTACGGCACATGTGGTCGCCACGTACATCAGCGAAGGGTTGTTGTATCTGGCAATCGAGCGGCACCTGCAACCGGAACGGATGGTGTACGTTCGCGACGTCGGGGTCAGCTACTTCATGGTGGGCGTGATGGCAGTGCTCACTTACCGCATCGCAGCTCCGTGGCGCTGGGGATACCTGGCGGTGTTAGTGGTCTACTACGGTGCCGGACTCGTCGCCAATCCCAACTTCACCAGCATCGGCCACTGTGTGGCGATTGCCGTCGGATTGTGCTTTTGTCCGCTGGCCCGGCGCCGCGACTATGCGCGGGCGACGGCGACGTAGACTGACGACCCCGTCGTCGATTCGTGGCATGTATGCGCCCCGACAGCTGCTTAGATTACTTAACTGAGGCCACTCGAGGTACGCGGTCGAGCCGAATGCGCAGGGAGCGCAGCGCTGTACGGCGCGGCATGGAATCCTGGCTCTGATGCGGCATTACTACTCCGTCGACACCATCCGCGAGGCCGAGGCGCCGCTGCTGGCCAGTCTGCCCGAGGGGACGCTGATGCGGCGCGCGGCGTTCGGGCTGGCCACCGCGATCGTCCGCGAGTTGACCGCCCGCACCGGCGCCGTGGTGGGTCGTCGGGTGTGCGCAGTCGTCGGCTCGGGCGACAACGGCGGCGACGCGTTGTGGGCAGCGACATTTCTGCGCCGTCGCGGCGCGGCCGCCGATGCGGTGCTGCTCAACCCCGAACGCACCCACCGCAAGGCGCTGGCGGCGTTCACCAAGGCGGGCGGCCGTGTCGTGGAAAGGGTCGCGACGACGACGGATCTGGTCATCGACGGGGTGGTGGGCCTGGCGGCTCCGGGCCGTTGCGTCCGGCGGCCGCCGAGGTCTTTGCCGCGGTCGATGCCGCCGGGATCCCGGTGGTCGCCGTGGATATCCCCAGCGGCGTCGACGCGCACACCGGCGCGATCACCGGCCCAGCCGTGCATGCCGCGCTGACCGTGACCTTCGGTGGGCTCAAACCCGTGCATGCGCTCGCCGACTGCGGGCGCGTCACGCTGGTCGATATCGGGCTCGACCTGCCCGACGCCGATGTGCTCGGCTTCGAGGCCGCCGACGTCAAGGCCCGCTGGCCGGCGCCCGGCCCCGACGACGACAAATACACCCAAGGCGTCACGGGCATCATCGCGGGCTCGTCGACCTATCCGGGTGCCGCCGTGCTGTGCGCCGGCGCCGCGGTCGCGGCCACCTCGGGCATGGTTCGCTACGCGGGCAGCGCGCTGACCGAGGTGCTGTCGCACTGGCCGGAAGTCGTCGCCGCGCCCACCCCCGCGGCAACCGGGCGGGTGCAGTCCTGGGTGGTCGGACCGGGTTTGGGCACCGACGACACCGCGGCTGCGGCGCTGTGGTTCGCGCTGGACACCGACCTGCCGGTGATCGTCGACGGCGACGGCCTGACCCTGCTAGCGGCTCATCCCGACCTGGTCGCAAGACGCGAGGCGCCGACCGTGCTGACCCCGCACGCCCGCGAATTCGCGCGCCTCGCCGGGGCACCACCGGGTGAGGACCGCATCGGCGCAACCCGCAAACTGGCCCAAGGCTTCGGGGCCACGGTGCTGCTCAAGGGCAACGTCACCGTCATCGCCGACCCGGATGGTCCCGTCTACCTCAATCCGGCCGGCGAATCGTGGGCTGCTACCGCCGGCTCCGGGGATGTGCTCTCGGGAATGATCGGCGCGTTGCTGGCCGCCGGCCTACCTGCCGGGGAGGCGGCTGCGGCGGCCGCGTTCGTGCATGCCCGGGCGGCCAACCTCTCGGCCGCCGACCCCGGACCTGCCAGCACCCCGACGTCGGCGTCGCGAATTCTCGGCCACATCCGCGCCGCCCTGGCCACCCTCTAGCAGCCCGTCGAAAGGATCCACCGTGCCCCATCACCCCTCCGTTCCATCGCATTCGATCGCCCCCGCCTACACCGGCCGGCTGTTCACCGCGCCGGTGCCGGCGCTGCGGCTACCCGACGAGTCGATGGACCCCGAGGCGGCCTACCGGTTCATCCACGACGAGCTGATGCTTGACGGCAGCTCGCGGCTGAACCTGGCCACGTTCGTCACCACCTGGATGGATCCCGAGGCCGAAACGCTGATGGCCGAGGCGTTCGACAAGAACATGATCGACAAGGACGAATACCCGGCGACCGCGGCGATCGAGCAGCGCTGCGTTTGCATGGTGGCCGACCTCTTCCATGCCGAAGGGCTGCGCGACGACGACCCGCACAGCGCCACCGGGGTGTCCACGATCGGGTCGTCCGAGGCGGTGATGCTGGGCGGGCTGGCGCTGAAGTGGCGGTGGCGCCAGCGGGTCGGCCGCGAGTGGCAGCAGCGCACGCCGAATCTGGTGATGGGCTCCAACGTGCAGGTGGTCTGGGAGAAGTTTTGCCGCTACTTCGACGTCGAGCCCCGCTACCTGCCGATGGAGAAGGGCCGCTACGTCATCACCCCCGAGCAGGTGGTCGAGGCGGTCGACGAGAACACCATCGGCGTGGTGGCGATCCTGGGCACCACCTACACCGGGGAGCTGGAGCCGGTCGCCGAGATCTGCGCGGCGCTGGACCGATTGGCCGCCAAGCCTGCTTCAGAAGGCGGCGTGGACGTCCCGGTGCACGTCGACGCGGCCAGCGGCGGGTTCGTGGTGCCGTTCTTGCACCCGGACCTGGTGTGGGATTTCCGGTTGCCGCGGGTGGTGTCGATCAACGTCAGCGGCCACAAGTACGGCCTGACCTACCCCGGCATCGGGTTCGTGGTGTGGCGCAGCCGCGAGCACCTGCCCGAGGACCTGGTCTTTCGGGTCAACTACCTCGGCGGCGACATGCCGACCTTCACGCTGAACTTCTCCCGCCCGGGCAACCAGGTCGTCGGCCAGTACTACAACTTTCTGCGGCTGGGCCGGGAAGGCTATACCCAGGTGATGCAGTCGCTGTCGCAGACCGCACGCTGGCTGGCCGGGCAGTTGGCCGCCGGTGAGCATTTCGAGCTGATCTCCGACGGATCGGCGATCCCGGTACTGGCCTTCCGGTTGGCCGCAGACCGCGGCTACACCGAGTTCGACGTGTCCCACGAGCTGCGGACCTTCGGCTGGCAGGTGCCCGCCTACACCATGCCCGACAACGCCACCGACGTCTCGGTGCTGCGGGTCGTGGTCCGCGAAGGGCTGTCCGCGGACCTGGCCCGTGCCCTGCGCGACGACATGGTCACCGCGCTGGCCACGCTGGACAAACTCAAACCCGGCGGGCACTTCGAAGAACAGCACTTCGCGCACTGACCGGTATGCGCAGTGCAGCGGAGGAATCCGCACGGTCGCCCGGGCGGGGCAGCGACGGGTGCGGAGTCTGGGACAATCGAGGACGATGCAGCCGACTCCGTTGATCCCGAAGTCCGCCGACCTGCTCGCCGAGGCTGTGGTGGACCTCGACGCCATCGCCCACAACGTGGCAGTGCTGCGCGACCGCGCCGGCAGCGCGCAGGTGATGGCCGTGGTCAAGGCCGACGGTTACGGGCACGGGGCTACCCGGGTCGCTCGCACCGCATTGGCGGCCGGCGCGACCGAACTCGGCGTGGCCACCGTCGACGAGGCGCTCGAATTGCGCGCCGATGGCATTACCGCACCCGTGCTCGCGTGGCTGCACCGCCCCGGAACCGACTTCGCCCGCGCGCTGGCCGCCGACGTGCAGATCGCGGTGTCCTCGGTGCGCCAGCTCGACGAGCTGCTTGACGCGGTTCGCCGCACCGGTACCGCGGCGACGGTGACCGTCAAGGTCGACACCGGGTTGAACCGCAACGGTGTCGGTGCGGCGCAATACCCGGCCGTGCTGACCGCGCTGCGCCGAGCCACCGCGGATGGCGCGATCCGGTTGCGTGGAATCATGTCGCATCTGGCCTACGCAGACGAGCCTGACCATCCCACCAACGAACTGCAGTACCAACGCTTTTGCGACATGCTGGCCCAGGCGCGCAGCGCCGGCGTGCAGTTCGAGGTAGCCCACCTGGCGAACTCGTCGGCGAGCTTGACCCGCCCGGATTTTGCTTTCGACATGGTGCGGCCCGGGATCGCCATCTACGGGCTTAGTCCGATTCCCGAACGAGGCGACATGGGACTTATACCGGCTATGACGGTGAAATGCGCTGTCGCGTTGGTGCGTTCGATTCGTGCCGGTGAAGGGGTGTCGTACGGGCACACCTGGATCGCTGACCGCGACACCAACCTCGCGCTGCTGCCCGTCGGTTACGCCGACGGCGTGTTCCGCATGCTGGGTGGACGCCTCGAGGTGTTGATCAACGGCAAACGACGACGCGGCGTGGGGCGGATCTGCATGGACCAGTTCGTCGTCGACCTCGGTCCTGGTGTGCCGGATGTCACCGAGGGTGATGAGGCAATCCTGTTCGGGCCGGGCACTCTCGGTGAACCCACCGCGCAAGAGTGGGCCGATCTGCTCGACACCATCCACTACGAGGTGGTGACCAGCCCGCGTGGGCGCATCACCAGGACCTATCGCGGAGCCGAAACTGTTGAGCGGTGACCACGAAGGGCATGCGCGCAAGGCACGGTGGCTGGCCGGAATGGCGGGACTGGGGGCGGTGAGTACGATCGCGGCGGTGTCGGTGGCGCGGTCGATGACGCGGCGCGCTCACGTCGAAGACCCTTACGCCGACGAGGATTTCGAGGTGCTGGACGCCGACCGGAGCTACGTGGTGACCGCTCCGGACGGGGTGCCGCTGGCGGTGCGCGAGGCAGGCCCAACAGACGCCCCGCTGACGGTGGTGTTCGCTCACGGCTTCTGTCTGCGCATGGGCGCGTTCCATTTCCAGCGCATCCGGCTGAGCGAGGAGTGGGGCCCGCAGGTCCGGATGATCTTCTACGACCAGCGCGGCCACGGCCGTTCCGGCGAAGCCTCGCCCGAGACCTACACGGTGACCCAACTGGGCAGGGACCTGGAAACGGTGCTGCAGGTGGTCGCTCCGCGGGGCCCGGTCGTGCTGGTCGGCCATTCGATGGGGGGCATGACGGTGTTGTCGCATGCTCGCCAGTACTCCCAGTACTACGGCGACCGGATTGTCGGCGCGGCGTTGATTTCGTCTGCCGCTGAAGGGGTTTCGAGATCATTGCTGGGGGAGATCCTGAAAAATCCGGCGCTGGAGGCGGTCCGGTTCACCGCGCGGTCGGCGCCGAAGCTGGTGCATCGGGGCAGACGTGCGACGCGGTCGCTGATCAAGCCGATCCTGGTGGCGGCGTCCTACGGTGACGAGAAGATAAGCCCGAGCGTGGTGGCGTTCTCGCAGAAGATGATGTACGGCACGCCAATCCCAACACTGGTGGGATTTCTGCACGCCCTGGAAACGCTGGACGAAACCGCGGCGCTGCCGACAGTGGCGAAGATCCCGACGCTGATCGCTTGTGGCGATCGTGATCTGCTGACACCCGCCGAATACTCGCGTGACATGGCCGCCGCGCTGCCGGACTCTGAATTGCTCATCGTCGAGGGCGCCGGTCACCTGGTGCAACTGGAGAAGCCGGACATCATCAACGACGGACTAGTCCGGCTGGTCAAGCGGGCCACCCCGCCGAGCAGGTTGAAGTCGCTGACGCGGCGGTGGCGTGAGCGAGCACGCCGCCATGATTGAGCTGGAATCGGGCACGGCGACCCTGGAAAGGGCCGAGGACACCTTCGCTCTCGGCACGCGGCTCGGCGAGCAGCTGCGTGCCGGCGACGTGGTGGTGCTCTCCGGTCCGCTCGGCGCGGGTAAAACCGTGTTGGCCAAGGGAATAGCGGCGGCCCTGGATGTCGACGGCCCGGTCATCTCGCCAACCTTCGTGCTCGCGCGGGTGCACCCAGCTCGCGACGCCGGCGCACCGGCGATGATCCACGTCGACTTCTACCGGTTGTTGGATCACAGCGGCGCCGACCTGCTGGCCGAACTGGACTCGCTGGATCTGGACACCGAACTCGACCAGGCGGTCGTGGTGGTGGAGTGGGGCGAGGGGATCGTCGAACGGCTGTCCGAGCGGCATCTCGATGTTCGTCTCGAGCGCGTGAGTAACTCCGACGTGCGAATCGCGACTTGGCGGTGGGCCGCATGAGCACCGCTGGCGACGTGCTGGTGTTGGCGCTCGACACCGCCACCCCGGCGGTCACGGCCGGAATCGTGCGGTGTGTGCTTGCCACCGATCTCGAGGTATTGGCCCAGCGGGTCACCATCGACGCCCGGGCGCACGCCGAACGACTCACCCCCAACGTCGTGGCCGCGCTCGGCGACGCCGGGTTGACCATGGCCGACCTCGACGCGGTCGTGGTGGGCTGTGGGCCGGGCCCGTTCACCGGTCTGCGGGTGGGCATGGCCACCGCGGCCGCTTACGGGCATGCGCTGGGTATCCCGGTACACCCGGTGTGCAGCCTGGACGCGATCGGTGGGCAAACCTGCGGCGACACGCTGGTGGTCACCGATGCCCGTCGCCGCGAAATCTATTGGGCCCGTTACCACGACGGGGTTCGTGTCGACGGCCCAGCGGTCAACTCTGCCCGCGACGTCGACCCCGGACCGGCGCGGGCAGTGGCCGGCTCACCGGAGCATGCGGCGTTGTTCGACCTGCCGCACTGTGGGCCGGTCCACCCGACGCCTGCGGGGTTGGTCGCGGCGGTGGCCGATTTGTCGGCTAAGCCGGCGCCGCTGCTGCCGCTGTATCTGCGTCGTCCCGACGCTAAAGTTCCTGCCACCCAGGTGGTTCCGCGATGACGGCCTACGACGCCGAACCGATCACCATCGACGCGTTGACGCTCGCCGACGCCGAGCGGTGCGCGCAGTTGGAGGCCCAGCTGTTCCCCGGCGACGACCCGTGGCCGGTGGCGGCCTTCGCGCGGGAACTGGCCGCCAAGAACAGTCACTATGTGGCTGCCCGCATCACTACTATTGGCGCCGACCCGCTTCGCCCGGCTTTCAGCCGCGCTTGCGATCACCGCCCCGACACCCTCGTCGGGTACGGAGGCATCGCACGGTTGGGCCGCAGGCCGCCCTTCGAGTACGAAGTGCACACCATCGGCGTCGACCCCGCCTACCAGGGCCGCGGCATCGGCCGCCGGCTGCTGAACGAGTTGTTGCGCTTCGCCGCCGGGGGCACTGTCTACCTGGAAGTGCGTACCGACAACGCCGCGGCGATCGCGCTCTACCGCAGCGCGGGATTCGTCAACGTCGGCCTGCGCCGGCGCTATTACCGGGTAAGTGGCGCCGACGCCTACACCATGCGGCGGGATCCGCAATGATCGTCCTGGCCATTGAAACCTCTTGTGACGAAACCGGTGTCGGCATCGCACGGCTCAGCGACGACGGCACGGTGACCCTGCTGGCTGACGAGGTGGCCTCCAGCGTCGACGAACATGTCCGGTTCGGCGGCGTCGTTCCTGAGATCGCGTCGCGTGCGCATCTGGAGGCACTCGGCCCCACCATGCGTCGTGCTTTAGCGGCTAGCAGCGTGTCCAAACCGGACGTCGTCGCCGCCACCATCGGGCCAGGATTGGCGGGCGCGCTGATGGTGGGAGTGGCTGCAGCCAAAGCATATTCGGCTGCCTGGGAGGTGCCGTTCTACGCGGTCAACCACCTCGGTGGGCACTTGGCCGCCGACGTCTACGAACACGGGCCGTTGCCGGAGTGCGTGGCACTGCTGGTCTCCGGCGGCCACACCCACCTGCTGCACGTGCGTTCGCTTGGCGAGCCGATCGCCGAGCTGGGCAGCACCGTCGACGACGCCGCCGGCGAGGCCTACGACAAGGTGGCGCGACTGCTGGGCCTGGGGTACCCGGGCGGCAAGGCGCTCGACGACCTCGCCCGCACGGGTGACCGCACAGCAATCGCTTTCCCGCGTGGCATGACCGGGCCCAACGACGAGTGGCGTTCGTTCAGCTTCTCCGGACTTAAGACGGCCGTCGCCCGCTACGTAGAAAGTCACCCCGACGCGTCGACCGCCGACATCGCGGCCGGCTTCCAGGAGGCGGTCGCCGACGTGCTGACCATGAAGGCCGTGCGCGCCGCCGCCGAACTCGGTGTGTCGACGTTGCTGATCGCCGGCGGAGTGGCTGCCAACTCGCGGCTGCGCGAACTGGCCGAGCAGCGCTGCCGCGAGGCCGGCCTGACACTGCGGATTCCCCGGCCCCGGTTGTGCACCGACAACGGCGCGATGATCGCGGCGTTTGCGGCGCATCTGGTGGCGGCGGGCGCATCGCCGTCACCGCTCGACGTCCCCAGCGATCCGGGCCTGCCCGCGGTGCGCGCTCAACTGCCCTGATCGCCGACGGCCTGTGGTTATGGGCTGCCGGTCTGTCGGGTAACGATGAGCAGGTTGTCGCCGGTAGCCCAGGCTTGGCTGAAGGTGTCCATGGGGATTTGTTCGTCGCGGCCGTTAGGCGTGCCGCTGTCGTTGAGATGGACGATGTTGCTTCGGGTGTCGACTCCGGTGACGACAACGGCATGGTCGGCGTTGGTGCGTTGACCCTGGCCCTGGGGATAGTTCCAGATGGTTTCGGCGTTGACCCCCGCGATCACCTTGTGGCCGCCGGCCAGGTCCTGCTCCAGCGTCTGCATGCTGTTGCCGGTCGTGAGGTCGGACTGGATGCCGTATTTGCCCAGCAGCACCACCAGGTCTTGGGGGGACGTGCCGTCAAAGTGGTAGATGTCGCCGTGGTGAGCTTGGCTCTTTGTGAACAATCCACGCAGCACGACCGCGGTTTCGGACGGTTCCTTGCCGGTGAGCTGGCCGATCACGTCGGCGACAGACATCAAGCCACAGTCTTCTCCATGTTGGTAGCGCCAGTACGGGGCAGCCGCTTGCGGGTTGCCATACATTTGACCATTGGGATCGGCGTGCGCTACCCCAGCCAATCCAGTTGCCGCTGCGGCAATTAGGGTGGCCACGGTAAAGGTGCGGGTCGCATCGAGGACGTCGGCGAACACGACGTCAATCGTAGCCATTGCTCGATTCGACAATGCCGCTGTGGCGGTTGCCTGCAGTGCGGTCTAGCAGGGCGAAAACATGCGCGTGGCGTTCTGATCCTCATGGCATGCTGCCGGGAACACGTGCCGGGCAGTCGTGGTGCTGAGCCGCGATCGCTAGGCGAAGGCTGCTGTCGGCGAACCCGGCGATCAGAAGCAGCCGACTAGCCTTGAGTGCTAGCACTCTCATGTATAGAGTGCTAGGTGGCAATCGGACAATCCCTGTGTCGGCACCCGCGACGACGACGTCAGGGCACGGACGACTGCCGAACACCTGATATCCGACGGCCCGGGGACAGCCCGGACCTGCTACCTACAGCGTCCAGGGCGACGGCCCGGGACTCGAGCGAACTAAGTGGAGGGCTCTAATCGTGGCGAGCGTGAACATCAAGCCGCTCGAGGACAAGATCCTCGTACAAACCATCGAGGCCGAGACCACGACCGCGTCCGGTCTGGTCATTCCCGACACCGCCAAGGAAAAGCCGCAAGAGGGCAAGGTCGTCGCCGTCGGTCCCGGCCGATGGGATGAGGACGGCGAGAAGCGGATCCCGCTGGATGTGTCCGAGGGCGACACCGTCATCTTCAGCAAGTACGGCGGCACCGAGATCAAGTACAACGGCGAGGAGTACTTGATTCTGTCGGCTCGTGACGTGCTGGCCATCGTCAACAAGTAGAAACGGTTTGCCGCCCCGGCGATCCCCGCGGTGCCCGCGGGCGATTTCCGGGGCGGCTACACCTGCGTCGGAACAGGAACTGAGCGATGAGCAAACTGCTTGAGTACGACGAAACCGCGCGCCGCGACATCGAAGCCGGCGTCGACAAGCTCGCCGACACGGTACGGGTGACCCTGGGTCCGCGTGGCCGTCATGTCGTGTTGGCCAAGGCATTCGGCGGGCCGACCGTCACCAACGACGGTGTCACCGTGGCCCGCGACATCGACCTGGAAGACCCGTTCGAGAATCTGGGTGCCCAGCTGGTGAAGTCGGTAGCCACCAAGACCAACGACGTTGCGGGCGATGGCACCACCACCGCCACCGTGCTCGCGCAAGCAATCATCAAAGGGGGCCTGCGGCTCGTGGCCGCCGGCGCCAACCCGATCGCGCTGGGCGCGGGAATCAGCAAGGCCGCCGACGCGGTTTCGGAGGCATTGCTGGCCGCTGCCACCCCGGTGTCCGGCAAGACCGCGATCGCACAGGTTGCCACGGTGTCGTCGCGCGACGAACAGATCGGCGAACTGGTGGGCGAGGCAATGAGCAAGGTGGGCCACGACGGGGTGGTGACCGTCGAGGAATCGTCGACGCTGTCCACCGAGCTGGAGTTCACCGAGGGTGTCGGCTTCGACAAGGGATTCATCTCGGCGTACTTCGTCACCGACTTCGATTCGCAGCAGGCCGTGCTCGAGGACGCGCTGATCCTGCTGCACCGGGAAAAGATCAGCTCACTGCCGGATCTGCTGCCGCTGCTGGAGAAGGTCGCCGAAACCGGTAAACCGCTGCTGGTCATCGCCGAGGATGTCGAAGGGGAGGCCCTGGCGACGTTGGTGGTCAACGCCATCCGTAAGACGCTGAAGGCAGTCGCGGTCAAGGCGCCGTACTTCGGCGACCGCCGCAAGGCCTTCCTGCAGGACCTCGCTGTGGTCACCGGCGGCCAGGTGGTCGACCCCGATGTCGGGCTGCTGCTGCGCGAGGTCGGGCTGGACGTGTTGGGCACAGCTCGGCGCGTCGTGGTCACCAAGGACGACACCGTGATCGTCGACGGGGGCGGCAGCGCCGAAGCTATTGCCGAGCGTGCCAAGCAACTGCGCGCCGAGATCGAGACCACCGATTCCGATTGGGACCGCGAGAAACTCGAGGAGCGACTGGCCAAGCTGGCCGGCGGGGTGGCTGTCATCAAGGTGGGCGCGGCCACCGAAACCGCGCTCAAGGAGCGCAAGGAAAGCGTCGAAGACGCGGTCGCGGCTGCCAAGGCCGCGGTCGAGGAGGGCATTGTGCCGGGCGGCGGGGTCTCGCTGTTGCAGGCCCGCGAGGCGCTCACGGACCTGCGGGCGTCGCTGAGCGGTGACGAGGTTCTCGGTGTCGACGTGTTCTCCGAAGCGCTCAGCGCGCCGCTGCACTGGATCGCCGCGAACGCCGGGCTGGATGGGTCGGTCGTGGTGAACAAGGTCAGCCAGCTGCCGGCCGGGCACGGATTGAACGCCGAGACCCTGACCTTCGGCGACCTGGCAGCCGACGGGGTGGTCGACCCGGTGAAGGTCACCCGGTCTGCGGTGCTCAACGCCGCGTCGGTGGCCCGGATGGTGCTGACCACCGAGACCGCGGTGGTGGACAAGCCGGAGGAAGAGGAAGACGGGCACGGCCACGCTCACTAATCGCTGACAAGGCGGGGCTAAAGCCCTTTCGAGGGTTTCTGGCCCCGTTCTCGTTTTGCCCGCTGATCGAGCGTGGAAACGGCACCGCCGAGTTACGGTGCATTGATACCGTTCCTCTGCATGACGACGCCATCGCCTGCGCCCGGTTAGTACCCCGATCCCTCAGGCCCTGGGCGGCAAATTTACTGGAACGGCACCGCCTGGGGCGAACCCCAGCAGCCAGCGGGCGCTTCAACCGTCGCGCCGGGAGCGCGTTTAGTGGATGACTCCAGCGGCAGCAGGAAGACTGCTGTATCAATCGGTGTCGGCGTACTGGCCGTGGTTGGGCTCTTCATGTCCATGCAATCGGTCAGCCTCATGACCGGTTCAGGACCGGTCTGGACCGGGGTTGCCGTCGTGGGCGGTGCCGTAGCTCTCGCGTTCTTCTTACGCGCCGCGAAAGCGGTCCGCGTTGTCGCCTGCATTCTCCTGGCCAGCTCCCTGTCGAACGCCTTCTACATCGAGAACGAGCTATCCAAAAAGCGGGACGAAATCACGCATACTTTCGACCATCTAGGTTCCTGAGGTGGGACCTTGGTCTCTGATCCATCGATGGTAGTAACGGGACCTCTAGTCGCTTTTCGCTCACGATGGGGGCGATGTGGACGGCGGCTGGTTGGCTTCGTTCACACTGACGGTCGGTGTCAAGTCAGGCGAGTGCTAGCACCTTCGCAGTTTTACGTTCGGTTTCAGACTGGCGCTCTAGACGCACCTATTCGATGAGCGATCACGCTAAGCCTGAATCCGTGGATGGGTGATTTCGTGTTGCCGTCGACGCGGTTGTTTTGGGATGCGGCCGAGTGTGGCGCGGTGGGGCGTGGGTGATCCGCTGGCCTGTACCAGCTTTCCTTTGGGTTCCTTGGGTCGGGCCTGGGATGGCGGGGCGGACAGGGCTTGGAAGGTGGGGTCAGGCGGCGCGGGGTTGCGCGATCGGGTAACCGATGACGTTGTGCCACAGGGCCTTCCATCTGGCTCGCCAATGCCAGTGGGCGGGTAGGTGCAGCATTGGTTTGCGGGCCGGGGCGGCGAAGCGGGCCGGGATGTTGATCAGGTCGCGGCGCAGGGTAGCCCCGCGGGCCACGGCATGGTGGCCACCGGCGAGGGTGCCGACGGCGCGCAGCAGGTTATGGGCGATCACCGCGCAGGCCAGCCAGGCGCAGTTGGCCGCGAACAGCCCCGACGGGATGTGTGCCAGTGGGCCGTCGATTAAATCGGCGAAGGTGGTTTCGATGATGGCGTGGCGTCGGTGGGTGATATCGGCCTGGTCGACCGGCAGCGCGGAGTTGGTGACAAACGGGTGATAGCGCCACACCGGAAACAACGCATCCAGGTGGCGGGCGTCTTTGACCCGGCGCACTACCAGCCGCACGGTCAGTGTTCGGCCGCGGGCCAGGCGCAGGGTGTAGGGGGTTTCGGCGACCTGGGCATCGGAGATCAACGCCCCGGTGTCGGGGTCTTCGACCGCGCCCGGGTAGTGCACCGGGGTCCAGGCGGCCTCGTCGATGGCGGCGATCGCGGCGTTGATGCGCTTGTTGCGGCTGATCGACAGGGAGAATTCGGCGCCTCGCTGAATGCAGGTGGTGATCACTTTCTTGGTGCCAAACATTGAGTCGCCGCGCACCAGGATCGGCGCGTCGGGGTTGATCGCTTTCGCGGTGGTGATCGCCTGCTTGAGCTGGTATGCGGCACCGCGCCCGGAGGCGGCTTTGCCGCTCCGTAGCTGCGCCTCGGCGATCACCGGCGCGGCGGTCGCCGTGGAGATGGTGGTGATCTGTGGGGACAGGCCCAGCCGCAGCAGCGCGCGGCTGGCGATCTTGGCATGACCGAAGGAGGCGCCCTGCTTGGCGTGGCCGTAGACCGGGCGCAGCAGCGAGTCGATGTCCAAAAACATCCGCTCGTCGGCGCCAGCCAGCAGCGGGGTGCGCGCCGCCAGTGCGATCAGATGCTCGCGGGCCACTGCGGCGAGTTGTTTGGTATGCCCGAAGGTGAACTCGCGCAAAAAGATCCCCAACGTCGATGGGGCATATACCTCGTTGAACACCCGGGGTGTGCCGCCGGCGCGCAGCACATTGGCATCATCGATGCTGTCCGCGCCGCACATCATCCCGGCGACGATCGAGGTCAGCTTGCCAGCCGGGTTGACCGCGCCGGACTTCACCCGAGTCGACGGCAGATCCACGCGCTCGTTGATCAATTCCGAAAGACCGGTCTGCTCAGCCAGTTCCAGCACTGGCACCAACCCGGCCGCCGACAGCAGATTCTGCTCGTCAAACACCGCCGATCCGGTGGTGAACGTATACGATGAGTGCATCGAAAGTGCCTTCCCGGACTATGGACAAATGCGGCCTCAGCACTCGTATTGTCCCAGTTCAGAAGGCATTTTCGCTGTTCACACGCCGATCAAATCACCGGAACCATCCACGGATTTAGGCTAAGACCGATGGCGGCGCAGGTTTCGGAGGTTCACTGGGGATGGCACCGATTGACAACGTGTGGATGGCCGGCGAACGCCGAGGCCTTGATTACGCCGTCGCGGCGGTGTCGAAGTACTTCCGCAAAAACGCCAAGAACTACGCTCGCCGCGCCCTTGTGCTGCCACGGAAGGACGTCCGATCGCTCAAGGCGTACGCGGCGAATGGGAACGTCGGCAGTCCGAGAGGTAGGACCGGCGAGCGGGGCGGGCCGGTTCTTGCGCTCGACCCGACTCTGAAGGTGCTGGAGATGCGTCCATCTCGCCGATGGACAGGTGCTTGGGATCGCGACCAATCACCCTACGAAGTAGGAGGCCGGGCGGCCGCGACTAACGCGCTGAACCTGGATACTAACGAGCGCCACCCCGGCGTGCCGGATGAGATACGCAAAGCGTTGGAGGATTTGGAGCGTTCTGGCGACAACGGATATGCGCGTGCCCGCGAGCCCTATTCCGCTGCTTTGTGTTTTGAGACGTACGCCACGCTGATGGCGGCTGGGTACACAATGGACTTTGTTGCGAGTTACCTTGTCGCACTTGGCGGATACGCTGATGGTATCGACTGCGACCTGAGGAAGATTTACGTGCCGCCCCACCAACGTCCGCGTCTGCCGAAGAGGTTCCGGTGAAACCCCTGAGCCGAGGTGACTGTAGTTCGGTGTCAAGTTTGACCTGACGCTTTTCGGCCTCCTCTAGTGCCGCCATGACCTAAACGCTCGAAGACCTGCTTTCCCCTCGGGCGCCAATTCGCCGCCAGCGCCGAATTTGACTTAAAGGACAGCGTGTGCGCTACAGCTGTTACCCACGCGGCTATTGACGGTCGCGCGGCACCCATTGGAGTTTGGGCGGGTATGAGGGGTCGTTGCGGTGGCGATACACCTGGACCCAGCCGTTGATAACGAGCACGAGCATGAAGATGGCGAAAATAAGGTGAATAGCGTTGTGCGTTCTGAAGAAGTTGTAGCCCTCCGAGCCCGTGAACGCCAAGACAATGACGCTCGACAGCACCAGCCCGTACCTGTTGGTGCTCAGCCAGTTAAACGCCCGTAGCGGCGCGGAAGTCCGTGAAGGTGACATTTGTCTATTCCCAGATCTTGCTGAGTATGTAACCGATGCCAGAGAGACCGCCACCGACCGCGCATCCTGCTAGTGCCCCGGGCCCCGTTTCTGACGTTACGAGCGCGCCACCAGCGCACCCCGTGCCGAAGGCAATTCCAAGTCCTCCAAGTGTCGGTTCGCTCGGCTGGTGTAACTGCTGCTGAATGTCGTTTATTTGCTTCTGCTGGTCCTGGATGGAGCTGCTTCTGAAGTTGTCCTAGATCGGGAGCAGGCGGCGGGGCCGGCGTCGGAGTAGGAGTCGGACTCGGGGTCGGCCCGTCTTGCTTAAACGTGTTGTCGACGAGGCGGATACCGTATCGACGGTCTGTATCGCCGTCGTTGACGATCTTGTCGTCGGGGCTGCTGTGGATCGGCTGCTCGTTGAACGTAGTATTGCCGATACCTGCGGCAGCGTTGGCGAGGTTGCCCGCAACTTCGTGGTCCAGTCCGACTAGTTCGGCAGCGCGAGAACGGATGTCGGCGGCGAATTGTTGAGCCTGAGCTTGACGAGCTGCTTGCTCTGCCGCCGTCCTACTGCTGCGGGTGTCGGTTACCGACAAGTCTTCACCGACAGTAAAACCGGCGTTATGCGCGTCCTCGATGACGTACAACACCCGACGCTTGGCAGCGTCGATGTCGCCCGCACCGCGTCGCGCGATCCCGGATGCCTCGCGGAGCTGGTCTGACTTGCCGCTCGCCGTCGACTTGTCTGCGGTGGTCCGGTTTAGCAGCGCATCTTGCGCTTGCCCGTTCCAATTCATCGAGGCCGACTGATTCCACACCTGCCAGAATCCGTCCTCCCACCGATCGGCGGTGGCGGTCCAGTGGTCAGCCGCTTCGATGAGGTGGTGGGTGTCCCACGCTCGAATCTCTGAGAGGGCCGGCACTCCGACAGTGGCGAGCATTACGCCTCCAACGCCTTGGCTATGTCGTCCAGTTTGGTCGCCGCTGCCGCGTCTTGGGCGGCGTAGAGGGTAGCGGCAACGTCGGTCTTGATTGCTGTAATCCGTATGCGTGCCGCGAATGCCTGCTCGGTCGCAGCCGCGCCAGCGTGAATCTCGTTGACGACCGCGGCGCTGGCCTGACTAGAGGCAGCCGGACCATCGGGCACAGCACCTACCAGGTCGGCCGCTATGGCGTGCC
This sequence comes from Mycobacterium xenopi, assembly GCF_009936235.1. Taxonomy (NCBI): domain Bacteria; kingdom Bacillati; phylum Actinomycetota; class Actinomycetes; order Mycobacteriales; family Mycobacteriaceae; genus Mycobacterium; species Mycobacterium xenopi. The sequence goes on along the minus strand of NZ_AP022314.1, from coordinate 3,909,133 downwards.
AGCGGGCCGCTGTAGCGCGAAGATCGCTTTCATCCACTCGAAGTGGTTTCACGCCGTGAGTATAGGCAGCGGCAGCGCACGGGCGAGTCCGTAGTTTGGTTCCGTTCTGTGTCAAGTTTCGGCCCTGGCCTTCCGGCCGACTGGCCTAGGGAGAGCAGAGCATCGGCACCCGAACGATTCCCTACAGTGCGGATCGGCATCGGGATCGATACCGGTGTGGTGATCGCCGGAACCATCGGCGGGGTGGCAAGCTCGAGTTCACCCTGATCGACGACACTGTTAATGTCGCCGCCCGCGTCGAGCAGCTCACCAAGACCACGGGTGACGCGATCCTTCTCACGCAGCAGTCAGTCGGCGCCCTGCCTTCTCGACCACTCGGACTGGCGGACAGAGGATTTCACGCACTCGAGGGCAAGTCCGCTGCCGTGCAGGTTTTCGGCGTCCATCCGGCGGGCGAGCCGCTTTCGTCCGCTCGCGCAGACTAGGCGGTGCGGCGGGTGCGGCCCAGATCGCGTTTGAGCAACATGTCGCGCTCAGTCTCTGACAGCCCGCCCCAGATGCCGTACGGTTCAGCGACCGCCAGGGCGTGGTCGCGGCACTGTTGGATCACTGGGCACCGTCGGCACATCTCCTTGGCGCGGCGCTCGCGTTGCAGACGGGCCCGGCCACGCTCGCCGTCGGGATGGAAGAACACCGACGAGTCGACACCCCGGCACAGGCCGCGCAGTTGCCAATCCCAGATATCGGCGTTTGGACCAGGTAGCTGCTCCGGCTGTGGCATTTAATTCCCTCTCTACACGTCCATGGGCATGCGCGTACAACAAACGCTTGGGCCATGTAACTGATTCGAGCGGTGTCGGCGATGACTACTCGTCAGCAATAAAGTAGGGGCGGGGCCGAATTTCAGTCAACACAGCCGCAGCTGGCCGAATACGTAACCGCAGGTTGAGAATTTACTTCACGTTCATCCCTGTGATGCAGTTTCCGCGCCGAGCATGCTAATGCCGAGCCGCCGATGCTGGTATTTCAGTTCCTACACGGAGGCGCGTACGCGTTAATACGGCGACCGGTATGCGGTGGTTAATATTGCGGTAACTGAGAAACCACAAACTTTTAACTAATGTGCCCCGAGAATACTGACGGCCGTCTATTGACGGAATCAACTCTGAGCGCTGCCGCATTTGGTGACCGGCCGGGATGTTGGCCGCTGCCGTCGGCGAGAACACCCTACCAACGCTGGCTGCGCGCCGTCGCAGCCGGCGGGCAGGGCCGCTACGGCAGCGCCCAGAGCGACTTGACGCTGCTGTTGCGCAACACCTCAGCGGGACGGCTGGCCTCGCTTGCGCACAGCACCCGGGGCTCGTTCCTGCGCCAGCTTGGCTGGCATGCGCAAGCGCGCCGGTGGGACGGCCGGGCGTTGGCGCTGGCCGGCGACGACCCCGAGGCTGTTGCCGACGCGCTGCTTGGGCTGGCCGCCGATGCCCTCGGACTTCGCCGGTTCGCCGTCGCCGAGACGTTGCTGCGCCGGGCCGACAAGGTGCTGGCCGGCGCCGCCGAGACCGGGGTGCAGCGTCCGGCCGTGCGCCGGGCGTGGGTGGCCGCCGAGCTGGCGATGGCGATCGGTGAAGGCCGCCGCGCCGTGCGTCATGCCGAGGAGGCCGTCGAGCTCGCACAGGCCGTATCCTCGCGGCACCGCGTCAAAAGCGACATGGTGGTGGCCGCCGCGCTATGCAGCGCCGGCGACATTGACCGGGCGCGTGCGCTCGGCGACGACACGCTGGATGCCGCGGCGCAGTTGGGTTTAGTGCCGTTGCGCTGGGCGCTGGCCTGCCTGCTGATCGATATCGGAAGTGCCAGGCGCACAACGCAACAACTGCGCAGCGTGCGGCAAGCGTGTGCCGAACACGTGCGCCGCGCCGGCGGGATCTGGTGCGAGCGTTAACCGTTGCAGCGCCCATCGGCCGTTATTGTCGAGCTGTGCAACAAGACCGGGATGTGGCCGGTTCGTAACGTTGGAGAGACCGCGGTCGATGACAATTCAGGGAGAACGTCTCGACGCTGTCGTTGCCGATGCTGTGGCAGGGGATCGGGATGCGCTTCGGGAAGTGCTGGAGACCATCCGGCCGATCGTGGTGCGATACTGCCGCGCGCGGCTCGGCACCGCGGAGCGGGGCGGTCTTTCGGCTGACGACGTGGCACAGGAGGTGTGCTTGGCCGCCATCACGGCGCTGCCGCGCTACCGGGACCAGGGACGCCCGTTTCTGGCCTTCGTGTACGGCATCGCCGCACACAAGGTTGCTGACGCGCATCGCGCAGCCAGCCGCGATCTGGCCTATCCCGCCGACGAGCTGCCCGAACGTCACTCTGATGACGCGGATCCCGAACAGCTGGCCCTCGAGGCGGAGTCGGTTACCCGAATGAACGAATTGCTCGAGGTCTTGCCCGACCAGCAACGCGAAATCATCATCATGCGTGTCGTCGTGGGTTTAAGTGCCGAGGAAACGGCTACCGCTGTCGGCAGCACCCCCGGGGCGGTCCGAGTGGCTCAGCACCGGGCGCTGACCCGGCTGAAGTCCGAAATCGTCGCAGCGGGGCGTGACTATGTCTGATTTCCGGTCACCAGCAGAGCAGCCGTCGCTGGACGCGATCGCGCGCAGCGACCGGTTCCTCGACGCGCTCGCCACCCGTGAGCGGGTTGACGTCGCGGACCACGACGACGAGGTGCTCGCTGCGCTGCTCGAGGAGTGGCGCGACGATCTGCGATGGCCGCCGGCGAGCGCCCTGGTCTCGGAGCACGAAGCCGTCGCTGCGCTGCAGCACGGGCTGGCCGCCCGCCAGCGCACTCGCCGCGCGCTGGCGATGGTCGGATCTATGGCCGCAGCGGTGTTGGCGCTCGGCGGGTTTGGTGCCCTGGTGGGAACCGCTCATCCGGGCGACGCACTTTACGGGGTGCACACCATGCTGTTCGGTGAGCCGCCGTCGGTCCACGACGACGAGGTCGAGTTGGCCGCGAAGAGTGAACTGGCCAAGGTTCAGCAGATGATTGCCCAAGGCCAATGGGAACAGGCTCAGGGAAAGTTGGCTGCCGTTAGCGACTCGGTGCAAACCGTCAACGACTCCAACCGCAAACAGGGTCTGATCGATGAGGTCAATCAGCTCAACGCCAAGGTGGCCAGCCGCGATCCCAATGCCACGCTGCCGTCCAGCTCGCCCGCGACCTCCGCGCCCGTCTCGTCGGTCGGCCCGACTTCCACGTCGGGAGGCTCGCCAACGGCCGAGACCACCTCGGGCACCACCACCAGCGCCTCGACCGAGGCGACCACCAGCGTCACCACCACGACCGTGACCACCACCAGCCCGGCCGCGACGTCCACACCGTCCTCGACCACACCGTCGTCGCCGCAGGCCGCGTGGGCAAGCACCTCGACGAGTTCTGTTCCGGCGCAATCACCTTCGCAAGCCGTCAGCGTCACACCCACGACCACGGCGGCGAGTCCGTCGACCAGCCCCAGCCTGCCCAACACCGGCGACGCGGCGGCGCAGACTACGCCGGGCGCGCCCGTCAGCAGCCCGCCACTGTCAACGCCGCGCAGTCCAGTCGGTCCCGGATAACGGAACGCGATTACAGGGCAGTGTGAACTGTTGCCGACCCGGCGGGCTTAGCGGCGCCCGTGATAGCCCTCGGAGTCGGAGGTTGCCTCGTTGAGTGACGCGTCGGCGTATCCGCGGCAGTAATCCCAGGTGACGTAGGCGTCCGGTTCCGGGTCGTAGGCCGGCTCATGGGGGCGGACGGTGCCGTCGACCAGCAACTGCAGCAGGTTGGCGCGCAACATGTCCCAGTCGTGGTAGTGGTCCTGCTGGCATTCGTCGCAGCAGACTACGAGGCCACGAATTCCCTTGTGCGCCAACAATGCCTCGTATACTGCCAGGTCGGCCAGGTCGGCTTCGACCGCCATCCGCTCCTGCGGGTCTAGCGGCTGGGCGGGTTCGACGTCGTCCAACGCCGCCGAAGGGTCGCACGGGTCGTCGGCAAACGGGTCGGGCGGCAAACCCGGTGGTAGGTAGTCGCGCACGTCTCCACATTACGCAGCCCGGCCACCATCGCGCCAGCGGAACCACCGGCCAGTGCCGAGCTGTCGCGCCGCCCCGGCGCGCGTCGTCACCGGGCTCACACTGAGCCGATAGGATGGGTTTCTGACTCCGCATGAGGAGGGCCTCACCGATGTCCCATGGCGTGTTCGAAGGCAGCGCCGACCTGATCGCCACCCCCTACGCCCGCCTCGGTGGGCTCGCCGACGACCCGGTCCCCACCGGTGGCGACGACCCGCACAAGGTGGCGATGCTGGGGCTGACCTTCGACGACGTGCTGCTGTTGCCCGCAGCCTCGGACGTGGTGCCCGCCAATGCGGATACCTCGAGCCAGCTCACCAAGAAAATCCGGCTCAAGGTGCCACTGGTCAGCTCGGCGATGGACACGGTCACCGAGTCACGAATGGCCATCGCGATGGCCCGGGCCGGCGGTATGGGCGTGTTGCACCGCAACCTGCCGGTCGCTGAACAGGCCGGCCAGGTCGAGACCGTCAAGCGATCGGAGGCCGGAATGGTCACCGATCCGGTCACCTGCCGGCCGGACAACACCTTGGCGGAGGTCGACGCGCTGTGCGCCCGCTTCCGCATCTCCGGGTTGCCGGTGGTCGACGACAGCGGCGGGTTGGTCGGCATCATCACCAACCGCGACATGCGCTTTGAGGTCGACCAGTCCAAGCACGTCTCGGAGGTGATGACCAAGGCTCCGCTGATCACCGCCCAGGAGGGGGTATCCGCCGACGCGGCGCTGGGCCTGTTGCGCCGCCACAAGATCGAGAAGCTGCCGATCGTCGACGGCCAGGGGCGGCTGACCGGGCTGATTACCGTCAAGGATTTCGTCAAGACCGAACAACACCCGAATGCGACCAAGGACAGCGACGGCCGGCTGCTGGTCGGCGCCGCGGTCGGGGTCGGCGACGACGCCTGGGTGCGCGCGATGACACTCGTCGACGCCGGGGTCGACGTGCTGGTCGTCGACACCGCACACGCACACAACCGGCTGGTGCTCGACATGGTCGGCAAGCTCAAGGCCGAGGTCGGTGAGAAGGTCGAGGTGGTCGGCGGCAACGTCGCCACCCGTGCGGCCGCCGCGGCGCTGGTCGAGGCCGGCGCTGACGCGGTCAAGGTCGGGGTGGGTCCCGGCTCGATCTGCACCACTCGGGTGGTGGCCGGTGTCGGGGCCCCGCAGATCACCGCGATCTTAGAAGCGGTAGCGGCCTGTCGCCCTCATGGCGTGCCGGTGATTGCCGACGGCGGCCTGCAGTACTCCGGCGACATCGCCAAGGCGTTGGCCGCGGGCGCGTCGACGGCGATGCTGGGGTCGCTGTTGGCTGGCACCGCCGAGGCGCCCGGCGAGCTGATCTTCGTCAACGGCAAGCAGTACAAGAGCTACCGCGGCATGGGGTCGCTGGCCGCGATGCAGGGCCGCGGCGAAGGCAAGTCGTACTCCAAGGACCGCTACTTCGCCGACGACGCGCTCTCCGAGGACAAGCTGGTGCCGGAGGGCATCGAGGGCCGGGTGCCGTTCCGTGGGCCGCTGTCGTCGGTGATCCACCAGCTCACCGGCGGCTTGCGCGCGGCGATGGGCTACACCGGGTCGGCCACCATCGAGCAGTTGCAGCATGCGCAGTTCGTTCGCATCACCGCGGCGGGGCTGAAAGAAAGCCACCCGCATGACATCACGATGACCGTCGAAGCGCCGAACTACTACGTGCGGTGAACGGGCCGTTCATGCGTGACATGGTCGAGATCGGCATGGGCCGCACCGCCCGTCGCACCTATGAACTCGACGACGTCAACATCGTGCCGTCGCGGCGCACCCGGTCCTCCAAAGACGTTTCCACGGCCTGGCAGCTCGACGCCTACCGGTTCGAGATTCCCGTCGTCTCCCATCCGACCGATGCGCTGGTGTCCCCGGAGTTCGCCGTTGAGCTCGGTCGGCTGGGCGGGCTGGGCGTGCTCAACGGCGAAGGGCTGATCGGCCGGCACGCTGACTACCACGCCAAGATCGCCCAAGTCATTGAGGCCGCCGAAAAAGAACCGGAGCCGGCGGCGGCCATCCGGCTGCTGCAGCAGCTGCACGCCGCGCCGCTGGATCCCGACTTGCTGGGTGCCGCGGTGGCCCGCATCCGCGAGGCCGGGGTGATCACCGCGGTGCGGGTCAGCCCGCAGAACGCTCAAGCGCTCACCCCGGCGCTGATCGCCGCGGGGATCGACCTGCTCGTCATCCAGGGCACGATCGTCTCCGCCGAACGGGTGGCCCAGGACCGGCACGGGGCCGGCGAACCGCTGAACCTGAAGACCTTCATCTCCGAGCTGGACGTGCCGGTGGTGGCCGGTGGTGTGCTCGACCACCGCACCGCCCTGCATCTGATGCGCACCGGGGCGGCGGGCGTCATCGTCGGCTACGGCTCCACCCAGGGGGTGACCACCAGCGACGAGGTGCTGGGCATCAGCGTGCCGATGGCCACCGCCATCGCCGACGCGGCCGCCGCCCGCCGCGAATACCTCGACGAGACCGGCGGCCGCTACGTGCACGTGCTGGCCGACGGCGACATCCACACCTCCGGTGACCTGGCCAAGGCCATCGCCTGCGGCGCCGATGCGGTGGTGCTCGGAACGCCGCTGGCCGAGGCCGCCGAGGCGCTCGGCGACGGATGGTTCTGGCCGGCAGCGGCCGCGCACCCGTCGCTGCCGCGCGGGGCGCTGCTGCAGGTCGCCGTCGGCGAGCGGGCGCCGCTGCGCAAGGTGCTCGACGGCCCGTCGGACGATCCGTTCGGCTCGCTGAACCTCGTCGGCGGGCTGCGCCGGTCCATGGCCAAGGCCGGCTACTGCGACCTGAAGGAATTCCAGAAGGTCGGCCTGACCGTCGGCAGCTAACCCCCTCGCGAGCAGACAGAGAATCGCGTTACCGGGGCGGCTTTTGTGCGAGTCTGCGTCTGCTCGCCGTAGGCTGGGCCGGTGGAACCTGACTATGACGTGCTGATCATCGGTTCGGGTTTCGGGGGCAGCGTCACCGCGCTTCGGCTGACCGAGAAGGGGTATCGCGTCGGGGTCCTCGAAGCCGGTCGCCGGTTCGCCGACCACGAGTTCGCCAAGACCTCCTGGAACCTGCGCAAGTTCTTGTGGGCGCCCAAGCTGGGCTGCTACGGCATCCAGCGCATCCACCTGCTGCGCAACGTGATGATCCTGGCCGGCGCCGGGGTCGGCGGCGGATCGCTGAACTACGCCAACACGCTGTACGTGCCGCCGGAGCCGTTCTTCAAAGACCGGCAGTGGTCGCACATCACCGACTGGCGTGCGGAGTTGATGCCGCACTACGAGCAGGCCCAGCGCATGCTCGGCGTGGTGCGCAACCCCACGTTCACCGACGCCGACCGTATCGTCAAGGAGGTCGCCGACGAGATGGGCTTCGGCGACACGTGGGTGCCCACCCCGGTTGGGGTGTTCTTCGGCCCGGACGGGAAGAAGACGCCGGGCCAGCGGGTGCCCGACCCCTACTTCGGCGGGGTGGGGCCCGAGCGGGTCGGCTGCCACGAATGCGGATGCTGCATGACCGGCTGCCGCCACGGCGCGAAGAACACCCTGGTGAAGAACTACCTCGGGCTCGCAGAAAGCGCTGGGGCACAAGTGATCCCAATGACGACGGTCACCGGCTTCGAGCAGCTGGCGGACGGGACGTGGCAGGTGCGGGCCGTGCGCACCGGCCGCTGGGTGCGCAGGCAGAAGAAGACGTTCACCGCGACGTATCTGGTGCTGGCCGCCGGGACGTGGGGCACGCAGCGGCTGCTGTTCAAGATGCGCGACAAGGGCAAGCTGCCCAAGCTGTCCGACCGTCTCGGCGTGCTCACCCGGACAAATTCCGAATCCATCGTCGGTGCTGGAAAACTCGAGGTTTCACCGGATCTCGACCTGACCCACGGCGTGGCAATCACGTCGTCGATCCATCCCACCCCCGACACACATATCGAGCCGGTGCGCTACGGCAAGGGCTCCAACGCGATGGGGCTGCTGCAGACGTTGATGACCGACGGCCCCGGCCCCGAGGGCACCGACGTGCCGCGCTGGCGGCAGTTGATCCAAAACGTCCGCAAAGACCCGCGCGGTACCCTGCGGCTGCTCAACGTCCACCGGTGGAGCGAGCGGACGCTGATCGCGCTGGTCATGCAGCACCTGGACAACTCGATCACGACGTTCACCAAACGCGGAATGTTCGGGCGCCGACGGTATTCCAGCAAGCAAGGGCACGGCGAGCCCAACCCGACGTGGATCCCGATCGGCAACAAGGTGACCCGGCGGATCGCCGAGAAGATCGACGGCGTCGCCGGCGGCACCTGGGGCGAGCTGTTCAACATCCCGCTGACCGCGCACTTCCTGGGCGGCGCCGCGATCGGCGACAGCCCCGAACACGGTGTCATCGACCCGTATCAGCGGGTGTATGGCTACCCGACGCTCTCGGTGCACGACGGCGCCGCAGTGTCGGCGAACCTCGGTGTCAACCCGTCACTTTCGATCACCGCGCAAGCCGAGCGGGCGGCGTCGCTGTGGCCGAACAAGGGACAAAAGGATCTGCGGCCGGCTCAAGGCGAACCCTATCGCCGGCTGGCGCCGATCCCACCCGAGCATCCAGTGGTTCCGGCTGATGCGCCTGGCGCGCTGCGCTGGCCGCCGATCGAACCGGTCAGCTCTGCGGGCTAGCTCGCCTCGGCAAGCGGCGCTCCGGCGACCACCCGGCTGCGCTGGCCGTGCACGTCGACGGGCACATCGCCCATCAAGGTGACCCGGTGCATGAGCCGAGGCTGGTCGTCGTAGTCGTCGACGGCGCGGTGCTGGGTGGCGCGGTTGTCCCAGATTGCGACATCACCAGGCTCCCAATTCCATCGGATCGTGTTTTCCGGCATGGTGATTCGACGTTGTAGCAACTCCAGCAGCACATGCGACTCGTAGTCGTCCAAGCCGATGAAGCCGCGAACGAAATCGCCCGCCAGCAAGGCTCGTTCACCGGTCTCCGGATGCACTCGCACCACCGGATGTTCGGTGCGAAAGTCCGGCTTTTCGAACGCTTCCCGAAACGTGCGCTGTTCTGCGGTCAGCGCTTCGGGCCGGACGTAGTCGTAGCGGTTGCTGTGTAGCGCCCACAGGTTTTCCGCGAGTCGCGAAAATGGCTCGGGCAGCGCGTCGTAGGCCGCCGCGGTGGAGGCCCATAGCGTCGATCCACCGTAGCTTGGCAGCTTGACCGCGCGCAGGATCGAGGCTGCGGGAGGGTTGGCGACGAATGTGACGTCGGTGTGCCAGCGCGTCGCCTTGCCGTATTCGGAGTTGATCGGCGTGATCACCGGCGCGTTCTCGACGGCGAGATACTTCGCGGCCGGGTGCCCGATCGGGGTGCCCAGCCGCCGGGCAAACGCGAGCTGCTGATCGTCGTCGAGGTGATCTTGGCCACGGAAGAAGATCACCCGGTGCTCCAGCAGCGCCCGGCGGATCGTGTCGAGCGTGGCCGGGTCGAGATCACCGCCGAGTCGCACGCCGTCGATGCGCGCGCCGATTCGGCTGCCGAGCTTGGTGACGGTGGTGGTCAGGGAAGTGGTCATCGGATTCCTTGGGGTAGCGTATGTAGTCAATTGACTACATACGCTACTGTAGTCATATGACTACACCGGTGTCAACAGGTAAACGAGGCCGGGTGCCGGTGGGGCGCGAACAGGTTGCGGCCGCGATCCTGGTGGCCGCGGCCGACCTGTTCGCCGAGCGCGGACCGGCAGCGACCTCGATCCGTGACATCGCCGCCCGCTCGAAGGTGAACCACGGCTTGGTGTTTCGCCATTTCGGCACCAAGGAACGGTTGGTCGGGGCCGTGCTCGATCACCTGGGTACGACCACGACCACGTTGCTGCAGAGCGGCGCGCCGGCGACCGAGGTGGAGCGGGCGTTCGACCGGCATATGCGGGTGATGGCCCGCGCCCTGCTCGACGGTTATCCGGCCGGGCAGTTGCAGAGCCGGTTTCCCGGCGTCTCGCAGCTGCTGGATCAGGTGCGACCCCGACACCACAGCGACCGCGAGGCCCGGTTGGCCGTCGCCAACGCCGTTGCCCTGCAACTGGGTTGGCGGTTGTTCGAGCCGTTCTTGCGGTCCGCGGCAGGTATCGACGAGATGACCGACGAGCAGCTGCGGCAGGCAGTGGCCGCCGAGGTGGCCCGGATCATCGAGCCGCCGTCCGTTAGCTGACTGCTGCCCGGGCCGACGAGCTGGGCTGAGGCTGAAGTCGGCGTGAGGCCACGGTGCGCCGGTGGACCGGTTCGCGGCCGGGGGGCTGCGGCGGCGGTGGCAGCAGTGGTTCTCGGATCCGCACCGGGACGGTCGTCGGTGCTTCAGTACTGAGCTTGAGCTCCTCGCCGGCATGGCGGATCCTCAGCTCGCCGCCAGGCCCGTCGCGCAACGTGTAGGTGACGTCTTCGTGGGTGGCGCACACGCTGACCCGAAATCCTCTCCAGCGCAACCGGAACCGCAGGCACGCGATGGCATCGGGCAGCTGCGGGTCGAGCGAGAGGATACCCTCGTCGTCGCGCAAGCCCCCGAAGCCGCCGACCAGCGCGGTCCAGGCCCCGGCCAACGACGCCATGTGCAGCCCGTCGCGGGTGTTGGCGTGCAGGTCGCGCAGGTCGATCAGGGCCGCCTCGTAGGCGTAGTCGTGGGCCAGCTCCAAATGGCCCACCTCGGCGCACATCACCGCCTGGGTGCATGCCGACAGCGACGAGTCGCGCACGGTCCGCCGCTCGTAATAGTCGACATTGCGCGCCTTCTGTTCGGGCGTGAACGCGTGGCTCTGCCACTGCATCGCCAGCACCAGGTCGGCCTGCTTGATCACCTGCGCCGGGTAGAGCCGCACATACGGCGCGTGCAGCAGCAGCGGGTACGTCGCATTCTTGTCGAAGTCCCACTCGGCGAACGTCGTGAAGCCCTCGCACTGCTGGTGCACCCCGAGTTCCTCGTCGTAAGGGATGTGTGCGGCGTTGGCCGCGTCGCGCCAGGCGGCGGTCTCCTCGGTGCTGACCCCCATCGCGCGCGCCTTCTCGGGGTGGCGAGCGCACGCCTCGGCGGCGACGCGCAGGTTGTGTGCCGCCATCAGATTCGTGAACACGTTGTCGCGCACGACCGCGGTGTACTCGTCGGGACCGGTGACGCCGTCGAGGTGCCAGACGCCGTGCCGGTCGTGGTGGCCGAGCGACCGCCACAGTCGGGCGGTTTCGATCAGCACCTCCAGGCCGCACTCTTCCTCCAGCGACTCGTCGCCGGTGACGATGCGGTAGCGCTCGAACGCCGCTGCGATGTCGGCGTTGACGTGAAAGGCCGCCGTGCCGGCCGGCCAGTACCCCGAGCACTCCTGGCCGCGGATCGTCCGCCACGGAAACGCCGCGCCCTGCAGATCGAGGACCGCCGCCCGCTCTCGGGCCAGGTCCAGGGTGGCTGCACGCCAGCGCAGGGCGTCGGCTGCCGCATGGGGCGCGGTGTAGGTGAGCACGGGAAGAACGAATCCCTCGGTGTCCCAAAAGGCGTGGCCGTCATAGCCGCTGCCGGTGAGTCCCTTGCCCGGGATCGCACGAACCTCGGCGCGGGCGCTGGCTTGCAGGATGTGGAAAAGCCCGAACCGCACCGCCTGCTGGATAACCGGGTCGCCCTCGACCTCGACGTCGGCGCTGTCCCAGAACTCGTCGAGGTATTTGCGCTGGGCGTCGAGCAGTCCCTGCCATCCGCTGTAGCGGGCGCTGGTCAGCGCGGCCACGGCCTGGTCGCGCAGCGCCGGGCGGGACCGCAGACTCGACCACCCATACGCCAGGTATTTCACGATGCGCAGTCTCTGCCCGGGACGAAGCCCGCAGATCACGGTGGTGCGCGCCAGATCCGGACGGGTTTCGGTGTCGAACTCGACTCGCCCCGGCACGTCGATTTCATGGTCCATCACGGCGGACATCATCAGTCCGCTGGCCCGGGTGCGATGCATCAGCATCGCTCGCCGTTCGGAGCTGTCCTGCTCGACCGCCTCCAGCGGATTGTCCAGTACCGCCGCGACCCGCGGATCGCCGGAGGTCTGCGGCAGGTCTTCGTTGGCGACAAGTTCGGATTGCACTGTTACGCGGGTGAATTCGTCGATCGCCTCGACCACGTACTCGATGGCTGCCACGCTGCGCTGGGCCAGCGACACCAGCCGGGTCGACACCACCTTCACCTGCTTGCCCGCGGGTGAACGCCAGTGCGCACGCCGGGTCAGCGTGCCGGCCCGCAAGTCGAGAGCGCGCTCATGGTCGATCAGCTCGCCGTAGCGGACGTCGAACGGTTCGTCATCGACCAGCAGCCGGATGATCTTGCCGTTGGTGACGTCGACGATGGTCTGCCCGGCCTCCGGGTACCCGTATCCCGCCTCGGCGTAAGGCAGCGGCCGCACTTCGTAAAACGAGTTGAGGTAGGTGCCGGGCAGGCCGTGTGGCTCACCTTCGTCGAGGTTGCCGCGCAATCCGATATGCCCGTTCGACAGCGCGAACAGCGACTCCGACTGGGCCAACAGGTTGAAGTCCAACCGGGTTTCGCGAACCTGCCAGGGTTCGACGGGAAAGGCTTCTTCAGTGATCATGATCGTTCCCTACAGCAGTTCCGCGAGGTCGGTGACGACGACGTCGGCACCGTTGCGGCGCAAGTCCTCCGCATGGCCCAGCCGGTCGATCCCCACGACATAACCGAAGTTTCCCGCGCGGCCGGCGGCCACGCCGGACAGGGCGTCCTCGAACACCGCAGCCTCTTGCGGCGCGACGCCGAGCAGTTCGGCGGCCCGCAGGAAGGAATCCGGGGCCGGCTTGCCGGCGAGGTGTTCCTCTTGCAAGGTCACGCCGTCGACCAGCTGCTGGACGAACCGGTCGAGCCCGGTGAGTTTGAGCACGTCTCGGGTGTTGGCGCTCGACGACACAACCGCGATGCCGAGACCGGCGTCGGCGACCGCCTCCAGGTAGCGCCGGGAGCCGTCGAACACCTCGACACCGTCTTGCCGCATAGTCTGTTGAAAGGCTTCGTTTTTGCGGTTGCCCAGGCCGCAAACGGTTTCGGCGTCGGGGGGATCATCCGGGCTGCCTTCGGGTAATTCGATACCTCGGCTGGCCAAAAACGAGCGGACCCCGTCTTCGCGTTTCTTACCGTCGACGTATTGACGGTAGTCCGCGCCTGGATCGAACGGTACGAACTCTTCGCCGGTGCGTTCGGCACGCTGGCGAAGATACTCGTCGAACATGGCTTTCCAGGCCTTAGTGTGCACGCTGGCGGTGTCGGTCAGCACACCGTCAAGGTCGAACAGACACGCGTGCACCGCATCTGGCAGACCCAGCACAGGCCACCTCGCTTCCGGCTGAGGGCAATCCACGGCGATACCACTTCACCATGCCACGCATCCCCAGGCGGCGCTTTCGCGCGCACGACCCAACTCGATGCTTCAGCACGGTCGGGTGTCGTGGCGCACCTAGACTGATCCGGTGGAATCCGCATCTCCTCGGCCCGTGCTGGTGGTCGACTTCGGCGCGCAGTATGCGCAGTTGATCGCCCGACGGGTGCGCGAAGCGCGGGTGTTCTCGGAGGTCATCCCGCACACCGCCACGGTGGAAGAAATCAAGGCGCGCGACCCCCAGGCGATCGTGCTCTCCGGCGGACCGGCCAGCGTCTACGCCGAGGGCGCCCCGCAGCTCGACCCGGCGCTCTTCGACTTGAACGTCCCGGTGTTCGGTATCTGTTACGGCTTTCAGGCCATGGCGCAGACCCTCGGCGGGACCGTCGCACGCACTGGCACCAGTGAGTACGGCCGCACCGAGCTGACCGTCACCGGCGGCGACCTGCACGCCGACCTGCCGGCTACCCAGCCGGTGTGGATGAGCCACGGCGACGCCGTCACCGCCGCACCGCAGGGATTCGCCGTGGTGGCCACCAGCGCGGGTTCCCCGGTGGCCGCCTTCGAGGACCGGGCCCGGCGGCTGGCGGGCGTGCAATACCACCCCGAGGTGATGCACAGCCCGCACGGGCAACAGGTACTGAGCCGGTTTCTGCACGAGTTCGCCGGCATCGGCGCGGAATGGACGCCCGCCAACATTGCCGACACGCTCATCGAACAGGTGCGGGGCCAGATCGGTCAGGGGCATGCGATCTGCGGCCTGTCCGGCGGGGTGGATTCGGCCGTCGCCGCGGCGCTGGTGCAGCGCGCGATCGGCGAGAAGTTGACGTGTGTGTTCGTCGACCACGGGCTGCTGCGCGCCGGGGAACGCGCACAAGTGCAGCGCGATTTCGTCGCCGCCACCGGCGCCAACCTGGTCACCGTCGACGCGGCGGCGACCTTCCTCGAGGCGCTGACCGGGGTGACCAACCCCGAGGGCAAGCGCAAGATCATCGGCCGGCAATTCATCCGGGCCTTCGAGGGCGCCGTGCGTGACCTGATGTCCCGCGATACCGAGGTCGAGTTCTTGGTGCAGGGCACCCTGTACCCGGACGTGGTGGAATCCGGCGGCGGCGCCGGTGCGGCCAACATCAAGAGCCACCACAACGTCGGTGGGCTGCCCGGCGACCTGAAGTTCAAACTCGTCGAGCCGCTGCGGCTGCTGTTCAAAGACGAGGTGCGCGCGGTCGGGCGGGAATTGGGGCTGCCCGAGGAAATCGTTGCGCGCCAACCGTTTCCGGGTCCAGGTCTGGCGGTTCGGATCGTGGGCGAGGTTACTGCGGCGCGGCTGGACGTCCTGCGGCGCGCCGACGCGATCGCGCGCGAGGAGTTGACCGCGGCGGGGCTGGACGGCCAGATCTGGCAGTGCCCGGTGGTGCTGCTGGCCGACATCCGCTCGGTCGGGGTGCAGGGCGACGACCGCACCTACGGGCACCCGATCGTGTTGCGCCCGGTGTCAAGCGAAGACGCCATGACCGCCGACTGGACCCGGGTGCCCTACGACGTGCTGGAGCGCATCTCCACCCGGATCACCAACGAGGTCGCCGAGGTCAACCGCGTGGTGCTGGACATCACCAGCAAGCCGCCGGCCACGATCGAATGGGAGTAACGGGCTTTCGCGACCTTTAACTGGTCGCGATGGCACGCCGAAGGGACTCGCGCGCCGCCAGCCCACAGGAACACCATTTGCCCCACCTGTATCGATGGCATAAAGCGGCCCCTGTCGTTGCTTGACGGTTGTCGGTGGGCGGGTGTTGACTCACGGATAATCGAACATACATTCGAGAGTCAGTGAGTGTTGTCTATGTCAGCGGTTGCCGTGCAAGACCGTGCTGAGCAGCTGAAACTGCTGCGTCGACAGATGGCGGCGGTGTCCGGGAAGGGCGAGTCGAGGGACTGGCTGCCGGAGTCGGAAACCACGCTTCCTATCCCGCAGCTGCTGGCCAAGACGCTGCCTGGCGCGCTGCCGCGTGGAACGGTCGCGGTGGTCTCGGGAGCCCGGTCGCTGCTGCTGGGGATGGTGGCCGCGGTGACGGCCGCCGGCGGGAACGCGGCCATCGTCGGCCAGCCGGACATCGGTTTGCTGGCCGCGGTGGAGATGGGGGCGGACCTAAGCCGGCTCGCGGTGATCCCCGATCCCGGGACCGATCCGGTGGAGGTCGCCGCGGTACTCATGGACGGAATGGATCTGGTCGTCCTGGGCCTAGGTGGACGGTCGGTGTCGTTGACCCGGGCACGGGCGGTAACGGCCCGCGCCCGTCAGAAAGGCTGCACCCTGCTGGTCACCGACGGCGATTGGCATGGGGCGTCGATGCGGCTGGAGGCCCGGGTCTGTGGTTACGAAACCACCTGTGGCGCACCTGGTTTCGGTCGGATCAGCAGGGTGCGGCTCGACGTGAGCACACAGGGGCGCGCAATCAGGGCGCGGACCGGGTGAGGTGGGGCGGTGTCCTCCCGGGTGCTGGCGATCTGGTGCATGGACTGGCCTGCGGTCGCCGCGGCGGCGGCCGCAGGCCTACCCGCGACGGCCCCGGTCGCGGTCACCCTGGCCAACCGGGTGATCGCCTGCTCGTCGGCGGCCCGGTCGGCGGGCGTGGTGCGGGGGCTGCGGCGGCGGGAGGCGACGGCCCGCTGCCCGCAACTGCACGTCGTCGCCGCAGACACCGACCGCGATGCCCGCTTGTTCGAGCGGGTGATCGCGGCGGTGGACGATCTGGTGCCCGGCGCCGAGGTGCTGCGGCCTGGGCTGGTGGTGTTGTCGGTGCGCGGGGCGGCTCGCTATTTCGGCTCCGAGCAGCAGGTGGCCGAGCGGCTGATCGACGCGGTGGCCGTGAGTTCAGCGGCCGGTGCCGAGTGTCAGGTCGGCGTCGCCGACCAGTTGTCCACCGCAGTCTTCGCCGCGCGGGCGGGCCGGATTGTGGGGCCGGGAGAAGACGCGCGATTTTTGTCGGCGCTGTCGATCCGTCAACTGGCCGCCGAGCCCAGCCTGTCCGGCCCGGGCCGAGAAGAACTGGTAGACCTGTTGTGGCGGATGGGAATTCGCACCATCGGGCAGTTCGCTGCGCTGCCGCGCACCGACGTGGCATCCCGATTCGGCGCCGACGCGGTGGCCGCGCACCGATTCGCCCGCGGAGAGCCGGAGCGCCCGCCGTGCGGGCGTGAGCCGCCGCCGGATCTCGACGCCGTGCTGCCCTGCGATCCGCCGATCGACCGCGTCGACGCCGCGGCCTTCGCCGGGCGCTCGCTGGCCGCCACGCTGCATCAAACGTTGATGGCCGCCGGGGTGGGCTGCACCCGGCTGGCCATCAACGCCGTCACCGCCAACGGCGAAGAGCTGCAACGGGTATGGCGGTGTGCCGAGCCGCTGACCGAGGATGCCACCGCCGACCGGGTGCGCTGGCAGCTCGACGGGTGGCTGAACAACCGGACCGCCGACGAGCGGCCCACCGCGCCGGTGACGCTGTTGCGGCTGCAGCCGATCGAGGTGGTGTCCGCCGAGGCGCTGCAGTTGCCGTTATGGGGCGGTCTCGGTGAGGAAGACAGGCTGCGGGCGCGCCGGGCGCTGGTGCGGGTGCAGGGGCTGCTCGGCCCGGAGGCGGTGCAGGTGCCGGTGCTGTCCGGCGGTCGCGGGCCCGCCGAACGCATCACGCTGACGCCGCTGGGCGACGAGCCGGTGGCCCGGGCCGACCCACGCCGGCCATGGCCCGGTCAGCTGCCCGAGCCGTCGCCGACGGTGCTGCTCGACGATCCGGTGGAACTGCTTGACGCCCAGGGAAATCCGGTGCGGGTGACCAACCGGGGGCTGTTCTCGGCTGATCCGGCACGGCTGACCGCGCACGGTTGTGACGACAGGCTGCGGTGGTGGGCCGGACCCTGGCCGGTCGACGAGCGGTGGTGGGATCCAGAGCAGGCCAGGGGCCGCACCGCCCGCATGCAGGTGTTGCTCGAGAGCGAGCGTGCGCTGCTGCTGTGCTACCGGCAAAGGCGGTGGTATCTGGAGGGAATCTACGAGTAGCGTGATTCACGTCCGGCGAGCCGGGTAGCGCACTCAACCCAGCCGCCGCGCGAACCGCCCGACCCGGTCGATGAGCCGCTCGAAGAACTCCGCCGGATCGACACCAACACCGATGAGCGCGTTCGGTTTTCGGCACCAACTGCCCGACCAGTCGGTCACCGTCATGCCGCGGGTCAGTGTCCCGGCGAGTTCGACGTCGACCGTGGCTGGCTGCGTCCGTATCAGGTCGGGGTCCAGCGCGACCGCGGCGGCCAGCGGATCGTGCAGGTAGGCCAGGTAGCCATGGCCGTGGTCTACGTGGGATTCGAAGTAGAACCGCATCGCGTCTTCGATCACCCGGATCAGCGGATTGGATGCCGACGAGCGGGTGCCGCGCTCGTCGTCTGCGCTCATCACCGTCGTGGTCGTGCCTGCGGCCGCCGCCAGTTTCGCCAGAATCTCCGGGGTCATCGCGATGTGCCGGGTCAAGTCCAACCCGCACAGAATCGGAAGGTGTTGCGGCTCAACGGCCCAGCCGGCGAAGACTTCGGCCGCGGCCTCGGGGTCCACTTTGATGTTCCACTCGGCCACCGGATTGGTGTTACCCCGGTAGTCGTAGGCACCGCCCATGATCACCAGCCGGCGTAGCAGGGTCGGCAGCGCCGGCTCGGCGCGCAGGGCCAGTGCCAGGTTGGTCAGCGGGCCGGTGGCCACCCCGATCAACTCCCCGGGATGGGCCCGCGCTGCCCGCACCCACGCGGTCGCGGCGTCGTAACCCGTGAGCCGGCGCTTGCTCGGCGGCACCTCGGCATACCCTAAGCCGTTGGGGCCGTGAGCTTTCCCGGGTGTACTCAACGGACAACCCAGCGGCTGGTCGGCGCCTTTGGACACCGGCACGTCGTCGGCTCGGCACAGCTCGAGCAGACCGAGGTTATTGACGCAAACCTGGTCTACCGCAACGTTTCCTCCTGTGGAGGCGATGCCGACCAGCTCGGCGTCCGGGCTAGCCAGCAGGTAGACCAGTGCGATCGCGTCGTCCACGCCGGTGTCGACGTCGGCGAAAACCGGTGACACTGCGTTCATCACGGCAACGATACCGGGCGCCGGCTAGGTCGGAGCAAAGGTGATGACCAGCACGTCGCGCTGCGCGGGCGCGGCGCGGTCGCGCGGCCGGATCGGCGAGACCGCGTGCATTGTTCGCCGGTCGTCGACCAGCAGCAGCGTGCCAGGCTCGCAGAGCGTCGTCGTCAGCAGCCCACGGCCCGCCACGTCAACTACCGAGCTCTCACCCCCGATAGCGTTGCGCCGCCCGACCAGCAGCGAGCTGACGAGCGTCACCCCGTCGCGGTGCAGCCCTTCCGGTGTGGGCTGTGCTGCCCTGTCGCCCGATGCGACCACCCGGAACGGGTGCACCTTGACGTTCCACTCGGGAACACGCTCGAGAGCACAGGCGAACTGGCCCAGCAACGTCAGCAACCTCGACAGCACGGGATCACGCGCAAACGCGTCGGTCAGCGGCTCGAAATGGCGATCCCGGTCGATGTAGAGCGGGTTGGACTCCTGCGGCTGGACAAAGGCGCCGGTGGGCATCGGCGCCGCGACCCCGTCACGCAACCAATAGCGACCGTAGCGGCGCAGACGGCACTGGCCCAGCTCGGCTGCGTAACGGTCCGGCGCCAGGTCCTCCCAATGCGCGGCGAACCGGGCCCACCCGTCGCCGCCGACGCCCAGGCGCCTTACCAGTTCGGCCCCAGGTATCACGCAGACACCCACGGACGCGATCAACCGGTCTGCCCGCATCCCGCCGGGATACCTGGAAGGCCCTGGGGCTAAACGTCGAACAGCGCTACCAGTGCAGGCCTGGCACCAGCCGCACCGCCCGTTTGAGCGGTCGAGGCGCCCGCATGCGGCTCACGGCTCGGACCGGACGGCGGGGTCTACGTCGCGAAGATCCCTGTGCGGCAACCGGTTCGGGCGGTGCCAGCCCGCGTGCCGCCGGTGAATCCGGGTAGCCCAGATACAGCTGATGCAGGATCCGCCGCGAGAGCTTCGGTGCGACGTAGTGGCCGGTCTCGGCGAGCGTACCGAGTGGGGTGTCGATGCGCGCGGGCTTTTCGATCAGCGCGCGCACCACCATCGCCGCGGCATGCTCGGCACTGATCGGCGGCACGGGGTTGAGCCGCCGCGACGGCACGATCATCGGCGTGGCCACCAAAGGCATGTGGATGTTGGTGAACGTGATGTGGTCCGACAACGTCTCGGTGGAAACGACGTCGGCGAACGCGTCGAGCGCGGCCTTGCTCGGCAGGTACGCGCTGTATCGGGGGCTGCGGGCTTGCACACCGCCGCTGGAGATATTGACGACGTGGCCGAACCGGCGCTCACGCCAGTGCGGCAGCAGCGCCAGCACCATTCGCACCGCGCCGAAGTAGTTGACCGCCATCATGCGCTCGTAGTCGTGCAGCCGGTCGCATGCGTTGGCCACTGAGCGGCGGATCGACCGGCCGGCATTGTTGACCAGGTAGTCGACGTGGTCGAACCGGCCCAAGATGTCCTTGACGGTGTGCTCCACCGACGCAGAGTCGGTGACATCGCAGGTGAAGGCGTAGGCCTGACCCCCGGCCGCGCGGATCTCGGCGACCAGTTCGTCGAGCGCCTCGGCGTTGCGTGCCAGCGCGAATACCGTCGCTCCCCGTGCGGCCACCGCGATCGCCGAGGCCCGGCCGATCCCGCTGGAAGCGCCGGTGATGATGACGTGCCGCCCACCAGCGGCCCGCCGGGGTCGCCTCGACGGGCCCGGTCCGGGTCGAGGTGCTCGGCCCAGTACCGCCACAGCCTGGGCGCGTATGTCGCAAACTCGGGTACGTCGATACCGCTGTCGCGCAACACTTTCCGTGTCTCGTCAGAGATGAACGTGGGTTTCAGGTCGACGACGTCGAGGACCTCGCCCGGAATGCCCAACTGAGCGGCCACCATGTTGCGCGCCACCTTGGCGCGGCCGCGTACCTTCAACAGCGGTGCGGCCGCCGAGCGGGGCAGCGAGCCGCGCAGCGGCGGAAGCCCGGCGGCGTCGGCGATGCCGCGGTAGATGCCATGCAGTCCAATGGTTTTCGGTGCGGTCAGGTGGAACGTCTGCCCGTCGCGACCGTCGGCGTGTATCAGTTCCACTATCGCGTTGACGACGAAGTCGACCGGGACGATGTTGGTGCGCCCGATGTCCGGCAACATGATCGGGGTAAACCTTGGCAGCGCCGCCAGCTTGGCCAGCAGTGGAAAGAAGTAGTAGGGGCCGTCGATCTTGTCCATCTCCCCGGTGCGCGAGTCGCCGACCACCACCGCCGGGCGGTACACGCGGTAACGCAGCCCCTTCGTCGAGCGCACCAGCAGTTCGGCTTCGAACTTGGTCTGGTGATACGGCGTCGGCAGCAGCTGACCGACGTCGAAATCGGCTTCGGTGTACTCGCCGCGGAACTCGCCGGCCACGGCGATCGACGACACGTGATGCAAGGTTGCGTCGAGCCGGCGTGCCAGCTCGATCACCGCCCGGGTGCCCTCGACGTTGGCGGCGCGCTGCTCGGGCTCGCCGGCGGTGATGTCATAGACGGCAGCGCAGTGCACCACATGGTCGACGTTTCCCAGCTCGGCCACCGCGCGGTCGGTCAGGCCCAGGCCGGCCGCGGTCAGGTCACCGACGAGCGGCTTTGCCCGCTCACCCCAGTCGGCGGCCAGTTGTTCGAAGCGGCTCAGTGACGGGCGGCGCACCAGCACCCACACCTCGGCGTCCGGCCGGGTGTCCAGCAGGCGTGATACGACCCGCCGCCCGATAAACCCGGTACCGCCGGTAACGACATATCGCATGCCAGCCATCCTGGCCGGTCGCGCCCGGCAACGTCAACCGCGTGTGACGTGGTCGTCCACCGAGGCGCTAGTTGAATTGGCGGATGCCGTCCCAATCCACCAGTGTCCAGCCGGTGGCCGGGCTGCCGGTGAGCACGACCTTGCCGATGACGGGCAGTGGATGCTCGGTCATCAGGCTGTCGCGGCCGTTCTTGGCATTCATCAGCGTCCACACCATGATCGCGTAGCCGTGCGAGAACGCGATCGGCTTGCTGTTGCCGCTGTCGTAGATCTTCTGGACCGCCGCACTGAACTCGTTGTTGAATCGGTTGCCGTCGATCGACCCCGGGATGGCGTCTTTGCGATCGCCGTTCAGCCAGTCTTTCGGCGCCAGCAGGTACGTCGAGTCGGCCATTGACTGCGGCTTGCCGTCATACCAGCCGGCGTCGATCTCCCGCAGCCCGGGCAGGATCTCGACCTGCTTGCCCAGCTCGGCGGCCAGCGGTGCGGCGGTCTGTTGTGTGCGGACCATGGTGGAGGCGTACACCCCGTCGTAGCCGTTGCGGGCGAGTTGATGGGCCAGCTGCTGGGCCTGCCCCTGGCCGTCGTGGGTGAGGCCGGGACCGGGCACGTCGGTGTCGATGACCTTGTCGGCGTTGTTCTCCGCCTGCGCGTGCCGGACCAAGGTCAAGGTGATGGTGCGCACGTGTGGTGTTCCACCGGAACAGGCGCCGACGGCTATGGTCGCGACGAGTGCGGCCGCCGCTTTCCAGATGACGGTGGGGATGCGGTTCGCCATGGCGATAGCCTGCCTTGTCAGCGGGGTCGGCGTGAACGATTTGGTGGAATGGCCTCGGCCCTGCAGACGTCAGCGAGAGACATCTCAGGAAGTTGAAAGTCAAGCCGCATGCGGGAGAGGAGGTGGAAACGCCCGGTGTTCGTCGTAGAGTTGGCCGGTTTGCAGGCAGTGATGAAGCTGGCCGAGAAACTTGTTGAACAAGTGCCGTTGGGCTTGGCGGTTCCAGTCTCCGGCCGCGCGGCGGGCATCGAAGTGGCGACGTGCACCAGGCGAGCTGCGCAACGACGCCAGCGCCCAGATCGAACCCACAGCGGCCAGGCGCCGGTTTTTGATATGCCGATGCAGCACCACGGTTTTCTTGCCGCTGGCGCGGGTGATCGGGGCCGATCCGGCGAAGGCTTTCAAGCCACGGGCATCGGCGAAACGGGACCGGTCGTCGCCGATCTCGGCCAGCACCCGGGCACCGGTGAGGTTCCCCAGCCCGGGAAAGCTGGTGATGATCGCGGCGTCCGGGTGCAGCTCAAAATGGGCGCTCGCCGCCTCGGCCAACTCGTCGGCCGCCGCACAGGCGGCGTCAAACTGACGCAGCAGCGCATCCAGCTGGATCCCCATCGCGTTTTCCACCACTGGCGGCTGGTGCAGGTAGGTGTCGGTGAAAATCTGGCGCAGCCGCTCGACATCACGATCCAGGTCACGACGGCGGCCGGCCTTGATCAGCAGCTTGCGCAGCCGTGCCGGGCTCAGCTTGGCGGCCTGCGTAGGAGTCGGTGCGGCGGCCAGGATGGCCCGGGCATCGGCGCGGGCCAAACCCCCGCTGGGCAGCTCGGCAAAGGCGATAAGGGCGGCCGGATAGAAGTCGCCCAGCAGATCACGGATTTGGTTGCCGATCTGTTGGCGCGACCACACCGCGTCTTGCTGAGCTCGGGCCAGCACCCGGATGGCCTGCGCCAGGCCGGTGTCGGCTGGCAGCGGCCGATGCGCGCGGGCATCGGTGCGCACGATGTTAGCCAGCAGCACCGCATCGGTGGCATCCGATTTGGCCCCCGACACCCCATACCGTGCGCGATACCGCGAGGCCGCCAGCGGGTTGATCGGATAAAGCACCCGCCCGGTCTCCCGCAGGGCGGCCACCCACAACCCACGGTCGGTTTCGATGCCCACCGGCATCGGCTGGGTAGCGGTGTCACCGGCCTCAGCCAGCAGCATCAACAGCTGCGCAAAGCCGGCCGCGTCATTGCCGACCCGTCCGCGCGCCACCACACGCCCGTCGTCATCGACGACCGCGACATCGTGGTGATCAGTAGCCCAATCAATTCCACAAAACAGCGCCAAGGCATCCCTCCTGAAATCGGTGATTCTGTTGTCCCCGGGGGAGTTGTGCGGCGCCCTAATCGCAGGACTCGACGGTCCGTCATCTCAGTAGCCGTCCATGACTCCAGCCCACCGCAAGACCTCGTTCTTTCGAAGAGCTCAAGGCTCGGGAACAACTATTCGGGAAGTCAACCCCGCAGCGGGCTCGGGCAACGGAATCTCACCACCGCGGCGCGTGATCTACCGCCAGGCGCGCCGTTCTCTCGCAAGTCGTCGAACGACGGGAGACACCAGGCGTCACCCGGCGGCAGACCTCGTCAGGAACAGATCCTGGTCCTCCGACCGCTAACCCATCCCTACCAACCGATTAGGAGGCCGTGATGGCGATCGACCCCAATGCCATCGGCGCGGTGACAGAACCGACGCTGTTCGAGTGGACTGACCGCGACACCTTGCTTTACGCCCTGGGGGTTGGTGCTGGGACCGAAGACCTGTCGTTCACCACGGAGAACAGCCACGGCATTACCCAGCAGGTGCTGCCCACCTACGCGGTGATCTGTTGTCCCGCCTTTGGCGCTGCGGCGAAGATCGGAACCTTCAACTGGGCCATGCTGTTACACGGCTCGCAGGCCATCCGGCTCTATCAGCCGCTGCAGCCCGCGGGCAAACTGTCCGTGGTCTCCGAAGTGGCCGACATCCAAGACAAGGGTGAGGGCAAGAACGCGATCATCGTCCTGCGCGGACGCGGCACCGACCCCGACTCCGGGACATTGGTCGCTGAAACGCTCACCACGCTTGTCATCCGCGGCGCCGGTGGCTTCGGCGGAAAGCCGGGTCAGCGCCCGGCCGCACCAGAGTTTCCCGACCGCGAGCCCGACGCGCGAATCCCGTTGCCGACGCGCGAGGATCTGCCGCTGATCTACCGGCTCTCCGGTGACCGCAACCCGCTGCACAGCGATCCCTGGTTCGCCCGGGAGATGGCCGGTTTTCCCAAGCCGATCATGCATGGGCTGTGCACCTACGGGGTGGCGGGCCGCGCGCTGGTTGCCGAGCTGGGCAAGGGCGACGCCACCAAGATCACCTCGATCTCCGCGCGGTTCACCTCACCGGTGTTTCCCGGTGAGACGCTGACCACCTTGATCTGGCGCACCGAACCCGGAAAAGCGGTGTACCGCACCGAGGCTTCCGGCGCCGACGCCAGCGATGTGGACGCGCGGGTGGTGCTCGACGACGGCGCAGTGGAATACCTGGCGGGATAAGTCATCACCCTGGCCGGCGCCGACGGCGGCGTTCCTGGGCTCCCGAGTCGTTGGGCTACCTCACGGCCGGTACGGGCGGCGCATCGTTGGGGGCCATCTCGGCGCCGATCTTTCGGAACAGGGTCTCGGCTTCGTTGCGGTAGTTGCCCTGGGCATCGAACGCGTCAGGACGGTAGGTGACCGCGACCGCGATCGCGATCCTTTGCGACGGCAGGTACGCCTCGACGGCAGCCTGCCCGGCGAACATCGGATTTTGCAGCAGCCAGTTGCCGGAGATCACGATCCCGAGCCCGTAGGTGTCGCCCTGCACTTTGCCGCGCAGGTCGGGGGACACCATCGCCCGATAGGACTGCGGCGACAACAGCTTGCCGGAGCCGATGCCGACCGCGGTGGCCTCCAGGTCGTAGATATTGGTGGTCTGCACCGCGCCGCGCGCCATGGTCCAGGACGGATTCCAGTACGTCGAATCTTCGTAAAACGGTGTGTCCGAAGGTATTCCAAGCGCCCTGCGGCGTTCGGAGGTGAATGCATGCAGCGTGGGAACAGGGATGTCGGGCGTGTAGGAGTTCGCGGTGTTGATCAAAGCGAGCGGACCAAGCACCCTGTCGTGCAACAGTTTCGGCATCTCCTGACCGGTGGCCTTTTCCAGCGCCAGCCCCAACAGCACGTAGTTGGTGCGGGCGTAGTTCCAGTTGGTGCCGGGCTCGTAGAGCAACGGTTTGGTGACCGCGTAGCCGAGCACTTCCTCAGGGGTCCATTGCCGGAACGGATCAGCGGCCAGGGCCGCGTCGAAATCGGCGTTGCCCAACGCATAGTCGCGGTAGCCCGAAGTCATGTGCGCCAGCTGGCCCAGGGTCACCCGGTCGGCGTTGGGGATGTCGGGCAGCCACTTCGACAGTTTGTCGTCGAGGCTCAGCTTCTTTTCGTCGACGAGTTTGAGCAGCAGCGTGGCGATGTACGAGATCGCCACCGCACCGTTCCGGAAGAACATGCTCGGCATGGCCGGCACACCGGTCATCGACTCGCCGAGCGCTTGGGTGACGATTTCCTTGCCGTCCACGGTGACTCGGACGATCGCCGCCTTCAGGTGGGCCTGTGTCATCGTGTCGCCGACGATCTTCATCACCGCCCGGGCCTTGGCCGGATTCGCGGAGGCACCCCACCACGGGGCGACGGGTGGATTGCCTTTGGGCGAACAGGCCAGCACGGCCACGGCAAGAATGCATACCACTGAGCCCAGGCGCCGCGAGATGGTCATAGCCGATCCTGACCTAACGTTTCGGTGTTCGCGCGGATTTGGCGTGCCAGCAGCTCGGTGAACTGGACGACTTGTCGCGGGTTGTCCAGCCCATACTGCGCGGCGGTGGGACGGTCACCGTCCTCGCGGTGGCGCACCACGATCGCGATTCCGTCGTCGTGCACAGCGTCGAATGCATCCTCGTCGGTGATGTCGTCACCGAGATAGACCGGTACCACCCGCCCCGACGCCGCGTCACGGATGTGGCCGAGCACCCAGCGCAGCGTCTTCCCCTTGTCCCAGTCCACGTTTGGGCGTAGCTCGATAACCTCACGTCCGGTCGTCACCCGTAGCACGCGGCGCTGGCCGGCGGCACGCACGGCGGCCAGCACCTCGCCGACCCGGTCGCGGGCCGCGTTTCGGTAGTGCACGGCGACACCGAATCGCTTGTGTTCCACCACAACTCCGGGGATGTGATGGAGTTGCTCGCCAAGTTCTGCGGCCGCGCGTTGCAGCACGGGGATCGTGGCTGCTGCCTCGTCGTTTTGGTGGTGTTCGCCATCGGGTCCGGTCAGCTCGAAACCATGGCTGCCCGCATACCAGATGCCCGGCAAGCCGATCCGCTGGCGTACGTCTGCCAGATCGCGGCCGGACAGCACGGCCACCGGGCATTGCGCCGTCAACAACCTCAGTGCCTCCGCGGCGCCAGCGGTCAGCTGGGCGGCGTCGGGATCGTCGACAATTTCCGAAAGGGTTCCGTCGAAGTCGAAGAACACCGCCGCCGCCGTGCGGCCAGCGCGTCCAATGCCCGCAGGCCGTCGGGAAGCTCCGACATCCGCCGATCCCCGGTGCGCACGCTGATGTCGCCGAGGCCGGTGACCACCGCGTCGGCGCCGTTGCGGCGCAGCTCTTCTGCGTCCGCACCGACACCGACCACCAGTGCGAATCCGCCGGCCCGGGCGGCCGCCACGGCGCCGCGGGTCGCTGCGACGACCACGCACCGGCCCGGGTGCACTCCCAGCCGGTCGGCGGCCTCGACGAATGTGGTGGCCTCGGGCGGCCCGGCGACGTCGCCGGAGGGCAGGCCGGTGTCGCGCAGCTGGCGTCGCAGCACCGACATGGCGTCGCCCGGCAGGTTGTCAAGGTCGAACAGCACCGCGTCGTGGCGACGCGGGTCGATGATGACCGGCATTGACCGCCTTCCTAGGTGATCGCTTCGCTGGCCACGCTAGTCACGTCGGCGCCGGCGTCAGCCAGGTCTGTTCGGCGACGCGCCGGAAATTCCCGCCCAGAACCGCGGCGACCTCGGCGTCGGTCCAGCCGCGCTTGCTAAGCCTAAATCCGTGGATGGTTCCGGTGATTTGATCGGCGTGTGAACAGCGAAAATGCCTTCTGAACTGGGACAATACGAGTGCTGAGGCCGCATTTGTCCATAGTCCGGGAAGGCACTTTCGATGCACTCATCGTATACGTTCACCACCGGATCGGCGGTGTTTGACGAGCAGAATCTGCTGTCGGCGGCCGGGTTGGTGCCAGTGCTGGAACTGGCTGAGCAGACCGGTCTTTCGGAATTGATCAACGAGCGCGTGGATCTGCCGTCGACTCGGGTGAAGTCCGGCGCGGTCAACCCGGCTGGCAAGCTGACCTCGATCGTCGCCGGGATGATGTGCGGCGCGGACAGCATCGATGATGCCAATGTGCTGCGCGCGGCGGCACACCCCGGGTGTTCAACGAGGTATATGCCCCATCGACGTTGGGGATCTTTTTGCGCGAGTTCACCTTCGGGCATACCAAACAACTCGCCGCAGTGGCCCGCGAGCATCTGATCGCACTGGCGGCGCGCACCCCGCTGCTGGCTGGCGCCGACGAGCGGATGTTTTTGGACATCGACTCGCTGCTGCGCCCGGTCTACGGCCACGCCAAGCAGGGCGCCTCCTTCGGTCATGCCAAGATCGCCAGCCGCGCGCTGCTGCGGCTGGGCCTGTCCCCACAGATCACCACCATCTCCACGGCGACCGCCGCGCCGGTGATCGCCGAGGCGCAGCTACGGAGCGGCAAAGCCGCCTCCGGGCGCGGTGCCGCATACCAGCTCAAGCAGGCGATCACCACCGCGAAAGCGATCAACCCCGACGCGCCGATCCTGGTGCGCGGCGACTCAATGTTTGGCACCAAGAAAGTGATCACCACCTGCATTCAGCGAGGCGCCGAATTCTCCCTGTCGATCAGCCGCAACAAGCGCATCAACGCCGCGATCGCCGCCATCGACGAGGCCGCCTGGACCCCGGTGCACTACCCGGGCGCGGTCGAAGACCCCGACACCGGGGCGTTGATCTCCGATGCCCAGGTCGCCGAAACCCCCTACACCCTGCGCCTGGCCCGCGGCCGAACACTGACCGTGCGGCTGGTAGTGCGCCGGGTCAAAGACGCCCGCCACCTGGATGCGTTGTTTCCGGTGTGGCGCTATCACCCGTTTGTCACCAACTCCGCGCTGCCGGTCGACCAGGCCGATATCACCCACCGACGCCACGCCATCATCGAAACCACCTTCGCCGATTTAATCGACGGCCCACTGGCACACATCCCGTCGGGGCTGTTCGCGGCCAACTGCGCCTGGCTGGCCTGCGCGGTGATCGCCCATAACCTGCTGCGCGCCGTCGGCACCCTCGCCGGTGGCCACCATGCCGTGGCCCGCGGGGCTACCCTGCGCCGCGACCTGATCAACATCCCGGCCCGCTTCGCCGCCCCGGCCCGCAAACCAATGCTGCACCTACCCGCCCACTGGCATTGGCGAGCCAGATGGAAGGCCCTGTGGCACAACGTCATCGGTTACCCGATCGCGCAACCCCGCGCCGCCTGACCCCACCTTCCAAGCCCTGTCCGCCCCGCCATCCCAGGCCCGACCCAAGGAACCCAAAGGAAAGCTGGTACAGGCCAGCGGATCACCCACGCCCCACCGCGCCACACTCGGCCGCATCCCAAAACAACCGCGTCGACGGCAACACGAAATCACCCATCCACGGATTCAGGCTAAGGTGTTGGCCGATGCCGATGAAAATCTCCGGCGGCATCCACTGGATCGGTCCCAGCGGGCATAGCTCTCGTCGAAAAGCCCTGGGTTCGCGGCCAGCTCGTCAGGCCAGTCACGCTGGTCGAACGAAAAATCGGTGCTGATTCCCACATGGTCGATGCCGTGGTGCACAGTCTTCGAGATCGAAGGTCACCGCGACCTTGTCAGCGGCGAGACCATTCGGCCCCGCCAACACCAGGTCGGGATGCGCCTGGACGGCGTGGCGGAAGAGCTGCAGCAGGATCAGGACGTCGTCGAGGCGCTGCGGTGCGTAACCGACGTTGACCGAAACCAGCGCCCCACCCGGGCGGCGGTAGCGGGTCAGTTCTGAGATATCGGCGTCCGGCCGCAGCGGCAGGCAGGTGTGCTGGTCCCAGAGCAGAGCCGTCCTGGGTGACCCTGGTGCACATGCCAGTTGGGCCGGCCCGCCAGCGCGGATTGGGGCGATTTCCCAGACAACTGCGTTGGGATTCCCGGATGTGGGCATGGCGGACGCCAACCCACAGTACGAATCTCGAACATCCGTTCGATATACTGGCTGGCGTGGGGTGGAGCAATGGGCCGCCCAGTTGGGCGGAAATGGAGCGGGTGCTGGCCGGCAAGCCCGTCGGCAAGCGCGGCGAAGCCGGACGCAGCGGGTCGCCGCGCGACAAGCCCCGCCGCTCCGGCACGCCCGCTGAACCCCCGGATGACGGCCCATGGTCGCGCAAGCGCGGAGCATATGAGCCACCCAGCGACGGTCGAGCCGTCCGTTCCTCGGTCAGCTACGCCGAGCTGCATGCCCATTCGGCCTACAGCTTCCTCGACGGGGCCAGCACACCCGAGGAGCTGGTCGAAGAGGCAGCGAGGCTGGATCTGCGCGCGATCGCGCTGACCGATCACAACGGTCTCTACGGTGCGGTGCGGTTCGCCGAGGCGGCCGCGGAACTGGACATGCATACCGTGTTCGGCGCCGAACTGTCCTTGGGACCCGGCGCCCGCACCGACGAGCCCGACCCGCCGGGGCCACACCTGCTGGTGCTGGCCCGCGGTCCAGAAGGATATCGGCGGTTGTCGCGGCAGCTGGCCGCGGCGCATCTGGCCGGCGGCGAAAAAGGCAAGCCGCGCTTTGACTTCGACGCGCTGACCGAAGCAGCGGGCGGGCACTGGCACATACTGACTGGTTGTCGCAAAGGCCATGTGCGCCAGGCTCTTTCCGACGGCGGGCCGGACGCGGCCGCAAAAGCGCTGGCCGACTTGGTGGACCGGTTCGGTTCCGACCGAGTCAGTATCGAGCTGACCCACCATGGCCAGCCGCTTGACGACGAACGCAACGTCGCGCTGGCGGCGCTCGCCCCGCGGTTCAAGGTAAGTGTGGTGGCCACGACCGGTGCGCATTTCGCCGCGCCGTCGCGGGCCCGGCTGGCGATGGCCATGGGCGCGATCCGGGCCCGGCAATCCCTGGACGAGGCCGTCGGCTGGCTGGCCCCGCTGGGTGGCTCACACCTGCGCTCCGGGGAGGAGATGGCCCGGCTGTTCGCGTGGTGCCCCGAGGCGGTGACCGCCGCCTCGGGGCTTGCCGAGCAGTGCGCGTTCGGGCTGGCGCTGATCGCCCCGCAGCTGCCGCCGTTCGACGTGCCGGCCGGGCACACCGAAGACAGCTGGCTGCGCGAACTGGTGATGGCCGGTGCCCGCGACCGCTACGGAGCCCCCGACAGCGCACCGCAAGCCTACGCGCAGATCGAGCATGAGCTGAATGTCATTGCCCAACTGAAGTTTCCGGGCTACTTCCTGGTGGTCTACGACATCACCCGGTTCTGCCGGGAAAACAACATCTTGTGCCAGGGCAGGGGATCGGCGGCCAACTCCGCGGTCTGCTATGCCCTCGGCGTCACCGCCGTTGACCCGGTGGCCAACGAGTTGTTGTTCGAGCGTTTCTTGTCGCCCGCTCGTGACGGGCCACCCGACATCGACATCGATATCGAATCCGACCAGCGCGAAAAGGTCATCCAGTACGTCTACGACAAATACGGCCGGGACTACGCCGCGCAGGTCGCCAACGTCATCACCTACCGAGGCCGGATCGCGGTGCGCGACATGGCCCGAGCCCTGGGTTTCTCCCAGGGTCAGCAGGACGCCTGGAGCAAGCAGATCAGCCAATGGAACGGGCTCGCCGATGCCCCCGATATCGAAGGCATTCCCGAGCAGGTGATCGAGCTGGCCACCCAGATCCGAAACCTGCCGCGACACATGGGCATCCACTCCGGCGGCATGGTTATCTGCGACCGCCCAATCGCCGACGTATGCCCAGTGGAATGGGCGCGCATGGAAAACCGCAGCGTGTTGCAGTGGGACAAAGACGACTGTGCGGCAATCGGGTTGGTGAAATTCGACTTGCTCGGGCTGGGCATGCTCTCGGCGCTGCACTACGCCATCGACCTGGTGGCCGAACACAAGGGCATCGACGTGGACCTGGCCAAGCTCGACCTCTCCGAACCCGCGGTCTACGAAATGCTGGCCCGGGCCGACTCCGTCGGGGTGTTCCAGGTGGAGTCGCGCGCGCAGATGGCCACCCTTCCACGCCTGCGGCCGCGCGAGTTCTACGACCTGGTAGTGGAGGTGGCGCTGATCCGTCCCGGGCCCATCCAAGGCGGCTCGGTGCACCCCTACATCCGGCGTCGCAACGGCGTCGACCCGGTCGTCTACGACCACCCGTCGATGGAGCAGGCATTACGAAAGACGTTGGGAGTGCCGCTGTTTCAAGAACAGTTGATGCAGTTGGCAGTCGACTGCGCCGGGTTTTCCGCCGCCGAGGCCGACCAGCTGCGCCGCGCCATGGGCTCCAAGCGTTCTGCCGAACGCATGCGGCGGCTGCGCGGCCGGTTCTACGAAGGGATGCGCGCGCTGCACGGCGCACCCGACGAGGTGATCGACCGGGTGTACGAAAAGCTGGAAGCCTTCGCCAATTTCGGATTCCCGGAAAGTCACGCGCTGAGCTTCGCGTCACTGGTGTTCTACTCAGCCTGGTTCAAACTGCACCACCCGGCGGCGTTCTGTGCGGCGCTGCTGCGCGCCCAGCCGATGGGCTTCTACTCACCGCAGTCGCTGGTGGCCGACGCCCGTCGGCACGGCGTCACCGTGCACGGGCCCGACGTCAACGCCAGCCTGGCGCACGCCACGTGCGAGAACGCCGGCACGGAGGTCCGGCTTGGCTTGGGCAATGTACGTCATATCGGTGACGAGCTTGCCGAAAGGCTGGTCGAGGAGCGAAAAGTCAACGGCCCGTTTACTTCTCTTCTGGATTTGACGTCACGGGTGCAACTGTCGGTGCCCCAGGTCGAGGCGCTGGCCACCGCCGGAGCGCTGGGCTGCTTCGGGCTGTCCCGGCGGGAGGCGTTGTGGGCGGCCGGGGCCGCGGCCACCCAGCGGCCGGACCGGCTGCCCGGCGTCGGGTCGTCGTCGCGCATCCCGGCGCTGCCGGGAATGAGCGAGCTGGAGCTGACCGCCGCCGACGTGTGGGCCACCGGCATCTCTCCGGACAGCTACCCGACCCAGTTCCTGCGGGCTGACCTGGATGCGCTGGGGGTGCTGCCCGCCGAGAAGCTGCTGTCCGTGCCCGACGGTGATCGGGTGCTGATCGCCGGCGCGGTAACCCATCGGCAGCGGCCGGCGACGGCCCGGGGAGTGACATTTATCAACCTCGAGGACGAGACCGGGATGGTCAACGTGCTCTGCACACCCGGAGTGTGGGCGCGGCACCGCAAACTGGCGCAGACGGCACCCGCATTGGTTGTTCGCGGTCAGGTCCAAAACGCCAGCGGCGCCGTCACTGTCGTGGCGGAACAGTTGGCCAAGCTCACGCTGAAGATGGGATCGAAGTCCCGCGACTTCCGGTGATTCCTTCGCGCCGAACGTGAAACTGCTGCGAAAAAACCCGCAACAGGTTCACACTCGGCGAGTGAGGAGCAGCTAGCCGGTTGGCGTTGTCCACACCCGCGTCGGCGTGATTTTCAGCCTGGTGCTGTAGGCCGCGATCGCCTCGGTCAGGCCGAATTGCTCGGCGTCGTCGCGGTACTTCTCCCAATACGGACCGTCGTCTCGGCAGTCGACGTCGGTTGCGTCCACCGCCGCTGTGCCGCCCACGACGATGATCCCGCCACCGTTGCCGTCGGAATCCAGATTCAGGCTGACCTGCGGACGGGCCTTGATATGGGCGACCTTGGCGGCCTGCGGCATCGAGTACACGGTCAGGTCGGCGCCGTCGAAGTAGAACCACACCAGCCGCGGCACAGGCTGGCCGGATTTCGCGACGGTGGTCAGCCACCCGTAATGATCGGATTGCAGTCTGCTGGAAACCTCTTGCGTCAGTTCGACGGTCATGGGGGCAAATGTAGTCTTCGGCCATGACCTTGAACCTGTCCGTCGACGAAGTCCTCACCACTACCCGCTCGGTGCGTAAACGCCTCGACTTCGAGAAGCCGGTGCCGCGCGAGGTGCTGATGGAGTGCCTGGAACTAGCGCTGCAGGCACCCACCGGCTCCAACGCACAGGGCTGGCAGTGGGTGTTCGTCACCGATGCCGACAAGAAGAAAGCGATCGCCGACATCTACCTGGCCAACGCCCGGGGCTACCTCAGCCTGCCGGCACCCGAATACCCGGAGGGCGACACCCGCCGCGAACGCATGCCGCACGTGCGCGACTCCGCCACTTACCTCGCCGAGCACATGCACGAGGCACCGGTGTTGCTGATTCCGTGCCTGGAAGGCCGGGTGGAACAGGCGCCGCTGGGCCTCAGTGCGTCATTCTGGGCCTCGCTGTTCCCGGCGGTGTGGAGCTTCTGCCTGGCATTGCGCTCTCGCGGGCTGGGGTCTTGTTGGACGACGCTCCACCTGTTGGGCGACGGGGAGAAGCAGGCCGCCGAAGTTCTCGGGATTCCCTACGACAAGTACAGCCAGGGCGCGCTGCTTCCCATCGCCTACACCAAGGGCACCGACTTCAAACCGGCCAAGCGACTGCCCGCCGACGCTGTCACGCACTGGGACACCTGGTAGTCGGGTCGTCAGGGCCCACACCTCACGACCTCGTGCGCTACCGCGCACGGGGTTCCGTTCAGATCCTCGGCTTCTAACACCGCGAAACCGGCGATCGCCCGGAAGTGCTTGCATCCTGCACCCGTGCAGACTTACGCGGGGGCTAGCAGTAATCGTCGCTACACCGCTCCGGCAAAACCGTGCTGACGCCATGCCTCGTACACGGCGACCGCGGCGGCGTTGGACAGGTTTAGTGACCGTCGGCTGGGCAGCATCGGGATGCGCACCCGCTTCGTGATGTGGGCGTCGGCCAAGGTCGCGGCGTCCAGCCCGGTGGGTTCGGGTCCGAACATCAACACGTCACCGGCCTGGTAGCCGATCTCGGTGAACAGCGTGGTGGCGTGCACGGTGAACGCGAACACCCGCTGCGGCGCCAGCGCAGACCACACGGCGTCCAGGCACGGGTGCACAGTCACCGACGCCAGGTCGTGATAGTCCAAGCCGGCGCGGCGCAGCTTGGGCTCGGATAAGTCGAACCCCAGCGGCTCCACCAAATGTAGTTCGGCGCCGGTGGCCGCCACCATGCGGATCGCATTACCGGTGTTAGGTGCGATGCGCGGCGAATAGAACACCACCCGGAACATCTGTCGATCATGACAGGCGGCCGATCGCAATTTGCTCGGCCGACATTTCGACGTGTGGCCAGGCTCCGGCGAACTCTGGTTGTTCAGTAAGAATTGTGGTAACCGCGGCCCGAGGCTGTCATACTCGTCGAATTGCCATGCGTATATCGCCCGCCGGTCTGCCCCGCGGCGGGTCGCGATTAGCAGGAAGTCCTATGAACGACGCGCGAACACTGCATATCAGCGGAGCGGTCGGTAGCACGGCCGCGGTCCGGTGACTATGTTTGCCCACCCGAAAAGGGTGGATTCGCCGGTCCCGAAAGACGGTCTTGACGACAACCCAGATGCTTTCGCCGCGGAACCCACGCCCGCGAAACGCCCGCCGAGGTGGTCGATGCGCAACTGGCCTGTCCGGTGGAAAGTCGTAGCGATCGCGCTGGTGCCGCTGGTGCTGGCGATGGTTTTCGGTGGACTGCGCATCTATGCAGCCATGACCGACGCCAGCAACCTGCGATTGGCCGCTGACCGCGCCCAAGTGGTCCCGGCAATCACCAAGTACATGTCGGCGCTGGACGTGGCGGTGATCGCCACCTCCACCGGCTCTGACGTGGAAGGGGCCAAGAAGAACTACGAGGCCCGCAAGTACGAGCTGCAGGCACGGCTGGCCGACACCGACGTGGCCCCCGACGTTCGGACCGGGGTCGGCACCCTGTTGAACGGCGGGCAGGCGCTGCTGGACAAGATCGCGGCGAACAGCATCGGTCTGCGCGACCGGGTGACCATGTATGCACCCATCCTGCTGACCGCCGAGAACGCGGTCGACGGGTCGGTGCGCGTCGACAACACACAGATCCGGGCCGCAGCACAAGGCCTGAGCCGCGCGATCGGGGCTCGCGGCCAGATGATGATGCAGCGGCTGCTGATCACCCGTGGCGGCGATCTGCCCGAGCCCGAGCTGCGCACCTCCATGATCACCCTGGCGGGCACCGAACCGTCGACCCTGTTCGGCATGGCCGAAATCCTGGGCGTCGGGTCGGCCCAGGCAAAGACGTTGCAGCAGCAGATGGTCCGCCGGATGGCCATCATGTCGGATCCGACCAGCCAACTGGTCAACAACCCCGAGCTGCTGCGCTCTGTACAGACCACCGACGCGATCGCCGCACAGGTGATCAAGGACACCACCGCCTCGGTGACGAAGTCGCTCGACGATCGCGCCAACAGTCGTCGCGACGCCGCGATCCGCGACGCCGTGCTGGTGCTGGCCGCCTTCGTGGCGGCGCTGGTGGTGGTTTGGCTGGTGGCACGGTCGCTGATCCAGCCGCTGCGGGTGCTGCGCGACAGCGCTTTGAAAGTCGCGCACAAAGACCTCGAAGGCGAGATCGCCCGGGTCCGCGCCGGCGACGAGCGTGCTCCCGAGCCGCTGCCGGTGTACACCACGGAGGAGATCGGGCAGGTCGCGCACGCGGTCGATGAGCTGCACACCCAGGCGCTGCTGCTGGCCGGTGACGAGGCCCGGTTGCGGCTGCTGGTCAACGACATGTTCGAAACGATGTCTCGACGCAACCGCTCGCTGGTCGACCAGCAGCTGGCGCTCATCGACCGGCTGGAGCGCAACGAGGAAGACCCCGACCGGCTCGACAGCCTGTTCCGGCTGGACCACCTGGCTGCGCGCATGCGCCGCAACGGAGCCAACCTGCTCGTGCTGGCGGGTGCCCAGATCACCCGCGAACAACGGGGACCGTTGCCGCTGTCGACAGTGGTCGACGCGGCAATCTCCGAGGTGGAGGACTACCGACGAGTGGAGACGGCGATGGTGCCCGACTGCACCATCACGGGCGCCGCGGCGGGCGACATCGTGCACCTGCTTGCCGAATTGATCGACAACGCGTTGCGCTACTCGCCACCCACCTCACCCGTGCGGGTTTCGGCGGTGCGGCACCGCAACGCCGGCGTTCTGGTGCAGATCGTCGACTCCGGACTGGGCATGACCGACGGAGACCGCAGGATCGCCAACATCAGGTTGCGCGCCGGCGGTGAGGTTACCCCCGACAATGCCCGCCACATGGGTCTTTTCGTGGTGGGCCGGCTCGCCGACCGACACGGCATGCGGGTGCGGCTGCGCAGCTCGACACCCGAGGGCAGTTCGGGTACGACGGCCGAGGTCTATCTACCACCCAACGTGCTCGTCGGTCAGCGTGGCGCTCCGCCGCCGGCGAGAACCGGCGTGGCGTTTTCGCGGGGGCGGCGGCCGCCGAGACGGCCCCTGCGCGGGCGGCTCACCGTGCCCGCGACACGGAACGCAGAACAGCCGTCGCCGCCGAACCGTCGGACCGCAACGGATCCCACTCGACTCAGCCGCCGGGCACACTGCTGCCACGCCGCCAGCCCGGCTCCAGCGGCATCACCGGCGTTCCCACTCCGCCCGCCGCGCCGCTGCAGAAGCGTGACGAGAAGCGGATAGCTGAACAGCCCGGGCCCGAACGGGTTTCGGACACCTCGGCCTATTTCTCGTCGCGTTCGCGAGCCGCGCGCGCCGACGATGCGGACGCACCGGGGCCGCGGCGGGGGCAATCGCCCGCCGACCAGCGCGACCCGGGTGATGACGACCGCGACGCAACGACCGCCGCCGCGAAGATACCCACGCCGGCCAAGGGGCCGGAGGAAGACTTGATCTATCAGCGGATGCTGTCGGAGTGGCTGGTCGATCCGCACGACTTGGCCCGCAGCGCTGACCTGGATTGGAAGTCGGTCTGGGACCACGGGTGGTCGGCGGCCGCCGAAGTCGAGAACGTGCCCATCCGGTCGCACACCGCCCATGGCCTTCCCGTGCGGGAACCCGGCGCTCGGCTCGTGCCCGGCACCGCCGCGCCCGACGCGGCACCGCCGCATACGTCACAGGCCAACGGCGCCGGAGCCCTGCCCAACCGCCACGGCCGGCACCTGGGCAGCCAAGACCGCGGGGTAGCATCCAACGGCGGATTTCACTCCGGGCGGCACCAGGCTCCACCGCCGGACCCCGATGCGATCCGCGCCTCCATCAGCAGCCACTTCGGCGGTGTGCGGGCAGGCCGGTCGCATGCTCGCGAGACAACCGAAGGACCCGATCACGAATGACGTTTTCTGCTGGCCCGTCCGCCGACAACTCGTTGGATTGGCTGTTGTCCAACTTCGCCCGTGAGGTCCCCGGGGTGTCACATGCGGTGCTGGTGTCCGTCGACGGCTTGCTGATGGCCGCCAGCGAACATCTGCCGCGTGAGCGTGCCGATCAGTTGGCCGCGGTGGCCTCGGGATTAGCCAGCCTGGCGACCGGTGCCGCCCAGTTGTTCGAGGGCGGGCAAGTGCTGCAGTCGGTAATCGAGATGCAAAACGGTTACCTGCTGCTGATGCGGGTCGGTGACGGTTCACATTTGGCGGCGTTGGCCGCAACCTCGTGCGACATCGGTCAGATCGGTTACGAGATGGCCATCCTTGTGGAGCGGGTGGGCGGCGTCGTCCAGTCGTCCCGACGGGCGTCTTTACCCTCGTGAGCCGCGATGGACAGCCGCGAGCCGCCGCCCCGCGCGCATGAGGCGAATCTGGTCCGCCCCTACACACTGACCGCTGGACGGACCAACCCCAGCGTCGAGCTACCGCTGGAAGCGCCGGTGCAGACGCTGCAATCGGCCCTGTTTCACAAATGGCCGCCAAACGACATGCGAGGCAAGATCATCCAGCTATGCACCAAAAGCCCCTCGGTCGCCGAAATCTCGGCGCGCCTCGATTTGCCGCTGGGCGTCGCGCGAGTCCTGGTCGGCGACCTGGTGACCTTCGGCTACCTTCGGGTGCAGCCGACGCTCAATGACGACTCCACTCAAGACGAACGCCGCGAATTGATAGGAAGGACGCTCCGTGGCCTACGAGCACTCTGAGAGGCGCAACGCCGCCTCGACGAAGATCGTCATCGCGGGCGGCTTCGGGGTCGGCAAGACGACATTCGTGGGCGCGGTGTCGGAGATCATGCCGCTGCGCACCGAGGCGATGGTCACCGACACGTCCGCCGGCGCCGACATGCTCGAGGCCACACCGGCCAAGCACACCACCACGGTGGCGATGGACTTCGGACGGATCACGCTGGACGAGGATCTGGTGCTCTACCTGTTCGGCACGCCGGGCCAACGCCGGTTCTGGTTCATGTGGGACGATTTGGTGCGCGGCGCGATCGGCGCCGTCATCCTCGTCGACTGCCGCCGTCTTGAAGACAGTTTCGCCGCCGTCGACTTCTTCGAGCACCGCCAGCTACCATTTTTGATCGCGGTTAACGAATTCGACGGAGCACCAAGGTATCCGGTTGACGAAGTACGCAAAGCGCTGACACTGCCCGACCACATCCCGGTGATCAACATCGATGCCCGCGACCGCCGGTCAGCCACCGACGCGCTCATCGCGGTCAGCGAGTACGCGCTGGAGAGCCTGAGCGCTTAGCGCTTGAGCCGGATGTGCCAGCGGACATAGGTGGTGTAAGCCAGCGACAACACCGCGAGCATCACCATGTCGTACACGTAGATGTGCTTCGAGTGTTGCCACCACCTGTCGTTCGTCGGGACCTGCGGAACTTTCACCAGGTGTGGGAAGTCGATCGACGACGCTCCGGCGGCGAATCCCCAGCGTGCGGGCGTAAGGAAGGAGAGCTGGTTGAGGCCGAACCGGCCGGTGACCGGAATCCCCATCCCGCCGCAGAGCACCAGTTGCGACATGATCGACACCACCAGCAGCGGCATGATCTGCTCGTTGGATTGCGCGACAGCAGACAGCAGCAGACCGAGCATCGCCGATGTGACACAGGTGGCGGCGACGGTCAGGAAGAGCGAAAACGTCGCGCTGTCGAAGAAGGGCGGATGCGCGGTGGGCGCGCCCTTGCCGATTCTGACGATGGCGGTCGCGATCGCGGCTTGGATGGTCGCGAAAACGGAGAAAACGGCGACCTTGGCCAGCAGGTAGGCGGTGGTGGAGAGGCCGACGGCTTGTTCTCGCCGGAAGATGGGGCGTTCGCCGATCAGGTCGCGGATCGTCAAGGCAGTGCCCATGAACACCGCCCCGATACACAGCAGCACCATGATGTACTGGGGCTGGGTAGGCGCTGAGCCCGTCGGGTCAGCAAAGCCAAGTCCCGGTTTGGGCCCCTTCACGGTCAGCGACAGCGCGCCCATGAGGAACGGCAATACCGCCAAGAACACCGTATAGCCACGGTCAGATAAGACGAGCCGAACCTGGCGTCGCGCGACCGTGGAGAACTGGCGCAGCCGGTCGGTGTGCACCGGTTCGCCCAGATCCCCGGGCTCCGCCACCCGCACCGGCTGCTCATGCCGTTGCTTGGCCCGCTCCAAGAATCGGCGATTGGCTTCGTCTGGGTCGGCCCCGACCTTGGCGAAGATGTCGGCCCAGTTCCGAGTGCCGAAGGCCGCCTCCACCTGGTCGGGCGGGCCGTTGAACGCCGTCTTCCCGCCGGGCGCAATCAGCAGCAGCTGGTCGCAGACGTCCAGATAGGACACCGAGTGGGTCACTACCAGCACCGTGCGCCCGGCGTCGGCGAGCTGGCGCAGCATCAGCATGACCTGACGGTCGAGCGCCGGGTCCAGGCCGGTGGTCGGCTCGTCGAGCAGCAGCAGCGACGGCTGAGTGAGCAGTTCCAGCGCCACCGAGGCGCGTTTGCGCTGGCCGCCGGACAATTTGTCGACCCGGGTGTCGGCGTGCTTGGTCAGCTCAAGCTCCTCGAGCACCTGGGCGACGACCTGGGCGCGTTCCTCTTTGCTGGTGTCCGGCGGCAGCCGCAGCTCGGCGGCGTAGCCGAGCGCCTGGTTGACGGTCAGCTGGCGGTGCACGACGTCGTCTTGCGGGACCATTCCGATCCGGCTGCGCATGGTCGCGTACTCGCGGTGGATGTCGTGGCCTTCGAAGGTGACCGAGCCGGCCGTCGGCCTGGTGTAGCCGGCGATGAGCCGGGACAGCGTCGTCTTGCCCGCGCCGGATCCGCCGATGATTGCGGTCAGCGTGCCCGGGCGGGCGGTAAACGAAATGTTGTCGAGCAGCTGCTTGCCGTCGATCTTGAAACGGACGCTGCTGACCTCCAGGCCGCCGGTGCGGGTCGCGGCCTCGGTCCGGCGGATCAAGGTGCCGTCGCTGAAGACCAGGTCGACGTTGCCGATCGTGACCACGTCGCCCTCGTTCAACACCGCGGAGCCCACCCGGACCCCGTTGACGAACGTGCCGTTGATGCTGCGGGCGTCCCGGATTTCGGTGCCCAGCGGCGACGGCACCAGGAACGCGTGGTGGCGCGACGCCAGCACGTCCTGG
The DNA here is from genome assembly GCF_009936235.1 of Mycobacterium xenopi. Taxonomy (NCBI): domain Bacteria; kingdom Bacillati; phylum Actinomycetota; class Actinomycetes; order Mycobacteriales; family Mycobacteriaceae; genus Mycobacterium; species Mycobacterium xenopi. Next base: position 3,868,120 of record NZ_AP022314.1, on the reverse strand, counting down.
ATGACGATGTCGTTGTCGGTGGCGCGGCCGATTGTCAGCGAGCCAGCTGGCTTCTCCGGCGCAGCCCCGCCGGGCCGCAACGCCTGGATCATCTTGGTCGCCAGGTTCGACACCTCCGGCGGCTTGGTGGCGGCCGGTGACATTTGAGTCTTAGGTGCGGCCGGGGCCGGTGCCGGGGCCGGTTGCGGTGAACTGCCCGGATAGGCGGGCGGCTGCGCGCCGCTGCCGGGATAGGCGGGTGGGCGATGCCCACCGCCGGGCGGATACATCGGCTGGTACGGCGGCGGGGGCGGAGGTGCACCGGGATGTGCCCGCAGTGGCGCAGATTGCGGCGGCCACGAGCCGCCGGGCTGTCGGCCGGGCGGGGGAGGCGCGAGCCGCGGCGGAGCTCCGGACGGTTGCACCGCGCGCATCGACGCCGTCTGGGGCGGCCGCCCGGCCAGGCCTTGGTGCCTGCCCACCTCGAAAGTCAGCCGCGGTCCGTCCGGGTTGCCGATGTTGATGCTCTGGCCGTCATGAATGTCGACCACCGGAACCCGGCGGCCGTTGACGAAAGTTCCGTTCAGTGAGCCGTTGTCGATCGCCAGCCACCGGCCCTGGTCGTAACGCAGCAGCAGATGTGCCCGCGAGATCAACGGATGGGTAATGCGCATGTCCGCGCGGAGGTCGCGCCCGATGACCACGTCATGGCCAGGCGCGAAAGTCCGCTGTGACCCGTCGTATCGCACGGTCAGCACGGGCGGAGCTGCTTGACTCATCGCACCAACTGTAGCCGGTTGATTCACTGGTCAACTGTATCTGTTGTGCCGCGGGCGGTTCCGACGCGCCGCGACGCCTAGCGCGAGCGCGCCAGCAGGTCGGGCGCGCCGGTCACGACGCAGCGGGTGCGGCTGTAGATCGTCGGCATGCACCGGTTGCAGTGGATGCACGCCGAATGCGTCGAGCCCTCAGCGCGGATCCGGTTGACCAGGTCGGGCTCGGCCAGCAGCGCCCGCGCCATCGCGACGAAGTCGAACCCCTCGGCCATGGCCAGGTCCATCGTCTCCCGGTTGGTGATCCCGCCGAGCAAGATCAGCGGCATCGACAGCTCGGCGCGAAACAACCGGGCGTCGCGCAGCAGGTAGGCGTCGCGGTAGGGATATTCGCGCAGAAACCTATTCCCGGTCACACGGATGCCCCAGCGCAGTGGCGGCTTGAACGCACCGGCGAACTCTTTGACCGGGGCCTCGCCGCGGAATAAATACATCGGGTTGACCAGTGAGCTGCCCGCGGTCAGTTCGAGCGCGTCCAGCCCGCCGTCGTCTTGCAGCCACTTGGCGGTGGTCAGCGCTTCCTCCACCGCGATGCCGCCGCGCACCCCGTCGGCCATGTTGAGCTTGGCGGTCACCGCGATCTGCTTATCCACAGCACGACGGACCGCCATCACGATGCCTCGCGCGAGCTTGGCCCGGTTCTCCAGCGACCCGCCGAACTCGTCGTCGCGCCGGTTAATCAGCGGACTCAGAAACGAACTCGCTAAGTAGTTGTGGCCCAAGTGAATTTCGACCGCGTCGAAGCCCGCCTCGACGGCCAGTCGGGCGGCATTGGCGTGCGCGGCGATGACGTCGTCGATGTCCTCGCGGGTGGCTTTGCGGGCAAACCGCATCCCGATCGGGTTGAAGAACCGCACCGGCGCCAGCGCCGGCGCCTTGTTGGAGCGGGCGTCGGCCACCGGGCCGGCATGGCCGATCTGCGCGCTCACCGCAGCACCCTCGGCGTGCACGGCCTCAGTGAGCCGGCGCAACCCGGGCACCGCCTCGCGGCGCATCCAGATCTGGTTACCGCCGGTGCGGCCACCGGGGGAGACCGCACAATAGGCGACGGTCGTCATCCCGACCCCTCCGGCGGCCGGCAGCCGGTGGTATTCGATCAGGTCGTCGGTGACCAGTGCGTCGGGTGTGCGGGCCTCGAACGTCGCGGCCTTGATGATCCGGTTACGCAGCGTCAGCGGTCCGAGTTTGGCCGGGGCGAAGATGTCCGGGGCGGCTGGCATATTGGCAGCGTACGCTGGCGTGCCAGACTGTCAGGCGTGGGCGCGATCAGGCTGGACGGCAAGACAACACGCGACGAGATCTTCATCGACCTCAAGCAGCGGGTGGCGGCGTTGACCGCAGCTGGCCGCACCCCGGGATTGGGCACGATCCTCGTTGGCGACGATCCGGGGTCACACGCCTACGTCCGGGGCAAGCATTCCGATTCCAACAAGGTGGGCATCACGTCGATTCGCCGCGACCTGCCGGCCGACATCAGCCAGGCCAAGCTTGACGAGACCATCGACGAACTGAACGCTAACCCCGACTGCACCGGTTACATCGTGCAGTTGCCGCTGCCCAAGCACCTCGACGAGAACGCGGCGTTGGAGCGCGTCGACCCGGCGAAGGATGTCGACGGTCTGCACCCGACGAACCTGGGCCGGCTGGTGCTCGGCACCCCGGCCCCGTTGCCGTGCACCGCGCGCGGCATCGTGCACCTGCTGCGGCGCTACGACGTGCCGATCGCGGGTGCCCACGCGGTCGTCATCGGCCGGGGTGTGACGGTCGGCCGCCCGTTGGGTCTGCTGCTCACCCGCCGCACCGAAAACGCCACAGTTACCTTGTGCCACACGGCAACTCGCGACCTAGCTGCGCTGACCCGGCAGGCCGATATCATCGTCGCCGCCGTCGGTGTGCCCCACCTGGTGACCGCGGACATGGTCCGCCCCGGTGCGGCGGTCATCGACGTCGGGGTCAGCCGCACCGAGGACGGGCTGATCGGTGACGTGCACCCGGATGTCTGGGAGGTCGCCGGCCATGTGTCGCCCAATCCCGGTGGCGTCGGCCCGCTGACGCGGGCGTTCTTGTTGACCAACGTTGTCGAATTGGCGGAGGCCGCGCGTGACCGTGCGTGACCACACCCGAAGGATCGTGGCCGCACAGTGGCCCATTCTGGCGGTGGTACTGATCTTTGTCGCGGCATTTACGTTGGCGGGCTTGAACTTCTGGCGACGCGGCGCATTGCTGATCGGCATCGGTGTCGGCGTGGCCGCGGTTTTGCGGCTGCTTCTGCCCGACGAGCGGGCAGGGTTATTAGCGGTGCGCAGCAAAGGGATTGACTTCATCGCACTGGTAACCGTCAGTGCGTCGATGTGCTATATTGCCGCGACGATCGATCCTCTGGGAACGCGTTAGATACCTGGCATGCCAGGCAATTGCGGCAGGTTCGGCAGGTTGCCGTTGGCGATTGATGCCATCATCGACGGGCAATACATCGATATCGCGATGCTGGTGAACATCTGCGCCATCGCCGGCGACATGCCGTTCTGGCCGGTGATGCCCGACGCGGCCGAGGCGAACGTCCCACCTGGCTGGGCCAGCATGGGACAGACGGACTGGCCCAGTGTGACGGCGGCTCCGGGATCGCCGTAGTTGACACCAGAATTGTTCAGCGCCGACAGAAATTGCTCGTCAACCGAATTCGCCTGGACGGGTGCCGCCACCGCACCGGCCGCCACGACCAGGCCTACCCACGTCAGCGCTATCCGCACCCGCCGCATCCGCTGCTCCTCACGTGTTCGACACTGCACTGAACAGTGCTGCACTGCCATCACATCCGCGACACGATGGGGTAAAGGTTTGCCCACGGATTATGCCGAGGTGCGCTGTAGCGGCGATGCCTGACGCTTGTCTGCTGGGGCCGAAGCCTCGGTGACACTTTCATCGCTGGGGTAGCGGGCGGGAACGCACCAGTGTCGGCCACCAGAACCATGGTCCGAGGATGCGCAGGATGCACGGCACGACGAAGGAACGCACGATCAACGTGTCGAGCAGCAGGCCGATGCATACTGTCGAACCCACCTGACCGATGGTTCGCAGATCGCTGGTGAGCATCGCCAGCATGGTGAACGCGAACACCAGACCCGCGGACGTCACCACGCCGCCCGTGCTGCCCAGGGCGCGGATAAGACCGGTGTGTATTCCCGCGTGCAGCTCCTCTTTGACCCGGACCGTCAACAGTAGGTTGTAGTCCGAACCCACCGCCACCAGGATGATGAACGTGAGCGGCAGTACCAGCCAGTGCAAGGGAAGGCCGATGAGGTGCTGCCAGACCAGTATGGAAAGCCCGAACGCCCCAGCATACGAGAAAGCCACCGTACCCGGAATCACCAAGGCGGCCATAAGACTTCGCGTGAGAAACAACATGATCAAGAAGATCAGCACGAAGGCCGCGATCGCCACAATCAGCAGATCCGATGCGGCGTATTCCTTGATGTCCTTATCGTTGGAGGCGGACCCGCCGATGTAGACTCTCGCGCCGGCCAGCGAGGTCTCCTTCAAGATCGTCGTTATGGCCGTGGGGAACGCGTTGACATGTTCCACGCCTTCCGGGCCCAGGGCGTTGCCCTCATGGGTGACGATGAAGCGCGCGGCCTTGCCATCTGGCGACATCAAAAGCTGCATACCGGTTTTGACGTCGTCGTTGTCGAAACCTTCTCTCGGGATGTAGAAGAAGTCATCGCTTCGGGATCGGTCGAAGTCGAGCCCGACATTGACCAGGTCGTCGAATGTCTGGTCTGTCTGAGCCGATTGCAACGAAGACTGTCCGTAGCTGTTGACCAAGAGCGCGGCCAAAGCCTCCGAATCATCGGCCGTGAGCTTCAACTGCATGATTACTTGCGGCAAGAGCTTGTCCAGGGTCTCGAGAGAGGTTCGGGCGTCTTTGATGTCAGCAGCCAGGTGGTCGATGTTGTCCAGCCCATCGAAGAGCGATCTGAATGCCCAGCAAATTGGGATGTCGAAACAGTGCCGCTCCCAATAGAAATAGCTCTTGATCGGCCGGAAGAAATCATCGACATTCGAGATCTCCTCATTCATCTCATCGGTGATTCGTTGCAGGTCTTCGACGGTGAGGGCTGTCTTGTGCAGCTCGTCCGACATGCGTTGGAACACGACAATCTCTTTCCGCAAGACCGCGGCGCTGTGCTGCGTGATCTGCGCTTGCTGGTCGGTATTGGCGTTTTGCTGCTTGTTGAACGGGAGCTGTTGCCCGTTTCCGCTGCCCTGCGTGGTGAACAAGTAGGGGAGGGTGGCGTGTTCCAAGGGTCGCCCCAAAGGCCTGGTGATGCTTTGCACCATCGCGACGCCGGGAAGACGGATGAGACTTTTGGCCACTCGGTCTAAGGAGATGAAGTCAGCGGAGTTTCGCATGTCGTGATCCGTCTCGACCATCAGCATCTCGGAGAACAGTTTGCTCTTCGGGAAGTGCCGGTCCGCGGCCGCGAAACCCTGATTGGCGGGGGCATCATGAGGCTGGTAGGCACGGTCGTCGTAGTTTTGCCGGTACGTCGGCACGAACACCGCCCCGAACAGGACAGCGGCGGCACTGGCCGCAAGGATCGGCACCGGCCAGCGCACCACGCTCGCCCCGATCCGCCGATACAACGTCGCCCGGGCCGTGCTCCTCGGGTCGAAGAGCCCGAACAGGCTGCCCACGGTCAATATCGCCGGGCCTAGCGTGAGCGCTGCCGCGATGGTGAACAGCATGGCGATGCCAACGGCCGGTCCCATGGTGTGGAAGTAGTTGAGCCGTGCGAAAGTCAAGCAATAACATGCCCCTGCGATGGTCAGCCCCGAGCCGACGATGATGGGCGTGACACCCTTGTATGCGATGTAGAAGGCGTCCTCCCGGCTTTCGCCGGCCTGTCGCGCCTCGTGATAGCGGCCCAATAAGAAGATGCCGTAATCGGTCCCCGCTCCCAGCGTCAACGCGACGACGATGTTCACGGCGAATGAGGACAGTTCGATGTAGCCGAAATGCCCGAGTGTTGCGATCACGCCCTTGGCGACCAGCATCTCGATCACGACTGCGAGCAGGGGCACCAGCACGTTGCTGATGGAGCGGTACACCAGCAGCAGCATCGCGATGATGAGGAAAATCACCGCGATCGTGATGTTGTTCAGGCTCGAATTGGCGATGGCCACGGTGTCCGACGCGAGGGGTGCCGCGCCGCTGACGTAGACCTTGAGGCCTGGCGGCGGCGTGTCCTTGGCGACGATGTCCCGAACGGCGGCAACGGATCTATTCGCTTTCATTTGGCCGATATCGCCCGCGAGCCGCAACAGCACGTAGGCGGCCTTGCCGTCCACGCTCTGCGCCCCCGCCGCGGTGATCGGCTTGCCCCACAGGTCCATGACGTATTGCACGTGCTCGGGGTCACCCTTGAGCCGGCGGACCAAATCGTCGTAATAGCGATGGTCTACGCCACCCAACGGGCGGTCGGCTTCCAACACAACCATGGTCAAATTCGTGGAATCGGACTCGTGGAACTTCTCGCCGATGCGCAGCAGCGCCCGCTGTGACGGCGCGTAGTGCGGCACCATTGGGCCCGCGAGTTCTTCTGCGACCCTCTCGACCTGCGGCATGAATGTGTTCGTCGACACGGCCAAAAGCGCCCAGAAGGCGATGATCGGTATCGCGAGGACGCGCACCATCCTGGGGACAAACGGTCGTTGAGCCCGGTGCCCGCTCATGCGGATTTCACCCGGCACATGACGTGCGCGTCCTCATGGGTATCGGACTGTTCATCGCGGACAATGCCATTCACCAGCATGCGGCAGCCGAGTTGACCACCGTGAACCTGCGCCGAGATGCTGCCGGACACCACTGTGAGCGTCGTCGTCTCCGTGTGCGACCACGGCAGGGCCGTCAGATCAACCCGATGCGGATGGCCGTCGATGTCCAGGTAGACGAGCATCCCGCCGTCGCCGAGGGAACCGAACAACTCGTACGTGAGCTGCTTGGGTGTGGACTGCTCGGGTGCGGCCGGGCCGTTGACCGTGATGACGGGCGGCGGGGTTGAAAACTGGTGCACCTTCCACATGCCCACCGCACCTCCGGCGAGTGCAACGACGGCCACCACAGGCATCCAGACTCCTGCCAGCACGGTCCTACCGACTGAACGACGGCTCACTCGGTCACCCCTCGATGCTCGGTCCGCACATCATGTCCGGCCGCTCTGGTGCTCAGGCCACATGCAGATAGTAGACGGTAATGTATCTAATTCACGTTTGATCTGCACAGACTATCGGTACGCCAGCCGGAACGCGACCGCGAGCACCCCGGTCCCATCTGCCGGTGACCGCACGGCATGCGTAGCGGCGCTTCATGCCATCTTTTGGAGGTGCCGTTTCAACCGCGCGCTGCGGAGAAGCTGCATTGTGAAGTTTATGGAGGCCAGCATGGGAAATACCCCGAGAAATGTTCGCTCCGAGGGCGTGGCTCCGTGCAACTGGTAGAGACTGGCGAACACATAGAAGCAGCCCAGCATGAACAAAGCACCAGGGATGCAGTAGGCCATCAAAGAGCTGCGATCGGCAACGATTTGTTTCGCGAAATCCAGCTCCTCCTTCGAGATTGGTTCACGTTTGCGCACCTTACCCAAAACCGTGTTGGCGCTGCGGATTTCTTCGCTGATCGGACTCGATGGCCGGTCCTGCAACCGTTTTACGAACACAGCGGCAACGGCGGCCAACATCAACGTAAGCACCAGGGAAAGTAATGTCAGGAACCCGAATAACCCCGAATCCATCGTTTCGCTCCTTCGCTCCGCTGTCGAATTCGGCGCCACGCAGCTGCGATGCTGTCTGAACGCTACCGCATTCAGGATCTCTGCACCTCGCCCGACCAGCGGGTATAACGGTTTGCGCACGTTTCAGGCGACACCTCGCGCGACAGCGCGGTTTGGTCGTCACGTGGCTGAGAATGCGGGACATGACCCAACCGCGGGAGCCCGACGGTGGCGCATGAGATCTCCCGACAGACGTTTTTGCGGGGTGCCGCCGGGGCATTGGTCGCCGGTGCAGTGTTCGGTTCGGTTCGGGCCACCGCGGCTCCCAACCCCTCGGGCTGGGAAGGCCTTTCGGCGGCCCTGGGCGGGCATGTGGTGCTGCCCGATGGCGGTGCCCAATTCGCCACGGCCAAACAGGTTTTCAACACGAACTACAACGGCTTGACACCGGCGGCGATCGTGGTGGTCAGCTCGCTAGCCGACGTGCAGAAGGCAATGGCATTCGCTGCTGCGCACAACGTCAAGGTAGCTCCGCGCAGCGGTGGGCACTCCTATATCGGGGCGTCGACCGCCAACGGCACCATGGTGGTGGACCTGCGTCAGCTGCCGGGAGGAATCAATTTCGACCCCGCCACCGGATACGTCACGGTAACGCCAGCCACCGATTTGTATGCACTGCACCAGGCGCTGGCCGGGGCCAGCCGGGGTATCCCGACCGGCACCTGCCCGTCGGTCGGCGCCGCCGGGCATGCCCTGGGCGGCGGGCTGGGCGCGCATTCCCGTCATGCGGGCCTGATGTGTGACGCCTTGACGTCGGCGTCGCTGGTGCTGCCCGGCGGACAGGCGGTCACCGTGTCTGCCACCAGCAACCCCGACCTGTTCTGGGCATTGCGCGGCGGCGGGGGCGGCAACTTCGGGGTGACGACGTCACTGACTTTTGCCACGTTTCCCACCGGGGACGTCGACGCGGTGAACCTCATTTTCCCGGCGCAGGCGTTCGCCCAGGTGCTCGTCGGTTGGCAGAACTGGCTGCGCACCGCCGACCGAAGCAGCTGGGCACTGGCCGACGCCACCGCCGAGGCAACCGGTACGCACTGTCGTATCCTCGCGACCGGTCCCGCCGGCTCGGGTAGCAGCGTGCAGGGCGCTATCGTCAAAGCCGTTGGGGTGCAACCGAGCGGTGTCGAAACCCATACGCTCAGCTACTTAGACCTGGTGAGGTATCTGGCTGTCGGGAACCTCAACCCGTCGCCGCTCGGGTATGTCGGGGGATCCGACGTATTTCCGGCGATCACCCCGGCCGCCGCCCAGGGGATCGCCTCGGCCTTCGATGCCTTTCCTCGTGGCGCGGGCCGCATGTTGACGATCATGCACGCGCTCGACGGCGCCCTGGCTGACGTGGCGCCGGGCGCCTCGGCCTTTCCCTGGCGAAGGCAGTCAGCGTTGGTGCAGTGGTACGTCGAGACATCCGACGTGCCAGCGGCCACCCGCTGGCTTGACGTGGCACATCAAGCGGTACAACCGTATTCGGTCGGCGGCTACGTCAACTACCTTGAGGCCAACCAGCCGGCGTCGCGGTACTTCGGCTCGAATCTAGCCCGGCTGACGGCCGTGCGGCAGAAGTACGATCCCGGCCGGGTCATGTTCTCCGGGTTGAGCTTCTGACCGCTGATCGCGCATCCCTGCGCCGAACCGGGAACGCCCGCTCACCTGGATCGCGGCCAACCCGGCATCAACCTCTTCCACCACTTCGAGAAGCTGATGCGCGATGGGGTGACGACGACGAAGACGACTAGCTTGACAGCGTAGCCCGCACGCACACCGTGATGTACGGCAGCGCAAGACCGTTGTTGTTGGCCAGCGCCGGGTGGGTGGCCAGCAGCTCGCGCACCCGATCCAGGGTCTTGGTACGCACATCGGCCGGCGAGGTGATGCAATAGCTGCGCGATGCCACCAAGTCGATAAGTGCTTGCGGTGTCAGGTAATTCGTCCACTCGACGCGGTGGCGTTCCAAGTCGGTGAACGGGTGGGGCAGCATGACACGCTCGCTGACCGGGTCGGCGTCGCTGCCGATGATCCGGCCGAGTTCACGCACCCAGCCCAGCCTCTCATCGCGGGTGTTCCACACCAGACCCAGCCGCCCGCCCGGCCGCAGCACCCGGATCACCTCGGGGATCGCGCGCGCGGGGTCGAACCAATGCCAGGCCTGTGCGACTAGAACGGCATCAACGCTGTTGTCCGGCAACGGTATTTCTTCTGCGGTGCCCAACAGCGCGGGGGTGTCCGGCAGCGACTTGCGCAACACGTCGAGCATTTCGGGGATTGGGTCGACAGCCACCACGTCGAGCCCGCGTTCGACGAGCCGGGTCGTCAGCTTGCCGGTGCCTGCACCCAAGTCGAGCACATCGTGGGCCCCCGTCGGCAGCAGCCAGTCGATCGCCTCGGGCGGATATGAGGGCGGCCCCGCTCGTAGGCGGCCGCCTCCGAGCCGAACGACAGCGAGCGGTCTTGCCGGGAGCGGGTCACCGCGGCCGCGCGCCTTCAGCCAACTCGAGGGTGCGCCGGATCAACTTGCCGACGGCTTCGGATTCCACCAGAAAGCCGTCATGGCCGTAGATCGAATCGACAACCTGCAACTCGGTGCAGCCAGGCAACAGCTCGGCCAGTTCCTCCTGCAGACGAAGCGGGTACAACCGGTCTGAGGTAATCCCGGCGACCACCACCGGCACCGGGCACCCGCGCAGCGCGGCCGCGACTCCGCCGCGGCCGCGGCCGACGTCGTGGCTGTTCAGTGCCTCGGTGAGCACGACATAGCTGCCGGCGTCGAAGCGTGACACCAGCTTGCTGCCCTGATGTTCGAGGTAACTCTGCACTGCGTAGCGGCCGCCCGCAGCCGGATCTTCCTCGCCCTGAGCATCATTGGCGAACCGCGTATCCAACTCGACTTCGCCGCGATAGGTCAGGTGCGCGAAACGACGGGCGATCTCCAGCCCAGCCACCGGTTCGCGGCCGGTGTCGTAGTAGTCACCGCCCTGCCAGTTCGGGTCGGCCTTGATAGCCGCAATCTGGGTGCTCTGGGTGCCGATTTGGTCGGCGGTGGCCCGCGCGCTGACCGCCAGCAGCAGCGCCGATCCGACCTGGTCGGGGTGGCTCACGATCCATTCCAGAGCCCGCGCCCCTCCCATCGACCCGCCCAAAACCGCGGCGACCTCGGTGATGCCCAGTGCCGCCAGCGCAGCCACATCGGCTTCCACCTGGTCGCGCACCGTGATCTTCGGAAACCGTGAGCCCCAGGGCTTTCCGTCACGGGCGAGTGAGCTGGGCCCGGTGGAGCCGCGGCAGCCGCCCAGCACATTGGTGGCAATCGCACACCAACGGTTGGTGTCGATCGGCGCGCCGGGCCCGGCCACGCCGTCCCACCAACCCGGGGTCGGATGCCCTGGCCCCGCGGGTCCGGTGATGTGCGAATCACCCGTCAGCGCATGCAACACCACCACGACGTTGTCACGCGCTGGCGACAGTTCGCCCCAGCGTTGCACCGCGATACAGACGTCATCGATCACCGCACCGCTTTCCAGCCTCAGTGAACCGATGTCGACCAACCCCACCTCGCCTTCGGCGGGCAGTCGCTGGGTCGGCACGTCGGAGATCGTCACCTCAGACCTCCTCGCACGTGCCGCACTGTGTCGGGCGTTGGCGATGCGGGTGTTGATCCTGCCCGGGGGCCGCGGCGTGCGCGGTGTCGTCGATCCCGGTGCTGCTATCAGGATGATTTGCGAAGCTCACGTGGCATCTTTCTGGTGGAAGTCGGAAGGTGTGCGTCGTTGTCGCAGTCGCGTGGGACGTCATCAGCGATGACGTCTGCCAGCAGCAGAGGGTTAGCGACGACGGCACATGATGGGCCAGCCCAAATGGGTACGCATCAGGTATCCCTGTCTACTCAGGGGGCCCGTCATGGCGGACCCGCGCTTGCCGCGTAGCCGGTGATGGCTACTCAACCTGGTCATCACCCGGGGCACCCCACCGCGGTTGGAGGGTTGCCGGCCAGCAAGCCGGGGCTTGGCGCTGGCGCTCATGACCGATAGGAAGCCTATCGTATTAGGCCGATCCCATGCCAGCGAGCCGGGCCAATCCCGGGGTCGAAGCTACCGACGAGTAGGAATGACGGCTGCTAGCCGCCCGAATCGCGCCTTGTAGTCTGGCCTGACGAGCGGCTGACCGCTATGGCCCCTGCCATCCGTATGCGCCCACAAGGCGCCAATCATTTGCGTAGGAGGAGTCGGACTCACATGTCCAGCGCACCCAAGATCAAGGTCGAAGGCACGGTAGTCGAGCTCGACGGTGACGAGATGACCCGCGTCATCTGGAAGTGGATCAAAGACTTGCTGATCTTTCCGCACCTCGACATCAACCTGGACTACTACGACCTGGGCATTGAGCACCGCGATGCCACCGACGACCAAGTGACGATCGACGCGGCCTACGCCATCAAAAAGCACGGTGTGGGCGTCAAGTGCGCGACGATCACGCCCGACGAGGCCCGCGTCAAGGAGTTCAACCTCAAGGCCATGTGGTCATCGCCTAACGGGACGATCCGAAACATTTTGGGCGGCACGATATTCCGCGAACCGATCATCATCTCGAATGTTCCGCGGCTGGTACCGGGCTGGACCAAGCCGATCGTCATCGGTCGTCATGCGTTCGGTGACCAGTACCGGGCAGCGAATTTCAAGGTGGATCGGCCTGGCACGGTGTCGCTGACGTTCACTCCCGAGGACGGCGGCGAGCCGATCGTGCACGAGCTGGTGAGGATCCCCGAGGACGGCGGTGTCGTGATGGGGATGTACAACTTCCGCGAGTCGATCCAGGATTTCGCGCGGGCGTCGTTCGCCTACGGGCTGCAAGAGAACTACCCGGTGTATCTGTCGACCAAGAACACCATTCTCAAGGCCTACGACGGCATGTTCAAAGACGAGTTCCAGCGCATCTACGACGAGGAATTCAAAGACCAGTTCGAAGCCGCCGGGCTGACCTACGAGCATCGGCTGATCGACGATATGGTTGCCGCCTGCCTGAAGTGGGAGGGCGGCTATGTGTGGGCCTGCAAGAACTACGACGGCGATGTCCAGTCCGACACGGTCGCGCAGGGCTACGGCTCACTGGGGCTGATGACCTCGGTGCTGATGACGGCCGACGGCAAGACGGTGGAGGCCGAAGCCGCCCACGGCACCGTCACCCGCCACTATCGCCAGTACCAGCAGGGCAAGCCCACCTCCACCAATCCGATCGCCTCGATCTTCGCCTGGACGCGCGGGCTGCAGCACCGCGGCAAGCTGGACAACACCCCCGAGGTCATCGACTTCGCGCAAAAGCTGGAAGACGTCGTGATTTCCACGGTCGAAGGCGGGCAGATGACCAAAGACCTGGCCATCCTCATCGGGCCGGAACAGCCGTGGCAGAACAGCGAGGAGTTCCTCGGCTCGATCGCCGACAACCTGGAAAAGGCGCTCAAGAGCTGATCGCCCGGATCGGTGGGCTGTACTCCTCGAGGAAGTCGGTGATGACCTCGGTGATTCGGCCCGGCGCCTCGAACATCGGGATATGCCCGAGGCCCTCGAGTGTGGTCATTTTGGTTTCCGGGGGCAGATAGGTGGTGAAGTACCGGCTGTACCGGCGCGGGGGAAAGACGCGGTCTTTCTCACAGAGCACCAGATGCGTGGGTACCGCGGTGTGCGCGAGATCCAGCAGGCCGGGTAGCAGCAGCGCCTTCACCAACAACTGGAAATACGCCGGGCAGTGCGCCACGTCATCGATGACGTCTACTAGCTCCTTCTCGCTGACTCCCTCTGGCGTTCCGCTGATCGCCAACGTGGCCAGTCGTCGGCTGAACGGCAGCCGCAGCGCCCGCGGCCCCAGCCACCGGGCCGCTGCCCACATCGGCATGCCGAAAACGAATTTGGCGATTACCAGGAATTTCCCGGGGCTCCATCGCGTCCAGCCGCCCGCCGGCGCGATCGCGGTGACCGTCCGCGCACGGCCGCGGCTCTCGAGTTCGAACGCCACCCAACCGCCCAGCGAGTTGCCGACGATGTGGGCAGTGTTCCACCCCAGTTCGTCGAGTTGACGCTCTACGTGGTCGGCCAGCACCTCCGAGCTCAAGAACCAGGTGCCCGAGCGAGGCCCGCCATTGTGCCCGGCCATGGTCGGGGCGAACACCTCGTAGCGGTCGGTGTCGGCCAATTGCTGGGCCACCGTCTGCCACACCGCCTGCGACATCAGGAACGGGTGCAGCAGCAGGACCGGTTCACCGGACCCGAGGTGGATGGGCTCGCGAGTCATCATGCCCGCGACACTAAGTTGATACCAGCGGTACCGCAAGCGTGGGGGAGGGGGCTGGTGGCGGCGTGACAAGATCGAGTCATCATGAGCACCGCAACCCCAACCCGCCGGGTCTTCTCCGGTGTGCAGCCCACCTCGGATTCGCTTCACCTTGGTAACGCGCTGGGGGCGATCAAACGCTGGGCGGCGCTGCAGGACGACTACGACCCGTTTTTCTGCGTCGTGGATTTGCACGCGATCACCGTCCCCCAGGACCCGGAGGTGTTGCGGCACCGCACGCTGGTCACCGCAGCGCAGTACCTGGCGTTGGGTATCGACCCGGTCCGCAGCACGATCTTCGTGCAAAGCCATGTGCCCGCCCATACGCAACTGGCTTGGGTGCTGGGCTGTTTCACGGGTTTCGGTCAGGCGTCGCGGATGACGCAGTTCAAAGACAAGTCGACGCGCCAGGGCGCCGAGTCGACGACCGTGGGGTTATTCACCTACCCGGTGCTGCAGGCCGCCGACGTGCTGGCCTACGACACCGAGCTGGTCCCGGTCGGTGAGGACCAGCGCCAGCACCTCGAGCTGGCGCGTGACGTCGCGCAGCGGTTCAACAGCCGGTTCCCGGATACCTTCGTCGTGCCCGAGCTGCTGATTCCGAAAGTCACCGCCAAGATCTACGACCTGCAGGATCCGTCGGCGAAAATGAGCAAGTCGGCGGCCACCGACGCCGGGTTGATCAATCTGCTCGACGATCCCGCCTTGTCCGCCAAGAAGATTCGCTCAGCCGTGACGGACAGTGAACGGGAGATCCGCTACGATCCCGATGCCAAGCCGGGCGTGTCCAATCTGCTGTGCATTCAGTCGGCGGTCACCGACGTAAGCATCGACGCACTCGTCGCGCACTATGCCGGGCACGGCTACGGCGACCTGAAGAAGGACACCGCGGAGGCCGTCGCTGAATTCGTGACACCCATCCGCAAGCGGGTCGAGGAGTTGATGGGTGACACCGGCGAACTGGAGGCAATACTGGCCGCCGGCGCGGCGCGCGCCCAGGATGTGGCCGGCAAAACCGTCCAGCGGGTCTATGACCGGCTCGGCTTTCTCCCGCAACGGCCATAGGCAGCATGAGCGCAGCGGCCAAGCCAGCTATCCTTGACCGGCTGCGGGCCCGATACGGGTGGTTGGACCACGCCATGCGGGCCAACGAGCGCTACAGCGAGCGCAGGGGCAGCTTCTTCGCGGCGGGCCTCACCTACTACACGATCCTTTCGCTGTTCCCGCTGCTGATGGTGGGTTTCGCGGTCGGCGGCTTTCTGCTGGCGCGTCAGCCCGAGTTGCTGGCCGAGATCGAGGACCGAATCAGGACTTCGGTATCCGGCAACTTCGGTAAGCAACTAGTCAAGCTGATGAACTCGGCGATCGCGTCGCGCGGGTCGGTCGGCCTCATCGGCCTGGCGGGTTCGGCGTGGGCGGGCTTGAATTGGATGGCGAACCTGCGCGAAGCGCTCACTGCGATGTGGGCCGAGCAAGCTGCGTCGTCGGGGTTCGTCCGGACCAAGTTGTCCGATCTGGTGGCGATGGTGTCGGCGTTTGTGGCGATCGCCGCCACCATCGCGCTGACCGCGCTGGCCGATGCCGCGCCGATGGCCAGGGTGCTGGGTTGGTTGGGTCTGCATTACGTCCTGGCGCTGGACATTGTCTTGCGCGGGATTTCGCTGCTGATGTCGTTGTTGGTGTCGTGGCTGCTGTTCACCTGGATGATCGCTCGGCTGCCACGCGAGCCGGTCAGTGTCGCGATCTCGATGCGGGCCGGCCTGCTTGCGGCCATCGGGTTTGAAGTGTTCAAACTGATCGGCTCGCTCTACTTGCGGTCGGTGTTGCGCAGCCCCGCCGGCGCCGCGTTCGGGCCGGTATTGGGTTTGATGCTGTTCGCCTACATCACTGCGCGCCTGGTTCTGTTCGCCACGGCGTGGGCGGCAACGTCACCGGAAAACCTGCGTGCGGCACCGGTGTCGCCGCCTTCCCCGGCGCTCATCGCCCCGCGGGTGCAGGTCGACGAAGGTCTGAGCGCCCGTCAGGCATTGGCCGCTGTCGCGGTGGGAGCCGTTGGTGCGCTGGGGCTTTCGCGGCTTGCCCGGCGGCGTAACCGGTGAGGGCCCGCTCTACGGGCCGGATTGCTCGTAGTAACGCCGTCACTCGCCGGTGACCCTGAGGGCCGCGGAAGCGGCGGGTGGTTAACTGCAGTAATGCAACGGACACCTGAGCTTGCCCGCCGGTTCTACGACCGCTTCGAACCGGTCCATGCGGTCACCTACTTCGCGCCCGAGGCGCGGGCAGCGCTCGACGGACTCGGGTATCGAGGATTCTGGATGGGCTACTTCGCCGCTCGATCGGCTCCGCTGGGCCCCGTGCCCCCACAGGTGGTGACCGCGGTCTTCTACAACTTCGCACCGTGGCGGGTCGCCAAAGCGCTTCCCGCCGCCTGGGAAATCGCCGATCCGCAGCTCGCGTTGCGTGCTCGGGAAACCTCCGCCGTGGCCGCGCTGCGGCGATACGGAGTGACCGACGACGAAAACGTCCGCACCGCAGCCCAACTGGCGGCGAAGGCGGTCCAACACGCACCTGTTGACGGCCGGCCACTGTTCGCGGCGAATCTCGCCCTGCCGTGGCCGGCGGAGCCGTTGGCCGCGCTGTGGCATGCGACCACACTGCTTCGTGAGCACCGCGGCGACGGTCACGTCGCGGTGCTGGCCGCCGCCGGGGTCTCCGGCCGGGAGTCCAATGTGGTGCATGCGGCGGCCGGTGCGGTACCCCGGGATTACATTGCGCGCACCCGTCATTACGACGACGCCGAGTGGCGCGGTTGCGAAGACAGCCTGGCCGCGCGTGGCCTGCTCACTGCCGACGGGTCGCTGACCGCCGCCGGCCGCAAGCTCAAAGAACACATCGAAGTCAGCACCGACACGCTGGCACTGCGGGCATTGGAGAGACTCGACGACGGCGAGATCGAGGCGCTGCTGGCGGCATTGACCCCGATTGCACGCAAGGTCATCGCGGGCGGCGACCTACCTTCCACCACGCCGATGGCGCTGCGGCGCGATTTTTAGTCGCCGCTCAGC
The DNA here is from genome assembly GCF_009936235.1 of Mycobacterium xenopi. Classification (NCBI taxonomy): domain Bacteria; kingdom Bacillati; phylum Actinomycetota; class Actinomycetes; order Mycobacteriales; family Mycobacteriaceae; genus Mycobacterium; species Mycobacterium xenopi. The sequence continues at coordinate 3,851,095 of NZ_AP022314.1, read as the reverse complement.
CCACCAGCTTCAGGCCCACGACGCAGCCGATGACGCCGGCAATCAGCACCACCTTGACCGGTGGCGCGGCTTCGCCGCCGGTCAGCATGGGGTACAGTGTCGGAAACCCTGTGCCGCCATGGAAGTCAAGCCTCGACGCAATGTGCGACGCACTCGACCTGGAGGGAACGGCGCTGCCTCTACTCACCCGCCGCCGCAACGAAGACTGTCTGTCCGATGAGGTGTATGCGGCAGTTCCGTTCCCGGAGCGTCAGCTGCTTGCGCTGGCCCATTCCCTTATTGCCCGCAGTGTCATCGACGAGGCCGCGCTTGCCGAACGCATGGCCGTAGTGCGAGCGCGGCTGGAAGGGCATTAGCTCTCACTTACCCAGTCGCCGTTGGCCATGACGGCCTGCACCTGCAATTCTTGATTGAGCACAACGAGATTGGCGTCCAGTCCGCTGCGCAAACTACCCACATGGCCGAACCCCAGTGCACGCGCCGGGGTAGTGGACGCCATCCTCACGGCGGCGGCCAGTCCCTGGTCTGGGTCAGAAGCCAGCGCAGCCACGGTGCGAAAGAGCCGATCCATCGTCGCCGTGCTGCCGGCCAGCGTGGCGGTTCCATGCACGCGCGCCACGCCGGCGACGACGTCGAGCCGCTGGGGTCCAAACCGAAACGACCCGTCGGGGCAGCCCGCCGCCGCGGCGGCATCGGTGACCAGGGCGACGCGGTCGGGTCCGGCGGCCTCGATCACGGCCTGGACCAGCGCGGGATGGACGTGAACGCCGTCGGCGATCAGCTCGAGCGTTACCCGCGGATCCTGCAGCAGCGCCAAGACAGGGCCCGGCTCGCGGTGGTGCAGCGGGCGCATCGCATTGAACAGATGCGTGCCGACCGTCACACCCTCGGCGATTGCCCTGCTGGTCTGCTCATAAGTCGCATCTGTATGACCAACGGCCACAACCACTTCCGCGTCCCTGAAGCGCCTGATCGCTGCGGTGCTCCCCGGAAGTTCCGGTGCCAGCGTCACCATCCGTATCGCGCCGCCGCCGCCGCAAGCACGGCGTCGATCTCGACGACCTCCGGGTTGCGCAGCTGCGCGGGATCGTGTGCTCCGCAGCGCGCCCGGCTCAGCCACGGCCCTTCCACGTGGATGCCGGCGATGACACCTGCCCGGGTGGCCTCGGCGAGGTCGCCTACCGCGGCCAGCAACTCCGCAGGCCCGGCAGTAACCAGGCTGGCCAGCGTCGTGGTGGTGCCATGCCGCAGATGAAAAGCGGCGGCGGCGGCGATCTCGTCACTGCGCCCGTCGGTGTACCAGGCGCCACCCCCGCCGTGCACATGCATATCGACGAACCCCGGCACCACCACCGCGTCGGGAAGATCGACGTCCGCCGGCCGCGGCGGTATACCCGGGCCGCACTCGCTGATCCGACGGCCCGAGATCGCCAACCACCCGGGCCTGCAGACTTTGCCATCGAGAACCGTTGTGCCAGCGCAGATTACGTTCACAGTGTCGTGTCCAACTCCAAAGTTTGTCACCGCCGGGCGACACCCGGCTGCCCAGTAGACTAGAGCGCTCGACCGCCAAAAGGTCGCCGGGAACGAGATTTGTCGCAAGTGCTCCGGTGACGACTGTAGGCACCGATCGACGAAGTAGCTTACCGGGATGCCCCAAACATATTGGAGTACAACCTTTTACTACTGCGGTGTCTCGCCGGCCGGCGAGCGGCTGGCGGCGCTAGGCGGCTCGCCGAACGCCCTGCGTCGTCGGCTGCGGGCGGCGGTTCAGCGAGCGCGCAACCATGATCAGCCCGAACACGATGAGCGTGCCGATAATGGCCACCCCCACCCGCACTGGCAGCGCATCGGCGGCGGCGCGATGTCCGAGGCGCGGGCCGCCGCGCCGTCGTCGGCGCCAGGTTTGGCGGCTACCAGCGCAGGATCGGGTTCGATGAGCGTCCCGACCCGGGTTCCCGGCACGGTGGCGAAACCGTAGTCGAGCAGATGCGCCGCCTGCTGCCACGGTGGAATCGGTTCTCGGGTACCGTGCAGCAGGACCGCCATCAGCCGACGCCCATCCCGGTTGGCCGCGCCAACGAAGGTCTGCCCGGCGTCGTCGGTGTAGCCGGTCTTGCCGCCCAGCGCGCCTGGATAGTTGTAGAGCAGCTGGTTGTCGTTCTCCAGCTGATAACCGGGGTGATCACCGTGGCCCGGGAAGTCGAACGTCCGCGTCGCCACGATGTCTGCGAAGGTGGGGTTCTGCCAGGCGTAGCGGTAGAACAGCCCGATGTCGTAGGCCGAGGTGCTCATGCCGGGTCCGTCCAGACCGGACGGGGTTGCCACGCGGGTGTCGCGTCCGCCGAGCTTGGCGGCCAGCCCATTAACCTTGTCTAGCGCGGTCTGCGTCCCACCGAGTTGGCGGGCCAGCGCGTGCGCTGCGTCGTTGCCGGAATGCATCATCAGCCCGTGCAGCAGCTGGTTGACCGTGTAGCTGCCCCCCGCTGTGACACCGACTTTGGTGCCCTCCACGGCGGCGTCCTCGGGGGTGCCCTCGACGATCTTGTTGAGGCTGAGCTCGTTGATCGACGCCATGGCGACCAGCACCTTGATGACGCTGGCCGGGCGGTGCCGGCCGTGCGGATCTTTGGCCGCGATCACCGCCCCGCTGTCAAGGTCGGCAACCAGCCAGGCCTCGGCGGAGATGTCGTTGGGTACCGGCGGGGTGTTGGGCGCGGCGACGACGCCACAGCCACCCAGCGCATTGCCGCCTACCGGGGTGGCGGGCACTGGCAGCGGTGCCGGCGGGTCTCCGGCCGTGGGGATCTCCGAGGAGTCGACCGCGGGCGGAGTGGACACCCGGTAAGGGCAGGTGTCGGCATCAGCGGCGGCGTTGGGCTCGGCGGTCGCCACCGACATGCTGGGCATCGCAGCCAAGAAAAGCGCTGCGGCCAGGCATGACGCGGATCGTTGGAAGGCCATCGTCGAAGCAGAGTAGGCGATCGGCGGGCGAATGTGGCGGAGCCGCGCTGCGACCGAGGCTGACCTCGGTGACGAGTTAGCGGGCGAGAACGTCGCCCTCGATGCCGGTCAGCACCGCGCGCAGGACCGACTCGATCTCGGCGAATTCGGCTGGCCCGCTGATCAGCGGCGGCGCCACCTGGATGGCCGGGTCGCCGCGGTCATCGATGCGGCAATACAGCCCAGCCTCAAACAGCGCCGACGACACCCGGGGCAGCAGCCGCCGGCGTTCCTCGGCGGTGAAGGTCTCCCGGGTGGCCTGGTCTTTGACCAGCTCGACGGCGTAGAAGTAGCCCTCGCCGCGGACGTCGCCGACAAGGGGCAAGTCGTAGAGGTTCTCCAACGCCGCGCGAAACGCCGGTGCGTTCTGCTTGACGCGGTCGTTGAGGCGCTCGCGTTCGAAAATGTCGAGGTTGGCCAGCGCGACCGCCGCGGACACCGGATGCCCGCCGAAGGTGTAGCCGTGCGGGAACATCGTCACGCCGTCGTTGAACGGTTCGAACAGCCGATCGCTGGCGATCATCGCACCGATCGGCGAATACCCCGACGTCAGGCCCTTGGCGCAGGTGATCATGTCGGGCAGGTAACCGAAGTCGTCACAGGCGAACATCGACCCGATCCGCCCGTAGGCGCAGATCACTTCGTCGGAGACCAGCAGCACGTCATAGTCGTCGCAGATTTCGCGGACCCGCTCGAAATAGCCGGGCGGCGGCGGGATACAGCCACCGGCGTTTTGCACCGGCTCCAAAAACACCGCGGCGACGGTGTCAGGGCCTTCGAACTCGATGGCTTCGGCGATGCGGTCGGCGGCCCACCGTCCGAACGCCTTGACGTCGGTGCGCAGCGGGTCGGGTGCGCGGTAGAAGTTGGCGTTGGGCACTTTCACCGCGCCTGGGGTCAGCGGCTCGAACGGCGCCTGATACTTCGGCACACCGGTGAGCGCCAGCGCGCCCTGCGGGGTGCCGTGATAGGCGACGGCGCGTGAAATCGCTTTGTATTTACCGGGTTTGCCGGTGAGCTTGAAGTACTGTTTGGCCAGCTTCCAGGCGGTTTCGACGGCCTCGCCGCCGCCGCTGGTGAAAAACACCCGGTTCAGATCACCCGGCGCGTAGCCTGCGAGACGCGCGGCGAGCTCGATCGCCGGCGGGGTGGCATACGACCACAGTGGGAAGTAGGCCAGCGTGCGGGCCTGCGCCGCCGCGGCCTCGGCGAGCTCTTCGCGGCCGTGGCCGACCTGCACTACGAACAGCGCCGACAGCGCATCGAGGTAACTGCGGCCGCGGTCGTCGAAGATTCTGACACCGTCGCCGCGGGTGATCACCGGCGCGGTGATGCCCGCGCCATGGCGGGCGAAGTGGAGCCAGAGGTTATCGAGCATCGTGTCCGCGAACGTTACGCTCGGACGATGACCTCGGCCCAACAGGTCGACGAATTCGAGGCCCTGCGCCCGCATCTGCTGGCCGTCGCCTACCGGCTGACCGGCACCTTCGCTGACGCCGAGGACGTCGTGCAGGAGGCGTGGCTGCGCTGGAATGGGGCCCGGCACGACGAGGTTCGCGACGTGCGGGCCTGGTTGACCACCGTGGTGAGCCGGCTTGCCCTCGACCGGCTGCGCTCGGCGGTGCATCGCCGGGAAACCTATGTGGGCCAATGGCTGCCAGAACCGATCGTGACCGGTTTCGACGGTGCCGACCCGTTGTCGGCGGTGGTGGCCAGCGAGGACGCTCGGTATGCGGCGATGGTGGTGCTGGAGCGGCTGAGCCCCGATCAGCGGGTCGCGTTCGTGCTGCACGACGGGTTCGGGGTGCCGTTTTCCGACGTGGCCGACGTGTTGGGCACCACCGAGGCCGCGGCCCGTCAGCTGGCATCGCGGGCCCGGCGAGCCGTCGCCGCCGATCCGCCGCCCGAGCGGGATCCCACACACGACGAGGTGGTCGGCGGCTGATGGCCGCGATGGCCGCCGGTGACCTGGAGTCGGTGGTGACGCTGCTGCACCCCGACGTGACCTTCACCGGCGATTCGAACGGCAAGGCGCCGACCGCTGTTCAGGTGATTCACGGGGCGGACAAAGTGGCGCGCTTCATCTTCGGGCTGGCGCGACGCTACGGGCCGGCGTTTTTCACGGCGAACCAGCCGGCCCGCGTCAACGGCGAGTTTGGTGTCTTTACCGCGGGCAGTCCGGGCGGCCAAGGGTATCGGGAGATGCTGCCGCGGATCCTGGCCATCACCGTGCGCGACGGAAAGGTTTGCGCGCTATGGGATATCGCCAACCCCGACAAGTTCACCGGCTCGCCGCTGCGGACTCGGTGAACGTGCCTCGAGCCTGTAGCTACCGTGGTCGTCACTCGCACTTTCTCACGGTAGCTACAGGCTCGCGGACGGATCGACCCACGGAACCCGGCACGCGTCACCGGAATTGAAGCCCTGCTCGGTGATGCCCAGCGCCGAGTACATGCGTGCGCGCATGTTCTCCACCCCGATCTGATACGTCAGCTCGATCACGCCGGCGTCGCCGAAGCGGGCCCGCAGATCGGCCACCTGTTCGTCGGTGACCGAATGCGGGTCGGTGGTCATCGCGTCGGCGTAGGCGATCGCGGCCCGCTCGTCGTCGCTGAAATGGGGCGAGGTCGCGTAATTGTCGATGTCTTTCAGCCGCTCGATGTCCAGGCCGTCCAAGCGCTGCAGCATCGCGCCGAAGTCCACACACCACGAGCAGCCGATGGTGCGCGCCGTCCAATACACCGCGAGCTCGCGCACACTCGCGGGCAGCTTGCGCGACGCCCGTTCCAGCGCGGTCTCGTGGATCGCGTTGGCGAACAACAGGCCAGGGTGATGCGCGGCGACGGTGAACGGCTCGGGGACTTCGCCGAAGCGGCGCTTGGCGTAGCGGTAGGCGGCGCGCACCCACAGCGGGGCCTTCTTGGGTGGTAGGGGTTCGATTCGTGGTTTCTGTGTCATACCCGTTAGACGGCACAGCCCGCCAAGGTGTGACGGCTCGGGCTAGGTGTTCGCGAGCGCCGCGACGACCTGGCCGTACATCGTGTTCTTGATCGCGCCCAAGGTTCCGGGATCCTTGCCTTCGAGCGGCCTGAGGAACTCGACGGCGGCGGCCGTGACAGCGCCCTCGCCCGCGGTAGTGTCGACGATGCCGATCGCCTCGGCGTCCGTCCCGCCGAACCGGCGCCCCGTCGTCATCGAGGCCACCGCGGCCTGCGGTGTGAGCTTGGCCTGAATCAGCGCCGCCATCCCGGGCGTGAACGGGATCCGGATGTCGACTTCGGGGAAACAGAAGAAGCCGCGGTCGGCGCGCATGACCCGGAAGTCGTGCGCGAGTGCCAGCATCGCGCCTGCGCCAAATGCATGGCCAGGCAATGCCGCGGCGGTCGGCGTCGGAAGCGTCAGCACCCGCGCGAGCAGTCCCTGGACGCGGTGGACATACCACTGCGTCTGATCGCCGTGCGCCATCAACCAGTCCAGGTCGAGCCCGTTGGTGTAGAACTTGCCTGCCGCCGTCGTGACCAAGCCTTGTGCGCCGCCGCCGACCACTTCGTCGAGGTGGGCGTCGAACTCGTCGAGGAACTCCGGCGAGAAGCGGTTTTCGTTGTCGCCGAGGTCCAGCACGGCGATCTTGCCGTCATAGTCGAGGTTCATCGTCGTCTCCTTTGCTGCTTCGCGGGCGGGGGTCCGACGTCGAGCACCGCGGCCACGGCTGCGCGCAGGTGCTCGACGGCTGTCGGGCTATGAATCCTGTTGCGTTGCAGAAGAATGCTTGTCGGCAGGTCGACAATGCACGTGGTGATCACGTCCACCGCGGCGGCGTCTCTGCGATCCCACATGGCGATCGCCAGCCGGACCATTAACTCGACGAGCTCAGCCTGGGTTGCCGCGAGTTCGCCGGCCAGCTCGCGGCGAATGCCTTTGGTCACCAGCTCCTCTCGGCGCGTGCGCAGTAGCACCCCCGACGACCGCGGGTAGCGCTGGGCGAAGACGGCTGGCGCCTCCGCGGCGGCGACGACAGCGTCACGCGGGGCGAGTGACCCGTCGACGAGCGCGCGTTGGGTCGCAAGGAACCGACGCGCCGCACGCAGCCAGGTTCGCGCCAACAACTCGGCCCGTGACCCGAACGTGTGGTAGAGGGCGCCGTTGGATACCGCGGCCGCTGCCGCGACCGCGCGGATGGTCACCGCGGAGGGGCCGGACTCGGCCGCCAGAGATTCGGCGGCATCGAGCATTCGGTCGATGTCGTAGACCCGCGGGCGCGGCATGGCCCGACTATAACAGAGCATTCGCTCTGTTATACACAGTCCGAGCTGTGAAGGAGCGTGCCCGCGGGGAAAACCGCTTCATAGGAGAAGGGCTGTCGGGTCTGGCCCGTCAAGCGTTGACCAAGCACGACCGGCAGCCAGGGGGCCACGCCTTTCATGGCTTCCAGCCGCTTCCGCATCGCGGTGCAGCTGTTTCCAACGAACTGATCGATCGGCTTCGCGACGACGAGCCGGTGTGATCCTCAATTGCACTAGCCGCGGTTCCGGGTGCCAGCAAGCAGCACCTAGCGGTCCTGTAACCGCGCAACCTCTAACGCGCGAACATCAACGCGCGTTTGACCTCCTGGATCGCCTTGGTCACCTCGATGCCACGCGGGCAGGCCTCCGTGCAGTTGAACGTGGTGCGGCAACGCCACACCCCGTCGGCGTCGTTGAGGATGTCGAGGCGCTCGGCGGCGGCCTCGTCGCGGCTGTCGAAGATGAAGCGGTGCGCGTTGACGATCGCCGCGGGGCCGAAATAGCGGCCCTCGTGCCAGAACACCGGGCAACTGGTGGTGCACGCCGCGCAGAGAATGCATTTGGTGGTGTCGTCGTAGCGGGCGCGATCGGCCTGGCTTTGGATGCGCTCGCGCGTCGGCGGGTTGCCGCTGGTGACGAGGTACGGCTTGACCGCGCGGTAGGCGTCGAAGAACGGTTCCATGTCGACGACGAGATCCTTTTCCACCGGCAGCCCGCGGATCGGCTCCACGGTGATGGTCACCGGCCTGCCCGGCTTCTTCGGCAGCAGATCGCGTAGCAAAACCTTGCACGCCAACCGGTTACGCCCGTTGATCCGCATAGCATCGGAGCCGCACACGCCGTGTGCACACGACCGCCGGAACGTCAGCGTGCCGTCCAGGTAGTCCTTGATGTACATCAACAGGTTGAGCACCCGGTCGGTGGGCGAACATGGCACCCGAAAGCTTTGCCAGCCACCGGAATCGGCGTACTTGTCCGGCTCTTCAGGATTGAACCGGGCGATCCTGACGGTCACCATCACCGCTCCCTCCGGGATCGGCGGCAGCGACAGGTCGACGACTTGGCCTGAAGTCATCAATACTTCCGTTCCATCGGCTCGTAGCGGGTCTGCACCACGGGCTTGAAATCCAGCCGGATGTCGGACAGCAGATCGCTGCCCTGCTTGTAGGCCATGGTGTGACGCATGTAGTTGGTGTCGTCGCGGTTCGGGTAATCCTCGCGGGCATGCCCGCCGCGGGACTCCTTGCGGTTCAACGCCCCCACCACGGTAACCTCGGCGAGCTCGAGCAGGAAACCCAGCTCGATCGCCTCCACCAGATCACTGTTGAAACGTTTTCCCTTGTCGTGCACGCTGATTCGCGAATAGCGTTCTTTCAGTGCATGGATGTCTTTTAGAGCCTGTTTCAAGCTGTCCTCGGTGCGGAAAACCGCGGCGTTGTCGTCCATCGACTGCTGCAGCACGCCGCGAATGTCGGCGACACGTTCGTTGCCATGCTCGGAGAGGATGCCGGCAATCCAGCCGACCACCGTCGCGGCAGGCTCCGGTGGCAGCTCGACGAAGTCGTGGCCTAGTGCGTAGTTGGCGGCGGCGATACCGGCGCGGCGGCCAAAGACGTTGATGTCCAACAGCGAATTGGTGCCCAGCCGGTTCGCGCCGTGCACCGACACGCAGGCGCATTCGCCGGCCGCGTACAGGCCCGGCACCGCAGTGGTGTTGTCCCGCAGCACCTGCCCGGTGACCGTGGTCGGGATACCGCCCATGAGGTAGTGACACGTCGGATACACCGGCACCAGCTCGGTGACCGGGTCCACGCCCAGATAGGTACGCGCGAACTCGGTGATGTCGGGCAGCTTGGCGGCCAGCACGTCTGCGCCGAGGTGGCGCACATCAATGTACACATAGTCCTTGCGCGGGCCGGCACCGCGGCCCTCGCGCACCTCCCGCACCATCGAGCGGGCCACGATGTCGCGGGGGGCCAAATCGACAATGGTCGGCGCATAGCGCTCCATGAAGCGCTCACCTTCACCGTTGAGCAGCCGGCCGCCCTCGCCGCGCACCGCCTCGGAGATCAAAATGCCCAGGCCCGCCAGACCGGTCGGATGAAACTGGTGAAACTCCATGTCCTCCAACGGAAGTCCGTTGCGGAACACGACAGCGATGCCGTCGCCGGTCAACGTGTGGGCGTTGGAGGTGGTCTTGTAGATCCGGCCCGAGCCGCCGGTGGCGATGACGACGGCCTTGGCATGGAACACGTGAATGTCGCCCGTGGCCAGCTCGTAGGCGACGACGCCGGCGGTCACCGGCCCGCTCGCCGTGTCGGTCAATGCCAGGTCGAGGACGTAGAACTCGTTGAAGAACTGCACGTCGTGGCGGATGCAATTCTGGTACAAGGTCTGCAAGATCATCTGGCCGGTACGGTCGGCGGCATAACAGGATCGGCGTACCGGGGCCTTGCCGTGGTCGCGGGTGTGCCCGCCGAAACGGCGCTGGTCGATGCGGCCTTCGGGGGTGCGGTTGAACGGCATCCCCATCTTCTCCAGGTCGAGCACCGCGTCGATGGCTTCGCGGCACATGATCTCCACCGCGTCCTGGTCGGCGAGATAGTCGCCGCCCTTGACGGTGTCGAAGGCGTGCCATTCCCAGTTGTCTTCTTCGACGTTGGCCAACGCCGCGCACATCCCGCCCTGGGCGGCGCCGGTGTGGCTGCGGGTGGGGTAGAGCTTGGTCAGCACCGCGGTGCGCACCCGCGGAGCGGCCTCGACCGCGGCCCGCATGCCGGCGCCGCCGGCGCCGACGATCACCACGTCGTAGCGGTGTTGGTGGATCATCTTTTGCCCGTCACGAGATGTTGGGGTCGAAGGTCAGCAGCACATAGGTGCCCAGCATGAGGGTGAACACCATCGACGTCGCCAGCAGCGTGTTCAGCCAGAACCGGGTGGCGTCCTTGCGGGAATAGTCGTCGATGATGGTGCGTAACCCATTGCCGCCGTGCAGCTGTGCCAACCACAACAACAGCAGGTCCCACGTCTGCCAGAACGGCGAATGCCAGCGTGCCGCCACGTAGTTGAAGTCGACGCGGTAGACGCCGTCGTCCCACATGAGCATCACGAACAGGTGTCCCAGCGCCAGGATCACCAGCACGATGCCGGAAAACCGCATGAACAGCCAGGCATATTTCTCGAAGTTAGGCATCCCGGAGCGGCGACGGGGTGCCCGCAGTTTGTCCAGCCCGGCGGGACGGTCGTGGCTGCGCGCCGCCACCGAGGCAGGCCATGGCGGTCTCATCGGACGTGCTCCATCAAGTGGATGCCGATAACCACTGTCGCGGGGACCATCACCAGCAGCCACACCACGGCAACCACCCACAACATCGCCCGTTGGTGGCGGGGACCGTGCGACCAGAAGTCGATCAGGATGACCCGCACGCCGTTCAACGCGTGATAGAGCACCGCAGCGACCAGGCCGAGCTCCATCAGGCCGACGACGGGTGTCTTGTAGGTCTCGATGACCTCGTTGTAGGTCTGCGGGCCTACCCGCACCAGCGCGGTGTCCAGCACGTGCACGAACAGGAAGAAGAAGATCGTCGCACCGCTGATGCGGTGCAGCACCCACGACCACATGCCGGGATCCCCCCGATACAGGCTCCGGCGCAGTGGCCTTGCCGGCTCGGCGGACGTCGTCATCGGCCTTCTCCAACCTGTCCTCGGCTGGACTCTAAACCCATTGTTGGTGTCCGCCGAACCGCGGCGCAGCCGCCGAGGCTCCCGACAGCGGCGAAGTTAGGGTGGCTTTGACGTTGACCGACGACAAATCGGGGCGGTCCAATGCGTACAGAACATGGCGGGCGTCGCGGTGAGTACCACTACGGTTGATTGGAATGCGTTGCGGGACAACGCAACCCAGGCGGCATATCGAGCGTATGCACCCTATTCCCGGTTGCGGGTGGGCGCGGCGGCGCTGGTCGACGACGGCCGGGTGGTCACCGGGTGCAATGTGGAAAATGTCTCATATGGCCTAGGTCTCTGCGCCGAGTGCGGAGTAGTCAGCGCCCTGCATTCGACTGGCGGCGGCAGGCTGCTCGCGCTGGCATGCGTCGACGCGAGCGGGCGGTTGCTGGCGCCGTGCGGGCGGTGCCGGCAACTGTTGTTGGAACACGGCGGGCCCGATCTGCTCATCGACCATCCCGCCGGACCGCGCCGCCTCGGCGAGTTGTTGCCCGACGCGTTTGGCCCCGGCGACCTGCCGTGATCTTCGACGCGCCGACGCTGATCAAGACCAAGCGCGACGGCGGGCGGCTCTCCGAGGCCGCCATCGACTGGCTCATCGACGCCTACACCCACGGCCGCGTCGCCGAGGAACAGATGGCGGCGCTGCTGATGGCGATCTACCTGCGCGGCATGGACCACGCCGAGACCGCGCGGTGGACCGCGGCGATGCTGGCCTCCGGTGAGCGGCTGGACTTCACCCATTTGCGCAAGCCGACCGTGGACAAGCACTCCACCGGCGGGGTCGGGGACAAGATCACGCTGCCGCTCGTGGCCGTCGTCGCCGCCTGCGGGGCCGCGGTGCCCCAGGCATCCGGGCGCGGGCTGGGTCATACCGGCGGCACCTTGGACAAACTCGAATCGATCGCCGGGTTCACCGCGGACCTGCCGATCCCGAAGGTGCGCGAACAACTCCGCGACGTCGGGGCGGCAATCTTCGCGGCCGGCCGACTGGTGCCCGCCGACGCCAAGCTGTATGCGCTGCGCGACATCACCGGCACCGTGGAGTCGCTGCCGCTGATCGCCAGCTCGGTGATGAGCAAGAAACTCGCCGAGGGCGCGGGCGCGCTGGTGCTCGACGTCAAGGTGGGTTCCGGGTCGCTGCTGAAGTCCGAGCCGCTGTGCCGGGAGCTGGCGCGAACTATGGTGCGGCTGGGTACCGCGCACGGAATGCCCACCCGCGCGCTGCTGACCGACATGAACCGCCCGCTGGGCGCCGCCGTCGGCAACGCGCTCGAGGTCGCCGAAGCCCTCGACGTGCTGGCCGGCGGCGGGCCGCCCGATGTGGTGGAGCTGACGGTGGCGCTGGCCACCGAGATGCTGCAACTCGCCGGCCTCGACGGCAGCGATCCCGCGCAGACCCTGCGCGACGGCACCGCGATGGACCGCTTCCGCGCGCTGGTCGCCGCGCAGGGTGGGGACTTGTCGGCGCCGTTGCCGGTGGGCGCGTGTTCGGAGACCGTGACCGCGGGCCGGGGCGGCACAATGGGCGACATCGACGCAATGGCGGTAGGGATGACGGTGTGGCGGCTCGGCGCGGGCAGGACCCGGCCGGGCGAACGGGTGCAACCCGGTGCCGGTATCCGAATCCACCGCCGCCCCGGCGAACCGGTCGTGGCCGGCGAGCCGCTGTTCACGCTGTACACCGACACCCAAGAACGGTTCGGTGCGGCGATGGCCGAGCTCGACGGCGGCTGGAGCGTCGGCGACAGCCCACCGGCCCCGCGCCCACTGATCATCGATCGGATCACCCCATGACGACACCGCTGACCCTGGACATGATCAGCAAGGCGCCCAAGGCGCTGCTGCACGACCACCTCGACGGCGGGCTGCGCCCGGCTACTGTGCTCGACATCGCGGGCCAGATCGGCTACGACGACCTGCCCTCCACCGACGTCGACGAGCTGGCCCGCTGGTTTCACACCCGCTCCTACAGCGGGTCGCTGGAGCGCTACCTCGAGCCGTTTGCGCACACCGTCGCGGTGATGCAGACACCTGAGGCGCTGCACCGGGTCGCCTATGAATGCGTGGAGGACCTGGCCGCCGACAACGTGGTGTACGCCGAGGTGCGTTTTGCCCCTGAACTGCACATCAACCGCGGACTCTCGTTCGACGAAGTGGTTGACACCGTGCTGGCAGGTTTCGCCGACGGGGAGAAAGCCGCCGCGGCCGCGGGCCGCGCAATCACGGTGCGCTGCTTGGTGACCGCGATGCGCCACGCCGCGCTGTCCCGTGAGATCGCCGAGCTGGCGATCAGGTTTCGGGATAAAGGTGTGGTCGGATTCGACATTGCCGGCGCAGAGGCTGGTTACCCGCCGTCGCGGCATCTGGATGCGTTCGAGTACATGCGAGATCACAACGCCCGCTTCACAATTCATGCTGGTGAAGCGTTCGGGCTGCCGTCCATCCATGAGGCGATCGCATTCTGCGGCGCTGACCGGCTGGGGCACGGGGTGCGGATCGTCGATGACATCCACGTCAACGACGATGGCACGGTACAGCTGGGGCGGCTGGCGGCCATCCTGCGCGACAAGCGAATTCCGTTGGAGCTATGCCCAAGCTCCAACGTGCATTCCGGTGTCGTCGACAGCATCGCCGAGCACCCGTTCGACCTGCTGGCCCGGGCGCGGTTCCGGGTGACCATCAACACCGACAACCGGTTGATGAGCGACACCTCGATGACCCGCGAAATGCACAGGCTGGTCGAGGCATTCGGCTACGGCTGGAGCGATCTGGAGCGGTTCACCATCAATGCGGTGAAGTCGGCGTTCATCGGCTTTGACGAGCGTTTGGCGATCATCGATGAGGTCATCAAGCCGCGCTTCGCGGTGCTGATCGGGTAGGCCGTGGCCGAAACGGAGCCGGTGTTCGAATTCGCCGACGTGGTGGTGGAGCGGGCCGGGTTGCGTGCACTCGACGGGTTCAGCGCCGCCATCCCAAAGCATGGGGTGACGGTGGTGTTCGGCCCGTCGGGATCAGGTAAGTCGACGTTGCTGCGATTGTGCAATCGGCTGGAAGTGCCGACCAGTGGGCGAGTGTTGTTCTGCGGCAAGGACATCAGTGGGCTCGACCCGCTGTGGTTGCGCCGCCGGGTAGGCATGTGCTTTCAGCGCCCGACGCCGTTTCCCGGCACCGTGGCCGACAACTTGCGGGCGGCCGACCCCGCCGCGTCCGATGCGCGGATAGCCGAAACGCTGGCCCGGGTGGCGTTGACCGGGTCGTGGCTGGACCGTGATGCGACCGCCCTGTCGGGCGGTGAGGCACAGCGGATGTGTCTGGCCCGCACGCTTATGGCGCAGCCTGAGGTGCTGCTTCTCGACGAGCCCACCTCCGCGGTCGACGCCGCCGCGGCACGCGTGATCGAACACGCGGTACGCGACTTGGCGGACGGTCAAGGAACGCCGGCCCTGTGGGTCACCCACGACGCGGCGCAGGTCGAGCGGATCGCCGACTGGGTCGTGTACATCGACAAAGGCCGCTGCACAAGGTTTGAACCGGCTGCACCGAAGCCGGGAAACGAGGAGGTGACGCCGTGAACGGCGAGGTCGGATGGGCCGGGCTGGCAACGTCGTTGGCGTTGGTCGGGTTCGGCGCGGCGATATCGCTATGGCAGCGACTGGGCCTGGAACGTCAGGTGGTGTGGTCGGCGGCCCGCGCGTTGGCCCAGTTGTTGCTGGTCGGCGGCGCGTTGGCGTTGCTGTTCGAGCCGGGTCGCTCGCTGTGGTGGTCGTGGGCGTGGACCGCGGGCATGGTCGGCTACGCCGGCGACGTCGCGCGCCGGCGGGCCCCGGAGGTGCCGCGGCTGGCGCCGCTGGCCATCGCCGCGTTCGCCACCGCGGCGGTGGTGACGCTTTCGGTGATATTCGGGCTGCGGGTGTTTCCGCTGCAGCCGCGGACCCTGGTGCCGATCGCAGGGATGATGATCGGCAACTCGATGACCGCCACGGTGCTGGTGGCCCGTCGGCTGGTCGATGAGCTGCGCGACAAACGCGACCAGGTCGAAGCGCGGTTAGCCCTGGCGCAGCCCTACCGTCAGGCGGCCGCCCCCTACCTGCGCACGGCGTTGCGCTCGGCCGTCTCTCCGCAGATCGAAACCACCAAGGCAACCGGTCTGGTGTTCTTGCCCGGGGCGATGACCGGACTCATCCTCGCCGGTGTCTCGCCGGTGCAGGCCGTGCTGGTGCAGGCCGTGGTGATGTTCTTGATCTTGGGATCGGTCGCGGTCACCACGGTGGTGGTCGCCCTTGGCCTTGTCCGCCGCGTGTTCACCCGCGACCACCGGCTGTTGCCGCTTTAACGGCGAGCAGACGCAAAATCGCGCGATTTCGTCCCGAAATGTGCGATTTTGCGTCTGCTCGCCGGTCCTACTCGCGCCTTAGCCGCGACTCCACGAACCGCTCCAGCTGCTCCCACTCGCGCACCGCCCGGGCATACGGGGCGGCGGGCTTGCCGACCGAGTCGGGTTCGAGCACGTAGGTGACCAGCTTGCCCAGCGGCCGATCGGTCGCGAGCGCTTCTTCGACGGTGTTGTCCTCGGCGTATTCGCCCACATCGCGAAGCAATTCGACGGCCAGCTCCAACTGCTCACGGTCCACCGCATCGGGTCCATCCGCCAGATCGTCGGCCAGGCCCGTTAGCACATACACGTTGTCGTCGGTGATATCGACCTGCAGCGAGCCGTCGGTGGCCGCGGTGCGGATGTCGTCGTAGGTGCTCAGATCGGACAGGTCGTGGTCGTGCTCGTCGGCGAGATACCGGGCCAGCGCCCGCTCCGAGCTGAAGACGCTGATACGGCCGTTACGACCAAGGAAAATCGGACGGTCGTCGAAATAGCAGCGCAGGGTATAGAACGTGCCCGCGTCGGTCATGATCCGGATCGGGTCGATGCCCACCTTCAACCAGAAGTCCTCATCGCTGCCCAGCACCACGCTGTCGTCGGCCGCAACGGATTCTTCCGGCTCGTCGACCTCGGCACCGATGTCGACGTCCAGGGCCGGCTCCTCGTCGTCGTCCTGGCGTGGCTCAGCCAACTCGTCGGCTGCCCGCGCCGACGCGGCCCCATCGACATCCGGGGTGCTGACGATGCCGTCGATCGCGGCCAGCACATCGTCCCAGCCTCGCGCGATGATCTCCGCGATGGAATTCCAGCGCTTGCGCCCGGCTCTGCCGGTGAAGTGGTCGATGCCGCCGGCCACCGTGCCCAGCATCGGATTCCCGTTGAAGAACTTGTTGACCGTCGGCAATTCGCAGACCGATCCGATCGACGCCACGATCGCCAGGCTGCCCGCGAGCGCGGCGACGGACTCCTCGGTCGGTTTTTCGGCGACGAGCTCCTCGACACCAACCAGGTCGAACTGCTTGTCGTCGGCCGGGTCGAGCGTATGCGCATTTGCCTGAGTCAGGTCCTTCCACGCGGGGTGGTCGACCAGATCGTTGTCGGTGTCGCTGCGCACGAAGGCCACCAGGTCAGCGACGCTTTCGAAGCCGTAGAGGTCCTCGCCCTTACCGAGAAACGCCTCCCACTCGTCACCGGCATCGCGCCAGCGCGGCGCCCACAGCGTGTAGCGGTCGCCAGCGGTGAGGCTCAGTCGGATAGGAACCAGCTCAGCAGCCATGCGGCACAGGATATCGACGCAGGCGCACAGCGCCCGACCGAGGGCCAACCCGCAACGTTAGCTGCCCCAGATGTCGGTAATCGCCGTAGCGTTGGCCGCGTAACCGGTTTTGGGCAGCCCGTACATCTGCTCCAGAGTGGACAACACGTTGTAGTGGCTGATCGGCTCGGGGTAGGCCCCAGGTTTGACGTTGGCCCCGTAGATGATCGTGGGAATCTGGTTGCGCGCGGTGTTGTCGTCTTCATCCCAGGTCAAGATCAGCAGACTGTTGTTGGTCTTCGCCCAGGCGGCATATGGGGACAGCTTCTGGTAAAGCCATGCGTCGCCTTGGGCGATCGAGCCGTCGTGCATGTCGTTGTCGACGTTGGGAATGACGAACGAAACCGTAGGCAGGCTAGCGTAATTCGGTGGCGCAGGGAAAGCCGAAAACGGCAGCGAGTAGTTCTTCGGGATGTTGCTGAAATCCACCCAGGGCACATGCTTGCGAGCATATTTGCCCGCGCTGCAGACTGGCGAGCCAACCGCCGGTAGGTCTTCGGCGAAACCGGCGAATGTGTATCCGGCGGCAAGCAGTTCCGAACCGAGATTCGGAGCGGCACCAACGTTGACGGGACAACTGTTGTCCTTCAAGCCGAACATGTTGCCGGCGAACAACGCCAGGTAGTTGGGCTCGCTGGGGTGGGTCTCGGCGAAGGATTGCGTCATCATCGCGCCGTTGGCGGCAAGGGAGTTGATGTAGGGTGCCGACTTGTTGCCGATGATATTGGCCTGCGAACGGTTTTCCTCCACCACGATGACCACATGCGCGGGAGTGGGAAGTGCGGCGGCCGCGAACTGCACGCGGTGGGCCGCGCCGCCGAAATGCGCTGAGGCAG
The DNA here is from genome assembly GCF_009936235.1 of Mycobacterium xenopi. Classification (NCBI taxonomy): domain Bacteria; kingdom Bacillati; phylum Actinomycetota; class Actinomycetes; order Mycobacteriales; family Mycobacteriaceae; genus Mycobacterium; species Mycobacterium xenopi. The sequence goes on along the minus strand of NZ_AP022314.1, from coordinate 3,833,554 downwards.
AAGAAGCCACCACCGCCCACACCGTTAGCACGGTGATCAGCCCGACGATTCGCAATCCGCCGTTGGTTCGGCGTCTCAGGCGCCGCATGCCGGGAGTATAGGGTCGGCATTGCCCGTCAACCGGTATGGAAGCACGCGTGTCCAGCGATAGGGTCGATCTTTGTGGAGGTGCGCGTCGTTGACCATCCGCTGGCCGCGGCCCGGCTGACCGCGCTGCGCGACGAGCGCACCGACAACGCCGCGTTCCGTGCGGCGTTACGCGATTTGACGCTGATGCTGGTCTACGAGGCGACCCGCGACGCACCCACCGAGACCATCACCGTCCGTACACCGCTGGCCCAGGCAGACGGAATCCGGTTGGCCAAACCACCGCTGTTGGTGCCGGTGCTGCGGGCCGGGTTGGGCATGGTCGACCAGGCACATGCGCTAATTCCCGAGGCGCGCGTGGGATTCGTCGGGGTAGTTCGCGACAAGCAAACCCACCAGCCGGTGCCTTACCTGGAATCGCTGCCCGACGACCTGCGCGGCCAACCGGTGATGGTGCTCGACCCCATGCTGGCAACCGGTGGGTCGATGACACACACCATCGGGCTGTTGTTGCAGCGTGGCGCAACCGATATCACCGTGCTATGCGTGGTTGCGGCACCGGAAGGCCTTGCGGCGCTGGAGAAAGCAGCTCACAACGTGCGTTTGTACACCGCCGCCATCGACGAGCGGCTCAACGAAATCGCCTACATCGTCCCGGGTCTCGGTGACGCCGGTGACCGCCAGTTCGGGCCACGCTGAGCTACCAGCGCCGCACCTCCGCGACGAGCCGGTCGCGCAGCGCGGTTGCCCGCTCACGAGCATGCCGAAGATCCTCGTTCGGCGGGCAGCCGGCTTCGAGGTAGAACTTCAGCTTGGGTTCGGTGCCCGACGGTCGCACCACCACCCGGGCCCACATGTGGGCGTCGCTGCCAAAAAACACCAGCGCGTCGGTGCGGGGCTGTAAATCCGTTGTGCAGACGGCAAATCCAGCCAGCTGGCCGGGTGGCTCTCGCCGCAGCCGCCGCATGATTGCCGCCGCCTCGCCGGGGCCGGCCACCGGGCTTGACACCGCGGCACCCACGTGGACACCGTGGCGTCGGGCGAGCTCGTCGAGCATGTCGAGCACCGAGCGGCCCTGCGCATTGAGCGCCGCCACCAAATCACAGGCCACCACCGCCGCGCTGATGCCGTCCTTGTCGCGCACCGCGTCGGGGTCCACACAATGGCCGATCGCCTCCTCGTAGGCGTAGACCAGCCTGCAGCCGGGCAGACCGGCGTCGGCGCGCGCCAGCCATTTGAACCCGGTCAGGGTTTCGACGTGGCGCGCGCCGTGGCGCGCGGCGACCGCGGCCAGCATCCGCGACGACACCACCGTGCTGGCCACCACGGCCGTCGTCGGGGAGTCGGTGTGAGACAAGATGTAATCGCCTAACAGCCAACCGGTTTCGTCTCCGGTAAGCATCCGCCAGCCCTCTGGCGTGGGTATGCCCACCGCGCAACGATCCGCGTCGGGGTCCAGCGCAACCGCGATATCGGCGTCGAAGTCGTGGGCCAGGCGCAGCAGGGCGTCGGTGGCACCCGGCTCCTCGGGATTGGGGAACGCGACGGTGGGGAAGTCGGGGTCGGGCGCGAACTGCGCGCCGACGGTGTGGACTTCGCCGAAGCCGGCGCGGTGCAGCGTTTCGACCGCCACCGCGCCACCGACCCCGTGTAACGGTGTCAGCGCCACCCGCACCGACCCCGACGAGCACCGCAGGCCGGCGGTGCGCTCGATGTAGCGGTCGACCAGACTGGTGTGGGTGGATTCGACGGGGGCTCTGGCGATTTGGTCGGCAAACGGCGCGGTGGCCATCGCGGTTTCGATTGCGCGGTCAACGGGCGAGACGATCTGGATGCCGTCGTCGAGGTACACCTTGTAGCCGTTGTCGCTCGGCGGATTGTGTGACGCGGTGATCTGGATCCCGGCCGCGGCACCGGCCCGGCGCACTGCGAAAGCCAGCACCGGTGTGGGTATTGGGCCGGCAAAAAGCAACACGGAAAACCCTTCGGCGGCAAACACTTCTGCGGTTGCGACAGCGAACATGGCCGATCCGTGGCGCGCGTCGCGGCCGACGATCACCGTCGAGCCGCCGCGCCCTCGGTCCTTGAGCACCTGCGCCACCGCCCAGGTCGCACGCAATACCACGGCCAGGTTCATCGCGTCCGGCCCGCCGCGCACCGGCCCGCGCAGTCCCGCGGTACCGAACCTGAGCGGTCGGGCGAACCGCGCGGCAAGCTCACCGGGCTCACAGCCGGCGAGTTCGGCGGCGGTCGCCGGGTCGGGGTCGTGCGCGATCCACTCCTCGGGCGTCACACCCGCCAGCCTTACAGCCGGGCCACCACCCCGGCCAGCAGCGAACCCATCCGCGTCGCCGCCGCGGCCCCGGTCTCGACGACCTCGGCGTGGCTTAGCGGGGCCCCCGTCACACCGGCGGCCAAGTTCGTCACCAGCGACACTCCCAGCACCTGCGCGCCCGCGGCCCGGGCCGCGATCGTCTCGTGCACCGTGGACATCCCCACCAGGTCGGCACCCAGGATGCGCAGCATCCGGATCTCGGCCGGCGTTTCGTAGTGCGGTCCCGGCAGGCCGGCGTATACCCCTTCGGTCAGCGTCGGGTCGACCTGGCGGGCCAACTCCCGCAGCCGCGGCGCGTAGGCGTCGACCAGGTCGACGAACTGCGGCCCGACCAGCGGAGAACGCGCGGTGAGGTTGAGATGGTCGCTGATCAGTACCGGTTGGCCGACCTCGAGGTCGTCGCGCAGACCGCCCGCGGCGTTGGTGAGCACGATCGTGTGGGCACCGGCCGCGCATGCGGCTCGCACCGGGTGCACCACGTGCAGCAGGTCATGCCCCTCGTAGGGATGGATGCGACCGGCCAGCACCAGCACCCGGTGCTCGCCGATGCGCACCGACAACAGCTGACCGGTGTGCCCGACCGCGGTCGGCGGGCTGAAGCCGGGCAGTTCCGCCATGGGCAACACCGCGGTCGCCGGGCCCAGCGCCGCCACGGCCGGTGCCCACCCGGACCCCAGCACGACCGCCACGTCGTGCGCGGCGACGCCGGTGCGCTCGGCGATGGCCTGCGCCGCCCGCTTCGCCAATGCCTCGGGGTCGGGCCGACCATCGGTCACAGCGGCCGAGCTTAGACTGCCACCATGTCCACCACCACCGCATTGGATGCCGTCGAAGATGCGGTGTGGCGGTGCAGCACCGAGATCGTCGAACTTTCCCACGCGATCCACGCCGAGCCGGAGCTGGCCTTCGCCGAACACCGAAGCTGCGCCAAGGCGCAGAGATTGGTCGCTGAACGCGGCTTCCAGATCACAGCGGGCGTGGCGGGTTTGGATACTGCGTTTCGTGCCGACTTCGGCCGGGGACCGCTGGTCGTCGGGGTGTGCGCGGAATACGACGCGTTGCCGGGGATCGGGCACGCCTGCGGTCACAACATCATCGCCGCATCCGCCGTGGGCACCGCGCTGGCGCTGGCCGAGGTGGCCGACGAGCTGGGCCTGACGGTCGCGCTGCTGGGCACCCCGGCTGAGGAGACCGGCGGCGGGAAGGCCTTGATGCTGCGGGCGGGCACGTTCGACGACGTCGCGGCGGCGGTGATGCTGCATCCGGGACCGACGGACATCGCCGCGACCCGCTCGCTGGCATTGTCGGAGGTCAACGTGCAATACCGCGGCCGGGAATCGCATGCCGCTGTCGCACCCCACCAAGGCGTGAACGCCGCCGACGCGGTGACCGTCGCGCAGGTGGCCATCGGCCTGTTGCGCCAGCAGCTGGCGCCTGGACAGCTGGTGCACGGCATCGTCACCGACGGTGGACAGGCCGTCAACGTCATCCCTGCGCGGGCAAGCCTGCGGTATGCGATGCGGGCAGTGGACTCCGAGTCGCTTAACCAGCTGCGGGGCAGGGTGCTCTCCTGCTTTGCCGCGGGCGCACTGGCGACCGGTTGCGAATACGAAATCGACGACGCCGCACCGGCCTACGCGGAGCTGAAGCCGGACCCGTGGCTGGCAGAGGTCTGCCGGCAGGAGATGCGTCGGCTTGGACGCGAACCTATCGCGGCCGATCTGGAGGCGAAGCTGCCGATGGGCAGCACCGACATGGGCAACGTGACCCAGGTGCTGCCCGGCATTCACCCGATAGTCGGAATCGACGCCGGCGGCGCCACCGTGCACCAGCCCGCATTCGCCGCCGCTGCGGTCAGTCCCAGCGCCGACCGTGCCGTCGTCGAAGGCGCAATTATGTTGGCGCGCACCGTGGTTCGTCTTGCCGAGACGCCGGAGCAACGCGAGCAGGTGTTGGCGGCGCGTGATCAGCGGGCGGCGTCATGAGTCTCGCCGACTCCGCTCAATCCTGGCTAGCGGCCCACCACGACGACCTCATCGAATGGCGGCGTCATATCCACCGCTACCCGGAGCTGGGCCGCCAAGAGTACGCGACCACGCAGTTCGTGGCCGAGCGGTTGGCCGACGCCGGCCTCAACCCCAAGGTGCTGCCCGGCGGGACCGGTTTGACCTGCGACTTCGGCCCTGAGCACGAGCCGAGGATCGCGTTGCGCGCCGACATGGACGCGCTGCCGATGGCCGAGCGCACCGGCGCCCCCTACTCCTCGACCATGCCCAACGTCGCGCACGCCTGTGGCCATGACGCGCACACCGCGATCCTGCTCGGCACCGCGCTGGCGTTGGCGTCGGCGCCCGAACTGCCCGTCGGGGTGCGCCTGATCTTCCAGCCCGCCGAAGAGCTGATGCCCGGCGGGGCGATCGACGCCATCGCGGCCGGAGTGCTGAGCGGGGTTTCGCGGATTTTCGCGTTGCACTGCGATCCCCGGCTGGCGGTCGGCAAAGTGGCGGTGAAACCGGGCCCGATCACGTCGGCCGCCGACTCGATGGAAATCACCCTGTACTCGCCCGGAGGGCACACGTCGCGGCCACACCTGACCGCCGACCTGGTGTACGGGCTGGGCACGCTGATCACCGGGCTGCCGGGGGTGTTGTCGCGGCGCATCGACCCGCGCAAGAGCACCGTCTTGGTGTGGGGTGCGGTCAACGCCGGGGTGGCCGCCAATGCGATCCCGCAGACCGGTGTGCTGGCCGGCACCGTCCGCACCGCGAGCAGGGAAACCTGGCAAAGCCTGGAGGGCATCATCCGCCAGGCGGTGTCGGCGCTGCTGTCGCCGCTGGGCGTCGACCACACGCTGCAGTACCACCGCGGGGTGCCGCCGGTGGTTAACGAGGAGGTTTCCACGCGCATTCTCACTCACGCGATCGAAGCGCTCGGCGCCGATGTGCTGGCCGACACCCGCCAGTCCGGCGGCGGCGAAGATTTCTCCTGGTATCTGGAGGAAGTGCCGGGCGCGATGGCCCGGCTCGGCGTGTGGTCTGGCCGCGGACCGCAGCGCGACCTGCATCAGCCGACGTTCGATCTCGACGAGCGGGCCCTGCCCATCGGGCTGCGGGTGATGGTCAACATCGTCGAGCAGGCCGCAGCCTTCTAGACTGCGGCCGTCCGGGGCGGCTTCTAGACGCGCCCGCTCGCCGATAGGCGGCCTACGCGCCCGGACCGATGCTGCGCGACGGACGGGTGCGCAAGTCATGCACGTATTCCGGTGGCGCACCGGCGATTTCGGCGGCGTCGGCCATCACGCCCAGGTAATGCGCCGACGGCAATCCGCCCTCCCAGGCGTCGAGCACATACAGCCACGCCAGGACGGGATCGGTTGTGGTGTCCGAGGATAACCGTTCCACGCGGCAGCGGATCTTCTTGTGGATACCGAGTTCAGAGCCTTCCCACCGATCGAGGTTCTGCTCGTCGGCCGGTGTCACGTCGTAGAGCACGACGAACACCTTGGAGTCCGGGTCCTCCACGATTGTGGCCAGCGCCCCTTCCCAACCGATGTCCTCGCCGCCGAACGTCAGCCGCCAACCGTGCAGCCAACCGGTGCCGGCCATCGGAGAGTGGGGTGCACGCTTTGCCATCTGCTCGGGGTCCATGTTCGACCCGTAGGCGGCGTAGAGCGGCACGGGGAAAAGCTTAAACGGCGGTCGCTCGTCGGGCGGCCATCCGACATCTTGGCTAGGTTGAACCCGTGGCGACCCGCATTGTGATCCTCGGGGGAGGTCCGGCCGGTTACGAAGCGGCACTGGTCGCCGCGGCGCGCGACGCCCAGGTCACCGTCGTCGACTCCGACGGCATCGGCGGGGCAGCGGTGCTGGCCGACTGCGTGCCATCGAAGACGTTCATCGCCTCCACCGGGTTGCGCACCGAACTGCGGCGCGCCCCACAGCTCGGCTTCGACATCGACATCGACGATGCCAAGATCTCCCTGCCCGAGATCCACCAGCGGGTCAAGATGTTGGCCGCCGCGCAGTCCGCCGACATCACCCAGCAACTGCTGGACATGGGGGTGGAGGTGATCGCGGGCCGCGGCGAACTGGTGGACGCTACTCCCGGCCTGGCGCGTCACTGCATCAAGGTGACTGCGCCTGACGGCACCACCAGCGAGCGTGACGCCGACGTGGTGCTGATCGCCACCGGCGCCAGCCCGCGGATCATGCCGTCCGCACGCCCGGACGGCGAGCGGATCCTGACCTGGCGGCAGCTCTACGACCTCGACTCGCTGCCCGACCACCTGATCGTGGTGGGCTCCGGTGTCACCGGGGCCGAGTTCGTCAACGCCTACACCGAGCTGGGGGTCACCGTCACCGTGGTGGCCAGCCGCGACCGCGTGCTGCCCTACGAGGATGCCGACGCCGCGCTGGTACTGGAGGAGTCGTTCGCCGAACGCGGGGTTAGGCTGGTGAAAAACGCACGCGCCCAATCGGTTACCCGCACCGATGGCGGGGTGCTGGTCACCATGACCGATGGCCGCACCGTCGAGGGCAGCCACGCCCTGATGACCATCGGCTCGGTGCCCAACACCAGCGGCCTGGGCCTGGAGCGGGTGGGCATCGAGCTTGGACGCGGCAACTACCTGACCGTCGACCGCGTGTCGCGGACGTCGGTTCCCGGAATCTACGCCGCGGGTGACTGCACCGGCCTGCTGTTGCTGGCGTCGGTGGCCGCGATGCAGGGCCGGATCGCGATGTATCACGCGCTCGGCGAGGCCGTCAGCCCGATCCGGCTGCGCACCGTCGCGGCGACGGTGTTCACCCGGCCCGAGATCGCGGCCGTCGGTGTTCCGCAGTCGTTGATCGACGACGGCCGGGTGTCGGCGCGGACCATCATGCTGCCGCTCAACACCAACGCGCGGGCCAAGATGTCCGGGCTGCGGCACGGGTTCGTCAAGGTGTTCTGCCGGCGCTCCACCGGCGTGGTGATAGGCGGGGTGGTGGTGGCGCCGATCGCGTCGGAGTTGATCCTGCCGATCGCCGTGGCGGTGACCAACCGCATCACGGTTGACGAGTTAGCGCAGACGCTGGCGGTTTATCCGTCGCTGTCGGGTTCGGTCACCGAGGCCGCCCGACGGCTGATGGCTCACGACGATCTGGAGTAACGTCAGGTAGCCTTGGGACCCAGCGTCCTACTGACGAGTAACCGAGGAGTCGTGTTCCGTGAGTGCACCGGCAAGCTGGCGCGGCTGGCCGGCTTCGGCCCTGAGCCCACAGCAGCGCGCATCGGCGTGGGAGCGACTTGGTGCCGAGCAATTCGACGTGGTGGTCATCGGCGGCGGTGTGGTCGGCTCGGGTTGCGCGCTGGACGCCGCCACCCGCGGGCTCAGGGTGGCGATGGTCGAGGCGCGTGACTTCGCCTCCGGCACCTCGAGTCGCTCGTCGAAGATGTTTCACGGGGGGCTGCGCTACCTCGAGCAACTCGAATTCGGTTTGGTGCGTGAGGCGCTCTACGAGCGCGAGCTGTCCCTGACCACCCTGGCCCCCCACCTTGTCAAGCCGCTGCCGTTTTTGTATCCGCTGACCAAGCGGTGGTGGGAGCGTCCGTACGTGGCGTTGGGCATGCTGCTTTACGACCAGCTGGGCGGGGCGAAATCGGTTCCGCCGCAAAAGCATTTAACCCGTGCTGGCGCACTGCGACTGTGCCCGGGCCTCAAGCGCAGCTCGCTGATCGGGGGTATCCGCTACTACGACACGGTGGTCGACGACGCCCGACACACCCTCACGGTGGCGCGCACCGCCGCCCACTACGGCGCCGTGGTGCGGTCCTCGACCCAGGTGATCGCCTTGCTGCGCGAGGGCGATCGGGTGACCGGTGTGCGGGTGCGTGACTCCGAGGACGGCGCGGTGAGCGACGTCCGCGGCCACGTCGTGGTCAACGCGACGGGGGTTTGGACGGACGAGATCCAGGCGCTATCCAAGCAGCGCGGCCGGTTTCAGATACGCGCCTCCAAGGGCGTGCACATCGTGGTGCCGCGTGACCGGATCGTCAGCGACGTCGCGATCATCCTGCGCACCGAGAAGTCGGTGATGTTCGTCATTCCGTGGGGCAGCCACTGGATTATCGGGACTACCGACACCGAGTGGAACCTTGACCTGGCGCATCCGGCGGCGACCAAGGCCGACATCGACTACATCCTCAGCACCGTGAACACCGTGCTTGCCACCCCGTTGACCCACGACGACATCGACGGTGTCTACGCAGGGCTGCGGCCGCTGCTGGCCGGGGAGAGCGACGAGACGTCCAAACTGTCGCGGGAGCATGCGGTCGCGGTCCCCACTCCGGGTCTGGTCTCGATTGCCGGCGGCAAATACACCACCTACCGCGTCATGGCGATCGACGCGATAGACACTGCGGCACAATACATTCCGGCACGGGTGGCGCCGTCGATCACTGAGAAGGTGCGGCTGCTGGGCGCCGACGGCTATTTTGCGTTGATCAACCAGGCCGAACATGTCGGCGACGTGCACGGGCTGCATCCCTACCGGGTGCGCCATCTGCTCGACCGGTACGGGTCGCTGATCAGCGAGGTGCTGGCGCTGGCCGAAGACCGCCGCGAGCTGCTGGACCCGATCACCACCGCGCCGGTCTACCTCAAGGTGGAAGCCGCCTATGCTGCCGCCGCCGAGGGTGCGCTGCACCTGGAGGACATCTTGGCCCGCCGGATGCGGATCTCCATCGAATACCCGCACCGCGGCGTGGACTGTGCCCGCGAAGTCGCCGAGGTCGTCGCGCCGATTCTGGGATGGACCCAACGAGACATCGACCGCGAGGTTGACACCTACAGGGCGCGGGTGGAGGCCGAGATCCTGTCGCAGGCCCAGCCCGACGACGTGTCGGCGGATGCTTTGCGCGCCAGTGCTCCTGAGGCGCGGGCCGAAATCCTCGAACCGGTGCCGCTGAATTGACTTTGCACACAACGCTTCCTACTGGAAACGGTCTGGGCCCGGCACGGGTGCGGGTGCGCGGTGGGCCGGTGCTGGCCGAGCTGGCAGCCCGGTTCGGCCCGCGGGTGCGCAAGGTCGTCGACGCCGACGGCGCACCCGTGGACGAGACGACGGTGCTACCGGCGGGTGCCCATGTGTACCTGCATCGCGACCTGCCCGACGAGGTGCCGGTGCCGTTCGACATCCCCGTGCTCTACCGCGACGAGGACATCGTGGTGGTCGACAAGCCGCCTTTCCTGGCCACCATGCCGCGGGGGCGTCACGTCACCCAGACCGCGCTGGTGCGGCTGCGATGCGAACTCGGGTTGCCCGAGCTGAGTCCCGCACACCGGCTGGACCGGCTGACCGCCGGGGTGCTGCTGTTCACCACCCGTCGCGCAGTGCGCGGCGCCTACCAGACCCTGTTCGCGCGTGGGCTGGTCCGCAAGACCTACCTCGCGCGGGCCGCGGTCAAGCGGGACCTGGTTCTGCCGCAGGTGGTGTGCAGCCGAATCATCAAGCTTCGCGGTCGTTTACAAGCCGTCGAGGAGCCCGGCGAGCCCAACGCCGAGACACTGGTGGAGCTGGTTTCCGCCGATGGGCTGTATCGGTTGACGCCGCGGACCGGGCGCACCCACCAGCTGCGGGTGCACATGGCGTCTCTTGGACTGCCGATTCACGGAGACCCGTTGTACCCCAGCGTTATCGACGTTGCCGCCGACGATTTCACGCGGCCGCTGCAGTTGCTGGCCTATTCGCTGGAATTCGACGATCCGTTCAGCGGGCAGCGCCGCCGGTTCTGCAGCGGCCGATCACTGACTTAGCGTCCAACAGCCGGGTTAGGGTGGTGCGCCCGCGCGGCATCCTGCACCCCCAGCGGCCTGCCGGCGCCGTGAACAGGTCGCAAACTGTGGTTGAAAAGGTCAGTCCGGCGATGTCCGGCAATGGCCAGACATCACTACTATGCCTGGTGGCCGTGAGGAAGGAACGAATTGACAATCAATCGATTTGGTTCTGCCTCCCGTCTTCTGGCCACCGGCGCGGTGATGTTGTCGGCGTGCGGCGGCCACGACAACACCGCCGGACACGGCGCGACGAGCGGCACCTCCTCGGCGAAGGTGACCTGCGGGGGCAAGACGACCCTGAAGGCCAGCGGATCCACAGCCCAGGAAAACGCAATGACCCGCTTTGTCAAGGCATACGAACAGGCCTGCCCGGGTCACTCATTGGATTACACGGCCAACGGTTCCGGTGCTGGTATCAGCGAATTCATCGGTAAACAAACAGATTTCGCTGGCTCCGACTCACCTTTGAGCAAAGACGAGTACAGCAGAGCCGAGCAGCGGTGCGGCTCGCCGGTGTGGAACCTGCCGATGGTGTTCGGCCCGATCGCCATCGCCTACAACGTCGCCGGCGTGACGTCGTTGAACCTCGACGGCCCGACCTTGGCGCAAATCTTCAACGGTCAGATTGCCACGTGGAACGATGCCGCGATCCAGGTGTTGAACTTGGGTGTCGCCTTGCCCGCCGAGCCGATCCATGTCGTGTTCCGCGGCGACGAATCGGGGACCACGGACAACTTTCAGAGATATCTCGATACCGCTTCCAACGGCACCTGGGGCAACGGTGCCGGAAAGAAGTTCAACGGCGGGGTTGGCGAGGGCGCCAGCGGCAGCGACGGCGTCGCCGCGGCCGTCGACAGCACCGAAGGCTCGATCACCTACGTCGAGTGGTCGTTCGCCCAGGCGCGGCACTTGACCATGGCCAAGATCGTCACGTCGGCCGGCCCGGACCCGGTAGCGATCGGGCCGGAGTCGGTGGGGAAGACGATCTCAGCTGCCTGGTTCACGAAAAAGGGCAACGACCTTGCCCTCGACACGATCTCGTTTTATCGGCCAAACCAGCCCGGCGCTTACCCGATCGTGCTGGCGACGTATGAGATTGTGTGCTCGAAATATCTCGATCCGCAGGTGGGTACGGCAGTAAGGGCGTTCCTGCAGAGCACCATTCACGACGGCCAAAACGGCCTGGCGGACAACGGGTATATCCCGATTCCAGAGGCGTTCAACGCACGATTGTCGGCCGCGGTCGACGCCGTCTCTTGATCTGAGGCATGTCGGCGCCGATGCCTAATGTTCCGGGGCATTTTTCACCGTGGTCAACGCAATGTTCCAGGAGTTTTCCCACGGAAGTCAGTGTTTGTCGCCATGCAGTTCATCACTTTGCCCCCCGAGATCACCTCCGCGCTGATCCACTCGGGGCCCGGTGCGCACTCTCTGGTCGAGGCTGCCACGGCGTGGCGGCAGCTCGGAGCCAAACTGGAAGAGTCCGCCGAAAGCTATGCCGCCGCAGTGTCGTCGCTGACTGGGACCTGGCACGGTCCGTCCGCGACGGCGATGGCCCAGGCCGTCGAACCCTACCTGACCTGGCTGCGCACCACCGCGCAGCAATGTCAGCGGATAGCCTCTTCGACCCAAACCGCGGCTGCGGCGTTCGATTCCGCCCGCGTGGCCATGGTTTCGGTCGCGCAGGTTGCCGCCAACCGCATGCGGCTGGCACAGCTGCTGGCCACCAACGGCTTCGGGCGCAACCTCCCGGCGATTGCCGAGACCGAAGACCAATACCAGGACATGTGGGTGAACAACTCGGCGGCAATGAGTCGTTATCAGGCGACCTCGGCACACGCCACCGCGCTGCCTGGGTTTGCCTCGCCCCCCTCGGTGAGCAATCCCAGCGGGCTGGCCGCCCAAGCCAGCATGGCGCCCACCGCTTCCGGTTCTGCGGCGGCGTCGACGGTGGCGTCGCTGGCGAGCTTCGATCCGCAAAGCGGCTGGTTTGGATTGGCGAACACCTATGCCAACCAATTCGTCTCGTCCGGATTTCCCATCAACCTGCTCAGCTATCTGGCGCAGAACACGTCGGCTCAGGCGCTGCAGACAGTGGGCAGCCAGATCGGCCAGGGCCTTTCGGAGGGTGAGGCTGCTCTGGGCCCATTGAGAGGGCCGGGGGCATTCGGCGCCGCCGGACTCTCAACGGAGCCCACGGCGGCGATAGGTGTTGGAGTGTCGATGGGCAAGCTGACTGCGCCGCCCGCTGTCGTGGGCTTGTTGCCCGCGTCGCAGACGCCGGTGCAACTGATGTCAGCGGCATCGCCGCTTGCGGCGGGTGAGTCCGGGTTGTCGATGCCGCCGATTTTGCCGCCGCCGATTTCGGCGGGCAGTGGCTGGCGCAAACGCAAGCAGCAGAAGTACGAAGACCTCGAATACGGTTTGGAGATCAAGGGAACGGTGATGCCCCGACCGCCGTCGGCGGGTTGAGCGACGCCCAGGCAGCGCAGGAGTTGACGGCACGGTCTATCCGGAATGCCTGGGGCAGAACGCGGCAACACTGACACCGACGAAAAACCCGGCATGGTAGTCGTCTAGATCGCTGTTCTTCATCACGTCGGATGCCACGTCGGTCTTCTGCCTACCGAGGTCGAGTTCGTCGCACACCTCATGACCGGCGATGATCGCGGATTGCGCGGACACGAAGTTGATTCCCTTCGACTTCAGCGCAGCCAGGAAATTGGTGTCGACGGCGTCGGCATTTGCGAGCGGCGCTGGCACTCCCACAAGCAGCAGCGCGAAAACCAGGCCGGGCGATAGTAACCGCACGGAACCGAGCGAGCGCACTCGGATCGTCGTCATTGCCGAACCTCTCCGCCACGCAGAAGCGCGGGTGTTGCCGATGGCGCGCCAAGTCGCTGACACTGCGATCATGGCATGCCACAATCAGACTGGCGAACGCTAGACGCGACGCAAGTCTTTGCGCTCGATCGTTAACGTGATGGACATGCCGTCGGCGTTCAGCGTTGGCACGATGGGCACCAGTAGGTCACCCGCCTGCCGGTGCTGTCGTATTCGATGAGGGTTCCGCAGCGGCGGCATGGCTGCCCGGCACGTCCGTATACCCAAAGCTGGCGCCCGGGTCGAGTGTCGCCGGTGGTGCAGCGACTCAAGCGGGACCGGTTGAACCACAACATCTCTCGAGCTCGCATGACGAGGCGCAGCGGGTCGGCGAGCATCCCGACCGGCGTGGTGGGCAGATGCCCGCTGAGGAAGCACAGTTCGTTGCAGTAGACGTTGCCGATGCCCGCCATCACCTTCTGGTCGAGCAGCGTCTCGCCAAGGGGCCGCTGGGAGTTGGCGGCGAGGTTGCCTGCGGCGATGTGCGGGTTCCAGTCGTCACCGAGCAGATCGGGTCCTAGGTGGGCGACCACGTTGGCGTCGTTGTTTCGGTTGAGGACTTCCAGTACGCCCAGGTCGAGGCCGACAGCCCGGATTTCGGCGGCTTCCAGAATGATTCGGACCCGGTGATCGGTCCGCACCGGGCGGGCGGTCACCCGCCAGCTGCCGTCCATCTTCAAATGCGAATGGATGCTGGCCTGCCCGACCCGGATGAATAGGTGCTTGCCGCGGCTGAGCACCTCGTCGACGACCTGGCCGGTAAGGTCCACCGTGGCGAACCGCGGCACCCGGATGTCGCAGCGCGTCAACGTGCGGCCCGCCAGCGCCCTCCGCAGCGTGGCGGCGGTGCGAAAGACGGTGTCGCCCTCGGGCATTACCGCAGTCGCAGCCCGCGCGGGGTACGGGCGAAGCCGGCGGCGGACAGCGCCGCGTGAATCGGCGACTCCCGCAACTCCAGCACCGGCACGCTGTTGACCCGCTCGACCAGGATCGAGTCGAGGCGCCGGGCGCCCACCAGATCCGCCAGCGCGGCCGCGGCCGCATGCTGGGCGTCAGGGTCGTCGGTGAAAGTCAGCAGCGATCGCCCGCCGCGCTCCACAAACCACGCCAGTTCGCCGTCCACCAGCACGACCAACGCCCCCGCCTTACGGCCCGGCCGGGCGGCCCCCTCGTCGCCCACCGAAGGCCAGGGCAGCGCCGCACCATAGGGATTGGCGGGGTCGGCGGCGGCCAGCACCACCGCGTTGTATGCGGGCCGCTCAGGGTCGACGTCGTCGAGGTAGCTGCGCAGCCGGTCAACCGTCGAGGCAACCGCAAACTGGGCGCCGCCCAACGATTCCACGAAGTAGCCGCGCTGACAGCGGCCGGCGTCTTCGAACGCGGTCAGCACCTTGTACAGCGTGGCGAACCCGCCGGGCACGCCTTCGGCCGCTGCCGCGCCCTTGGTGAGCACGCCGTGGCGGTTCAACAGCAACTCGGCCTGGTGGTGTGCGCGCAACGTCGAATCCGGCTCCGGCGCAGGCAGCGCCGACCATCGGCCAGCGACGGTCGGGTCGACGGCTCGCGTCTGGGCGTGGGCGATGCTGTAGCGGCTCAGCCGCGGCGGTCGCCGGTGCCGGTGCGCCGGGGCGCCACGGTTACGACTGCCCGGCCCGCCGCTAAGCATCGCGCGCACCGGCGCGAACGTGTCGCCGGTGATCCAGCCCGCCCAAATAAGTTCCCACAACGCTGTTTTCAGTTCTGATTCCCCGATGCCGTGGCCAAGCTGGCGGAAGAAGAACGCGCCGCCGCCGGCCAGGGTGTCCAGGATTGCGCGGTGGGCGTCGTTGAACTCCACCGTAACGCCGGGGGTCAACGTCAACGGCGCGGTGTCCGCGGAATGGAAGGCGATCCAGCCGTCGCTGGCCGAAATCGAGCCGGCGCCAGACCACATCACCTCCCCGGAGGCCAGCAGCTCGTCGAGCATCGCCGGTGAGTAGTCACGCACCCGCGGCGCCAGCACCAGCGGCTCGATTGCCGAAGCGGGCATCCGCACGCCGGCGAGCTGATCGATGACGGCCAGCAGCCCGTCGACACCGGAATTGGTTTCGCTGCCCACCTGCTGCCAGGCCGGCAGGAACCGCGCATACGCGGCGGTGCTGACCGGTTCGACCTGGGCCCGCAGCGCCGCCAGCGACCGGCGCCGCAAAATCCGCAACACCTCGGCGTCGCACCACTGCTCGCCCCGAGGTCGGCGACGAAGTCGCCGCGCACTAGGCGCCCGTCGGCGGCCAGCCGACCCAGCACGTCGGCCGTCACCCGCAGACCCAAGCCGAACCGGGCGGCGGCTTCGGCGGTGGTGAACGGGGTATGGGTGCGCGCATAGCGGCCGAGCAGCTCGCCCAGCGGGTCGGCGACCGCGTCGGTGAAACTGTCGGGCACACCGACTGGCACCGCGACCCCGACGCTGTCGCGCAGCCGACCGATGTCCTCGACAGCCACCCACCAGGTCCGCCCGGCGAACGACACTGTCAGCGCGCGTTTGGCGGCCCGCAAACCCTCCAGCCAGCCGCCCACGTCTTTGCCGCCGGCGCGGGCGGCGACCTCGTCTTCGGTCAGCGGGCCCAACAGCCGCAGCAGATCGGCAACCGCTTCGGCGTCGCGAGCCATCCGGTCGGCCGACAGGTGCTGCAATTGGCGCCCAGTCGCGGCGATGACGTCGGGGTCCAGCAGCTCGCGCAGTTCGACCCGGCCGAGCAGCTCGGCCAGCAGCGTGGCATCCAACGACAGGGCCGCGGCCCGCCGCTCGGCCAGCGGAGCATCGCCCTCATACATGAACGCGCCGACGTAGCCGAACAGCAGCGACGCCGCGAACGGTGACGGTGTGACGGTCTCGGCCTCCACCACCCGGACGCGGCGGCCGGCGATGTCGGCCATCAGGGTGGTCAGGCCCGGGACGTCATAGACGTCTTGCAGGCATTCACGGATCGCTTCCAGCACGATCGGAAAGTCGGGGTATTTGCGGGCCACGTCGAGCAGCTGGGCGGCGCGCTGGCGTTGGTGCCACAGCGGCGAACGGCGACCGGGGTGTCGCCGCGGCAGCAGCAGGGCACGGGCCGCGCATTCCCGAAAACGCGCGGCGAATAGTGCCGAACCCCCCACTTCGTCGGTGACGATCGGGTCGATGTCGTCGGGGTCGAAGACGAACAGCTCCGCGCCGGGCGGTGTCCCGGCGGCATCGGTGTCTGGCAGGCGCACCACGATGCCGTCGTCGGAGGCGGTCGGTTTTTCGTCGATCCCGTAGCGTTCGGCCAGCCGGCGGCCCACGGCCAGCGCCAGCGGGCCATGTACCCGCAACCCGTACGGCGAGTGCAGGATCACCCGCCAGTCGCCGAGCTCGTCGCGGAACCGTTCCACCAGCAGCGTGGTGTCGGTGGGCACCGCGGCGGTGGCGCTGCGCTGGTCATCAAGAAGCCGCCACAGGTTTTCGGTCGCGTATTCGTTCAAACCCAATTCAGCACAACGCTTTTCGAAAGCACCGCGGTCCAGTGCGGCCAGTTCACCGGTGAACGCGCCGATCGCGCGGCCCAGCTCGGCCGGGCGGCCGACGTCGTCGCCGCGCCAGAACGGCAGCCGCGCCGGTTGTCCCGGCGCCGGGATCACTAGTACCCGATCGTGGGTGATCTCAGTGATCCGCCAACTGGTCGCGCCCAGTGAGATGACGTCGCCAGGGCGGGATTCGTAGACCATCTCCTCATCGAGTTCGCCGACCCGCGAAGGTTTTTCGGTCGCCAGCCACACACTGAACAGCCCACGGTCGGGGATGGCGCCACCGGAAGTGACCGCCAGCCGCTGCGCGCCGGGCCGCGCGGTCAAGATGCCGCTGTCGCGGTCGTAGACGAGCCGGGGCCGCAGCTCGGCGAATTCGGTGGACGGATACTTGCCGGACAGCAGGTCCAGTACCGCCTCGAATGCGCTGCGCGGCAAGGTGGCGAACGACGCGCTGCGCCGCACGGTGTCGAACCACCGGTCGGCGTCCAGCGGCTCCAGGGCAGCCGCGGCCACGGTGTGCTGCGCGAGGATGTCCAGCGGATTGGTGGGGACCCGCATCGCCTCGATCTGTCCGGCCAGCATGCGCTGGGCGGCGACGGCGCAGCCGATCAAGTCGGTGCGGTGCTTCGGGAACAGCACACCCCGTGAGATTTCGCCGACCTGATGGCCGGCCCGGCCGATGCGTTGTAGGCCGCTCGCCACCGATGGCGGCGCTTCGACCTGAATCACCAGATCGACCGCGCCCATGTCGATGCCCAGCTCCAGGCTCGAGGTCGCGACGACGGCTTTGAGCCGGCCGCGTTTGAGGTCCTCCTCGACCGCGGCGCGTTGCTCCTTGCTGACCGAACCGTGGTGGGCGCGGGCCAACAGCGGTGGGGCGCCGTAGGTTTGGCCGCTGCCCAGCAGTTGTGCGGGCGCGCCGCCGGCGACTTGCTGGTTGCGTCCGGCGTCGAGCTCGACACCGCTACGTTCGGCGTGAATCTCGTTGAGCCGGGCGGTAAGTCGCTCGGCGAGCCGACGCGAGTTGGCGAACACGATCGTTGAGTTGTGCGACTCGATCAAGTCGACCAGGCGGGCCTCGACGTCGGGCCAAATGGTGTTGTCGGCGAGGTTGGCCATGTCGGGCACGGGCACCTGCACCGTGAGGTCGATGGTTTTCGGCGACGGCGGCGCGACGATCGTGGTCGGCCGCTGCCCGGACAAGAACCGGGCAACCTCCTCGTGGGGACGCACGGTTGCCGACAGCCCGATGCGTTGCGCGGGCCGCTCCAACAGCTCGTCGAGTCGCTCCAGCGACAGCGCCAGATGCGCGCCACGTTTGGTGCCCGCGAGGGCGTGCACCTCGTCGACGATCACCGTTTGCACGTCGGTCAGCGTCTGCCGCGCGGCCGAGGTCAGCATCAAAAACAGCGACTCAGGCGTGGTGATCAGCACATCGGGCGGCTGGGCGATGAGCTGGCGACGACGCGCGGGCGGGGTGTCCCCGGACCGAACGCCCACACTGATTTGCGGCTCCGGTCGGCCTTGCCGCTGGGCGACCCGGGTGATACCGGCCAACGGGGCGCGCAGGTTGCGCTCGACGTCGACGGCCAGCGCCTTCAGCGGCGACACGTACAGCACCCGGGTGCCGGCTGGCCGCTGCGCAGCGGTGGCCAACCTGTCGATCGCCCACAGGAATGCAGCGAGCGTCTTACCGGATCCTGTCGGCGCGATGACCAGCGTGTTGTGGCCGTCGGCAATGGCCGACCAGGCGCCGGACTGGGCTGCGGTCGGCGCAGCGAAGGTGTTGGCGAACCATTCTCGCGTCGGGGCAGAAAAGCGGGCCAGCGATGCGACGCTCACCTTGCCATCGTGCCAACTCGCACCGACAAATGCCCTCGCATCCCGATACCGCTCGTGCTGCTGTTTACGATCGCGTTGGCGGTGCTGTTGATATGGCGCGGAATCGAAGCGGTCAGCTTCCTGGGCGGCATCTGGATCGGAGCCACCCTGATACAGCTGTACTTTCACGAGTTTCATGCGCCGGTGCCCGCAGACCGAGCCGCACCTGAACCGTTGGCGCCGATCAAGACGATGTCATATGCCGTCCAAGACGCTCCATGGCGACCGTGGCGAGAACTGTCGATCTTGACCGTGCTGGTGTGTCTCAGCCTGGCATTTCTGGTGTGAGCGTGGTTGAGCGCTTGTCGGCCGCCACGGCATCGGCCAGTTCGGGCGGAATGCCCGGCACCCGGCCGATCGCGTCGAGCAAGGCATGTGCACACGTGTCGCCCAGGTATCCGGCGTCCAACGAGGGGTCCATGATTCGCTGACGGCACATCTCGAACGTGAACGACAGCCACCCGTACACCGTCGCCCGCAGGTTGCGTTCGACGTCTGGGTCCAGACCCTCTTCCAGGCCGCCCGGCACCAACGCCTTGGCGGCGGCCATGACACGCTCCATCTGACGCTTCTTGGCCTCATCGTCGATCTGCCCAAGGACCGGGTCATAGCGACCTGCCCGAACGTAGACAGCCCAGGCCGCGTGCGGATGGCGCTGGTGGTAGTCGACATATGCCAGCACCCCGGCGCGCACCCGCTCGAACAGCGTGGTCCCGGCGTTGGGCGGATTGGCCGTCGCCTCCAACAGCCGCTCGGCCTCGTATTTGACGACGGCGGCAAAGAACGCCCGCTTGTCGGGGAAGTAGTGGTACATCAGCGCCCGCGATACCCCGGCCCGCTCGGCGACCTCGTCGATGCGGACCTCGTCGTAGGGGCGTTGGCCGAACACTTCGGCGCCCAGGGCCAGCAACTCGGCGCGCCGGTCCTCGGGGACAGTCGCCGCCTGGTCGCTTGCATGCCCCGATGCTACGGGCAAACGATTCAACAGGCGTCTAATTGGAACTATGAGGAATTTATGAGTTGATGAACCCGCGCGGGTCGTCGGTCCGGGGCGGGTCAACGTTTATCGGGCGCGATCGCGGCGGCCAGCGTGGTGGGAATGCCGGGGACTCGCGACACCGCGTCGAGCAGCGCGTGCGCACAGGCATCGGCGAGTTGGCCGGCATCGGTCGATGGGTCGATGATCCGTTGCCGGCACAACTCGAAGGTGAACGCCAACCAGCCGTGCACCACCATCCGGAGATTGCGTTCGACGTCGGGGTCCAGTTTTTCGTCGGGGCCCTCGATCTCCACGATCCGGCTCATGACATGCTCGAGTTGACGGTTCTTGGCTTCATCGTCGATGCCGAGCAGTACCGGGTCGGATCGGCCGATGCCGACGTAGGCAGCCCACGCGGAGTGCGGATGCTGTTGCTGGTACTCCATGTAGGCGAGCACACCCGTGCGCACTTCTTCGAACAGTGTCTGGCCCGGCAACGGCAGGTGGCTGGTGGCCTCGATCAGTCGCTCGGCCTCGTATTTGACCACGGCAGCGAAAAACGCCCGCTTGTCGGGGAAGTAGTGGTACATCAGCGCCCGCGACACCCCGGCCCGCTCGGCGACCTCGTCGATGCGGACCTCGTCATAGGGGCGTTGGCCGAACACTTCCGCACCCAGTGCCAGCAACTCGGCGCGCCGGTCCTCGGGTGATAACCGCCGCCGCGTCGGTCGCATGCGACCGATGTTACTTGGACCACGCGGTTTGGCCGGTGTTTGCCAGAACTTGGCACATTT
This sequence comes from Mycobacterium xenopi, assembly GCF_009936235.1. Taxonomy (NCBI): domain Bacteria; kingdom Bacillati; phylum Actinomycetota; class Actinomycetes; order Mycobacteriales; family Mycobacteriaceae; genus Mycobacterium; species Mycobacterium xenopi. The sequence continues at coordinate 3,813,248 of NZ_AP022314.1, read as the reverse complement.
TCGCGCTGGCAAATCGGTAGCCGCGCAAACTATTGGCTCAAACACGGGAACGTCGGCTACTTTGGCGACCCACCGGGCGCCTGCCGAACCGTGTCGCATCGGCACCGCGGCGATGGCTGGCGAGTAAACGTTCCGAGACGTCAGTCCCCGTCTGGGCAGTGGAACCCGCGTAGACCGCGTCACAAAGCCGAATGTTCGTCACGACGGCGAACCGTTTGCCCGCGGCGCGGTTCGCTGATCTCCTCAATCTGAACAGTTCGTCCGCCCGTTCGGCTCGATCAACCGGTGGCCGAACGTCGACCGGCACCTCTTGTCGGTCGAGAGGTTGTGGACAACCCAGGCCTACCGCAGCCGGGTGAAGAATTGCCGACAGTACGACCCGCTGGCCGCCGACATTCTCGGTCTGGGTCATTGCCGGAAATCTAAGGCGCACAGCATTTTTCGAACCAGCGTACGCGGTAGACCGGGACCGCCTCAGGGAGCCGGTGAACGACCTAAACATCGTGGGTTTCGACGTCCTCTCGCCAAGGATGACCGACTATGTCTGCGCTGCAACGCCGAAGGGTCACACCGCGGCCTGCCACACGGAGGCATCGACAAGCGGTCCGTGTAGAAGCAATTGGGCTGGCCGGGCAGCGAGCGGCATTACGGCTCGCCAGTGTTAAGGGTTGTGAACTGTTGTGTGTCGAGTGTATTTAGGTGTGCGTTAGTGTGTTCTAATTGGCGGCGTGAATCTGGCGGATTGGGCTAAGTCGGTTGGGGTGAACCGACATACGGCTTATCGCTGGTTTCGGGAAGGGGCGTTGCCGATGCCCGCGGAGCGGGTTGGCCGGTTGATCCTGGTGAAGACGGCCGCATCGGCGTCGGCCGCGGTGGCGGGTGGGCTTCCCCTGAAATCGTGGAGGCGTTCTCTATGCTGCCTGCGACTGGTTGGCAGCGATCTTTTCGTACTCGATTGGCGGCAGCAAGCCGGCGGAGCTGTGCCGACGTTGAGTGTTGTAGAAATCATGGCACCAGGCCGTGATGACGGCGCGAGCCTGAGCCTTGGTGGCAAAGTGATGCCGCGAGAGGACCTCGTGCTGCAGGGTGGAGAAGAACGCCTCGCTGGCGGCGTTATCGAAGCATGACCCGACACGTCCCATTGATTGGCGGATGCCCAGGCGCCGACACAGTGCAGTGAAACTACCTGCAGTGTAAGTCGATCCGCGATCAGTATGGAAAATCACGCCGTCGATCACGTTCTTTCCACCACGCACCGCGACAGCCATCTTGATCGCATCGCCGGCCAGCTCGGCATCGGGGTGATCCGACATCGGACACGACAGCAAACGCCGCCCACACAAATCCAGGACCGAAGCCAAATACAGTTTGCCCTCGTCGGTGGGGATCTCGGTGATATCGCCGCACCATTTACGGTTGAGCGCCGAGGCGGTGAAGTCACGCCACAGCAGGTCGGCGAACGTGGGTGCCGTCTTATCCTGCTTGGTTAACCCTCGTGGCCGCTTGGGCTTGCGCGCGGCCAGCCCCTGCCGGCGCATCGAGTCGGCCACGGTGTTCACGCTGACCCGCCACCCCTCCTCGCGCAGATCAGCGTGGATACGCGGCGACCCGTAGGTGCGTTTGGAGCGTTCGAACAGCTCGCCCACCCGCGTATCGAGCGCGGCGCGGCGGCACTGGCGCTCGGTGGGCTGGCGGTCCAACCACTTGTAGAACCAGGACACGCTCACCCCCAAGATCGCGCAGCACACCGTGTGTGGCACCCGGTGCAAGGTCCTCTGGTCGGCGATGAAGCGGGCCACACTCACCTCGTCGCCTCCTTTACCCACAGGACCACGGATCGCTTGAGGACATCACGCTCCATGCGCAACTCGGCCACCTCGGCGCGCAGCCGCTTCAACTCGGCGATATCACCGCTGGAAAGCCCCTGCGTGCCTTCACGTTCAGCGCGATCCTTGGCCACCCAATTACCCAGGGTGCCCGGATGGATTCCGAGGTCTCGGGCCACCTGGGCGATCGGCTTACCGGTATCCCGGACGATCCGTACCGCTCCCTCCCGAAACTCCTGATCGAACTTCCTACGTGTCTCTGACATGCCCTACCTCATAGTGCATGCCTCCACACTTTCGGGGGATTTCCCGGGAGTGGTGCTGTATGCGCGGGTGTCCAGCCATGATCGGCGTTCGGATTTGGATCGTCAGGTGGCGCGTCTAACCGCGTGGGCCACAGAGCGTGACTTGGAGGTGGGCAAGTGGTGTGCGAGGTCGGTTCCGGCCTGAACGGTAAGCGACCCAAGCTGCGGCGCATCTTGAGTTCCTAACTGAAGTCAAGCCACTTGTGGGCTCGTCGTAGGCTTGGGTTTAGCGGGCTGGGATGTTGGAGCGCTTGGCGACTCCTGTGACGCCTGGCCCGCCTTATTGCGGCGCTTGTGCATGAGTTTGTGGCGGGCGTGGTCGCGCTGGCGGGGGTCGAGTTGGTAACGCTGTTTGATGATGACGCGGCCTTGGGATTCTGTAATCGCGGTTCCGTCGATGTCGCGCAGTTGGTAGCGCTGTCCTGCGCGCATGCAGGTGGCGATGCGGGTGACCAGCATGGTGGCAAGGTGGCAGATCGCTGAGTCGTGGTGGCGGTCCCCGGCCATCAGACGCTGGTACTTTGCGGCAAATTGGGGGTCGACTTTGCGTGCCTGATCGGCTGCGGTGTAAAGCATTTCGCGCAGTAGTGGGTCGCCGGCCTTGGTGATCGACGATTCGGTCTTGACCACCCCTGATTGGCTGACTTTCGGGATTAGTCCGGTGTAGGCGCGGATCGCCGCAAGCGAGGTGGACCGGTGCGGGTCGCCGATCCGGCCGGCGATGACCGCGCTGATGGTGGGGCCGACGCCGGGTGCGGACGCGACGATCCCCTGCGGGTCGGCGTCTGTGTAGAGGTTGGCGATCCGCTCGTCGATCGCTTTGATCTGACGGGTCAAAAACAATGCTTGTTCGGCCTCGTGGGCGATATCGGCGGACAGTTCGGCGAAGTCCATCCCATCGGTGCCCTCGACATTCCATAGGGCGAGGGTTTCTCTGGCTGCGGCGATTAGGCCGGCGGCATGCTCGTCACGCCAATTGCCGCGGGACCGCGTGGCAAGGAACCGGGCCAGTCTGGCCTGGCCGAGCCGGATCACTGCGTGCGGATCGGCGTAACGAGCCAAAAGTTCCAGCGCGGCGTTACCGTAATTCGAGCCCAGTACCGCATACCAGGTCGGTCCCAGCAGCTCGATCAGCGCGTCGAGGCGGGCGTAGACCGCGGTGCGGGGCTTGACCATAGTGGAACGCTGCTTGACCAGCCGCCGCAACGGATTAGCCGGCCCTTGGCCGGAATACTCACGCAGCCCATCAGGATGCAGCAGCGGCAGCCGGGCCAAAAGCTCCGAGTCGATCCGGTCGTTCTTGGCGTGCTTGGAGTAGTACTTGCGCAGGTCAGCCGACTGCGTGGTCGGCACCATCACCACCTTCGCGCCGCGCCGGCGAAACCACTCGGCGATCACGATCCAGGCGTTTCTGGTGGGCTCTAGGACCACCGTCAGCTCGGCCGGATCCTCGACACCCGCATCGGCCCACACCCGCTCCAGCTCCTCGGTGCGGGTCATGAACTTACGACCCCGCCACACCGTCTTGCCGTCACGGGACAGCGTCGCTTGATGCGCAGCCCGAACCGCAACGTCGATCCCCAACGTCAATGTCACTGTAAAACCCTTCTGCCACTGGCTCTTTCAGACCACCAGGTGACTGAGCGCCGCGGCCACGGCCCAGACATTCTCTAAGCAGGAGTCCACACCCACCGGCTGGCTCCAAGTTCCCGAACAAGGACACCGCACGACCAGACACCGAAGTCCACGGGAGGCCGCTCAAACTTCAGGGATCACCACGTGTCCCAGTCGGACCCTCGGACCTGCCCGTGGACTCACACAGAGGCTAAATGTCGGATCCTGATGCGAGAGTGATCGTTGTGGAGCATCGGGATCGGCTGGCGCGCTTTGGGGTGGAGCACCTGGAAGCGGCGCTGTCTGCTCAGGGCCGGCGGATCGTGGTCATCGATCCTGGTGAGACGACCGATGATCTGGTGCGTGACATGATCGAGGTCTTGACCAGTATGTGCGCTCGGCTATACGGGCGTCGCGGTGCTCGCAACCGGGCGATGCGTGCGGTCACGGCGGCCAAGCGTGAGCCGGGGGCGGCTTGAATGATCGTCAGGATGCGCACCTGTGCTCAGGCCGCGAAGGTGGCCGAGGCCTGCTCGAGGCGCACAACTCCGCCAGACGCCCTTGCAGCGCCGAAAGCTGCTCGTGAAACGAGCTTCTCATATTTGAGGATTGGCTTGCGTTGCCCGAGGTAAACGTCACCTCTGCTATTTAGGCTACGCGCAGAAGCACGCTCGGGTGCAGATCGTTTGATCTGCACACCGCGCAGGGAAGTGTCGACTAAGCAGCGCTGCCGCTCACGTGGCGGCAGCTGCGTGCGTGCATATCCTGCGTGCATGGTGCGGCCAGCGGCGCCGAACCAGGGTCGACGACCCAGCAGCCAGCATGCGAAAGGCATTCGGAAAGATTTCGCTGACGGTCAAATAGGCGGCGCTGGCCCCAGAGCCAGCCAGGAAGAAACACAACGCCGCCCAACCGATGACCACCCGCCGATGAAACCGCGACCAGGGCAGCCGGTCCAGCCGCGCCGGCACCTGGGTGGTGATCGTGCCGGTCTGTACGTCGGTTGCCATCACAGACCGTCCCTGAGTGTGCACGGCGAACCTACCCGCGAAGGCGTGCCCGTGCTGATCAATGGCTAACCGAAAGCGACGAAGGGACGATCATCCTCACCGAACTGGCCAAGTAGCTGCTGGCTGTGACTTCCAGCGTTGTCGGTACGCGCACCCGCGTGGCCCGCCGACGCCCGTCGCAGCTCAAGACTCCGTTTGTCGAGCTGGCTCAGGGGTTACCCCATCTTGGAATCCCCATCGAGAGGTAGGTCATGGCAGCCAACGACGACAACGCAAAACAACAACAGTTAGACCGCTACCGGCTCAAGCGGGCGAGCGGGTACCTGACAACCCAGCAAGGTGTTCGGGTCGACCACACCGACGACGCGCTGACCGCCGGTGAGCGTGGTCCCACGCTGCTGGAGGACTTTCACGCCCGGGAAAAGCTCACCCACTTCGACCACGAGCGCATCCCCGAGCGCGTGGTGCATGCTCGCGGTGCGGGCGCCTACGGCTACTTCGAGCCGTACGACGACTCGCTGTCGGAGTACACAGTTGCCAGGTTTTTGACCACCCCGGGCAAGCAGACACCGGTGTTCGTGCGGTTCTCCACGGTGGCAGGCTCCCGGGGCTCGGCCGATACTGTTCGCGACGTGCGGGGCTTCGCGACGAAGTTCTACACCGATCAGGGCAACTACGACCTCGTCGGCAACAACATGCCGGTGTTCTTTATCCAGGATGGGATCAAGTTCCCCGACTTCGTGCACGCGGTAAAACCTGAGCCGCACAACGAGATTCCGCAGGCTTCCTCGGCGCACGACACGCTGTGGGACTTCGTGTCACTGCAGGACGAGACGCTGCACACGATCATGTGGCTGATGTCGGACCGGGCGCTGCCGCGCAGCTACCGGATGATGCAGGGCTTCGGGGTGCACACCTTCCGCCTCGTCAACGCCCGCGGCGAAGGCACATTCGTCAAGTTCCACTGGAAGCCGCGCCTGGGTGTGCATTCGCTGATCTGGGACGAATGCCAAAAGATCGCCGGCAAGGACCCTGACTACAACCGCCGCGACCTGTGGGAGGCCATCGAGGCCGGCCAGTACCCGGAATACGAACTCGGTGTGCAGTTGGTACCCGAGCGCGACGAGTTCTCCTTCCAGTTCGACCTGCTCGATGCCACGAAAATCATTCCGGAAGAACAGGTTCCGGTCCGTCCGGTGGGCAAGATGGTGCTCAACCGTAACCCGGACAACTTTTTCGCCGAAACCGAACAGGTGGCGTTCCACACGGCCAACGTGGTGCCTGGCATCGACTTCACCAACGACCCGTTGCTGCAGTTTCGCAACTTCTCCTACCTTGACACGCAGCTGATCCGGCTGGGCGGCCCCAATTTCGCCCAGCTGCCGGTTAACCGGCCGGTCGTTGACGTACGCAACAACCAGCACGACGGTTATGGCCAGATCGCCATTCCGCAAGGCAAAACCAGCTACTTCAAGAACTCGTTGGGCGGCGGCTGCCCAGCACTGGCAAACGAAGATGTGTTCCGGCACTACACCGAGAAGGTTGACGGGCATAAAATTCGCCAGCGCGCCAAGAGCTTTCAGGACCACTACAGCCAGGCCCGCATGTTCTGGAAGAGCATGTCGGCGGTGGAGGCCGAACACATCGTGGCCGCCTTCGCTTTTGAGCTGGGCAAGGTGGAGGTTCGCGAAATCCGCCCCCGCGTGGTCGACCAGCTGAACCTGATTGACCACAAGCTGGCCGCCCGAGTGGCCGGAAAGCTCGGCCTGCCGGTCCCCGACGAGCAGCCCGTGGACGACAAGATGCCCGCCTCACCGGCGCTCTCGCAGCTGAACACCGCCACCGACAGCATCGAAACCCGCAAGATCGCCGTGCTCGCCGCGAACGGAGTCGACGTGCGCGGCACGGATCGTCTGTTGCGGGCCATGCGCCAGCGTGGCGCCATTCCAGAAGTGCTGGCACCGGTCGGCGGCGGCAGTTTGACCGGCGGCTCGGGCGGTGAGCTGGCCGTCGACCGTGCGATCAACACCATGGCGTCGGTGCTGTATGACGCGGTGATCGTGCCGTGCGGGCCCGATTCGGTCGCGGCCCTCTCCGATGACGGGTACGCGGTGAATTTCGTCACCGAGGCCTACAAGCATCTCAAGCCGGTGGGCGCGTTCGGCGCGGGGATCGAGCTGTTACGCAAAGCCGGGGTTGCCGAGCAGCTCGCTGATGGACCCGACGTGGTGTCGTCGATGGGCGTGGTGTCGACGACCGCGGCCGAAGACAGCATGCCGGAGGAGTTCTTCGCCGCCTTCGCCTCGGCGCTGGCCAAGCACCGGGCTTGGGATCGCGATACCGCCACGGTCCCCGCGTGATCACGGTGAAGTTCCCCGACGTCGTCGCGGTGCCGTTGCAGTGGGGATCGGCGCTGCGCCATCGGCGGGTGTTTCACCCTGCTGGTGTCATGGCCGCCGGCCAGATCGAGCGACTCGCACCGCCCGATCAGGGGTTGCCGATCGGCTCGTGCGACGTGGTGGCACGCATCTCCAAGGGGCTCGGAACACCGGGTCGACTGCCCGACATCATCGGGCTGGCCTGGAAGATGCCGGCAACGGTATTCCCCCCAAGCGGTTGGGACGTGCTGTTGGCTTCAGCCGGGTCGGGACCGTTGACGCGGATGGCGCTGCGGCCGGCGACGTCGTGGGCGGCGTCCATGTCGAGCCTGATGCCATTGCGTTACAAGCAGCGGTATTGGTGGATTCGTGCCGAAATGAAAAGCAAGACAGAGCATCCCGGCGTGTCTTTGGATAGCATCAGGAAACACATCGACCACGGCGGAATCGAATTCACCGTCGAACAGGCCTGTGGCACAGGGCGATTCAAGCCGCTGGCGATCTTGAGCGTAGATCGCTGGCTAGCCGACGACCAGGCGCCCAATGTCGCATTCGATCCAACGATCCACTCGCCGCGCGACGTCACACCGGCGCCAGGCTGGCTGACCGATCTGCGCCGACGGGCCTATGACCGCAGCCGTGAGGGGCGTCGTGGGTAGACGTCAGGGCAGCTACTCGTCAGCCGAATTCCACGCCTTGGGCCAGCGGCAATTGCGACGAGTAGTTGACGGTGTTGGTGGCGCGACGCATGTAGGCTTTCCACGCGTCGGAACCGGATTCTCGTCCGCCGCCGGTCTGTTTCTCGCCGCCGAACGCGCCGCCGATCTCCGCGCCCGAGGTGCCGATGTTGACGTTGGCGATACCGCAGTCGGATCCGTCGATGAAACGCTCGGCCTCCCGGACGTCGGTGGTGAAAATCGCTGAAGAAAGCCCCTGTGGCACAGCGTTGTTCAGCGCAATGGCCTCGTCGAGTTCGTCGTAGGTCAGCACGTAGAGGATCGGCGCGAACGTCTCGGCTGCCACGATCGCGGTCTGCGACGGCATCCGCACCAGCGCCGGTGCAACGTAGTAGGCGCTCGCTGGCCCGATGTGGTGGCGTTCACCGCCGATGACCTCGCCGCCGTCGGCGCGCGCGTATTCGAGCGCCTTGACCATCTCGCGATAGGCCTGCTCACCGATCAGCGGACCGACCAGCGTGCCGTCAACTGTAGGGTCGCCGATCGGCAGCCGTCGGTAGGCGGCGGTGATGCGTGCCACCACCTCGTCGGCTATCGAGCGATGCACGATCAACCGGCGCAGCGTCGTACAGCGTTGCCCGGCAGTGCCAGCGGCGGCGAACACGATGGCACGCACGGCCAGCTCCAGATCGGCCGACGGCGTCACGATCGCGGCGTTGTTGCCGCCCAACTCCAGCAGCGTGCGGCCGAACCGTCGCGCTACCCGGGGACCAACCTGCTGGCCCATCGGCACCGAGCCGGTCGCCGACACCAACGCGACCCGGTCGTCATCCACCAGTTGTTCGCCCACCTCGGGGCCGCCCAGCAGCAGTCCGCTCACCGCGGGGGGAGCGCCGACAGCCGCGGCGGCCTGTGCGATCAGCGCCTGGCAGGCCAGCGCGGTCACCGGGGTCAGCTCTGAGGGCTTCCACACCACGGCGTCGCCGCACACCAGCGCCACCGCAGTGTTCCACGCCCACACCGCCACCGGGAAGTTGAACGCGGTGATCACCCCGACCACGCCCAGCGGATGCCAGGTCTCCATGAGCCGATGCCCCGGCCGCTCGGAGGCGATGGTGCGGCCGTACAGCTGACGGGACAAGCCGACGGCGAACTGGCAGATGTCGATCATCTCCTGCACCTCGCCCAGCGCCTCGGAGGTGATCTTGCCGGCCTCGACGGTGACCAGCGTGGCAAGGTCGGATTTGTGCGCGGAAAGTAGTTGACCCAATTGGGCCACCAATGCGCCGCGCACCGGCGCCGGTGTGACGCGCCACGTCGAAAAGGCTTGTGCTGCAGCAGCGATCGCATGATCGACGTGGGTGGGCGTGGTTGCCGCCACGGTGAATAGCACCTCGCCGGTCACCGGTGTGCGCGCCGGCAGCCCGTGTCCGCCCGGCTCGCCGAGCGAGATATCGGCGCCGATAACATCGAGTGCCCGGCGCACCCGGGCGCGTAATTGCTCGGTGCTCGGCAGGGTCATGCGGCCCCCTCCTGGGCATGTGCTTCATACAGTGCGTACGGGTCATAGATGGCCCGGTCGATCGCCCCGGCCAGCCATTCCACGCTGTATTGCGAATCGTCGGCGACTTGAGCGGCCTCGGCGTCGCTGTCCAGATTAGACCGAAAGATCCCAGCGGCTGAGGCCGGCAAGAAGTCCTCGTAGACAACGGGTTTCGACGGATCACCGCCGCGGTAGTAGGCCAGCCCTTGGGCTGCCATTTCGGCATCCGTGGACGGGAAATAGTCCAGCCACACCTGTGCCGGATCGGCCGCTGCCATCGCCGCGTCATAGCGTTGCCGACCCTTGGGCGTCAGCGCCACACCACGCGCCTCCACCTCACCGAACCGCACCCGTAGCGTTCCCTTTCTGATGGTCCCGTCGGCCAGACGAAACCGGCGTGGCTCGGCAAGTGCGCGAAAAGAAGTCTGCCGCAACAGCACAGCGGGACCGTCGGTGCAGGGCGGTCCCTGGATGGCATCGATCATGGTGACGCCGCGAGCGGTCATCCGGCGATACAGCTCATCGATGTCGAGCACCCGCGGGGTCAGGTGGTTGATGTGGGTGGAGGCGACGCCCGCGATATCGGCAGCCACCGCGGACACCTGGGAGAGCTCGTCATACCAGGCACGGTCGATCGGCTCGCGCGACAGCGCGAACGCCGCAACAGCCCGACCGACGAACTCGTCGGCCTCGTCGGCGGCGTCGCAACCCCCGTCCGCCGCGACCGCCCGGGCCCGCGCGATCAATGCCGGGTCGAACAATTGACGGCGCGCCAGAAAGGCTTCCACCCGGCGGCGCAGGCCGGCGTCGAAGAATCGGCGATCGCGCGTCGCCAGCATGGACGTGAACACCCGAAACGGGTTGCGGGCCAACTCCTCGGCGTCGATCGGACGAAAAGCAGTGGAGATCACCGGAATTGGCGACGCCGCGGTGCGCAGGTCGTAGTAACCGACCGGGACCATGCCGAACGCCGCGAACAGGTCGGCGACCGCGGCCAGTTCGGCTGGACTGCCCACCCGGATCGCGCCGTGCCGCTCCGCGGTGACCCGCGCCAAAGAACCGAGCCGCTCGGCGCCCGGGCGATGTGCCAGGCAGTCACGGTTGACCTGCGCGCTTACCTCGACCAGCGTGGTGTACGCGGGAACCTCGGCGCCATACATCGCCGACAGTGCGGCGGCGAATTTGGCCCGCAGCTGCCAGGTTTCCAACTTTTTCGCCCGGCTCATCGGGCCTCGGCACTGCGATACTCTCCGGCCATGGGTGACACGCTCGACGACATCGACCGGACTCTCGTGCGCCAGCTTGTCGCCAACGGACGCGCGACCCTCGCCGAGCTGGCCGCCAGCGCCGGCTTGTCGATATCGGCGGTGCAATCCCGGGTGCGCCGGCTGGAGTCCCGCGGCGTGGTGACCGGGTATTCGGCGCGGATCAATCCCGAGGCGGTGGGCAACATGCTGTCGGCGTTCGTGGCCATCACCCCTCTCGATCCCTCACAACCCGATGATGCGCCGGCCCGGCTCGAGCACATCGCCGAAATCGAGTCCTGTCATTCGGTGGCCGGGGAGGAAAGCTACATCCTGTTAGTGCGCGTGGAGTCCGCGCGGGCGCTCGAAGACCTACTGCAACGGATTCGGACGACGGCGAACGTCCGGACCCGGAGCACGATCATTTTACGGACGTTTTACAGTGGTCGCGAGTTCGTGCCGTAATATTTACGCTATCTAGCCAGCTATCATCGAGTTATGACTGTTCTGGCGCGTACCGGTCAGCCTCTTGCACCCGACCGCGTCCACGAGGTGCTGGCCCGCAGCATCCTGGTCGACGGCTTCGATTTCGTGCTGGACTTGCGCCGCTCCGCCGGCTCGTATCTAGTCGACGCCCGCGACGGACGGCGCTATCTCGACATGTTCACCTTCGTTGCGTCGTCGGCGCTGGGCATGAACCATCCGGCGCTGGCCGACGACGACGTGTTCCGTGCCGAACTGGCCGAGGCCGCGCTGAACAAACCCAGCAATTCCGAGGTGTACTCGGTGCCGATGGCCCGCTTCGTCGAGACGTTCAACCGGGTGCTGGGTGATCCGGCGCTGCCGCACTTGTTCTTCATCGAGGGCGGTGCGCTCGCGGTCGAGAACGCGCTCAAGGTCGCGTTCGACTGGAAGAGCCGACACAACCAGGCCCGCGGCGTCGACCCGGCGCTGGGTACTCGGGTGCTGCACCTGCGCGGGGCGTTCCACGGCCGCAGCGGCTACACGCTGTCGCTAACCAATACGGAACCAGTCAACGTGGCCCGTTTCCCGAAGTTCGAGTGGCCACGGATAGATGCGCCGTTCATTCGCCCCGGCGCCGACATGGACGCGCTGGAATCCGAATCCCTGCGCCAGGCCCGGGCGGCGTTCGAGGCCCACCCGCACGACATCGCGTGCTTTATCGCCGAACCGATCCAGGGCGAAGGCGGCGACCGGCATTTTCGGCCGCAGTTTTTCGCAGCGATGCGCGAGCTGTGCGACGAATACGACGCGTTGCTGATCTTCGATGAAGTCCAGACGGGTTGCGGGCTGACCGGAACTCCTTGGGCCTACCAGCAATTCGGCGTTGTCCCCGATGTGGTGGCATTCGGCAAGAAGACGCAGGTGTGCGGGGTGATGGCCGGGCGGCGGGTCGACGAGATCGCGGACAACGTGTTCAACGTGCCCCGGCGGCTCAACTCGACATGGGGGGGCAACCTCGTCGACATGGTCAGGGCGCGGCGCATCCTGGAAGTGATCGAAGCCGACGGCCTGATCGCGCGCGCTGCCGAATACGGCCGCTACTTGCGGGCCCGGCTCGACGAGCTGGCCGCCGAGTTTCCCGGACTGGTCCTCGACGTTCGCGGTCGCGGCCTGATGTGCGCGTTCAGCCTGCCGACCACCACCGACCGCGACGAGTTGATCCGGCGGTTGTGGCAACGCAGGGTGATCGTGTTGCCCAGCGGTTCCGACAGTGTGCGTTTCCGCCCGGCGCTGACGGTGTCGCGCGCCGAGATCGATGAGGCGGCCGAGGCCGTGCGCCACGCGGTGGAGGACCTCGCGTGAGCCGATCGGGGTCGGTTTAGCTGCGCTAACCGGCGGGTATCCGATAATGCTCTAAGCAGTCAGGGCCGGGGGCCGTCGGTACCGATGTAACTGATGCGCCGGATCAGACGATGGAATAAGAGCAACCCACGCAGGATAGTGATGGACTATGCAGAACCCGCGTCAGCATTCACGGGGCGACCACCTCGGTCACGAGGACCGGGAGGTTCAGGCCGCGGTGCGATTCGCGGTCTTGGCCGCAGTGACCGGCATCGGTTTCCTGATCGTGGCGGCGTTGTGGGTCAGCACGTGTAAAGGTGCGATGGCCGTCGACACGGTGGCCTGCGGGGCACCACAGCGGGCACTGCTGGCATTCGGCGCGCCCGCGATTTTGCTGGCGGCAGGCGTCTGGGCGTTCATTCGCACCTACCGTGTGTGGCGCGACCGCGGCACCTGGTGGGGATGGCAGGGTGCTGGCTGGTTTTTGTTGATGCTGATGTTGCTGACCCTGACGATGGGGGCACCGCCGATCGCCGGCCCGGCACTTGGCGGCTGATCAGGCGACGCGCTGGCCGGTCGGGCTATCGGAGTGCGCAGCCCGCCATTGCTCGTCGATGCGGATCACCCGGCGACGCTCCAAGATCAGCCACAGCGCTCCGTTGATGGTTCCGAGCGCGGCGACAAGCCCGGTGGTGGCGAGCCACTCGTAATGCCCGTACGCGGCGGCGGCCACCGTGCTGACCACCCCGAATATCGCGACGACCAGCAAGATGTGCCCGGGCCAAAACAGGTTGTCTTTCATGGTGATCCCGGCATGCGGCTGGGTGGTCCGGAAATAATCCGTCGGATCGTGATGCCTGTCTCCCACTACCTCTCCCCTCCTTCGTCGGGCGAGATAACAGTCGGATGCGCTACAGCAAATGCTAGTCACCGGTTAGGCCTGGTTGTCGACCGCCACGATGATGGGACCACCTTGAGCGGGGTTTAGCCAGTCGCATGGGACCACCCGTTTGCCAGTGATGGGACCACCGGCGTGTCGTACGTCCGGGGTCGCTCGATTACTGGGTCGGATCACTTCATGTCGATCGATGTGAAGGAGGTCCGCTGAATGTATCGGGAGGTTTCGGTGATCGAGGTACGTGAGTTGTTGCGGGTGTGGATGTCGGGGCGGCTTGCGCCGGGTGGCTGCGTTGGCCGGGGTGGATCGTAAGACCGCACGCAGCTATACGAATGCGGCGGCGCTGGCCGGGTTGGACCGCGGTGGTGCTCTTGATCAGCTCACCGATGAGCTGATCGGCGCGGTGATCGAGGCGGTGCGGCCGGACCGGCCGGATGGCCACGGCCAAGTGTGGGAAGTGTTGCGCGCCAATCACGATCAGATCGTCAAGTGGGTGGAAGAGGGCCTGACGGTGGTCAAGATCTGTGACCTGTTGGAGCGGCGCGGCACGGCGGTGCCCCAGCGGACGTTGCACCGGTACTGCACGCAGTGCACCGAGTACCGGGGCCGTCGCAGCGCTGGCACGGTGCCGGTGGTCGATGGTGAGCCCGGCGTGGAGTGCCAGATCGACTTCGGCCGGATGGGCAAGATCTTTGATGCCGAATCGGGGCGCAACCGAGTGGTGCACGCGCTGATCTTCACCGCGGTGTATTCGAGGCACATGTTCGTGTGGCTGACGTTTAACCAGACGCTGGAGGCGATTGTCGCCGGCTGCGAGGCGGCCTGGCAGTTCTTTGGCGGTGTCTTCAAGGTGTTGATCCCTGATAACATGACACCGATTGTGCCCAAGGCAGATTCGACCGATCCGCAGTTCAGTGTGGGTTGGACGGAGTACTCGCAGGTCCGTGGATTCTTCACCGATCCGGCCCGGGTTCGTCACCCCCAGGACAAGCCGCGGGTGGAACGTATGGTCCAGTACGTGCGGGGCAACTTCTTCGCCGGCGAAGACTTCGCCGACCTCGCCGACGCTCAGGCCCGAGCCCAGGTGTGGTGTGCCGGCAAGGCCGGCCAGCGCATCCACGGCACCACCTGTCAACGCCCGGCGGTGGTGTTCGCCGAGCGCGAGGCCGCACTGCTGCTGCCCGCCCCAGCAGCGGTCTACCAGGTGCCGATCTACGCTGAAGCCAAGGTGCACCGCGACTACCACATTCAAGTCGATCGGGCATTGTATTCAATCCCCGAACACCTTCGCGGGCAGACCGTTTCGGTGCGCGCCGACGGCGAGTTGGTCAAGGCGTTCCACGGCGGAAAGCTGGTCAAGACTCATCCCCGCCAGCCCGCCGGCGGACGTTGCACCGACCCGGCTGATCTGCCCGCTGACAAGACCGGCTACGCGATGCGGGACCTGACCCGGCTGATCGCCACCGCGGCGGCCACGGGGCTGATATCGGCATCTACGCCGAACGTCTGCTCGATCACCAGCTGCCGTGGACACGCATGCGCCAGGTGTACCGGTTGTTGGGGCTGGTCAAACGCTACGGCGCGGCCCCGGTGAACACCGCCTGCGGGCGGGCATTGGAGCTCGATGTGGTCTCGGTGTCCAAGATCGCCGCGATGCTGCACAAGGCCACCGAGAACACCCCAGCCGAGGCGCCGCGGGCGGCCACCGGGCTGGCTCCGGCCCGGTTTGCCCGCGACCCGGGTGAATACCGCAGCCAAGGCAGGCAGCGGCCCGACTGGATGAGCGTCATCGACGGCGGCGCCACCCCCACCGGTCGCAACGCAACCCAGGGGCTGTGATCGGCATGGCGACCAAACCTGTTGTCACCGACCCGATCTCGACTGACCTCAAGCGAGTGATGCGCCAACTCAAACTTGGGCGGATGCTCGACACCCTGCCCGAGCGGCTCACCTTGGCTCACCAGCGGCACCTGTCACACGCGGCTTTTTTGGAGCTGATCCTCGCCGATGAGGCCACCCGCCGCGACAACAGCTCAGCCGCCCGCCGCGCCCGCGAGGCCGGCCTGGATGCGACCATGCGCCTGGATTCCTGGGACGATTCGGCCGCCGTCAGCTACGACCGCACCCTGTGGACCGACTTGACCAGCCTGCGGTTTCTCGACGGCCCCCACGGCGCTCTGCTGCTGGGACCGGTCGGGGTAGGCAAAACGCATCTGGCCACCACACTCGGACACATCGCCGTGCGGCGACGCATCCCCACCCTGATGTTGCGTGCTGATGCAATGTTCAAGCGGCTCAAAGCATCCCGACTCGACAACAGCACCGAAGCCGAGATGCGCCGCCTGGCTCAAGTCCGGCTGCTGATCATCGACGACTTCGCCCTGCAGCCGATGGACGCTACCGCGACCGCCGACTTCTACGAGCTTGTCGTGGCCCGCCACCAGCGAGGCTCCACCGTGCTGACCTCCAACCGCAGCCCTGACGAATGGCTGGCCGTCATGACCGACCCCCTGCTGGCCCAATCCGCTGTCGACAGGGTCACCTCAACAGCGCATGAACTCATCATCGAAGGACAGTCCTACCGGCGCCGCCAAAAGCCCTCAGTTGACACCAGGCCGAACGACCGCCGATCATCGCCAGTGAGCCAAACAGGTGGTCCCTAGTTGCTGGCCAACCGGTGGTCCCATCCTCGTGGCAAATGACACCTGGTCGCGGACAAGCACCTCGGGCAGCAAAATCGCTCCGAGCGTCGTCACAAGCCACACCACCAGCGTCGCCGCAACCCAGGATGCCGCGCCCCGGATGCTAAACCCGTGGGTGAATGTCGAGGCGAGGCTCAAAGCGATGAGAGTCAATGCCAGGCCGACGCCGCCCAGGAGCAAAGACGCATACGCGCGCGGCAATTTGAAGATCCACCACGACAGAATCGCCTGCGCGACCGAAAACACCGCTACCGCAACGACGAATCCTGACACCGACAACGACACGTTCGGAACCACCCACGCCGCTACCAGCAATCCCGTCGCCCACGCTCCCAAAAGCACCACCGCTCGCAGCAGGACTCGGCTCATCGCGATGTTCATGGCAGTCAAGCGTAGGTGGTAGCACGGCTGGACGACGTGAGTCAGCCGTCTGGACGCCAAAAGGTCCAACCGTCTGCCGACGGTTGGACCTTTCGCAGGTGCGGCCGCTCGCCGTCTACTGCTCGCGCCGTTGACTGCTCTTTTGCCGCTGTTCTTCGATCTTGGCTTCGGCGCGGGCCTTTTCGGCTTCGGCCTCCTTGCGGGCTGCGTCGCGTTGGGCCCTGGCCTTGTCTTGTTGAGCCTGGCCTTCACGAGCCATTTCGCCGCGGCCGGTCACGGTGCCGAGGACTTCCTTGCCCAGGCCTTTGACGGCCTCGACGACGCCGCGGACCGCCTCGCCAAGACCACTCTTCTCGGTCATCTCTCTCCTTCGCTTGCCCAAATCTGTTAGGCCGTCCGCCCTTTGCTTGAGCGGGAGCAACGCGCGCACGCGCCGAGTCCCCGAGCGCTCTATAAGTTCCCTTCGCGGGAACGCGCCAAACGCGGGCGCACCCGCTATTCGCGGTACTCTTCGTCGTCTTCGGGGACTTCCTGCAGCTGTTCTTGCCAATCCGGTGCGTTCGCCTCCATCGGCGCGTCCGTCGAATCGACGGCGTCGGGCTCGGGCGCGGTTTCCTGGTTCTGCTCGACGGCATCGGCGACCGGTATCTCATCCGGTATTTCATCGGAAAGATTGCGGTCGTGCATCCCCCTCACCTACCCGTGGGCCTGCCCACCGAAACAACGACCCCGGAAATCCCTGGTTACAAATGGCGGTGAGCGGGTATGGACTGTGCACGATGATCAGTTCGCAGGTGGTCGGCTCTGTCGCGGTGCCCGGGTTATCCCATCATCGGCGACAAGATCACGAACGCGATGACATAGACGCCCACCGCAACCAGGATCAACACCACCACCGTGACGACCGCGATCAATGCGACTCGCCCGAGTCGACGGGCGCCGGCCTGGTCGGTTGTGTCAGCCTTGCCCATGGGGGCGGATTACCCGGAGGTGGTCATGACTAACCAGCTCGACAGCGGGGATAATCTCGGTCACACACTGCTGGGAGACCACATGACCGATGCCCAAGCGCGTGGTGAAAAGCAGCAACGAGGTGACCGCGCCGTCGAGCTCCGGGTCGCCGCGCGGCTGGAGAATCTGGCCGTCCTGCGCACCCTTGTCGGGGCGGTCGGCACGTTCGAAGACCTTGATTTCGACGCCGTGGCCGATCTGCGGCTGGCGGTCGACGAGGTGTGTACCAGGCTGATCCGTTCGGCCACACCGGATGCAACATTGGTGGTGGTGGTCGACCCGCGAGACGACGAGCTCGTGGTGGAGGCGTCGGCCACGTGCCAGACCTACGACGTGCTCGCACCCGGCAGCTTCAGCTGGCACGTCCTGACGTCGCTTACCGACGGCGTTCAGACTTTCCGCGACGGCAGCCAGCCCGAGGGCCCCGGCGTGTTCGGGATCAAGCTGACCACGCGACGGGCAGGCTCCGCCAGGTGACAGCGCGAGCTGTCGGCAGTTCTGGCTCACGACCAAATGAGTATGCCGACGTTCCGGACATGTTCCGCGAGTTGGCTAGCCTCCCGCCCCACTCGCCGGAAATTCAGCGGCAGCGCGACAAGATTGTGGAGCGTTGCCTGCCACTGGCCGATCACATCGCCCGCAGGTTCGAGGGCCGCGGCGAACCGCGTGACGACCTGGTGCAGGTAGCCCGGGTCGGACTGGTCAACGCGGTCGTCCGCTTCGACGTCGACGCCGGCTCGGACTTCGTCTCGTTCGCGGTGCCCACGATCATGGGGGAGGTCCGGCGGCACTTTCGCGACAACAGCTGGTCGGTCAAGGTGCCACGGCGTCTGAAAGAACTGCACCTGCGGCTCGGCGCGGCCACCGCCGACTTGTCGCAACGGCTGGGCCGCGCGCCCACCGCTACCGAGCTCGCCGACGAACTTGACATGGACCGCACCGAGATCGTCGAGGGGCTGGTTGCCGGCAGTTCCTACAACACGCTGTCGATCGATAGCGGCGGCAACAATACCGACGACGACGCCCGCGCTATCTCCGACACTCTCGGTGATGTGGACGCCGGTCTGGAGCGCATTGAAAACCGTGAAGCGTTACGTCCGCTGCTAGATGCGCTGCCGGAGCGAGAACGAACGGTGTTGGTGCTCAGGTTTTTCGAGTCAATGACACAGACGCAAATCGCCGAGCGGGTCGGCATCTCGCAGATGCATGTGTCGCGGCTGCTGGCGAAGTCGCTAGCGCGACTGCGAGACCAGTTGGAGTAGGCGCCGCGGCTCGCGCTGGTCGACCAGCATCACATCCGCCGAGTCGGCGATCGGCAACGCGTGCTCAGGGTCGCAGATCCGCAGCACCCGCGAGACCGCGCGGCTAGGCACTACCGCCCACTGCACATCGGCGCGGGCGCATCTCACGTTGATCGTGTGTAGCGTCGAAAAGCCAGCTGTCCCAAAGAATTCCACGCCTCTGAGATCTAAGATCACGAGCTTGGAGAAAGCGGCGCACTGCTGCACATAATCCGCGAGCTGACTGGCATTGGCGGCGTCGAGCTCGCCGTGCGCGACGACCGCCACGGCCGACGGCCCCCAATGGGCGGTGAAACGTGCGGTGCGGCTTTCCCAGGGTTGCGACGGAAATGCGGTGTCCACGCCGAGGGCTGCGCCCGCAAATCCCGCGGTTCTCACGACAGACATGGTGACTCCATCAGTCAACGAAAATTCGTCCTGTGGATCACGTCAAACAGAAGATGCCCTTACGGCAGGGATTCAGCCCCCTGCACGCCGTTGACGTTGTCCGGGCGGCTGTGACCTCAACCTGTTGAAGACCTTACCCGGGCGCGGCGCAGCCAACAACGGCGGGAGCCCACCGGTTGGGTGCCTGGCGGCTATTTGATCTCGGCCAACACCGTGCCTTGGGTGATCGCGGCGCCGGCCTCGACAGCCAGACCGGTGATGGTGCCGTCTTTGTGGGCGGTGACCGGGTTCTCCATTTTCATCGCCTCCAGCACCACGACCAGGTCGCCGGCGGTGACCTCCTGGCCCTCTTCGACGGCGACCTTGACCACGGTGCCCTGCATGGGGGCGGTCACCGCGTCACCGGAGGCCGCGGCGCCCGCGAGCGCGCCGCGCTTGCGGGGCTTGGGTTTGCGCCGGATAACACCGACCGGGTCGGAACCGGCGCCGTTGGACAGCGCCAAGTCGGCCGGTAGCGACACCTCCAGGCGGCGACCGCCCACCTCGACGACGACCTTCTGGCGCGGGCGGGCGTCCTCCTCGTCGAGTGGTTCGCCGCCGGTGAACGGCTCGATGGTGTTGTTCCACTCGGTTTCGATCCAGCGGGTGTGCACCGAAAAACCGTTCTCGTCGCCGATGAACGCCGGGTCGCGCACGATGGCCCGGTGGAACGGGATCACCGTGGCCAGGCCCTCGACCTCGAACTCGTCAAGCGCGCGCCGGGCACGGGCCAGCGCTTCTTGGCGGTTGGCGCCGTAGACGATCAGTTTGGCCAGCAGCGGGTCGAACTGCCCGCCGACCACCGAACCGGTCTCCACGCCGGAGTCCAGTCGCACACCCGGCCCGGACGGCGGGTTGAACTTGGTCACCGGTCCCGGCGCGGGCAGGAAGTTGCGCCCGGCGTCCTCGCCGTTGATCCGGAACTCGAAGGCATGCCCGCGCGGCGTGGGGTCCTCGGTGATGTCGAGCTTGTCGCCGTTGGCGATCTTGAACTGCTGCAACACCAGGTCGATGCCGGCGGTCTCCTCGGTGATCGGGTGCTCCACCTGCAGCCGGGTGTTGACCTCCAGGAACGAGATCAGTCCGTCCTGTCCGACCAGGAACTCCACGGTGCCGGCGCCGTGATAGTGGGCTTCCCGGCAGATGCGCTTGGCTGCCTCGTAGATCTCTTTGCGTTGCGCGTCGGTCAGAAACGGCGCCGGCGCCTCCTCGACCAGCTTTTGATAGCGGCGCTGCAGCGAGCAGTCGCGCAAGCCGGCCACCACCACGTTGCCGTGCATGTCGGCGAGCACCTGGGCCTCGACGTGACGCGGCTTGTCCAGGTAGCGCTCCACGAAGCACTCGCCGCGGCCGAACGCAGCCGTCGCCTCACGGACCGCGGACTCGTACAGCTCGGGAATCTCCTCGACGGTGCGGGCCACCTTCAGGCCCTTGCCGCCGCCGCCGAACGCGGCCTTGATCGCGATCGGCACGCCGTACTCGTGGGCGAAAGCCACCACCTCGTCGGCGTCCTTGACCGGGTCGGGGGTGCCGGGCACCAGCGGCGCCTGGGCGCGGGCGGCGATGTGGCGGGCGGTGACCTTGTCGCCCAGGTCGCGGATCGACTGCGGGCTGGGTCCGATCCAGATCAGCCCCGCGTCGATGACGGCCTGCGCGAAGTCGGCGTTTTCGGACAGAAACCCGTAGCCGGGATGGATCGCGTTGGCGCCGGACTTCTCGGCAGCGTCGAGCAACTTACCGAAGTCCAGGTAGGACTCCGCCGACGTCTGGCCACCCAGCGCGAATGCCTCGTCGGCCAACCGCACGTGGGGTGCGTCGGCGTCGGGCTCGGCGTACACCGCGACGCTGGGCAGGCCCGCATCCCGGGCCGCGCGGATCACCCGGACCGCGATCTCCCCGCGATTGGCGACCAGGACCTTGGCGATCCTCGAGCTGGCGTGACTAGGCACGGCGCCTCCTGTGCTGGACGTTCCGAATCTCTAAGAGAATTTCTTACAAGTCTGTCAGGGGGAGTTTAGCCTCGGTTCGGCGGCAGACCAGCCGGTCCCCCATTCGACTCGCGGAGTCGGTGTTTGATACGGGCCAACATGGCCGCCATCCCGCGCAGCCGCAGCGGGCTGACCAAAGCCGCCAGGCCCAGCTCGTCGTAGAAATCCTCCGGGACGGCCAGAATGTCGGCCGCGGGTTGTTCGTCGAGGCCGGCGGCCAAGATCGAGGCGAATCCGCGGGTGGTGGGCGCTTCGGCCGGTGCGGAAAAATGCAACCGAACCCGCTGCGGATCGCTGGCGTCGACGTGCATGAACAACGGGGACTGGCACTCCGGCACCGGTTCCATCGCCGCCTCTTCCAATTCGGCTGGAAGCGGCGGCAATTCGTCAGCGAATTCCAGCAACAGCTTGAGCTTGTCCTGGCCCTGGACTTCGGCGAAGTCGGACACCACCTCGGCCAGCGGCGCGGGCAGGCTCATAGGGCAGTTACTTCTCCTGGCTCTTCGCCGGCCACGATGGGCACTCGCACGGTGTTGCCCCACTCGGTCCACGACCCGTCGTAGTTGCGGACGCCCGGGATGCCCAACAAATGGGTCAGCACGAACCAGGTGTGGCTGGAGCGCTCACCGATGCGGCAGTAGACGATCGTCTTGTCGTCGGGCTTGATGAAACCGTAGAGCTTCTCGAGTTCGTCGCGGCTGCGGAACCGCCCGGTCTCGTCGGCGGCCTTGCCCCACGGGATGTGCACCGCGGTGGGGATGTGACCGGCCCGCAGCGCACCTTCTTCGGGGTAGTCGGGCATGTGGGTGCGCTTGCCGGTGTACTCCTCCGGTGACCGCACGTCGATCAGCGGCTGCGAGCCCAGGGAGGCCAGGACGTCGTCCTTGAACGCGCGGATCGGCCCGTCGTTGCGCTGCACCACCGGATAGCCGGTCGAGGTCTTGTTCGGCACGTCCAGCGTGGTTTCCCGGCCCTCGGCCAGCCACAGGTCGCGGCCGCCGTTGAGCAGCCGCACATCCGGGTGGCCGAACAAGGTGAACACCCACAGCGCATAGGCCGCCCACCAGTTGCTCTTGTCGCCGTAGATCACCACGGTGTCGTCGCGGGCGATGCCCTTTCGGTTCATCAGGTCGGCGAACTGCTCACCGTTGATGTAGTCGCGCACCCGCGGGTCATTAAGGTCGGTGTGCCAGTCGACCTTGACCGCGCCGGGAATGTGGCCGACGTCGTAGAGCAAAACGTCTTCGTCGGATTCGACGATGGCAAGCCCGGGTCTGCCCAGGTTGGCGGCCAGCCAGTCGGTGGTGACCAACCGTTCGGGGTGGGCGTAGCCGGCGAGGGTGGGGCTGGGATCTTCTGGCAGCGGCACACCTCGAGCCTACAGCGGATTGGCCGCCCACAACGCTGCCACCGACAGGCCGACGCGCTGCAACAGGCCACGAGTCAATGGCAAACTCAAGCCGATCACGTTGGACGGGTCGCCATCGACCCCGTCGACGAACCAGCCGCCCAGGCCGTCGATGGTAAACCCGCCGGCCACCTGCAGCGGTTCGCCGCTGTCGACGTAGGCGGTCAGCTCCGCGGGCGTGGGCACGCCGAAACGCACTGTGGTCGTGGCCGCTTCGTCGGCCCGCCCGTCCGGCTCGCCGTCGCGCAGCCGCAGAACCGCGTGCCCGGTGTAGAGCCGCCCGGAGCGCCCGCCGATGGCCTGCCATTGTCGGCGCGCCTCGTCGGCCGAGCCGGGTTTGCCACACAACCGGCCGTCGACGTGCAGCATCGAATCACAGCCGATCACAACGCAATCCGCGGCGACTGCGCGGTGCAGACCGTCGGCGACCTGCTCGGCTTTGGCACGGGCCAGCGCGCAGACGACTTGTGCCGGTGCGGCGTTCGGGCCGAGTTCGGCGGTGACCGCATCCTCGTCGACACCAGATACGCGGACCAGTGGCTCGACGCCGGCCTGGCGCAACACCTTGAGCCGGCCCGGCGAGGCTGACCCGAGCACCAGGCGGGTCATCGCCGCATATGAATCCGTTCCAGCAAGGTGACGCGTTGCCAGCTGAAGACCGGGTAGCGCAACTTGTCGACGGGGTGTCCCCACATGTTGCGTTCGGGCTGCGCGGGCTCGGCCCGGCCGCCACTTATGCTGCCCAGCACCGCGATAAGCGCGGCCAGCTCTTCGTCGGTGGGCTCGCCCTTGAGGATCTCGATGTGGGGCTCGTGCCCGTCGTGCGCCTCGGTGCTCACAGCGGAATGTTCCCGTGCTTCTTGGGCGGCAGCTGGGCGATCTTGCGTTCCAGTAGCCGCAGGGCGGTCGCGATGTAGCCGCGGGTGTGCGACGGCGGGATCACCGCGTCGACGTAGCCGCGTTCGGCGGCGATGTAGGGGTTGACCAAAGTGTCCTCGTAGTCCTGCTGCAGCTGCAGGCGCAGCGCGTCGACGTCCTCGCCCTTTTTCGCCGCCTCGGCGAGCTTTTGCCGGTAGACGAATCCGACCGCGCCGGAGGCCCCCATCACCGCGATCTGAGCCGTCGGCCAGGCCACGGCGACGTCGGCGCCCATGTCCTTGGACCCCATCACGCAATACGCACCGCCGTAGGCCTTGCGAGTGATCACGGTGACCTTGGGGACGGTGGCCTCACCGTAGGCGTAGAGCAGCTTGGCGCCGCGGCGGATGATGCCGTTGTATTCCTGGTCGGTGCCCGGCAGGAAGCCCGGCACGTCGACCAGCATCACGATCGGGATGTTGAAGCAATCGCAGGTCCGAATGAAGCGGGCCGCCTTCTCCGAGGCGTTGATGTCCAGGCAGCCGGCGAAATGTGTGGGCTGGTTGGCGACGATGCCGACGGGACGGCCCTCGATGCGACCAAAGCCCACGACGATGTTCTGCGCGTATCCCGCTTGTATTTCCAGGAACTCGTCCTCGTCGAGGATGCGGGTGATCACCTCGTGCATGTCGTAGGGCTGGTTCGGCGAGTCGGGAATCAGCGTGTCCAGCTCGAGGTCCTCGGCGGTGAGGTTGTCCTCGATGGCACCCTCGGGAACCGGCACCGAATAGCGCGGGGGATCGGCGTAGTTGTTGGGCGGCAGGTAGCTCAGCAGCTCACGAACCCAGTCGAACGCGTCCTGCTCACCGGAGGCGACATAGTGCAAGGTGCCGGACTTGGCCATGTGGGTGTGGGCGCCGCCGAGCTCCTCCATCGTGACGTCCTCGCCGGTGACCGTCTTGATCACGTCCGGGCCGGTGATGAACATCTGGCTGGTCTGGTCGACCATCACCACGAAATCGGTCAGGGCAGGAGAGTACACGTGCCCGCCGGCGGCGGCCCCCATGATCAGCGAGATCTGCGGGATGGCGCCCGAGGCCATGATGTTGTTGTAAAAAATCCGGCTGTACAGGCCCAGCGAGACCACACCCTCCTGGATGCGCGCCCCGGCGCCGTCGTTGATGCCGATCAGCGGGCGCCCGGTCTTGATCGCCAGGTTTTGCACCTTGACGATCTTTTCGCCGTACACCTCGCCGAGGCTGCCGCCGAACACGGTGGCGTCCTGGCTGAAGATGCACACGTCGCGGCCGTCGATCGTGCCGTAGCCGGTGACCACACCGTCGCCGAGCGGGCGCTTGGCGTCCAGCCCGAAGTTGCTGCTGCGGTGCCGGGCCAGGGCGTCCAACTCCACGAACGATCCCTCGTCCAGCAGCGCGTAGATGCGCTCACGGGCGGTCAGCTTGCCCTTAGCGTGCACCTTGTCCACGGCCTCGACACCGACCGGGTGCAGCGTCTCCTCCAGGCGCTTGCGCAACTCCGCCAGCTTGCCCGCGGTGGTATGGATGTCGACCGTGTGCTCGGCGGCGGGTTCGGCGTGGTGATCGGTAACGCTCGTCATGGCTGTCGAGCTTAGCGGCTGGCTTAGGCTTGGCTGCGATGGAGCATGACCTGCTCAGGCCGCCGCTGGATGCGGCGGTGCTGCGCGACGGGCTGGTCGGGCCCGGATTGCCGTGGCGTCGACTCGATGTCGTCGAGGAAACCGGCTCCACCAACGCCGATCTGCTCGCCCGCGCGGCGGTCGGCGAGGACATCGACGGGTATGTGTTGCTGGCCGAATACCAAAACGCCGGGCGCGGTCGTCATGGCCGGCACTGGTCGGCGCCACCCCGCGCGCAGATCGCGATGTCGGTCGGGGTGAACGGGGCGTCGGTGGCCCGTTCGGCGTGGGGCTGGCTGCCGTTGGCGACCGGGGTGGCGGTGATCGACGCGCTGGCCGCGGTGGCCGGCGTGACAGCTGGCCTGAAATGGCCGAACGACGTGCTGGTGAACGACGGCAAGCTGGCCGGGATCCTGACCGAAGTCGCGGCCCCGGCGCCGGTGATCGTGATCGGGCTGGGGCTGAACGTGACGTTGACCGCCGAGGAAGCGCCGGACCCGGCGGCGACGTCGGTGCTGATGCTGGGTTCCTCGATGACCGACCGAAATACGTTGGCGCACAGTATACTTCGGGAACTTGCCACTCGCGTCGAAGCCTGGCGCACCGCGGCCGGGGCCGACCCGGCGCTGATCGCCGACTACCAGCGGCACAGCCTGACGCTGGGCCGGCGCGTGCAGGCCACGATGCCCGGTGACCGGGAAGTGGTCGGCACCGCCCGGGGCGTCGACGACATGGGCCGGCTGCAGGTGGACACCGGCGCTCAGACGGTGTCGATCTCGGCCGGCGACATCACCCACCTGCGGGCCGCGCACTGATGCGCTACCCCGACAACGTGCTGGCCGACGGCGAGCAGGTGGTTCTGCACCGCCATCCCCACTGGAAGCGTCTCGTTGGGGCGGTCACCGTGCTCATCCTGGCGAGCGGGCTGGCATCCTTCGTCGCCGGATTCGTCAACACCAGACCTTGGGACCCGAACGCCAAGAACGTCATCTTCGGGGTCATCTGGACGATCTGGCTGGTGCTGGTCGGCTGGCTCACGGTATGGCCGTTCTTGGCTTGGCTGACAACGCATTTCGTCATCACCGACCGTCGAGTGATGTTTCGGCACGGAGTGTTGTCGGGCAGCGGAATCGACATCCCACTGGCCCGGATCTTTCATGTGGAATTCCGGCAGGGAATCGTCGACCGGATGCTGCCCGCGGGCACGCTGATCATCGAGTCGGCGTCACAAGATTCGTTGGAGTTCTACGACATTCCGCGCGTGCGGCAGGTGCACGCACTGCTCTATCACGAAGTTTTCGACACGCTCGAACCCGAGTCGCCCAGCTGAGCGAACCGGCTGCGACGCGACCGCCACGCCCGCAG
Organism: Mycobacterium xenopi; assembly: GCF_009936235.1. Taxonomy (NCBI): domain Bacteria; kingdom Bacillati; phylum Actinomycetota; class Actinomycetes; order Mycobacteriales; family Mycobacteriaceae; genus Mycobacterium; species Mycobacterium xenopi. The sequence continues at coordinate 3,786,850 of NZ_AP022314.1, read as the reverse complement.
CAGGGTGACCGTGCCACCCTCTTCGAGGTTGTCTTCGAAGACCTCGGCGATGCCGCCGGCGGTCAGCGCCGATTCCAGCGCGCCCTCCGGGATGCGGCCGAACTCGTCGGGGAACACCCACCGGCGAAATGCCCAGAACCGGAACGCCATCTGCAGCAGGTTGCCGATGATGTAGGCCGAGATGAAGTCGGCGATGTTTTCCACGGTCAGCGACACGTGTGGCACCCGCAGCTGCAGGATGTAGCTGGAGAACCACAGCGGCGCCATGGACAGCAGCACCCCCACGCCGCTGAATGCGAAGAACAGCAGCGCCTCGTGGTGGCGTTCACGGCCGCCGCGGTGCCGGAAGCTCCACTCGCGGTTCAGGATGTAGGACGCGATGACCGCGACGATGCCCGCGATGACCTTGGCGGTCACCGGCTTGGGCTCCAGGATGGTCAGCTTCAGCGTGTAAAAGATCGCCGAGTCGATGACGAACGTGGTGGCCCCGACGATGACGAACTTGATCAGTTCGTGATGGCGTTCGACGTAGGACCGGACCAGCCGCGGCAACCGCACGATCGTGGCATCGGCAAAGGACACAGTGTCGCAGTCTACGTATTACGTGCCGCCGCCGCGCCGCGACCGTGTCAGCGCCGCTAAACACCGCGCTCGGCCGGTCGTGACACCATGATTGGCGTGCCCGGTACGCCCATCGCAGCACCGCTGGTCGCCATGGTCGGAGGCGGTCAGCTGGCCCGAATGACCCATCAGGCCGCGATCGCCCTGGGCCAGACCCTGCGGGTGCTGGCCGCCGCGCCCGACGATCCCGCTGCGCAGGTCACCCCGGACGTGGTCGTCGGCTCCCACACCGACCTCGACGACCTGCGCCGGGTGGCCGCGGGCGCGGACGTTTTGACCTTCGACCACGAGCACGTCCCCAACGAGCTGCTGGAGAAACTGGTCGCCGAGGGCGTCAACGTCGCGCCGCCGCCGCAGGCCCTGGCACACGCGCAGGACAAGCTCGTCATGCGTGAGCGGCTGACCGCGCTGGATGCGCCGGTGCCGCGGTTCGCAGGTGTCAGCCGCGTCGCCGAGCTGGACAGCGTCGACGAGTTCGCCGGTCGCGTCGGCGGCCCGGTCGTGGTCAAAGCGGTCCGCGGCGGGTATGACGGCCGCGGGGTGCGGATGGCCCACGACGTGGCTCAGGCCCGAGAGGCCGCGTGGGGCTTTTTGGCTGCCGGGGTGCCGGTGCTGGTCGAAGAGCGGGTCGAGCTGCGCCGCGAGCTCGCCGCGCTGGTGGCGCGCTCGCCGTTCGGCCAGGGCGCGGCGTGGCCGGTGGTGCAGACCGTGCAGCGCGACGGCATTTGCATGGAGGTGATCGCGCCGGCGCCGGGGCTTGACGACGACGTCGGCGTCGAGGCCCAGCAGCTGGCGCTGCGGCTGGCGGCCGAGCTCGGTGTCGTCGGGGTGCTGGCGGTCGAGCTGTTCGAAACGACCGATGGCCGGTTGCTGGTCAACGAGCTGGCGATGCGCCCGCACAACTCCGGGCACTGGACCATGGACGGGGCTCGCACCAGCCAGTTCGAGCAGCATCTGCGCGCGGTGCTGGACTATCCGCTCGGCGACACCGGCGCCACCGTGCCGGTGACGGTGATGGCTAACGTGCTGGGCGCCGCACACACGCCGACGATGACGGTCGACGAGCGGCTGCATCACCTGTTTGCGCGGATGCCGGAAGCCCGGGTTCACCTCTACGGCAAGGGAGAGCGGCCAGGCCGCAAGATCGGGCATGTCAACTTCCTTGGCTCCGACGAAGCCGAGGTGGCGAAACTGCGTGAGCGCGCCGCGCTGGCCGCACACTGGTTGTCACACGGTCAGTGGCGCGCCGACGACGATGGATGGGAGCCACATGGCTAGCAAGGCCCGCGTCGGGGTGATCATGGGCAGCGACAGCGATTGGGCGGTGATGCAGGACGCCGCCGCTGCGCTCGCCGAGTTCGATGTCCCGTTCGAGGTCGGCGTGGTATCGGCGCACCGCACGCCGGCGCTGATGCTCGACTACGCGCGTGGGGCCGCCGAGCGCGGCATCGAGGTGATCATCGCCGGCGCGGGCGGCGCCGCCCACCTACCGGGAATGGTGGCCTCGGCGACACCGCTGCCCGTGATCGGGGTTCCGGTGCCGCTGGCCCGGCTGGACGGCCTCGATTCGCTGCTGTCGATCGTGCAGATGCCCGCCGGGGTTCCGGTGGCCACGGTGTCGATCGGTGGTGCCCGCAACGCGGGTCTGCTGGCCGTGCGGATTCTGGGATCGTCCGATGTCGCGTTGCGGTCGCGGATCGTGGCCTTTCAGGAGCAGTTGGCGGCGAGCGTGCGAGCCAAGGATGCCGACCTGAAAAGCCGGCACGGTAAAGTTACCGGCCAGTAGCAAGGAGTAGAAGATGGCTCGCTGGACCGGAAACCCGTCGTTTGACCTGTTCGAATTGCCCGAGGAGCACCGGGAACTGCGGACGGCGATCCGCGCCCTGGCGGAAAAGGAGATCGCCCCTTACGCCGCCGACGTGGACGAGCAGTCGCGATTCCCCGAGGAGGCGCTGGCTGCGTTGACTGCGTCGGGCTTCAACGCGGTGCACGTGCCCGAGCAGTACGGCGGACAGGGCGCGGACGCGGTGGCCACCTGCATCGTGATCGAGGAAGTGGCCCGGGTGTGTGCGTCGTCGTCGCTGATTCCGGCGGTGAACAAGCTGGGGACGATGGGCCTGCTGCTGAGCGGGTCGGACGAATTGAAGCAGCAGGTGTTGCCGTCGGTGGCCTCAGGTGAGGCGCTGGCTTCCTATGCGCTCTCCGAACGGGGTTCAGGCAGCGACGCGGTGTCGATGCGGACCCGTGCCAAGGCCGACGGAGATTACTGGGTGCTCAACGGCTCGAAAGCCTGGATCACCAACGGCGGCAAGTCGACCTGGTACACGGTGATGGCGGTGACCGATCCCGACTTGGACGCCAACGGGATCTCGGCGTTCATGGTGCACCGCGACGACGAGGGTTTCTCGGTGGGACCCAAGGAACGCAAGCTGGGTATCAAGGGTTCGCCGACCACCGAGCTGTACTTCGAGAACTGCCGCATCCCGGGTGATCGGATCATCGGCGAGCCCGGCACCGGATTCAAGACCGCGCTGGCCACACTGGACCACACCCGCCCGACGATCGGCGCGCAGGCCGTGGGCATTGCGCAAGGCGCGGTGGACGCCGCGATCGCCTACACCAAGGAGCGACACCAGTTCGGCAGGCCGATCAGCGACTTCCAGGGGGTGCAGTTCATGCTCGCCGACATGGCGATGAAACTCGAGGCCGCGCGGCTGATGGTCTACTCCGCGGCGGCCCGCGCCGAACGTGGTGAGACCGGCCTGGGTTTCATCTCTGCGGCCTCCAAATGCTTCGCTTCCGATGTGGCCATGCAAGTCACTACCGATGCCGTGCAGCTGTTCGGCGGCTACGGCTACACCCGCGACTTCCCGGTCGAGCGGATGATGCGCGACGCCAAGATCACCCAGATCTACGAGGGCACCAACCAGATTCAGCGCGTGGTGATGGCGCGGCACCTATTGCGTTGAGCCTGGGCCCGTCAGCAATTCATCGTTGTGTTCGCCCGGCGCTGGTGGCGGGTCGGTGGCAGCAGCGGTGAACGTCGAGTAGCGCGCAGGTGTGCGGATCAGCGTGACCGCGTTTTCGCCGGTGCCGACGCGAAGAGCTAATTCGTTCTCGGCGAACAGCGGGGTGTCGACGACCTGCTTCCAGGTGTGCGCCAGACACGCCATTAAGCCTTTGCCGCGCAACAGCTCAACCCATTCTGCTGCCGTCTTGGTGGTCAGGGTCGATTCGAGCTCGTCGACCAGCTCGGCGTAGTTGATCGCCCGCAACCGCTGGTCGGCGAACCGCGGGTCTTCGAGCAAGTCTGGGCGACCGATCGTTCGGCACAACAGCTCCCAATGCTTTGGAACGTACGCGCTGATGACGACGTACCCGTCGGCCGTGCGGAACGCGTCCGATGGTTGGGCGGCGAAGCCAACTGTTTTGCGCCCCTTGGTGTTCGTCTTCGGGCGGTCGCCTGAAGGTCGGTTCAGGTGCACGATCAACTGGTTGGCCTGAAGGCCCACCGCCACGTCGTACATCGCGACCCGCACGATGTCGGCCACCCCATGCCGCTCGCGGTTGAGCAGCGCGGCGAGCACCGCCTGGGCCAGCACGTGACCGCTGGCATTGTCGACCAGCTGGAACGGGATGAGCTGCGGCTTACCGTCCGGTGTGCGCATACCCGAGGTCATGCCGGCCTCCGCCTGAATCATCAGGTCGATGCCCGGCCTGTCGCCATTAGGGCCGTTATCGCCATAGGCGGTTAGCCGCGCATAGATGAGTTTCGGGTTGCGCGAACGCAATTCGTCGGGCCCGAGTCCAAGTCTTTCCATCACGCCGGGGCGAAACGCCTCGAGCAGCACATCCGCAGTATCGACGAGCCGAAGTATCTGTCGTTTGGCTTCGTCGGACGCTAGGTCCACCATTACTGATTTTTTGCCGCGGTTGTTGGGCAGAAAATAAGTGGCCAGCGGTGGGCGCCCGGGAAGGACGGAGGTGAGGTGCCGTCCTGCCTCACCGTCGGGCGCCTCGACCTTGATGACTTCGGCGCCGAGGTCGGCCAAAACCTGTCCCGCCAGCGGACCAGCGACGTTTTGGGTGAAGTCGAGCACCCGAAACCCGTCAAGTGGCTTGGGGCCGTTACTGTTTGGCATCAGTGTGCAACACCGCGGTGCAGTAGTAGTTTTCGGTTTCGCTGTTGACGCGTGGCGGCACCGGTAATCCGTTGTCGGCCAACAGCTGACTGGACCGGTTACGAACCGTGCGCCAACCGAGCTGGTTTAGGTACGTGGCGACGTCGTGGCGCTCGCCGGAATACCACAGGTCGTCGATGTGGGTGTCGAGGCCGTGCTCGTACCACTTCTGGGCGGCGGCGTGCATAACCTCAACGGATTCTGGCGAGGTCAGGAAAATCTCGGCGACCAGCCTGCTGCCCTCGGCGCTGAGCGCGGTGATGTTGTCCAGCAGCCGATCCTGAGCGTCGGGCGGCAGGAACGCGAGCAGACCTTCGGCGATCCACGCGGTTGGCCGCTCGGCGTCGAAGCCGGCCTGACGCAAGGCGGCGGGCCAGTCGTGGCGCAAGTCGATGGGCACCACCCGCAGTTCGACGGCCGGGTCGACGCCCAACGCGGCCAGTGTCGCGGTCTTGAAGTCCAGGACCTGCGGCTGATCGATCTCGAACAGCGTCATTCCCGCAGGCCAAGACAGTCGGTACGCGCGCGCGTCCAGACCTGAGGCCAAGATCACCGCCTGACGAATGCCCGCAGTTGTCGCGTCGGTCAAGAAGTCGTCGATGTAGCGGGTGCGTGCCGCCATCAGGTCGGTCATCGGCTGCATGCCCCACGGGTGGCCCGGGATGTCGACCTCGGCGGCGTCCAATTCGCCGGCCGCCCAGCGGGTGAAAAAATCAATGCCGACCGCCTGCACCAGTGGCTCGGCGAATCGGTCGTCGATGAGGTTGGCTTTGGTGGCACGGGCCCTGCCCGCGGCCACCATGGTGGCGGTTGCTCCCACGCTCGTTGCCAAATCCCAGGTGTCGTTATCAGTGCGCGCCATGCCAGCCAGCGTAACGATGCGGGCAGCAACCGGGTTTGGCGCGTGGTCAGTAAGGCTAACTAACTCTTGCGCCTCCGGGCCGTGTTTTATCGCAGCCGGTCGACGGCTTTCAGTTCGCTCGAGTCCGGGGAACGTCGTGTCCAGATCGGTGCAGCCGCAATCCCTGCGGAGCACCGACGGTTTCACACGGTCCCGCAATCAGCACTCACACGTTTTCAGGGCACAAATCGCGGATTGCAATTCGCACGAACTGCGCGGCCTCGAACTCGTTCAGCTTGCTGTTCAACCATAGTTCGCGCGCCGCCTGGACTGGCGACGTGCCGGCGGCGATCTCCCCGCAAATGTGGTATCCCAGTCCGATTTCCGCGCCGTTACCACCTTCATTGGAGAAGCCGGCCGCTTCCATGTCCTCCAGGAAGCTGTATTCGTCTGCGCGGCCCACCTCTATCAAACTGGTTGGCAGAGTGACGAAGATAGCTAGCGCACCTGTGCCGACGGTTGCTGCCCGAACTAATGACCTCCTCATTTTGACCTCCTCAGTCGCGCGGGAGGGTGATCAAAAGGCCGACCCGGCAGTGTGATGGTCGGAATCTTTGATGCCGGGTACCGAACCTCATGGAAGTCCCGGAGGTGCCACAAATTGGGTGGAACGCATCCTGGTTTTCGAGCCTTGGTTGGTTTCTTGTAGTGCGTCATTTCCAGCTCCCGCGGAGCCATTGGAGCAACCAAGACCGCTTGGTAAAAAGCGTAGGCGTCGCGGACGCAGGCCCGGTGACTTTTCGAGGAATTTTGCTGACTTTGACAGACGTCGGCCCGAATTTTCCGCAGTAGCACATACAGGTCCACCCCAGGCGCCAATATGGCTCAGCGAGCCAGTTATGGCTCAACTCGAACCGCGCACTTTGGATGGCCGATGCGTCGGGCGTGCCGGTGGCAGAGACCTGGCGGCAAGCCTTTACCATCGCCTGGTGACCACACCCCGTCCCGCGGAGCTCACCGTCCCGACGCCGATTCTGCGGGACGCGTCCTGGCTCCGGGCCGCGACGTGGGCGCGTCGGCTAGCGTGGCTGAGCCTGGCCGCAATGCTCGCCGAGGGTGCGCTGGGGCTGTGGCAGGGCCTGGCTGTGGGATCAATCGCGTTGACGGGCTGGGCGCTCGGTAGCGCGCCCGAAGCCTTAGCCAGCGCGATGGTCGTGTGGCGATTCAGCGGCCGCCGCAAGTTGTCCGAGACCGCCGAACGACGCGCCCAACGTGGCGTGGCGGTGTCGTTTTGGCTGACCGCGCCCTACATCGCCGCAGAATCGGTCCGCGACCTGGCTGACCGCCACCACGCCGAGCCGTCGGCCATCGGTATCGCGTTGACGGCCACTGCCGTGGTGCTGATGCCGATTCTGGGCCAGGTCAAACGGAAACTCGGCGCGATGCTCGGGTCGGCGGCCACCTCTGGCGAAGGCATTCAGAACCATTTGTGCGGGGCTCAGGCGGCCGCGGTGCTGATAGGCCTTGTGGTCACCGCCGCCTGGTCCGGCGGATGGTGGCTTGATCCGGTGATCGGTCTCGTCATCGCCGCTGCCGCGGTGTGGCAGGGCTTTCGCGCCTGGCACGGCGACGACTGTGGCTGCTAAGGACGCGTCAGTCGTCCTTCCCTTGGCCCCAGCTACCGGGAATCAACGGCATGCGCGGTCCGCCGTCGAACGCATCACCGCGTAGCGTGGTCAGGCCTGCCGCGCTGGCGGTCGGCTTGCGTGTGGTTCCGGTAAACCCCAGCGGTCCGCCGCCGTGATCGGAGGCCGCCACGGCTGTGGCCTCGACTTCTGGCTCGAGGTCCATGTATTCGTAGCCGCGGCCGATCTGCCGGAGCGTCGGCCGTCGGCGTCGACGTGCCGGGCCCTCTTCTCCGGTGGCCGAGGCGGCCGCTGGGGTTTTGGCAGCGTCGGGCGTCGATGACTTCTTCTTGGCGCTGGTACTCATGTCCGTCGGGGAACCCATGCCCAGGTTGCCCACCAGGTAGGAGAGCAGCTGCGGCCCCGCGGGGGTCGGCTGGGCTGGCGGGGGTGCATCGGGCGCAGGAGGCGGCGCGGACGCTGCGGTCGACGACGGCGCGGGGCCGGGTGCGGGGCTGCTGGCCGGGGCGGTAGCCGGGCCGACGGGTGCGATCACGACCGGTCCGATCACCGCGGGCGGCGCGATGGGCACCGCGGTCGGGTGGGCAGCCAGGCCGGCCAACCCCGCCAGGCCCGCGAAACCGCCCGCTGCGCCGGCGGGGGTGGCAGCGAGGGGCAGCGCCGCCGCCGTCGCCAGCGGCACAAACGGTGTGGTTGCGACCAGATAGACGCCAACGCGCAGTGTTTCGCTGAACATCTCGAAGCCAATCTCAGAGAAGTAGACCAGCGAGGCAAAAACCAGTACTGCGAGGTTACCGTTGGCCGCCTGCACGATCGTCGGGTAAAACTCGATGTAGTATCCGGGCCCCGCCAAGAATTCGCTTATCGCGTCCGCCAACGTCACGCCCGGCTGTGGAACCAGGTTGTAATTGAACCAACTCGCGAAGTTTTCGGGGTTCTCAAACACGTAAAACGGGCTGCCGATCAAATCGCGAAGTTCGGGCGGAAGAAACTGCTGGACAAGCCCATCCAGCCACTGGAAGATATTCTGCGATCCTCCCGGGGATCCCTGGTCGGCGAGGGTTGTCAGCGCGTTGGACTTGACGATCTCAGGGGCGGGCGGGGTTGGTGGGACGGCGGTCAACGCAGCCGCCGAGACCGCGTCATAGGTGCCCATCACGGTGGCGGCCTGCATCCACATGCGCACGTAGTCGGCTTCGTTCAGCGCGATCGGAATCGTATTGATCCCGAAGAAGTTCGTCGCCACCAACACCGCGTGGGTGGCGTGGTTAGCCGCCAGCTCGGCCAGGGTCGGCATTGCCGCCAGCGCGGTGCTGTAGGCAGCCGCCGCCGCTTCGTGCTGCGCGGCCGCAGCGGCAGCGTCGGCGCTGGCCTGCTCCAGCCACGCCAGATATGGGGCATGGGCGGCGATGTACGCGTCTGCGGTCGCACCCTCCCACGCCCCGGCCCGCACGGCGTCCAGAAGCGCGGTCAACTCGCCGGCTGCCTGGCTGTACGCGGTGCTCAGCGAGGTCCACGCGGCCGCGGACTCCAGCAATGGGCCAGGGCCTGGGCCGCTGCTCAGCAGCGCCGAATGCACCTCCGGCGGCGAGGCCATCCAAATCGGAGCGCTCATCGCAGGGCCAGCCTCATCCATGGCGAAAACCCTTGCCCGCCCGGTCAAATGGGTCAGGGGCCAGCCCCAGATACTTGGCCCGCAACCGGTCCCACAGTTCGAGCTGTTCCCATGCCGGCTGGTCGCGGAGCTGCTGATCGTGAGTCAGGAACGGGTTGGGCAGCAGCAACGTCATCATCTGCTCGTCGCGCCCGTTGAACAGGCGCACTCCCCACGAGGTGGGGCAACCGTCGGCACCGATACGGCGGTAGAGCTCGGCCCGCGAGCACTTCCGAATCCGGCCACGCTCCGGCCCGCTTGCCCGGTGCTCGCCGATGCATAGGTGAAAATGCCAGCGGCCAAAGTCGACCGTGGCATATCCGTCGTGCATGGAGATGCGATTGGGCGGATTGGGCGCCGCCACTTCCCAGGCCGCGCCCTCCATGATGATGCCGAACCAAATCTCGTTCCAGTACTGCTCGAAGCACAGCCGGATCAGGTCGAGCAGGCTTTCCTCATCGACGGGCAGCGGCCAACGCTGTTCCCGTCCACCGCCTTCTGTTTCAACGACGGCGGGGCTGGTGTCGGTCATGGTGTCACCTTCCTGCGTTGGCGGGGCTTGGTCGTGAACACACAGTCGCCGCACAACCCGCCGCCCTTCGTGCGGTAATACAGACAGCAGCTCGTTCGGCGGTAGCCGATCTTGTCGAAACGTATTGCGCCACTGAGCCTTTGGTCGCCACATAATCGGCGAGCCGACAACGCGGCGCCATCGCCCAGGACGCGCGCAGCACCGAGCAGCGCTGAGGCGGTGTTGCCGCGCAGCAGCTGCACCGAGATCGGCCCGAGGCGGCGCAACGCTGCGGTCAGCGGCCCGAGGTGCAGCGTCAAGACGGTGTCGGCCAGCATCGGCTCTAAGCCGTCGCCCTCCCAGGCGACGGGATGGTCGATATGCAACTCGATCCGGCCGTCGGTTTCCCGGAACAACAACTGCTCGGCGGGAAGGTCTATCAGCAGTCGTTGGCTGACCAGCGCGCCAAGCCCGACTGACCACAGCCGCGCAGCGAAGTCGAAGAAGAACGTCGACACTGCCACACGTCGCTCCGACGTGTCGATGCGCGCCTGCACCCGACTGACGATGCCGCCGAGCATCTCGGTGTCGGTGTAGAGCTGGCATACAGGTCGCCAATTTTGGTCACGCGGTCCGGTGCCGATCACGAAATACGGGTTGAGCGTGGCTAGTTCGGCGAGCATCGCTATGGTGTGCGTCCGCGGCGCGCACCGATGCGCGCCGCGGACGCAGCGCCCGTCACTGTTCCGTACCACGAACATCCCGCTTGATGGATCGAAATGCACTGTGTCGCTGTCGAAAACCGATCCGATGCGCCCGGAGAGCATGAGATCTTCAGGGATCGCGTCGACGAGCGTGCCGTCTGGGCCCAGCAGCCACACCCGGTCGGCGACGCGCAGCGCGAGGTCCAAGTCGTGGGTGGACATCACGATCGCCAGGTGCTGATTTCGGGCCAGGCTCCGCAGCATCTCAACCAGCCCGGCGCGAGATCCCACGTCCAGAAACGCGGTCGGCTCGTCGAGCAGCAGCACCGACGGCTGCTGAGCCAGCGCACGGGCGATCAGCACTCGCTGCCGCTCGCCGTCGGAGAGGTCGGCTGCGGGCCGGTCGGCCAAGTGCGCGGCGCCCACCGCACGTAACGCCCCGTCGATGACGGCGTGGTCGTCGCGCGTCAGCCTGGCTGTCACGCCCACATGCGGGATGCGGCCCAGGCCAACGAGTTCTCTCGCCGACAGCAGCCCCGGGTCGAAGCGGTCGGTCAGAACGACCGCCACTCGGCGGGCCAGCTCATCGGGTGCCAGCTCGGTCAGATCCTCGCCGTCGAGCAGTGCTTGACCGGCTAGCGCGGGCTGCAGTCGGCACAGCGTGCGGATCAGGGTGGACTTGCCGCAGCCGTTGGGACCCAGCAGCACCGTGAGCTCGCCGCGACAAGCTCGACCACGCAGGTCTGCTGCCACCACACCGATCCTGCGCCGGCGACGGTAACCGATTGCCAGATCACGCAATTCGATCATTGCGGCATCACCACCCCACGGCGGCTGCGCAGCAGCACGATGACGACAATCGGGGCCCCGATCAGCGCGGTGACCGCATTGACGGGAAGTACCGCACTGCTGCCCGGAAACTGGCTGACGATCCCGCATGCCAGCGCTACGGCGGCGCCCAGCAGCACTGCCGTCGGCAAGACCACCCGATGATCGGAGGTACCCGCGGCCAGCCGCGCCAGATGCGGCACCACCAGGCCGAGAAACGCGATCGGGCCGCAGAACGCCGTCGTGGCTCCGGCTAGCAGCGACGCCGACGCGACAGTGACCAGCCGCATCCGCCGCACGTCGATGCCCATGGTGCGCGCGTAGCCCTCGCCGAGCAGCAGGGCGTTCAAGGGGCGCACCGTCAACGCCGATGCCACCAACCCCAATGCGACGACGGGCAGCAGCAGCCGCAGATCCGCCCACGTCGTGCTGGCGAAGCTGCCCAGCCCCCACAGCAGATACTGCTGCACGCGCTGAGGATCTGCGTAGACCAGCAGCACGTTGACGACCGCGGTGCTGGCCGCGCCCACCATGACGCCAATCAGCAGCAGGGTCGGCGCCGAGCGCACCCAGCGCGCAAGCACCAGGACGGTGGCCAGCACCAGCGCGGCGCCAACTGTGGCGGCGAGAACCACACTGGCGCGGCCGGCTTCGGCCAGCCTCGTCGTGAAACCGGATCCGCTACCGATCACTACGACTGAAACCCCAAGGTTCGCACCGGAACTGACGCCTAGCACGTACGGGTCCGCCAGCGTGTTGCGAAACAGCGTTTGCATCTGCAACCCCGCGATACCAAGTCCGGCGCCCGCAGCGATCGCGGTGAGGACCCGCGGCAGCCGCATGCTCGTCACGATCACCTGCCAGCGCGGGTCGGATGCCTGAGCGCCGACCAGCGCTCGGACGGTCTCGGGCAACGGCACCCGCACCGGCCCGAGGACAAGCCCCAGCAGAGCCAGCGCAACGACGACGCCGGCCAACGTCGTCCACACCATTAACGCGCGGCTCATGCGGGCATCACCCGCCGGTAGAACTGGAACCGGTGGCCGGGGGCGAGGCCGGGATGCAGGATCGCCACGAGATCGCTCAGCACGAGATCCGGGCGCGCCACACCGTGTTCCCAGTAGTCGTTGCCGCCGCCCGGGCCAAGCGATTTCGTCGCCGACCACACCTGACCGGTACGCGTTGCCGCCAACCGGGCGTACCGGTTGTCTTGCGCCAGAGCGTCATTGATGGTCGTCCAGTTGCTGATGACTAGCCACAGTGGTGCCTGCCCGGCCTTGGCATAGACCGATTCGAAGTTCAGCTGCAGGCTTCCGGCGCGCTTGTCGCCCGCCCACGGGTAGCCGCCGCCCGCATCGGCAATCAGCCGACCGGCATAGGCGCCGCCGGCGGGCATCGACCAGGCGCCGTGATACATCTCGCCAGGCAACACCTCGACGGGCCGAACGCGCGCGGTCTTCGCGGCGACGTTGCGGTAATCGTCACGCAGCTTGCGGTAGATCGCGTCGGCCTTCCTCTCGGTGCCGGTCAGCGCGGCGAACACCTTGACCCACTCGGCGCGGCCGAGCGGCGTGGGCTCCAGCCATTCGGCGTCGGCGACCACGCCGACGCCGGCGTCGCGCAGCTTGGCGTAGCTCGGGTCGTCGGTGCCCTGGGTCACCAGCACATCGGGGCGGGCGGCGATCACGGCTTCGGCATCGACTTGCCCGCCGGGCGCGAACTCGGCGACCCGTCCGGCCGCTATGCGTTGGCGCAGTCGCGGACTGACGACGTTCGCGGCACTCGCCACACCAGTGACCACGTCCGTCTGCCCGAGTTCGGTGATCATGCCCAGGTGGGTCGTCGAAGCCGAATAGAGGGTGGTGACCGGCACCGTGATCTGCTGCGCGTGCGTTAACTCACCGGCCAACTGTGGGCGCGGCGCGCCGCAGCGCACCAGCACATACGACTGGGGTCGACCGTTCGGGTAGGGCTGCTGGACGGTCAGAACCTGGTAGCTGTGGTGGTAGCTGATAGTGAATTTGGTGGCGTCGGCGACCGTCGACTTGTCCGGGAAGTAGTCGACGTCGGGCTTGAAGCCGCTGATGCACGCGGGATTGGGGCGCGCGCCGGTGTCCGGCGGGCTAGCACAAGCGCCGGCAATAAGCGCCAGGCAGGCGGCCATGACGACGGCCACCCATGCGAGACGTGGCATGGACGTCGGTCAGCTCTCTCGGGGTACACCGCCCCGGGGTCGCAGGACACGATGACGCGAGTGTCCTGGCTCTCGGATCGCTGCTCGCCTCGCCTTCCAGCTCGCGGCCGTGGCTGTTGAGGGTCGCTCCCCGATGACAGTGGCGGGACCGCGCCGGATTCGCACCGGCTTCCTGCATCGTCATCGCCTTACGGGCGTGATTATTGCATACCGTTCGCAACTAAGCGATCAGGGTGTCCGCATCTAGTCGAGGCGGTAGCGGATCAGCCGCGAGCTGTTGGCAACCACCGCTACCGACGACGCATTGTGCAAAATCGCGGCGAGGACCGGCGACAACGCGCCGCCGGCACCGATCATCAGCCCGGCGGCGTTGACCGCGATCGACATGCCGTAGTTCTCGCGGATGACTTCGACCGCGCGCGCTCCCAGATCCCGCACGTCGAGCAGGCGCTGCAGGTCATCGTTGGCCAGCGCGACATCGGCGGTCTCCACGGCGACATCGGTTCCGGCCAGCCCCATGGCGATTCCGATGTCGGCGGCCGCCAGCGCTGGGGCGTCGTTGATGCCGTCGCCGACCATGCCCACCACGTGGCCTTCGTCTTGCAGCTGGCGGACCACTTCGAGCTTGTCCTCCGGCAGCACTTCGGCGCGCCACTCCTCGATGCCCAGCTCGCGGGCAACCACCTCGGCGATTTCCGGGTGGTCGCCGGTAAGCATGACAATGCGGCGAATTCCGCTGGCGCGCAACTTCTTCAGCACGTCAGGCGCCTCGGGGCGGATTTCGTCGCGCAGGCTGATCAATCCGACCAGCGTGCCGTCCACCGCGAGCAGCAGCGGGGTCTCGGCCTGGCGTCGCAGCTTGCGCACCCACTCCGCAGCTTCCGTTGACACCGCGACGTTTTCGGACTGCAGCAGCGACGGACTGCCCAGCAGCAGGATTCGTCCGTCGGCCCACATCCGCATGCCAAGCCCGACCAGGACCTCGCATTCCTCATGCGGCGGGATGGTGATGTGGCGTTCTTCGGTCGACCGGATCACCGCCTCGGCCAGCGGATGACGGGAGTGGATCTCCGAGCTGGCCGCATACGCCAGCACCTGTTCGGGCTCCCAATCATCATGCATGGCAACGATATTCGTCACCACTGGACGCCCGACGGTCAGGGTGCCGGTCTTGTCGAACACAACGGCGTCCACCCGGCCGGCCTCTTCGAGGTGCGAGCCGCCTTTGATCAGGATGCCGCGGCGAGCGCCGTTGCCGATCGCCGCGCTGATCGCGGTCGGGGTGGCCAGCCCCACCGCGCACGGGCACGCCACCAGCAGCATGGTCATCGCGCGCCGGACATCGCGGGTGACCGCCAAGGTGAGCGCCGACACGATAAACGACGTCGGCACGAAGCGGCGCGAAAAGTTCTCGCCGACAGTCTGAATCGGGGCCCGATCGTGCTGGGCCTCCTCGACACGGGCGATGATGCGCCCGATGGCGGTTTGACTGCCGACCGCGCGGGCACGCACCACGAGCCGTCCCCGCATCACCACCGAGCCGGCGTGCACCGTCGAGCCGACGAGGACACTGACGGGCAGGGTTTCTCCGGTGATCGCGGATTGGTCGACCACCGCCTCCCCGTCGACCACCTCGCCGTCGACCGGGATCGCCACATGGTCGTGGACCACCACCTCGTCGCCGATCTGTACGGTATCGATCGGGACCTGAACCTCGTTGCCGTCGTTTAGGCGGATCCAGGCGGTGTCGGCGCTGCCGCGCAGTAAATCCGAGATCGCGCGCCGGGTCCGGCGCAGCGTCAGATCTTGAAGGTACTCACCGATATTCAACAGCCACAGCACCGTCAGCGCGACGACGTTCTCCCGTAGCACCAGGCTGGCCACCGTCGCGGCGGACACCAGAGCATCGGTTCCGGCGCGACCGGACCGGAACGAGCGCAGCGCGCCGCGCAGAAACGGATACCCCGTGAAGATCGTGACACCGGTGGCGGCCAGCCGGCCGGTCGGTCCGAGCAGCGGCGGGCGGGCGAACACATAGCGGCGCACGCCCAGCAATGCCAGCGCTGCACCGCCAATCACCATGCGCAGCACGTCGGCGTTGCGGATCTCCGACGAGTGCGGCGCGCGGGCCGGGATCAGCTCGGCGGCGGTGTGTGCGGCCTCCTTGATCGCCGCCAGCACCGCCGAACGATCACACCGCTTCGGCGAATACCAGACGACGACCGATCCGGTGCGGGGGTAGGCGTGCACGACGCGTACGCCGTCTTGGGGGTCCACTGCCTCTTCGACCGCGACCGCGCGGCGCGGGTTGGAACGCACCCACGGGACTTCGACCCGCATGCGGCCGGCCGCGTCGGAAACGACCGACAGGTCAGTGTTCGTGCTGGTCGACATCGCTGATCGCCGGGGTGGGCGCTTCTTCGCCGATGCGTTCACGGGCTTCGGCCATCACATCGGCGAGCTTAAGGCGGGCCGATTCAGCTGCTTCCTCCGCGCGCCGGGTCCCGCGCAACCCCCACTCCGCGGCCGTCACCGCGGTTTCGTGTAACGGGGCTTTCGCCAACGCTTTTCGCAGCAGCTCATAGGCGGTCACCCCGGCCAGCCCGGTTACTACCGTCGTGGCCGCCTTCTCGAGTAGCCCGTGCACCACCATCGCTTAACCTTTCTTCGGCTCTGGTCGGTTCCTCCGACGACGTTAACATAGAAATATTGCTATACCAATATGTATCTTGCCGACCGGAAACGGCGCGGCCGGGAGCTCATCGCTCGTTACTCGAGGACGCGGGTCACCTTCTCGGCCTGGATCCTGCGCGGCAACACCGCCGGGTCGGGGTTGGCCACCTGTACCAGCGACGCGCCGACGGCGAGCACGGCCAGCAAACCGTCGACCAGCTCGTCGGCAGTCGCCCACGACTTCGTCGAAAGCACCCGATCCGTTGACGTCAAACCCCTTGCGGCAGCGGCTGCTTGGCAAGCGCCAAGCACCTCGTCGACGGACCGGCCCGCTAGCGCGAGCCCAGGACGGCGCTCTGCGGCGATCTGGTCGGCGTGCACCCGCACCGCGGTGGCGTAGTCGGTGACGCCGACCGGTAAATCCGGGGCCGGGCGCCCGAACGGGTCCAGCGACAGCACTGCCACCTCGCTGGCGCCGGTGGCGTCGGCCTCATGCAGCCGCGCCGAGGTGCACAATGCGACGTCGGCCGGGTGGCCAAACACCACCTCGGCCCCGATCCACCACACGCCAAAGCACACCGCCGCCGTTTGCCAGTGCGCCGGCAGCAGCACCGCGACCCGGCCGCCCGGACCGGTGCCGAGCTCGTCGCGCAGCAGGTTGCCGGTTTTGGCTGCCCAGTTGGCCAGTGTGGCGGCCGAAAGTTCGATGCGCTCACCGATGGCGTCGTCGTAGTAGGTGATGCGCGGTCCGACCGGGTCAGTGCGCAGCATCGGATCGAGGATCGCTTCGCTGAGGTTGGTCACGTCAGTTGACGCATTCGGGGCGATCGGCGCCGGCGGTCAGTATCGGCGACGGCGGGGGAGCGGTGTTTTCGGTGGCTGACGCCCCCGCGGAGCGCGAAGCCGACCCCGTCGACGTCGTCGAGGTGGTGCCGTCGAGGCCGGAGCCGGGGCCGGTGTAGTCGTTGGCCAGTACCACCCGCACCGATCCGCCCGGCACCGCTGGGTCGGCGACGACGGGCAACCCGCCGAGCGCTTTGGCGACCTGTTGGGCGCCCAGGTCGTCGGCTTTGGCGGCGCGCACTTGGCTGTTCTTCACGTGCCCGGCTTCGTTGTTGGCGACGGCGCCCGCGGTAAATCCCTTGGCCACCAAAAATTCTGACACCGCCGCGGCCAAACCGTTGATGTCGGTGTCGTTGAGTACGTCAGCGGTTGTCTTGGCCGGTGTGTAGGCCAGTTCCTCGGTCTTGCCCTGGTCCTGGTCGTGCAACAGGCCAGCTACCCACGCCTGCACCTGATGCGGGTCGACCCGCACCACGCTTTGCATGCCGTCGTCGCTCCAGCCCGATTCGTCGAGCACCGGGATCGTGGCGAATGCGACATTGCCCGCGGCCAGCTTCTGCAGCTGCTTGACGAAATCCATGATGTCCCAACCAGAAGAGAGCACCACCGAGCGCTGGATGGCGCCCTGCAGCCGCTCCAGCGTGGCCGGACTCGACAGCGTCTTACCGGAGAGCACTTTGTGGGCCAGGTTCGCCATGACCACCTGCTGGCGCACCACCCGGTCCAGGTCGCCGCGGGGCAGGTCGTGGCGCTGGCGCACGAAGCTCAACGCCTGCGGGCCGTTGAGCTTTTGCCAGCCGGCCGGAAAATCGGCACCCGAAAGAGGTTCGTACACCGGCTCTTTGAGGCACACGTCGACGCCGCCGAGCGCGTCGGTGATCAACGCGAAACCCAACAGCCCGATCTCGGCGTAGTGGTCGACAGTGACTCCGGTGAGATCGGCAACGGTCTTGATCAACGCTTCGCGGCCGGCTTCGGTGCCCCGCGCTTCGGCCTCGGTCTCGGGGACGCCGGATTCGACCAGGCTGACCCGCTTTTCCTCGCGGACCTGGCCGTAGACGCCGTTGATCTTGGTCTTGCCCAATCCCGGTGCGGCGACATACGAGTCGCGCGGGATCGAGATCGCGGTGGCCGATTTCCCGTTGTTGGGCACCCGGACCAGGATGATCGTGTCGGTATTCGTGGCGGTCTCGTCGCCGGCCCGCAGTGTCGCCAACTCCTGCGCGGAGAGCGGGTTGCCGTGCGCGTCGGTGCGACTGTCCATGCCGACCAGCAAGATATCGATCGCACCGTCGTCGCCACCCTGGCCCAGCGAGGGGGCGAACATGTGGAAGATCCCGTCTTCGAACGATCGGACTCTGCTCCATGCCACGCCAGTTCCCAGAACGACGGCCACGGCCGCCACGGTGGCAACGGCACGGACCACACGTTGCGCAGGCATCACTTTAGACTACTTCCGTAACAGCGGTATCGGGCGTAGGGCTCCGCTCGGCGTGCCAGACTCGAGACGTGCCGCGCAGGATCGTGATCACCGGTGCCGGTGGGCAGGTGGGCAGCTTTTTGGCGGCTGAGGCCATTCGCCAGGGGCGAAACGTGCTGGCGCTGACGTCGTCGCAGTGGGATATCACCGACCCCGACGCCGCCCAGCGGATCATCGAGGGCGGCGATGTGGTGATCAACTGTGCGGCCTACACCGATGTCGACGGGGCGGAGAGCGACGAGGCAACCGCCCGCGCGGTCAACGTGGCTGGCCCGGAGTACATCGCCCGGGCATGTGCCCGCGCCGGTGCGGGCATGATCCACATCTCGACCGACTATGTGTTCAGCGGCGACTTCGGCGGGTCGACGCCGCGTCCGTATGAGCCCGGTGACCAAACCGGCCCGCTCAGTGTGTACGGGCACACCAAGCTGTCGGGTGAACTGGCCGTACTGGCGGCGCTGCCGGAGGCCACCGTGGTTCGCACCGCCTGGGTCTACACCGGCGGTGCGGGCAAGGATTTCGTGGCCGCCATGCGCCGACTGGCTGCCGGCGACGGCATCGTGGAGGTGGTCGACGACCAAACCGGGTCACCGACTTATGTCGCGGACCTGTGTGCGGCCCTGCTGGAGGTGGCCGACGGCAAAGTGCGCGCCCCGGTTGTGCATGCCGCCAACGACGGTGCGGTCACCCGGTATGCACAAGCCCGCGCAGTGTTCGAAGAACTGGGCGCCGATCCCGATCGGGTGCGGCCGGTCAGCAGCGACCACAAGCCGCGCCCGGCGCGCAGGCCGGCGTATTCCGCGCTGTCTAGCCGGCTGTCGGCTCAGGCCGGACTGACACCGCTGCGCGGGTGGCGGGACGCGCTGGCCGCGGCATTGAGCGCGCGAACGTTACCCTCTACCCGTGAGTGACGTGCTGCCGGTCGTCACCGTGACCTACTCGCCGGGTCCGCACCTGGAGCGTTTCCTGGCTTCGCTGTCGCTGGCCACCGACCGGCCGGTGAGCGTGCTGATGGCCGACAACGGCTCTACCGACGGTGCGCCGCAAGCCGCAGTCGAGCGCTACCCGAACGTGCGGCTGTTCGACACCGGCGGCAACCTCGGCTATGGAACGGCGGTCAATCGCGCGATGGCCCGCCTCGCTGAACAAGCGGGCGCCGCCGACGAGTGGGTGGTGGTCGCCAACCCAGACGTGCAGTGGGGTCCTGGGAGCATCGACGCACTGCTGGAGGCCGCTGCCCGGTGGCCGCGGGCGGCCACGCTCGGCCCGCTCATCCGGGATCCCGACGGCGCGGTATACCCGTCGGCGCGTCACCTGCCCAGCCTGTTTCGCGGCGGCATGCACGCCATCGTCGGTCCGGTCTGGCGGAACAATCCCTGGTCGACGGCATACCGCCAGGAGCGGCTGGAACCCACCGAACGGCCCGTGGGCTGGCTGTCGGGGTCGTGCCTGCTGGTGCGCCGAGCGGCGTTCGAGCAGGTCGGCGGGTTTGACGAGCGGTACTTCATGTATTTCGAGGACGTCGATCTTGGCGACCGGCTGGCCAAAGCCGGCTGGCAAAACGTCTACGTGCCGACGGCTGAGGTGCTGCACCACAAAGGCCACGTCACCGGTACCGATCCAGCCAGCAGCCTTGCCGCCCACCACAAGAGCACCTATATATTCCTTGCCGATCGGCATTCTGGTTGGTGGCGGGCTCCGCTGCGATGGGCGATGCGGGCCGGGTTGGCGGCGCGCGAACGCTTGTTGGTGCGCAGTTCGCGGCGAAGACTTGCAGAAGGGCGGCGGGCACAGTGACACATCCCGAAGTGGACGCGGTCGTCCTGGTCGGCGGCAAAGGCACTCGGCTGCGCCCGTTGACGCTGTCGGCGCCCAAGCCGATGCTGCCGATCGCCGGGCTGCCGTTGCTGACCCACCTGTTGTCGCGGGTCGCTGCGGCCGGAATCGAGCACGTCATCCTGGGCACCTCCTACCAGCCCGCGGTGTTCGAGGCAGAGTTCGGCGACGGCTCCAAGCTGGGCCTGCAGATCGAATACGTCACCGAGGAACGTCCTTTGGGCACCGGCGGGGCCATCGCCAACGTCGCCGCGCAGCTGCGGCACGACACCGTAATGGTGTTCAACGGCGATGTGCTTTCCGGTGCCGATCTGCATCAACTGCTGGAGTATCACCGCGCTAACCGAGCCGATGTGACCCTGCATCTGGTGCGGGTCTCCGATCCGCGGGCGTTCGGCTGTGTGCCAACCGAAAACGGCAGAGTCACAGCATTTTTGGAGAAGACGCAAGATCCGCCGACCGACCAGATCAACGCGGGCTGCTATGTCTTTGCCCGGGAGATCATCGACCGGATTCCGCGCGGGCGTGAGGTCTCCGTCGAGCGCGAGGTGTTCCCGGCATTGCTCTCCGACGGGGTCAAGATCTGCGGCTATGTCGACGCGAGTTACTGGCGCGACATGGGCACGCCGGAAGACTTTGTCCGCGGCTCGGCGGACTTGGTGCGCGGTATCGCACCGTCACCGGCCCTGCACGGCCACCACGGCGAGCAGTTGGTGCACGACGGTGCCGCCGTGTCGCCGGGAGCGGTGCTGATCGGCGGCACGGTCGTGGGGCGGGGCGCCGAAATCGGCCCGGGCGCCCGGCTGGATGGCGCGGTGATTTTCGACGGTGTGCGGGTCGAGGCGGGCAGCGTGATCGAGCGCTCGATCATCGGTTTCGGTGCCCGCATCGGTCCCCGGGCACTGATCCGCGACGGGGTGATCGGTGACGGGGCCGACATCGGTGCACGGTGCGAGCTCCTGCGTGGTGCGCGGGTGTGGCCCGGGGTGTTTATTCCCGACGGCGGGATCCGCTACTCGTCTGATGTCTAAGCCTTTTCGCGGTCTGTGCGACTGAAACCAGCCGCGCCAGTGCATAATCGGCGTTTTCGGGTAGGGCGTCGACGGGCCACCATCGCAAATCCAGCGACTCCTCGCTGATCGCGATTTGCGCGCCCGCGGGGGCGCGTGCCACGAATTGCAGATCGAGGTGACGGGTCGGTACGCCGAGCGAGCAGGTGACCGGGTGGACATGCACGGCCATCAGTTCGGGATTGATGCGTAAGCCGGCGATCCCGGATTCTTCGCTGGCTTCCCGCAGTGCGGCGGCGACGATGTCGTCGTCGCCGTCGTCGCAATGTCCGCCAAGCTGTACCCAGCGGCCTAGCCGCGGATGCAAGGTGAGCAGTGTGTGGCTCCCGGTGGCGTCGGTCACCAGCGTCGATGCGGTGACGTGGCCAGGCACGCAGTCGCGGCTGCAGGCGTCGTCGCGGGCATGCACGAAAGCCAGCACCGCGTGGCGCAGTGACTCTTGGGCCGGGTCGGGGGCACGCCAGCCGGTGAGCAGCGAGATCGCTGAGTCGCGGACACTCACTTGCGCACCAGCAAGCCGTCTAGCGGTGCCGGCGGCCGAGGGAATGTCGGTTCGGTCGGGTAACCAATAGCGACGGCGCCCAACGGTTCCCAGTCGCCCGGCAACTCCAGCTCGTCACGCACTATGTCGGCGGCGAAGATGGTCGAGCCGATCCAGCAGCTGCCCACCCCGCGCACCGCCAGCGCCACCAGCAGCGCCTGCACGGCCGCACCGACCGCGACGGTGAACATGGTGTGCTCGGCGGCGGTGCGGGCAGCATCGGGATAACTGTGTGCGCCGTCGGGAACCAGCATCGGGATGACGACTTCGGGTGCGTCGTAAAGGATCTGGCCGCGCGCCACCCGCCGCTCGACGGCGTCGGGGGGCTTGCGGTCACCGAGCAGGTCGGCCCGCCACTTGTCGCGCATGCGGTCCAGCAGCCGAAGGCGGAGCTCCGGGGTCTGCAGCCACACGAACCGTGCGGGCCGGGTGTGGTGGGGGGCCGGCGCGGTCAGCGCTTCGGCGACGGCGTCTTCGATCAGGTGCGCGGGGACGGGTTGCTCGCTGAACTGACGCACGGAGCGGCGCAGCAACTGGGCCTGCCGACGGCCCTGGTCGAGTGCTTCGGCGGTGCCCAGCCAGAACAGGTCTTCCGTTCCCGCGCGGATTAGTCGCCGCGCTGTCGAGCCGTCGTCGGTGATGTGCAGTCCGCGTACCACGGCCACCGGTATTCCGGTGAGCTTTCCCTTGACCAGATCGGCTGCCGCGGCGACTTCGTCGGCAACGGCGATTTCGGTGACCACCAACTCGTTGCCGTGCGGGTCGGCGATTCCGGCGTAACTGTGCAACACGGCCAGACCGGCCGAGCCGACGGCAGCATCGGTCTGCCCGTTGCGCCACGCGCGGCCCATGGTGTCGGTGATCACCACCGCGACGGTGATTCCGAGCCGCTCGCGCAGTTCGGCGCGCAGGGTTGCGGCACTGGCGTCGGGGTCGACAGGCAGTAGGGCCAGCTCGGCTGCACTGACGTTTGAGCCGTCCACCCCGGCCGCGGCCTGCACCAGCCCGAGCCGGTTCTCGGTGATCAAAGTGCGGCCCTTGCGGGCCAGCACACGCACCGTTTCTTCGTCGATCAGCTTGCGCCGCAGCTGGTCTCGCGCTTCGACATCTTCGGGGGCGGGCACGATGCGGCCCTCACATTTGGACACCACCTTGCTGGTGATCACCACAACGTCGCCGTCGCGCAGCCAGGGCGCAGCCTGGGCAATCGCAGCGGCCAGGTTGTCGCCGGGCCGGAATTCGGGAAGGTCGGTGACGGGGATGATCTCGACAGTCGACGCGGCACCGTGACCCGCGGTCACGCTGCTCATACTGCCACACCCGCGAGTTCCAGTCCCGCGCTGACCATGTCGGCCGTTGCTTTAGGGTCGGTCATCAGTAGCGGTATGGATCGGACTGCGACGCCTTCGATTTCGGCGTGATCGCCCTCGTGGACCAGCCAGCAGTCGAGAATGCCGGTCGCCTGGCGGGCCCCGTAGTGTTGGCCGACGGCCTCGGCAGTGCATTTGACACCGATCACGGTGAGGCATTCATATGCCATGCCGCGCAACGGCTTTCCGTCGATGATGGGCGAATAGCCGACCACGGGAGCCGGCGTCGAGCGCAGTGCAGCCCGGATGCCGGGGATGGCCAGGATGGCGCCGATGCTCACGACGGGGTTTGACGGTGCCAGCATGATGATGTCGGCGTGGGTGATCGCCTCGGCGACTTCGGGTGCAGCGTTGGCGTTTTCGGCGCCAACGAACGCGAAGCTGTGGGTCGGTACTTGGGCACGATGACGCACCCACCATTCCTGGAAGTGGATCGCACGCCGGTTGCCGTCAGCTGGATCGGTTATGACGGCGTGGGTTTCGCAGCGGTCGTCGCTAACCGGCAGCAGGCGGGCGCCCGGCTGCCAGCGGTCGCACAGCGCCGCGGTGACTTGCGAGAGCGGGTAGCCGGCTCGCAGCATCTGGCTGCGCACCAAGTGGGTGGCCAAGTCGCGATCGCCCAGCTGGAACCAGTCGGGCTGAACCCCGTAGCGCGCGAGTTCCTCTTTGGCGTGCCAGGTTTCGTCGCGACGGCCCCACCCGCGCTGCGGGTCGACCGCGCCGCCGAGTGTGTACATGCAGGTGTCGAGGTCTGGGCAGACGCGTAGGCCGTGAATCCAGGCGTCGTCACCGATGTTCACCACGGCGGTGAGTTCGTGCTCGGCCGGGCCGTGATCGGAGGCGAACTGGCCCAGGCCGAGCAGGTGCTGGACACCGAGCAGGAAGCGGGCGCCGCCCACGCCGCCGACCAGAACCGTGATCTTCACACCGCACGACAGTACGCCCGGTGACGATGCGGTCTGCGCAGCGGACCGAGGAGGAGGCGGGCTGTGGGGTTGGGCCCGGTGACGATGCGGTCTAGGCAGCGGACCGAGGGATACCGTCCGACACGCGGGGGCGCAGATCGGCACATTGCCGCTGAAATTTGGTCACGACATGGTATGGAATTTGGTTTCAGCGCTTGACCACGGCAAGTTACCCGTGTGTAATCACATCAGTGTCATTTCCCGGTTGGCCGGCCGGTTGCGGTGTCGCAGACCGAGATTCGATCACTTGTTCGAAAAGAGATGGCCGCATAACACATCAGAACAGTGGCGACATTCACGATCAGCGAATCCAGGTGAGGAGGCGGAGCATGTCCTATGAGCACCTGCGGGGCGTAGTGGGAGGGACACCGCACACCAATACCGGCTCGGCGACAACGGGTCCGGCGCGGCGGCCCCATTTGAGTCTGGTTTCCGACGCTGCCAACGTATTTCCGCTGGGGCCCGTGACCCGCGACCAATGGCAAGACCGTGCGCTGTGCGCGCAAACCGACCCCGAGGCATTCTTTCCCGAGAAGGGCGGCTCCACTCGCGAGGCGAAAAAGATCTGCCTGGGCTGTGAGGTGCGCGCCGAGTGCCTGGAGTACGCGCTGGCACACGACGAGCGCTTCGGCATCTGGGGTGGCCTCTCCGAGCGGGAGCGCCGTCGCCTCAAGCGCGGCATCATCTAACGCGCCCGGGCTAGTCGACACGTTTAGTCGTCGTCGATCGTGGGGTCGATGACTGAGGGGTCGACGTCCAAATACGTCGCCACCTGAGCCACCAGAATCTCGTGCAGCAATTCGCCAAGTTCGACGGTGTCTTTCGCACGCCGCTCGATCGGTTTGCGGAACAATACAATTCGTGCGCGTGTGGCGTTGCCGCGGACATCGACACCGGCGGGGATCAACCGGGCCAGCGCGATCGGCCCGTCGGCGACGACCTCAGGCGGCCACTGCACGCTGTCGGGGTCGTTGGGACACATGCGCGGGATCTCGTCAACCGCCACGTCAAGCCCCGACACCCGATCCTGCCACCGGCGCTCGATGGGCTCATAGGCCTCCAGCACCGCCATGTCGAAACGCTCGGCCCGGCTGCGCCAGCCTGGCACCGTCGGCGGCAGCAGCGGCCCACGCATCTCGCGTCCTCGCCGCGCTGCCGAGCGCCGCGCGGACCGACTGCCTCGTCGCGAGCCGCGAGAATCGCTCACGCGCCGATGGTAACGGTTGCACATCGCGGCCCCGCCCAATGCGCGTGTCCGGCCCCGTGGCGTCGTTTCCGCACGATAGCCTCTCGACCGTGAATGCTCCGCGTCGCTGCTGCCGGCCCGGGTGTCCGCACCACGCGGTGGCGACGTTGACGTTCGTCTACTCGGATTCCACGGCGGTGATCGGTCCGCTGGCCACCGCGCGCGAGCCGCACTCGTGGGATCTGTGCGTCGGCCATGCCGGCCGGATCACCGCGCCGCGCGGGTGGGAACTTGTTCGCCATCCCGGCCCCTTGCCGAACCCGGATGAGGACGATCTGGTGGCCCTCGCCGACGCGGTGCGCGAAGGCCGCGGCGGGTTGGCAAATCGGCCCCCGGTCAACGGCTTCTGTGATCCTGGCGGCGCGTCTTCTGGGGCACCGGCCAGCGCCGTGAATACCGGCGCGCTGGCTTCCACCGCCCACCAATCCAGCGGAAGCGGACGCCGTCGGGGGCACCTGCGGGTACTGCCGGACCCCCCGACCGAGCGCGGGGAGTAGCCGGCGACGAGCGCGCTGGCGTACCTACAGCGAGGCCGACCAGAATGGTTAGGCTGGCGACCAAGAGTCCCTTCGTCAGGAGCCCTGTCATGTCTCGGCCCGCCGCGGCTGTCCACCGTGTGATCAAGGCGTACGACGTGCGTGGCTTGGTGGGGGACGAAATCGACGAGTCCCTCGCCGCCGACGTCGGCGCGGCTTTTGCCAGGTTGATGCGTGCCGACGGGGCCCACCAGGTCGTGGTCGGCCACGACATGCGCGAGAGCTCACCGGCGCTGGCAGCTGCCTTTGCCGCCGGCGTCACCGGTCAGGGTCTCGACGTGGTCCGCATCGGCTTGTCCTCCACCGATCAGCTCTATTTCGCGTCGGGCATGCTCGACTGCCCCGGCGCAATGTTCACCGCCAGTCACAACCCGGCGGCATACAACGGCATCAAGATGTGTCGAGCGGGTGCCAAGCCGGTCGGCGCGGACACCGGGCTGGCCACCATCCGCGACGAACTCATCGCCGGCGTCCCCGGCTACGACGGGCCCCCGGGCAGCGTCACCGATCGCGATGTGCTAGCCGACTACGGCGCCTTTTTGCGCTCGCTGGTCAACTTGTCAGACCTGCGTCCGCTGCGGGTAGCGGTGGACGCCGGCAACGGCATGGCGGCCACACGGCTCCGGCCGTGTTCGCTCCGGTGGAGTCGATTACGTTGCTGCCGCTGTATTTCGAGCTCGACGGCTCGTTTCCTCATCATGAGGCCAACCCATTGGATCCGGCCAACCTGGTCGACCTGCAACAGTTTGTCGTTGACCAGGGCGCTGATATCGGGCTGGCCTTCGACGGCGACGCCGACCGCTGCTTCGTCGTCGACGAGTGTGGTCAGCCGGTGTCGCCGTCGACCGTGACCGCTTTGGTCGCCGCGCGTGAACTGGACCGGGAGATCGGCGCAACCGTGATTCATAACCTGATCACCTCGCGCGCGGTGCCGGAATTGGTGATCGAGCGTGGCGGCACGCCGGTGCGCTCCCGCGTCGGGCACTCCTACATCAAGGCGCTGATGGCCGACACCGGGGCCATTTTTGGCGGCGAACACTCGGCGCACTACTACTTCCGCGATTTTTGGGGTGCCGACTCGGGGATGCTGGCCGCGCTGTATGTCCTTGCCGCACTTGGCGAACAGCGGCGGCCACTGTCGGAGCTGACCGCCGACTACCAACGCTACGAATCCTCCGGCGAGATCAACTTCACCGTCGCCGACGCGGCGTCGGCAACCGAGGCTGTGCTGAAGTCGTTCGGCACCCGGATCCACTCCATCGATCACCTCGACGGGGTGACGGTCGACCTGGGCAACGGCAGCTGGTTCAACCTGCGCAGCTCCAACACCGAGCCGCTGCTGCGGCTCAACGTCGAGGGGCGCTGCGCCGAAGACGTCGAGGCGGTGGTCGCGCAGATCGCCGACGAGATCGCGCAATTCGCCGGTCAGCGGGAGGCCGTGACGTGAACGCTATCGGCGCCACGATCGATATCGACGACACCGAAGGCCTGATCGCCGCCGACCGAGACGGGCTGTTGCGGGCGGCGTCGATGGCGGCGCGCAGGTGCGCGCCACCGCCGCCGCGTCCGACGAAGGTGCGCTGGACTCGATCCGCGGGGGCGACCGTCCCCGCACCCTGGTCTGGGTAGCCGGCCGCGGTACCGCCGCGAGCGCCGGCGCCATGCTGGCCGCGGCGGTCGGCGGTTCGTGCGGCGAGCCGATCGTCGTTACCGCCGAAGCGCCGTCGTGGATCGGAGCGCTGGACGTGCTGATCGTGGCCGGCGACGACCCGGGCGATCCTGCGCTGGTCGGGGCTGCGGCGACCGGGGTGCGCCGCGGCGCGCGGGTGGTCGTCGCGGCGCCCTATGAGGGCCCGCTGCGTGACACGACCGCAGGGCGGGTCGCGGTGCTGGAACCGCGGCTGCCGGTGCCCGACGACTTCGTGTTGTGTCGGTATCTGGCCGCCGGGCTGGCCGTGCTGGCCGGCGTCGACCCGGGTCTGCGAATCGACCTGGCGCGGCTGGCCGATGAGCTCGACACCGAAGCGCTGCGCAACAGCGCGGGACGTGAACTGTTCACCAATCCGGCCAAGACGCTGGCCGAGCGCATGTCGGGTCGTCGTGTCGTGCTGGCCGGTGACTGCGCTGCCACCCTGGCGCTGGCCCGGCACGGGTGCTCGGTCCTGCTGCGGATCGCCCATCAGGTGGTCGCCGCCAGCGGGCTGGCCGACGCGGTGGTGGCGCTGCGGGCCGGGTTCGGCGATGCGGCCGACAGCCTTTTCCACGACGAACAGATCGACGGGCCACTGCCCGAACGGCCGCGCGTGGTGGCGCTGACCCTGGCCGCGGAGCGGACGGTGGTGGCCGCCCGGGTCAATGGGCTCGACGTCGATATCGTCATCGCTGAGGATGTCCCGGACCTGCCGGAGGCACCCACCGAGGCGGTGACGGGGCTCGGTGCCGAACAGCAGCTGGCAATATTGGCCGTTCGGCTGGAAATGGCCGCGGTTTATCTGCGACTGGTGCGGGGATAAATAGACAGTGGAATTGCTACGCGGGGCGATACGGACGTACGCGTGGGGATCGCGGACCGCTATCGCCGAATTCACCGGGCGGCCGGTGCCGGCTGCCCACCCAGAGGCCGAACTCTGGCTCGGCGCGCATCCGGGCGACCCGGCCTGGCTGGAGACCGACGACGGTGAGACCTCGCTGCTGGATGCGCTGATCGCCGACCCAGAGGGACAACTGGGCTCGGCGGCGCGCACCAGGTTCGGCGACGTACTGCCGTTTTTGGTCAAGGTGCTGGCCGCCGACGAGCCGCTGTCGCTGCAGGCCCATCCGAGCGCTGAACAAGCGATCGAAGGCTACCTTCGCGAGGAGCGGCTCGGCATCCCGGTTTCCTCACCGATCCGCAACTATCGCGACAACCGGCACAAGCCCGAACTTCTAGTGGCGTTGCAGCCATTCGAAGCGCTGGCCGGGTTCCGTCCGGTGGACCGCACCGTCGAGCTGCTGCGGGCGTTGGCCGTCTCGGACCTCGACCCCTACATCGAGTTGCTCAACGACCAATCCGACGCCGACGGCCTGCGGGCGTTGTTCACCACCTGGATCACCGCTCCGCAGCCCGACATCGACGTTTTGATACCGGCCGTGCTCGAGGGCGCGATCCACTATGTCACTTCCGGCGCAACGGAATTCGCTGCCGAAGCCAAGACCGTGTTGGAGCTCGGCGAGCAGTATCCCGGCGACGCCGGTGTCCTGGCGGCCTTGTTGCTCAACCGGATCAGCTTGGCTCCCGGGGAGGCGATCTTCTTGCCGGCCGGCAATCTGCACACCTATCTGCGCGGCGTCGCGGTCGAGGTGATGGCCAACTCCGACAACGTTTTACGGGGAGGGCTGACGCCCAAACACGTCGACGTCCCGGAGCTGCTGCGGGTGCTCGACTTCACCCCGACCACCGAGGCGCAGCTGCGCCCACCGGTGCACCGGGACGGACTTGAGCTCATCTACGACACCCCGGCACCCGAGTTCGCAGTGTCGGTGCTCACGCTCGCCGACGAACACCTCGGCCACGAGGTCGACGCGCCGTCGCGTCACGACGGACCTCAGATCCTGTTGTGCACCGAAGGGTCGACGGCCGTCCACGGCAAATCCCGCGCTCTGACCCTCAACCGGGGCATGGCGGCATGGGTGGCCGCCGACGACGGGCCGATCCGGCTGGTCGCGCGCGAGCCCAGCAAGCTGTTTCGGGCCACCGTGGGCCTGTGACGTCAACCAACAGCATCCGCGCGATCCTGGCCGCCCTGGCCGCCAACGCGGGCATCGCCGCCGCCAAGTTCGTCGGCTTCCTGGTCACGGGCAGCTCGTCGATGCTCGCCGAGTCGGTGCACTCGGTGGCCGATACCTCCAACCAGGCCCTGCTGCTGCTCGGCCAGCGCGCGGCCCGCAAACGCGCTGACGCGCTGCATCCGTTCGGCTACGGCCGCAGCCGCTACTTCTGGTCGTTTGTCGTGGCCCTGGTGCTGTTCACGCTCGGCTCGGTGTTTGCTCTCTACGACGGCTACCACAAGATCACCCACCCGGCAGAGCTCAGCTCGCCCGCGGTGGCTTTGGTCATCTTGGCCGTGGCAATCGGCTTGGAAGCCTTCAGCTTTCGCACGGCGATGGTCGAGTCGCGGCCACTGAAAGGCAACAGTAGCTGGTGGCGGTTCATCCGCACTTCCCGCAATCCCGAGCTGCCCGTGGTGCTGCTGGAAGACACCGGCGCGCTCGTCGGCTTGGTGTTCGCGCTGGCCGGGGTCGGGCTCACCGCCGTGACCGGTGACCCGGTGTGGGACGGCATCGGCACGATCGGCATCGGCGTGCTGCTCGGGCTGATCGCGATCGTGTTGATGGTCGAGATGCACAGCCTGCTGATCGGCGAGGGCGCCACCACGGCCCAGACCCAGGCAATCCGAACGGCGCTGGAATCCACCGAGCACGTCGAGCGGCTCATCCATCTGCGCACCCAGTACCTTGGCCCGGAGGAGCTGTTGGTGGCCGCCAAGATCGCGGTGGCTCCGCAGGTTCAGCTGGCCACCATCGCCGCCACCATCGACGCAGCTGAGGCCAACGTGCGCGCAGCGGTGCCGGCTGCGCGGGTGATCTACCTCGAGCCTGACCTGGATCGCGCGGTTCCCCGGTAGC
The DNA here is from genome assembly GCF_009936235.1 of Mycobacterium xenopi. Taxonomy (NCBI): domain Bacteria; kingdom Bacillati; phylum Actinomycetota; class Actinomycetes; order Mycobacteriales; family Mycobacteriaceae; genus Mycobacterium; species Mycobacterium xenopi. The sequence goes on along the minus strand of NZ_AP022314.1, from coordinate 3,756,445 downwards.
GCTCGCGCCAGAGCTGCCGGCGCTCGGCCAGCCACAGCCGCATGTTGTGGCGGATGGCTCGCGCGATCAACGCCGGCGACGGCACCATGTAGAGGCTGTCCAGCAGCGAAAACCGACGCAAAAACCATTCGGCGAGAACAGGATCGGTCTCCGCGGCGCCGAGGAACTGGTCGAACAGCTCACCCACGGGGCGATACCACCACGGGGCAGGCCCGCTGGCGTGGTGGAACGTGAGATCGCCTATCGCGTTCATCAGCCACACCGGGTAGGTCGTCTTGGCGGTGGCGCGGTTGAGTTCGTGCGCCACCTTACGGGTAGGGAATTGCAGCGCCCGCCGTAGATGACCGGCCTGCAGCGACGTCATCGTCATGCCCTGGCCGAAGGTGGGATCGAAGCTGGCCACCGCATCCCCCAGCGGTAGGATCCCCGCCGGGAAACGGTCCAATTTGTCGTAGCGGCGCCATCTGCTGGTGGGGAAGCGATGCGACGCCACCTCCCCGATCGGCTCGGCTCGCTCAAGTGCAGCGGTGAAGTGCGCCGGCAGCAGCTTCTCAGCAAGCACCAACATCTCGGAAAAGCTCTGCGGCGGTTGAACTTTGGCGACACCGAAGGTAGTGAGAACCCAAGTGCCGTCCTCGTAGGCCAACATGCCCAGTCCCAACGGCTGCTCCCGAGACGCGCCCGCGACGACAACCTTTTCCCGGATCACGCCCTCCGGCATGCGGAACTGGTGTGACGTGTAGCCGATGCCGACGTCGACGACGTCCTCGCGCGGCTGCGGGAAACCCCACTGCCGCAGCCACACCGGTAGTCGGCTGCCCCGGCCGGTCGCGTCGACGACCAGATCAGCGGCGACGAACTCGGGTTCGCCCGTCGAATCCAGCAGCACCCCGGTCACCCGCTGCGCGGCGACGTCGAAACGCGGTTGTGCGACCGAGCGCCGCTGCATCTCGACGTTGCTGATGCCGCTGACGCGACGCCGGATCTGCCACTCCAAATGCGGCCGGCTGGGCACATAGGCGGTGAACTCCCTACGCAGGGTGTGCCCGGTCCCCAGGACGTGGCCGGCTGCGCCGAAGTAGATGCAATCCGGGCGGTTCTCCAGCATGGGCACACCCGCGGCGACCATGTCCGCCAGCAGACCGGGAAACAAGTCCTCGAATTCCTGGGCGCCGCGGGCCATCAGCAGGTGCAGGTGTCGACCCTGGGGAACCGCGGCGCGGTTGGCCGGGCCGGACGGCAAATCGTCGCGTTCGAACACCGTCACCCGGTCGTAGAACTCCGAGAGCACTCGCGCGGCCGACAGCCCCGCGATGCTGGCCCCGATTACAACCGCGTGTCCGCGTGGGCTTTCACCGCGCATCCTCGGAGACTAGTCGGTACTGTCGCGGTGCATGGCCGGTCGATGGCGTACCAAGTCGGTCGAGCAGTCGATCGCCGACACCGACGAGCCGACAACCCAGCTGCGCAAAAGCCTGTCCTGGTGGGATCTGGTCGTGTTCGGCGTGTCGGTGGTGATCGGGGCGGGCATCTTCACCGTCACCGCGTCGACCGCCGGCGACATCACCGGCCCGGCGATCTGGATATCGTTTCTGATCGCGGCGGCCACCTGCGGGCTGGCCGCGTTGTGCTATGCCGAATTCGCCTCGATGCTGCCGGTGGCCGGCAGCGCGTACACGTTCTCCTACGCCACCTTCGGTGAATTCTTGGCCTGGATCATCGGCTGGAACCTGGTCCTGGAGTTGGCGATCGGCGCAGCCGTGGTGGCCAAGGGCTGGTCAAGCTATTTCGGGACCGTGTTCGGCTTTGCCGGAGAGACAACAAATCTGGGCCCCTACAGTCTCGACTGGGAAGCGCTGCTGATTATCGGAATGCTGGCGACGCTGCTCGCGCTGGGCACCAAGTTGTCGGCACACTTTTCCGCCGTCGTCACCGCGATCAAGATCGCGGTGGTGTTGCTGGTGGTGATCGTCGGTGCGTTCTACATCAAGCCCGCGAACTACTCGCCGTTTATCCCCCCGCCCGAATCCGAGCACGGTGGCACCGGCATCGACCAGTCGGTGTTGTCGCTGCTGACCGGCGCGCATACCAGCCACTACGGCTGGTATGGCGTGTTGGCCGGCGCCTCGATCGTGTTCTTCGCGTTCATCGGGTTCGACATCGTGGCAACCATGGCCGAGGAGACCAAACACCCCCACCGTGACATTCCCCGCGGGATCCTGGCCACGCTGGCCATCGTCACTGTGCTCTATGTCGCGGTCTCCGTGGTGCTGTCGGGGATGGTTCGATACACCGAACTGCGGGATACCCCGACCGGCCATCACGCGAACCTGGCCACGGCGTTCGCCGCGAACGGCGTGCACTGGGCGTCCCGGGTCATCTCGGTGGGGGCGTTGGCGGGGCTGACCACGGTGGTGATGGTGCTGATGCTCGGGCAGTGCCGGGTGTTGTTCGCGATGTCCCGAGACGGACTGTTGCCACGGCAGCTGGCAACCACCGGCGCACGCGGCACGCCCGTGCGAATCACCGTGCTGGTCGCACTGCTGATTGCGATTGCGGCCTCGGTGTTCCCGATGGCCAAGCTCGAGGAGATGGTCAACGTCGGAACGCTGTTCGCGTTCGTGCTGGTCTCGGCAGGAATCGTCGTGCTGCGCCGGACTCGTCCAGATCTGCACAGGGGATTCCGAGTCCCCTGGGCGCCGCTGCTGCCGATCATGTCGGTGTGCGCGTGCCTGTGGCTGATGCTCAACCTCACCGGCCTGACCTGGATCCGGTTCGGGGTCTGGATGGTCGTCGGCGTCGCGATCTATGTCGGCTATGGCCGACGGCACTCGGTCCTGGCCAATCGGCCGCCGAGCGACGAGGCCAGCCCGGAGCCCGAACCGACGCCAGTGATGCCATAGGCTTTACAAATAGGCTGTCTGTGTCTAGACAGCAGACGTTAAGCCATGTATTGTCCAACCACACGTGGTGTGATTCACAAGGAGGTTGGACGACATGGCCGGTGAAGGCGCCAAGCTCGTCGCCGCCGACGCGGTGACGTGGCACGACAAGAAGCGCAACCTGTGGCTGCTCGGGCTCGTTGCCCCGACCATGTTGCTGGTGATCCTGCCGATCGTGTGGGCCATGAACCAGGCCGGCTGGCACAGCGCCGCCGAGGCGCTGTTTTGGGTCGGCCCGATCCTGCTCTATATCGTGCTGCCGGCCCTGGACCTGCGTTTCGGGCCCGACGGGCAGAACCCACCCGACGAGGTCATGGAGCGGCTGGAGAACGATCGCTACTACCGTTACTGCACGTACCTGTACATCCCGTTCCAATACGCCAGCGTCGTCCTGGGTGCCTACCTCTTCACGGCATCCAACTTGACGTGGCTCGGCTTTCCGGGGCCGCTTAGCTGGCCGGCAAAGATCGGGCTGGCACTGTCGGTGGGCACACTGGCCGGCGTCGGGATCAACACCGCGCACGAACTAGGCCACAAGAAAGAGTCGCTGGAGCGGTGGCTGTCCAAGATCACGCTGGCCCAGTCCTGCTACGGGCACTTCTACATCGAGCACAACCGCGGCCACCATGTGCGGGTCGCCACACCAGAAGACCCTGCGTCGTCCCGCTTCGGTGAGACATTCTGGGAGTTCTTGCCGCGCAGCGTCTTTGGCAGCCTGCGCTCGGCGTGGCGGCTGGAGGCCCAGCGGCTGCGGCGGCTCAACAAAAGCCCATGGCACCTGTCGAACGACGTGCTCAACGCCTGGGGGATGTCGGTCGTGCTGTGGGGCGCGCTGATCGCGGTGTTCGGCGCGGCGCTGATCCCGTTCGTCATCATTCAGGCCGTGTTCGGCTTTTCGCTGCTGGAATCGGTGAACTACCTCGAGCACTACGGGCTGCTGCGGCAGAGGACCCCCAACGGCCGCTACGAGCGCTGCACGCCGAAGCACAGCTGGAACTCCGATCACATCGTGACGAACCTGTTCCTCTATCAGCTGCAGCGGCACAGCGACCATCACGCCAACCCGACGCGCCGCTACCAGACGCTGCGCAGCTTCGCCGACGCTCCTAGCCTGCCCAGTGGTTACGCGTCGATGATCGCGCTGACCTACTTCCCGCCGCTGTGGCGCAAGGTCATGGACCAGCGGGTGCTGGCCCACTACGGCGGCGACATCACCCGCGCCAACGTCCACCCGCGCCGCCGGCGGAAGCTGCTGACCAGATACGGGGCGTCGACATGATGGCCGCCTACCGCTGTCCGGTGTGCGATTACGTCTATGACGAAGCCAAAGGGGCTGAGCGCGAAGGCTTTCCGGCCGGCACACCGTGGAATCAGGTTCCCGACGACTGGTGCTGCCCAGACTGCGGGGTGCGGGAAAAGGTCGACTTCGAACCGGTAGGAGCGAATCATGAATGACTACAAGCTGTTTCGTTGCATGCAGTGCGGCTTCGAATACGACGAGGCGCTGGGCTGGCCAGAAGACGGCATCGCGCCCGGCACCCGCTGGGACGACATTCCCGACGACTGGAGCTGCCCAGACTGCGGCGCGGCCAAATCTGACTTCGAGATGGTGGAAGTCGCGCGTTCGTGACAACTAGTGTCGCGGATGTGAAACGGGTCCCCTACGCCGAGGCGTCGCGGGCCCTTCTGCGCGATTCGGTGCTCGACGCGATGCGGGAGTTGCTGCTGGCCCGCGACTGGTCGGCGATCACCTTGGCCGACGTGGCGCGCGCCGCGGGTGTCAGCCGGCAGACCATCTACAACGAGTTCGGGTCCCGGCAGGGCCTCGCGCAGGGTTATGCGCTGCGGCTCGCGGATCGACTGGTGGACCTCGTCGAGCAGGCGATCCATGACAACGTCGGCGACATCTACGCCGCGTTCCTGTACAGCTTTCGGGCGTTCTTCACCGAGTCGGCGGCCGACCCGTTGGTGATCTCCCTGTTGACCGGGGTGGCAAAGCCGGATCTGTTACAGCTCATCACCATCGACAGCGGCCCCATCCTCACCCATTGCTCGCAGCGGCTGACATCCTTGTTCATGCACAGTTGGGTGCGGGCCAGCGAGCACGACGCGGGTATCCTGGCGCGCGCGATCGTGCGGCTGGCAATGAGTTATGTGTCGATGCCGCCGGAAGCCGACCACGACGTCGCCGCAGATTTAGCGCGGCTGTTTACCCCCGCCGCTGAGCGCTACGGGGTGATCGAAGCGCCGTGACCCGGCGTCACGGGCTCGCCGGATCGCGACTAATGTATAAGCAAGCTAAGTAGTTGACTCGACGAGGATTGGGTGCACACCATGACGACCACGGAAAACGCGCTGAGCACCGACGTTCGCAACGGCATCGAGTACAAGGTCGCCGACCTGTCGTTGGCCGACTTCGGCCGCAAGGAGATCGAGCTCGCCGAGCATGAGATGCCCGGATTGATGTCGCTGCGGCGTGAGTACGCGGACGTCAAGCCGCTCAAAGGCGCCCGCATCTCGGGATCGCTGCACATGACCGTGCAGACCGCAGTGCTGATCGAGACGTTGACCTCGCTTGGCGCCGAAGTCCGGTGGGCGTCGTGCAACATCTTCTCCACCCAGGATCATGCCGCGGCCGCGGTCGTCGTCGGCCCGCACGGCACGCCGGAGGAGCCCAAGGGCACGTCGGTGTTCGCCTGGAAGGGCGAGACGCTCGAGGAGTACTGGTGGGCCTGCGAGCAGGCGCTGACCTGGCCCGGCGAGCCCGCCAACATGATCCTCGACGACGGCGGGGACGCCACGATGCTGGTGTTGCGTGGCATGCAATACGAGAAGGCTGGTGTCGTTCCGCCCGCTGACGAGGACGATTCGACCGAGCACAAGGTGTTCCTGAACCTGCTGCGGCGTCGTTTCGAGACCGACAAGACCAAGTGGACGAAGATCGCCGAGTCGGTCAAAGGCGTCACCGAGGAGACCACTACGGGCGTGCTGCGGCTCTACCAATACGCCGCGGCGGGTGATCTGGCATTTCCCGCGATCAACGTCAACGACTCGGTGACCAAATCCAAGTTCGACAACAAGTACGGCTGCCGGCACTCGCTGATCGACGGCATCAACCGTGGCACCGACGTGCTGATCGGCGGCAAGAACGTGCTGATCTGTGGCTACGGCGACGTCGGCAAGGGCTGCGCGGAGTCGATGAAGGGCCAGGGCGCGCGGGTCACCGTCACCGAGATCGACCCGATCAACGCGCTGCAGGCGCTGATGGAGGGCTTCGACGTCAAGACCGTCGAGGACGTGATCCACGAGGCCGACATCGTCGTCACGGCGACTGGCAACAAGGACATCATCACGCTCGAGCACATGCGGGCGATGAAAGACAAGGCGATCCTGGGCAACATCGGCCACTTCGACAACGAAATTCAGATGGCCGCGTTGGAGCGTTCCGGGGCCAGAAAGACCAACATCAAGCCGCAGGTCGACCTGTGGACCTTCCCGGATACCGGCCGCTCGATCATCGTGCTCTCCGAAGGCCGGCTGCTCAACCTCGGCAACGCCACCGGGCACCCGTCGTTCGTGATGAGCAACAGCTTCTCCAACCAGGTGATCGCCCAGATCGAGTTGTGGACCAAGCACGACGAGTACGACAACGAGGTATACCGGCTGCCCAAGCACCTCGACGAGAAGGTGGCCCGCATCCATGTCGAGGCGCTCGGCGGGCATCTGACGAAGCTCACCAAGGAGCAGGCCGAGTACATCGGCGTCGACGTCGACGGCCCCTACAAGGCCGACCACTACCGCTACTGAGCCCCGGCGAGCAGACGCAAAAGCGCACGAAAACCCGTGGTACGGCGTGCTTTTGCGGCTGTTCGTGCAACCCGGCGGTCGCGCGCTACCCGGTCAGGTCGTCGACGTCCAGGCCGGCCAGCAGAGCGTCGCGGGCGCGGGCGACGCGGGAGCGGATGGTGCCGACCGGGCACCCGCACACCACCGCCGCGTCCGCGTATGACAATCCCAGCAGCTGGGTGAGCAGCAGCGCCTCCCGTTGGTCGGCGGACAGTTTGGCGATCATCGTCGTCACCTCCACCACGTCTTCGAATCCCCGGGCGGGACGGTCGCGGTGAAGCAGGTGTTCGGGGTCGGTGTGATGCACGCGGCGGGGTCGCGACAGCGCATGGCGGACGTGATCGGCGACCACGCGACGCGCGATCGACAGCAGCCAGGTGCGGGCGCTGGAGCGTCCGGAGAACCGATGGATAGCGCCGATCGCCCGCAGGAAAGTTTCCTGGGTCAGGTCGTCGGCGCTGTTGGCGTCGGAGAGGTAGGCGACAAACCGCCACACGTCTTGCTGGGTGGCTTTGATGAGCGTTTCGAGCGCCCGGGAGTTTCCACGCGCAGCCGCCAAGGCGAGCGCGGTTACGGCCTCGTCGTCGCTACGCGCGGTCATGACCATTCACCTTAAACCGACCGGCGCGGTTCTACGACCGATTGTCGTAGAAGCCAAGCTAGGCGGCGGAGCGGTTGATCGGCCAAAGATGTCCGCGCCGTCGACCGCGCGGGACGGTGACGGCAGGCAGAGGGTCGACGGCCCGGGCGTCGGCGGTGGCGTGTTCCGTTGGCGCCCCGGCCCGTTGGCGTGCGACCAGCCAGGCGAACAGGACCCCCAGGAGCAGCGGCAGGTGGCTGGCGATCCGCGCGGCGGTGACCTCGCTGTGGTATGCGTCGATGGCGACGTAGGTCAGCAGCGCCGCCGTGAACGCGGTGGCGATCGCGGCAACGCCGGCGGCCGCCGCGGTCCATATGCCGGCGGCGACCATTGCCAGTCCCAACGCCAACAACCAGGCCGTGGATTCATGCAACAAGTGCATCCCGGTCGCTGCGCCATGCCCGTGCGGGGACGCCAATCCGAAGTCGATTCCGGCGATTTGCGCCAAGGCGACCGCGACCTGGGACACACCCACGGCGATCAGTGCCCATCGCCGGTAGCCCGAAACCAGCCGGTGCGGCCAGCGCCGACGCGGCGCCGTCGTTGCCAAACCGGCCATCGCCATGATCTTGTCGACCAGGTCCGGGCCGTGGCCGACCTCGGCGGCGGCCAATCGGCGGGTCTGCATGGCCACCCCGATCAGCCAGGCCCGGCAATCCGGGCACGAACCCAGGTGGGCATCGACGCGCTGCGCCGGCACAGCATGACGCTCGCCGTCGAGTCGCGCCGACAGCGCTTCACGCGCAACTTCACACCGCATCCCTGCATCCTCGCGCATCCGTGTGCCTGGGCACAAAGGCACACAAAGGCAAACCTGCGCGGAACTCGACCGGGCCGGGAAGCGACCACTGTAGGTATGCCACGCCAGATTCCTGGGAGGGTTTTCGTGTCGCTGCGGCAGGTGGTCCGGTTATGACCGCGCCGGTGTGGATGGCGTTGCCGCCCGAAGTGCACTCGGCCTTGCTGAGCAGCGGGCCAGGGCCCGAGGCCTTGCTGAGCGCCGCGGGCGCATGGTCGTCGTTGAGCGCTGAATATGCCTCGGCGGCAGAGGAACTCACCGCGCTATTGGGGGCGGTGCAGGCCGGGGCCTGGCAGGGGCCCAGCGCGGAGCAATATGTCGCCGCCCACGGCCCGTATCTGGCCTGGCTGGTTGACAGTGCCGCCAAGAGCACGGTCGCTGCGACGATGCACCAGACGGCGGCCACCGCCTACACCTCCGCGCTGGCCGCCATGCCCACGCTGGCCGAACTTGCCGCCAATCACGCGATTCACGCGGTGCTGGTGGCCACAAACTTCTTCGGCATCAACACGATTCCGATCGCGCTGAACGAAGCCGACTATGCGCGGATGTGGGTGCAAGCCGCCGAGACGATGAGCACCTACCAAGTGATCGCTGGATCGGCGCTCGCATCGGTGCCGGTCACCGCGCCCGCGCCCCAGATCGTCGCGTCGGGGCATGAAGCTACCGCGGAGGCAACGCAGGCGGCCGCGGTGGTCCCGGCCACGCAATCCGGTGCCCACCTCAACAGCGCGGATGCCTCGGCCACCGAGCAGCAGGCCAGCGCGGCCACGTCGTGGCAAGACCAGCTGGCGGCGTGGCTTTCCGACTACACCCAGAACTTCGCGTGGCCGCTGGGCAAGCTGATTTACCCCAACGGCTGGCCCATCCCCGCGGTCCCTTTTGCCAATGCGGTGAGTTCGCTGCTGATGCAGATCCCGGGCATGTCGCCGGTCCTTGCGACCGCGCTCGCCTGGGCAATCTTCCACACACTGATGCTGGTGTGGCCCGCCGTCCAGGTAGCGCCGTTGGCCGTCCCGGCAATGCTGGCCGGTGTAGTTTCGGCGGGCGTGGCGGGCACGGCCGGCCTAGCGGGCTTGGCGGGATTGTCGGCGGCGCCCTCCGCCGACACGACGGCACCCGCCGTCGCACCCGCTCCCGCACCCACGAGCGCGTCGCCGACTGCGGCGCAGGCGGGCGCCGTCCCGGCGAGCGCCGCCAGCGCCTCGGCGGCGCCGAGCCCAGCCGCGCCGAACCCGGCCACACCGGCTGACGCCAGCCCGGCGGCGGCGGCCCCGACGCCGGCGTTGGCCCGACCACATCGGCGACGGCTTCGGGGTTCTACGCGGTGGGCACAACGAACGCCGCGGCGCACAGCAGCGTGAGCAGCCGTCGGGCTCGCAGCAAGGATCAGGAGGCGGCGTTGGGCAGCGACGCCGCCGCGACGACGGCACCGTCGGCTCGTGAACAGGCGCGAGCCCGTCGACGCCGCGCCGAGGAAAAAGACCGCGGCCACCGCTACGAATACATGGACCCGGAGCCGTCGACAATGGCGTCCGATCAGCGCTCGGGCCCGCTCGGCTTTGCGGGCACCATGCCCCAGCCTGCCCAGGCAACTGCCGCGGGATTGGTGACGTTGCCCGGTGACGGGTTCGGCGATGCCCCCAGTGTTCCGATGGTGCCGGGCAGCTGGGACGCCGAGCCAGAATAGAGCCGGAGCTGGCGCGTTAGGCTCGCGCCGTGCTGATCGCGATCGAAGGGGTCGACGGCGCTGGCAAGCGGACATTGTCGCGGGGCCTGCAATCGGCCTTCGAGGCCCGCAAAAAGTCGGTTGCCACCCTCACTTTCCCGCGCTACGGGCAGTCGGTGACTGCCGACGTCGCCGGTGAGGCGCTGCGGGGTCAGCACGGGGATCTCGCGTCGAGCGCGTATGCGATGGCGCTGCTGTTCGCGTTGGACCGTGCCGGTGCGGCAGCCGAGATCGAAAAGGCCCGCGGTGACCACGACGTGGTGATCTTGGACCGCTACGTGGCCTCCAATGCGGCCTACAGCGCGGCCCGCCTGCACCAGGACGCCACCGGCGAGGTGGTGGCCTGGGTGTATGACATCGAGTACCGTCGGCTGCACTTGCCGATGCCGGATTACCAAGTGTTGCTTGATGTTTCGACTGAACTCGCCGGGCAGCGAGCGCGCAGCAGGGCCACGCACGAGGTGGGCCGGGACCGCGACGCCTATGAACGCGACGACGAGCTACAACGGCGCACCGCTGTGGTGTACGCCGGGCTAGCCGCCGCGGGCTGGGGCGGCCGGTGGCAGGTGGTTGGCGCCGACGTCGACCCCGGCAAGCTGGCCGGCGTGCTGCTCGCCGAGTGAGCTGCGAGAAGAAACGCGGGTCTGATAGCTCAGTTTTGTCGCGAACTGGTGACACCATGGACACCATGAGGCAAAGGATTCTCGTCGTCGACGACGACGCTTCGCTGGCCGAGATGCTCACCATCGTGTTGCGCGGCGAGGGTTTCGATACCGCGGTCATCGGTGACGGCAGCCAGGCACTTACCGCGGTGCGCGAGTGGCGTCCCGACCTTGTGTTGCTGGACCTGATGCTGCCCGGCATGAACGGCATCGACGTCTGCCGCGTGTTGCGCGCCGACTCCGGGGTGCCGATCGTGATGCTGACCGCCAAGACCGACACCGTCGATGTGGTGCTGGGTCTGGAGTCGGGTGCCGACGACTACATCATGAAGCCGTTCAAACCCAAGGAGCTGGTGGCACGGGTTCGGGCGCGGCTGCGGCGCTACGACGACGAGCCGGCCGAGATGCTCTCGATCGCCGATGTCGACATCGACGTTCCCGCACACAAAGTCACCCGCAACGGCGAGCAAATCTCGCTGACCCCGCTGGAGTTCGATCTGCTGGTCGCGCTGGCACGCAAACCGCGCCAGGTGTTTACTCGTGATGTGCTGCTCGAACAGGTGTGGGGATACCGTCACCCGGCGGACACCCGCTTGGTGAACGTGCACGTCCAGCGTCTGCGGGCCAAGGTGGAGAAAGACCCGGAGAACCCGCAAGTTGTCCTGACCGTTCGAGGAGTGGGTTACAAGGCCGGACCTCCGTGACGGCCAACCCTGCAAAGCGTCGCGGTGAGGAGGAGCGGCGCTTGTGATGTGGGCCTCTCGGCGACGCATACATCGGCGTTCGGCACCCCTGATGCGCGGGATGGGTGCGTTGAGTCGAGCCTTGGGCGTGGCCTGGCGGCGCTCGCTGCAGTTGCGAGTGGTGGTGCTGACTCTCGGACTGTCATTCGCCGTGATCGTGGCGCTGGGCTTCGTGCTGACCAGCCAGGTCACCAACCGTGTGCTCGACGTGAAAGTCCACGCTGCCATCGAACAAATCGAGCGGGCGCGCAACACGGTCAGTGGGATCGTCAGCGGCGAAGAAGCACGATCACTCGACAGCAGCCTTCAACTTGCCCGCAACACCTTGACGTCGAAAACCGACCCGTCCTCCGGTGCCGGGTTGGCCGGTGCGTTCGACGCCGCGCTGCTGGTCCCGGGCGACGGTCCGCGAGCCGCGACCACTGCAGGGCCGATCGATCAGGTGCCAAGCTCGCTGCGCGATTTCGTCAAGGCCGGTCAGGTGGCCTATCAGTACGCCACCGTACACACCGAGGGTTTCTCCGGGCCAGCGCTGATCATCGGCACCCCGACGCCGTCGCGGGTGACCAATCTTGAGCTCTACCTGATCTTTCCGCTGGCCAACGAGGCAAGCACGATATCGCTGGTGCGTGGCACCATGACCACCGGCGGCATCGTGCTGCTGGTGTTGCTCGCTGGGATCGCGTGGCTGGTCTCGCGGCAGGTCGTGGTTCCGGTGCGGTCGGCCTCGCGGATCGCAGAACGATTCGCCGAGGGCCACCTCTCCGAGCGGATGCCGGTGCGTGGTGAAGACGACATGGCCCGGCTGGCCATGTCGTTCAACGACATGGCAGAAAGCCTGTCGCGGCAAATCACCCAGCTGGAGGAGTTCGGCAATCTGCAGCGGCGGTTCACCTCGGACGTCAGCCACGAACTGCGCACCCCGCTGACCACCGTGCGGATGGCCGCCGACCTGATCTACGACCACAGCGCGAACCTCGACCCGGCGCTGCGGCGCTCCACCGAATTGATGGTCAGCGAGCTGGACCGGTTCGAAACACTGCTCAACGACCTGCTCGAGATCTCGCGCCACGACGCTGGAGTGGCCGAGTTGTCGGTCGAGTCGGTCGATTTGCGTGCGACCGTCAACAGTGCGCTGGCCAGCGTGGGCCATTTGGCCGAGGACGCCGGCGTCAAGTTGATCGTGGATCTGCCGCCCAATCAGGTGATCGCCGAGGTCGACACCCGGCGGGTGGAACGCATTCTGCGCAACCTGATCGCCAATGCGATCGACCATGCCGAGCACAAGCCGGTGCGAATCCGGATGGCCGCCGACGAGGACACCGTCGCGGTCACGGTGCGCGACTATGGGGTTGGGCTGCGACCGGGCGAAGAGAAGCTGGTGTTCAGCCGCTTCTGGCGGTCGGACCCGTCCCGGGTGCGGCGGTCCGGTGGCACCGGGCTGGGTCTGGCGATCAGCGTCGAGGATGCGCGGCTGCATCAGGGCCGCCTGGAGGCCTGGGGCGAGCCCGGCAAGGGCGCCTGCTTCCGGCTTACCCTTCCGTTGGTGCGGGGTCATAAGGTGACCACCAGCCCGTTGCCGATGAAACCGATTGCGGCTGAACGCAAAGAGCGGCCACCCCGCCAGCGAGAGCACGCCGAGAGGGGTGCGTGATGCGCCAGTTGGCGGCGCTGCTGATGTCGGCTCTGGTAGTTGCCGGATGTGCGTCCGTGCCGAATTCATCAGCGCCGCAAGCCATCGGCACCGTCGCGCGACCGGCGCCGTCGAACCTGCCCAAGCCGACCCCGGGGATGGATCCCGACGTGCTGCTGCGCGAATTCCTCAAGGCCACAGCCGATCCGGCCAACCGGCACCTGGCGGCACGGCAGTTTCTCACCCAGTCTGCGTCCAACGCCTGGGACGACGCCGGTAGCGCGCTGCTGATAGACCACGTGGTGTTCGTGGAAACCCGCACCGCCGAACGGGTTTCAGTTACCATGCGGGCTGACATCCTGGGTTCGCTGTCCGACATGGGGGTGTTCGAGACCGCCGAGGGAGTGTTGCCGGATCCCGGACCGATCGAGCTGGTCAAAACTTCCGGGGGCTGGCGCATCGACCGGCTGCCGAACGGGGTGTTTTTGGACTGGCAGCAGTTCCAGGCGACCTACAAGCGCAACGTGCTGTATTTCGCCGACCCGACCGGCAAGACGGTGGTGCCCGATCCGCGCTACGTCGCCGTCTCCGATCGCGACCAGCTGGCCACCGAGCTGGTCTCCAAACTGATCGCCGGACCACGCCCGGAGATGTCCAGGTCGGTGCGCAATCTGCTCGCTCCACCGTTGCGGCTGCGTGGACCGGTGACCCGAGCCGACGGCGGCAAAACCGGAGTTGGTCGTGGGTACGGCGGGGCGCGGGTAGACCTGGAAAGCCTGTCCGCCACCGACCCGCACAGCCGCCAACTGCTTGCGGCACAGATCATTTGGACGCTCGCGCGGGCCGATATCAAGGGGCCGTATGTGATCAACGCGGAGGGTGCCGCGCTGGAAGACCGGTTCGCCGACGGGTGGACCACCTCCGATGTGGCTTCTACCGACCCTGGTGTCGCCGACGGCGCCGCTGCGGGGGTGCACGCCTTGGTCGGTGGCTCGCTGGTATCGCTGGATGGGCAGCGGTCGACTGCGGTGCCCGGCGTATTCGGCCAGATGCCCGACCAGACCGCGGCTACGCTGTCCCGCAGCGGCCGCCGGGTGGCCTCAGTGGTGACGCAGCGGCCCGGCGCACCGGACATGGCGGCGGCGCTGTGGATTGGCGATCTCGGCGGTGAAGCGGTGCAGTCTGCCGACGGGCACAGCATGTCGCGGCCAAGCTGGTCCCTCGACGACGCCGTATGGGTGGTGGTCGATGGCAACAACGTGCTGCGGGCCATTCAGGAACCGGCGTCCGGTCAGCCCGCGCGCATCCCGGTGGATTCAGCCGCGGTGTCCAGCCGCTTTCCGGGTCCGATCAGCGAGCTGCAGCTGTCTCGGGACGGAACACGTGCGGCGATGGTCATTGCGGGACAGGTGATCTTGGCCAGCGTGGAGCAGCCGCAGGCCGGCCAGTTCGCGCTGACGTATCCCCGCCGGTTGGGTTTCGGGTTGGGGTCGTCGGTGGTGTCGTTGGCCTGGCGCACCGGCGATGACATCGCGGTGAGCCGCACCGATCCGCAGCACCCGGTCTCGTACGTCAACCTCGACGGCGTCAACTCCGATGCGCCCAGCAAGGGTTTGCAGACCCCGGTCGGCATGATCGCGGCTAACCCGTCGGCGGTGTACGTCGCCGATCCCCGTGGGGTGCTTCAGCTTTCGGGCTCGGCAGCTGAGAACGAACAAATGTGGTCCGACGTGCCGGGATTCATGGTACCCGGGGCGGTGCCGGTACTGCCGGGCTGAGTTGTGCCGGCCGGGGTGAATCGTTAGTTTTGCGGCGTGGATTCTGGTGAGCCGCTGCGGGTAAATCCTGAGGCGATGGCTGGTTGTGCGCAGGCGCTGGGCGGTGCTGCGGATGCCCTGCGGAACAGGTTGGCTGAGCTCGACGGCGAGGTCGGGCAGATGCTGGGGGGGTTGGCAGGGCACGTCTGGCCGCGCCTATGCCTCGGCGTGGGACTTGTGGCATCGGGGGGGCTGGCGAGGTGATGTTGGGGTTGTCGATTTTGGCGGAGGCGGTCGGTAAAGCCGGCCAGGAGTTTCAGCAGCAAGAGTCGGCGTCCGCTCAGGCACTGCGGGGTGTGCGCGGTGGCTGAGGCGTTTCGTGTCGATCCCGAGGCGCTGGCCGAAGCGGTGGAGCGCATGGCCGAGTTTCAGCGTTACGCCGAAAGCATGCTCACCGAAATCGATTCGCTGGTGAGCAATCTGCACGCGCGGTGGTCGGGTGAAGCTGCTGCCGCACACATCGAGGCGCATCGGCATTGGACCCAGGGTGAAGCGATGATGCGCGAAGCGCTGACCAAGCTGCAAGGCGCAGCCAAGACCGCGCACGCCAACTACACCGGCGCGATGGCCAAGAACGTAGGCATGTGGTCGTGAGCTGATGGCGCCGCTGGCGGTCGATCCGGGGGCACTTGACGGCGCGGGATCTGCGGTTGCCGCGGTCGGCGAAGGGCTGGGGTCGGTGATCTCGACCTTGACCGGGACGCTATCGGGATGCGCAGGCATGGCCGGTAATGATCCGGCTGGCGCGGCATTGGGCCGCAGCTACGACAGTTCAGCGTCGAAGTTGATCCAAGCGATGGCGACGGCGCGAAATGGACTGTGCAAGATCGGCGATGGCGTGCGGATGTCGGCGCACAACTACTCTGTGGCCGAGGCGATGTCGAATGTGTCGGGCCGAAGCGATCCACTTCCAATGCCGCCGTCGACGGGATCAATTTCAGCCGGCTCGTCACCCTCGGCTGTGGGAGCAGGTAGCAGCACACCGGCGGGCTGGGGATGGGTAGCGCCCTATATCGGGATGATCTGGCCCAACGGGGATTCGGCGAAGTTGCGCGCCGCCGCGGAGGCCTGGAATGCCGCTGGCATGGAATTTTCGGTTGGCGAGAAATTTGGGCTAGCGGGGCCGTTGGGAACCGTTCGAGCGCAACAGATTCCCGAGGCTGAGGCCATCGCCAATGCACTCACCGACTCGGATCGCAGCTGCACGGCGATCAAACAGCAGTGCTCGGCAATCGCGGACCAGCTCAATGCGTACGCCGCCAGGATCGACCAGGTTCACGCAGCGATTCTGGATCTGCTCTCCCGCATCTGTGATCCCCTGACCGGGATCAAAGAGGTGTGGGACATCCTCACCGACAAAGACGAAGACGAGATCAAAAAGATCGCCGACGACATTCGCACGGTGGTCAACCAATTCACTTCCGAGGCCAACGCACTGGGCCACCAGATCGCGGCTGCGGTTTCTGAGGCGACGACGGTTATCAGCACGATGGGCCACTATGCCGGCAAAGAGTGGGATCAGTTTCTGCACGGCACAGATGTGGGACGAGCCATCAACCAGGTCGGCCAGTTCGGAAAGGGTTTTGGCGAAGAAGTAGGCGGGCTGCTCAAGGATGACTGGACGTACGGCCCTGCGCGGGCCCTCGTCGACCCGAAAGGCTGGTATCACTCCTGGAAGGACATGGTCGGCGGGATGGCGCCGCTGGTTGGTCTCGGCGGTGACAACGCGCCCGGGGTAGGCGAGGCGTGGAAGAACCTCGGTAAAGGGATAACGCACTGGGATGAATGGAAGACAAATCCCGCCGAGGCCGCCGGTAAGAGCACCTTCGACATCGCAACGCTATTTGCCCCGGGCGGGGGAGAAGCGGCGGCGGCCAGTAAGGGAGCTCGCGCCGCCGCCGACGCCGGTGAGGCCGCCACCAAGGCGAGCCGTGGGGAAGCAGCGGTCGCCGATGCGGCGAAATCCGGAATCCCGGTAGCACCGCCCGCTCCCCGTGTGGAAGCACCACCCGTCGAACGGCCACCCGCGCCGGCACCTGATCGGCCGCCAGTGCCACCCGACAAGCCCGCCGCGCCAGCACCGGCCAAGCCGGGTTCTGCACCAACGGACGGTTCATTGCCGCACAGCCCCATCGAATCCAGGGCGCCAGTAGCGGAAAAGCCTGCCGGTGAACCGCCGAGATCGCCGGTCTCGCCAGGCCAGCATCCGGCAAGTGCCGCGAGCGTGCCGGGTGAGAGAGTGCCGCCAACGCAGCCGCAACCGCTAGAAGCCGCCGCCGCTCGGCCGTCGGCGGCACCCGTTGGCAACCCTGCTGAACCGGCGATGGCCGCCGCGCACGCGGCACAATCCGCACCGGCGGGATCTGCGCCCCACTTGCCAATGCCAGATTCTTCGCCGCCGAGTGCTCACCCACCGCAATCACCCGATGGAGGTTTCCCGAGCGGTCATGGTGGCCACCAGGGGCCTGCTGAGGGTAGTGGGCCCCAAGGACCAAATGAGGGGGTCGGCCCGCGGGGGTCGCGCCAGCCCGGTGACGGCTTACCGGGCGAATCCGGACATCCGCATAGTGACGACGGTCCGCATCAACCGCACCCGTCCAGTGACGGGGCTGGCCCGCATCCGCCTGGTGACGGCACACCGCCTGAGCATGAAAGTCATCACGGCAGCGACGCCAGCAGCGGTGAGGCGGCGGTCGCAGATGGCGATTTCATCGGCCCTTACCAATTGCCGGCCCAAGAACTAGTTACCCCGCCCCCAGATGGCGCATTTTTCTGGTCAGGTAGAACTGCGGACGGACTTGGAATTGGTCCCGAGTCAGCCGGTGGTAATGGAGCAGCCGACGTTTATGCGGCCTCTCATGAAGGGACAACCCTAGAAGGACTCTTAGAAAGAAACGGTGTAACACCACCGAAGTTCAGCTTTGATGACCAGGCAGCACAGGAATGGTGGTCTAAGGTCTCTGGAATGTATGCAGAAAATGTACATGGTGAGGTCCATGCCGTTATCGGCTCCAACCTGCGCCCCGGCAATGTATGGGAAACGGTCGAGCTTCCCAGACTTATTGAAAACCCAAACGTGACTAAAATCGTTATTATCGATCCCGAGACCGGTGCAGAGACCATAATTTTCGAACGCTGAAGGGAGTTGCGGCGATGGACGCGAACGCCATTAACACCGCCGTTGTAGCGGCCATTAAAGATTCAGCGGTACCCAGGATCGACAAGGAAAAGGTCTTCGCGGTTTTTGGAACGACACAAGGTGAAGTGTTGACCGCGAAGGTTTCAGAGCTTGTACGGGAAGCAGTTAGTATGCCCATAGAGTGGGGCAATATGTCGCTTGAAGAGGGAGTGAATGACATTCTCCGGCGATTCCGCGAGAAGCACCCAGAGCTTTCCGATGAAGCGTTACACGAAATTGGACGATGCGTCGGATGGAACCTCCGTTGATCGGACCCTTCTCCGCGCGGGCCTTTTATCTCGTGATCCCAAACCTGGTACGCACTTGTTGTTACCCCTTATCGCCACAATTCACCCATGCTTGATCTCGTCCTCCCGCTCGAATGCGGCGGCTGTGGCGCGCCGAAAACCCGCTGGTGTGAAACGTGCGCGAAGGAGCTGGAGGTTGCCCCCGACGCGCCGCATGTGGTGAGCCCGCGCGTCGACCCGCAGGTCCCGGTGTTCGCGCTAGGCCGCTACGCCGGTGCGCGACGGCAGGCGATCGTGGCGATGAAGGAGCACGGCCGCACCGACCTGGTGCAACCGTTGGCGCACGCGCTGGCCGTTGGACTGCATCGGCTGCTCACCTGGGGCATGCTCGAGACGCCATTGACGATCGTGCCCGCGCCGACACGCAAGTCGGCGGCGCGTCGGCGCGGCGGTGATCCCGTCGCCCGCATGGCAACTATCGCCGTCGCCGGCCATCCCGACATCACGGTGGTCCAGGCGTTGCGGATGAAGGAATTAGCGCGCGATTCGGCGGGGTTGAGCGGCACCGCGCGTGAGCGCAATATCGCTGGCCGCGTGCAGCTTCGGCGTCAGCCACTGCCACCCGGCGTCGAGGTGCTGCTGGTCGACGACATCGTCACCACCGGGACGACCGCGCGCGAGTCGGTCCGTGTCCTGCAAACGGTGGGCAGCAGGATCGCGGGTGTGCTAACGATCGCCGCGGCTTGACCGCGATCGTGAACAACTCGGAACAGCTCGACAAAAGTACTGGCACTTCGGCGTGAACACGGGCTACCGTCGGGTCAAGCATCCGTGAACACCTCACGGCGGCGGCTAGAAGCCAGATATCCGGGCGCCACTTCGCCGACAACGGTAGGAGGTGAGTTCTCGACACCCTTGCACCGGCGGGCGGCCTGCGTGAGACCTCGATACCCCGTCGGCGCACACGTGAGAGCCGGGCACGCGAACGCGTGCGACGCGAGAGAAACGAGTTGTCAGGAATGTCAAGGCAAACCGTGGATTACGACCACCTACTGGCAGACACCGACGAGCAGGCCGAACCGACACCTCGCGCTGAGGTTGTCGTCAAGGGCCGCAACGTCGAGATCCCCGACCACTACCGCGTCTATGTCTCGCAGAAACTCGCCCGCCTGGAGCGGTTCGATCGCTCCATCTACCTTTTCGACGTCGAACTCAAACACGCACCCAACCGACGTCAGCGCAAATCGTGTCAACGGGTCGAAATCACCGCCCGTGGGCGCGGGCCGGTGAAGCGGGCCGAGGCCTGTGCAAACAGTTTTTACGCCGCGTTCGAAACCGCGGTGGACAAGCTGGAGAACCGGCTGCGGCGCGTCAAGGACCGGCGCAAAGTCCACTACGGCGACAAGACCCCCATTTCCCTATGTGAGGCTGCTGCGGCGGCGCCGCCCGACACCGCGTTCAGCCCCGAGGACACGGAACCGCACACGCACGGCGGTCCGGTCACCGACCACGAGCCGGGTCGCATCGTGCGCGTCAAGGAGCACCCGGCCAAGCCGATGTCGGTGGATGACGCACTCTATGAGATGGAACTTGTCGGCCACGACTTCTTTTTGTTCTACGACAAGGAGACCGAAAAGCCGTCGGTCGTCTACCGACGCCATGGCTACGACTACGGCCTGATCCGGCTGGCTTGACGAGCGGGGTGCGCGCCGGTTCGTCCCCTACGATGGAGTACGCCGAAGACTCCGTCTACCCACAGGGGACCTAGCTGTGCTGTCGAAGTTGCTGCGCCTTGGTGAAGGTCGCATGGTCAAGCGCCTGGCGCGGGTCGCCGACTATGTCGACTCATTGTCCGACGACGTCGCCAAGCTCACCGACGCCGAGCTGCGGGCCAAGACCGACGAGTTCAAGAAGCGCCACGCCGACGGGGAAAGCCTCGATGACCTGCTGCCCGAGGCGTTCGCCGTGGCCCGCGAGGCAGCCTGGCGAGTACTCGACCAGCGTCCCTTCCATGTGCAGGTGATGGGCGCCGCCGCGCTGCACTTCGGCAACGTCGCCGAGATGAAAACCGGTGAAGGCAAGACGCTGACCTCGGTGCTGCCGGCCTATCTCAACGCGATCGGCGGCAAGGGTGTCCACATCGTCACCGTCAACGACTACCTGGCCAAACGCGACAGCGAGTGGATGGGCCGCGTGCACCGTTTCCTGGGCCTTGACGTCGGCGTGATCCTCGCGCAGATGTCACCCGACGAGCGCCGCGCGGCCTACGCCGCAGACATTACCTACGGCACCAACAACGAGTTCGGGTTCGACTACCTGCGCGACAACATGGCCCATTCGCTGGAGGAGTGCGTCCAGCGCGGACATCACTACGCCATCGTCGACGAGGTCGACTCCATCCTGATCGACGAGGCCCGCACCCCGCTGATCATCTCCGGTCCCGCAGAAGGCGGCACCAACTGGTACACCGAGTTCGCCCGCATCGCGCCGCTGATGGAAAAGGACGTGCACTACGAGGTCGACCTGCGCAAGCGCACGGTCGGGGTGCATGAGCTCGGCGTGGAATTCGTCGAAGACCAGCTCGGCATCGACAACCTGTATGAGGCGGCCAATTCGCCGCTGGTCAGCTACCTCAACAACGCGCTGAAAGCCAAGGAGCTGTTCCACCGCGACAAGGACTACATCGTCCGCAACGGCGAGGTGCTCATTGTCGACGAGTTCACCGGCCGGGTGCTGTACGGCCGCCGCTACAACGAGGGCATGCACCAGGCCATCGAGGCCAAGGAGCACGTCGAGATCAAGGCCGAAAACCAGACACTGGCCACGATCACACTGCAGAACTACTTCCGGCTCTACGAAAAGCTGGCCGGCATGACCGGCACCGCCCAAACCGAGGCAGCCGAGCTGCACGAGATCTACAAGCTCGGCGTGGTCAGCATCCCGACCAATAAGCCGATGATCCGCACCGACCAGTCCGACCTGATCTACAAGACCGAGGAAGCGAAATACCTCGCGGTCGTCGACGACGTCGCTGAGCGCTACGAGAAGGGCCAGCCGGTGCTGATCGGCACCACCAGCGTCGAGAAATCCGAGTATCTGTCACGGCTGCTCACCAAGCGGGGCATCCCGCACAACGTGCTCAACGCCAAATACCACGAGCAGGAGGCGGGCATCATCGCCGAGGCCGGCCGGCGCGGCGCGGTCACCGTCGCCACCAACATGGCCGGCCGCGGCACCGACATCGTGCTGGGCGGCAACGTCGACTTCCTCACCGACAAACGGCTACGCGAGCGCGGCCTCGACCCGGTCGAAACACCGGACGAATACGAGCAGGCCTGGCATGAGGAACTGCCCATCGTCAAGGCCGAAGCCGCCGCGGAAGCCAAGGAAGTGATCGAGGCCGGTGGCCTGTATGTGCTGGGCACCGAGCGCCACGAGGCCCGGCGCATCGACAACCAGCTGCGTGGGCGTTCCGGCCGCCAGGGTGACCCCGGCGAGTCGCGGTTCTACCTGTCGCTGGGCGACGAGCTGATGCGTCGCTTCAACGGCGCGGCGCTGGAATCGCTGCTAAACCGGCTCAACCTGCCCGACGACGTGCCGATCGAAGCCAAGATGGTGACCCGCGCGATCAAGAGCGCGCAAACCCAGGTCGAACAGCAGAACTTCGAAGTGCGCAAGAACGTCCTCAAATACGACGAGGTGATGAACCAGCAGCGCAAGGTCATCTACGAGGAGCGCCGCCGCATCCTCGAGGGGGAAAACCTCAAGGAGCAGGCGTTGTCGATGGTGCGCGACGTGGTCACCGCCTACGTCAACGGCGCGACGGCCGAGGGCTACGCCGAAGACTGGGATCTGGACAAGCTCTGGGATGCGTTGAAGACCCTCTACCCGGTTGGCATCGACTACCGGGAGTTGTTCAACCCCGACGCGGTCGGCGAACCCGGTGAGCTCACCCGCGAAGAGCTGCTCGACGCGTTGCTCAAAGACGCTGAAAGAGCTTATGCCGCAAGGGAAGCCGAGATCGAGGCGCTTGCCGGTGACGGCGCGATGCGCGAGCTGGAACGTAGCGTGCTGCTCAACGTCATCGACCGCAAGTGGCGCGAGCACCTCTACGAGATGGACTATCTCAAGGAGGGCATCGGCTTGCGCGCGATGGCGCAACGCGATCCGCTGGTGGAATACCAGCGCGAGGGCTACGACATGTTCGTTGCAATGCTCGACGGCCTGAAAGAGGAGTCGGTGGGCTTCTTGTTCAACGTGGCCGTGGAGGCCGCACCGGCTCCCGAGACCGCACCGGCGGCGAGCGAGGACGAGCTGGCAGAATTCGCTACCGCCGCCGCGGCCAGCGCGCAGCAGCGGGTTGGCGCCGCGGCTCGTCAGGCGACACCGAATGCCTTGCGCGCCAAGGGCATCGAGAACGAGTCGCGTGCGCTGACCTATTCCGGCCCAGCCGAGGATGGATCGGCCCAGGTGCAACGCAACGGCGGGGCACAAAAGACACCGGCCGGAGTGCCCGCCGGCGCCAGTCGACGCGAACGGCGCGAAGCTGCGCGCCGGCAAGGTCGCGGGCCTAAGCCGCCGAAATCGGCCAAGAAGCGCTAAGCGCTCGTCGCACCCAGAATTTGAGGCAAACGCCTCATGTGCACAGCGCACGAGACGGCCAGCATTGTCTGCATGACACTGCACCGCACGACCAGGCAGCCGTCGGATTTCGCCCGGCACGCCGAGGACCATCCAACACTGCCCGCGGCAAGCTGCGAGCGGGTTTCCGGGTACGGAGTCATGGGTTTGCCTTTCCGCTCCGGGCACGTGCTTGGTTTACGCCGGTGGACCGCGTCCTCGATCGGCGCGGCCTTCACATCGATCTGGCATCGATATCCGGACGGCAGCTGGACGTTCTACGAATCGACGCCGAGCGAGGTCGCCTGCAGCCGCTATTTCGGCGCCGACGTGCAGCGCATTCGGGTCACGTCGATCGGGCTTGACTGGGAGGGGCCGCGGCGGCTGCGGATTCACACCTGTGACGATGCCGCGGTGGACTGGACGATTGACCTCGGCTCCACGCCGGTGACGCGGGCGATGAGTCTGGTCGGTTCGCTGATGCCGACCCTGTTATGGCGGTCGCGTCCCGTGCTTTCGCTGATGGGGCATCTGGCGGGGCCGATTCTGGGGGTCGGCAAGGTCGGGCTGAGCGGCCAGACCTCCAATGGTCAGCACTTCGATGCCAATCCGCTGCGGATCTGGTATGTCAGCGCTAGCCGCGCGGTCGTCGAAGGTGAAGACCTCGGCCCGGTCGGGCCGCTCGCCGAGCAGGCGCGCATGGCCGACTTCTACTTCCCGCAGCGCGGGATCTTCGCGGTTGGTCGCGTGTTCGTAAAGCCGTCAACCGAAATCGCGGCATCGCCCCGACTTTTCGTCAAGTATTGACGGCATGGATGTCAAGGAGGTGTTGCTGCCCGGGGTGGGCCTGCGCTACGAGTTCGCAAGCCACGAAGGTGACCGGATCGGGATCATCGCCCGGCGCAGCGGCGACTTCGAGATCGTCTTATACGGCCCCGAGGACCCTGACCAGGCCAGGCCCGTCTTCCGTCTCACCGACGAGGAAGCCGACACGGTAGCCCAGATTCTCGGCGCCCCCCGGATTGCCGAACGGTTTACCGAGCTGACCCGGGAAATACCCGGTCTGGAAACAGGTCAAGTCCGGATCCCGCCGGAAAGCCCGTTCGTCGGCCGACCCCTCGGTGACACCCGGGCCCGCACCCGCACCGGTGCGTCGATCGTGGCGATCGTGCGCAATGAGCAGGTCCTCGCATCACCGGGGCCCTCGGAAATCCTGCGCGCTGACGACGTCTTGATTGTCATCGGTACCAAGGACGGTATCGCCGGGGTCCAGCAGATCGTTGACAAGGGCTGAGCCCGTGCAGATTCCGGTGCCGCTGCTGTTGCAACTCGGCGCCCTGCTCACTGCCCTCGCTTTGCTGGGAGCGTTGGCGCGTCGATATGCGCTCTCACCGATTCCGGTGTACCTACTTGCCGGCTTGGCGCTTGGGAACGGCGGGTTCGCGCCGGTGCCGGCGGCCGGCCAGTTCATCAGCACGGGCGCGCCGATCGGTGTGGTGCTGCTGTTGCTCACCTTGGGGCTGGAGTTCTCGGCGGTGGAATTCGCCAGCAGCCTGCGACGCCATCTGCCATCCGCTGCGGTCGACGCCGTTCTCAACGCCACCCCCGGCGCGCTGACCGGCTGGGTGCTCGGACTCGACGGCATCGGGATTCTGGCCATGGCCGGCGTCACCTATGTGTCTTCGTCAGGCGTGATCGCCCGGCTCCTGGAGGATTTGCACCGGATCGGGAACCGCGAAACCCCAGCCGTGCTGGCCGTGCTGGTTCTGGAGGACTTCGCGATGGCGGGATACCTTCCGTTGTTCGCGGTCCTGGCCTCCGGCGGCCGGTGGTTTCACGCGCTCGCCGGCATGGTCGCCGCGATCACCGCCTTGAGTGCGGCATTCACCGCGTCGTACCGCTGGGGCCACCATTTCGGGCGGCTGGTGACTCACCCCGACTCCGAGCAGCTGGTGTTGCGGGTCCTCGGGATCACCCTGATGGTGGCGGCATTGGCCGAATCAGTGCACGCGTCGGCCGCCGTCGGTGCATTCCTGGTCGGCCTCACCTTGACGGGTGAGACCGCGGACCGGGCCCGCAAGGTGCTGACACCTCTGCGAGACCTGTTCGCCGCCATCTTCTTTCTCGGGATCGGCCTGTCCATCGACCCCCAGCAGCTCGTGCCTATGCTTCCCGTCGCGGTGGCTTTGGCCGTCGTCACCTCGGCGACCAAGGTGGCGACAGGGATGTTCGCAGCCCGGCGCGAGGGCGTGGCCCGTCGCGGGCAATTGCGCGCCGGCACCGCGCTGATCGCGCGTGGTGAGTTTTCGTTGATCATCATCGGCATCGTCGGCTCGTCGATCGTCGGTGCCGCCGCGCTGGCGACGTCGTACGTGTTCGTCGTGGCCATCATGGGTCCGGTGGTTGCGCGTTTGACTGGCGGCCCAGTGCCGCTCGTTGCTGTCACGTCGAAATAGCTTGCCAGTCAACCGATATGCAACGCGACCACCTGCCACTGGTTGTCATCAGCACCAGCCAGTCGTTCCACCCGGCAGGCGATGGCGTGTATCCGGTGGCCCCGGCTGTAGGTGCCGAACACCTCGGCCGCCCTGGGCGGGTTGTGCAGACCGGCGGCTTGCAACCGCAATCGGCGCAGCACCGCCGCCCCATGGCGACTGGTCGCTCCAGGGCCTCGCGCGAGCACCGACTCGGCGAGTCCGGCCGCCAGCAGCGGCCGCAGCTGTGCCGCTGGCCGTCGCCGGTCGATGACCTCGAGCACGCGGCGCAGTGCCGCGTCGGCGAAATCGGCCGCGGTCCGCAACCCCGGTGAGATGACCGGTGTCCGGTGATGTCCGGCTGCTCGACGCGGGGCCCGCGCGCTGGGACGTCGCAGCGCGGTCTGCGAGGCCGGCCTACAGTGCTGGACGTCGCGCGGCGGCGGCTCGTAGTCGACGACGGGCACGACGGCAACACAGCGGTTGAGGTTGACGGTCAATGTGCACCCTCCAGCACTTGGTCGGACAGGAGAAGGGCCTGCTGGAGAGTGGCAGACAGCTGCGGTCATCCTCGCACAACCGACGTTTCCGTGCACCCGCGCTCCACAGCGCCCGGGCTCGCGGTTACGGTGAGCGACAACCGGTAAGCAAATTGCACGAAACACCAAGGGGGGCGGGCTGTGACGCGGTTGTCCACCACGGACGCGTCCTTCTACCGGCTGGAGAACACCGCCACGCCGATGTATGTCGGCTCGCTGTCGATCCTGCGGCGGCCACGCGCCGGGCTGAGCTATGAAACGCTGCTGGAAACCGTCGAGCAGCGGCTGCCGCAGATACCGCGCTACCGCCAAAAAGTCCGCGAAGTGACGATGAACCTGGCCAGGCCGGTCTGGATCGACGACCGCGACTTCGACATCACCTACCACGTTCGGCGCTCGGCGCTGCCGTCGCCGGGCAGTGACGAACAACTGCACGAGCTGATCGCACGGCTGGCCGCGCGGCCGTTGGACAAGTCCCGACCCCTGTGGGAGATGTACCTGGTCGAGGGGCTGACCAAAAACCGCATCGCGCTCTACACCAAGTCGCACCAAGCGCTGATCAACGGCATGAACGCACTGGAGATCGGCCACGTCATCGCCGACCGGACGCGGCATCCGCCGCCGTTACCCGAGGACTTTTGGGTGCCTGGCCGCGAACCCGGCACCACCCGTCTGCTTTTCGGCGCCATCGCAGACTGGTTATCTCGTCCCGGGGCTCAGCTGCAGGCTGTCACCTCCGGTGTCGCGGAGGCGATCACCAATTCGGGTTTGCTGATCGACGTTGGCCGGCGAATGCTCAACTTCGCGCTCACGGTCGCGCGTGGCACTGCGCCCAACAGCCCGCTTAACGCCCCGGTTTCGCGCAGCCGACGGTTCACGGTCGCGCGGGGACGACTCGAGGACTACCGCACGGTGCGGGCGCGCTACGACTGCGACGTCAACGATGTGGTTTTGGCCGTGATCGCCGGCGCTCTGCGTAACTGGCTGCTGTCCCGCGGTGAGGTGGTGGCGCCGACCGCGACCATCCGCGCGATGGCGCCGATGTCGGTCTACCCCGAGGACAAATTCGACGTCCCCGGTCCCGGACAGTCGATTGGCGAGGTAACACCGTTTCTGATCGACTTGCCGGTGGGCGAGAGCAACGCCGTGGTGCGGCTTTCGCAGATCGCCCATGCCACCGAGTCGCACCCGACCGCCGCCAGCCTGGTCGACGCCCGCAGCATCGTCACACTGTCGGGCTTCGCGCCACCTACCTTGCACGCCATGGGTATTCGGGTCGCCACCAGTTTGCCGGCGCGTGTATTCAACCTGCTGATCACCAACGCGCCCGGCGCGCAGTCGCAGATCTATATTGCCGGGGCCAAACTGCTGGAGAGCTACGCCGTTCCGCCGCTGCTGAACAACCAGGTCCTAGCCATCGGCGTGACGTCCTACAACGGCATGCTCTATTTCGGGATCAACGCCGACCGCGAAGCGATGAGTGATGTCGAGGTGCTGCCGTCGCTGCTGACCGAGTCGCTCGAAGAATTGCTGGAAGCCGCAAAGTAATCGGCGCGCACCCCTAGCATCTGCTGGGGTGAGCACACAGCAAGCCAATGGCGCGTCGGCAAAGGCGAAAAAGCGACAAAAGCCCAAGTCTGGAAAAGCTCGGCAACCTAAGATATCCAACAAGGTCTATGAAGCCGAAATGTTCAGGCTGCAAACGGAATTCGTCAAATTGCAGGAGTGGGTGCGACATTCCGGCGCGCGTATCGTGGTGATCTTCGAAGGTCGCGACGCCGCAGGCAAGGGCGGTACGATCAAACGGATCACCGAATACTTGAGTCCCCGGGTGGCGCGCATCGCCGCGCTGCCGGCGCCGAGCGATCGGGAACAAGGACAGTGGTATTACCAGCGATATATCGCCCACCTGCCCGCCAGGGGAGAGATCGTGCTCTTCGACCGCTCCTGGTACAACCGCGCCGGCGTCGAAAAGGTCATGGGCTTTTGCACCCCGAAAGAGCATGCGTTGTTCTTGCGGCAGACACCGATTTTCGAGCAGATGCTCATCGAAGACGGGATCCTGTTGCGCAAATATTGGTTTTCGGTCTCCGACGACGAACAACTGCGCCGATTCAAGAAGCGGTTGCATGATCCTGTGCGGCAATGGAAATTGAGTCCGATGGACTTGGAATCGGTGTATCGGTGGGAGGACTATTCACGCGCCAAAGACGAGATGATGGTGCACACCGACGTCCCGGCCAGTCCTTGGTATGTGGTGGAATCCGATATCAAAAAGCATGCGAGGCTCAATATGATGGCGCATCTGCTGTCGACAATCGACTATCACGAGGTGGCGAAGCCGAAAGTCAAGCTTCCGGCGCGCCCGGTGGTAAGCGGAAACTATCAACGGCCGCCCCGCGACCTGTCGACCTACGTAGACGACTACGTGGCAACGTTGCTCGGTGACCGCGAATAGTCCCGTTACCCTCAGCTGATGCGGCTGTATGTCCCGGCGACGCTGGCGATGCTGCAGCGACTGGTTGCCGACGGCTCGTTGTGGCCCGTCAACGGCACCGCGTTTGCGGTGACCCCGGCGCTCCGCGAATCCTATGCCGAAGGCGACGACGAGGAGCTTGGCGAGGTGGCGCTGCGCGAGGCCGCATTGGCGTCGCTGCGGCTGCTGGCTACCGGCGACGAGGGTTGCGGTGAGTTGCCGCCGCGGCGCGCGGTCGTGGTCGCCGAGGTCGAGGAGGCAGAAGCGGTGGCGCTTCGGCCGGATCTCGACGACGCCGTGGTGCGGCTTGGCGGGCCGGTCGCCCTCGACGATGTCGTCGCGGTGTTCGTCGACAACGCCGCCGCGGAGGCGGCGGTGACCGCTGCGATCGCAGCCATCGACGCGGCCGACCTCGGCGACGAGGATGCCGAACTGGCTGTCGGCGACGCCCAGGACCACGACCTGGCCTGGTATGCCACCCAGGAGTTGCCGTTCCTGCTCGACTTGCTCTGAGCCGCCGTGCTACAGCACCGTAGGTTACGCTACCGTAGGTTTTAACGGGTGGGCGGGAAGCCGCATACCGCACGGTGAGCAGGAGCTTCCTAATGGAACCAACGAGCAAGAAGTACGCAAAGATCACCGCCGACGTCGTCGACACCCAGGAGCCGACCATTGTCGGCGCCGACAAACATCCGGGCTGGAACCTGCTGCGCCGAATCGCCACCCGCATCACGACGCCGCTGTTGCCCGACGACTATTTGCAACTGGCCAATCCGCTGTGGTCGGCACGGGAGTTGCGAGGGCGGGTCGTGAAGGTTCGCCGCGAAACACGCGACTCCGCAACGCTGGTCATCAAACCAGGTTGGGGTTTTCGCTTCGACTATCAGCCCGGTCAGTACATCGGCATCGGACTGCTCGTGGACGGGCGATGGCGGTGGCGGTCGTACTCGCTGACATCAAGCCCGGTCACGGCGTCGCGCACGGTGACGATCACCGTCAAAGCGATGCCCGAGGGCTTCCTGTCCACCCACCTGGTTGAGGGCGTCAGGCCCGGCACGATCGTGCGATTGGCCGAGCCGCAGGGAAATTTCGTGCTCCCCGACCCCGCGCCGCCTGCGATCCTGTTTTTGACCGCGGGCACCGGGATCACGCCGGTGATGTCGATGCTGCGCACGCTGGTTCGGCGCAACCAGGTCACCGACGTCATGCACCTGCATTCAGCACCCACGGCAGCGGAGGTGATGTTCGCGGCGGAACTGGCCGAGCTGGAACGCCAACACGACGGTTACCACCTGCGGTTGCGGGCGACGCGCACCCAGGGCCGGCTCGACCTTGCTCGCCTCGACGACGAGGTGCCCGACTGGCGGGAGCGGCAGACGTGGGCATGCGGGCCCGAAGGCATGCTCACCGCGGCCGAGAAGGCGTGGTCGGCGGCGGGTATCGGCGAGCGGCTGCACCTGGAACGCTTCGCGGTGTCTCGGGCCGCCCCCGCGGGAGCCGGCGGGACCGTCACGTTTGCGCGCAGCGGTCGGACCGCGGTGGCGGACGCGGCGACCTCGTTGATGGACGCTGGAGAGCAGGCGGGGGTGCGGATGCCGTTCGGCTGCCGGATGGGCATCTGCCGGTCGTGCGTCGTACCACTGGTCGACGGCCATGTCCGCGACCTGCGAACCGGTGTTGAACACGAGCCCGGCACCCGGATTCAGACCTGCGTTTCGGCCGCCTCCGGCGACTGCGTGCTCGATATTTAACCGATTCTCAGGCGCTACTCGTTGGTAACCTACGGTTTCGTAGCCTACGATAGCGTAGGTCAACGCTGGCACGACTTTTGCAGAAAGGCGGGGCATGGCCATCACCGACATCGAGGTATTCGCGCACCTCACCGATGCCGATATCGAAAACCTGGCCGTCGAACTTGATGCCATCCGCGCTGACATTGAAGATTCGCGCGGCGAGCGGGACGCCCGCTACATCCGTCGCACCATTGCCGCCCAGCGCGCGCTGGAAGTGGCCGGCCGCGTGCTGCTGGCGGCAAGCTCGCGACGCGCGGCGTGGTGGGCGGGCGCGGTGACGCTGGGCGTGGCCAAGATCGTCGAGAACATGGAGATCGGCCACAACGTGATGCACGGCCAGTGGGATTGGATGAACGATCCCGAGATTCACTCCACGACCTGGGAGTGGGACAACCTGGGCGCCTCCAAGCACTGGCGCTACAACCACAACTTTGTACACCACAAGTACGCCAACATTCTCGGGATGGACGACGACGTCGGCTACGGCATGCTGCGGGTCACCCGAGACCAGCGCTGGAAGCGGCACAACCTGTTCAACCTGGTGTTCAACACGATTCTGGCGATCGGCTTTGAGTGGGGAGTCGGCTTGCAGCACGTGGAGATCGGCAAGATCTTCAAGGGTCGCGCAGCCCCGGAAGAGACGCGGCGCCGGATACGTGAATTCGGGCGCAAAGCGGCTCGACAGCTCGTTAAGGACTATGTCGCGTTCCCGGCGCTGACCTCGCTGTCGCCCGGCGCGACATATATGTCCACGCTGAAAGCCAACGCAACCGCCAACGTGATCCGCAACCTGTGGTCCAACGCGGTGATCTTCTGCGGGCATTTCCCCGACGGGGCCGAGAAATTCACCAAGACCGACATGGTCGGCGAATCCAAGGGCCAGTGGTATCTGCGCCAGCTGCTGGGTAGCGCCAACTTCAACGCCGGACCCGTGATGCGATTCATGAGCGGCAACCTGTGCCACCAGATCGAGCACCACCTGTATCCGGACCTGCCCAGCAACCGGCTCGCCGAGATTTCGCTGCGGGTGCGCGAGGTCTGCGACAAATACGACCTGCCGTACACGACGGGCCCATTCCTGCTGCAATACGCCAAGGCGTGGCGGACCATCGCCAAGCTGTCGCTGCCCGACCGCTACCTGCGCGACACCGCCGACGACGCCCCGGAGACCCGTAGCGAGCGGATGTTCGCCGGTCTCAAGGGCTTCGGCGGCATCGACCCCACCACTGGGCGCCGGCGCGGGCTGAAGACCGCGATCGCGACCGTGCGGGGTTGGCGGCGCAAGAAGCGCGGCAACCCGGCGACGGACGAGCGTGACGAGCTGGCGGCCTGACCGTAGTGCTGCGCGAGCGGACGCGGTTGTCCGCGGTTTCTCAGGGCAGCACGGCCAGCAGCCGCCGGGCGGCGGCGACACGCCGCGCGGCCGGTCCGGTCAGGGAGTCCAGCGCGCATTCCGGGTCGGCGGGTGGACCCATGTGCCCGCAGCTGCGTGGGCAGTCCCGGATCGTCTCGGCCAGGTCGGAAAACGCCAGCAGCACGTCGTCGGGCTCGATGTGGGCCAAGCCGAACGAGCGAATCCCCGGCGTATCGATCACCCAGCCGCCGCCGGGTAACGGCAGCGCCACCGACTGCGTCGAGGTGTGCCGACCCTTGCCGATGTGAGTTACCTCGGCGACGGCCCGATTCGCTTCTGGCACAAGGCGATTGACTAAAGTCGACTTGCCAACTCCGGAATGGCCGAGCAGCACGGTGAGCTTTCCGGCAAGCAGATCCAGCGTCGCATCCAGCGGATCGTCGCGGCCAGCGGCGACCACGGTCAGCTCGAGGTCGGCGAATTGCTCGGCGAACGGCTCGGGGGGCGCGAGGTCGGTTTTGGTCAGGCACAGGATCGGCGTGAGTCCGCCGGCGTAGGCGGCGATGAGGCCCCGGTCAACCAGGCCGGTCCGCGGCGGCGGGTCAGCCAACGACACCACGATCATTAACTGGTCGGCGTTGGCGACGACCACCCGCTCGGTCGGATCGGTGTCATCGGCCGTGCGCCGCAACACAGTTCGGCGTGGTCTGCGGCGGACGATGCGTGCCAGGGTGTCCGGGCGCCCGGACAGATCACCGACCACGTCGACGTCGTCGCCCACCACGATCGGGGTGCGGCCCAGTTCCCGGGCCCGCATGGCGGTGACCCGACGTTCTGGGTCACCGTTGAGCACACATCGCCAGCGGCCGCGGTCGACGCTGACCACCATGGCCTGCCGTGCGTCGGCGTGCTCCGGGCGTATTTTGGTGCGCGGCCGCGAGCCCCGTCCGGAGCGGACCTTGACGTCGGACTCGTCGAAGTCCCCTGGCCTCAAGCGCCAGACCCCTGATCGGCCAGCATGTCGGCCCACAGCCGCGGAAAGTCCGGCAATGTCTTGGCTGTGGTGGCGATGTCGTCCACCTCGACTCCGGCCACCCGCAGACCCACGATCGCGCCCGCCGTCGCCATCCGGTGGTCGGCATACGAGCGCCAGATACCTGGCCGCAGCGGGGTCGCGGTGATCACCAGACCGTGAGGCGTTTGTCGGCAATTTCCGCCCAGGCGGTTGATTTCGGTGCTCAGCGCCGCGAGCCGGTCGGTCTCGTGGCCGCGCAAGTGTGCGATGCCGCTCAGCCTGGACACCGACCCTGGTGCGGCCAGCGCCGCGAGCACCGCTACCACCGGTGTCAACTCACCAACGTCTCGAAGGTCAACGTCGAAGCCGCCGTATACCCGCGGCCCGCGCACCTCGAGATACGAAGCAGTTTGGGTGGCAATGGCATTCAGGTGCCGCAGGATGTCCAAGATGATGTCGGCCGGCTGGATGCTGGCGGCCGGCCAGCCGGTGATTCGCACCGTGCCGCCGGTCACTATGGCCGCGGCGAGGAACGGAAAAGCGTTGGACAGGTCTGGTTCGACGTCCCAGCAGCGGGCTGCCACCCGTCCGCGCCGCACCTGCCATCGGTTCGGCATTGAATCGTCGACGTCGACTCCGGCCTGCCGCAGCATCGCCACCGTCATGGCAATGTGCGGCGAGGACGGCAGCGTCGGACCGGTGTGCTGCACAGTGAGCCCTTCGGTGAACGCGGCCGCGCACAGCAGCAGCCCCGAAACGAACTGCGACGACGCCGAGGCATCGATCGACACCGTGCCGCCAGCGACCGATCCCGTGCCCCGCACTCGAAACGGCAAGCCCGTGCCGTCGACGCCGACACCCAAGCTCCGCAGCGCGTCCAGCAGGGGTGCGATGGGTCGCGCCCGGGCTTGCTCGTCGCCGTCGAATGTGACCGTCGCTTCGCTCAGCGCGGCCAGCGGCGGCACAAACCGCAGCACTGTACCGGCCAGGCCGCAATCGACCTGGGCATTCGGCACCGGGGAAAGCCGGCCACTGACGGTCAGCGTGGCGGCGGGCCCGTCGACGTGCAGGCCGAGTGTGGTCAGCGCGCCGATCATCAGGTCGGTGTCGCGGCTGCGCAGCGCTCCCCGGATGGTCGAAATGCCCTGACCGGTCGCAGCGGCCAGCGCCGAAAGCACCAAGGCGCGGTTGGTCTGCGATTTCGAGCCCGGCACGGTCACGGTCGCATACACCGGTGTGGGTGTATACGGCGCCGTCCATAGCTGGGTGGTCACAGGTCCATCATGGCTTCTCGACGGCAGCGCTGGGCACTAGCCAGGCAGTATGGAAGCCATGTGCGGACGATTCGCGGTGACCACCGACCCGGCAAAGCTTGCTGAGAAGATCAAGGCGATCGACGAGGCCACCGGGTCTCAGGACGCCCGCGCCGCGCCGAACTACAATGTGGCGCCGACCGCGACGATCGCGACCGTCGTGCGTCGTCACGACGAACCCGACGACGAACCCACCCGGCGGGTACGGCTGATGCGGTGGGGGCTGATCCCGCCGTGGGTCAAGCCCGGACCCGACGGCGCGCCCGAATCCAAGGGCCCGCAGCTGATCAACGCCCGCGCCGACAAGGTCACCACCTCACCGGCGTTTCGCGGTGCCGTGAAATCCAAGCGCTGCCTGGTCCCCATGGACGGCTTTTACGAATGGCGCGTGAGCCGTGACTCGAGCAAAAAGGCCCGCAAAACGCCGTATTACATCTACCGCGAGGATGGGGAGCCGCTGTTCATGGCCGGCCTGTGGTCGGTGTGGAAGCCGCAAAAGGACGGGTCACCGCTGCTGACCTGTACGATCATCACCACCGATGCGGTCGGCGAACTCGCCGAGATCCACGACCGCATGCCGCTGGTGGTGCCCGAACGCGACTGGGACCGTTGGCTGGATCCTGACGCCCCGCCGGACCCGCAACTGTTGACGCGTCCGCCGGACGTGCGTGGTATCCGTATGCGCCAGATATCGACGTTGGTCAACAATGTCCGCAACAACGGACCTGACCTGATCGAGCCGGTCGAGCCGCAACCCGAACAGCCAACCCTGCTGTAGACCTCTTACGGCGCACGGTAGCCGGGCGGGTTAGGGGTTTCCACCCACAGGTCGACCTGCAGGTTGCCGCCGGGTGTGCAGTCGTATACCGACAGGTCGGTCACCCCCGCGTCGACCAGCACGTCCTCGCAGAGCAGCGTGTGGCCGGTGAAGTCGGCGGCGGGTTTGTTGAGGATGACGTAGGCCGCGTCGGCATATACCTCGGGCTTGCGTGACCGGGCCATCGCCTCGTCGCCGCCGAACAGGTTCTGCACCGCAGCGGTGGCCACCAGTGTGCGCGGCCACAGCGTGTTGGACGCGATGCCGTCGTCGCGCAGCTCTTCGGCCATGCCCAGCGCGCACAAGGTCATCCCGAACTTGGCCATCATGTACGGCGTCGGCTTGAGCCACTTGGGGTCGAGCAGCACCGGCGGCGACAGCGTCAGGATGTGCGGGTTTTCCCGGCCCATCATGTGCGGGATGCAGGCTTGCGATACCGCGTAGGTGCCGCGCACCTGGATGCCGTTCATCAGGTCGAAGCGCTTCAGCGGCACCTCTTTGATGGACCCCAGATTGATCGCCGACGCGTTGTTGACGCAGATGTCGATACCGCCGAACTGCTCGACGGTCTGCGCGACCGCGGCGGCTACCGCGTCGCCGTCGCGGATGTCGCCGACGATCGGTAGCGCCTTGCCGCCCGCATCCTCGATCTCCTTGGCGGCGGTGTAGATGGTGCCCGGCAGCTTGGGGTGCGGCTCGGCGGTCTTGGCTATCAGCGCGATGTTGGCGCCATCGCGCGCGACCCGCTTGGCGATGGCCAGGCCAATTCCGCGGCTGGCGCCGGAGATGAACATGGTCTTGCCGGTGAGAGACATGGCGTCACACTAACGCCACGCGGATCGGCTTCGACCAGCGGTCGGGATTTGCGTGTTTATCGCCAAATACGACACCGGAAATAGCGGAATGCTTAATGCTGTTGACTCATGCGGTTCATCTGCGGCGCAGCTCGCGGTGGCGGGCGATCCGCGGAGAACAATCTGTCGGTCACAACCTCTAGATTGGGGAGGGGCGTCGGGTGTCAGCAGCGATGAGCCTGCTGGAAAACGAGCAGTCGGCTCGCTGCCTCGAGCGTCAGGTGTCGCTGTGGGGGCTCTTCGGCGGCACCGCGGCAGAAGGGACTGTGCTAACGAAGATGGCCGACAGCGACGACACGACCGGGCAAGACATCGCGGAGGCCGGCAGATCCACTGCGCCGGCCCGATCCGATGAAACAGACGACGAGTTGACGGCGCGTTTTGAACGCGACGCGATTCCCTTGCTGGACCAGCTCTACGGCGGTGCATTACGCCTGACCCGCAATCCGGCCGATGCTGAGGATCTGCTTCAGGAGACCATGGTCAAGGCTTACGCCGGATTCCGGTCGTTCCGCGAGGGCACGAATCTCAAGGCCTGGCTTTACCGCATCCTGACAAACACCTACATCAACAACTACCGCAGGAAGCAGCGGCAGCCCTCGCAGTACCCGACCGAGGAGATCACCGACTGGCAACTTGCCGCCAACGCCGAGCACTCCTCGACTGGCCTGCGCTCAGCGGAGGTCGAAGCTCTCGAGGCGCTCCCCGACACCGAGATCAAGGAAGCGCTGCAGGCGTTGCCTGAAGAATTCCGGATGGCGGTGTACCTGGCCGACGTCGAGGGCTTCCCGTACAAGGAGATCGCCGAGATCATGGATACGCCGATCGGCACGGTGATGTCGCGGCTTCACCGCGGCAGGCGTCAGCTGCGTGGACTGCTGGCCAATGTGGCCAAGGAGCGCGGGTTCATTCGCGGCGATCAGACAGCTGAGGAGGTGTCGTCGTGAGCGACTTCTCCTGCTCCGGTGGAAGCACCGATCCGGACATGTACGCCGACTGTCGGCAAGTGATTGCCGAGATCTGGACCCTGCTTGACGGTGAATGCACTCCAGACGCGAAAAGGAAGCTGCGCCAGCACCTTGAGGCGTGCCCCGAATGTCTACGCCACTACGGGCTCGAGGAGCGGATCAAAGCGCTGATCGCCAAGAAGTGCAAAGGCGAAAAGGCCCCGGAGCATCTTCGCGAGCGGCTGCGCCTGGAGATCAGCCGGACCACGATCATCCGCGGCTAGCCGCCCGCGTTGGGCCGCTTGCCGTGATTGGCCTTGCTGTGCTTGCGGTCGCGCTTCTTGCGGCCACGCTTGGCCATGGATGAACCTCCTTGCGGTATGCCTTGTGGCCTAGTCTTTCACGGCGTCGGGCTCGGTCGGCGCTCGGCTATACCACCGGGCTGGTCTGTGCCGGGGTTTGCGGGGTGGGGTAGCCGCTGGTGCCCGGTGACAGCAAGCCCGGGTAACCGCCCGCGTCCGGCGACGGCGTGGTGGGGTAACCGCCGCCGCCCGGCAACAACGTGCCAGGGTAGGTGCCAACGCCCGGCGATAGGGGGCTGGGGTAGGTGCCAACGCCCGGCGACAGGGGGCTGGCGGGGGAGGTTTCGGGCACCAGCGAACCGGCACCGGGCAGCACCGAATTCAACAGAGAATTGAGGACCCCGAAGATCGCGTTGGCGGCGTTTACCGCAGCGGTCGGGTCGGGCGCGGGAGTGGGAGCCGGATCGTCGACGAGCGTGGGCGGGGGAGAGGCAGCGGCAACTCCGCTGCCGAACGCGATCACTCCAGCGGTGGCCAGCACCAGGCCTGCTCCGGCGGCGACGCGGCCTACCGGGGTGCGCCGGTTCGGAGACGTGTTCAGGGACATCCGGATACTCCTCACTCCTGAGGCACGGAATGTGCTTCGGACACAGAAATCACTTTGGTAACGATTCTGCTCAAGAATCACAGTCGGAACACGACACGATCACGGATCGAACTCTATAGATTCGCTTATTAACCTTCGAGATTGCTTACTCTCGCGGTGCCGTCGGCGCGCGGCCCACTCACCGCTCTAACGACGACTGAGTGTGGTTCGATGGAGCGGCAAGACTGCGCAAACCATCGGCTAAGTGGCGAACGGGGTGATGATGGCCGAGGACGTCCGGGCGGAGATCGTGGCCAGCGTGCTGGAAGTCATGGTCAACGAGGGCGATCAAATCGGCGAGGGGGACACCCTGGTACTGCTGGAGTCGATGAAGATGGAGATTCCGGTTCTGGCGGAAGTGGCCGGCACGGTGAGCAAAGTCAGCGTGGCGGTCGGCGACGTCATCCAGGCCGGGGACCTCATCGCGGTGATCAGTTAAGCGTTGACGCCGTCATAATTGGTGCCGGGAATTATCGATGTCGACTCTCGGTGACCTGCTTGCCGAACACACCGTTTTGCCGGGCAATGCCGTCGACCACCTGCACGCGGTCGTGGGCGAGTGGCAGCTGCTGGCCGACTTGTCGTTCGCGGATTACCTGATGTGGGTGCGTCGTGACGACGGCGCACTGGTGTGCGTCGCGCAATGCCGGCCCAACACCGCACCGACGGTGTTGCTGACCGACACGGTAGGCACGGTGGTTTCCGCCGACCAGCTTCCGTTGGTCGCCGCGGCGTTTACCTCCGGCACCATCGGGCGGGAACGCGATGCGGGACAATATTTTTCGTGGCAGCAGCGGGGTCTTAACGTCGAAGCGGTGCCGGTGCGATACGGCGAGCAAGTGGTGGCGGTGCTCACGCACCAAACGGCTCTGGCGGCCAACCGCCAGTCCAGCCCGCTAGAGACCGCGTATTTGGACTGCGCCGCCCATCTCGTCCACATGCTCTCCGAGGGAACGTTTCCCAACGTGGGCGACGTCGCGATGGCGCGCTCCAGCCCGCGAGCCGGTGACGGCTTCATCCGCCTCGACAACGATGGCGTCGTGTCCTATGCCAGCCCCAACGCGTTGTCGGCCTATCACCGAATGGGGTTGACGTCAGAGTTGGAGGGCCACAACCTTATTGAGGTCACCCGTCCCCTGATTTCCGATCCGTTCGAGGCGCATGAACTGGCCGAGCACGTGCGTGATTCGTTGGCCGGCGGTGCGAGCATGCGGATTGAGGTCGACGCCGGCGGCGCCACTGTGCTGCTGCGGACGCTGCCGCTGGTGGTGCACGGCTCCGCCGCCGGCGCCGCGGTGCTAATCCGCGACGTCACCGAGGTCAAGCGCCGCGACCGCGCGCTGATGTCCAAGGACGCCACCATCCGCGAGATCCACCACCGGGTCAAGAACAACCTGCAGACCGTGGCCGCACTGCTGCGGCTGCAGGCACGCCGCACCACCAACCCGGAGGGGCGCGAAGCGCTGCTCGAGTCGGTGCGGCGAGTCTCGTCGATCGCGCTGGTGCACGACGCGCTGTCGATGTCGGTGGACGAGCAGGTCAACCTCGACGAGGTGATCGACCGGATCCTGCCCATCATGAACGACGTAGCCAGCGTCGACACCCCGATCCGGGTCAACCGGGTGGGCGCACTGGGCGTGTTGGATTCCGATCGCGCCACCGCGCTGATCATGGTCATCACCGAACTGGTGCAAAACGCGATCGAGCACGCCTTCGACCCCGAGGCCGCTCAGGGATGTGTGACGATCCATGCCGAGCGCTCGGCGCGCTGGCTAGACGTGGTGGTCCACGACAACGGCCGGGGCCTGCCGGATGGGTTCAGCCTGGAAGCGTCGGATCGGCTGGGCTTGCAGATCGTGCGGACGCTGGTGTCGGCGGAGCTTGACGGCTCGCTGCACATGCAGGCCGCGGCCACTGGGGGCACTGAGGTGGTGTTGCGGGTCCCGATTGGTCGGCGCGCCCGGCCGGCGCAATAGCTCGCACGCAGTATTGCGGCCCCGACAAATTGTCGAGGCCGCAATACCGGAAACTCCGTCAGACTCCGGTGCGTGCTTTCGTCCGGGCGTTGCGGCGCTTGAGCGCGCGCCGCTCGTCTTCACTCATTCCGCCCCACACGCCCGAGTCCTGGCCAGTTTCCAGCGCCCAGGTGAGACACTCTGTGGTCACCGGGCACCGGCTACAGACCAGTTTCGCGTCAGCGATCTGCGCGAGTGCCGGCCCGCTGTTCCCCACCGGAAAGAACAGCTCCGGGTCCTCGTCGCGACAGACCGCCTTGTGGCGCCAATCCATACGTTGTTACTCCTCACTATGTGCGCAGCAGTGCGCACAGGTGTTTTTCTTCGGCTGTTAACGCGGGCACAAGAATGTTTCCGTACCGTTGCACGCGATCGTTTGATCGTTTCATAGGCTCAACAGATGTCAATAGTGCACGTCAGCACGTGGGCAATCTCACTTTGGCGATCTGTTAGCCCAAGCCACACCCATTTGTACTACACTCTCCCCGCATTTGCGCCGTCCGTGCGCCGGCCAGCTTATTTCCGCAGCTCAGAGCGGGCTTTAGCGGGTGGGGCGACAACTGCCAGCGCGTCGGGGACGGAGCGGAATGTCATGTGCTCCCGCAGCCCCAGATAGTCCCCGTCGAATTGGCTGGCGATCGGCGGGCCGGTGCAGGTGACCTCCAGGCATGGGGCGTCGTCGTCGCGAATGAGCTGTTTGGCCTGCAGCTTTGGTCGTTTCGACAGCATCTGGCGCAGGAGTCGTAGTGTCGGGATCACCTTCATGCTGGTGAGGCCGAACACCCCGAGGCCGGATTCGAATGTGCAGCCCGGGTTGGTCCACAGCGGGCGGTTGTTGCTATAGGTCCACGGATTGGTGTTGGTGACCCAGACGAAGTGCACGCCGGGGATGGGGTCGCGGCCGGGTAGTCGCAGCGTCAAGGTGGGCTCACGGCGGGCGTAGGCCACTGTGGTGGGCACCGCCACGCGCCAATACCGCAGCGGTGTGACCTTGACCCCCTTCTCGCGCTGGGCCTCGACAGCGGCCACCACCTCGGCGTCGACGCCCATACCGGCGTTGAGCACGGCCCACCGCTCGCCGCAGTCAATCACCCCGATCCGGCGCCAGTTGTGCTGGTGTCCATACTCGTCGAGTAGCCCTATGAGTTGGTTGGTGGCAATGATCGGGTCCGGCGAAATCCCCAGTGACCGGGCCGCCACGTTCGCCGATCCACCCGGAACCACTGCCAGCGCGGGGATATGGCCGGTCGGCAACTGGCCTGGACGGCCAAGCAAGCCGTTGACCACGTTGCTCACCGTGCCGTCACCACCGTGCACGACCACCACGTCGACTCCGGCTTCGGCGGCGGCCTGCGCGATCTCGCCGCCATGACCGCGGTGAGTGGTGTGCTCGATGGTCAGCTGAAGACGGCTCCGCAGCGCGTGCGCCAACAAGTCGCGCCCAGCCGGGGTGGTCGAGGTGGCCGTGGGATTGACGATCAGCACCGCGCGCATGGGGAGTCAGCCTACTGGCTGGCTACGCTGACGCTGTGACATCACGCGCCCCAGCTACCGTGCGTGGCGCGGGCCTGATCGTTGCCGTGCAAGGCGCGGCGGGCTTGGCCGTGGCCGCGGTTCTGGTGGTGCGGGCCCTCGCCGGTGCAGACCAGCACGTCGTCAACGGTTTTGGCACCGCGGTGTGGTTTGTTCTCCTCGGTGGCGGTGTGCTGTCGGCTGGATGGGCGCTGCTGCACGGCAAGCGTTGGGGTCGCGGCTTCGCGGTGTTCGTTCAGTTGTTGCTGCTG
Source organism: Mycobacterium xenopi (assembly GCF_009936235.1). Lineage (NCBI taxonomy): Bacteria > Bacillati > Actinomycetota > Actinomycetes > Mycobacteriales > Mycobacteriaceae > Mycobacterium > Mycobacterium xenopi. Next base: position 3,715,259 of record NZ_AP022314.1, on the reverse strand, counting down.
CCGGTGGCCTGGTATCTCGGGGTGGGCTCGCACCGGCCGCTGTTCGGAATCCCGGTCGCGGTCATCGCGGTGACGGCGTTGGTGTTGCTGTTTAGCCCGTCTGCGCTGCGGTGGGCGACCGGCAGTCGGCGTGATTCGGCCGACACCGCCGACTGCGAACCCGAGGCACGCTAGCCCAAGGCCTCGATGGGCGCCGGGATCATCGCGGCGGTGTCGCCTCGTGGCGGGGCCGGTGGTCAATGCTGGACTCCCAGCGCGGCTAGGATGGTCGCGAATTTCGTTGTGGTCTCGTCGACTTCGTCGTCGGGGTCGGATTCAGCGACGATGCCTCCGCCCGCATGGGCGAGGACGCCGCGGCGATCGGCAGACAGCTGCGCGCCGCGAATCGACACTACCCAGCGCCCGTCGCCGCGTCCGTCACACCAGCCCACAGCCCCGGCATAGAAACCGCGGTCCCCTTCCAGCGTGGTGATCAGCTCGCATGCCTGCTTGGTCGGTACACCGCCGACCGCAGGTGTTGGATGCAATGCCAACGCCAAATCTATTGCGGTGGTTGAGCTATCGCGCAACCGCCCGCTGATCGGGGTACTCAGATGCCATACCGTCGCGGTGCGACGAAGCTGAGGGGACGGCGCGATTGTCAGGTCGTCGCACAACGGCTGCAGCGCGGCGCGCATGGAGTCGACCACCAGCTGGTGTTCGTGACGGTTCTTGGCCGAACTAGCCAATGCGGCGCCGGCGGCTTCGTCTAGTCGGGGATCGGCGGCACGCGGCGCGGATCCCGCGAACGGGCGGCAGGTTATCCGGTCGCCGTCGCGGGCGACCAGCAGTTCCGGGCTGGCGCCCACTAGCGTCGCACCCGAGGATCGACCGCCGCCCGGTGTCAAATCGACGAGGTAGCCGTAGGTGGCCGGGTCGGCAGCGACCAGCCGGCGCAGGATCGCCCGGGCGTCCAGTGGTGCGTCGGCGACCAGTTGCAACGCGCGGGCCAGCACCACCTTGCTCAGCGTGCTGCCCGGTGCGGCGATCCGGTTTCGTGCCTGCTGCACGGGGGTGCGGTGCTGCTCAGGAGACGGGATCGCGGCGGCGACGCGCACCGCCGGCAGCGGACCGCTCGGCCAGTCGGGCAGCGTCTCGGCGTGCCGCACTGCCCGGGGCACTATCAACGCAGCGGGTTGGCTGATGTCAAATGGCAACGCGCCCAGCACTATTGGTGTATGGCCAGCGCGCAGCGCGGCCTGTGCGGCGAACACGTCCGAGAAGCGGCGTTCGACCCCGTCGGCGATGAGCACACCGCTCGGCCCGCTTAGCACGAACGGCGGCTGGCTATCCATGTGGATTGCTGCTCAGCCTAGGCGCGCCAGCTGGCGCGCTCGGTGTTCGAAACCGCATACCGCGACAGAGCCGGCGGCCATTGCAAATCGGAGGCCCTCGCCCACCGGCAGCTCGAGCCAGCGAGCGATCACCGCGCGCGAGAAGTGGCCGTGCCCGACGAAAACCACATCGTGAGATGCCATGTGCCGCAACGCTAATGCGACAGCCTCATCAGCTCGGTCGCTGACCTGCGCGACGCTTTCGCCGTCCGGTGCGCCCTGCGTCCAGATCAACCAGTCGGGATGCGACTTGCGGATCTGCGCCGTCGTCAGACCCTCGAAGGAGCCGTAGTCCCATTCGGCGAGCAATTCGGTCACCTCGTCGACCGCAAGACCCGCCAACTCGGCGGTGACCAGGGCGCGCCGTCGTGGGCTGCTGAAAACGACCGCGTCGTCGAGGCCAAGGTGGCCGAGGGTCTCGCTGAGGGCCTGCGCCCGTTTGCGGCCGGTGTCGGTCAGCTCGAGGTCGGTGCGACCGGTGTGCTGGCCAGACTTCGACCATTCGGTCTCGCCGTGACGCAGTAGCACCAGTCGATGGTCCTCGATGCCCATGCAGACCGATTGTGCCTGAGAGTCGCTGCGATCGCCGCGCGGGCATGGCGGGGAAGGTGCCAGGATGGCGCGTATAGCCCGCCGGCGACGATGCAGAGCGAAGCGATGAGGAGGAGCGGCGCGTATGGCTGACGCCGGCGACGATGCAGAGCGAAGCGCAGAGCGAAGCGATGAGGAGGAGCGGCGCCGATGGCTGACGCCGGCGACGATGCAGAGCGAAGCGCAGAGCGAAGCGATGAGGAGGAGCGGCGCCGATGGCTGACGCCGGCGACGATGCAGAGCGAAGCGATGAGGAGGAGCGGCGCCGATGGCTGACGCCGGCGACGATGCAGAGCGAAGCGATGAGGAGGAGCGGCGCCAATGACTGACACCCGGGTGCTGGCGGTCGCGAATCAGAAGGGCGGGGTTGCCAAGACGACGACGGTGGCCTCATTGGGGGCGGCGATGGTCGACGAAGACCGCCGAGTGCTGCTTGTCGATCTCGATCCCCAAGGCTGCCTGACGTTTTCGCTCGGCCACGATCCCGACAAGTTGCCGGTATCCGTGCATGAGGTGCTGCTTGGTGAAGTGGAACCCGACGCGGTGCTGGTCAGCACCGCGGAGGGAATGACATTGTTGCCCTCGAATATCGATCTCGCCGGCGCCGAGGCGATGCTGCTGATGCGGGCGGGCCGCGAGTATGCGCTGAAACGCGCGCTGGACAAGCTCAGCGGGCGGTTCGACGTGGTCATCGTCGACTGCCCGCCGTCGCTGGGAGTGCTCACGCTCAACGGGCTCACCGCGGCCGACGAGGTGATCGTGCCGCTGCAGTGCGAGACGCTGGCGCATCGCGGTGTCGGGCAGTTCCTGCGCACCGTCGCCGACGTCCAACAGATCACAAATCCGCGGCTGCGTCTGCTGGGGGCGTTGCCGACGCTGTATGACTCGCGCACCGTCCACAGCCGCGACGTGCTGCTCGACGTCGCCGACCGATACGACCTGCCGGTGCTGGCTCCGCCGATCCCCCGGACGGTGCGCTTCGCTGAGGCCAGCGCCTCCGGGTCGTCGGTGATGGCCGCACGCAAGAATAAGGGCGCTTCGGCTTACCGGGAGTTGGCTCGTGCCCTGCTCAAGCATTGGAAATCCGGCAAACCGCTGCCGACGTTCACCCCAGAGCCGTAGCGCGAGAAGACGCAAAGTTACCGAAAAACCAGCGATTTCAGGGGATTTTGCGTCTGCTCAGCCGGCCGGGCCGAGCGCTACCACGGTGTCGCCGCGTTGCTCGATCACGTGTGACCCCGAAACCGCCGGCATCACCGCTGACGTGCCCGGAGCCCGGTTCACCGGCAGGTAGCGCTCGTTGGCCCCGGTAAGCGGGTCATAGACGCCGATGCCCCCGGTCACCGGGACGAGTAGCCGACCCGCCATCATCGTCGCCGGCCCGAGCGGAACCGCTTGCCCGACAGCGGGAATGGTGTAGCGATAGGTGAGATCGGCCGCATCGAAAACCATGACGGCATCGCCCGTCCACCAGGTCACCAGGTTGCCCGGCCGCGACACCGCGTTCGACCGCGACGGCGGCCGGGGCAGCAGCGTGCTCGCCACCGTGACGCCGGTCTCGTCGACGACCTCAACCCGGGGTTGTGGTGACGGCAGATACACCGCCGTGCTGGTGTCTGACAGGGTCAGCACCCGCGCGCCGGAATCCGGGCCGATGCCGGGTTCGGGCACGTAGCGTTGCTCGGGTTCGTCCTCCTCTTTGGCCGGGCGCAGCAGGGTAAGCCGCAGGTCGGCGGTCTTGGGGCAGGCTTCGAGCACCGACACCGCCGAAGAACTGGCCGCCGCCGACGTCAAGGTGCAGCCGGTATGCAGCCCGTGCGACGACGGTTTCACGCGGGCGTCGATCTCACCGTAGGAGAGCATCCGGACCATGTCCGAGCGCCACAGCTCCAGCCGTGTGATGCCAGCCGACAGCACCGTGGTCCCGTCGGAGGTGACGGTGACGTGCTGGTCGGCGTAGCTGCTGCGGGCCGGCCCGCGCCGGCCGGTAGACCCGTCGACGGTACTGACCTGCCCGCAGCCCCGGTCGTCTCGGTAGACCGCCACGGCGTAGCGGTAGACCCACGACACCGCGCACAGATCGCTGCCGCGTGTGTATCTCCAATGCGACTCGCCGGTGGCCGGGTCGCGCCCGTCCACCGTGCGTTTGTCGCCGGTGACGACGGTGCCGCCGACCACTACTGGCCGACCGGTGGCTGGGCTGGCTGCGGTCCACAGCTCACGCAGCGCGGACGGAACCGCGCGGGCAGGTGTCGGGTTGGGCGCTGGCACCACGGCGGGACGGCTGATGGTGGCCCGGGCGTCGCTGGTCCACCAGATCAGCCCCACAGCAACAGCGACGACAACCGCGATGGCCGCGGCAGCCACCATGTCGGCCCTGGTGCGGCGTTCGGGTCGGACCATCGCCCGCCGGGGGCCACTCAGTTGACGGGCGCGGCGACGCCGGCCGCCTTGCGGGGCGGCGACGGCGGCCACTGTGCGTGCCGTCACCGCGGGGCGGCTCGGTCGCCAGCTCCCCGTTGCTGGTCGGGTGGCCGCTCGCCGGTTTGCCGGCGCGGGTGCGCCGCCGCGACCTAGGCGCGTTGCGCGGCGCGAACCGGTCGTGGTTGGCCTGCGCGGTGCGGGGCGCGCCGACCGTGCCGCCGGCTTCCGGCGGGATGCCCAGCTCGGTGTATAGGTGCGGCGAGCTGGAGTAGGTCTCCGGCGGTTCTGGGCACCCCAGCCCCAGCGCCTTGTCGATCATTGCCCAGCGGGCCAACTCATCCCAATCGACCAGCGTGACCGCGACGCCGGTGCGCCCGGCGCGGCCGGTGCGCCCGATGCGATGCACGTAGGTCTTTTCGTCCTCGGGGCACTGGTAGTTGATGACGTGGGTGACGTCGTCGATGTCGATCCCGCGGGCAGCCACGTCGGTGGCCACCAGCACGTCGATCGCGCCGCTGCGGAAGGCTTTGAGCGCCTTTTCCCGCGCGACCTGGCCCAGGTCGCCGTGTACCGCGCCGACCGCGAAGCCACGCCCGGCCAGCTCGTCGGCCACCTTCTGGGCGGTGCGCTTGGTGCGGGTGAAGATCATGGTGGCGCCGCGGTCGCGGGCCTGCAGCACCCGGCTGACCAGTTCCACCTTGTCGAGCGCGTGCGCGCGGTACACGAATTGGTCGGTGGCGTCGTGTACTGCCGAGGCGTGCGGCGCCTCGGCCCGGATGTGGGTGGGTTGGTGCATGAAGGTGCGGGCCAGCCGGATGATCGGGTTCGGCATGGTCGCCGAGAACAACATGGATTGGCGGTCGTCGGGGATCTGGCGCAAGATGCGTTCGACGTCGGGCAAAAACCCCAGGTCGAGCATTTCGTCGGCCTCATCGAGCACCAGCACCGACAGCTTGCCCAGCCGCAGGTGCCCCTGCTGGGCCAGGTCGAGAAGCCGGCCAGGCGTGCCGACCACCACGTCGGCGCCGGCGCGCAGTGCTTGGATCTGCGGCTCGTACGGGCGTCCGCCGTAGATGGACACCACCGACAGCCCCCGCCCGTGACCAGCGATCAGGTACTTGGCCGCGGCGGCCAAGTCGTCGGAGACCTGCAGGCACAGTTCGCGGGTGGGCACCACGACCAGTGCCCGTGGGTTGCCGCTGAGCCCGGCCTCTGTGGTGATGCGCTGCAGCAGTGGCACGCCGAACGCCAGGGTCTTGCCCATGCCGGTGCGGGCCTGGCCGATCACGTCTTCGCCGGCCAGCGCCAACGGCAGGGTGAGTTCTTGGATGGCAAAAGGGCGTTCAATGCCCTGATCGGTCAAGGCTCGGACTATTTCGTCGCGAACCCCCAATTTGGCAAACGTTGGGGGCGATGCGGTAACAAGGGGGGTCATGCGTGGGCGATAAGCCTTTCGGTGTTGGGTTCAGTCAATCTCGTCGCATTTCGTCGAGTTTCGGGCGTGCACGAGTGTCTGACTCCGAATACGTTGCCGATTCGCAGGCCCTGCGCTGCACAAGGCGGGCCGACTGCGTGCACGCACATAATCGTCCGGTAGCCGTACAGCTGCTACCGCTATCCATCATAGCTGGCCTGCCGTCGGGGCCACCGGTCGCCGTCGCGCCGACGACTAGAGTGTTGCCATGGCTTCGCTTTCGCGCGCCGACCACGAGGCCGGTGCGGTTTCCCCGCGGCTGCCCGCGGATCATCCCGGCGTCAACAAGCTTTTCGCGGTGCTCGCCTACGGCGAGATCGCCGCGTTCTATCGGCTCGCCGAAGAGGCCAAGATGGCGCCAGACCTGCGGGGCCGGATTTCGATGGCGAGCATGGCGGCCGCGGAGATGGGGCACTACGAGCTGCTGCGTGACGCGCTGGAAGGTCGCGGCGTCGACGTGGTCCCGGCGATGGCGGAGTTCGCCTCCGCCCTGGACAACTATCACCGGCTGACCACGCCCAGCACGTGGCTGGAGGCGCTGGTGAAAACCTATGTGGGCGATGCGCTGGCAGCCGATTTCTACCTGGAAATCGCTGACGGGCTGCCCGATGAAGTCGCCGATGTGGTACGTGCGGCGCTGGCCGAAACGGAGCACTCGCAATTCGTCGTCGCCGAGGTGCGCGCCGCGGTGACGCGCAGCAGCAAACAACGCAGCCGGCTCGCGCTGTGGTCTCGCCGCCTGCTCGGCGAAGCGATCACCCAGGCCCAGTACGTTCTCGCCGAGCATGACGAGCTGGTCGACCTCGTCGTGTCCGGCACCGATGGTCTGGCCCAGCTCACCGGGTTCTTCGACCGCGTCCAGCGCACCCACGACAAACGGATGCGCGAGCTGGGCCTGATCTAGCCCGGCCGCGACGCGGGCCTGAGCGCCCGAGCGGCCAGCCAACCGGAACTTGGCCGCCGCGGCTGGGTGATACCTCGGGCGGCGGCGCATCGTCGGAAAGCTAACGCGCGCAGGTCGCGATGATCGTGTTGTTGGTCGACGCGGCGACCATCTGGCCGTCGGCGGTGGTGATTGCGCAGTTCAGGCGACCGGCCAGGCTGGTCGCGATGACGGACTTGGTCTGGACGCCCGGGTTCAGCACGATGGTCTTGCTCCACGGCAACGACACGTTGAAATCGGTCTGCGGCAGTCCCTGCGCATCGGTGTAGATGATGCTGACGACGTCGAAGACCTGCTTTGTGCCTGTTACCGAATAGACGACGGTCCGCGGATCCACCGCCGGCGTCGGGGTAGGTTCCGGCGACGAGGTGGGGCCGACGGTGGGGCTCAACGATTCCGTCGGCGCCGGCGGCGTCAGCGTCGTCACCGTCTCGGGAGGCAGCGGCGCTGCCGTGGGGACGCTCGGCCGTGGTGTGGCGACCACGCGCCGTGTCGGCGGCGGCCCCACCGTGGCCGTGGTCGATGCGCTGTCGCCCCCGTAGACGATCAGCGTGGTCGCGATCACGGCTAGGACCAGCACCGCGGCGGCGATCGCGGCGACGGGACGCCAGCGATGGTCTGCCGCGCCGGCATCGTGGGCGTCGACGTGCGTCTGCTCGTCCGGGTAATCGTGGACGGCGGTATCAGAGTGATTGATGATGCTAATGATGCTGATGGTATCTGTGCCGACCACGGCGATCGTGCTGCCCGGCGGGTGTGTCGGGTGAGATCCCCGCAGCCGGGTGCGTGCCCACGGAACGGCGAGTGGCTGGTGCGCACGGTCGCGGCTGAGTCCACTAGCCTGCTTGCGGGAATGCTTGTGACTGAATCAAGAAACGGAGGGCCGACGTGGAGGTCAAGATCGGTATCACGGACAGCCCGCGCGAGTTGGTCTTCACCAGTGCGCAGACGCCCGACGAAGTCCAAGAATTGGTCACCGCGGCACTGAGCAAGCAATCCGACGTCTTGAGCCTGACCGACGAGCGGGGCCGTCGGTTCGTGATCAACACCGCCAAGATCGCCTACGTCGAGATCGGCGTTGCCGAGGCGCGCCGCGTTGGTTTCGGGATCGGGCTGGAGTCGGCTACGAGCGCGTGAGCGGAACATGCGACAGCCCGCCCCAGGCGAACTGTACGGTGCCTTCCACGGCGTCTTCTTTCGAGATCGGCCGGTCGGCGTCGAGCCAATAGCGGGCGCAGTCGACGCTGATACCCACCAGCCCCACCGCGATCATCCGGGCGCGGTGCGGATCTAGCCCCGAGTCGGCGCTGATTAGGTCGAACACCGCGTCGGTGCACGACTCGGTGGCCACCCGTACCTGCGCGGCGACCTGAGGCTCGGTGACGTAGTCGTTTTCGAAGATCAGCCGGTAGCCCTGATTCTCGTGCTCGATGAAGTCGAAGAATGCTTGCACCGCTGCGCGCAGCCGCTGCCGGTTGTCGGTAGTCGTCCGCAGCGCCTGACGCACGCTGGAGACCAGGTTGTCCACATGCCGCTGGAGCACAGCCAAATACAACTCCAGCTTGCTCGAAAAATGTTGGTAGAGAACAGGTTTACTCACCCCGGCCCGCTCTGCGATCTCATCCATGCCGGCCGCATGGTAGCCCCGGTCGACGAAGATCTCGCTGGCAGCGACCAACAATTGGCCGCGCCGCTCGTCGCGGGGGAGTCGGTTGCCGCGGCGGTTGGCGACTGCGCTGTCCGATCGGTCGTTGTCGACATGCTCGGCGCTACTGCGTGCAGTCGCATTCGCGAGATCGCTCATCAAGTCCTCAATCTGGGTTGTCGGCCACATAACGTTGGCGTTGCCGCGCGGGGCTTGTCCGAATGACACTACTACCCCTGGAGCGTCGCCCCCGGAATTCCCGACGGCCGTCGATGGGTGATGTGTCGGCGGTTTGGCGCATTGTGACCGCTTCGGGCGCGCCAAGAGTCCCAGCTCGCGGCGGCTGTGCCATCCTGGGGCAGTGACCTTTGACCCGGCGCAGCACAGCGGAAGTCGGGTACCCGTCCTCCGCGACGAATGGCGGGAACCGCTGCGTGCACAGCGCGACCCGCTTGGGTGGGGGTCCGGTCGACCGCGCTCCAACCGCGACAGGCAGCGCCGCTGGCGCAAGCAGACCTGGCTCGGTCGGTTTGTGTCCACCTACGGCTGGCGTGCCTATGCGCTGCCGGTGCTGACCGCGCTCACCGCGGTCGTGGTGTATCAGACTGCCACCGGGACCGGTGCGCCGACACCCGCGTCGCAGGATCCGGCGCAGGGGCCCCCCACGATCGGGGCGGTCGGCACGTCGATCATCGACGCTCCCCCTCATGGGTTGACCGAGTTCGCCGCCAACTTGCCGACCGGGCTGTTACCCGCCGGCGGACCGTTCACCGAGGCCGGCGATAAGACCTGGCATGTCGTTCCGGGCACCGTGCCTCAGTTCGGGCAGGGCACGGCCAAGGTGTTCCGATACACCGTCGAGATTGAAAACGGTGTGGATACTGCGACGTTCGGTGGGGATGACGCGTTCGTGAGGATGGTCGACGAGACCCTGGCTAATCCCAAGAGCTGGACGCACAACCCGCAATTCGCGTTCGTCCGGATCGACAGCGGCAAACCCGATTTCCGGATTTCGTTGAGTTCGCCGGTGACGATCCGCGAGGGTTGCGGCTACGAGATTCCCCTGGAAACCTCCTGCTACAACCCTGTGTTCGGGCGCGACGCGCAGCCTCGAGTGCTTATCAACGAGGCTCGCTGGGTGCGCGGAGCGGTTCCGTTTGAGGGCGATGTCGGTTCCTACCGGCAGTATGTGATCAACCACGAGGTCGGCCATGCGATTGGTTACCAGCGCCATGAGCCGTGCGACAAGCAGGGCGCTTTGGCGCCGGTGATGATGCAGCAGACCTTTTCCACGGCCAACAACGACGAAGCCAAGTTCGACCCGGAATGGGTCAAGCCGGACGGCAAGACCTGCCGGTTCAACCCCTGGCCCTATCCGATCGCTTAGCGGCGCGCTGGATCGCGGGAAGCAACGCGGGCCGTGCGCGGTTGATCTGTTTGCCGTCGACGAGGACAACTGCTGTGATGGTTGTGGCTGACGGACGTGAAAATGAGACCGAGGAGATATCCGGTGTCGACATCGTTGCCGCCGCTGGTCGAGCCAGCAGCCGAGCTGACTCGGGAGGAGGTGGCGCGCTATAGCCGCCACCTGATCATCCCGGATCTGGGAGTAGAGGGGCAGAAGCGGCTGAAAAACGCCAGGGTGCTGGTGATCGGCGCCGGCGGCCTAGGCGCCCCTGCGCTGCTGTACCTGGCCGCGGCCGGAGTGGGAACGCTGGGCATCATCGACTATGACGTGGTCGACGAGTCGAACTTGCAGCGCCAGATCATCCACGGCGTGTCCGACGTCGGCCGGCCCAAGACCCAGTCCGCTCGCGACTCGATCGCCGAGGTGAACCCGCTGGTGCAGGTGCGACTGCACGAGACCAAATTGGAGCCGGGCAACGCCGTCGAGCTGTTCAAGCAATACGACTTGATCCTCGACGGCACCGACAACTTCGCGACCCGGTATCTGGTCAACGACGCCGCGGTGCTGGCGAAAAAGCCCTACGTCTGGGGATCGATCTACCGTTTCGAAGGCCAGGTTTCGGTGTTCTGGGAGGACGCGCCGGGCGGGCGTGGCTTGAACTACCGCGACCTCTACCCGGAACCGCCACCGCCGGGCATGGTGCCGTCCTGCGCCGAAGGCGGTGTGCTGGGCATCCTGTGCGCCTCCATCGCCTCGGTGATGGGCACCGAGGCGATCAAGCTCATCACCGGCATCGGCGAACCGCTGCTCGGCCGGCTGATGGTCTACGACGCGCTGGAGATGAGCTACCGCACGATCACTATCCGCAAGGATCCGTCCACGCCGAAGATCACCGAACTCATCGACTACGACGAATTCTGCGGGGTTGTCTCGCAGGAGGCCGCCGATGCGGTCGCCGACTCCGCCATCACCCCGCAGGAGTTGCGCGAGCTGTTGGATTCGGGGAAGAAGGTCGCGCTGATCGACGTGCGCGAGCCGGTGGAGTGGGACATCAATCACATCGACGGCGCGCAGCTGATTCCGCAGTCGTCGATCAACTCCGGCGAGGGCCTGGCCAAGCTGCCGCAGGACCGGATGCCGGTGCTGTACTGCAAGACCGGTGTGCGCTCGGCTGAGGCGCTGGCGGCGGTGAAAAAGGCCGGCTTCTCCGATGCCGTTCACCTGCAGGGCGGAATCGTGGCGTGGGCCAAGCAGATGCAACCCGACATGGTGATGTACTAAACCGATACCCGTCGCTGGCGTGGTTACCCTGACCGTGTGAGTGTCGAGCGGCCGCCCGAGCACGTTTTGGCGGCGTTCGGGCTAAGCGGTGTGCAACCGGTGCCGCTGGGTGACAGCTGGGAAGGCGGCTGGCGCTGCGGCGAGGTCGTGTTGTCCATGGTGGCCGATCATGCGCGCGCCGCCTGGTCGGCCCGGGTTCGTGAGACGCTGTTCGTCGACGGGGTCCGACTGGCCCGCCCAGTCCGTTCCACCGATGGCCGATACGTCGTTTCGGGCTGGCGCGCCGATACATTCGTCGCCGGTAGGCCCGAGCCGCGCCACGACGAGGTGGTCTCGGCGGCGGTGCGGCTGCACGAGGCGACCAGCAAGCTGGAGCGTCCGCGCTTTCTGACCCAGGGCCCGACGGTGCCGTGGGACGACGTCGATGTCTTCATCGCCGCAGACCGCGCCGCCTGGGAGGAGCGTCCACTGCAATCGGTGCCCCCGGCGGCGCGGGTAGCCCCGCGACGGCGGACGCGCAACGCTCGATCGACCTGATCAACCAGCTCGCGCGGTTGCGGCGACCGACCAAAAGCCCCAACCAGCTGGTGCACGGGGACCTGTACGGCACTGTGCTTTTCGCCGGCACGGCAGCCCCTGGAATCACCGACATCACGCCATACTGGCGGCCCGCATCATGGGCGGCCGGCGTGGCCGTCGTTGACGCGCTGTCATGGGGGGAGGCCGATGACGGGCTCATCGAGCGGTGGAACGCGCTGCCGGAGTGGCCACAGATGTTGTTGCGCGCCTTGATTTTTCGACTGGCAGTGCATGCGCTGCATCCGCGGTCGACCGCAGCAGCCTTCCCCGGGCTGGCTCGTACCGCGGCTTTGGTCCGGTTGGTGCTTTAAAAGCGGTGCCGGACTTCGCGCAACGCGACCCTGCCGTCGACCGCGAGCACCCCTTCGCCGCGCAGCAGCTCCAGCTGGCGGGTGGCCAGATGCCGCGCCGGGCGACCCGAGGCGGTGATCACCCGGTGCCAGGGCAGATCGGCGGAGTCGGTACGCATAATCCAACCGACGATGCGCGGGCTGGAAAGCCCTGCGGCGGCGGCGATATCGCCGTAGGTGGCGACCCGCCCGGCAGGGATCGCGGCGACCAGCGCCCGCACCCGTTCGACCTGCTCGTCGCTTACAGCTGTCATAATCGGTCCAGCGTTTCGCGGATCACCGCGGCCACCTCCGCGGGCTTGGCCAACGGCACCATGTGCTCACAGTCGAAGTCCAGCAGGCAGAAATCTGGCCCGAGCCATGCTCGCAGCGCCGCAATGAGCTCGTCGCCGACGTACGCGGGGGAGGTCCACGTGGCGCGTACCAGGGTCGTCGCAGTTCCTTTGGGCGGCAACACAATGTCTCGGGCCAGCTCGCTCCAGTAGGACATCATCGCCGGAAGACTGACCCGCCAGGCATACCGTCCTCCCGGCAGCGCCACCAGGTGCTCGTCGAGTTCGGCGTCGAGCAGTTCCGGGTCGACATCGGCCCACGAGCCGGTCGCCTTCTCCGCGCGTGCCTCCGCGACGTCGGGGTAGTCGGGCGAGGCCAGCATCGCGTCGGCGATCTCGCGCATCCACTGGCCGTCCAGCCCGATCGCGGGGTCGAGCAACACCAGCTCGCCCACTTGGTCCGGGCGTGCAGCGGCCAGATGTAGGGCCACCGCACCCCCGAATGAATGCCCCACCACCACCGTTGGGCCATCGGCGTGCTGGTCGAGCAAGGCCGACAGCGCTTTCACGTTGGCATCGATGGTCCACGGCGCGGCCCACGACGACCTGCCATGTCCGATCAAATCAGGTGCGGCAACAGTGATTTCGGGCAGGTGGTGAGTGGCCAGCCGCTGCCAGCGCTGCCCATGGCCGGTGAGGCCGTGGATGGCCAGCACTTGCACTGGTCCCGACGGGCCATACCGGTGCACGTAGAGGTCGTCGCCCACCCGTCGATGGTGCCAGCCCGGGCAGGCACGGGGTGAACCAGCCTTGGTGGTGGACACATGCGCCAGCCGAAAGCCTGAAATATGTGACCGCAGACACAGGTTGTATCTGCCGACAGCTGGCGTGAACGCCGCCGCGGATCCCGAAGCGAAGGAGGCGATGTTCGATGAACGACTACCGCCGACCCTCCGACGCTCGCCGGGCGGCGCCCGGATTCTCGACACCGCTGAAGGCGTGCTCGTCGCGTTACGTCGGTATCGGCTTGACCGGGCATTCGTCGAAATCATGCAGACGGCTAAGCAACACCACCTCGACCCGGTGAGTCTGGCTGACGCACTGGTCGCCCTTGCCGAGGATCAGGTCAGTGCGGACATCGATGACGCGGCCGCCGCCGTCGCGTTGAGCACATGGGGCCATTTGTTCAGCGCCGACCAACGGGTTCGAGCGTCAGCCGATCTGAACACCTTGGCCGGCGAGGACGCCTAACTCGCGCCGCGACCTCTCACGCCTGACCGTCCAGATCGTCGTCGGGCAGGGGAACGATCGTGGCTTGGTCGATCACGTCGGCCTCGTTGGCGTCCCGCTCGCTGATGTTTGACACATAGTCGGTGTCCAGCACGACCTCGTCACCAGCATCGACGGTGTGGTGCTGGTCGAGGGCGTCGGCCTCAGGTGCCTCGTCGACTCGCAGGATCTTCTCGACGTCCGCCATGACCGGAACTCCTCCCCTTCTGTCCCGCAGTGGTGCGGGATGCCCGCTTTCGGCCGGCTTTCAATTTCGCGTACTCGGACTGCAACTGGGTGTGGTCGGACTCCAGCTGAGTGTTCCTATTCTCCAGGTCGAGTATGCGTGCGATGCCGGCCAGGTTTACTCCTTGGGAGACAAGTTCGGAAATCCGCTTCAGACGTCGCAGGTCATCGTCGCTGTAGCGGCGCACACCCCCGTGGGTGCGCGACGGCCTCAGCAGTCCCCGGCGCTCGTAGAGACGCAACGTCTGCGGCGCAATTCCAGACAGTTCGGACGTCACCGAAATGCCGTACACCCCACGCGCTGATCGTGGCAACGAGTCGTCGGTCAACCGGTCCTCCAACTGGACATCGAAGGTACTGCTACTTGCATAACTATATCATGCGTGGTATCAAAAAAGCTATGTCAGCAGACATAGATCATCTGCTGTAGCTGGGAGGTGAAATATGGTGTTGATGCGCACAGACCCGTTCCGGGACTTCGATCGCTGGACTCAGCAGATACTCGGTACGGCGGCCCGGCCCGCGGTCATGCCGATGGACGCGTGGCGCGAGGGTGACACCTTCATCGTCGAGTTCGATTTGCCTGGTGTGAAAGCGGATTCGCTTGACCTAGACGTCGAACGCAACGTGCTCACTGTCCGCGCCGAGCGGCCCGACCTCGACCAGAACCGTGAGATGGTGTCGGCTGAGCGGCCACGCGGGGTGTTCAGCCGTCAGCTCTTCCTCGGCGAGAACCTCGACACCGACAAAATCGAGGCCAGCTATCACGACGGGGTATTGCGTCTCACCATCCCGGTGGCGGAGCAGGCAAAGCCCCGTCGCATCGAGATCAGCCGCGAGGCCGAGCGCACCGCGATCAACGCCTGACCTCCTCGGCGCATCTGCCCCATCGGCGGCCAGGCAGCGAGCGCCTCCGCGGCCTTGGTGCTCGCGGCAGTTCGGCTCATGTCAGGAGGTGATGCCCCGGCTGATCGAGACGGTTAACACCGACGCAGAGACACGTGTGCGTTCCGCGGGTGTGGCTACGTACCGAGAACGCGACTGACGCAGCACGGCTGCGTGCGCACCGCCACCTGTCGTGGCACTTGCAGCGGACGCACCAGACGTCAGGGTGGGTGCGCATAAAATGGCACCCGAGGGCGTGCCCACCCTGCCATGCCTTCGTCGGGGCGGTGGAAAGACCCGGTTGCCGATGATGACGGATCCATACGCAGTGCTTGGCGTGTCGCCGACCGCTAGCCAGGACGAAATCACGCATGCCTACCGGCGGGAGTTACGTGCCAATCACCCGGACCTGCGCCCGGCCGACTCGAATTCGGGTGCAGACGAGCGGCTGCGCCAGATTCTTGCTGCCTACGCCCTGCTGCGTGACCCGCGCCGGCGTTCCGACTATGACCGCACCTATCTCGCCCACAAAGGCGAGCCTTACGTCGCCCACAAACGCAGCCCTCGTGTGACGCACAACAGCGCCCCGCCCGTCGAGGTGCCCGTCGTGAATATCGGCTTCCCCGACCGACGCCCGCCGCTGCGCGTCGGACCGGTTCGCTGGCATCGATGAGCGCTTAATCTGCCGCCTGGGCGCTCAGCGCCGGACCTGTCAGACCCCCGTGGTCTCATGCGGGCATGAATCGCTGGGACGCGCATGCGCGGGCTGTGCTCGATCCTGGCCTGCGTGGGCGGGTTCGTATTCTCGGTGGGCCGGGAACCGGCAAAACCACCCTGCTGGTCGATGCTGCGGCAGCTCACATCGGCGCTGGGGCTGATCCCGAATCGGTTCTGCTGCTTACCGGTTCGGGGCGTGTCGGGACGCGTGCACGCAGCGCGTTGACAACCGCGCTGTTGCGCTCGCGCGCGGATGGCCCGTTGCCGCCGGTGGTGCGCGAGCCGCTTGTGCGCACCGTGCACAGTTATGCGTTCGCGGTGCTGCGGCTTGCCGCCCAGCGCGCCGGCGACGCGGCACCGCGGCTGGTCACCACCGCCGAACAAGACGCGATCATCCGCGAACTGCTGGCCGGCGACATCGCAGATGGGCCGCCGCCGCGGTCAAGTGGCCCCAGCAGCTGCGTCCGGCATTGGGCACCGCCGGGTTCGCCGCCGAACTTCGCGACCTGCTGGCGCGTTGCGCCGAGCGCGGGGTCGATCCCCTGCAACTCCAGCGGCTGGGCCAGGTGCATGGTCGCCCCGAATGGATCGCCGCCGGCCAATTCGCGCAACAGTACGAGCAGGTGATGCTGCTGCGTGCCGCGGTCGGAACGGCGGCGCCGCAGGCCAGGATTCCCGCGCTGGGAGCGGCCGAACTGGTCGGCGCGGCCCTGGACGCCTTCGCTGCCGACCCTCAGCTGCTGACCGCGCAGCGCGACCGGATTCGGCTGCTGCTGATCGACGACGCCCAGCAGCTGGACCCGCAGGCGGCCCGGCTGGTTCGAGCGCTGGCGGCAGGCGCCGATCTCGCCCTGATTGCGGGCGATCCCAGCCAGGCGGTGTTCGGTTTCCGCGGCGGCGACCCGGCCGCATTGCTGGCCGACGACTCACCCTCGGTGAGGCTGACGGTGTCGCGGCGCTGCGCCCCCGCTATCGCTGCTGCCATCACCGAGATCGCGCGTCGGCTTCCCGGCGGCGACGGCGCGATCAGCGGGTCGGGTCCCGATTCAGGTTCGGTGACAGTGCATTTGGCCGCCTCAGCGCACGCGGAAGCGGCGATCATCGCCGACACTTTGCGGCGTGCCCACCTGATCGACGGCGTGCCTTGGTCACACATGGCGGTCCTCGTCCGGTCGCTGCGGCGGGCACCTGCGATGTTGGCGCACGCGCTGGCCCGGGCCGGTGTTCCGGTGACCGTGCCCGCCGGCGGCGGCTCGCTAGCCGAACAGCCTGCGGCCAGGGCCCTGCTCACCGTGCTGGCGGTGACGGCTGACGGGTTGGACGCCGAGCAGGCGCTGGGCCTGCTGACCGGGCCGATCGGGCGGCTGGACCCGGTGTCGCTGCGCGCCCTGCGGCGAGCGTTGCGCCGCCTCGCCCCCGATTGCGGCGTCGATGATGTGCTGGTGGCCGCGCTCACCGGCGACGAACCGCCCGGTTTGACGGCCATGCAGGCGCGCCCGTTGCGCCGGGTGCGCGCCGTGCTGGATGCCGCCGCCCGCTGTCACCGGGCGGCCAAGATCCGCGCTACACGCTGTGGGCGGCGTGGCAGCGGTCGGGTTTACACCGTCGGTGGGTTTCGGCCAGCGAGCGCGGCGGTCCCGCTGGCGCCCAGGCCGCGCGGGACCTCGATGCAGTGACCGCGCTGTTCGAGGTCGCCGACGACTACGTGTCGCGAACCGCGGGGGCATCACTGCGCGGGCTCGTCGCCCACGTCACCGCCCTGCGACTGCCCGCCCTCCGGCCCGACCCGGTAGGCCCCGTCGAGCAGGTCAGGGTGCTCAGCGCGCACGCGGCGCTGGGACACGAGTGGGATCTAGTGGTCATCGCCGGTCTACAGGATGGCTTGTGGCCCAACACAATCCCGCGTGGGGGAGTGCTGGCCACCCAGCGGTTGCTGGACCTGTTGGACGGGATTGGCGAGCACGCTTCGGTGCGGGCTCCGCTGCTGGCCGAGGAGCGCCGATTGCTGGTGGCGGCGATGGGGCGCGCTCGTCGGCGGCTGGTGGTGACCGCTGTCGACGGCGATGCCGCCGACCCCGGTGCGTCAGCCGACACCGAGGTGCCTTCGCCGTTTTTCTTCGAGGTGGCCCGGTGCGCCACCGGCGGCGACGGTCCCGACCCCGCGCCGGTGGTATCGCCGCGGCTGCTGTCGGCGCCGGCGGTGGTGGGTCGGCTGCGCAGCGTGGTCTGTGCGCCCGACGGTGAGGTCGATGATGCTGAGCGCACCAGCGCCGCAACACAATTGGCGCGATTAGCCCGAGCCGGTGTGCCGGGCGCCGACCCAGCGCAGTGGCAGGGACTCATCCCGGTCAGCACCACCGAGCCATTGTGGGGCGGCGACGATCGTGTGATCACCCTGACGCCGTCGAGCCTGCAGACGCTCACCGACTGCCCGCTGCGCTGGCTGGTCGAACGGCACGGCGGAACCGACCCGCGCGATCTGGGCGCCACCCTGGGGTCGTTGCTGCACGCGCTGATCGCCGAACCGGGCAGCAGCCAGGCGCAACTGCTGACCGAGCTGGAGCGGGCGTGGGAACACCTGCCGTTCGAGTCGCCGTGGTATGCCGCCAACGAGCTGGCCCGTCACCGCGCGATGATCGAGGCGTTCCTGGCGTGGCGGGCGCAGAGCCGCCGCGAGCTCACCCAGGTCGGCGTCGAGGTGGACATCGACGGCGTCGTCGAGACAGCGGGCGCCGCTGGTGCTCGCGTCCGGTTGCGCGGCCGGATCGACCGCCTAGAGCGCGACGCGGCGGGCCGGTTGGTAGTCGTCGACGTCAAAACCGGCAAGACGCCGGTCAGCAAGGACGACGCGCAACGGCACGCCCAGCTGGCGCTCTATCAGCTGGCCGTCGCCGAGGGCCTGCTGCCGCACGGCGACGAGCCCGGCGGCGCCCGGTTGGTCTACCTGGGCAGAAGCGGGCCCTGCGGGCCGGCCGAACGCGAGCAGGATCCGCTGACGCCGGCAGCCCGCGACGAGTGGCGCCAGCTGGTCGGCCGGGCCGCCGCGGCAATGGCCGCCCGCGGTTCATCGCCCGGGTCAACGACGGCTGCCCGCATTGCCCGATGCGGCCAGGCTGCCCCCGCCCACGCCGGGGGCCCACGGTGACGGCCACGCTGCCGCGTTACAGCCCAGCCGAATTGGCTCGCGCGCTTGGGCTTTTCGAGCCCACTGCAGAACAGGCCGCCGTCATCGCCGCGGCGCCCGGGCCGGTGGTGGTCATCGCCGGGGCCGGGGCCGGCAAAACCGAGACGATGGCCGGGCGGGTGGTGTGGCTGGTGGCCAATGGCTATGCCGCGCCCGATCAGGTGTTGGGGTTGACGTTCACCCGCAAGGCAGCCGGCCAGCTGCTGCGCCGGGTCCGCTCCCGGCTGGCCCGCCTGGCCGGCCTGGGTGTGACCGGCGAGACCGAGCCCGCCGCCGCGCCGACGGTCAGCACCTACCACGCCTTCGCCGGCGCGGTGCTGCGCGAGCATGGTCTGTTGCTGCCGGTCGAACCCGACACCCGGTTGCTGGGTGAGACCGAGTTGTGGCAGCTGGCCTTCGACGTCGTCAGCAGCTACCGAGGCGAGTTGCGCACCGACAAGAGCCCCGCCACGGTCACCGCGATGGTGCTGCGGCTGTGGAGCCAGCTCGCCGAACACCTTGTCGACACCGAACAGCTGCGCGACACCCACGAAGAGCTAGCGCTGCTGGTGAACACCCTGCCCGCCGGGCCCTACCAGCGAGAGCGCGGGCCCAGCCAGTGGTTGCTGCGACTGCTGGCCGCACAGACCGAGCGGGCCGGGTTGGTGCCCCTGGTCGATGCGCTGCACCAACGGATGCTCGCCGAAAAAGTGATGGACTTCGGGTTGCAGATGGCCTGGGCCGCGCGGCTGGCCTGTAACTTCCCGCAGGTCGGCGCCCAGCTGCGGGACCGCTACCGGGTGGTGCTGCTCGACGAATACCAGGACACCGGGCACGCCCAGCGCGTCGCATTGTCGGCGTTGTTCGGTGGCGGGGTCGATGACGAGCTGGCGTTGACGGCCGTCGGCGACCCGATTCAGTCGATCTACGGCTGGCGCGGTGCCTCGGCGACCAACTTGCCGCGGTTCGCCACCGACTTCCCCCGATCAGACGGCACGCCCGCGCCGATCCTCGAGCTGCGCACCAGCTGGCGCAACCCGCCGCGGATCCTGCAGGTGGCCAACGCCGTGTCGGCGGAGGCGCGGCGTCGATCGGTCGCGGTGCGAGCCCTGCGGGCCCGGGCGGGCGCCCCCTCGGGCACGGTTCGGGTGGCGTTGCTGCCCGATGTGCAGACCGAACGCGAGTGGATCGCCGACCATTTGCACCACCGGTATCAGCGGTGCCGCGCCGAGGGCATCGCGCCGCCAACCGCCGCGGTACTCGTGCGGCGAAACGCCGACGCGGCGCCAATGGCCGAGGCGCTGCGGGGCCGCGGCCTGCCGGTGGAGGTGGTGGGGCTGGCGGGTCTGCTGTCCGTTCCTGAGGTCGCCGACCTGGTGGCGATGCTGCGATTGGTCGCCGACCCGACCGCGGGGTCAGCGGCGATGCGGGTGCTAACTGGTCCACGGTGGCGGCTCGGGGCGCGCGATATCGCCGCGTTGTGGCGGCGCGCCCAGGAACTGGCGGCGACTTGCCCGGCGGTCCGCCGTCGCCGGCCGAGCAGATCGCCGCGGGGTCAGGCCCCGACGCCGACCAGGCATGCCTGGCGGACGCGATCAGTGATCCCGGGCCGGCCAGCCGGTATTCGCCGGCGGGCTATCGGCGCATCGTCGCATTGGCCAACGAGCTGACCGTGCTGCGCGGCCATCTCGCCCACCCGTTGCCCGACCTGGTCGCCGAGGTGCGCCGGGTGCTGGGTGTCGACTGCGAAGCCCGAGCGGCGCAGCCGGTGCACGGCGGGTGGGCCGGGGCCGAGCATCTTGACGCGTTCACCGATGTGGTCAACGGCTACGCGGAACGGGCCACCACATCGCCGGCCCTCTGCCCGGCTTCGGTGGCCGGCCTGCTGGCCTACTTGGACACGGCGGCGGTCGTCGAAAACGGGTTACCGCCCCCCCAGCTCAGCGTCGCCCCCGACCGGGTCCAAGTGCTCACGGTGCATGCGGCAAAGGGGTTGGAGTGGCAGGTGGTGGCGGTGCCGCACCTGTCGACCGGGGTGTTCCCGTCCACCGCGTCGACTCGCACCTGGCTCACCGACGCCGCAGACCTGCCGCCGTTGCTGCGGGGCGACCGCGCGTCGGCGGGCCTGCCCGGTGTCCCTGTCTTGGACACCTCGGGAGTCGTCAACCGAAAACAGCTGTCTGACAAGATCTCCGCGCATCGCCGCTTGCTCGAGCAACGCCGCGTCGACGAGGAGCGCCGACTGCTGTATGTGGCGATTACCCGAGCCGAGGACACCCTGCTGCTGTCCGGCCATCACTGGGGGGCCGCCGGAACCAAACCGCGCGGGCCGTCGGATTTCCTCTGCGAACTCAAAGAGGTGATCGACCGCTCTGCCGCCGTCGGCGAGGCCTGCGGAGAGGTGGAGCAGTGGGCGGCGCCGCCCGCAGCGGGCGAACTAAACCCGTTGCGCGAAAAGACTATCGAAGCAACATGGCCCGCTGATCCGCTTGGTGAGCGCCGCGGCGATGTCGAGCGCGGAGCCGCGCTGGTGGCCGCGGCAATGGCCGCGGATCCACCAGCGGACCCCCGGCGGTTGGACGGCCGACGTCGACGCGTTGTTGGCCGAGCGGGCACGCGAGTCGCGGCAACGCCCACCGGCATTGCCTAATCAGTTGTCGGTCAGCGACGTCGTCGAGCTGGACCGTGACCCGGTCGCCGCTCGGCGCCGGCTGACTTGTCGGCTACCGGCGCGGCCTGATCCGCATGCCTTGTTGGGCAATGCTTTTCATGATTGGGTCCAGCGCTTTTACGGTACCGAGCGGCTCTTCGACCTCGACGATCTCCCCGGCGCCGACACCGGTGCCGCCCGGGCCGATGCCGAGCAACTCGCCGCGCTGCAGGCGGCATTCACCCGGTCACCTTGGGCGGCCCGCACACCGGTAGCCGTAGAGGTGCCGTTCGAGATGGCCCTCGGCGACACGGTGGTTCGCGGCCGGATCGACGCGGTGTTCGCCGACCCGGACGGCGGCGCCACCGTCGTGGACTGGAAAACCGGTGAACCACCGGAGGGGCCGCAGGCCATCGGGCATGCCGCGGTGCAACTCGCCGTCTACCGGCTGGCATGGGCGGCGTTGCAGGGCTGCCCGGAATCCGTGGTGCGCGCCGCGTTCTACTACGTGCGCAGCGGGGTCACGGTCGTGCCGGACGCGTTGCCGGGACCTGACGAGCTGGCCGCGCTGGTGAGCGACAAGTGAGCGACACCTCGCCGTAGCAGTCGTGGTTACATTGTCTCGTGCGCCAGGTGATGACGGATGGCCGCGGCGAAGGCTAGGCTGGCGGGTCTCGACGACACGCTGACCGGCCGACCCGGCCACGCACTGGTCGGCGTGTTGCGAATCCCGGAAAGCCATGTCAGCCCGGTTCGCATCATCGTGCGCCGGGTGGCCATCGCCGTGGTGGTGTTGCTGGCCGCGGCCCTAGTGGTCTACGTCGGACGCGGCGGCTACCGCGACCTCAAGGGCGGGCCGCTGACCTTCCTGGACTGCGTGTACTACGCGACGGTGTCGCTGTCGACGACCGGTTACGGCGATATCACGCCGTATACGGAATACACCCGTCTGGTCAACGTCGTCGTCATGACACCACTGCGCATCGCATTCCTGGCCGTGCTGGTCGGCACGACGCTCGAGGTGCTCTCCGAGCGGTCCCGGCAGGGATGGAAGATCCAGCGTTGGAGGAGCAGAGTGCGTAACCACACTGTCGTCATCGGCTACGGCACCAAAGGCAAAACAGCGGTAGCGGCCATGCTCAGCGACGAAGTGGCCCCCAGCGACATCGTCGTCGTCGACACCGACCAAGCCGCGTTGGACCACGCGTCGGCGGCGGGGTTGGTCACCGTGCATGGGGATGCCACCAAATCCGACGTGTTACGGCTGGCGGGCGCACAGCATGCGGCGTCGATCGTGGTGGCCGCCAACCGCGACGACACCGCCGCGCTGGTTACCTTGACCGCCCGCGAGATCGCGCCGAAGGCCAAGATCGTCGCCTCCATCCGCGAAGCCGAAAACCAGCATTTGCTGCGGCAGTCGGGCGCGGACTCGGTGGTGGTTTCCTCCGAAACCGCTGGTCGACTGCTCGGGATTGCCACCACCACCCCCCGCGTCGTGGAGATGATCGAGGATCTACTGACGCCGCAGGCGGGGTTCGCAATCGCTGAACGCCAGGTGGAGCAAAGCGAAGTGGGCGGCTCCGCGCGGCATCTGCGTGACATCGTGCTCGGCGTGGTTCGTGACGGTCAGCTGCTGCGCGTCGACGCACCAGAGGTCGACGCCGTCGAGCCGAGCGACCGGCTGCTCTATATCCGTAGCGTGGGCCACTAGTGGATTTCCGGCTGCGCAGCACCCCGTTGCTGTCCCGCGTGGGCGCCGACCGCGCCGACCACCTCCGCGCCGACGTCGACGCCGCTGCCGCAGCATGGCCGAAAGCCGTTGTGCTACGTGTGGATTCGCGAAACCAGGTGTTGCTGGCCAATGGCCGGGTGGTGCTGGGTGCGGCCGCGGTACTGGGCGACAAACCGCCGCCGGACGCGGTGTTTCTCGGCCGCATCGAGGACGACCGCCACGTGTGGGCGATCCGCGCTCCGCTGGAAGCGCCCGACAACCCCGACGACCTCGACGTGCGCGTGGCAGACCTGCGGCGTGCGGGACAGCTATTCGACGACCTCAGCGCGCAATTGGTGTCGTGTGCCGTCGCGCTGCTGAATTGGCATGACAGCGCTCGCTTTTCGTCGGTGGACGGTTCGCCGACCAGACCGGTCCGGGCCGGGTGGGCGCGGGTCAACCCGCTCACCGGTCACGAGGAGTTCCCCCGCATCGACCCGGCGGTGATCTGTTTGGTTCACGACGGCGGTGACCGCGCGGTCCTGGCCCGCCAGACGGTGTGGCCACCGCGGATGTTTTCACTGCTGGCCGGATTCGTCGAAGCCGGCGAGTCGTTCGAGCTCTGCGTTGTGCGGGAAGTTCGTGAGGAGATCGGGTTGACCGTGCGCGACGTTCGCTATCTGGGCAGCCAGCCGTGGCCGTTCCCGCGCTCGCTGATGGTGGGTTTCCACGCGATAGCTGACCCCGATCAAGAGTTTTCGTTCAACGACGGCGAAATCGCCGAGGCGGCGTGGTTTTCTCGCGACGAGGTGCGCAAAGCACTGGATGCCGGCGACTGGACTAGTGCCTCAGGCTCCGAACTCCTTCTGCCCGGCTCGGTTTCGATCGCCCGTCAGATCATCGAATCGTGGGCCGCGCTGGACTGACCTCCCCGGCTCGGCCAGTCAACCCGCCAGATCGGCGAGCTTTGCCTTGACCTCACCCACACCGGGGTTGGTCAGCGTCGACCCGTCGGCAAATTTGACTGTAGGAACGGTCCGATTGCCGCCGTTGACCGAACCGACGAACTCCGCGGCCGCGGCGTCTTGTTCGATGTCGACCTCGTGGTAGGTGATCCCTGAGGCCTTCAGCACTGTCTTGAGTCGATGGCAGTAGCCACACCACGGCGTGGTGTAGATGGTCAGCGGAACCTGAAAAGCATGGGTCATAGCCGCTTCAACATAGACGGTGTCGCCGGTATTGCACGAACCGATATCCGCGGCGTGGCGCTACCGCCGGTTTGTCGGTGGCCGCTGCCAAGATGGACGCCATGCCGGCTGCCGCTGACCCCTTGACCGCCGGCCTCGACGACGAGCAGCGCGAGGCGGTGCTGGCTCCCCGAGGACCGGTCTGCGTGCTGGCCGGTGCGGGAACCGGCAAGACACGCACCATCACTCACCGGATCGCCCACCTGGTCGCCGGCGGTCACGTCGCTGCCGGGCAGGTGCTGGCGGTGACGTTCACCCAACGCGCGGCCGGCGAGATGCGCGCGCGGCTGCGCGCACTGGACGCCGCCGCCCGGACCGGTGCCAAGGTCGGCTCGGTGCAGGCCTTGACGTTTCACGCGGCCGCGCATCGCCAGCTGCGATATTTCTGGCCGCGGGTGGTCGGAGACCGGGGCTGGCAGCTGCTGGACAGCAAGTTCGCGGTGGTGGCGCGCGCGGCAAACCGCGCTGGGCTGCAGCCAAGCACCGACGATGTGCGTGACCTGGCAGGCGAAATCGAGTGGGCCAAGGCGTCGCTGATCAGCCCCGAGCAATACCCGTCGGCGGTGGCGCAGGCCAGTCGTGACACCCCGCTGGCCGCCGCGCAGGTCGCCGCGGTGTACGAGGCCTACGAAAGCCTCAAGGCCCGCGCTGACGGGCCGGCCCTACTCGACTTCGACGACCTGCTGCTGCACACGGCGGCCGCGATCGAGGACGACACGGGCGTCGCCGAAGAATTCCGCGACCGCTACCGCTGCTTCGTGGTCGACGAGTACCAGGACGTCACGCCGCTGCAGCAGCGGGTGCTTTCGGCGTGGCTGGGCGACCGCGACGACCTGACCGTCGTCGGCGACGCCAACCAGA
The DNA here is from genome assembly GCF_009936235.1 of Mycobacterium xenopi. NCBI lineage: Bacteria > Bacillati > Actinomycetota > Actinomycetes > Mycobacteriales > Mycobacteriaceae > Mycobacterium > Mycobacterium xenopi. The sequence goes on along the minus strand of NZ_AP022314.1, from coordinate 3,690,170 downwards.
CCATCTACTCGTTCACCGGAGCCTCGCCGCGTTACCTGCTCGACTTCCCGCGGCGATTCCCCGAGGCCACCGTGATACGCCTGGAGCGCGACTACCGGTCCACCCCGCAGGTGGTGTCGCTGGCCAACCGGGTAATCGCGGCCGCGCGTGGCCGGATGGCTGGCAGCAGGCTGCATTTGACCGGGCAGCGCGACCCCGGACCAGCCCCGTCGTTTCACGAACATCCCGACGAGGTCGCCGAGGCGGCTGCGGTGGCGGCCTCGATCGCGAAACTCATCGAGTCCGGCACACCGCCCGCCGAGATCGCGGTGCTGTACCGGATCAACGCGCAGTCCGAGGTCTACGAGGAGGCGTTGACCGAGGCCGGCATCCCCTACCAGGTCCGCGGCGGCGAAGGGTTCTTCAGCCGCCAGGAGATCAAGCAGGCGCTGCTGGCCCTGCAGCGAGCCGCCGACCGCGGCGCAGACGGCGAGCTTCCCCAGTTGGTGCGCGGTGTACTGGAACCGCTGGGACTGACCACCCGACCACCGGCCGGAGCCCGGGCCCGGGAGCGTTGGGAGGCGCTGGCCGCGCTGGCCGAACTGGTCGACGACGAGGTGGCCCAGCGTCCACAACTGGATTTGCCCGGTCTGCTCGCCGAGCTTCGCGTGCGCGCCGACGCCCGCCATCCCCCGGTGGTGCAGGGTGTGACCCTGGCGTCACTGCATGCGGCGAAGGGTCTGGAATGGGACGCGGTGTTTTTGGTCGGCTTGACCGACGGCACGCTACCTATCTCGCACGCGCTGGCACACGGCGCGACCAGCGAACCCGTCGAAGAGGAACGTCGACTGTTCTATGTCGGAATCACAAGGGCGCGTGTGCATTTGGCGCTCAGCTGGGCGCGGTCAAGGAATCCGGGCGGACGACCGAGCCGCAAGCCGTCGCGGTTTCTCGACGGGATCGCCCCGCAGGCTGGTCCCGACCGGGCGCCGAGCACACCGCGGCGCGGTCGCGGACCCGTGCCGCGGTGCCGCGTCTGCACCGGTGTGCTGACCACCCCGGCGGCGGTGCTGCTGCGCCGTTGCGAGACCTGCCCCGGTGACGTCGACGAGGTGTTGCTGCAGCGGCTCAAGGACTGGCGGTTGCGCACCTCCAAGGACATGAACGTGCCGGCCTACATCGTCTTCACCGACAACACGTTGCTGGCAATCGCCGAAATGCGGCCCACCGACGAGGCCGCGTTGGTCGCCATTCCCGGCATCGGCGCGCGCAAGCTGGAGCAGTTCGGGCCCGACGTGCTGCAGCTGGTCCGCACCGGCCAGTGAACCCGCGCAGCGGGTTGCCACCGAATATCCAGGTCGGAAAATCGGTTGTCGGCTGGGTCTGCGACCGTTTAGCCTCGAAGCCGCGTATCGGTGACGCCATGCGGGTCGAGCATGCCGGAAGGAGGGTGCCCACGATGGTCAACACCAGTGTGTTCGTAGCCGTGGCCGGCGCCCTGCATGCCGCTCATCCCGCTGCCGCGGTCGCCGCATCGGCGGCAGTGCGCAAGCACCGCGCCGCCGCGACCGAAATGTCCGTGGATCGAGGCTTCACGTAAGTCCCAGCTAACCGGCAACGCCTGGCCACGGACCCCGATGAGATCCGTGGCCAGTCGTTTCCCGCACCCGCCACCTGGTCCGGATCTCCCGACATGACAGCCACTCGACCAGGAAGCAGGTGAATACCACATGTCGACCCTGACAGTCCGCAGAGGACCGCGGCCAAAGTTGCCGTGTCATCGCGACCCCGACTTGTGGTTCGCCGACAGCCCAGCGGACCTGGAGCGCGCCAAGGCGCTGTGCACGCAGTGCCCCATCCGTCGCCAATGCCTGGCCGAGGCGCTGGAACGCGGCGAGCCGTGGGGCGTGTGGGGCGGTGAAATCCTCGAGCGCGGAACGATCGTGAGCC